>NZ_CP059888.1:1324526-2649052 GCF_016469335.1 Flocculibacter collagenilyticus
TAGTGGTCAGGCTAAAAGCGGCGCTAAGGCTGCGCAAACCACTAAAGGCTTGTCTAAAGAAGAAAAAGCTGAACTGAAGAAAAAGAAAGATCAAGAAGCGCTCATTGCGCGAATGGGAATTAACCCAGACAAGCAATGGCAAGCACGTTATGAGGTGCTTCCCGGTAAAGAAAAAGTTGTCAATGAGCTGAAATCTCTAGCTGAAAATGCAGATCAAATCTATCTAGCAACGGATTTGGATAGAGAAGGAGAGGCCATCGCTTGGCACTTAAAAGAGATTATTGGTGGTGACGACGACAAATATAAACGTGTTGTATTTAATGAGATCACCAAAAAAGCCATTAACCAAGCATTCTCTACCCCTGGCGAGTTAAATATCTCGCGGGTGCATGCACAGCAAGCAAGACGTTTTCTAGACCGCGTTGTTGGTTTTATGGTCTCACCACTTTTATGGAAAAAAATTGCGCGTGGTTTGTCCGCCGGACGAGTGCAGTCAGTTGCTGTAAAGTTAGTGGTAGAACGAGAAAGAGAAATTAAAGCGTTTATTCCAGAAGAGTTTTGGGATATTCATGCTGATTTATCGCACGCCAGCAAGGCTGACTTGCGAATGATGGTGACTAAAGAGCATGGCAAAACGTTTAAGCCCGTTAATAAAGCACAAACGGATACGGCTCTAGAGACATTAAAAACAGCTGATTATGTTATTGATGCAATTGAGCAGAAGCCATCTCAAAGCAAGCCATCAGCGCCATTTATTACTTCCACTTTGCAGCAAGCGGCAAGTACCCGTCTAGGCTTTGGTGTAAAGAAAACCATGATGATGGCACAGCGTTTGTACGAAGCTGGCCATATTACGTATATGCGTACCGACTCGACTAACTTAAGCTCAGAAGCGGTAGCGTCTTGTCGTGACTATATCCAAGATAACTTTGGTGACGATTATTTACCAAAAGATCCAATTGGTTATGGTAGTAAGCAAGGTGCGCAAGAAGCGCATGAGGCAATTCGCCCATCTCACGTTGCCGTAACTGCTGGTTCATTATCCGACATGGAAAACGATGCTCAGCGTTTATATGAATTGATTTGGCGACAATTTGTTGCTTGCCAAATGACACCAGCAAAATATAACTCAACGTCGATTATTACAAAAGCAGAGCGCTTTGAATTAAAAATCAAAGGTCGCGTAGTTGTATTTGATGGTTGGACAAGAGTGCAAAAACCAAACCGTAAAAAAGGTGATGAAGAGAATTTGTTACCTGAAGTAAAAGTTGGCGATAAGCTTGAATTACAAGCACTAGATCCACAACAGCATTTTACCAAGCCGCCAGCTAGATTTAGCGAAGCGTCGTTAGTAAAAGAGCTGGAAAAAAGAGGAATTGGCCGCCCGTCAACATATGCGGCAATTATTTCAACGATTCAAGATCGTGGTTATGTTACCCAAGAAAATAAGCGCTTTTACGCTGCGAAAATGGGTGAAATAGTGACTGACCGATTAGACGAAAAGTTCTCTGATTTGATGAGCTTCGACTTCACCGCGAATATGGAAGAGCATTTAGATGATATTGCTGAAGGTGAGCTAGATTGGCGGAATGTATTAGATAATTTTTATAAAGACTTTAAGCAAAACCTCATTGAGGCCGAAAAACCAGATGAAGAAGGCGGCATGCGCCCTAATCAAATGGTCATGACCGATATTGACTGCCCAGCATGTAGCAGAAAAATGGGGATACGTACGGCTTCAACAGGTGTATTTCTAGGTTGTGAAGGGTACAACCTGCCACCGAAAGAGCGTTGTACGCAAACGCTGAATCTTGTATCGGGCGATGATGCGGTTAGTGCAAACGAAGATGAGTTAGAAACGGAAGCATTACGAAATATGCGCCGTTGTCCTCGTTGTAGTACCGCGATGGATAGCTATTTAATCGATGAAACGCGTAAATTGCATGTATGTGGTAATAACCCAGATTGCGAAGGCGTGGAAGTTGAAAAGGGCGAGTTTAAGATAAAAGGCTATGATGGACCGCTTATCGAATGTGATAAATGTGGTGCTGATATGCAACTTAAATCGGGCCGTTTTGGCAAATACTTTGGCTGTACCAATGAAGGTTGTAAAAATACCCGAAAACTGCTGAAGAGTGGCGAAGCGGCTCCACCAAAAGAAGATCCAGTTGATTTGCCAGAGTTACCATGTGAAAAGTCTGATGCGCACTTTGTGTTAAGAGACGGTGCTGCAGGTATCTTCTTAGCAGCGTCAAGTTTTCCTAAATCAAGAGAAACGCGTGCACCAAAAGTGGAAGAGTTGCAGCGTTTTAGAGATCGCATTTCACCTAAGTTTTATTATTTAGCTGATGCGCCAGCAAAGGATGATGAAGGTAACCCTAGCGTAGTTCGCTTTAGCCGTAAAACTAAAGAACAATATGTTATGACTGAAGTTGACGGTAAAGCAACGGGCTGGACGGCTAAATATATTGACGGTAAGTGGGTTGAAGAAAAACCTAAAAAAGCAGCTAAGAAAACGGCTAAAAAGAAGGCTACCACTAAAAAAGCACCTGCTAAAAAGTCCACAAAAAAGGCTGAAAGTGAAGAAAGTGAAAGTTAAACAGACGGATAGATTTTAATTTCACGAGCGGAATAAATCGAAAAGGCGACCTAAGGGTTGCTTTTTTATTTAGCGTAAACTTTACCGCCAATCATTTTATATGCCGGAGTGCCGCGAATTAAGGTATCTCTGGCAAACTGCGTATCACAGTTTGGACAAAAACAGGGGGCTAAAGTAAAGTCTTCTACAATACGTTCTTTAAAACACTTAACGAGTGCGCCTTTCCCACCTTTTCTATATTTAAACAATTGAGTAGCGCATTTTGCACAAAATACAGCGACTGTAGTTTGCGGCCCTTTTTTATTTGGTTTTGCCATTAATATTAAACATTGTGTTTCAATAGTTGGGGCATTATATATCTAACTCGTCTTGTGATGTTGGCTTTTCCGGACATCTTGCAAGTAGTTCAATATTGCCGTTGTCATTCTCATATTCTAACTTCACATCAAACCCCCAGAGTTGATGCAAATGCCTCATTACTTCGTCTTTTGATTCTGACAGTGGGATACGGTCGTGCGGCACATATCTTAATGTAAGTGAGCGGTCACCATTGACATCAACGTTATAAATTTGAATGTTCGGCTCTAAATTACTGAGGTTATATTGTTGCGATAGCTTATTACGAATTATGCGGTAGCCTTCATCGTTATGAATGGCTGAAATCTCTAAAAGCTGCTTAGTATCGTCATCTTCAACACAAAAAAACTTTAACTCGCGCATTAAGCGTGGGGATAAAAACTGGCTTATAAAGCTCTCATCTTTAAAGTTCTCCATTGCAAAGTGCATTGTATCTAGCCAGTCAGAACCAGCAAACTCTGGAAACCATCGTTTATCTTCTTCAGTTGGGTTTTCACAAATCCGACGAATATCAATCATCATATTAAAGCCCAGCGCATACGGGTTAATACCTGAATAATATGGGCTGTTATAAGGTGGTTGATAAACTACATTAGTATGACTATGTAAAAACTCTAGAATAAATTTATCAGTCACCAGTCCCTCATCATATAAATGATTCAAAATAGTGTAATGCCAAAAACAGGCCCACCCTTCATTCATCACCTGTGTTTGCTTTTGGGGATAAAAGTATTGGCTTATTTTGCGAACGATACGGATTATTTCGCGCTGCCAAGACTCTAACAGCGGCGCGTTCTTTTCAATAAAATACAGAATGTTTTCTTGTGGTTCACTGGGGAAACGCTGTTTTAATTTCTGTTTTCCTTTTTTACTTGAAGGCAATGTTTTCCATAAAGTGTTTACTTGCGATTGCATGTAATCCTCACGTTCTTTTTGGCGTTTTTGCTCTTCATGTAAAGATATTTTTTGGGGGCGTTTATAACGATCTACACCGTAATTCATTAGTGCATGACAGGAATCTATAAGTTGCTCAACAGGTTCAACACCGTGTTGCTCTTCACATTTAGCGATGTAGTTTTTGGCAAATAGTAAATAGTCGATGATGGAGCTGGCATCTGTCCATGTTTTGAATAAATAGTTTCCTTTAAAGAATGAGTTATGGCCGTAGCAGGCGTGCGCAATCACAAGCGCCTGCATAGGCATGGTATTTTCTTCCATTAAGTAAGAAATACAGGGGTCTGAATTAATCACAATTTCATAGGCTAGCCCCATTTGTCCGCGTTTGTAGCCTTGTTCAGTTTGAATAAATTTTTTGCCATACGACCAATGACTGTATCCGAGTGGCATGCCTACTGATGAATAGGCGTCCATCATTTGCTCAGAAGTAATCACTTCAATTTGATTTAAATAAGTGTCTAGTCGATAGTATTCAGCGACGCGCGCAATTTCAGTTTGATATTCTTGTAATAAAGGAAAAGTCCAGTCTGGTCCATCATCTAAAGGTGTTGTAGCAATTTTTCTTTTGGTCATAATCCCCCCAACAAGTTATTTTTAGTGCTGAGTTTAATACTAAACATAACTAGATTGACGTTTGGTTATGCTGCTTGTTTTTTAAAGAGTTCTCGGAATACTGGGTAAATATCAGCCACGCTTTGTATATGCTGAATTGCAAAATTATCATGAATACGCATTAATTTTTCATACTCTCGCCATAAGCTCTGGTGCGCACGATTAGTGATTTCAATGTAAGTGTAATAGCGCACGACGGGGAGTATTGCATTGGCTAAAATGTGTGAACAGTGAGGAGAGTCATCTGCCCAATTATCACCGTCTGATGCTTGTGCCGCATAAATATTCCATTCTGCAGGATTATATTTTTCTTTGACAATCTCATCCATTAACTTAAGTGCGCTTGAAACAATGGTGCCACCGGTTTCTTGCGAATAGAAAAACTCGTGTTCATCTACTGCTTTTGCTTGGGTGTGATGGCGAATATAAACCACTTCAATATTTTTATATGTGCGTGTTAAGAATAGGTATAGCAAAATGTAGAAACGCTTTGCCATGTCTTTGGTGGCTTGATCCATAGAGCCTGATACATCCATTAAACAAAACATGACAGCTTTGCTGGTTGGAACCGCACGACGATCAAAATTTCTAAAACGCAGATCAAAAGTGTCAATGAATGGCACTTTCGAAATTTTCGCTTCTAGTTCTTCAATCTCTTTCTGTAAGATTCGTATATCTGCTTCGTTTTCGGTAGGGCTTTTTAATAATGCTTCTAGTTCATGTTTTGCTTCATTAACACGGCGCTTTTTGCCTGCTGTCATAGCAATACGTCTAGCAAGTGAACCTTCTAATGATTTTACAATATCGATATTAGTGGGTACACCTTCAGCGCAATAACCAGCACGAACGTTTTTATACTGAATGAGTTTGTTTAACTGATTCTTTTTTAAATTGGGCAGTTCCAAGTCTTCAAACAGCAAATCTAAATATTCGTCTTTGGAAATTGAAAAAACAAAGTCGTCCTGTCCTTCACCGTCTTTACTGGCATCACCTTCGCCACCACCTCCAGCACCTCCGCCCACAGGTCGCTTTACTTTATCACCTTGAACGTATTGGTCGTTACCCGGGTGAACGAGATCTCTTTTTCCGCCCTTGCCTTGGTGAAAAATAGGTTCTGATAGGTCTCTAGTCGGAATACTAATACTTTCGCCTTTATCGACGTCGGTAACACTACGTTTGCCGACCGCGTCAGAAACTGCTTTTTTGATTTGTTTTTTATAGCGGCGTAAAAAGCGCTGTCGATTAACAGTGCTCTTTTTTTTGCCGTTTAGGCGCCGATCAATAAAATGCGTCATAATGCCTCCGCAAGTGAGCTAAGTGCTTTATTGCGATTTTCTAACGCGCAAATACCATTCTGACAACAACCTAACTTGTTTGGCTGTGTAGCCTTTTTGTACCATACGGTTAACGAAATCTTGGTGTTTTTGCTGATCTTCCACCGATGTTTTTGCATTAAATGAAATAACAGGAAGTAAATCTTCGGTATTTGAGAACATTTTTTTCTCAATAACAGTGCGCAATTTTTCGTAACTGGTCCATGTAGGATTCTTGCCATTATTATTCGCTCTTGCTCTAAGTACGAAGTTAACAATTTCATTCCTGAAATCTTTCGGGTTACTAATACCCGCAGGTTTTTCAATTTTTTCAAGTTCCGCATTTAGCGCTGCTCGGTCAAATAATTGCCCCGTTTCTGGATCGCGGTATTCTTGATCTTGAATCCAAAAATCAGCATAGATCACATAGCGGTCAAAGATGTTTTGACCATATTCTGAATACGATTCTAGGTAGGCGGTTTGAATTTCCTTACCAATAAATTCAACATACTTAGGTGTTAGATAGCCTTTAAGAAACTCTAAATAGGTTTCCTGTGTTTCTTGCGGAAATTGTTCACGCTCAATTTGTTGTTCAATCACATAGAATAAATGTACTGGGTTGGCGGCCACTTCGGCATGATCAAAATTAAAGACACGAGAAAGAATTTTAAAGGCAAAGCGGGTTGATAATCCGCTCATTCCTTCGTCCACTCCTGCAAAGTCTCGGTATTCTTGATATGACTTAGCCTTCGGGTCGGTGTCTTTTAAACTTTCGCCATTATAAACTCGCATCTTAGAATAAATTGACGAATGTTCGGGGGCTTTAAGTCGCGATAGAACAGAAAATTGAGACAAGGTTTCAAGTGTGCCTGGTGCGCATGGTGCGTTGTTTAGCTCACTGTTTTCCAACAGTTTTTCGTATATATGCTGTTCTTCAGTAATACGTAAACAATAAGGTACCTTTACAATATAAACGCGGTCTAAAAATGCTTCATTGTTTTTATTGTTACGGAACGTTTGCCATTCAGATTCATTCGAGTGCGCAAGTATGATGCCGTCGAAGGGCAGGGCAGAAAGTCCCTCAGTGCCGTTGTAGTTTCCTTCCTGAGTTGCCGTAAGCAGTGGGTGCAGCACCTTTATCGGTGCTTTGAACATTTCGACAAATTCCATTAAACCTTGGTTGGCGCGACAAAGCGCACCAGAGTAACTGTAAGCGTCTGGATCGTCTTGTGCATAATGCTCTAGCTTTCGAATATCTACTTTACCAACTAGTGAGGAGATATCTTGATTGTTTTCATCTCCTGGTTCTGTTTTGGCAATAGCGATTTGATTTAAAATAGAGGGCGTTGTTTTCACTACTTTGAACTGTGATATATCGCCATTATATTCATGCAGTCTTTTGGCTGCCCACGGCGACATAATATTTTTTAGGTAACGCTGTGGAATACCATATTCTTTCTCGAGTATTTCACCGTCTTCCAACACATCAAATAAACACAGTGGAGAGTCGTGAACTGGCGAGCCTTTAAGGCTGTATATTGGTACTTGCTGCATTAGGTATTTTAGTTTTTCAGCAAGGGATGATTTACCACCACCCACAGGACCGAGCAAGTATAGAATTTGTTTCTTCTCTTCAAGCCCTTGTGCCGAGTGCTTTAAATAAGACACGATTTGTTCGATGGATTCTTCCATGCCGTAAAACTCTGAAAAGGCAGGATAACGCGCAATTACACGATTAGAAAAGATACGGCTGAGTCGAGAGTCTTGAGAGGTATCAATCATTTCCGGATCGCCAATTGCAATCAGCAGTCGTTCTGCAGCACTGGCATAAGCGGTTCGGTCATCTTTACAAAGTTGAAGATACTCTTGAATTGAATACTCTTCTTCTTTAGCTGCTTCATATCTGGATTGATAATGCTCAAATATACTCATATCGCCCCCAAAAAAATGTTATTTAGCGCAAAATTTTTTAGTTGTTTAAAAGCATGTGGCTTTAATTTAAGCGTAGTAGGTCTTGCAGATTTTGCGTGAATAAATAGGGAATTTATTTAAGAATTTTCAATAACAAAACAGCATAAGTATACTGAAAAGTGAGTTGAAAAAAGTGCTTGGTAGGCATTAACTTTAATAATCGTGCAATCCATTGCGTATTTTTGAAAATTAACAATGAGGTAAAAATATTTCCGCCAGCATGCAGCGTGCGCTACCACCGCCAACACTTTCAATGGTTGGAATTGCAACAGGCAACAATTCTCCAAATTGACTTAATTGAGCCTTTTGCGCATCTGTGAAAGCATTGTAAGCTGTTTCAGACATAACGATAAAATCTTTATCAGTGGCATTTTTTACTTGTAATATATTTGCACAAAATTGAGACATCTGTTGTTCTGAAATAGTTATAACTTGCTTTCTTTTAGCCAGTTGTTCTAGCACCTTGCCACGAAATTCTGTGGTGATTACTTCGTCACATACTACACAAAAGCGTTCGCCTATACTGAGCATTACATTAGTATGATAAATCGGTTTTCCATTGGCGCTTGCAGTTTCAAAGGCAACCACAGTATGCCCATTTAACTTTGCATAATTCGCAAGCTGTATTGGATCGCAGCGTTCTGATAGTGCTGCATAAACTGTTGCATGCTTATGATCAAAAATAAGTACACCAGTGCCTTCTAACACGCGCTTGCTTTCTTCTGGAAGGCCAATAAAGGTTACATGCGATATTGTTTTATCATGATTTACTAATAACTGAGTGAGTTGATTATAGCGTCTTTCTAAACGACGATTTTCAGCCTTCATCGGGTACAGGTGTATACCGCCCGAAGCTGTTGTTGAAAACCAATTATTAGGAAATACTGCATCAGGTGTTCGGAGTAAATCTTGCTTATCCATCACAATGACGTGAATACCATGAGAGCGTAACAACTTCACCATGCCTTCAAACTCTTGAAGTGCTAGTTGTGTAATAGCGTTTTCTTGGCCCAATGCGGGTTTGTTTTGAAATTCATTGTCTGTAGCCGTTTCGCTGTTAAAACTAAAGTCAGTAGGTCGCACCATCAGAACGGTGTTTGTGCATTGAGGTTGATGTGCTGGACTAGTAACAATGGACATATCACAAATACCTGTTTTTAAATAATGTAGTGTGTGGTGAGTGCTAAGAATAAAAAAACGCTCTAATTGATAGAGCGTTTTTATTATTTAAATAGTTTAACTTAAATTATGCTGCAAAGTTTTTATTTGCAAAATCCCAGTTAATTAAAGACCAGAAACCTTTTAAGTAGTCAGGGCGGACGTTACGGTAATCGATGTAGTAAGCGTGTTCCCATAAGTCTACCGTCATTAGCGGTGTTACACCATCTTCTGTTAATGGTGTACCAGCATTAGAAGTATTAACAATATCTAGTGAGCCGTCAGCTAATTTAACTAACCATGTCCAGCTAGAACCAAAGTTGTTTACTGCTTTATCGTTAAATGCTTCTTTAAACGCTGCGAATGAACCCCATTTTGCATTGATAGCATCTGCTACTGCGCCAGTTGGTTCGCCGCCGCCATTCGGGCTTAAGCTATGCCAATAAAAAGTGTGGTTCCAAATTTGTGCTGCATTATTAAATACGCCACCTTCAGAAGAGCGAACGATGTCTTCTAATGACTTACCTTCAAAGTTAGTACCTTCGATTAAACCATTTAATTTAACAACATACGTATTGTGGTGTTTGCCGTAGTGGTACTCTAATGTCTCTTTTGAGATGTGTGGCTCAAGCGCTGACTTGTCATATGGTAGTGCTGGTAATTCAAAGGCCATTGTGTTTCTCCGTTGGCTTTATTTAGTGATTCAAATATGTTCGATCATTGTATTCGTTCAAGTAAATATTTTTTCAATGCTTGAACGATAGGTTTTTATACTGTGAGCATGTTGATGTAACATCAAGCGCCATCGCTTTAGTATACGTTTGATGCTAAAATCGCCCTAAGTTTATAACTTGGCCGCGATACACTCTGATTAACGGTAAAGTAATACAACGTACTCATAGTATTGAACTGTTATATACCCTAAACCATATTAGGCCGTTTTCAATATTTTCAAGGTATACCTTGTTGTATTTTTTACTATTGCTGAGTAATGTTCATGGCCTATATCTATTTTATCGGTTATTTGAGGGTTGCAATGGAAACCATTGAGAAAATTAAGCAGCAGATCGCTGAAAATTCAATTTTACTTTACATGAAAGGCTCACCTAAATTACCTAGTTGTGGTTTTTCTTCTCAAGCAGCGCAGGCGCTAATGTCATGTGGCGAGCAGTTTGCTTATGTAGACATTTTACAAAACCCTGATATCCGTGCTGAGCTACCAGCTTATGCTGATTGGCCAACATTCCCGCAGCTATGGGTTGACGGTGAGTTGATTGGCGGGTGCGATATTATCGTTGAAATGTTCCAGAAAGGTGAACTGCAAGCACTAATTAAAGAGTCAGCTGAGAAAAACGCAGCGTCTAACACAGACGCTGAATAAGACTTGTCTTTTTCTTGAGCGAGCTTCTGTTAGATATTATTAATTTTCTAACTAATGGCTTGGTTTTTTTAAATCTGGCTATATATAGTTTGTCAGCTTCTTTGCAAGCCAGAAATTTAGTGACTAAATTTCTGGCTTTTATTTATATATAAAGAAAAATGGAGATAAAAATGGGCGTATTAGTAGGCCGTCAGGCACCAGACTTTACTGCTGCAGCTGTTCTAGGTAATGGCGAAATTGTAGACTCTTATAACCTTCATGAAGCAATTAAAGGTAAAAAAGCAGTAGTATTCTTTTACCCACTAGACTTCACATTTGTATGTCCTTCAGAGCTAATCGCATTTGATAAGCGTTTTGAAGAATTCCAAAAGCGTGGTGTTGAAGTAATTGGTGTGTCTATCGACTCACAATTCTCGCACAATGCATGGAGAAACACGCCAGTAAACGAAGGTGGTATTGGCCCAGTTAAGTACACATTAGTTGCTGACGTGAAACACGAAATTTGCCAAGCATTTGATGTTGAGCACCCAGAAGCAGGCGTTGCATTCCGTGGCTCTTTCCTTATCGATGCTGAAGGTAATGTTCGTCATCAGGTAGTTAACGATTTACCATTAGGTCGTAACATTGATGAAATGCTACGCATGGTAGACGCATTAGCATTCCATGAAGAGCACGGTGAAGTTTGTCCAGCTGGCTGGCAAGAAGGCAGTGCAGGTATGGACGCATCTTCTGAAGGTGTAGCTAAGTACCTTTCTGAGCACTCAGAATCACTATAATTGTAAAATCAGAGCCTTTTAGATAGAGGCTTATTTGATTGAAAAATGCCGCTTTTTATTAGCGGCATTTTTGTATCTGTTAAAATTTAACAAATAATGTCAAGAAATTTAACGGTACAACATAGTTAAAAAGCAACATTCATTATAAATAACCAGCTATATAAATATATTAAGATCATTGAAGTCACTTTTAGTGCATTATGCGCCAAAGTAATTGTTCAAAACCAATGTTTAGTTCCTAAAAAGTGGGCAAAGTAGTTAAATTGCATTAATTTAAACAATTTCACTCGATTTACACGTCTGATTTTTTTACAAAAAACACTGCCTTCTTCGAAAAATCACAAAAAAACATTTTAAAATCAATAGTATATTTTACTGGCTTATTAATTGCCTATTTATTGCACAGTTTGGCAGTGTGGCTTATTCTTAATGTGTAATACCGCATCGCTATTCGAAATGTAATTACTTAGGTAATGACTAGGACATCTTAAGGATTGAAAGTAAACACAAGGAGGTAAACCAAAAAAACCTTTCAGGTAATTTATTTTATTATTTTGAGTATACGCCTCAATATTGGGGTTCTTGTGGTATTGCTGAAACCGCACTCGGTATCCAGCCAAATAATGAACATCAAATAATCTGTCACACATTTTGTAGTCGATAGTGGTCAATCGAAAATTGTAACAAGCAGTTGAAGCGTTGCTCTATGTGTCATCACTAGGAGATTATTGTATGTTACAAGTTAGGAAATTAATGAGCTTAATGGCTGTCTTGATAATAGGAATATCAGGCATAACTCAGAAAGCCACCGCATTTGAAATTTCAGTTCAACCCAGTGCATTAAATCCAGATATAAACGATGTTTTTCAAATAGAAATCATGGCGTTAAATCTTGGAAATGGTGCAGCACCAAGCATAGGTGCATTTGATATAGATTTTGATTTTGACTCAGCAATCCTTCAATTTAACTCATTAACTTTTGGCAATGGGTTAGATTTAGGTTTTGGCTCGTTACAAAATGATTCATTAGCTGGCGGAACAGTCAGTGTTGATGAAACCTCATTTGAGTCTGAAGCTGATCTAAATTCGTTTCAGCCTGAAGACTTTATGCTGTTTAGTATCGAATTTACTGCGTTATCAGCAGGCATTAGTGACCTGACGGTAGCAGTACAGTCTATTTCAGATGCATCTGGTTTAACATTATTAACGCCAACGGCCATTCAAAATGGCAGGGTGAATGTAAACTCTGGTGGAGGTCAAATTCCAGAGCCAACCATGCTGTATTTGTGGGGCTTAGGACTACTGATGCTAGCTTCAACTCGGTCGTATTTTCAGCGCATGTAAAAATGAAAAATGTATGATGGCGTTTAGCCTTAATTCTTAATATGTAAGTAATATAGGGCTAATCGCTGTGTGTAATGCGTTAGTATTTTACGCGTTGAAAGCAGTAATGGAATGCCTAATTGGCAAAATATCAACTCGTTCGGAGGCGAACATGGAATTCAATAAAACACTTAAATCCTCATTTATAGCAATAGGCGTACTTTCAGTTGGGCTTGTTTCTTCTTTCGTGAGTGCTGCTTCAATTAGCTTGCAGTACGATGTTAAGCAAAAAGAAGAAGGGTACGTTCAATTTGAACTTATCGCAAAAAATATATCTAACACAACGCTTTATGATGTTGAGGTGGCAACGCCCAATGGATTAACAAATACAGTGAATTATGGTGATTTAGAGGTAGGTCAAAGTGCCAGTGAGTTAGTCACATTAAGTTGGCAAGCAAACGACGAACCACCCACTTTAACATGGTCGATCACCTTTATGGATCAAAATGGAGCAACAGTGACAGAATCAAAATAATGACGAACAAAACAAAAAATAAATACCAGCTATGTAGTTAAAGTTTTTGCTGGTTTCAGGTAGGTAAATTACGCACATTAAGGAGATAAAAATGCGTATATTGTCTGGAACAGGTTTTAAAAAATACATTGGAACATTGCTCTTATGTTTGAGTGCGGTGTTTTCATTTAACACACATGCAACGACTGATCTTGTCTTCATTGTAGACGGCTCAGGTAGTATCAATTCCACAGATTGGAACATACAGCGCAATGGTATTGTCGCTGCAATTCAAGACCCTTTAGTTATTCCTCGTGATGGCTCCATTGCTATTAGTGTGGTTCAGTTTTCTGGCTCAACCAGAATTGAATTCCCCTACACATTAATAGACTCGGAAGCGGATGCACAAGCTGCAATATCAGCAGTGCAGGGCATGAGTCAGTTTAGGTCATCAACAGGTCCGGGTAATGGTATCAACGCTGCGACCAGCCATCTAACGGGTGTTGGAGCCCTAAAAGATGATTTTCAGTCATATTGTATGTCTACAGACGGTACAAGAAATACTGGGGCAACAGTAGGTGATGCCATTTCATCGGCCAAAACAGCAGCATTTGAGCTAGACCGTTACAGCGTGATAGCCATTGAAGATCCCCCATTTTTTGATGCAGGTGATGCGGCAACCCACTACGGCCCCCACGTATTTGGTGGTGGAGCAGTATTTGTAGTGAATAACTTTACTGAGTTCGCAAGCTTTATTGGTGCACTTTGTTTAGGTGAGCCACTTAAGCTGGTAGGAATGGAAGTAACACAGGTTATTCAAGATTTAGAGAATAAAGTGAAGCTAGTTGAGAAGAAAAAAACACTAGTACGTACTTATTTAGAGCCTAAAAATGGCACTGATCCTGTAAAAGCTACCGCCCGTTTAAAAGGTACTCGTGGTGGAGTAGATCTTCCGGGGTCACCACTTACAGCAAGTAACTCGGGTGGTGCGATTATCGCTAAACCAAACGCCATTAGCCGTAGAAACTTATTAACAGATAGCTTGAACTTTCAACTACCAGAGTCATGGTTAACTGGCACCATAGAGTTAGAGCTTGAAGGTGTAGGTGGCACGTTAGACTGTATGGAAAAAGCAGGACCTTCAGCGAATGACTGTAAGGCGACAGTAACGTTTAACACTGGCTCTGAGCTGGAAGTTAAATTTGTAAAAGTATCTTATACGAGTGGCGGCAGCACCATTGCAAGTTCAAACGCTGATATGAACGAGCTAGAAAAGCGCTTACTTGCCACATTCCCTACATCGAAAATTGATAGAACCACTGGCACATTGAATGCGGGAGCAGGTGTACCTGTTGATCAAAATATACTGTCGAGTTTATCTAACATGCGCTTTTTAGATTTCTGCTGGAATGTTTTTGGTTGCGACCGTTTATATTATGGCGCTATAGATCAAACAGGTTCGTTGGTTGATGTGAACGGTAATGGTAATGGTGGCCTTGCTAATGGGATCCCCGGCTCTGTGTCTACAGGGGTAATTAGAGATGGGAATAGCTATGGGCGTAATCGTCATGGGCACGAAATAGCTCACACAATGGGACGCCACCATGCTACAAATCTTGCCTTGGTTGGTGGGAATGCAACGTCTAAAAATGGTCCATGTGGCTCGGTATCTTCGCTTTCTGGTCCAGAGTTTCCGAACATTGCAACGGTAAGCGGTTCTCAACGTGCAACATTAGGCCCAATGGGCTCAGGTGATGATAAGTTAGTATTTGGTTGGGATAGTCAACGTAATAGTGTTGTAGATCCTAATCAAACATTTGAAATGATGAGTTATTGTCCAGGTTACCGCTGGCCTTCAGACTTCACGTATGAAGGGATAAGAAGCTTTATCAACTCTACATTTTCACCTGCAAGTGTAAATGATAAAAATGCGTTTGCTAAACGTGCTCAAGTAAAGCATGCCGCGCTTATGTCAGCGAAGGCCTCAACAGCAGCATTAGTAGATTGGATGTTAATTCGCGGTATTATTGATATTGATTTAGATACAGTGGTATTTGATGCGATTAATCATTTTCAAATTGATTCTTCAATTACGCCGCCAAGCTTACCAGGAAGTGATTATCACTTGATCATTAAGGATGTAACGGGGGCGGAATTAAATCGCATTCCATTTACACCTATGTTGCTTGAGTCTGATTCTGAAAATGGTGGTGGTAGTTCAGCAAACACGAAAGCACTGTTTTTAATTCCTGTAATGGCAGATCCTGCGATTTGGACGTTTGAAATTGAAAAACAACCGTCAGGTCCAGTGATTGGCTCATTAACCTCAAGCGATAATCCACCTGTTGTTGAAGTTACTTTTCCGAATGGAGGAGAAATTCTTAATCCGCCAAGCACCACATTTATGTGGACGGGCAGTGATGCAGACGGGGATAGCTTACTATATACCGTACAATTCTCACCTGATGCTGGAGCAACTTGGGAAACGATTGCGACGGATTATGTCGGCACCAGCTTAGAGGTTGATTTAGGTGACTTAGGTAAAACATCAGATGGCTTATTACGAGTGCAAGCAAGCGAGGGCTTTAATGTTGCGCAAGATGATTCAGATGGCACATTCGTGACACCGAATACACCGCCTACGTGTGACATAACTACTCCATTTGATAATGCGTCGTTTATAGGTGTTCAGCCAATTGCGTTAGAAGCGTTCGCGCATGATGCTGAAGACGAATCAATTACCAACGTACAGTGGACCAGTAACTTAGACGGTAATATTGGCAACGGTTTAAGTTTAATTACTGAGCTGGGTACAGGCACGGTTAATGGTATAAAACGCCTACGAGAAGGAAGCCATACAATCACCATGACATGTACCGACGCTGGTGGTTTATCATCAACTGATACAGTTGATATCACTCTAAGTCTTACTCAGCCTCAAATTAAAGGCGATGCCGATAATGATGGTGACTTAGATAAAAATGATATTAACCTAATTCGTCAAGACTTAGGTAAGCCAGTTGATGGCAGTGCTTGTGGTGCAAAATGTGATATGAATGACGACTTAGTTATCAACGCATTAGATATGCGTTTAGTTGCGTTGTCATGTACTCGTCCAAGTTGTGCAGTTGAGTAAAATATTGCTAATTTAGCAACATTAAGTTATATCAACTAAGGGGCAGTAATCTGCCCCTTTCTATTTATTGAAGCAAATTATGTGGAGTAATATGGGTCAGGTAACTAAGTTAAGTATTCTAATATACACATGCGTTTTAATGGTCGGTTGCGAAAAGCGAGAAAACGAAATGGATAACGTTATAGTTGAAGCTGGTGAAAGTGATGTTCGCGGTAAAATTCAATATATTAGCGATGTTTCTGGATCAGGTAAGATGTATTATACCCAAGGCAAAATTGCGGCGATAAGTAGCGAAAAATGGCCACTGTTTAAAGCCTCGCTAGAGGCAGAAAATAGCTGGCAAGATGGAACAACAGAAGCGCATTTAAGCTTTGCTTTAACCCATACTTTGGCGAATAGAGTGGTAGCCGCTTCAACTGAAATGAATAAAAGCGGCCAGTATCAATTAATGCTCCCAGCGGGCAAGTACTATTTTTGCATTGGTGACTTAGCTAGGCCTGTTGAAGATGCAAACACCTATGTTATGTCTGTTTTTGGTTGTACGCAGCAGCTTATCATTCAAAAGGGCAGAGTCACCGTTGATTTCCAATACGGAGAACTGGGTGTAAGTGGAGCTGTTTTATAATGCTGACTTTATAAAGAGAGTAAGCGCACTAACGGCTAAAAAAATACAGCACTGTAATGAGGTTTGGTAATGCAGTTTGCATTACGCCATTAATAAAGCGTGCATATTTACTAAAACTAAATCTTCTGAGAACCACTGCTATTCATTGAAAAGACCATACTCTTATTCTATAACAAAGGTTACCCTATCTTTTAGCGCGTATATTATAAGGCTTCTTATGAAAGGCTTGGTATTCAGTGAATTTATAGAAATGGTTGAGGATACGTTCGGTGACGATGTTGCCGACTTTATTATTGAAGAGTCTGCATTACCATCGGGCGGAGCATATACGGCGGTAGGAACATATGATCACAGCGAACTGGTAACGCTGGTTAAAAATTTAAGTGACAAAGTAAATATCCCTGTAGATAAACTAACATTCACCTTTGGCCAGCATTTAGCGCGCATCTTTTATAAAAAATATCCTGATTTTTTTGCTGAATGCGCAAATACGTTAGATTTTTTAAAAATAGTAGACAACCATATTCATGTTGAAGTTGCCAAACTCTATCCTGATGCTGAACTTCCAAAGTTTACTTATGATGATTCAAACCCTGATAAATTTGAGCTGCACTATGAATCAAAGCGAGGTTTTGCCGATTTAGCAGAGGGATTGATAGTGGGCACATCTGCCCACTACAACGAAAGTTTTACTATTCATCGAGAAGATTACTCAACTGAAGATGTTTGCCGTGTAAAGTTTATTTTGCATAAGCAAGATTAACGACAATGGATGAACAACTGGCACGTTTAGAGCGGCGCTTAGCGCGAGAGAAAAAAGCACGAAAAGAAGCAGAGGAATTACTAGAAAGTAAGTCACTTGAGTTATTTAAATCAAACAATGAATTAAAAACTTTGGCTCAAAGCTTGGAAGATAAAGTGGCTTCCCGTACCACAGAGCTAGTCATTGCAAGAGACCAAGCCGTGGCGCATGCCAGAGCAAAAACGGATTTTTTAGCGAACATGAGCCATGAACTTCGCACGCCAATGAACGGTGTGTTGGGCATGCTGCGCATATTAGAGTCAACATCATTAACTGAGCAACAGCAAAAGCTAATTCAAACGGCTACCGAGTCAGGCAAATTACTGCTGTTTATCATCAACGATATTCTCGACTTTTCAAAACTGGAAGAAGATCAGCTTCAGCTTGAAGAAATACCTTTCAATCCCACGGTGCTATTAGAAAATACCATCGCTCCATTTGTAACAGATGCGAATACGAAAGGTGTAGAGCTGGTTAGTTACTTATCGCCCTTGTTACCTAATCAACTACTTGGTGATCCAACAAGAATACAGCAAATTATTACCAACTTTTTATCAAATGCAATGAAGTTTACCAGTACCGGGGAAGTGATTGTAAAAGCAAAAATGGTTGACTCTCAGTTTGTTGTTGAAGTGATTGATAGTGGGATAGGTATGACACAGGAGCAGGTCACAATTATTTTTGAAAAATTTACGCAAGCCGACCAATCAACTACCCGTAAATACGGTGGAACAGGATTAGGCTTAAATATATGTGAAAAACTGGTTGCGTTGATGAATGGAAGGATAGAAGTTGATAGTGAAATTGATCAAGGCACAACATTTAGTGTGTTGCTACCGCTGAAAGTGGTTATAGAAAACGCGATACCGCAAATACCCATCTTAGCATCAGTTAACCGGGTTGTTCTATGCATTAACCACCCAGTGCGCCGAGCTTATACCATAGAGCTATTGAATGCTTGGCAGGCTGGAATAGATAAGAAGTTTATTGAACTGAGTCAGGTTGAAGACATTCATCATTACTTAAAGAGCATCGACAACAAGCAAGAGCTAGAAAGGAGCCTTGTACTAGTTGATTATATAAAACAGGATGCCAAATATGAGGAGGAAAAGGAAAGTTTACTCTCGTCAATCGCTAAGCTGAGTAAGCTAGTTGTTATACAGTGTATTGAGCATCAATATGACTCGAGCACGCATTACTTTTCTGTAAGCAAGCCAATCCGGCAAGGTGAATTTCAAAATATGCTAAAACTACTTTCGCAGGAGAATGCGGGTAAACGCTATCGAGAGTTAGATGAGAAACACAAGTTTTATGGAAGGCATGTGCTACTTGTTGAAGACAATGTAGTGAATCAGATGGTTGCTGAAGCGCTATTACATGATGCGGGTTTTGAAGTAACAATTGCAAATAATGGTCTAGAAGGTGTACAGCAGGCTCAACAAGGTATCTATGACTTAATATTGATGGATATTCAAATGCCAATAAAGGATGGTTTATCTGCTGCGGCAGAAATTAGGGCGCTAGGAGAGCAATATGAAAAATTACCCATTTTTGCAATGACAGCTCACGCGACAGAAGAAGACAAGCAAAAAAGTGTTAGTGCAGGGATGAATGAGCATATAACCAAGCCAATAGATCCAGAACATCTGCTTAAAACAATATCTAAATATATTGAGCAGATTTCAGACCAACAAGAAAAGTGCGAATCTGCAAGTAAAGAAGAAAAAAGCTCAATCAAAACAGATCAGCATTTTGAATATTTAAGCGGCTGGGAGTTGGATGAGGCACTTAAACGCGTTAATCACTCCACTGATCTTCTATATAAAATATTGAAAATGTTTAAAAATCAGTATCAAAACTTTTCCATTGAATTTAATGAAGCATTAAAAAGTAAACAGCTAGATGAAGTTATTCGCCTTGCTCATAGCTTGAAGGGGAGTGCTGCAAATATTGGCGCAGAGTGGCTGTCGCACTGCGCAGCTAAGCTAGAAAAGCAAGTCAAACAAAATGCGTTCACTGATGTGAGTTGCTTACATGAAGAGTTGGCGATGCAGCTAAATAAGGCATTTAGCGATATTGACCTGATAACAAAGCATCAACTAAATAGTCAATATATTGATAAAAAAGAAAAAAATAAGCGTGTTGATGCAAACGAAATTACCTCACTTTTAACTGTTATCCAGAGCGCTATTTATTCAGATTTAGCGGTGGCAGAAGAGAGTATCGGTACTTTACACCGTTTATTAAGTGGTACAGAAATAGAAGAAGATGGGCAGCGGCTGGACTCTGCTTTTCAAACTTTTAACTATACTGGTGTTGAACAATACATTAAGGACATTTCAAATAAGCTAGAAAATAGGAATGTACAATGAATAAACCTAAGTTGCTTGTAGTAGACGACACGCCACAAGATTTACAATTGTTAGTTCAATTTTTGAAAGCAGATTTTCAAATTACTGCAGCAACCAGTGGGGAAATGGCGCTAAAAATGGCTGAGCAGCAAACACCAGATTTAGCAATACTTGATGTTATGATGCCAGAAATGGATGGCTACGAGTTATGTAAAAAACTCAAGCAAGACTTACCCGAACTGGTCGTATTATTTTTGTCGGCGAACGATGGCATCGATGAAATTATTGAAGGCTACCAAGTTGGAGGTAGTGATTATATTATTAAGCCATTCAAACCCGATTCACTATTAGAGCAAATAGAAGATGCGTTAGCGCACGCTAATATTCAATATGAAAGTACGAATAGCGCATCGAAAGCACAAAGTGGCATTGATGAAAAGGTAGATAGTAAGCTGCTTCCTGTAGTTGAAAATATATCGCTAATATTAGACTGCTTTAACCGTTTGCAATTGAACTGCTCAGTGCAGTGCAGAGCTAAAGCGGGAGTCGTAAATAAATCAACCAGTGGCGAGACCTCTGCCTTAGAAACAGAGCTGTTAGATCGTATCGCTTTAATGGAAGAAACGATACATTCGCATCAACGTCGTTTGTTTATAAATATTAATAGAGTCAGCGTGTTGGTGAAAAACATGCCTGAAAACGAACAGGAAAGCGAACAGCTAAAAACAGTGCTATTGGCTATGACAGAATATGTAAACTTGAAATTAGAGTTGCTAGGTTTAGTTAGAAAAGCGCCTAAATCTAATAGAGGTGAAGTACTTTTCCCTGTTTCAAGCACTAATATACTCTTACCATGGCTACAAAGTTTGTTGTCTGACATAGAGCAAAACTTGTCGAACAATGAAAACCCTGACGATTGGCAAATTAGCAATATTCATGAGCAAATAGAGCGCGCTTTTCCTGAGCTTCAATTATCAGAAGAACAAGAAAATAAAATATTGGCGCTAATAGATGCCAACTATGATAGCAGAATGGTGCTGATTAATGATGCAAAAGCACTGGCTAAGCAGCTGGATGATTTAATCCACACCATAAAAAGCAGGGAAGAGTAACGCTTTAGTTATTACGAGTATATAACTAAAGCGCACCTTTATGTGTTATTTTGCTCTGTAGTCTCGGTATTACCTGGGCCGTTTTCTCTCTCATTTATTTCGTCCTCTAAACCTGTTTCTGGAAGAGGCCAACCACCCAACATACGCCACTTGTTCACCATATGGCAGAACAGCTCAGCAGTTCTTTCAGTATCGTATAACGCTGAATGCGCTTCTTTATTGTCGAATGGAATACCTGCCGTTCGGCACGCTTTTGCTAGCACAGTTTGACCGAGCACTAATGCAGCCAATGTAGTGGTGTCGAAGCTAACAAAGGGATGAAATGGCGAGCGCTTGTAGTTAGTACGCTCTATTGCAGCAGTTAAAAAGCCATGATCAAATGCAGCATTGTGTGCCACTATGACTGAGCGCTGGCAGCCCGCAGACTTTTGTTCTTGACGAACCAGTTTGCAAATCTCTTTTACCATTGTTTTTTCATCTACTGCACCGCGAAGTGCCGAGAAAGGATCAATACCGTTAAATTCAATGGCGGCTTGCTCAATGTTAGCTCCCTCAAAAGGTTCAACATGAAAGTGTATTTTTTTATGAGGGTGAAAGTCGCCATGCTCATCAAGCTTTAATGTAATTACTGCAATTTCTAGCAGTGCATCTGTTTTCGCATTAAACCCAGCGGTTTCTACATCAATGACTACAGGAAAATATCCTCTGAAACGCTTCGCAAACTCTGTTTTATCTTTTTCTGCCATTGCCTACACTTTAATTAATTTCGATGACTCTTTTTCGGCTGCGCATTATCTCAGATATCTGTTTTTATGTCTTTCGTGTTTTAAATAAACCAGCAAGAATTTATAGTGGAAGTGCATAAAAGCGGTGAAAGATTTACCTTGGTGTAAATTTTGCAGATAAAATAACAAAAGGGTGTCAATATTCATTCATCATGTAATGGGTGACAAATAATTGACCGAAACGTTATCGGTTTGCGGAATTTAATGATTGTGTAAACAAATAAAAGTATTACTGAAAGTAACATGAGTATGATGAGAATTTATTTATTAATAGTCGGTATATTACTAAGTGCGATAGGCTGCGATGCAAATGCAGCGATTCGGCGCTATTCTGCCACTATTGAAAATTCAGTATGGCAAACTAACTCAGACGGAAGATTGCAATGCGAGCTTAGGCATACCATTCCAAATTATGGCGAAGCTATCTTTTCTACCATTGCAGGTAAAGAACAAGATTTATATTTTGAGCTTGATATGTTGCGTATGCCTGACAGTTATGAGCTTGCCGCGGTTAAATCTATAGCCCCTGCTTGGAAGCCCGGTGTGCTGACAAAAAACATCACAGAGATGAAATTACGCAAACAATTTAATAGTGACTTGCCGATGAAAGAAGCATGGACATTATTAACCGAGCTAGAAAAAGGAAATATCCCTACTTTTTATTATCAAGATTGGTACAACGATTACGACAAAGTAGCAGTTGGTTTGTCGTCAACTCAATTTAAGCCTTCTTATTATGCATTTTTACAGTGCAATAATAATTTGTTGCGTTATAGCTTTGATGACATTGCTTATACCGTGCTTACCTATGAATTTGGCGGAAGTGAATTAACAAAAGAGTCGGAGAAACGCCTAGCAATGATAGGCGAGTACTTAAAGTACGATCCTAATATTCAGCGCATCTCGATAAAAGCGTATACCGACAGTTACGGTGGGCGCTGGAAAAACATGCAGGTATCAAAAGCGCGCGGAAAAGTAGTGAAAGACTTTTTTGTGAAAAATGGCGTAGATGAGTCTCGTATATCGGTAGAAGCGCTCGGTGAAAAGCGTCACGCCGCATCCAATGAGAATGTGCTTGGCAGACAGAAAAACCGAAGGGTTGTTATTCAAATGGTTAAGTGAGTATGTGGTGCTAAATCGCACATTCGAAAGCTGGTACTTTGTGAGCGTTACGAAGGTGAAGATGAGGCCACTATGAATTTTTGTGCTATTGAAAGGTATTGAGCAACAGCGGGATCCACTAAAGTTAGTTGGTATCCACTGTTTATTAGTTTGCTGACATTCTGATTGTTATTTAGGTTTCCAAGATAATTTAATTTAAATTGTGGTTCCAGTTTACATTTGATGGCTTTAAATAATTTCTCCTCATGAGTTTGGTTGGGAGAGTCTATGGAAGCGAAGTGCATTCGACACTTTGTTTGTAAGGGGGCTTGAGTTAAAAAGCTAACTTCACTTTCAGTTTTAGCAAATAGAATCTTTGAGGTTGCGCACTCTAGTGTTGCTAGCCTTGATTTGAGGCAATTGACTGGGCTATTGAGTACAAGAAAATCTGGCTGCTTATCGTACGGTGCAATTAAAGGAAAAATAACATGATCTTCAAGGTTATTTAAATATACGCGTTTCCCTTCTCTTTTTAAGGCAAGAGAAAATAAAATAGAGGCAATGGCCTGTTGAGTTACATCATATGAAAAGATAGCAACAACCTTAGGGTTAGTGCTTTCTACAACATCTGTATTAACCTTATGAACTTCCATTTTACTTTGTTCGATGCTTATCATCTTTCTGCCATTCAGTTAAGTGCTATTTCTTGTGAATTTCTTCATAAGAGGTTTAGACCATCGAGGTCTTGCAAAACAGCTAACTCATTTTTCAATAAGTATGGTTGATTAATACCTATTTGGTAGTACAGCGTCAGCCTAACGTTTGTTAAAAGCTAGTGAAAGTCAATTTTCGCTACAAGTGCTCTTTGCGCACCATGGCTTTAATTTTATATCTGGCAGGGTGAAGCGCATCAAGTAAATGTTGTGGTAATGGTAGTGGCTGGTTACATAGTTGGTGAGCTAGCATGTCTGCTAACAGTGGTGCGGAACATAAGCCACGCGCACCTAAACCTGCAAAGATAAACAGATTTGGGTAATCGCAATCTGTAGAGTAACGCTTGTGTGGTAGTCCTTTCCAAATATCATGGTAGCTTGATTCAAGTTGCGCAAAGTTAGGCACTGCCCCAACAATGGGGAGATGATCAGGTGTTGTACAGCGAATTGCTGCATTAGCACTATGAATTTCAGTTAAACTATTTGCCCACTCGTGTTTTTCAAAACAAGACTGTAGCGTCGTTATATTATACTCATCATCTGTTAATTTAGTTTCGGTTGATTCGTTATCTTTATTAAACGTAGCACCTACGCAATGCGCTCCCATATATGCAGGGGTCATGTAACCTTTATAGCAAAGCACTGTCGCTAAGTTTTCAGATAAAGTTGTTGGCACTACATGGCTTACTTGACCTCTGACAGGTTGAAAAGGCATTGCGTTACTGATTGCAAACTGACTAGAGAGGTGGCCGCTAGCAAGAATAATTGTACTTTCGTTACAGGTGAGTTGTGTTTTACCTAACGAAGGGTGTTCAGCTATCTTTAGCGTCCAGTATGAATCGTTAGGGTTCACATTAGGGTCACAGTCCTCTTCAGCTTTGTTTTTCTGATTGTGAATATCAGTAACTTTATGATTAAGCTTAATTGTTACGTTCACTAATTTTTTTGCAGCAGAAATTAAAGCGTGCGTTAACGAGGTTGGGTTTATCCATCCTCCTTGCGGGAAAAATAAGCCAGAATAGTTTAATGGAATATTGGCGATCGTTGCTGCAGATTCGGGAGAGAGGCAGTCGATAAAACCTTTCGGCCATACGTTACTTTGTGCGATGTTTTGATATTTAAACCGTGTTTTATCATTAAAACCAACTTGTAGTACCCCACACCAGTCGTGTGAAAACATTTCGTTTTTGGCTAAATCTCGATAATAACGATTAGCGTACAAGTAACTATGTGCATAAAACTGACTAAGAATACTAAAGTCTGACTGTAATAAAGGGTAAAGCGCGCCCTGACGGTTACTTGATGCGCCTTTAGCTAGCTCGTTGTCTTTACAATAAATGGTTGAGCTAATGTTTTTTTGCGCTAACGAGTAAGCTAAGCAAGCTGATGCAATACCACCACCAATAATGGCAACGTGATGCGGTTGAGTATTCAGCCTAGGCGTTAATGAGTTGCGATAATAGCAATCAGGCGCACTTTGGTAGTCTATTTTATTGTTTAACGAGCCGCGTAAACTTTCTCGCTTATACCCCCAGCCTTTGATTTTTGTTACTTCGTAACCGGCTTCTTGTAAGCCTCTTCGCACAAAACCTGCTGCGGTAAAGGTAGCAAATGTACTGTGAGGTTTACCAAGTTTCGACATGGCATTAAATAAGTTGGTAGACCACATATCTGGGTTTTTACTGGGCGCAAATCCATCTAGATACCAAGCATCTACTAAGCCTGACTGATTAACAGCTATCTGTTTAACTGAGTCTTCAATATCGCCGAACCATAGGTCGAGAATCACGCGACCGTTTGCTAGTGTAATTCGATGGCAACCGGGAAGCGCAAGGGGGTATTTACACGTTAATTCATCGCTGTATTTTTTTAAATGGGGCCAATTATTCAGTGCTTTAACTAAATCTTCTGGCGTTAGAGGATATTTTTCGAAAGAAATAAAGTGTAGAGTGTTTACTGTTGAGCGATTTTTTTCGCGAAGTTGATCAAATAGTTGCCACGTAAGTAAAAAGTTTAGCCCTGTACCAAAGCCTGACTCAGCAATAACAAAGCTGTCAGCTTGTTGTTCAGATAAACGTTGTTCAATATCATTATTTTGAATGAACACGTAGTTGGACTCTGCTAACCCATCGGCATTAGAGTAATAAATATCATCAAAGTGATCTGCAACAGGCGTACCTTCTTCATTAAAGTGGATTTGGGCAGTTTTAATTGATGAACTCATAAATTGATTACACTTGCATTTTTAACGAATAAATTCGGTGAGAAATAGACTAAGCCGCTAGTATATACCACAACGCTTTCATAGCGAAAAAGTATAGAATGAGATAGTTTGTTTATTAGGCAAATAGGCTATCATTTTGATGTGAATAAAATGGCCTAAGCAACAGATTTTATAATAAAAAATAAATTAGCTTACACTTGTAAGCTGAAATCTGACCAGTTGAAAATTTTATTGCCGTACAATAGCGCCATATTACATTTATTTAAACCCGTTTTAAATTGAGGAACCCCCATGAAAAGAGCTGTAATTACAGGACTAGGTATAGTATCAAGCATTGGTAACAATAAAGATGAAGTGCTTGCTGCATTAAAAGAAGGCCGCTCTGGTATTACAAAATCTGAACAATTTGTGGATATGAAATTGCGCAGCCAAGTGTGGGGCGATATAGATATAGAGCCTAAAGAGCATGTTGACCGCAAAGCAATGCGCTTTATGGGGGACGCATCGGCGTACGGTTACATTTCAATGCAACAAGCAATTGATGACAGTGGTTTAACGGAAGAATTAGTGTCTAACCCTAGAACGGGTATCGTTGCTGGCTCTGGTGGAGCGTCGTCGGCAAATACCGTTATTTCAGCCGATATTTTAAGAGAAAAAGGCGTGAAGCGTGTGGGGCCTTATGCGGTACCAAAAACCATGTCGAGTACGCTGTCTGCTTGTTTGGCGACACCGTTTAAAATTAAAGGGGTTAATTACTCAATTAGCTCTGCTTGTGCCACAAGTGCACATTGTATTGGACACGCGGTTGAGCAAATACAATTAGGTAAACAAGATATTATTTTTGCTGGTGGTGGTGAAGAAGTAGATTGGACTTTAGCCATGATGTTCGATGCAATGGGCGCACTTTCAAGTAAGTATAACGAAACGCCAGCAAAAGCCTCTAGAACCTATGATGCTAACCGCGATGGCTTTGTTATTTCTGGTGGCGGCGGTATGGTTGTAGTGGAAGAGCTAGAACATGCACTGGCACGTGGCGCTAAAATATATGCAGAAATTGTAGGCTACGGCGCAACATCAGATGGCTTTGATATGGTTGCACCTAGCGGAGAAGGCGCGATGCGTTGCATGCAAATGGCAATGAGCAATGTTGACGCACCAATTGATTATTTAAATACGCACGGTACATCAACGCCTGTTGGCGATGTAAAAGAGCTGCAAGGTATTAAAGAAGTGTTTGGCTCGAATATACCAGCCATTAGTGCAACTAAAGCAATGACTGGGCATGCATTGGGTGCAGCGGGCGTACATGAAGCCATTTATTCATTATTGATGATGGAAAATAATTTTATCGCCCCTTCCATTAATGTTGAAGAGCTAGATGAAGCAGCGCAAGGCATGGATATCGTGACTGAAAAGCGTGATACAGAGCTAAATACAGTGATGTCGAATAGTTTTGGTTTTGGTGGCACTAACGCAACTTTAGTACTGCAAAAATATAAAGCGTAATCGCAATTAGGTTGTTACCGTTCGCGTAAAGCGAACGGTATTTCACGCCTTGTTAGTTTTGATTATTAATTAAATCCATGACAGGGTGCTTCATATTCCGGTTAAATACTTCTTCACCCATAACATAAGTTGCATGAATATTACGGTTGTCGCCAAGCATCATTAATACAAATAGTTTTTCGTGTAGTGAACTAGCTTTCGACATTCTATACTCCTGAAAAGGCGTACCTGCCCAATCCATCACAATAAAGTCAGCTTCTTTGTTATTTAAAAAATTACCAATGCTGTCATCTAAGCTAAGTGATTCAGCCCCACCTAATGTTGCCAAGTAGAAGCCTTCAAATGCTGAAAACTTTTGGTTTTGCAGCTGAATGATTTTATAAGCCTCATTTAATGTTTCTAGCATTGAAAAGCTGGTGCCTGCGCCTACATCAGTGCCCAATCCGACGCGAATGCCGGCCTCTCTAGCCGTTTTAAGTTTGAATAAGCCACTGCCCAGAAAAAGGTTAGAAGTAGGGCAAAACGCGATAGACGATTTAGTTTTAGCAAGAGTTTGAATTTCTTCATCATCTAGGTGAATACTATGTGCAAAAATAGAGCGAGAGCTGGTTAAATTATAAAAGTCATATACATCGGTATAGCTTTTTCTATCGGGGAATAATTCTTTTACCCATGCAATCTCACCTTTATTTTCTGATAGATGTGTATGAACCCATGTATCAGGAAATTCTTTCTTTAATTTACCTGCCTGCTCAAGCTGTTCTGGAGTGGACGTTGGAGCAAACCTAGGCGTAATAGCGTAGTGAAGCCGTCCTTTGTTATGCCAATCTTTAATTAAGCGTTTAGAATCGTTATAACTACTGAGGGCGGTGTCTTGCAGGTATTCAGGGGCATTGCGATCCATCATCACTTTACCTGCAATAATCCGCATGTTTTTGTCATAAGCTTGTTCAAAAAGTACATTTACAGATTGAGGGTGTACAGTACCAAAAATAAGCGCAGATGTTGTGCCATTGCTCAACATCTGGTGTAGGAAAACATTTGATATTTTCTTGGCGTATGCTTTATCTGCAAATTGCTTTTCAGTTGGAAACGTATACTTTTTAAGCCAATCTAAAAGCTGTTCACCAAAAGCCGCTATCATTTCAGTTTGTGGGTAGTGAATATGTGTATCGATGAAGCCTGGGATAATTAACTTACCGCTATAGTCAACAACATCTATATTTTTTAATGCAGTAGATAGTTCGCTTGCGCTCCCCACTTTATGTACCTTTCCATCTTTAATAATGAGTATGCCATCTTGGAAGTACTCGTAACTATCCTCAAGCGTTGATGCTAAAGCAGGGTTAGACTTAAAGTGAAGAATACTGGCTTTAAATGCGACCGTCTTGGCAAGTACAGATGTTGAAGTAAGGAATGTAAAAAGCGCGACTACTAATAAAAAGTGTCTCATAATTTTTGTCCATCAAGGTAGGAAAAGAGCGTAGTGGTCTCGCAAAAATTAGTCGCACTTTGGCTAAATATCAATGTTAACAGGAAAAATAAACACTATATATTGTACTAGATAAGTGGGCTGTGACTTGCAGCATGAACATACCTTACTGAACAATCATGTAGCGGTATGTATTCAAACGAGAATATAAAAATGGTTTAGACGTGCTGGCTTTCCAATTTGAATCTAAAATCAGTTACAATTCCAACAAATTAATTTGCACGGATAAGATATTGTCAGAAATGAACATTTTTTATGATGAAAACATGCCTTATGTGGAAGCGTTTTTTTCTGAACTTGGGCAATTAACTGCGTTTAATGGGCGCACAGTTACCGCAGAGCAAGTTAAGGATGCAGATATATTGTTAGTAAGATCCATCACCAAAGTTGATGAAGCCTTACTTAGCTTAAACAAAAAGATTAAGTTTGTTGGCACTGCGACAATTGGTGTAGATCATATTGACCAACCTTACTTACAGTCTAGAAATATTACTTTTACCAACGCACCTGGCTGTAACGCGATGGGGGTTGCGGATTATGTAATCAGTAGTTTGTTGGTGTTGTGCAATAAATACCAACGTAATCTGTATAATCTTACAGTGGGTATTGTTGGGTTAGGAAATATTGGTAGTCGATTAAAGACCAAGCTTGACGCGTTGGGTATTCGAACGCTGGTGTGTGATCCATTTAAGCAGCGAACTGACACTAAAAAGCCAAGTACTAATCAAACAAACGATACCATTGGTGATATTAGCAATGTTAACTATGTTAGCTACGAAAAGTTGTTAGCTGAATCGGATGTTGTGACTTTCCATGTACCATTAACAAAAAGCGGTGACCATCCAACATATCACTTATTAGACTCTGATAGGCTTTTACAACTTAAACGTGACGCGATGATAATTAATGCTTCTCGTGGTGAAGTGATTGATAATAAAGCGCTATTGAATGCCAGAAAAAAAGGAATGCTTGGGGGGCTAGTGCTAGATGTATGGGAAAATGAGCCTAATATTTTAGAGGCATTAATTCCACATACTGATATTGCCACCGCACATATTGCTGGGTATAGCTTAGAAGGAAAAACTCGCGGCACAGAATATCTGTACCAAGCTGTATGTAATACACTGAACGTGAAAATTAAAAAAGCGTTAAAAGAATTTCTTCCTTCTGACTTTTTTAATACTATAACGCTTAATGGTTCAGGAACAACAGTGTTAAGCCAAACCGGCTTAGAAAAAATACTCGATCAGTCGCAGTTAACTCGTTTAGTGCATAGTGTGTACGATGTTAGACGAGACGATAATTTGTTCCGATTTTATATTAATGGCGAAGGGTTTGATTGGTTACGCAAAAACTATCCTGTTCGCAGAGAGTTTAGTGCTACAAATATTGCTGTTGAACCTAACAATAAATTACTTATAAACCAATTAATGCAATTGGGTTTTTCACAAAATTAATAGGAGAAATGAATGTCACGACTATTTGATGTGGCGGTATTGGGAGCCACTGGCTTGGTAGGGCAAACGATAATCGAGTTATTAGCGGAGCGAAAGTTTCCTATTAACAAATTATACCCTCTGGCAAGTAGTCGTTCTGCAGGTGAAACCGTATTTTTTAATGGTGAAGAAATAGAAGTCATCGACGCAGAAACATTTGAATGGACCAATGCACATTTTGGCTTTTTTTCGGCAGGCGGAGATGTCTCAGCTAAGTTTGCCCCGATTGCCGCTGAAGCGGGATGTATTGTTATAGATAACACGTCACATTACCGATATGAGCCAGATATCCCACTTGTTGTGCCTGAAGTAAATCCACAAGCATTGGCAGACTTTAGAAATCGTAACATTATTGCTAATCCAAACTGCTCTACCATTCAAATGATGGTGGCGTTAAAACCGATTCATGACCTAGCGGGGATTAACCGCATTAATGTTTCTACGTATCAATCAGTATCTGGTGCGGGCAAAAAAGCGATGGATGAGTTGGCAAAACAAACGGCTAGCTTAATGAACGCACGTCCACTAGAGACAAGTGCCTTTAGTAAACAAATTGCCTTTAACTGTATTCCTCAAATTGATGCATTCCAAGACAATGGCTACACCAAAGAAGAAATGAAAATGGTGTGGGAAACACAAAAAATACTGGCTGATGATACTATTTTAGTAAACGCCACCGCCGTTAGAGTGCCTGTGTTCTATGGTCATGGAGAAGCCATTCATTTAGAAACTAACATGCCTATTGATTTAGATAGTATTAAATCAGCGCTACATAGTGCGCCAGGTATAACATTGATTGAAGACGAGCAAGATTTTCCGACGCAGGTAACAGATGCTAGTGGAAATGATGATGTGTATGTTGGTCGTTTACGCCACGATATTACTCATCCAAATGGCATAAATTTATGGGTTGTATCAGACAATGTGAGAAAGGGCGCAGCAACGAATGCTATTCAAATTGCTGAGCTGTTAATTGACGAGCACATGTTATAGCAATTGGCATGGTTAAATGATTTTTAAAAGTCGATTTTTATAACTTCATACAATTCATGTATATATCTAAGCCGTGTTGCTCAAGTGACACGGCTACCTGCCGATACAATTAATATCTCATAGTGAGATTGCGTAAAATAATGCAAACCAATTCATACCATAATGGTAAATAAAGTCTAAAATTGGAATACGGCTTGCAAGACAATGCTTTTTTTCAAATAATAACTATAACATGGGATTCTTAGGATAGCTGATGCGCCGTTTTTTGCTGTTGTTGAGCATAGTTACAATTACTCTTTTTGCTAATACTTTTGACACTAATGCGTTAGAAGGAACACGGCTCAAAGGGCCTAAAGGTGTTGACTACGGTGAGCAAGGCCGTATTTACGGGCCAATTAAGTCGTCAGATACCTTGTGGCATATCGCGCAAAAAGTTAGGCCAGAAGCAAGTGTAAGCCTTTACCAAGTAATGGTTGCTTTATATCAGAAAAATCCCGGCGCCTTTCTTGATAAAAACTTAAACCACATGTCTGACGGTAGTTACCTTTCCATCCCTACCATTCAAGAAATTAAAAATATTGATCCTACCGACGCCTTAATGCGTTCACAGTCAGACGACGATTTATGGGCTAGAAAGCTGCGCGGAGAAGATATATCAGGCAGTGTTTCAGAGGCTGAAAGAAAGCTAAGCAATGCAAAGCAAGTTGATATTGAGCAAGCTAAAACTGAGCTTTCAGACAAATTAGAAAAGTTACAATCTGAGCAAACAGAGCAACTCGAATCTCTTAAAAGTGAATTTAGCAGTTCGTATTCAACGGTAAAAGATGTATTAGAAGAAAATGCGCAGCTAAAAGAAAAACTAAATATCATTAACGAAGAAATTACCCTCCTAAAAGATGCATTAAGTAAAGATGAGCAAGCAACGGCTCAACTGTTAGAAATGCAGTCGCAAATCCTTGCACAAACAAAAGAAGATTTAGAAATAACCAAAGCAGAAGCAGATAAAGGGTTTAACTTTGCCGATACAGGGAAAAGTATTGCCGAAAGCACGGTTTTTTGGGTCTTAGTGGGGACGATCCCGGCTCTTGCAATTCTTGGCTTTATTATTATGAAGTTAAGAAATAAAAAAGAAGAAGAGGAAGAGATCGTTCTTGAACCTCAAGCAAAACAAAGTGCCGATATGTACGAACCTGAGGATGAACTGTCCTTAGATGAAGAGCTAAGTTTAGATGAGCCAGATGAATTGTCACTGGATGATGATGAAGGGCTAAATTTAGAAGAAGAGGATGATGCATTAGAAGAGTTTGGTGACGATCTTCTTGACGATGGCACAGACTTACCAGATGACGATGCTATCCAAATTGACGGTGACGAGTTAGAAGAACCAGATGATATTCTTTATGAAGAAGACGCTTCAGCTGACGATGAACTTTTACATGATGAAGTAGAAGTTGAAGAAGAAGTGCCTGATATTGAAGCTGAAGAAACTGAGGACAGTGAAGAATTAGTGCCAGAGCATGATGGCATGCTTGATCAAAGCGAGTTAGACGATCTGTTATCAGTAGATGAAGAGTTATCCAAACTAGATGAAGCAGATGAAGATGAGAATTTATCAAATGATGATTTAGATGAACTTCTTAATCAAGAAATTGATGAAACAGATTTAGACTTGGATGATGAAGCTTTTGCCGCTGAGCTTGATATGGATTCAGAGAATATAGACGTTGATGACATAGTCGCGGAAGCGTCTGGAGAAGACAGCGATATAGTAGACGGTGATGTTGCAGCGGATGATGAAGATGCTACGGAAGAAGTAGATATTGATCAGCTATTAGATGAAACACAATCCGACGAGCAGCCAGCTGACCAAGCCGCAGATGAGTCGGTTGAAGCAGACGATGATTTTGATGTAGATGATTTATTAGCTGATGTAGCAGCTAGTGAAGAAACGGAAGATGGCTTAGAAGAAGTCGAGCTAGACTTACCTGAAGGTTCGGAGCCAGATGCAGATAATCAACTTGAAGTTGAGGCATCTAATATCGCTACCAGCGATGAAGAAATGGCAATCGATGATGTTGATGCAATTATGGACGAATTGGCAGATCATGATATCGACACTTCTGATGATACAGCTGACTTGGAAGAAAGCTCGAAAGAAGGTGAACTCGATGAAAGTGATGAATTAGATGATATTGACGCTTTGCTTGAAGAAACGGCTGATAACAATCAACTAGAAGAAGATGTGCAAGAAGATGAAATCCAAGAATTGTCCGATATTGAGAGTGAAGCGGCTGATATTCTAGATACTGATATTGACCAGGTTCTATCAGAAAATGATGAAGAGGTTGAAGAGTTAGATGAAGAGGCAATCTTCGATGAAACTGATGGTGTTGAAAATGAAAATCTAGATTTTGAAGATTTGATTGATGCTGATGAGTTGGATGCTCAATCAACTTCAGAAGATGATATAGAGATAGATGAAGCTGAAAATAGTGAAGCACAAACTGATACTCATGACGATGAAGAAGCCAAAGTTGAAGAAAGCAATGAGTTACAGGAATCGGAAAATATAGCGAGCTTAGAAAATGAACAGGTAACAGATGTAGATATCATTTCTGAGCAAGATGAACAAACTCAAGCATCGCAGTCAGAGCTAACCGATAGTACTGAAGAACCTGCAAGTAATGAAGTAAAAGAGCAAGTCGCTCATGAAAAAGACTTACTTGATGAAGACGTGACGGAAGAGCCAGAGCTTGAAAATACAAGTCAAGTGAGCGCTGATGAAACAATTGGTAAGGATGAGCTGCAAGATCTGGACTTAGGTGAGGAAGCCGAAGGTGGAGCAGAGTCTGAAGAAGCTGAAGCGCAAGAGGCACAAACAAGTGAGTCAGTGACTGATGCTGAAACGCCTGACGAACTTCCTGTTGAAGATTTAGAGAAAGAGACAACAGAAGAATTAAGCGAGCTTTTAGATGAGACTTCAGAAGGTGATGTGGAGCCTGAAGACGCTGAATCACAAGACTTAACGCTAGAAGATCCTACCCAAGAAGAGTCTGAACAAGAAGAGCTTGTACAAGAAGAACTCGCGCCAGAAGATTCTGAACAAGAGTTAGCGCTTGATGAAGCGTTAGAAGCAGAAGCGCAAACGAGTGAGCCGCTAGTTGATGATGAAATACCAGATGAATTTTCTATTGAAGAATTAGAAGAAGAGCCAGCAGAAGAGTTAACCGAGTTTTTAGATGAGACTACAGAAGGTGATGCGGAGTTAGAAGAAGCTGAATCACAAGACTTAACGTTAGAAGAGCCTACCCAAGAAGAGTCTGAACAAGAAGAGCTTGTACAAGAAGAACTCGCGCCAGAAGATTCTGAACAAGAGTTAGCGCTTGATGAAGCGTTAGAAGCAGAAGCGCAAACGAGTGAGTCGCTAGTTGATGATGAAATACCAGATGAATTTTCTATTGAAGAATTAGAAGAAGAGCCAGCAGAAGAGTTAACCGAGTTTTTAGATGAGACTACAGAAGGTGATGCGGAGTTAGAAGAAGCTGAATCACAAGACTTAACGTTAGAAGAGCCTACCCAAGAAGAGTCTGAACAAGAAGAGCTTGTACAAGAAGAACTCACGCCAGAAGATTCTGAACAAGAGTTAGCGCTTGATGAAGCGTTAGAAGCAGAAGCGCAAACGAGCGAGCCGCTAGTTGATGATGAATTTTCTGCTGAAGATTTAGAGGAAGAGACAGCAGAAGAGCTAGCCGAGCTTTTCGATGAGACTGCAGAAAGTGATGCGGAGCCTGAAGAAGCTGAATCACAAGACTTAACGCTTGAAGATCCTACCCAAGAAGAACTTGAACAAGAAGACTTTGAAATAGAAGAGCAGGCTCAAGAACAAGAGTTAGCGCTTGATGAAGCACCAGAGTCAGCAGAAGCACAAACAAGTGAGCCGCTTGCTGATGATGAAATGCCTGACGAACTTCCTGTTGAAGAATTTCCGGAAGAACCTACAGAAGAGTTAACAGAGCTATTAGAAGAGACCGCAGAAAGTGATGCGGAGTTAGAAGAAGCTGAAGCGCAAGACCTAACATTAGAAGAGCAGGCTCAAGAACAAGAGTTAGCGCTTGAGGATCCTGCCCAAGAAGAGCCTGAACAAGAAGAGTTTGTGCAAGACGACTCTGAACAAGAAGACTTTGAAATAGAAGGGCAGCCTCAAGAACAAGAGTTAGCGCTTGATGAAGCACCAGAGTCAGCAGAAGCACAAACAAGTGAGCCGCTTGCTGATGATGAAATGCCTGACGAACTTCCTGTTGAAGAATTTCCGGAAGAGCCTACAGAAGAGTTAACAGAGCTTTTAGATGAGACCACAGAAAGTGATGCGGAGCCTGAAGAAGCTGAATCACAAGACTTAATGCTTGAAGATCCTGCCCAAGAAGAGCCTGAACAAGAAGAGTTTGAAATAGAAGGGCAGGCTCAAGAACAAGAGTTAGCGCTTGATGAAGCGTTAGAAGCAGAAGCACAAACAAGTGAGCCGCTTGCTGATGATGAAATGCTTGGCGAACTTCCTGTTGAAGAATTTCCGGAAGAGCCTACAGAAGAGTTAACAGAGCTTTTAGATGAGGCCACAGAAAGTGATGCGGAGCCTGAAGAAGCTGAATCACAAGACTTAACGTTAGAGGACGATGAGCTTCCTGAACTTGAATTGGATGAACCTGAACAAGAAGTAGATTTATTAGGGGCAGAAACGTTAGACACGACAGATACGCCTGAGGAAGATGCCTTTACGGATTCAGCGGTATCGCTTGATTCGCCTGATGAAGACATTGAAGTTTCAGAAGCGGATATTAGAGTAGAGCACCCGAGTGCAGAGCTAGATGAATATCCAGAGCTCACTATTGATGAAAATGAAGTGCTTGAAGATGAACCTCATGAGCAACAAGCTGAACTTAATACAGAAGATCCTATATTAGAAACAGATGATGCCGATGAAGATGAGCTCGACTTAGCGTCTCTGTTGAATGAAGATGATTATCAAGAGTTTGAAATAACAGAAGACATTGATGCAGAGCTGGATGCTGATTTAAACGAAGAGCTAAATACTGAGCCTGAGCAAGCTACAGAAGATGAGAGTGTTGCAGGGATAAGTGATGTTGAAAGCGATGACGAGTTACCAGTAGATTTAAACGCACTGCTAGATGAGACAGTTTCTGATGAAGATGTTTTAACAGATTTACCTGAAAGTGACGAAGCCCAAGAGTTAGACGAGCTTGAACATGTAGATTTTGATGCTCTTTTATCTGAAATTGATTCTGATAGTCAGGATGCCAATGAGCCTGCCATAGATCCAGATATTGAATTAGACGTTAATATTGCAGATGAGAACATTGAAGATATTGAGCCTTTAGTTGATGAATTTGAATTACAGGAAGAGCAAAACTCTAGCTCGGTAGAAGAGCCTTATGTGGATATTGCATCGTTATTGGATGAGTCTGATGAAGCTGAAGAAGAGCTTGAACCCTACGATAGTGTGGAGATTGAAGTCGGATTAGATGAGTTTGACGACTTAATTTCTAAAGAAGAGCCGCTGGATGTAGATACGGTTGATGGCGGTGCAGGGGCAAAACTAGATTTAGCACGCGCTTATATTGAAATTGGCGACTATGAAAATGCTGAAAGCATGTTGAATGATTTAGCTGAAGAGGACTTATCAGATGCTATGCAGTCTGAAGTTCAGGATTTATTATCTACCACTAAACAAAGCTAATAAAGCTAATCAGAATGGCTGTTTAGCTCAAAGCTAACATTATTTATAACAACTTTAATTACAGGGGCTAGGCTGTCATTGAAAGCGCAGCCTGTGCTTTTGGAATAATTTCGTAGAGCCCCGTTTCATCAAGAATGGCAGTTTCTTGCAGACTTGACAACCCAGAGACAAGTTTTTTACGCACACTAAGCTCACAGTTATTAATTACGTCACTATCGATTTTGTTTGGGTTATCTTTTAAAGCAAGTGGAAGAGGGTGAACTGCCATAAACAGTTTCGCTGAGGATAAACCATCCTTTAAAAAGCTATTAGATACTTCATTGAATAGCGCAATATCAGACTCTGCTGTAGAGAAATCTCTTGCGGGCGCTACACCAAACTGCTTCCGCAGCTTATCTTCTGTTAACGTGTTATCTTCAATGTCGTCATGTGGCAAAGAGAAAACAGCTTGATCTAATACATCTTGAGAAAGCATTGATAGCAATAATCCAAAATCTTCTCTTCGCGCTTCATTGATTGAGCGATTGAGTTTATTTCCTAATTGCTTTTCATTGACTAATATTTCAGCTAACTGCACAAATAGCGACCTCTTTGCGTGTGGTAAGTCTATTTATCGGCAAAATAATTAAAATAGTTAGTATTTTCTCTTTACTCGACGAAACTTTTTGGTATTATGCCTCCCGTCGCTTTGGAGGGGTTCCCGAGTGGCCAAAGGGATCAGACTGTAAATCTGACGGCTCCGCCTTCGCAGGTTCGAATCCTGCCCCCTCCACCATTCTTTCGACGTTCTCTGTTTTATTCGTTGTTTAAATTCATATTTTACTTTAATTCACTATCGCTTATTTATTTACCATACAAACACTTTAATGTTACGTTATATTAAATAAGTCCATTGGCGTTACTGAATAAAGGCGAGCGTTTTTGCTAATTAAAGGTTCAACAAACTTTGTTGATTATAAAGATAAAGAAATATTAATCGTTGATGATCAGCGCCCATTTCAATTTATGCTAAAAGGTATTTTGCATAATTTAGGTGCTAAATCGTCAGAGTTCGCTACTACCGGTGAAGCTGCACTATTGAAGTGTAGAAAAACACAGTACGATATTTTATTTGTTGATTATAATCTAGGTACTGGAAAAAGTGGTCGTCAGTTACTTGAAGATCTTAAGCAGCAAAAACTACTAAAAGCCGACAGTGTGTTTATTATTGTTTCTGGAGAAAGTTCTCGTCCTATGGTGATGGGGGCAGTTGAACGACAGCCAGACGATTATTTGATTAAGCCCTTCTCACAAAACGTTTTAAAATCCCGCGTTGAAAAAGTTTATAAGAAAAAGCAATCTCTTAAGCCTATCTACCAAGCATTAATGGATGAAGATTATGAGGTAGTTATTGAGGAGTGCAAAAAGGCAATTGTTGACTTTCCTCGATACCGACAGTTTTGTAGCAAGCTGCTTGCTGAGGTTTATTGCAAAGTGGGCCGATACGATGAAGTAGAGTCTTTGTTAAACGATGAGCTTGTATTTAAACGGGTTACTTGGGCTTTAATTGGACTAGCAGAAGCTTACTTATTACAGCATAAATACAAAGACGCTGTTGAACTTGCTGAAGAAGCGCTTAGCCAAAATAGCTTTTTGGTTGAAGCTTACGACATACAAGCAAAAGCTTATTTAGCAATAAACTTACCTGCCAAAGCCCTAAAAGCCATTAAGCATGCAATTGAGCTTTCTCCTTATTCGACAGAGCGACAATCATCGCTTTATGAAATCGCAAAAGACAATGAAGATTATGCTTTGGCGATGTCTGCTTGTGGCAGTATTTTTGAAATGGCAAAGCGGTCAGTTAATTATGGCTCTAATGACTTAATGAGCTATGTAAGAAAAATTATTAATGCTTCTGAACACAGTGAATCTCAAAAAGAGCAATTACAATATCAAAAAGAGGCGATTCATACGTTACAGCGCAATAAACGTGATGAGTTTTTGTTTAAGAACTTTGACTACGGAATGTTTGAGTCCATGTGTATGGCGAGAATAGATGGGATTAGCGGCAAGCACTTTATGGCAAAGAAAAAATATTCAACAGCTGTAGAAGAGTATAAAGAAAAGCATGAAGAAGAGCCTATTGATACTATTCCAGATGCTATTTTATTAATGATGGACATAGGCGAATACGAGCAAGCTAATTTGTTATTACAGGAGCTACAAGAGCAGCACAGCGAAGTTTCTGACGAATTAACTAACCTTATTGAAGAAGCGCAGCAAAAGTCTGCTTTAAACTTTGAGCAATTTACAGCAGAAAATAAAGCGGGAATAGAGCAATATAAGAACAAAGAGTATAAAACCGCGATTGAACATTTTGAAAACGCTTTAAAATTTGCTCCAATGAATACTGGTAGTGCGCTTAACTTAATTCAAGCCTGTTTACAGCTTTTGAATGATGAGAAAGAGATTAATCAGGCGCTTATCGACAAAGCAAAGCAAACATTTAAAGTGGTTGATGGTATGAACCTCCCTAAAGCACATAGTGCTCGCCATAAAGCACTACGGGAGGAATTTGATAGTATTTTGAATAATGAAGAGGCACGAAAAAAATAAGCTACTTCAGTAAGTTTGAAAAATATTTTAAATTATCAATTCGTTGCTCAATCATTTTAATTTCGCACTTTTTATAAAATAGCGCCCCTACTTGGGTGTTTGGCAATTGCAACAAGTACTGCCACCCGCAACTTTCTTTTACCATTTTGTCGTAAAATATTTTTTCCTTCTTCGCTTTTGCTAAAGCGTCTTTTCGTCCTTTGTTGCGTGCAATTTCTTCTAATCCCACAGTCAGGCTGTTTTCCCAAGACTCTTGAATGCGCTGTAAGGATGCAATATGTTGATCCAAACATTGGAGCTGTGAGGTAATGGGATCTTTTTTCAAACATGCATCTACTTTGTTTTGTGCTGCCGTTACAGTGCTAGATAAAAACACGTACAACAACATAAATGAGAAAACAGTAGGCTTTACAGCGTTGAAAGATATAGACATTATTTTCCTATTAAACTAGTGGTTAAATTATTTATAATTAATTTAAATAAATATACAGGCTAACTTGCAATTACTTTCTGCGTAGGGAGCACAATTGAAAATTTAGCACCGCCTAGGTGACTTTGATTAACATCAATAGTGCCGTGATAGTCGTATACTAAATCGCTAACTATTGCTAAGCCTACACCATGTCCTTGACTGTAATTATCTAAGCGGGTACCACGCTCAAATAATTGTGATAGATCACTTTGTTTTAAGCCACAACCATCATCTTCTATAGTTAATAATAGATAGTCAGGTTGGTTCTGTGCAGTGATCACAATATTTTTCTTTGCGGCTTTGCAGGCATTATCTAGTAAATTTCCCATTATCTCCATAAAGTCAGTGTCATCTCCAGCAAAGCTGGTTTGCTGTTCAGATTTAACTTCAATACGTAATTGCTTGTCACGATAAATCTTATTCATTGCATTGGTTAACTGCGCTAGCAGAGGGGCGATACTGATGTGCTTTTTCCAAATGGTACTTGAGCCTGTACTCACTCGCTTTAATTGATGCTCAATGGTGTTATTGATACGGTCTAATTGTTCTTTCAATTCATGTTGCTGTGCTAAGGGAGATGTATTAAGTATCGCTAAGGGCGTTTTGAGTGCGTGGGTTAAATCGCTCAGCGCTTTGCTATAGCGTTGCTTTTGTTTATCTTGGTTGTTAAGTAGCAAATTAAGATCGGTAACTAGGCTAGTTAACTCTTTAGGAAAATTGTCATCAATTTGTGTTTTATTCCCTTTTTCAATTTCTTTAATTGCGGCATCTAAGCGTTGAACTGGGCGTAAAAACCACCAAAAACCTAATGAAAGTGAAATAATGATGATAAATGTGGCGGTGAACAATCCCATGAAGAGGGTGGTGCGGTAGCTTTTATGCTGCTCGTCGATTAGCGCATTATCGTGCAAAATATACACATTGATAGGAATGGCTTTATTATTCGATTCAAATTTAAGTGGCATGATGGCCGTTAAATAATTATCTTTCTTGTGTGAACTCGTTGCCCAATTGATTTTTCCATAATCTGCGGTAACAGCATTATGTTCTATTCCCTGCTGCTTGCCTTTAAACTCGCTGCGTTGCGAATTTGAAAATAGCAGCGTACTAATGGTACTTTTTGAGAAGTGAATTGCGGACAGTGATTGCCACAGCATCCTTTTATCACTCGTCACTACTGCTAAAATACCAGACTTTTCTTGTTCGAAAACAGGAGGCAATAAGCCGTCTTGAACAAATGCGTCACCGTTGCTTACCTCAATTTCAGCGATAATGTTATATAAGAATGCTTCTATTTTTTGTTGGGTGGTTGTCTGTAAAGAACGGTAATGTGCTTGATCAAGCACCAGCGCAATTAAAGGAATAATAATCAAAGCGATTGCGATGGCTAGGGTAATAAACCGAGTTCTTAGTGCTAGCGCAGTAATTTGCATTTTATTCTTTAATGTCTAGTAATTAATTGTAGTGGCTTAAGCGTGTTCACTAAACTGATAGCCGCGTCCGCGCCTTGTTTTGATAGGGTTGTAACCGTCCCCTAGATTTAGCTTCTTTCTTAATCGCATAATGAAGACTTCAATGACATTACTATCGAGATCAAAATCCTGATCATAAATATGCTCGGTTAATTCCGTTTTTGTAATGACTTTATCGTCATTCAGAATTAAATACTCTAGAACTTTATATTCATGGCCCGTTAAGTCAATTTCTTGGCTGTTAATCATAATTGTTTGGCTGCGTGTATTGATGGTCAGTGGGCCTTTTTCAATTTCTGGAGATGAATCACCAGATGCTCTACGAATTAACGCATTACACCTTGCAAGAAGTTCTTCAGAATGAAAGGGTTTGGTTAAGTAGTCATCTGCGCCTGCGTCTAATCCCGCAACTTTTTCTTGCCACTTATCTCGGGCGGTAAGGATAATAATTGGCGTAGTAATATTATTTTTACGAGCTTTTTTAATAAGTTCGATGCCGTCAATTTTTGGTAAGCCTAAATCGACAATAGCTAAGTCGTACGGGTATTCAACAATTTGAAATAATCCTGCATCACCGTCTGCTGCATCATCAACACTATAACCTTCTTGTTGTAGAGTGTTTTTTAATGGCTCACGTATCTGATCTTCATCTTCTACAATTAATATACGCATACTGTTTCTCAACCTACTACTGTTTTTTTACTCGGCCGTTGGGCGTAACAACTAAAGTAGTGACAACCCCTTTTTTGGTAAGCATTCGTACTTTAAAGTTTTGATTTACTTTTTCTACTTTCAACACTTTACCTTGTACTTGCTTTTTAACCACCCGCACAGCGTCTTGCTTGCTTTTAACCACATTACTATTGTTAGCGAAGGTGTTATGCGGGATTAGAAGAACAATACTTATGATTAATGCTACAAGTAATAAACGCATCGACTATTCCTAATAAACAGATGTATTCGCTAGTGTAATTCGTAATGCTGATAATTAAAACTCGATTATTCGGCCACCGAAATATTTAATGCTATTTTTAGCTTTTTTCCGGGGTGTGAATCTGTATAAGTCTGTAGTGTTTGTCCTTTGTATCGGTAGGTAACATGATAACCCTTAAGTTTACGCTCAACGTGGTTTGTTACTTCGGTTATTTCGCAGTGCTCACGATACTCAACGTGATGATGGTGGCGGCGTTTACTACTCCCTTCGGCATCATGCGCGATGGATGCACCTAAAATGGCACCTGCCACTGTGCCTACACGCTTATTAGACTTATTATGCCCAATGGCATTACCAATAGCGCCACCTATTATGGCGCCGAAGATTTCTGGAGTGGCAGAATCTTTTCGCTTATGGTGGACTGTTACTGGCTCAACCCAGCAGTTTTTTACAGGAGTAGAGTGGTGAATAGTTTTAAAAACGGGCTCAGCACTTAGCACGGTAGCGTAGTCGTAAAGAGTCCCTGAGTTGTGGTGTAGAGCACTTTCTTCTATTGCAGAATAGTACTCGTTGTTAGACTGACTTTTTTCTAACTCTGCTGCATACGTTGGCTGCGCCACTAATTGTGAAGCGGTCAAAATACATAGGCCAGATAATAATGTTAATGCTTTCACAATGGTCTTCCTCTATTAACCTTTGTAATAAGCATAATGGACATTAGCTGAACATAATCTGAACCTAGCTTACTTTGTTACTTAACTCGACAAATTCAAAAGTATGCCTGATGCACTTAGCAAGCAATTAAATGCTCTTTTTGGTTCTCTTTATAATACAAGTGAAGCTTAATAGACTCGTCTGCACCTGCAGAATAGAAGTCGCCTACACTGTTATTACACCACTTTTTAGTACGAGCAAGTAATTTAGTTGCTTTCTTCTCGTAAGAGTCCAGTGAAAGTTTTACGTAAACGTGGGTAGTGTTGTCTGAAGTGCGTACCGCACCTTTATAATTCCACTCCTCCACGCGTTTAATGTCATCTAATACTTTTGATAAAGACGCTTCAATACTTGCATCCATACTAGACGGAACCGTGTCGAAGGTATAAGAAGCAGGCGTTATGTACGCTTTGCCCGTTATCAGTACAGAAATGGTTAAGACAGCAACGGTAACTAATGCCGCTGTCTTAGATAGTCCAGCCATTTTTGAAAACTGAGCGACTTTACTTTGCTTAGCAGATAAATCGAGGGGGGCTTTATCTGTGGTATTGTTTAGAGCATTCATACGTTTTTCCTCATGACACATAAGATTATAAGTATGCTTTTATGCACATTAAATCTAATTTATATACTGTTAACGGTCGTGGTTAAAAACCCTTTAGTAACCACGTCCAGAATGCCATTTAACAACACACACTTGTGTAAAGTTTTTAATCCATCAAGGTAGAACCTTTTTAAATGGCTTTACAATTGTTGATTTATATACACCGCCAGTAATGTAAGGATCGCAGTCTGCCCACGTTTGGGCGTCCGATAAACTATCGAACTCAGCCACTACTAGCGAGCCTGTAAATCCATTATTTCCGGGGTCGGTGCTATCTATTGCAGGTAACGGACCTGCAATTAACAGTCGTCCTTGGTTTTTAAGTTCTGTTAGCCTAACAATGTGTAGGTCACGCACTTGTTGTCTTAATTCAAGGCTATTTTCAACGTCTTCAGAACAAATCATGTACCACATTTACTACTACCTATCTTGTTATTTAATTGCATATTGCCCTTCCTTTGGTGAAGAAATAAGTTGATTGATCTTTCTCGCCCGCAATGTATCTAATATAAATTGGTGAATATGTGGCTCAGTTAGCATGCCTATATGGCTTAGGGACTCTACAGTGATGTTACTAGCATTAGGTAAGTGAGCATTTGGATATGGATATACAATGAGATCGTGTTGCGAAGCAAGGGTGGTAACATTTGTATGGGGAGCAAGCTCGTGAAGCGTAGGAAGCGCTTTTAAAAATGGACTATCAACATGAAAAAGAGATTTCATCCATGTAAGGAAGTAATTGTTTACTAATTGAGTACCGGAGTGTGGAGAGCCTAGTGTAATGATGCTATCTATGTGATTAGCGTAGTCAGGTTTATGTTTTAATAGTAAACGAGTCATGAGGCCTCCCATCGAGTGGGCGACTATATTTAGTTTTTGTTCAGGGTGAGCGCGTAAGATGTTATCGATTTGCGCGGATAAACGCTGAATATAATTATCAAGGTTAACGTAAGGTAAGCCCATGTCTACCGCATAAGTGGTACAGTCATTTTCTTCCAAAAATTTTCGCATTCCCCAAAAACATGTACCATCTGCATGAAATCCATGTATACATAAAATAACGGGAGGTGCTTTCAGTTGGCGTGCATTTTTTACAATAAGACAGGAATTAGCTAATGGCTGATGTGTGTATTTATTTTTACTTAATGCCCACCAGACAAGTGAGGCTAGCCCTTTAATGATTTGAATGGCGAAAGCAAATAACTGCGATTTAGAAAGTGAAGAGAAGGGGATGTTTTTTGCAGCATAAATATTTTTTATTTTTATATATGCAAACGCGATTGCACAGCCATAAGCTAAGCAAACTAAAAATAAAAAAATGAGCAATACTTGCATTCTTGAAGAACCCTCAGTGCAATAGTGCAATTCGCATACTGTCCATGATGAACACCAATTCATGATGTGAATCAACAACACCACCAGCCATTTAGTTCTTCTAGAACAATTATTATGCTGAGGTACAATGCACTTAAGTCGTATTTCAGCGCATCTAAGTTTAACTGCTATTGATTTCTATGCATTAGCCTTACTCCCAGTTAAAGAATAGACAAAAAATTCACATTTTGCATACATTTGTCGGGAGTATTAGGCTTAAAACTTAAGTTTTCAGGCAACTATATGAATATTAAAAAAATAAAGTTTAAACAAGCAAAGTGATTTGAAGGCTGTTAAAGTGAGCATGTTAATGAATACCTATCAACACGCTCTAGCACCATTACCACTTTTTCTTTGGCGCGAATAGTTCGTCTAGTTCATCATGTTCTGCTTCAGCGCGTTTTTTACGGTCTTCCGCATTAGCAGATTTTAATTCGCCAACAATTTCTTCTAATTGTTGTGAAATATAAGCTCTTCTTTTAGTGGTGTATTCATCAGCAAACGATTGTGCGTCCATCGTTGCTAATGCCTTTTCAAAATATTGACGAGCAGAACCAAGCATATTACTTTTCTTCGCCATAAGCCCGCGTTTAATTTGGCTTTCAACATTAATGCGAAGTTGTAGTTTTTCTAAGTTTTTATCTTCTACCATGAATAACTGTGTATCTAGTACACCTTTGGCATTTTCGGTGCGCAGAATTGCTCTTAATTTTTTAATGCCTTGTAACATAGCAACTAGCTGCTTATCGTTATCAGGTAATTTAACTGAATCACTTGATTCGTTCGCGCCTGCGGCAGGTGCACTCTCAGCACGAGCCTTAGCATCACCTAAACGCTTTTTTATTTCTTTAGCCTCGGGTTGTAATTCGCTCATTGTTTTTAAGGCTTCAAAAATACGTTTATGCAAAATTTTAATTAAATTACCAGACATCGGGATATTGGCGCCGTTCATTAGCACATTTTCCGTTTCTTCAATGACTGTTTTTAACTTAGCAGTTTCTTGCCTACGTTGTCGTTCACGCTTTTGTTTGTTTTGTTGTACTGCGTTTACAAAAATTCCAATAATTACAAGCGCAACTATTAAAACGACAATGATAGAAATGACCATGTAAATTCCTACACAAGATGACCTAAATACTACGGTGTTCTAACATACTACCTAATTTTTTAGAAATAAGGTAGCGTCATGTTTTACAAACAAAAACCGTTAGGGCAGGGTTAATGTAAAAGTACTGCCTCCTAACTCACCTCCATTGGTTAATGCAATTTCACCACATTTACCTTTATTAGTATGCGCACTAGCTATCATTCTTGCAAAAAATAAGCCCAATCCTGTTCTACCAGCGTTTAAATTAATATCCTGCATTGGCATTTCGGTTATTTCTAGCATTGACTGCGGGTAGCCGTCACCATCATCTTCAATGGTTAAGACGAGTTGATTATTTTTTTCATGTGCCGAGACTTTTATTTTGGTTTTAGTGTAACGCAGTGCATTTACAATAATATCATTAAGTAGGTTAGCGATAAGGCTGCCATCCATGTACCAAGCTAAATCAGGTTGAACGTTTAGTTCAATAGATAAATCCCGATTTTCGATATAAAAACGATTGGTTTCGATGACCTCATCACAAATGTCATCCAAGTAATGCTCTTCAATCATAAGCGGAAGTTGATTTTTTTCTGCGCGATATAAAGACAATAGCTGTAGTAGATTGGTGTTAAGGCGAGAGGCTTCGTAATGAATTTTAGCGAGTTCGTTAGACTCTTTTTCATTTTTATTCGCAGTGTCTCCGCTAAGTTGGTCAATTGACTGGATAAGCATGCATAATGAGTTCTTCATGTCATGCACCGCCGATGCCAGCACGGTCGAAAAGTCGATGGTGCTGTTATGATCTGGACGAAGATCCTCATTCATTGCTATTTTCCTCGGTTAATTGTTGAGCTGAAAGTTTAATGCGAATATTTTTTAATAGTGATTGAAAGTGCTCAAATCGATGGTCTGAGGCATTCAACGTACGGCATGAATTAACGGCCATTGTTAAGAGCGGCTCAAATTCCTTATCTATCACTTCTTTAGTTAGCAATTTATACATGGCTTGCATTAAGTTAAGGGCGATGTTGACGTTGTTCTGTGAATTCAAAAATGCTGATTTAAACGCCAAATAGGCTGCCTCAAAGTTTTTAGCTTGGAAATACTCCATGCCTTTCGCATTTTCGCTGTTTGCTTTAATTGGCTCGTCTTGCGTTATAAATTGAGTGTGCGGCTCATAAATATTTCGGTATAAATTTTCGATATGTGTATTATCGCTAGCATGCTTATAAGCAAATTTTATTTCATCAAGTAAATAGCTGTGAGGCTTGTCGGGTAAGTCATGTATTTTGACAACGACATCTGAAAGTAAGGCGTTAGACTTTTCTTTTTGGCTAGTCAAAAGTTGCATCAATCCTGTATGAATGTCCATAGCTAATTGTAGCTGGATATCTTTTGGGTTATGCCGATGTGTGACTTTGGTGTGATTACTTAACTCATGAAGCACTCTGCGAGTAGTTACGCCTTTGTTGCCAATAAATAGTAGCGTTTGAATTTGCGCATATCTTACATAATCAAGCGGTGTTTGTTTTGTGGTGTTTCTACTTAGCCTAATTGCTTGCCGATAAGCTTTTTGGGCAATCGGTAATTTATGAAATGCCAAAGCCAATTCACCCAATGCTCTTAACCTATTTGGTGCATTAGGGCTTAGTTCTACGGCGTCTGTAAGGGTGTGAAATGCGGCTTCGTTTTGTCCTGTAGCTTTCTCGCACTCGGCTTTTAAATCATACGCTTCAATTGAGAATTTATTGCGTTCAAGTAACTCTTCTAATATATGAATTGCTTCAATATATTGATGTTGATGAATCAAGCATCGCGAATACCCTAATTGGGCCCATGCTTGCGTTCCTTTTAATAGTGCTGTTTGGTAGATGCTGATGGCACTATCTACTTGATTTAGCTTTAGAAGGCAGTCCGCATGAATTTTATTGCAAGCATTGGCAAGTCTTACATGTTTGGCTGCAACTTGCTCGCAATGCGCAGCAGCTAACGCAAACTTTTCAGCATTTAGAGCTTTATTAATTGGTTCAAGCAGCTTTTTCTTTGAATAGGCCTTATCTAGTCGCGCTTTAAGGGTAGATTTGGTGAACGGTTTTACTAAATAGTCATCAGGCTTAAAATCAATGGCACCTGTAACTAAACTGACCGTTGATTCACCAGTTAAAATAAGAAATAGGGTGTGGGGTTGAAGCAGGCCACGATAGTTTAATTCTTCGTAAACTTGCAGACCGCTAATGCCTTCGCCCAAATTAAAGTCACAAAACACCACGTCATGATTTGCTTGCGCGTATAACTCAATCGCTTCTTCGCCAGTTGAGCAAGTTTCAATTTGTTTAATACCAATGCTTTCTAACATTTGTTTAATGGCGACTCTAAAATCGGCGAAGTCGTCAATAATTAGAAAGTGTTTGTCGATATAGCGGTTTAGCGCACTAGGCATGTCGTCATAAATTTTGTTTAGTTAACTTGAAGTTTAAGCTATTTTTTTAAAATATCACTGTTTATCCTACGCTTGCAAATATCATCGTTTAGGGCGGTGCTATCTTTCAGGTTTGAATGTAATACTTGGGGTAAATATTCTTGCGCGAAAGCAATCAGCATTACGGTAAAACTCAGTCGATTACCGCAAATATTCAACGAAAGTGGCAAGCATAGACATTTATTAGATTAAATAATGTGCATATTAAAAATTTTATGGAATAAATGCCGAGAAAAGTATATAAATTAGTAATATGTAATCAAAGAATAGCTAGCGCATTATAAAATGAAATTACAACAGCTTAGATACATCGTTGAAGTGCTCAATCATAATTTAAATGTTTCGGCTACTGCAGAGAGTTTATACACTTCACAACCGGGGATCAGTAAACAAGTTCGAATGCTTGAAGACGAGCTAGGTGTGCAAGTATTTGGGCGAAGTGGTAAGCATTTAACGCACGTAACGTCAGCTGGTAAAGATATTATTGATATCGCGCAGCAAATTCTGTCGAAAGTTGAAAGCATAAAAGCAGTCGCCAAAGAACATACGTTGCCTGATCAGGGTAAGTTAAATATTGCGACTACTCATACTCAAGCCCGCTATGCATTGCCAGATGTCATTAAAGGGTTCATGGATAAATTCCCAAAAGTATCCCTACACATGCACCAAGGTACACCACAGCAAATTAGTGATGCCGCTGCAAGAGGCGATGCCGACTTTGCTATCGCTACTGAAGCGTTACATTTATACAGCGATTTAGTGATGTTGCCTTGCTACCATTGGAACCGAAGCATCATTGTTAATGCCGACCATCCTTTGGCTCAAAAAGGTAACGATATTACGATTGAAGACGTAGCTCAGTACTCGTTAGTCACTTATGTGTTTGGTTTTACAGGTCGCTCAGAGTTAGATAAGGCGTTTTTAGATAAAGGGCTTGAACCAAAAATTGTGTTTACTGCGACAGATGCTGACGTGATTAAAACCTATGTGCGCATGGGGCTGGGGGTTGGTGTTGTTGCGTCCATGGCGGTTGATGACATTGTTGATAAAGATCTTGTGTCAATTGATGCAAGCCATTTATTTAAAGCGAGCACCACTAAAATAGGTTTTAGAAAAGGCTCGTTTTTGCGTAGTTATATGTTTGACTTTATTGTGCGATTTGCTCCACATTTAACACGCGATGTAGTTGAAAAAGCAACACTGCTGCGTAACCAAGATGACATTGATGAAATGTTTAAGTCGTTCGATTTACCAGTTAGGTAATAACGAAAATTCAGTGAAACTCTCTAAAATTAAGAAGTGATGTAACGTGATTTATCCTTTTGAAGCCCTAACAAAAATACAAATATCTCTATTGGCGTTGGTGTTACTTTTTGCAAGTGCCAATGTACAAGCACATGAGTTAACCTCTTCTAAAAAGGCTGGCACAACATCCTCTATGTTAATTGGGGAGGTTTCGAGCGAAAAGTTGCTTAGCGACTACCCTAAGTTCCAACATCATTATGATTCGTATGAAGTTTCTGAAAGTGATATTGCGTGGTTGAAAAAAATTGAGAAGAAAATTTCAATTATTGTGCTATTTGGTGCATGGTGCCATGACAGTCAGCGAGAAGTACCACGATTTATAAAGATATTAGAACAGCATCCTAACCCGTTAATTGATGTTCAATATGTTGCGGTTAATTACAAAAAGCAAGATGAACAAGGGGTAGCGAAAAAACACAAGTTAAAATATACGCCAACGTTTGTAGTGTTAGAGGATGACGTTGAAATAGGCCGTATTGTTGAGCAACCTGAATCATCATTAGCGCAAGATTTATTTGTTATCACCAATAATGATGCTCAGGAAAAGTTACTTAGCGCAATGTAAGTTACTTGGCGCTTTTATTTAAATGTCTTCTTTTATCTTCAAGTAGTTGTGCTTTTGCTGCCTTGGTGACAAGTGCTTGAAACTTAGGGCATGTCAGTTGGTTTTCTTCAGGGCAGTTAGCAACGTGGCGCAGCCCGTCACGCATGGCCGATAATTGTTGAATTTTTCTTTCTAAATGCTCTGCCTTTGTAAGAAGCTGATCTCTGTTAATGGTTGGCGTGCCATTGGGTGAAAACATGCCAGCAATCTCATCTAAAGCAAACCCCGCATATCGAGCAAGTGATATTAATGACAGTTGCTCAATAACACTCGATTTAAACACTCTGGTAATGCCTTTTCTGCCTATTGATGAAATTAGCCCTTTCTCTTCGTAAAAGCGCAGTGTGGGCGTCGGAATGCCACATTGAATTGAGACCTCTCTGATGGTTAATTCGGTTTTATTATTCATATCACTACCTTCTTTTAGTTCTTACTTGACCTAAAGTTAACTTGAGGTTTTATCATAGCTATCCAGTAAACTATTTTCCATAGAGAAAAATAACTGTGATAGAAAAGTCAAACAATACCCCAGCATTACGTCAGCCTATTTCTTCAAGTGTTGGTATCACCGTAGTGCTAGCCATGACGGTATTTATTACGTCACTTGCGATTAGTAGCGTGAACATTATCTTACCTAGATTAGTGGGAGCGTTAGGTTCAAATTTTGAAGACGTTCAATGGGTAACAATTGCCTATATGCTTTCTTTAACTCCTACTTTAATAATTACTGGTCAGTTAAGTGATACGCTCGGTCGTAAGCCACTGTTTTTATTAGGGCTCATCATATTCACTCTTTCTGCGGGAATGTGTGGGTTGATAGATAATTTAGGGTTGCTAATTACAGTAAGAGCAATACAAGGGGTGGGTGGTGCAATCTTAATTACCCTTACGTTGGCAATTATTAGTGATGTTTTTCCTAAGCGTAACGTTGCCGCAGTTATCGGGTTAACAGGAAGTATGTCTGCCTTAGGTACTGCTCTTGGGCCTGTTATCAGCGGCATACTTGCCGACTTAATTAACTGGCAGAGCGTTTTTTTAATAAAAGCGTTTTTAGGTGGTGTCACCTTCCTGATAGCTTACAAGTACTTACCTGACATACCTAATCCACACCGTGCGCAAACCAAAAAGAAATTTTCTGTTGATTACCTAGGTATTGTCTTACTTTTTTTATCCATTGTTATTTACACCTTTAGCCTTAAAGAGGCAGTGCATATTGTTAGTGCGAAAAGCGTCGGTTTATTCTTTGTTTCGATGTTGTTCTTGTGGCTTTTTATTCATGCGGAAAAGCAGGCCCAATCTCCGTTGATCAATTTTACTTTGTTTAGTAACGGTGAACGTGTAACCAGCCTATTTAGTAATTTAATGGTATCGACGGTGGCGATGACTTCGATGGTTATCGGACCGTTTTATTTATCAATTGCACTACAGCTTAGTTTGGTTCACATAGGCTTTGTGATTGCCGTTAGTCCTTGTGCGGTTGCGATAACATCATCAATAGTTGGACGTTTTGCCACTGTTGATAAATTAACAGACATCATTTTAACGGGTCTATTTATTATGGTGCTTGGCACATTCTGCATGACGCAGTTAACTGTGGAGCATGGTTTAGTGGGTTATATGGCTTGCACGGTTGTTATATCAATTGGTTATGCCATTTTTTTATCTGCGAATAACACATTTACGATGATTAATGCGCCTGCGAATTCTCGCGGTAGCGTATCAGGCATATTAAACCTATCAAGAATGCTTGGCTTACTCACCGGCGCTTCGCTAATGAGTTCAATTTTTGCCAGCAACTCTGGCATGACAAGTACTTCAGTGACTCATTCTCAACTGATAGAGGCCGGGTTGCATTCAGCTTACTACTTAGCATGTTTGTTATTGGTAGTCGCAATATTGGCTCAAATAACTGCACGTATAACAACACCTATAACAACAAGACATTAATTCACAATGATAAACGTATAGAGGGAAAAATAATGATTAAACATTCTTTAAGACATTTTATAACAGAGATTGCACAATGTTGGAGCGGATTAAACAGCGAAACAGTGAGTAAGAGCAGAGCATTGCTTAGCGAACTTGCTAAAGCACCCTCGACAGAGCCTTGGCTTGTACAGTTACATGAGAAGAAGGAGGAAAGCATTGAATTATATCGAGACGAGGTGCATGGCTTTATTCTTTTAGCGCATGTTGAAAGACAAGGTAAATACAGAGTGCCACACAATCATGGTGCAGGCTGGGTGTTGTATGCTATTCAGCATGGTCGTATGGCAATGTCGACATATAGTTCGGTTACCAATCAAAGTGGCAAAACGCATTTGGTAAGTCGCGGTGAAGAGTTAATTACCGTGGGTGGCTGTAAGGCATTTTTGCCCGGCGATATTCATGATACTGAATGTTTATCAGATTATGTATTAATGTTTAGATTAACGAGTTGTGATTTTAAAAAGGAAAAATCGGAAGGGCGGTTGATTCAATATTTATCAGAGTAAAATAACGCAGCGACTTTAATGTAATACTGCGTTATTTATTTAACTTTTAAGAAGTAACTTTTAAAGAAGTAAGAAATGCAGTATTAACACTCAATAATATTAACTGCTAGGCCACCGCGAGCGGTTTCTTTGTACTTGGTTTTCATATCGTTGCCGGTATCCCACATGGTTTTGATAACTTTATCTAACGATACCTTATGTTCGCCAGTACCACGTAATGCCAATCGAGACGCGTTTATCGCTTTTACCGCTCCCATTGCGTTGCGTTCAATGCAAGGTACTTGCACTAACCCGCCAACAGGGTCGCACGTTAACCCTAAGTTGTGCTCCATGCCAATTTCAGCGGCATTTTCTACATTGTCCACGCTACCGCCAACAATTTCGGTTAATGCACCAGCAGCCATTGAACATGCAACACCAACTTCGCCTTGGCAGCCAACTTCAGCACCCGAAATAGATGCGTTCTTTTTATATAAGATCCCAATTGCTGCTGCAGTGAGTAAGTAGCGTACTGCAATTGTATCGTCCACTTCTTTAACAAACTTATCATAATACATGAGTACCGCAGGGATAATGCCAGCAGCGCCATTGGTGGGTGCGGTAACAACTCGACCACCAGCAGCGTTCTCTTCATTCACAGCAAGTGCAAATAAATTTACCCAGTCCATTGCTTGTAGTGGGTCGTTGCTGTTTTCACAATTTAAGCGGTGATATAAGCTGGGCGCTCTGCGTTTTACTTTTAATCCGCCAGGTAATATACCTTCGGTATTTATTCCACGCGAAACACAAGCCTTCATGGTGTGCCAAATTTGTACCAATCGTTCTCTTATTTCGGCTTCTGGTAATACCGACTTTTCATTCTTCATCATTAATGCTGAAATGCTTAAGCCGTGTTCTTTGCAAAGTGAAACTAATTCTGCTGCCGTTTCAAATGGATACGGAGGACAATGAGACTCTTCAAAATCAAGCGCTTTGTTTTTCTCACTTTCAAAGTTATCAGCATTGACAATGAAGCCACCACCAATGGAGTAATAACTTTCAGCCAGAATAACTTCTTCACCTTTATAAGCAAATAACGTCATACCATTGGCGTGGCCTGGCAATGATTTTCTTCGATGAAAGACAATTGCACCCTGTTTAGGGAATGCGACATATTTTTGATTATTAAGATTTAGCGACTCGGTCTGCGCAACATTTTCTAATAAACTATCAATCATTTCAGGATCAATAGATTCTGGTAAATATCCTAATAAGCCTAAGATAACGGCTTTACCTGTACCGTGGCCTACTCCTGTTTGTCCTAATGAACCGAATAACTCTGCTTTTACCGATGTAACCTCGTTTAAGAGGTTTTTTTCAGTCAATGTTTCGCAAAATTTTACTGACGCGCGCATCGGCCCTACGGTGTGAGAGCTTGATGGACCAATGCCAATGCTGAACATGTCAAATACACTAATCATAAATCTTCTAATCGTTTGGTATAACTTCGGCGCGTATAATAAACCTTAGCACAGCATTTGTAACTAAGATAAAGACTGGTCGGGCTTATTGGTATTCAATTTGATGAATCAGTTGGTTAAGCATGGCCGCGGTTGCGCCCCAAATAAACTTATCATTATAAGGCATAAAGTGGATAGGGTATTGTTGGCCAAGCCGATGTACCATAAGTTGATGTTGGTTTTGGCGATAAAGAAAGAACTCAAAGGGAACTTCAAACGCATCAACCACTTCATTTTCGTCGTTTACGCTTTCGTAACCACTTTCAATTACTCCAATGACTGGCGTGATCATATATCCTGAAATAGTTGCATATTGCGGCAACACGCCAATAACGTTGACATGTTCGCGTGAAATTTGGATTTCTTCTTCAGTTTCACGCAACGCGGTGTCTACAACTGAATTATCATAAGGCTCGGCTCGTCCACCCGGAAAACTAATTTGCCCAGGATGATGCTTTAAATGTGCAGCACGTTTTGTGAGTAAGATAGATAATGAAGTGCCATGATCAATTAATGGAATGAGGACACTCGCTTGCCTTAATTTAGGCTGCTTGTGAAAAGGAGTTACAATGCCTTCGGGTTGAAATAAATTAAAACGAGTAATGAATTCCTCAAGCGTCATAATTAGTTGCTTTCCAATTTATTCAAACTTGCTAATACAGGTAAAATCTTATTTACTTTATCATAGGTTTCTTGATATTCACTATGCATAACTGAATCTGCCACTAAGCCGCCGCCAGCCCAACAAAATAGCGTATTATCTTTAGCTACAAGTGTACGAATAGTAATACTGGTGTCCATATTACCTGTTGCACAAATATAACCAATAGAGCCGCAATACACTGTTCTGCAATGAGGCTCTAACTCCTCAATGATCTCCATGGCTCTAATTTTAGGTGCGCCCGTAATGGACCCGCCAGGAAATGCAGCTCTTAACAAGTCGCAGGCAGTATTAGGTTGTGCAATTTCACCTACTACCGTACTCACTAAATGATGGACTGCAGGAAAACTCTCAATCTCAAATAAATGTGGCACTTTTACCGTGCCTGGCTGACTCACTTTACTGATATCGTTTCTTAATAAATCAACAATCATGACATTTTCAGCACGATCTTTCTCTGCGGCTTTTAACTCTGCTGCTAATGCGTTGTCTTGTTCTGCGTTGGTGGAGCGTGGGCGTGTTCCCTTAATCGGCTTCGTTTGAATAGTCTGACCGTTTAACTGTAAAAAGCGTTCAGGGCTAATGCTCAAGATACTGAACTCGTCGAACGATAAAAAGGCAGAAAAAGGTGCACGATTTTCTTTTCGTAATAAACGATATGCTTGCCACTCATCCCCAGAGTACGACGCAGAGAACCGTTGTGCTAAATTGATTTGGTAACAATCACCTTCGCGAATATAACGCTGAACCGCATTAAATTTATTCTCGTAATCTTTTGCGGACATGTTAGCTGACCATTGATCAGTGATATAAAAAGTTTGATTTATATTTATATGTTGCTGTGTAAGCAGTTGCTGTGAAATATCGTCAAACCGCTGTTGCGCATTATCGGAATGGTCAATCAACCATAACGTGCGCGTTTTGTTGTCGTATATAAGCGCCCAATGATAAATGCCAACAGCCATGTCAGGAATATTGATATCGTTATTTGCATGCTGCGGCAGTTTTTCAATGTATCGTCCAGTATCATAGCCAAAGTAGCCTAATGCACCACCTAAAAAAGGTAATTGGCTAGCATCATTATCCAAGGCATTGGCAGGCCGTTTTACTTGATAGAGGCCCGCTTTCTTTAAGGTGGTATTTATTGCCGAAAAGGGGTCTGATTCAACGTCATGGCCATCTATAAATACACGGTTATTTTTGGCTTCAACTTTATGAATAGGTGCAGCAACAAGAATGTCATACTGGCTATTTACATGGTTGCTGTTGGCTGAATCAAGCAACATGGCCCATGGTAAGTCTTTAAATAATGGAAAAACGCACGATAAGTCGGTAATTGAGTGTGTAATGGCACGGTCGAACGACTGGATGAAAATGGGTTTTGACATGTTATTCGTTACTAAATTTGGTCATTGATACCTAAGAAACTTATTTGCTGTAGATACGGTAATCGTTATCTTCAATTTCTTTAGGTATATATGGTTAAAGGCTATTTTAGATTGTAGTACTAGCCGCAAAATGCCAAGCAGGTTATCATATTCGCCTTATTTTAACGAGATATCTTAGGGTACACCCTAGTATCTACTATTTTTAGTGGTTTAAGGTTAATTAAACCATCATTAATAAGAATACTAATACTATTATTTAAAAGCACATTTAAATACGTGGAAGGGCTCATTATGACGGTAATCCGCCAGCAAGATTTCATCGACAGTGTTGAAGATGCACTGCAATACATCTCTTATTATCATCCACTCGATTTTGTTCAAGCATTAGAAAAAGCCTATAACAAAGAACAGAGCCAAGCTGCCAAGGATGCGATAGCACAAATCCTAATTAATTCACGAATGTCTGCTGAAGGGCATCGTCCTATCTGTCAAGACACGGGTATTGTTACTTGTTTTGTAAAAGTAGGCATGGATGTTAAGTGGGACAAAACCGACTTAACCGTTCAGCAAATGGTTGATGAAGGCACACGTAGAGCATATTTGAATCCAGACAATCCGTTACGTGCTTCAATTGTTGCCGACCCAGCTGGGAAACGTTCTAATACAAAAGATAATACGCCAGCGGTTGTTCATATTGATATGGTTGCTGGCAATAAAGTTGAAGTGATGATTGCTGCAAAAGGTGGCGGTTCAGAGAACAAGTCTAAAATGGCTATGTTGAATCCTTCAGACTCTATTGCTGATTGGGTAGTGAAAACGATTCCTACTATGGGGGCAGGTTGGTGTCCTCCAGGGATGATTGGTCTTGGTATTGGTGGCACGGCAGAGAAATCTGCGGTATTGGCAAAAGAGTCGCTAATGGATCCAGTCGATATTCAAGAGTTAATGGACCGTGGCCCTGAAAATGCCGAAGAAGAGCTACGTTTAGAAATCTTCAAACGTGTGAATGACCTAGGTATTGGCGCACAGGGTTTAGGTGGTTTAACAACGGTCGTTGATGTAAAAATTAACTCAGTTCCAACTCATGCAGCCTCAAAACCGATTACGATGATCCCAAACTGTGCTGCAACTCGTCATGCGCATTTTGTACTTGATGGTTCGGGCCCTTACGATCAAAAGCCACCAAAGCTAGAAGATTGGCCAAAAGTCACATGGGAGCTAGGTGATAACGTGCGTCGTGTTAATTTGGATGATATTACCAAAGAAGACATCAAAGAGTGGCGCACCGGCGAAACAGTGTTGTTATCAGGTAAAATATTAACTGGTCGTGATGCGGCGCATAAGCGTATTCAAGGTTTGATTGAGAGTGGTGAACCATTGCCTGAAGGTGTCGACTTCAATGGTAAATTTATTTATTACGTTGGCCCAGTAGATGCGGTTGGCGACGAGGTTGTTGGGCCAGCAGGACCTACAACATCAACCCGAATGGATAAATTTACTGACATGATGCTAGAAAAAACAGGGCTAGCAGGCATGATTGGTAAAGCTGAACGTGGCCCTGCAACAGTTGAAAGTATTAAACAGCATCAAGCGGTTTACTTAATGGCTGTTGGTGGCGCCGCTTACTTAGTGGCAAAAGCAATTAAGAAAGCACGTGTGGTTGCGTTTGAAGACTTGGGTATGGAAGCAATTTACGAGTTTGAAGTTGAAGATATGCCAGTTACGGTGGCCGTAGATAGCCAAGGCACTAATGCACATGAGCGTGGTCCTGCAATCTGGAAAGCCAAAATAGAAGAACTTGATGGTGAGCTATCTAAATAAGGCTCGCTAACGGTAAATGAAAGAGCGTGATAAACGCTCTTTTTCTTTTATGGGTATAGCTTTTTAACTTGCAAAGAAAGAAAAGAATACAAAATAAATGAACTCAAAAGATATTGAGTGAAGGGAGCGTTATAATGAAAAGAATAAAACAACATTTTTATAGTAAGTTAGCGTTAAGTTGCATGCTACTTGCTACACCTACCTTGGTGCTGGCTAGCCAAGCTACTGCGATGCAAGCGCAATCATCAACTTCAAATCAAGTAGCGGTTGAAAACCAAGTTGAGCAGCGTGTTAATTCTCCATACTTAACTGTTGAAAAATTAAATACGTTTTCTAAATTACATGATGTAAAAGTATCACCAGATCAAAAGTGGTTAGTTTATGGTGTAAAAGCGTATGACGATGAAGGAAAAAAGGCGTCAGACAATTTATATCTAAGAGACTTAACCAAACAAACACCTTCAATTGCGAAGCTTACCAGCAATCAATCCTCTGAACACAGTGTGCAGTGGAGCAGTGATAGTCAATCACTCTACTTTTTAGCTGACCGAACGGGCAGTACTCAGGTTTGGAAACTTAATTTAAGTGGTGGTGAAGCCGAGCAGGTTACTGATTTACCTTTAGATGTGGAAGGGCTAATTTTATCGCCAGACAACAAACAGCTAGCATTGGCTATGTCAGTGCTACCAAGTTGTAAAACACTGGCTTGTACAACGAAACACAAAGAAGACAAGTCAAAGCAGAAGCATTCTGGTCAAGTATATGATCAATTGTTTGTACGTCACTGGGATACTTGGAAAGATGACTTACGTACACATGTTTTTGTCGCCTCGTTAGCGCCATTAAGTAGCAATAAAAAAATTACTGAAGCAGTCGATTTACAACAGGGTTGGAATACTGACATTCCGGCTAAACCATTCTCTGGAATGGAAGAAGTTGCCTTTACGCCAGACAGTAAAAACATTGTATTTAGTGCGAAGAAGCCAGATAACCAGCAGCCGATGCACACTAATTTTGACTTGTATCAGGTTTCAATTGAAGGTGGTGATGCAGTTAATTTGACTACAGAAAATAAAGCGTGGGATAGCCACCCCATGTTCTCTAAAGATGGTCGTTTTATGGCGTATGCGGCCATGAAAGAAGAAGTTTACGAGTCTGATCGCTTCGCAATTATGCTTAAAGACTTAAAAACAGGGGTCACTAAAGAGGTGTCACCACTTTGGGACCGTTCTGTAATTTCTATGACTTTCGCCGCAGACAATCGTACGCTTTATGTAACAGCGCAAGATATTGGTCAGCGTAGCATTTACGAAATTAGCACTAATTTTGGTGATGTTAGAAAAGTCTACTCTTCTGGTTATGCGTCAGATGTACAGCTTGTTGGCGACAGCTTATTGTTCACTAAACATAGCTTGTCACATCCTAAAGATGTTTACATGATTAGTCGTGAAGGAAACAATATCCGTCAAATAACCGATGTTAACAAAGATAAGTTAGACAATATTAAGTTTGGTGAGTACCAGCAATTTAACTTTAAAGGTTGGAATGACGAAACGGTTTATGGTTATTGGCTAAAGCCTGCAAATTATCAAGCAGGTAAAAAATATCCTGTGGCATTTTTAGTTCATGGTGGTCCACAAGGCTCTTTTGGCAACATGTTCCATTTTCGCTGGAATGCACAGCTATGGGCTGCGAAGGGATATGGCGTGGTAATGATCGACTTCCATGGCTCAACAGGCTATGGCAAAGCATTTACTGACTCTATTTCAAGAGACTGGGGCGGAAAACCACTAGAAGATCTTAAAAAAGGTTTTCAACATATTACGCAAGCGGAACCTTGGTTAGACGCAAATAACGCGTGTGCGTTGGGCGCTTCCTATGGTGGCTACATGATGAACTGGATAGCGGGTAACTGGAGTGATGGCTTTAAGTGTTTAGTGAATCATGCAGGTTTATTCGACATGAACAGCTTTTATAACACCACAGAAGAACTGTGGTTTCCAGAACATGACATGGGTGGCCCAGTATTTGATGGTTCAGAAGATTATACTAAATTTAATCCTGCCAATTACGTGAATAACTGGAAAACGCCAATGCTAGTTATTCAAGGCTTAAAAGATTATCGTGTACCTTATGCACAAAGCTTGGCCGCGTTCACAACGTTGCAGCGTAAAGGCGTTCCTTCGAAACTGGTTGTTTATCCAGATGAAAATCACTGGATATTAAATAAAGAAAACCTTAAGCACTGGTATGGTGAAGTTTTCAGCTGGATGGATACTTACCTAAAACCAGAAAGTGAATAATAAAGTTACACTTTAGTGTTGAACGAACCTGATTGAGCCAGTGTACAGCACTGGCTTTTTTGACCCTGTAACAGATTTTTTGTTTGGTGGTAATAAAAAGCCCCGCTAAGTAGCGGGGCTTTACGTGCATTGATCTAACTATTTGTAACTAATTAGAACCTAACCGTTGCACTTAAACGTACATATCTTGGTGTTTGATGGTTGTCTGCTAGTCCAAAATACTCATCAGTAGGATGTGTACCTACACCTTCAAAGTGTCCAGAATCTTCTGAGTCAGCAATTTCGTATGTTTGTCTAACAGTATCATTGTTAAACACATTGAAAACGTCGAGTGCAAACACGACATCAGCACCTTGGATTTCCATAGCGTATTTAGCGGCTAAATCCATGCTCCAGAAACTAGGTTGATTGCCTAGGCTACCGCGTGGAACAAGTTGGCCATTTTTATAGAAAGATTCAGAGCCATAAGCTTGAGCAAAGTCATCGGTTGGGTGGTAACCGAATGCATTTAGTGGACGACCCGTTTGCCACGAGAAGTTTGCACCAAAAGTAAGATTTTCAGTAATGGAATATCCACCAAATAGTTTTACTTGATGACGACGGTCATTTGGTAGGTTGCCATACGCACCATCAGTTAACCCTGGTTGGTCAAAGTTAGTTGTTAAACCAGAATCATCTTGGCCATTATCTGAACGCACTGCACCTTCTGAGTTACCCCAGCTATGCGACCATGTATAAGAACCCTGCAACATCCATTTTCCATCCCATGCTCGCTCAAACATGAAGTCTAATGCAGCATATTGTCGTTGAGCCTCTGGGTATCCAAGTTGTTCTGCAGTTAAGGTAATGTTGTCTAGCTCACCATCGCCATCAGCATCTACTGTTATTTGCATGTCGTTACCAGGATTGGTAAGTACATAATAATCAAAACCACCCAGTTCTAGGTCGACACCAGAGTTTTCATCTGCGTAACGCTGCAAACCTGCGTCAATAGCAATATCTTCAATTGATGTTGCTAAATCTCGATAGGTGCCGCGTACGCCAATAGTCCAATCATCATTCAATTGATGTTGAAAGCCAACAATCAATTCGTCTTGATACATAGGCTTAATATTCGCATCAACAATTGAACTTGTATCAGCAACTATACCATCATCGTATACAGTGGTTGCGCCAATTTGATTTGGATGATCATTGGTTGTGCCCGTTATATCATCATAATAATCATTGGTTGGCGTCGAGTCAGCGGTCAAGCCATCGAGTTTAAAGTAGCGACGAGTATATAGCTCTGCGCCAGCTAAACGTAAATTTGTGTTTGCCGCGACGGGCAAATAATAACGCCCTAAGTGTGCGTACACTTTCGTTTCGCCATCACCATTAACATCCCATGATGCACCAATTCGAGGCGCCCATTGATTAGTGACCTTAATAAATGAATCGCCTTCAATATTCATATTGTCAAACGTTTCATTACGAACACCTAAGGTTAGCACCAAGTTGTCAGTAGCTTGCCAAGTATCTTGGAAATAAAGCGCTGTTGTATCAGTATCAAATGACCCATTACTGGTTCGTTCAATTAAACGGTAGTACTCTTCGCCTTCAGCTAATTGACCGTTAAACGCACCGCCTTCACCCGCGGTAAAGTAACGGTAATATCGACCACCAGAATATTGTTCGATATTATTGATGGTATTAGACTCAAAATCTAACCCAAAACGAAGTGCGTGATCACCAATGTTGTAGTCTACATCGATGCGTAAGGCTTTTCGTTCGTCATCAGCCGTAACTGTGTTTGCGGTAGCCCAACAGCCCATTTTAGTAAGGCCACCGTCACGCGAATCATAAACCCAAGGACAAGTCGTATCGAACTCACTACTATCTGTTCTGTCATATCGGTTTAAGCCAACAAGTGCACTTACTTGTAGATCATCTGTAATGATTGACGTGTATTTTAAGGCGTAGTTATCACCACCGCGTTCTTCCAAAGACTTTGCAGATGAGTCATCAACAATGGTGTTTGTCGCTCTATCCCAAGTGGAAGTTATAAGGTCTTCTTCGCGTTTGTCGCTAAATGCGGTAAATTCTACAATGTTGTTATCATTGATATACCAATCTAGATTTAACCCCCAGAATAACGAGCTTTGGTCGCGCTCATAATAATTAGTAGAGCCAAGAGTGGATGAGTTATATTTTTTGTTTTGAGATCTTGGGTTGAGCAATACATAATAAAACAGCTCATCTTTTATAATGGCGCCAGATGAGTAAACATTGAAATCATATTCATCTTTTTCATCTTGATCGCCGATTTGTACTTCTTCGCCTGCAGCGTTGAATACGTTAGGTTTATCTTCACTCAATGCATCCGGTTCGTAATAAGCTGAGAAGCCAAACTTTGTTGTATTACCCCCAGACTTAGTAATTGCTGTTACTACACCACCGGTAGAGCGACCATATTCAGCACCATATCCACCACTTTTAACTTCAAATTGCTCATAAAATTCAAATGGCACCTGCGAGCCACCTAAGCCATTCCTAAAGTTTGTAGTATTAAGTCCATTGATATAGTAAGCATTTTCACCTACAGATGAGCCACTAAATGAGGCTAACTTACTATCGCCTTCGAATGCGGAATCACCTTGAGTAACACCTGGTGCCAATAGGGCAACAGAGGTCACATCGCGCGCCACGGGCAAGCGCTCAATGGTCGCGCTGTCCATAATCATGACAGATTCACTGCTTTTAGTGTCTATCATTGTTATGCTGCCGCCTGCAATTTCAATAACTTCAATTTCTTCATCTGAAAATGATAAATTGAGGCTAGCATTTTGCCCTATTCGAATTTTTACCTTTTGATGGTTAGATTCACCGAGTGATTGTTTTTCCGCAAAAACTTCATAGTCACCTGCTGGCAACAGAGGAAAGCGGTATATTCCTTTATCGTCAGTGGTAACGGTGCGGGTTAACCCTGTATCTAAATTTCTAACAGTGACGCTAGCTTGGCTGATAATTTGTCCCACATCGTTAACAGCCTGACCCACTAATCCACCTTGAGTGTTTGACGCTGCATGAGAGGGGGTAATAATACTTAATGATGCTGCAACAGCTAATGCTGTTACGCTTTTTTGAAATGCATTTTTCATTTTATATCCCTAACTATTTATTATTCTTTTTATTTGTCACCTTGGTGATTGAACAATCAGTGACCTATTGAATGTAGTTAAGTGTTACAAAATGTGCAAAATTTAAGCTTTATTTTTTTGAAAAAGCTTACTTTTCCATTTAGTCTTTGATTTTTATTAAGATTTATTCCTTTCTAAAATGTTTCAATTGTATATCTTGTTACATTTTAATCTAAATGGGTTATATGTATATCTCAATTGTTGGATGGTTTATCATCTTCTCGTGATTGCTTCTTAAGGTTATCTTCCGCTTTTTTTATAGGATCTTGGTTAAACTTTTTCATGTCTAACTTTGCGGTGTGTTTTAATAACATGATGTTACCTACCACCACAGCTAATACTAAAATAATAATTAATATGATCATGTAATTGTTCATTTAAGAGCCTATGTTAGGAGTTGTTTGAAGTTCAACGTGAACTTGGCGTACAGTTATTGTTGATGCTTATATTAAGGATAGGTGCTGCTGAAAATTTAATTGACGAATTAAGCTGTAAGCACCCATTTATTCTGTTTTTCTAGCCGATTGTATGAATATTATGAATGTAATTTTCTAGAATAAAATCGATATTTTGGAGTAAGGCTGCTTTTCCTTCGATATCGTGCTCAATTAAAATTTGCCACAAGGTATCGTGATCGAGTTTTTTTTGAAAAGTGTTAGCGAGAGTATGGTAGCTGATATGCCAAGGTTCGGCTGCAACGCCTCCACGGAAGCTTTTATATGGAAAGCTAAAGCCATAGTTTCTTGCATGATGAATTAACCATTGGGTTAGTCCTTGGAAGGGACCATCTTCAGTGTACTCTTGGGCAACCAATTGCACACTATAATCTTCTGGTAACGAGCGGTGGTCATAAAAGTCGAAATCTGTTCCCCAGTGATGGCGACTCGTGCCAGGCAACGCTGAAAAAAGCATGATCGCTTTGCATTTATCCCAATCAGATAATGTATTCATATCTAATTGAGCCCCGTATAAGTCGAATACAGGCCTTGCGCCACAAAACTTTCCGTTCCATATGGCTAATTGTCTGTCAAATGCTCGAAAACTACTAATTAATTGCAAATCAAAACCTGCTGAGCCAGCAGCCTGCTGTAATGCACTAAAAGGATCGGCCACATCTTTGTGAACAAAGTGGCCATTTGGTAACGAGACAAGATGCTCAGTTGTATGACCGGTCAGATCTTGGGCGATGTTATAAGCGGATACACGCTGCAATTCAGAGTCGGTCATGGTTTGTTCCTATCTTTTAAGTGCACACTAAGTAAGTAGTTGTTCAAGTATACCTTGGTACATATGTACTAATTTTTCCAGATCATCTACAGCAACACATTCGTTTACTTTGTGGATGGTGGCATTGCATGGGCCCAACTCTATGACTTGAGCGCCTGTTGGTGCAATAAATCTACCGTCGGAGGTGCCGCCTGTGGTCAGCAATTGTGGCGGCTTTTGATTTACACTCTCTACTGCATAGTTAACTGCATGAAGTAAATCACCGTGATCAGTTAGGAAAGGAAGACCATTAAATGTCCACTTAATATCGTAATCTAAATGATGTTTATTGAGCAGTGCTTCTGTACGTTGTATGAGGATATCAGCAGTCACTTCAGTCGAATATCGAAAGTTAAACATCACATCTAACTTTCCAGGTATCACGTTACCTGCACCTGTCCCAGCATGTATATTTGATACCTGAAAGCTCGTAGGTGGAAAGTATTCGTTGCCGTTATCCCATGTTATTTCTGACATTTCATGAAGTGCCAGTGATGCGTTGTGAACAGGATTTTTAGCGAGATGAGGATAAGCAACGTGCCCTTGAATACCCTTAACAGTTAATTCTCCAGTTAATGAACCACGGCGGCCATTTTTAACAACATCGCCTACAAAGTCAGTGCTACTTGGTTCACCCACAATACAGAAGTCAATCTTTTCATTTCTGGCTTCTAACGTATCGATTACCCGTGTTGTTCCATTTATAAATGGACCTTCTTCGTCACTGGTAATTAAGAACGCGATTGAACCTTTGTGAGCAGGGTGTTCATTAACAAATCGCTCAGTTGCAACAATCATTGCAGCTAAGCTGCCTTTCATGTCTGCTGCGCCTCTACCATGTAAAAAACCATCAATGAGTGTAGGGGTGAATGGTGGCGTGTCCCATTCAGATTCAGGGCCTGTAGGCACCACATCAGTATGGCCTGCAAAACAAAAAACAGGTGTTTCAGTTCCTTTTCGTGACCACAGATTTAATGTGTCGTCAAAAGGCATTGACTCATTGTGAAAGCCTAATTTTGCTAGTCGGTCTGCCATGATAGTTTGGCAGTCCGCATCATTCGGTGTAACGGATTCACGTGCGATTAACTGCTCAGCTAGCTCAATAACCGGTGATGATAGGTGTTGTTTTTCCATGAATATGATTACTTTTCGAAAATGACTTGGTATTGAGCAGTCTTGAAACCTAAGTGGTATTGGCTATTTGTAACCAGTACTGGGCGCTTAATCATCGCAGGTTGAGCCAACATTAATGCCAATGCTGGATCACGCTCTAAGCTCTCTTTTTGGCTATCATCCAATTGGCGAAAGGTTGTACCACGTTTATTTAATAGTGACTCCCAACCTAACTCTGCTTCAAAAGTAGTGAGTAAGTTTTCAGTTAAACCGTCAGTACGGTAATCATGAAAAGTGTAATCTATATTATTCTGTTCAAGCCACTTTTTTGCTTTTTTGATAGTGTCACAGTTTTTGATGCCGTAAAGCGTGGTTGTACTATTTGTCATGTTTTTTCCGATGAATGCTAATGATTAAAAATAAACGTTTATTTTGCTTGTTCGCGTTTGGCTTTGCTTTTTACTGAGGATGTTTTTGGTGCGGCCACAAAAAGTATATCTTCTCCTGCTGTGACTCTTTGTTTATCGCAAAAAATAGAGCCGATTTTATCTGAATTGGTAATAATAACTGGGCTTAACAGTGACGATGCGTGTTGTTGAATAAGTCTAATGTCGTATTGAAGAATAGGTTGTCCAGCTTTCACTTTTTGTTGTTCTTTTATTAATTGCTTAAACCCTTGCCCCATTAATGTACTTGTGCCTAAGCCTATGTGTATTAATATCTTCAGTCCTTTGTCAGATTGCAGTTGTACCCTGTCACAACTATTTGATAGCTCAGTAATAATACCATTCACAGGTGAGCACATTTGGTTACCTGAGAGCTCGATAGCTATACCATCTCCAAGCACTCGATGTTGAAAAATGGGATCAGGCACTTCGTCTAGTGATAATACATTGCCGGAAAGCGGTGCTAAAACAAAAAAGCCTTTTTGCTTATTTACACTATCTACTTTCACTACTTTCTCTAAAAACTGCATGTATTTCTCGTTTGTTATGATTACTTGTGTGATGAGACGATGCTTATTCTATTATCGGGTTAGCTAATTTTCTTAACTGTGTTCCGTTAAAACTGTGTAGCCTTGTTTGCGTAATGCCGATATCGCACGAGACATTGTAACTTGTTTAACTAAAATATAGTCGGTATCAAATGTTGATATTGCAAAGATACTTATATTCTGTGCTGCGAGCACGCCTGAAATATTAGACAAAATACCCGTAAGAGAAAACCCTAATGGCCCCAGCACTTCTAGCGCTCCCCATCCACCTTCAGATTCAAGGCTATCGACCTCAATCGATTCAGGGCAAACTATTGAAAGTTCGTCAAATGTTTTGCCAATAAAAAAAATAGGGCTTTCAAATACACAAGACGGTACAGCTCTACCGGGTGGTAAACTATGTATACGAAATGTTTCAGTGAGCAATTCAAGAGTTTGTTTAGACATTACTTTACTCTTATAGTTATTTAGCGTACTTACATTAATCGACTCAAATGATATAAATCGATTAAGTTTACTTGTGTTTCTAAAAGTAACATAAATTGCTCGGTATCTCTAAAGCTAAACGTAACTTTTTGGTTTGAAAAATGTTGTCCACAATAATTGTGGATAAGTTTGTTAGTTACGGCGTATTAATTATTTATGTTACTGTATTTGTTGGCTTTAAAAGATGATCTAATGGTTTGCTTAATTATTGTCACCTTTAAAATATAACGTATTTAGGCACCTATCAGATACGATTAATAAGTGCCTTAAGCATAATGTTATGTACTACTTCTTTTCTTGATTCGCCTGTATTGCCGTTAACGCAATAGTATAAATAATATCTTCAACTAAGGCGCCGCGAGATAAGTCGTTTACGGGTTTATTCATACCTTGCAGCATTGGGCCAATACTCACTAAATCGGCACTTCTTTGCACTGCTTTATAGGTTGTATTGCCTGTGTTCAAATCTGGAAAAATAAATACCGTTGCTTGCCCTGCAACTGGGCTGTCAGGTGCTTTACTTAATGCCACACTTTTCATGATGGCGGCATCATATTGTAGTGGACCGTCAATGATAAGGTCGGGCCTTTTTTGTTTAGCAAGCTCGGTTGCTTTTCGTACTTTATCGACGTCTGCACCTTTTCCAGAGCTACCTGTACTGTAACTGATCATGGCAACACGTGGTGGAATACCAAATGCTTCAGCAGAGTCAGCAGACTGAATCGCGATATCGGCCAATTGCTCTGCATCTGGATCTGGATTAATAGCACAGTCGCCATACACTAGAACTTGATCTGGCAACAGCATAAAGAATATTGATGAAACTAAACTGCTGTCAGGTGATGTTTTTATTAATTGGAGTGGAGGTCTTATAGTATTTGCCGTGGTGTGTACAGCACCTGACACCAAACCATCCACTTCATTGAGTGCAAGCATCATAGTGCCAAGCACAACATTATCTTCAAGTTGTTCAAGTGCAACAACTTCAGTCATGCCTTTGTGCTTTCGATACTCTACTAAATGTTTTACATACCTTTCTCTAACTGAATCAGGGTCAACAATGGATACATAATCGTTTAGCATCACCCCTTGTTGATCGGCAATTCGAATAATTTGTTCTTTTTTGCCTAATAATACGGTTCGCGCAATTTTTCGCTCGCCGCACATGGCAGCAGCCTTGATTGTTCTAGGCTCGTCACCCTCAGGTAAAACAATAGTTTTATCTGCATTGCGGGCACGCTCTGTTAGCATATATCGAAATGCCGGCGGCGACATTTTTCGCACTTTCACTGCCTGCTGAGTCAGACTATCAAGCCAGTCTGGATTGATTGCTTGTGCAGTATGGTTTTTTACTTTTTCGATACGCTGCTCGTCATCAGTTGGCACTTCTAAATTAAAGTTATGCAGCAGAATAGAGGTTTTCCAAGTGTCTGAGTCTGTCATCAGTAATGGTATGCCAGTTTCAAAAGCATGTTCACACAGTTTCATAATACTTGGTTCAGGTTCTATTCCTCCCGTTAGTAAAATTGCGCCAACTTTGGTGCCATTCATTACAGATAAACAACCAGCAACGATTACGTCACTACGATCCCCTGGAGTGACCAATAACGAGCCAGGTTTAAAGTGGCTTAGCATATTCGTTACGGTTCTGGCGCAAAAATTAATTGAACGTAAGCGTCGGTGCTCCAAATCGCCCTTGTTTAACACTGTTGCATTTAAATAACGTGCAAGATCTTTCACCCTAGGGGCTACTAAGTCAAAATTCCAAGGAATACAGCCAAGTAGTTTAAAATTACTTTTCCTAAATAACGGAATGCTGCTTATTCGGTCAATTTCGGCTTGTGTTTGGCTGTCATCAAATTTTTCTGATAAGTCACCACGGGCGCGGCCTTCTTCATCAGTAGGCGCGTTTACTTTATTAAATACGCACCCAATTACTTTACCGCTTTTTATACCGCCATAGTTTGATGCTGCAATTTCTAAGCGGTCTTCAAGCTGCTCTGTGGTATCTACCCCAGGTGTAATTACAAATACCACATCAGCTCCTAAGGCATTTGCAATTTCTTTATTAACTCTGCCTGCATAAGGCTGTCTTCTTGTGGGAACCATGCCCTCTATAACAACAATTTGCTCTGACTCGATGCTCGATTCAAACCGGCCAATAATTTCTTCTAATAATTCGTCGCCGCGACCATCACCAATCATTTGTTCTGCATAAGAAAGTTTTAACGGGACGGCGGGAGTAAGCGTACTACTTTTTCTTATGATCTCGGTTGAACGCTCGGGGCCGGTATCGCCTTTTCGTGGCTGTGCAATCGGCTTGAAAAAATTTACATTAACCGCTTTTTGCTCCATTGCGCGTACTAACCCCATACTTACCGAGGTGAGGCCAACGCCAGTCCCAATAGGAACAAGCATAATACGTGGTGCCATATTTATATCCTTTTAAGTAAATATGTTAATGGTTAGTAGAATGTGCCAGCGATAATGCATCTTTAGCAATTACCCATTCTTCATTGGTGGGAATTACCAGTGCTAGTGGGCTGGTGGCCGAAGTAATACAGCCTTGTGCGCCAAAACGCGCAGCTAAGTTTGCATTATTGTCTACTTCAAAACCAAAAATAGTAAGCAGACTAAGCACTTTTTCGCGAATGAACGCTGAATTTTCACCAATTCCACCTGTAAATATTACAGCATCCAGTTTGCCAAGCGGCACTGTGTAGGAGGCGATATATTTCGCTAAACGATAACAAAAAACAGTAAGTGCAAGTGTTGCTTGTGTATTACCTTGTTCCATCGCTTCTTCCAGTGTGCGACAGTCATTACTTAATGTTGATAATCCAAGTAAACCGCTTTTTTTGTTGAGTAAAGCATCCACTTGTTCAGCAGAATAAGAAAGTTGTTGGGTTAAGTAGTTGAATAGGCCAGGGTCTAAATCGCCACTACGGGTTCCCATTACTAACCCTTCTAAAGGGGTGAGCCCCATGCTTGTGTCTACACTCTGACCATTTTTAATCGCAGTGACCGAGCAGCCATTACCCAGATGGGCACTGATTACATTAATTTCAGACGTGGGTTTATTTAAAATCTTAGCTGCCTGTTCCGTTACATAGTAATGGCTCGTACCATGAAAGCCATACCGGCGAACGCCATGTTCTTCATATAAATTGTAGGGAAGGGCGTAAAGGTATGCACATTCAGGAATAGTTTGGTGAAATGCAGTATCAAATACGGCTACTTGTGGAAGAGTAGGGAAGGCACGTTGCGCAGCTTTTATCCCAATTAAGTTTGCTGGATTATGAAGCGGAGCTAACCTAGCCATGTCAGAAATGGTAGAGAGTACATCATCGGTAATCACTACTGATGAAGTAAACTTTTCGCCACCGTGGACGACTCTGTGGCCTACCGCACTAAGCTGACTTTCTAAATGATTACTTTTGATAATATTGACTAGCGACGTAATGGCTTCTTGATGCGCCGCATTTTTAGTAAGGTTTTCTTGTTGCTTTTCGCCTTGGTAATGCCACTTTATTCGCGCCTCTTCACTGCCTAAGCATTCTGCAAGCCCAGACAATGCAGACTCGCCAGTATTGGCGTTAATTATGGCAAATTTAAAAGAAGAGCTACCACAGTTAAGAACTAAAGCGTAAGTTTCAGTCATAATATTCCAAGTAGTTTAATGAATAAGAGAGCACAATGATGATGTGCTTAGCAGGTATATTTATTTTAAACACAATTTGAGTTCTCTGCACGGTTAGCTTGTAAAAGTGTTACATGCTAAATGTTTTACTTGAAGAGATATTGACCCAAAAGGTGCTTTTACGCGTATTCCTGCAGAATAAGTACAGGACGCTGGGTTTGCGATTTTGACTACTTGAAGTAGAATAAATAGTAGTGTTCTGTGACAATGATAGAGGTGTGTATGCCTAAGAGTTTGATGTCACTTATAAGAGATGGTCAGTCTTATAGCAAAATGTGGCCAATGAGAAGTGAGTTAGCAACGTATTTTCCGGAATACCGAGTTATTAAAGCAACTCAATTTGCAATTAACGTGTTGCCTATGGTGGCAGTGATGTCGGTTTTTATTCAGTATCAGTATTTGGGCACTGAATATTTACCACAAGCAATTACCTTTGCTTTATTTATTCTTTCAATTCCTGTGCAAGGCTTGCTTTGGTTAGGTAAACGTTCGAATACGTTATTACCGCCTAGTACGGCGCTTTGGTATAAAGAAGTTTATCAAAAGATGAAAGAGCAAGGCTGTCAGTTAAGCACCGCAAAGGCGAGACCGAAATACATTGAGCTAGCCATGCTGTTAAAGCGTGCCTTTGATGAAATGGACAAGGCTTTCACCAAAGACTTATTTTAGTTTACTTCGCTACGCAACCTGATAGACATCAATCACAAAATCTAATGACAATGAAAGCGCTTGTTCATTTAACAAGCGTTTTTTGTTTTCGGTAGATATTTTCCACGCAAACGGTGTCATATCGATTAATGCTTCAATTGCTTGCGGGTCGGTTAACGCGATTTGATAGCTTACCTGAACATTATCAGTTTGTTTAAAGCCTTCAGGTTCCGTGGTTGCTTTGTGTAGCCGAGGAGTGTCATAAATTTCTGACTTTAATTCAATAAGGTGTTTAGGGCCGGGCGACACTCTCACCAATTCTCCCTTTGGTTTAAGAATACGTGCGCACTCTGTTGCATCAATAGGCGCAAAAACGTTAGTTATTATGTCAGCGAAACCATCATTAAACGGGAGGCTAGCATTGGTAGCCACACAATAATGGCTTTGTTTGTCGCGTTTGGCGGCATATTTTACGGCTGATTTTGAAATATCGATGCCATATGCTGTACTACTAGAGTTGAGTTGCTGTAACTCTTTAGAGAAAAGTGCGGTATAAAACCCTTCGCCACACCCTAAGTCCAATAAATTAGTAGCTTCATTACTTTGATCATGCTTTGATAAAGTGCTTTTTATGATGTTAATTACTTCAACCCGAAGTTTATCGTAATAACCTAACGACAAAAATGTTCTTCTTGCCAGCACCATTGACTTGTCATCACCCGGTTGCAGAGAGTTTTTTTGCTGCACAGGCAGTAAATTTACATATTGTTCTTTCGCTTTATCAAAACTATGATTGTTCGAGCATTTGAAACTGTTTTCAATCAGTGACAAAGGCTCTTTACATAACGGGCAACGATAATGTGGTGCACTGAGTTTGGTTTGGACTATATCGGTCACTAAAATAAATCTCTGCTAAAGGAATGTTATAAAAGTAATTATTTATTATTTAAATATTCAGAATCGAAGAACGTACTCATCCAGTCGGGCTTGTAAACTACTAGCAATGTTACCAACATGCCATTTAAAAATGCTTCTGGAAACCAAGTAAGTAATGTCAGGATTAAATAATTGTCGCGTATTATAGGCCAATCGTACTGCCCAAAATAGTCATTAAGTAGCACTAAATAAGTGGTTGTGAATAACATATGGGCAATCATTGAGCATGCAGCAGCAAAAAAACCACAAACGAACACATATACAATAAAGTGACGTGGTAAGTAATGATAGCTTAACATATAAATAAAGTAGCTTAGCCCGACAGTAACGACAGAGTCAGATAACCCCGTCATACCAGCATGCTGCCAAGCAATTTGTCCTGTTAGGACTAATAACACTATGACGGTAAGTTGAACAATTAATGCTAATCGCCAACCAAACATCAGTGTTGTAACGGTAGATGCAAGCAAATGCACGCTTAGTAAAGGATATATACCAGCATCAAAACTCCACAGTACGGCAGTTACAGCAACGGCAGCAAACAGCCGATTAGTACCGTTACTGTCTTGCACTAGCGAACTAATCAAGTTAGGTTTTTGTGCTTTAACTACGAAAACTATATAAATGATTAATGACGCGATATGAAAAATATTTAACTCGTTCACCATTCAATTACGTGACTCCAAATCTACTCAGACCACTTCTCACTAATATGCGCGTATGATCTGCGCATTTCCAAGCTTGAATACAAGCTAATGGAAGCAAACGCATCAGTAATACATGTTATTAGTTGTTGTTAGCTCATAATTATAGGTTGTAAGTAGTAATGGTCAGTAAATATTTAGCAATTGCATCACTGGTAGCCAGCTTATTGTGCATGTTAATCACATTATATGCAGGGATTAGGTTATTTAGTGCTGCGCTTTAGCATTAAAGTACGTTGCTATGGGATTAATCGTGCTAGGCCATTTTCATTTAAATTTGTGAAGTGAGTTAAGCTAAACATATGTGCGGCTCAACTCATATTTTGTATTTGATAGTTTTATGGGCAGAATAGCTTAGGAAATATAACCTTCATCAGGTATTAACGTACTAGACTCAGCGGCATTCCTAGCTAATTCATCACAGCGTTCATTTTCAGGATGACCAGAATGCCCTTTTACCCAATTCCATTGGATATTATGTTTTTGTGACTCCGCATCCAATGCTTTCCATAAATCTACATTCTTAACCGGCTGTTTGCTGCTTGTTCGCCATCCATTTTTTTTCCAACCATGGATCCAGCTGGTAATTCCTTGCCTGACGTATTGGCTATCTGTGGTTAGCGTTACGTTGCAGCGCTCTTTTAATACTTTTAGACCTTCAATACATGCTAGTAACTCCATACGATTATTCGTCGTTAGCTCGTAGCCTCTAGCAAGCTCTTTTTCATGCCCTTTATAAAATAAAATAGCCCCATAACCACCAGGGCCAGGATTTCCAAGACAAGAGCCGTCTGTGAATAATTTCACGTCTTTTAACATTTATTCATCCATATTTTAATTCAATCAGAAAGAGATGTGCAGCGTAGTAAATTTATTAGCTACTATTAACATAACCAAATATTTAAACATATATTGATAAATATTTTTGCGGGAGTTAGATAAAATAGCGCAAGCAATGCAAATAATCCCGAGTGTAGCTTTATAAATTACATGCAGCAGTATAATCTAATTGCAAAATGAATAGGTAAAGAAAAAGCATGAGTCATCGCCAAATATTACTGGATACAGAAACAACAGGGATAGACCCAAAACAAGGTCATCGTATTATAGAAATAGGATGTGTTGAGCTTGTTAATCGACGTTTTACGGGTAATAACTTTCACTGTTATGTCAATCCACAGCGCTTTATTGAAGAAGAAGCCATAGGTGTACATGGTATAACTAATCAATTTCTACAAGATAAGCCTGTATTTGCGCAAGTGGCTACTGCCTTTTTTGAATACATAAACGGTGCTGAACTAGTTATTCACAATGCTCCGTTCGATGTGGGCTTTATGGATCACGAGTTTAAGCTATTTAATCCATCTTGGGGACAAACCACAGATTATTGCACTGTGGTTGATACGCTAACGATGGCGAGAAAGCTTCATCCGGGCCAAAAAAATAACCTTGATGCGTTGTGTCGTCGTTATGGCATAGATAACTCTCATCGTATGCTTCACGGCGCGTTACTGGATTCCGAAATTCTCGCTGATGTTTATCTGTCGATGACAGGGGGGCAGAAGAAGCTAAAATTAAATCATGGTGACGAAAACCAAAGTGGAGAAGAAGCAGGTATTCGCAGATTAGACAGTAATCGTGCGCCATTAAAAATAATAAAAGCGACTAATGATGAATTACTGGCCCACGAATCAAGGCTAGATATCGTTGAAAATAAAGGAGGAAGTTGTTTGTGGCGAGCAGTACCAGACAATTAAACCATCAAACCAACAGGCTACTGTCACGCAGTAGGGTTGCGTGGCTGTTAATTCTGCTGAATGTAATCGCTTTTTTATTCATTAAGAGCGTGCATGCACAAGCTGATCAATCAGCCAATATCTCACCAAACGTAAAATTACTTGGCCAAGATCTTGGCAATCAAATCCCACTACTTGAAAATCGCTTTCGTATAGATCACGAAGTTGATGAAGTAACAATGTTGTTTTTTCGTGAGCCAGGTTCGCCGCCAGTTATTTTAGTTAAACCAGATGGCAGTAAGTTATATGCCACGATGGCAGTAACGGGTGAAATTGAATGGTTTGATGATAAAACGTATGACTTAATTCGTCTTAAAAATCCGACACCAGGGCCTTGGCAAGCGGTCGGTCAGCTTTTGCCGGGTAGTAAAATTATGGTGATTAGCGATATTGAACTGCATGCAGAGCCACTTCCTGAAATTTTAATACAAGGAGAGTCTATTAAGCTGACAGGCTATATTACTAATGGCGGTGAACGTTTCAGAGCAGGGGCAATTGATGATGTATTACAGCTGGATGTTAATTTCATCAGTACTAATAATGCAGATTACCCCAATTTTGGTGCCGACATGGTGAAGTTTGCACAGTTTAAAGATAATGGTAAGGGCTATGACGAGCGGCCTAAAGATGGTGTGTTTACTGGAGAATTGAAATTAGAATTCCCTGACGGCGAGTGGATCCCTCAATATATTATTAGAATGCCGATGTTTCACCGGGAAATTGAACTGGACCCGGTTATCGTTCATCCGTCACCATTTAAAGTCAGTGTAGAGAAAACAGATAAAGCTGATGATTACCATGTACTGACGTTAGAAGTACTAGGTGATTATGTTGATAAAACCTCAGTGATCTTTCAAGGCAAAGTGCATTACCCTAACAACGAAATACAAAGTTTTTCTATTGTTGAAAAAATTGAAGAAGCTCGCACCCTAGATATTATTAATTATGATTACGGCGTGTATAAAGTAGATATTCAAGGGTTTGGTAAAAACGCCAATGGCCGTGAGTTTATCTTAAAATTACCTACCTTTACTTTTAATGTGTCGCCATTAGAGTCTGATGCAGAAGCAAATTCTCCTGAAGAAGAGGCTGTAGAAGAAAAAAGTGAGCAAGAAGCAGTTGTCCCTGAAGAGCCAGAGCCAGAAACAATGAGTTTATGGGTAATTATTACATTGGTCATAATTGGTAACTTAGTCATATTAGGTATCGGTTATGTAGTAATAAGAATTTATATACTAAAAAAACCACTTTCTTTTAAATTACCCGCCTTGCCAAAATTCAAAAAGAAGAAAAAAGATGAAGAGGAAAATGCATCTTCTGACAATAAAGAGACTAAAAAAACACCAGAAGACGGTAAATCTGATGATATTTTAGACCTTTCGATGCCAGATGATTAGAAAACCCTTAAAAAGTTAAAAAAAGGGGTTGACGCAACATACTCAGATCCGTATTATCTCCGCCGCGTTAAGGGAACACGGTTTCCAAAACGTTTGCGCGGAGTGGTAGTTCAGTTGGTTAGAATACCGGCCTGTCACGCCGGGGGTCGCGGGTTCGAGTCCCGTCCACTCCGCCAATTACAATCTAAAAAGCTTTCTGGAGTGGTAGTTCAGTTGGTTAGAATACCGGCCTGTCACGCCGGGGGTCGCGGGTTCGAGTCCCGTCCACTCCGCCATTGATTGGTATTGAGAGTGATTTAGATTGATATAAGATTCTTTGTGGAGTGGTAGTTCAGTTGGTTAGAATACCGGCCTGTCACGCCGGGGGTCGCGGGTTCGAGTCCCGTCCACTCCGCCAACGAATCTTAAAATACATTACAATGCGGAGTGGTAGTTCAGTTGGTTAGAATACCGGCCTGTCACGCCGGGGGTCGCGGGTTCGAGTCCCGTCCACTCCGCCATGTATGTTTTTTGTCTTGTTATCCATTCTAGTAGCATATCTAATTTAATTATATTTTTTTGCCTGATACGGTTTTTAGAATCGTTAAATTTCATGGGCAGAGTTGTTTATCAATTTCAAACTATATGTTCGCATTACTAAGTATCGGTATGTGCAGTTAATGCTGATGAAGTGTGCTCAAAAATGCGATAGGTGTCTTGTTTTTTGCTAATGGTCACTGTCACTCCCCCATAAAATCAGAATATCAAAAGTAGAGTTTTCCATTGAAAGTAACCTTAGATGGAGAACATTATGAAAAAATCGAGATTCACAGAAAGTCAGGTGTTTGCCATTTAGAGGGAAGGGATATTAGGTGTTATGACCATTCCAGGACTTTGTGTCGCAAAACACCATGTCAAGCAAAGCCTATTGCGAGTAGAAAGCTAAGTACGGTGATATGGAGCAGTCTGAGTTTAAGCCACAGCTTTAAAAGTCATGGCTTTAAATATACTAAGTACATTTTTCTGTTCTAAAGCATCCGTTAATCGCGACAAAGTAGGTGGTTCAATTACTAATGTACCTTCTACTGCGTTAAGAACTTGTGCGCCTTTTGAGTGCGTTGATGATGCGGAATCAGAGTCAGAATCTGACGAAGCAATGGACTCAGTAGCGAAAGGGCTTGCTCTAGAATTAGTTGACAGGAGCATCAGTGTTATTGTGCGCACTCAGATTTTATAGCAACTGATATTCATCCGGACGATGGCTAGCTTGATAGAGTTAAAAGATTAAGCCCAACTATGTCATTACAAAGAGACGCTATTCCAGACGAGGTCGCCAGTGCAATTGTTTGGCTGTTATCAGACGCATCTTATGTCACAGAGGCTTTTATTGACATTGCTGGAGTGAAGTAGCTAAGTTATGGCTTTTGACCTCTTCACTTAATTCTTTCGGGTATAAATTGAAAGAATTGGAAATTTATTTTCGCCAAAACTTACGGTAAAGGATTGTGTTTCATTCGCTTCAAAATCTAAGCGATAGGTAAGTGGTGTGCTGCGTTCGCCATTGGCGAAAAGCGCCATAAGGTGATGATGTTCTAATGAACGTCTGCCCCAAGCTTTATTGGTAGCTGTAATTACAGCCCAGCGTTCACCTTTTTCATTGCTCATTAATACGTAGTTTTCTATATTAAAGCCACTAGTTTTTGGCTCGATTCTTTTGTCGTTTGGAAATGACAATTTTAGTGAAGATGCCACGCTGCGATCTACATTAAGTACATCACTTTCTTCTGCGTTGGCAGGCATGCTAATACATAGGGCAGCGCAGATGAGAATGAGGTTTTTAATTTTAGTGAACACGCTTTTATTCCTCGGTTGGGGCTGTTGTTGATAACAGCTTAATAAAGCAAACCTGAATACTTACTGAATAAAATTAGCTACATTGGGTTGTATAAAGTTTTATACGGTCACATTAATACTGCTGAATGGGATGTTAGCTTTATCTTTTAAGCGCTCAGTCAACTTATTGTACCTCAACGTTTGCTCATCGTTTAAGCCAACATCATCAATCACGTTAATGCAGCGTTCAATTAAGTGATGAACATCTTCTGCATTCACGTTAATGTTGGGTGCATCACAAATTGTTTGTAATAAGTTTAAGCAAATACTGGTATTTTTGGGCATTACTTTAAAGGCCAGCAGAAACGCATTAAATGCTTCGTTGTATTTACCGTGGCTGTATAGGTTAACGGCTTTATTATTAAGCTCTTTGGGTGTTTCGGTAATTTCTTCGCGCTGCTGTTTTTCTTGTTGAATATATTCTGTTAAGCCATTACTACCTGTTTGTGTGCTGAGGCAGTATTCTTCTATACGTTCAAATAGTTGCTTGGATTTGTCGTGAAAGCCAAGTTCATGAAGTGCTTTAGCCTTATCAAGTTCATCTTCAATTGATTCGATAGGCGCTTCATCTTGATTCATCACTTGGTGAATGAGCTGTTTTGCTTTTACTTTTTCGTCTTTTAAATAAAGTAGGCGAGCAGTTAAACAGGTAATTTGCTCTTCAGTATCAGCATTTGGAAAGTTTTTTTTCATTTCTGCTAAATAGTCGGTGGCATGTCTTAGAATTCGAACTGTGTCTTCTTCAAAGCAGGTTTGAGCATAATCAATACTTGCTCTGGCTACGTTTAGATAAATTGAGGGTTGTTCATGCATTGAGTGCTTAGCAAATTTCACAATATCTTTAGACGTTTTAAACTGCGCTTCGTAGTCATGCGTTATTCGCGACAAGTTAAGGAGTTTTTCTTGGCGGTATAAGTTACGGGGTGACATTTGTGCTGCAATTTGCAAATGATTAAATGCTTCTTCATATTCTTTATTTTTAAATTGCAGTTGGCTTAGCATATCGTATGCAATCAGCTTTGTTTCAGGACGCTCGATCATCTGTTTTAAATGCAGCATTGCACGTTCATCTTCTTGATTATTCACCAATGCTTCTACTAACCCAATTCTTGCCCAAGCAAATTTTTGTACTTCTAATATGCTTTCAAAAAAAGTAATCGCTGAGGGCCAGTCAAATATTCTTAATAAAATATCACCTTTTAAGCGAAGTAGGAGAGGGAGTAGCTTGGCGTATGTTTCATTTTCTAAGAAGTCATCAATTTGTCGAATTGCCGCAGAATAATTTTCGCTATCAATAAATTGGTAAATTGGTCGTAATATGTGCTTGCGGTTAAGTACGCGATCAAGTCTTGAACCAAGTTCTTTTAACGTGAATGGCTTAGCTAAAAAGTCGTCTGGTTGAAGCTCAACGACACTATGAACTAAGCTGGTATCAGTTTCGGCACTAATAAAAACAAATGCAGTGGTGAGTTTGATCAGCTTTTTTGATTTTAATTCTTCATAAAGTTGGTAGCCGTCTTTACCATGGCGAAGATTAAAGGAGCAGATCATCAAATCAAAATTACGCTCTCTTGATAAACGGATCGCGCGCTCAGCTTTCTCAGCAATAGCCACATTTCTATACCCCAAACTTTCCAACGAATAACGCATGTAGCTTTGAGCTAGCGGTTGATCGTCGATGATGAGAATGTTAATGTCTGAGGCGAAGCTAACGGTCATTGAAATCCACTTTATTTATCTAGTAAAGATATAGTAGTTGGATTTGTTCAAGAATAACAGCGTCTAATGTTCACAGAGTGAGGAATTAGTTAATTATTGCTTAAGTTTAATAAAAATAGTGACTTAAGGATAAATAGAATAATTTAAGTTGGATATGAGAAGTGGTGGACGCTACTGGGCTCGAACCAGTGACCCTCGCCTTGTAAGGGCGATGCTCTCCCAACTGAGCTAAGCGTCCATGGGATATATATTGTTTTAAAACATCTTCGATAAATATGGTGGACGCTACTGGGCTCGAACCAGTGACCCTCGCCTTGTAAGGGCGATGCTCTCCCAACTGAGCTAAGCGTCCATGGGATATATCTAATATTTTAAAACATGGTACAAAATATTGGTGGACGCTACTGGGCTCGAACCAGTGACCCTCGCCTTGTAAGGGCGATGCTCTCCCAACTGAGCTAAGCGTCCATGGGATATTTTGTACTAGTAAGAATGGTGGACGTAACTGGGCTCGAACCAGTGACCCTCGCCTTGTAAGGGCGATGCTCTCCCAACTGAGCTATACGTCCGGGGTTTCTTACTCAAAGCGGATTTGGTGGACGCTACTGGGCTCGAACCAGTGACCCTCGCCTTGTAAGGGCGATGCTCTCCCAACTGAGCTAAGCGTCCTCGCTTTGTGGGGCGGTATTATAGGGAGGTATGAAACAGTGTCAACAATAATTTTGAATTTTAGGTTTAATTGCATCATTTATAATCAGTTTTGCTATTTCTTCTAACTTTAATTAAGAAATAGCAGAGTTATCACTGTTAATTCACTTAGGCACTGATAAAATACCGCCAACTAAAATTGTCGAGGAAGTCACATGTCAGTCGTAACACGATTTGCACCTAGCCCAACTGGCTATCTGCACGTAGGTGGTGCTAGAACCGCATTATATTCTTGGTTATATGCTCAGCGCATGGGTGGTGAGTTTGTTTTGCGTATTGAAGATACCGATCTTGAACGTTCTACACCTGAAGCTATCGATGCCATTATGCAAGGCATGGAATGGCTAGGTTTAAAGTGGGATCATGGGCCTTATTACCAAACAAAACGCTTTGACCGTTATAAAGAGTTGGTTCAGCAATTAGTTGAAGAAGATAAAGCGTATAAATGTTATTGCTCGCACGAGCGTGTTGAGAAGTTACGTGAACAGCAAATGGAGAAGGGCGAAAAGCCGCGTTACGATGGTAAATGCCGTGATGCAGAAGAGCAAGAAGGGCCTTTTGTTATTCGTTTTAAAAACCCTGACGATGGTGTGGTAGTTATTGACGACTTAATTCGTGGCAAAATTGAAATTGCGAATACCGAATTAGATGACTTAATTATTCAGCGTACTGACGGTTCTCCAACTTATAATTTTTGTGTTGTGGTGGATGACTGGGACATGAAGATGACGCATGTTATACGTGGTGAAGACCATATTAATAACACACCGCGCCAAATTAATATTTTAAAAGCGCTAAATGCACCTATTCCTGTGTATGCTCATGTGTCTATGATTTTGGGGGACGATGGTAAAAAGTTATCGAAACGCCACGGCGCCGTAAGTGTGATGCAATATCGTGACGATGGCTATTTACCTGAAGCATTACTTAATTATTTAGTTAGACTTGGCTGGTCACATGGCGACCAAGAAATCTTCACCCTGGAAGAAATGAAATCACTATTTAGCTTGGAAGGGGTTAGTAAATCTGCGTCGGCTTTTAATACTGAAAAATTAAACTGGATAAATCAGCATTATATTAAAGAGTCTGATCCTGAGCATGTGGCAGAACATTTAGCTTGGCACTTTGCTGATCAGTCTATTAATACAGAAAACGGTCCTGCACTTTCTAAAGTAGTAAGCATACAAGCTGATCGTGTTAAAACATTGAAAGAAATGGCAGAAATTAGCCGATATTTCTATGAAGACTACAGTGAGTTTGACGAAAAAGCTGCGAAAAAACATTTACGTCCTGTTGCTAAGCAACCGCTTGAAACAGTTAAGGCAAAATTTGCTGCACTTGCAGATTGGAATGCAGAAGCGATTCACACAGCGATCAATACTACCGCTGAAGAGCTTGAAGTAGGTATGGGTAAGGTAGGTATGCCTTTACGTGTTGCAGTAACCGGAGCGGGTAACTCTCCTTCGCTAGATGTGACAATTGAATTGATCAAAAAAGAAGATGTACTTACTCGCATTGATAAAGCGTTAGCGTTTATTGCTGAAAGAGAGCAGCAAGCCTAGTTAATCGCTTTGCTAAAAAGCCTGCATCCGTTCATTAACCCATACTAAAATATATGAAAATAGTGAAATGCAGGCTAAATTGTTCAACTTTTAAGTAGATTGATTAAGAAAGTAGCGAACAATAGTTATTAATAAAAAAACTGTTGACATAAAATTCCCTACTGCATAGAATGCGCTCCGCGTTTCGGGGGTGATGTGTTAAAAAGCATTGTTGCTCGAAAATAGCCAAATGGGGCTATAGCTCAGCTGGGAGAGCGCCTCGCTGGCAGCGAGGAGGTCTGCGGTTCGATCCCGCATAGCTCCACCATTAAATGTCCTAGTGACAACGAATTTTTATATGCAGTGTAAGCTGTATATAGCAAAGAATTCTGCGTCCCCTTCGTCTAGAGGCCTAGGACACCGCCCTTTCACGGCGGTAACAGGGGTTCGAATCCCCTAGGGGACGCCACTTATTTTGCTAAGGCAGGGTAAGTGCTAATAAAATAGTGAAACTCGTATGGTAAGAGTTAAAATAACCAGTCCTAGTGACAATGAATTTTTATATGCGGTGTAAGCGGTATATAGCAAAGAATTCTGCGTCCCCTTCGTCTAGAGGCCTAGGACACCGCCCTTTCACGGCGGTAACAGGGGTTCGAATCCCCTAGGGGACGCCACTTATTTTGTTAAGGCGGGGTAGGTGCTAATAAAATAGTGAAGCTCGTATGGTAAGAGTTAAAATAACCAGTCCTAGTGACAACGAATTTTTATATGCGGTGTAAACGGTATATAGCACAGAATTCTGCGTCCCCTTCGTCTAGAGGCCTAGGACACCGCCCTTTCACGGCGGTAACAGGGGTTCGAATCCCCTAGGGGACGCCACTTATTTTGCTAAGGCAGGGTAAGTGCTAATAAAATAGTGAAGCTCGTATGGTAAGAGTTTAAATAACCAGTCCTAGTGACAACGAATTTTTATATGCGGTGTAAGCGGTATATAGCAAAGAGTTCTGCGTCCCCTTCGTCTAGAGGCCTAGGACACCGCCCTTTCACGGCGGTAACAGGGGTTCGAATCCCCTAGGGGACGCCACTTATTTTGCTAAGGCAGGGTAAGTGCTAATAAAATAGTGAAACTCGTATGGTAAGAGTTAAAATAACCAGTCCTAGTGACAACGAATTTGAATATATATACCCATAGCAGTTGAAGAAGCAGCTAGGCGGCAAGCAACTGAATCCTCATGAGTTTAGACTAACTAAATGATTGAGGTGAAAGAGCGAAGCTAACAACGCTGCATCTTCAAATGAGACGGGTATGAAAAGAATTCTGCGTCCCCTTCGTCTAGAGGCCTAGGACACCGCCCTTTCACGGCGGTAACAGGGGTTCGAATCCCCTAGGGGACGCCACTTATTTTATAAGTACAAAACAGCCGAGCTTAGCTCGGCTTTTTTGTTTGTACTGATTCGCTCTAAATAGTGTTAACCTTTTAATCAGGCAGTGGGTCAGTTTATTAGAAATAAATATGCGCTATAAAAGCTAACCCAACATTGCTAAGCTAGCTTTATAGTGCGCTACATTATTTTAAATTTATCCTTCAAATCTATCTTTCAAATAAACTCATTTATTAAGAACGCTCGGGCTTAATTACATTAAGAATGGACTCTTTCATAATATCTCTAATAATAGCCTGAGCTTGTTTGTTAGGATGTATGCCATCATTTTGCATAAAATCGGGGTTAATGGCTATTTTATCCATAAAAAACGGCATGAGTGGAATGTTTTCTTGTTCAGCAATGGATGTGAACACTTGTTCAAATCGTTGGTTATAAACGGGGCCGTAATTGGGTGGAATACGGATCTGCATTAGAATAGGTTTAACATCAGCAGCTTTTACTTTTTTGATGATTTGTAACAAGTTGTTTCTTATTGTTTTTATTTGAAACCCTCTTAAGCCATCATTACCGCCTAACTCTATAAGTACATAATCGGGTTTGGTTTTATTCAGAACGTTGTCTATCCTAGCTAAACCGCCTCCTGTCGTTTCACCGCTGATACTTGCGTTGATTAATTCTATACTTAAAGAGTTAAGTTTTTGCTGTTGAAAATGTTGATTAAGTAGGTGTGCCCAGCCTTCATTTTGTTTCATTCCTAGGCTTGCACTTAAGCTGTCACCTAGTATAACAATACGGTTGTTGATAGCTGTTTGTTGCAGACCTTGTTTATTTATGTGATTGTCTTGTGCAACGCTATGAACTGATAGCAAGCTTACCAGCGTAATAAAAGTAAATGTAAATGCATTAATTAATAAGTGTCTCATTATGTCCAAAATATCAGATTTAAATATGATCTTAGTTAGCAATCTTAATAAAGTCGTGCCCACTAGTGAAGGGGAATTAGAAATATTAAAAAATATTAACTTCAAAGTGAAAGAGGGGGAGACGGTTGCGGTAGTAGGCGCGTCAGGTTCTGGTAAGTCTACATTGCTTGGATTACTGGCGGGCTTAGATCAACCTACATCTGGAAAAATAATTGTGCATAACCAAGCTATGCATGAAATGAATGAGGAACAGCGAGCGCAATTTAGAGGGCAATACATCGGCTTTATTTTTCAGTCGTTTATGTTGGTTCAAAGCTTAACGGCATTGGAGAATGTTATGTTGCCGGCAGAGTTAAAAGGTGACGACGATGCGATGGAAAAGGCAAAAGGTCTGCTTTCTCAAGTCGGACTGGCTGATCGCTTAGATCATTATCCGAATCAGCTTTCAGGTGGTGAACAGCAGCGTGTAGCGATTGCCCGTGCTTTTATTTCTAAACCACATATTCTTTACGCAGACGAGCCTTCAGCTAATTTAGACACAAAAAATGGTCACTTAATTGAGGATTTGTTATTTGAGCTAAACGAAAAATATAGAACCACATTGATTTTAGTGACACATGATAATGAATTAGCACAACGCTGCCAAAGACGCTTAGAAATGACAGGGGGTGAATTAAAAGATCTGGGTGAGGAAAATCGTTATGCAGGCTAATGCTAAGCTTGAGCCGAAAAACAAGCCGTGGCTGGGTTTATCTTATAAGTTACTGCAAAGAGAGTTAAAGCGTGGTGAGTTAACCATTATTGCGCTAGCTATTATGCTGGCAGTAATGACTGTATTTACACTTACCTCTGTTACTTCGCGGATTCAAGGTGCAATTTTAGATAAAAGTGCAGAGTTTATTGCAGCTGATCGATTAGTAAGAAGCTCACGGCCACTTAACCCTGAGTATCATCAATTAGCTAAAGCTAATGACTTAAATACGGTAGACGCCCTGTTTTTTTCAACAATGGTTGTTCACCAAGAGGAAATGTCATTAAGTAATGTAAAAGCGGTGAGTGAAGGTTACCCACTGAGAGGGGATATTCAGATTGCGGCTAATTTAAACGACACTGCGTATGTTGCAAAGGCTATCCCAGAGGTTGGGCATGTATGGTTGGCAAAGCGATTGTTTTACGCATTAAAGGTAAAGGTTGGTGATGAGGTTCAAATAGGCTTTGCTAAATTAAAAGTGGCCGGCATGATTATTCAAGAGCCTGATGCGCCGATGAGTGTATTTAGCACTTCGCCACGTATTATGATGAACTACCAAGATATTGAAAAAACAAAGGTTGTTCAGCCGGGTAGTCGTCTTACTTATCAAATGTACCTTGCGGGTAAAGAAAAAGACATTACAAATTTTAGTAATGAAATTAAGCCAAAGCTGTCTGAAAACGAATCATTAATCAGTGTAAAAGATCGCACCAATGTATTGTCTGGTGCGCTTAAGCGCTCTGAACGTTACCTATTATTAGCTGGACTGTTAGGTATCGTGCTTGCGGCAACAGCGCTTGCGGTAGCCGCTAACCGTTATTGTCAACGTCATTACGATCCAGTCGCTATTTTTAAAACGTTAGGCGCAGGAAAGCAGCAAATAAGAAGGATTTACTTCGCACACTTACTAGGGTTAACCTCCGTGTCAGTATTCTTTGGCTTGTTAATCGGCTTGGCCGCGCAAGCGGGCGCATTGAAAGCGATGAGTGAGTATTTACCGGCGGTTTTACCAAGTATTGGCTTACGACCGTATCTTTTATCGATTGCTACAGGTGTGCTTTGCTCGGTGATGTTTTCTTTATTCCCGATCATCAAATTGTTAGAGATCCCTCCATTAAGAGTGTTACGCCGAGATAGTGGTGATGATATTGGCTTATCTGCGTGGCATGCGGTGTTATCCATGTTGACCATTTTTATTCTTATGTGGGGGTTTAGTCAGCAACTTAAGCTAACGCTTATTTTATTCTTTGGTGGTGTATTAATTGTTGGAATATTGCTTGGTATGAGTTATTTGCTGATCAACACAGGGCGAGCCATTGGCATGAAAACCAGCAATCCATTCTCATTGGCCATGGCTTCAATTAAGCGAAGAGCAAAAGCTAACAGCGTTCAAATGATCAGCTTTACTATTGCTATACAACTATTGTTAACGCTATTTGTTTTGAAGAATGACATTATTAATGAATGGCGTATGCAACTACCAGAAGGTACACCAAATCACTTCTTGGTGAACATTAGCGAACAAGAAATGCCAATGGTGTCAGACTTTCTAACAAGCAATCAAATTCAAACTGAAGGGCTTTATCCAGTTGTGCGCGGTCGCCTAGTAGCAATAGGTGACGAAAAGTTGAATGATAAAGTGACCAAGGAAGATGATGATAAGTCGAAGCAAGGCCAGCGCTTAGGTGTTGGTAGAGAGCTTAACCTTACTTGGCGTACTGAAGTACCAGATAACAATAAAATATTAACTGGGAAATGGCATGGAGATTCTGTACAAGCTGAGGTGTCAGTAGAAGAAGAAATTGCCAAGTCATTAAAAATCAATTTAGGCGACGAGCTTACTTTTTTAATTGGTGCAACTGAAGCAAAAGTGACGGTAACCAGTATCAGATCAGTTAATTGGAATAGTATGCAGCCTAATTTCTTTATGATCTTAAGTAACAATGTACTGGATAGTTTTCCTGCCACTTACATTACCGCATTTTACTTAGAACAAGAAAATGCACAGTTAATTCATCAATTACTGCTGCAATTTCCCACTATAAGTGTCATAGAGGTGGGCAAAATTCTAGAACAAGTGCAATCGGTTATTGAGCAGGTATCACTCGCCATCCAATTTGTATTATTCGTTGTGGTGATTGCAGGTGTGTTAGTACTTACAGCACAGGTTCAGGCTTCGCTTGAAGAGCGCAGACAAGAGTTGGTTATCCTAAGGGCATTAGGCGCTAGAGGCAGTCTTATTAAGCAGAGCGTTACTTTTGAGTTCTTTTTACTTGGCTTTATTGCTGGGGTCATCGCAACGTTTGCGACAGAGCTAGTGTTGCTAGTACTACAAACGCAAATGTTTGATATGTCTGCCACTATTCATTGGCAATTATGGTGGATAGGGCCAATTGTAGGTGGCTTATTTGTTTGTATTGTTGGATTAGTTCTTACAGCGAAATTAATGACGGTGAAAACAGCGCAATTATTAAGGCTGATTGCCTAATAAAGTGCTTATTATGCAAATGAAATACAAGGCTCACTGGTATGAGCCTTGTAAAATAATTGCCTAAATAGTTGAAAGTTAGAGAATAAGTGCAATGTTATATAGTATCTGAATCAATTTGCTTGTAGGAGTCTGTTATCAATATTACACATAGCTTACTTAATCGAGCTAGGCAGAATAGACTGGCTCATCATGCGAAAAAAGAGTTTTTGATATATTGCTTAATTGCAGGTTGTTTGTGGCTATTTATTGAAACTGCAGTGCACGTATTTACTGGAGAGACTCAAGCTATTGATCGCTACATAATGCTGATGCTGCGTGATCCTAATGATTTATCGAACCCCATCGGCCCCGGATGGTTTGAAGAATTAATGAGAGATTTTACTGCGCTGGGTGGAGTGGGGATTTTAATGCTTATTTCACTACTTACAGTTGGCTATTTATTACTAGAACATAAGAAAAAATCAGCGCTTGTTCTTTTCATTGCAATAGCTAGTGGAACGTTCGTTAGCTTCAGCTTGAAGTATGGCTTTACAAGGCCGCGCCCAGATATTGTGCCGCATGCAACTGAAGTATATACCAGCAGCTTTCCCAGCGGGCACTCGCTAATGTCTACCATGGTTTATTTATCCCTTGCCAGTATGCTTTCACAAATACAGTCACGTAAACGCTCTAAGGTTTATTTGTTTAGTGCGGCTATAATTTTGAGTGTTGTAATTGGAATAAGCCGAGTTTATTTAGGCGTGCACTGGCCAACAGATGTGATTGCAGGTTGGGCTGCCGGGTTATTTTGGTCTTTGTTATTTATCTTAGTCATTCGTTCAATGCAGTCGTCTGGCAAAATGGAAAAGCCAGATGCTGAGTAAATTGATTTATGCTAATGCCTACCATGAATAATATTTTCTAGCGCTTTGTTTAATGAGCCGAATCGAAATCTAAACCCAGCATCTTGCAAGCGCTTAGGGTGAACATTTTGTCCGTACAGTAGTAGTTCGGACATTTCACCAAATAATGTTTCCATAACAAACTTAGGCATGGTTAAGAAGTCAGGGCGAGATAAGGTTTTAGATAAAATATGGCTGAACTCTTTATTGGTAACAGGGTTAGGCGCTGTTAAATTAAATGGCCCATTTAAATGACGATTTTCCAGTAAGAACAAAATTGCGGCCACCGTATCATTCAAATGGATCCAGCTCATAACTTGCTTACCAGAGCTAATTGGGCCGCCTAAACATGCCTTGTAAGCAGGTAGCATTTTACTTAGTGCTCCGCCTTTTGGGCCTAACACTACGCCCGTTCTTAGTACACAAACGCGAGTGCGATCTGATTGAGCTGCCATCGCGAGTTCTTCCCACTTTTTACAAACTTCATGACTGAATTCTGGGTGGCAGCGGTCAAAATCTTCAGTAATGGGAACATGGCCTTGTCGGCCATAGTAACCAACAGCAGAGCCACTCAACAGCGTATGAGGTGGGCTAGTGGCTTCTTGTATTCTTTTGGTTATTTGCTCTGTTAGGTGCCAACGGCTTTTAGTTATTTTTCGTTTTTGTTGCTCACTCCAGCGTTTATTTGCAATGGGTTCGCCAGCTAGATTGATAATTGCGTCAAGCTGGTCAAAGTCTACGCCGTCAAGTGTGCTTACCGCTTTTACATCGTGACCAATTCTAAGGTACACCTTTTCAGGATGACGGCTTAAAATCGTTAAATAATTATGATTTTTAAGGTGTTTAGTTAGCTCGCAGCCTATAAAGCCGGTGCCACCTGTAATCAAAATATTCACAATTTTTCCTCCTAAAAAAAGATCATTTATTTCTGGTCAGTGTTAATGATACTGAATCTGCAAACCGAAGTGCATGAGGCTTATCAATTTCAACTTGAGCAAAAGTGACCCACTCATGCTCACAAGCGATATCTAGAATATCGCTGGTTAACTTTTCTAGTAAGTGAAACTTTGAAGATTCCACTTTGTTAATAATATTTTTTGTAATGGTGCGATAATTTAATGCGTCTTCCATTGCATCTGAATGGCTGGCTTTATCGGCGATATAACGAATAATCACATTGATAATGACATCTTGTTTGTTATTCATCTCTTCTTCTTTGATGCCGATATACGTACGAAGGCGCAAATTCTTAATTTTTATTGTGGCTTGGTTAGACATTACTTCGCTCTTAAGTTTTAAGAGTAAGTTTAGTAACTATTTGAATTAATTCAAAACTAACTGTAATAAAAGATATTGGGTAATATTGTGTTGAGTAAATAATCAGTGGAAGCTGTTTTTAGTAAAATAATAGATAGAAATATAACGAAGAGAAGGGCAGCTTAGTGTATTACGTAATTACACTAAGCTAGACACTGCACATTAAACTAGACTGCGCACTAAACTAGATGCTGTAGCTTTATAATTAAACTACACTCAGCCTTAATCTACATAAAATTTTTGACTAAAAGTAAGCTTGTGGTCGGTTTTTTCGGTATCTATGTCAATATTAAATAAAAACATTTCTTCGTTGGTGTAACGTATTTGAGCAATGTAATAAACGGCATCACCTTCCACGATTTCTTTAAAATTTAAATCTTTTTTGTGACCTAATAAGTTTTTACCAAACCCTGTTACTTTTGCTTTAACTGACGGTTTACCGCGCTGTGTAGTATCTAGGATGGAAATATTAATCAGCCCATTATACTTGCTGCGCTCAAGCTTATAGGCTCTGGCAATTTCTGGCGTGATAAAGGTTGAGCCAAAAGCAATATAATGCACTTCAAAGTTGCCTAGTTTTTCCATTTGTTCAGCACTAACGTGAGCGCTGAGTAAATAAAAAAGTAATATAAAACAGGTTTTTATCAATTTCATTTTCTTATGCCTGAAACACCAAGTAAGTGTTCTTATTATAGTTTCTATTCAAGAAATTGTGCTAGTTGATAATCACAAATCTTGTCTGTTTTTGTTAATTTTTCTGGTTATCTACCAATAGTTCTCGGTAGCTATATGCCCAGGTTTTCGTCTTAAGTTTTTCTCGAAGCCTTGTTCAATTAATACGTTAGTGGTGTCTTTTACCATATTTGGATTGCCACAAATCATGAAAAAGCTCGTCTCTGGTGAAAAGGTAAAACCTGCCTTATCTAATAATTGCCCATCTTCGATTAACACGGGAATGCGTCCTAATAAAGCTTCTCGGTAGTCTTCCCGAGATACAACGGGGATGTAACTAAAGCGCTCGCCAAGCTCTTGTTTAAGTTTTTCTATTAATTCTTTATACACTAAGTCTTGCTGATAACGAACGGCATGAACCAGCACAAGTCGTTGAAAACGCTCTGAAGTATTGGTATCGGCGAGAATGGATAGAAATGGTCCAATTGCACTACCGGTTGAAAGTAGCCATAAGTCTTCTCTGTCCATTGGAATTTCTTCAATGGTTAAAAAACCAGATGACTTTTCGGTTAACCAAATATCGTCACCTACATTAAGTTTAGCTAAAAGAGGGGATAAGCCGCCGTCATTTACTTCGGTGATCAAAAATTCGTGGGTAGACGTGCTGGGCGGGTTAACAAATGAATATGCTCGTCTAAGCCAATCGCCATTTCCATTTTGCAACGCAAGTTTGCAGAACTGACCAGCAATATAGGGCGCAATCTCAGCGCTTACTTCAAGACTGAAGAGCGATTCATTCCATTGAGTTTTTTTAGTGACTTGACCTTTAACAAAGTTCTTTAACGCAGATTCATTAGACATGAATGTTCCTTGGTATCGTTACATCTACTTTTATTATGCTCTTAGGTGATATTTATCAAGTTAAATGGTTTGAACAGTAAATAATGCCTTGTATCTGGCATAAACAAACAGTGGCACAAGTAACATGCCCTAAATTTATCCATTTCTGGTTAGCGTGTAGTCACGCATGCCTACACGCTATATTAGGCTAGTGCGCTAGAAAAAACCTCTGAATAAATCTTCCATGAGTATTTTAAAAAACATGAGTGCGAGTAAAAACACCATTACTGATAAATCTAGCCCGCCCATCGGTGGAATAACTTTTCTAATAGGACGTAACAACGGTTCTGTTAATTGATGCAATACCATTTCAATAGGATTGTGACCTTGGCTTACCCAACTCATTAAAGCACGTATAATTACTACCCAAAATACAAGGTTGAAGGCTTCTTTAATAATAACCAACAAAGCCCCAATAGCAATAGCCACTGGATTTAGCGAAGGAGCAAATATTAAGCTAAGTACGATGATTTTTGCTGCTGCCACGATAAACATTAATACAACTGAAGCGATATCCATTCCACCAAAGCCAGGGATCACTTTTCTTAGCGGGATAATAAAAATGTTGGTGGCTTTTACAATGAATTGGCTAAACGGATTGTAAAAATCGGCTCTAACAAGTTGAAGCCAAAAACGTAGCATTACAACCATTAAATAAAGGTCAAAAACAATGTCAATCAAGAAGCGAATTGCATTCATATTGAGTCTCTTAAGTTAAAATTTTTCTTATACAAGTATCTACGAGCAGTTTTATTATTCGCTTTTTTCACGCTCACCGAAAATAGCAGTACCTAATCTTACCATTGTTGAACCGTGCTCAATGGCTAAGTCCATATCATTTGTCATACCCATTGAAAGCGTATCTACACTATCATATTGGGATTTAAGTTTGTCAAAACAATCCTTTAACTTAGTAAAAGTTTTATTTAATGCCATGGTGTCATTTGTTTTTATGGGAATTGACATAATTCCGCGCAGCGTTAAATTGGGTAGTGCTGCAATTGTACTTGCAAGCGCCTCTACATCGTTAAATTGAATGCCAGACTTGGATGCTTCATCATTAGCGTTAATTTGTATAAGCACATTTAGCTTTGGACTATTGTTGGGGCGTTGTTCAGACAAGCGAGTGGCTATTTTTTCGCGATCTACGCTTTGCACCCAGTCAAAATGGGTCGCGACAAGTTTGGTTTTATTTGACTGTAGGGGGCCAATAAAATGCCATTCGATATCAGCAAAGCTGTTTTGCTGAGCAAAATGGTGTATTTTTTCTACTCCTTCTTGCACATAATTTTCGCCAAATTTACGTTGCCCAAACTCATAAGCTTCTACAATTAAAGGGATAGGCTTGGTCTTACTGACGGCAAGAAGTGTGATGTCAGAAGCTGGTCTGCCAGATTTTTTGGCAGCAGAAGTAATTTTTGAATAGGCGGAATCGAGTCTATCTGCTATTTTATTCATATTTTTCAATTATAAAGCTAGTACCATTAAATTGGAGTTAATACGCAATGGATATTACTGAATTGCTCGCGTTTAGCGTGCAACACAAAGCATCGGATTTACATTTATCAGCTAATGTTTCCCCTATGATCCGTGTGGACGGCGATGTTCGCCGTATCAATATACCGTCACTTGATAGTAAAGAAGTGCATGGCCTTGTTTATGATATTATGAACGATAAACAACGCAAAGAATACGAACAAAACCTAGAAGTCGACTTTTCTTTTGAAGTACCAAATTTAGCACGTTTTCGTGTGAATGCATTTAATACAAATCGTGGCCCAGGCGCAGTGTTCCGAACCATTCCAAGCGAAGTGTTAACGCTAGACGACATTGGTGCGCCAGATATATTCAAGAGTATTTCAGATAATCCCCGCGGCTTAGTATTGGTAACCGGTCCTACGGGTTCGGGTAAATCAACTACCTTGGCGGCGATGGTTGATTATATTAATCAAAACAAACACGACCATATTCTTACCATTGAAGATCCAATAGAATTTGTACATGAAAATAAACTAAGCCTAGTTAACCAGCGTGAAGTTCATCGTGACACACATAGTTTTAGTAATGCGCTGCGTTCAGCACTTCGTGAAGATCCAGACGTTATATTAGTGGGGGAGCTACGTGACTTAGAAACAATTCGTTTAGCCATGACCGCAGCTGAAACGGGTCACTTAGTGTTTGGCACACTGCATACCACCTCAGCGCCAAAAACAATCGACCGTATTATTGACGTATTCCCAGGTGAAGAAAAAGCCATGATCCGCTCAATGTTGTCAGAATCGTTGCGCGCTGTAATCTCACAAACACTGGTAAAAAAAACAGGCGGAGGACGAGTGGCCGCACACGAAATTATGATTGGTGTACCTGCTATCCGTAACCTTATTCGTGAAGATAAAGTGGCGCAAATGTATTCGTCACTTCAAACTGGTGCATCTCATGGAATGCAAACCATGGATCAATGCCTACTTAATTTAGTTAACCGTGGCTTAATTAGTCAACAAGATGCACAAGCTAAAGCCCAAGATAAAAGTTTATTTGGTGGTGGCATGGGCATGGGTGGTGGTATGGGCGGCGGTTTTGGCGGCGCCTAAGCTAACAAGTTAATCGTTAAGGTGTCATTCATGCCACTTTAGTGAGGAGGTAAAATGAAATTTATAGATATGTTACAAAGCATGGTCGATGCTGGTGGCTCAGATTTGTTTGTAACGGTAGGTTTGCCTGTTAGTGCCAAAATTAATGGTGAATTAAGGCCATTAGATGATCTTATTCTTGATCCTGTTAGAGCGTCAGATATTGTTTTCGGTTCTATGAATGCTAAACAGCGCGCTGAATTTGAAGAGAATAAAGAATGTAATTTTGCGATTGCTAACGAAGCAGGGCGATTTCGTATTTCTGCTTTTTGGCAGCGTGATAATCCTGGCATGGTTATTCGTAGAATTGTAACCACCATTCCGGATGCAGATGACTTAGGTTTACCTTCTATTTTAAAAGAAGTGATTATGTCTAAGCGTGGCTTAGTACTATTTGTTGGTGGTACTGGCACCGGTAAGTCAACTTCATTAGCCGCGCTATTAGGTTACCGTAATAGTAATTCTAGAGGACATATTTTAACGATTGAAGATCCTATAGAATTTGTGCATGAGCATAAAAAAAGCATTATTACTCAACGTGAAGTTGGTTTAGATACTGAATCATTTGATGCTGCTTTGAAAAGCTCTTTACGCCAAGCGCCAGACGTGATTCTAATTGGCGAGATCCGCTCGCAAGAAATTATGGAGCATGCATTATCATTCGCTGAAACAGGCCATTTATGTGTGGCAACCTTGCACGCAAATAATGCCAACCAAGCAATTGACCGCATCATGCATCTTGTGCCCAAAGAAAAGCACGATAAATTAAAATATGACTTAGCGTTAAATTTACGCGCTATAGTTGCTCAGCAATTGGTACAAACTAACGATGGTGTTGGTCGCGCAGCTGCAATAGAGGTCATGTTAAACTCCCCAATGATTGCTGAGTTAATCAAAAAAGGTGAAATTGGTTCTATCAAAGAAGTCATGGCTAAATCACGCGAACTGGGTATGCAAACATTCGATCAAGCATTGTTTGAGTTATATGACAAAAACAAAATCAGTTATGCAGATGCGCTACACCATGCTGACTCGCCTAATGACTTACGCTTGATGATTAAACTAAGATCTAACGAACAGGGCGGTTCAGGCTATTTGCAAGGTGTGACCATTGATGGACTAGGTGATCAAAACAAAGATTAAACAGATTCTAGCTGTAGAGTTATTGCATTTTTTTTCTACTTCAATAGAATAGCGCGCTGTTTCGCCTCATGGATGAGAGTTGCCTCCAAGGAACCGAGCCGGGTTAAAGTCGTTTCATACTCATTTTCAAACAAAATGATGAGTATTAACCTGTTTGGAGTAGTAAATGTTTGCAGATATTATTGGTATGTCGGGCACTTTTTTGGTTGTATTGGCATTCTTTTTAATCCAGTTAGACAAAGTTAGCCCAAAAGGGCTAGTTTATAACCTAATGAATCTGATAGGCGCTATCTTACTGTTAATTAGCTTATGTATTAACTTTAATTTAGCGAGCTTTGTAATTGAAATATTTTGGATAGCCGCATCTTTAGTTGGATTGTATAAGTTATACAAAAATAGAAAGCCACAAAGCGCACAAACTAAAAGTCAGGTAGCTTAGTTAGCGCCCTGCGCCTTAGCATTTGCATTTTTTCAGTACCCGTTAATTCAGGTACTGAAAAAATATCCCTCGCCCAAATCGACTCATAAAAATCAATTCCGTACAGTATGCTCATGTCAATTGCACAGGCGAGATCGCTCTTATTAGTCAGTCCGTAACGAAGCGCTTGTTCACAAATTTCTTTAACCGTAGGAAGTAGTGTTGATTCTGCACCAGAAAAGTAGTCTGGAAATCGGGTTTCTGCGTACAGCATAAACTCTTGCAAGGTCTCATGACTAAAAGAAGAGTTTTTGTCATTATTTAACTTTGCTGCAAGCGGTGAGGTTAAGTGCTCCTCACTCTTCTGAGCATTTGATGTAAACACACCGTGCTCACGTAGGTTTAATTGTTCATCACTTATTTCTAGCAGTGCTTTAGCATTCAACATATATTCGCCTAATTATTTTTATTATATGGGCTGTTAAAACGGTTGATTTTTCAGCAACAAGAATAAGCATAGAGCTTTTATAAAAAATGTAAATGCTCGAACTTATAACTTTTATGAAGGATTATCCGCATATCTATGCATCGTCACACCAACATTAATCCTTCTCTTTTTTATGATTAAATGGAATAACTAACAATATTATTGTTTTATAGAAAAAGCATCCAGCAATACTATTAAATGAATATTTTTGTGAAATACATGTTGCAATGTAAATTAATTTCCGTAACATTCGCACCCCATATTTACTTGTCTTCAATCGTTGTTTACAGAGGTATTCCCCATGACAAAGGACCTGTCACGTACGCGCATTGCGTTGCATTGTTTAGATTCGCGTTTATCGGTGATGCATGTGGCAGGCGAAGAGCAGTTAAACGGTGCATTTCGTTATTGTGTTTGGATAGAAGTCCCTCAAACGGTTGATTGTTTTTCTATATTAGGTCAAAGCGTGGTGCTGGAGTTTATTGCCCCAGACGGCCACTCCCGTATGTTAGCGGGCGCGGTGTGCGAAGTGGAAGCACGTGGCCGTTTTATGCTGTCTAATAGCAGCACCCATCACGTGCCTGTTCCCTATCGTCGTTTTGCTATTACCTTAACCTCTCGCTTAGAAGCACTCCAAGGCACCGAGCACAGTCGGGTGTTTGTTGATACCGATGTTGCTACCTTGTTAACTTGTTTAGCCAGTGAAGCGGGTTATCACCCTAGCCAAATAGAGTGGCGCTTGTCGCAATCGCTTCCCGGTTGTCCGCAGTTTGTGCAGGCCATGGAATCAAACTATCAGTTGTTTCAACGCATTGTGGCGCAATACGGCTTATTGTATTGGTTTGAAACTCAGCATCAGCAAGAAATACTGGTCATCAGTGATGGCAATTTACGTAGCCCGTATTTATCTCGTACGGCCATTGCCGTGTATTCTTCGTATGGGTTTGACCGTGCGGGATTACAGCTTGATAAAAGCTCTGAGCATCATGGGGATGCCAATACCAATACTGGTACTAATACCAGTAGCCAAACACAAGGCCGAGCACGCCTGCCGTTTGTTGGCTTTAACAGTATCGAAGAACGATGCCGCTATACCGCCAATCGAGTGACCACCACTACGTTGTCGCACCCGCCACTGCGTCATGGCAGTCATCCTAATAACGACACCGCGGCTGCGCGTGCTAATGCCGCTCGGGCAGGCCAAGGTAAGCACCTTGCCCATTATGAGCCAGTCGCTGAAACGGTATCAGCCGCCGCATCATTCGCGACCCATCAAAGCCTCGCTCAACAAGCCTTAGCCACCACATTGACACTCACCGGTAATGTGCCAGATATCTTTGCCGGATGTAGCTTTACCCTTGATGACCGCTCACGCTTAAATGCCAGTGGCGATTACTTATGTATTAAGGTGTCGCACACCAGTCAACAACCTGCTGATGAATCACGCCAAGACGGCTTAAGTAAGCACAGTTGTACGGTTACCTGTATTCCCCGTAGTACGCCGTATAAATCAACCATGCCACGTCCTACTGATAAACCTATGTTATTTTCGGCGCGTGTTGAGTCACCCAGTCAGTATGCCCAATTAACCGCTCAGGGTGACTATATAACGCGGTTAGCATTTGATGATACAGCACGTGCAGTTGGCCAAGGTGGGCGACCACTCAAAAAGCTCGCCATGTATGCCTGTGCCAATCAACCACACGCCACAGGCTGGCATTTTCCTTTAGTCAACGACAGCCAAGTACTGGTTGGCTGCATGAACAACGACCCCAATCAGAGTTATATTGTCGGGTTTTGCATGAACGAAGCCCAACCCTCCGTGGTGACTTCAGCCACGCCACACCATAACCGACTGACCAGCAGTGCAGGCCATCAACTATTATTTGATGACAGCCCCACCGCCCCGCAAATTTTATTACACACCTTAGGGGTAACCCCAGAGCAAAGTGCGCAGCACATTGTGTTAAATGGCAGTACTCAACCCATGTTGGAATGGGTGAGTCGGTTTGGCAGTGTGAATTTATATGCAGGCACCGATTTATGCCTGCACGCAGAAGAGGCCGATGTACGTTATGTGGTACACGGCAATCAATGCATTGATGTTACTGGCAAGGTTAGCCAAACCACCGCCAAAGACAGTATGCATTATCAAGCCGCCACCACGTTAGACACGCACACCGGCAGCCAAACCCACACCGCCAACGCCGATATCAGCTGGTTAAGTGGTCGCAGTGTGAATGCCCATGCTAACAGCGATATTGCCATCAACACCCCCAACGGCGCTATTAACCTCAGCGTACCGCAAGGCAGCACTGTGTTACAGGTGGATGGCAATATCACCATTAAAGGCACAGGCCAAGGTGACATTCGCCTGCACAACCAAGGCGGAGAAATTAAGCTCGACAGCCAAGGCAACGTTAGCCTCATCGGTACCGATATGCTGACTTTAAACAGCCAAAGTATTGTGTTTGATGGAACTGTGGATTATCAAATTAGTGGACCAGAGATGGCCAGTGCACCGAGTACGGTGTCACCCCCTAACCTCCCTGCGATTACAAGCTTTGATATAGATGATGATGGGCTAGCCGTGTTAGCAGATAAAAGCATTACACTAAATTACTTTTATTCCGATGGCATGCCAGTAGAAGATATTAATTATGTGGTTACACATGCAAATCAAAAACGTTACAACGGTACATTAACCAATGGTATTGCGACCATTGAAAACGTGCCACCCGGTAACTTTGCTGTTGAATATTCAGGGGCAAGTGATAGCGATATAGAGACACTAAGACAAGAGCTGCGCACAAATCTCAGCGCCATGGTTGAAGAAATCCGCGCTCAGGCAAAAATTCAAGAAGAAGTGTTAGAGCAGGAGAATTATTTATACCAAGGGCTTATTTATTCAGGTGCATTCTTAACAGGGCTATATGAGCAAGGCGAAACGATTGTTACAGGGATTGCTGAGCTGGTCGAGTTAGGAGTAGATACGGTTTATGATATAGGTGCTGCAGCATGGCGGTTATTAGGTTATGTGGCACGCGGTGATGTTAACGGCTTACGTAAAGAGTTTAATCAATTAGCAAAAAGTGCTGAGCAATCATTTGATACCCTTAGTAAGGCATTTAAAACCTTATGTATGATAGCGCAAGATGAAGAGTCCAGAATCATCTTAACGCAATTCCCTTACGATTATTTTGATGCGCACAGCAGCGTAGAAAAAATAAAAATGGCTGGTAAGTTAGCGCTAGAAATTATACTTGCCCTTGCCACCTACGGTGCAGGCGTTGCCATTTCAGCCGTTGCAAAGTCACGCTACTTTGCACATGCAGGTACAGCACTGGCAAAGTTAGCTGAGGCGATTAAGTTAAAAAGGTTAAACCGTGTAAATAACGGCAATACAGATAACGAACTTATCGATCAAAAACCGCGTGTTGATGATGAACTAGAAACATCAACTAAGAACAAAAAGCCTGAACCGAAATCATTAAAAGAAGCAGAGTTAAGACTTAAAGCCGCCAGAGAGCGCTTAATAGCTAATGGATATGAGCCAAACTTCACTCAAGATGAGTTAAAGCAAATGGCTGCTAAAGGTGTAACTAATAATCGATTTTTTGTTCGATTAATATTTGGTGATGTTAAAGACGTGCCAAAAGACACTCTCGGTTTCGCACGCCCAGATACAGGTCGAGCTCCCTATTGGGCAACAACATTTGAATGCATGGAAAATGCTGACTCAGATCCACACTTGCTAGCAGCTTTGTTTGGTATCGATGACTACGAGCCAGATCAAGTCTTTACCTTGGCGATTATTGATATGGAGAACATGCCCAAAGCAGCTGAACGCGAAACATTTATTCCCACTTATGAAAATATGACGGAGTTTGGAAATCGAGAAATTGTACAAGACTTTAATACGCTTGGGATTACAGAACCAGACATTATGCAAAAGGCTATGACGCCAGAGTTGAGTCAAAAGTTTGCTGATACAGTACAAGAGTATTTAAAAACGGGGAAAAGTATTCATGATGGTGATAGATTTAAAAGATTTATAAGCAATCTTACAAGGCATGAGCGGCAAGTGTTATTAGCCAGACATAGAGTTATGAACCAGTTTGGTGCTAATACACTTTTTTCAGGTAATGGTTTAACCGAAATTGATAAAGCTTCGGTATGGGGAAAATCAATCCATCAAGAATACGGTGTAGTTGAAACATTTACCTTTGAGCGTGACCCTTTAAAAATTAACCAACTTGGTAATGCTGTGACTTTAAAAAACGCTATTCCTACTAATAAATAGAGAAAACAAATATGTTAATCAACCCATTTAACTTAATGGAATCTCAAAAAATACTATTTCACGAATCTGATAACGGCTATGAAAATAAAAATTTCTATTTGGTTCAATTTGACACGAGTTTGGCGTTTTTATATGTCTGCGATGCAGATGAATTTGGTGAAGATATTCCGGGATATCAGGTTTTTCAATTTGAATTACCCTCCAAAGCTGCATCATGGCTTGCGGATGCAATAGAAAATAAATTTTGGAAAAGTGCAGAGTTAGGTGGTTTACCTTCTGGTGTATATAGTTATGAAGAAGTCGTTGAAGGCGAAGAGATCTACATTGCCAGAGAAATGAATACTGGAGCAAGAGGCCAACATGGTTTTCGCATAGCAAACTTTAGTCGTCATAGCCTCATTTATGCAGACGAAAAATTTCAAGAGGGCTATCTTACGGACAAATTATTACTTGATAAAAAGTTGCTCGATACGTTGAAATCAATTAAGCCATAACAAATAAAGATAATGACTAACTTCTTAAAGCCTGTTATTGAAATAACTGATCCTGTGAATCCTCCAAGTGGAGTTCGAGAACTAACCGTCATTGAAGATAAGCTTAATTTCCCTGAACGATTTGATGCTTTTTACGTTCAAGGGGATCACCTTTCCGTTATTAGGTATTGGGTTTACGCTCCAAATATTGATCAGGAGAGCTTAGCTGTATTACAGTTTGATGCACCATTAAAAATTTTACCTTGGTTTATCGAAACATTTGAGTTTTTCATAGAATCACCTTCTGAAGGAGGTTTTGCAGCTGGCAAAATAGTCTCTCCAAAAGCAACTATAGCTGGTGAACAACTAACTATTGGGCGGTTAATGCACGCTGGCAATGAAAGACATGAAGGAGGCTATATTATAGACAATTACAGTAGAAAAGAGCATGGAAGAGGCAGCTTAAATCAATCTTGTGACATTTCCGACAGCTACTTCTTCCACGGTGGTTTTTATGACACATGGAAAGAGCTTGCAGAAAAATATAAGAATGGAACACTTTAATAATATGAAGTTGCATAAACACTAATTCATGCTAATAAACCCTTTAAATTTAAGTGCTAGATTCAGCATCTATTACCAACTACACGATAACTTAGAAAATAAAGACTACTTTATTATCAAAGGTGAGCCTGAAGTTATATTAACTATTTTGTCTGAAGCCAAGTGGGGAAAGCCTGACTTTGAGAATTTTTACGCTACTCAAATCGAGTTGCGCCCAAAGGCTGTGAAGTGGCTAGTTGATGTAATAGAGCAAAAATTTTGGAAAAGCGCTAGTCTTGGAGGTTTACCTTCTGGCGTATATAGCTACAAAGAAACAATTGATGGTGAGAAAATAGGTGTGTTTCGCGAAATGAACGTAGGCGCTAAAGGACGTAAAGGCTTTAGGATAACCAATTATGATCGCCATGATAGAGCGCATACAACAACACACTATCAAGATTTCTGGTTACCTGATGATATTTTGCTTGAAAGAGATATGTTGATGAAAATCAAAGAGGTTGTTAGCTGTTCTTAGTATAAAAGTAACAGGAAGAAAATACTAATGTTAAGAATAAAGAGTAGTGCCTTAGAAAAAAGAGAAGGAAAACATTTTTTCAAAAATAAGCCCTTTATTGGATTCGCCTATAGAATAAGTGATAGCAACTATCTTAACACTAAAAGATACTTTCAAGGGTTGTATGTAAACAACACTCCAGAGGAGTTACCTTTATTTAACATAAATGGTGGACAAACGAGCACTGTTAGTGCCGAGCGATTAACCCCTAGTGACAGCTATACAGGCGAGCCTTTTATATTACTGGGTCAACCATACAATGGAGTAGCACTAGAATTTGAAAATGAATTCTGTACAGGACAACATCTGTATCAAAACGGAATGTGCATAGCAACAATTTCTTGGTATATGTCTGGCCAAATAGAAGCTTTAGAGTGCGATAAACAGCCTTTATTCTTAGAAGTAGAATGGACAAAAGACGGGCACTTGTCTTTTCTAGATGTCCTTCGCACAGATACGTATAGCGTCAGAATAAAATATGATGCTAAAGGATATATCGAAAGTATATGTGGAGAAAATGATGTTGAGTCATTCATTAGTGACCTTAAAACAGAAGAGCTTTTACATTATATAAGTGATGATCTGTCTAAGAAAAAACGTTTGAGCGAAAAGGTATTCTTTTCTGGAAATATTGAAAAGCTAATTCAAACATTTGTCGACTTCTCTAGCATAAACAGCCTTTCACAATTAACTTTATTCCATACTACCATACCAGGCTCGTACCTAAGTAAGATATTAGAGCTAAATAAAATAGAAATACTTGATATCACTGGCTGCCCAAATTTAATGCCATTAATTAGAGTACACCTAGATAAAACGCCAGATTGCACACTAATACTCAATGAATGAACGTTAATTGTTAAAACTCTTAGAGTAATCCGAAGATAATTTTACCACTAAGGTAAGAACAGATATGAAACGAGTAAAAGATTCTATTTTGACTACTTGTATGGGGAAAGAGTATCTTAGAGAAGAGTTATTCACGGGAATTAGCTACAAATTACTAAGTAATAGAGTAGAGGTAAATCGTTACTACCAAGGTTTGTACGTTAATAGCCAGCCTGAAGAACAGGATTTACGCAGAGTTAATAGCGCTAATGAAGTGGTTGTTGACTACGATACTTTAACCGCTAGCGATAGCTATAGCGGTGAGCCACTTAATTTTAGAGGGGACCCCTACAACGGCTTAGCCTATGATTTTGAAGATGATATTCTTACTGGAAAACATGAATATGTTAATGGTATACAAGTTTCTACCATATCATGGTTTAAATCTGGCGAAATTGAGCATATAGGATTTAATGACTTAACCAGAGCAAATGAAGTCGAATGGCGAAAAAACAACTCATTAGCTTTAGCGAGCCTTACTCACGTAGGAAAATACAAGTTTGGATTAGAATGTGATGAAAATGACTTTACTTCTCGCGTTACTGCCAAGGGGGATATTAGCGCTTTAAAAGAGGATATTTCGAACCACCTCTTATTACCAGAGATAAATCTTGAACTTCTAACTAAAAAATTTACCAATCAGAGGCTACATCTCTCGGGAAACGCATTAACTGATGAGTTAATGGAAGAAATGATTAACAGCTCTGAGTTAAAGTCATTAACTCATTTAATACTGTTTAATGTAGCTCTTACCTCAAATAAACTTCTTAATATTTTTAAACAAGCTAAGTTAGAAGTGTTGACAGTAAAAGGTAAGAGAAATGATATTAAACAGTGCATACAAGCCTTCAAGCAAAATAACGCTAATTGCAAAGTGATTTTAAACCAAGAGGAGATCAGTTAAGCGCTGCTTTTGAGCTTTACATACCAACTGGTCTGCTGCCCTAGTCGTTTCGGGTAGCCTGAGTTTGGGTGTTAATTTCAACATCCACTCTATTGACGCTGGTAAACTTATACGGTGACCAATTGACACACAAACAGCTTACATTAGTTTGCGTTCTAAGTTCCGCGCTAATAACTTATTTTCTTCATAAACAATGTTTGACATGCTTTTAGATGACTTAGCTACAAACCAAGTTATGACTCCCTTAAAGTCAAATATTCTTAAAAAGAGATAGCCGCGGTAGGGAAACATGAATAGATAGTCGGATAATCGTATACTTCCATGATCGACCTCAAGAGTTATTTTATAAGCTACCACCCCAAGAATATGAGAAATTGCATTAGAAAACTCTCTCAATATTTGAGTTAAATATGGGAAGTGTACGAAATACGATAGAGGAAAGATTCAACAGTGTTTAAATAGCGCCAAGCTAACAAAATAGCTTTAACAGTGAGGATGCTACTTAAGATCTAACGCTTCTTTTTGAGTTTTTCGGACTAACTGATCGGCTGTTCTAGTTGTTTCGGGCAGCCTATATTTAGGTGTTAGTTTAAGTATCCAATTTATCGCTGTTGGTAAGCTCATTCGGTGACCAACAGACACGTAAACGGGCTTAATATTAGTTTGAGTTCTAAGTACTGCTCCAATAACCTCGCGGTTGTCTTCTAAAAATTCGTATTGCCCTCTTTCAGAGGGAACTTCCTTGTGCTCGCCAAGTAATCGAGTCTTCCCGCAGCCAATGGTAGGAAGGTCAAACAAAACGCCTAAGTGACAAGCTAAACCAAACCTTCTGGGATGCGCATAGCCTTGACCATCGCACACTATCAAGTCGGGTTTGCGATGTAGTTTAGCAATAGCTTCAAGTAAAACGGGAATCTCTCGAAATGAGAATAAACCTGCTATGTAGGGAAATGTAGATTGATGAGTTGCAGTAGCCGTTTCTACTATCTCTAGAGTGTGTGCATTTAACATGACCACAGCAGCAATCATTTCATCACTCTCTTTGGCATAAGCAACATCCACGCCTGCGACAAGATTGATACCTTCAAAATGATCGTCTTGGATAACTTTTGGTGCTAGCTGCTGTTGAAGTATTATGGCTTCATTTTCTGATATATCCCATGAGTGTTGTATTACTGGCTGCATAATCGAGTACTATATTCCTTATTTATTATAAAAACGTTTAACCACAGCTGTTGGTTACTGATTACTAATTAATTCTACCCAAAATACGATAGACACTAAGCATATTGCGGTTGAAACGATCACGGTTGTGGCGCTGACGGCTTGTTGTTGCTGATGTTTTGCTGCTATGAGGTAAGCATTAATCCCGGTAGGGCTGGCTGTTAAAAGTACAACGATGAGTGTTTGAATATTATTAAGATCAAATACATATTGCGCCATTAAGTATACGATAAAAGGTAGCGCTAATAGCTTTATGGCACTTAAAAGCACTGCCTGAACCCAACTACCTTTGAGTGGTAAAAAATACATTGATGTGCCCAAAGAAAATAACGCTAAAGGTACTGCAGCCTGAGACATCATTGTGAGGGCCTGTAACATTGCTTTAGGAAACGTAAAATTTAATATATTAGCAATCAAGCCCAAGCTAATGCTAATCACAATAGGATTGTTTAAGCCTCTAAGAAACTGATAGCTGTGCATTTTAATTTTTTTGATGGCACTAACTGCGGTTGAGCTATTTGATGAAGCGTTTGTTGGTGTTGGGCGTGTGCGGTTTGTTGCTAGCATTTCTGTTAATGTGAATAGCACGGCACTATGGAATGCGATTAATACAAATGCTAGGCCTGCAACTTCTTCGTTTAATAGCTTTATTAAAATGGGAATACTAATTAATACGGTGTTTGAGTAGCTAGCTGTTAATGCTGATACGGCCGAACGTGTGTTAATAGATGACGAGTGTTGTACTTGGCTTGTTGTTTGGCGTGACAGTTGCCATTGATAGCCTATGTAAACTAATCCATAAACGAGTATTACGGGTAGGTAAAACGAGAGAAACCAACCTAAGCTGACGTTCTGGTTTAAGTCAGCTGAGTAGGTGCTTTTAAATAAAAATAAAGGAATGAGCAGGGTAAAGCACAACTTGGAAATACCACTTGTTTGTGTTTGATCAAACAACTTTACTTTTACTGAAATAAAGCCCAATAAACAAATTAGCGCTAATGGAGCAACGAGTAAAACCGTATGCAAGATACCCTACCTTTATCTAATTGTGTTATTTAACTGTACTGGGCTTCAAACCAGCTTTCTAAAATAACGCATGCTGAAGCAGAGTCTACATTGCCTTTGCTTAAGTTTTTAAAACCGCCGGTTGAAAATAAATCTGCTTTAGCATCAGCAGTAGATAGGCGCTCGTCATGCATTTCTAATGGCACTTTGAATTTGGCATGTAAGCGATTACCAAATTTTTTTGCTCTATATGTGACTTCTTGCGTAGTGCCATCCATATTTAACGGTAGACCCACCACTAATACGTCTGGTTGCCATTCGTTGATGATTTTTTCTATGTCATCCCAGTTGGGAATGCCATCGCGCGCTTTAATGGCAGTAACAGGAGTTGCGCTTGCAGTAATTTCTTGGCCAACCGCGATGCCAATACTTTTTGTACCAAAATCAAAAGCCAGCGCGGTGCGCTGGCCTTTTTCTTTAAACTTTTTCTTTGTCATGTGTTTACTTACATTAATCTGTGGAGCTTAGGTCTAATTATTGACGAATAATATATTTAAGCATGGCCTACGTCATTCGAAACTTGCCAAATATTAATGCCGAGCTTTTCAGCGGCTTTTTCATATTTATCTTTGGTTGGGGTGTCGAACAAAATTTCAGAATCTGCGGGTAGGGTTAACCATGAATTTTCTGCAATTTCTTTTTCCAATTGTCCCGCGCCCCAACCGGCATAACCAAGTGTGACTAGAAATTTATTTGGCCCTTGCTCTGATGCTAAGCTGGCAAGTATATCTTTCGAAGTGGTGATCATAATATCACCACTGAGTTGTAGGCTGCTATTCCAACATTCTTGTGGTGAATGAAGCACAAAACCACGGTCGGTTTGAACAGGGCCACCACTAAAAACAGGGGCTTTACCAGCTTGGGTTTTGTCGTTTATTTCAATTTTAATTTGTTCTAGTAATTCGCTAACGGTTAAATTAGTTGGTTGATTAATAATTAACCCCATTGCGCCGTCTTTATTATGTTCGCAAATATAAGTAACGGTGCGATGAAAAAACGGGTCATTTAATGAAGGCATCGCGATCAAAAAATGGTTTTCAAAATTGTCCATTTACAGTGCCTTAATGATAAATAATTGCTTAAGTATGGCATATAGTAATCGATACGGTAGGTTATCTTTGTAAGCAGTAATTATCTGTTACTGCTTTGGGTAAAATAAGTAGGTTTATGGGCAATTAGCCCGTAACCCTTTTATCGCTTAAGCGTTTTTCGATTGCGTCAAACAGCATACCAGTAATACTAATGTCGAATGCCGCTTCAATCTCTTTAATACAGGTTGGTGACGTAACGTTAATTTCTGTCAGTTTGTTACCTATTACGTCTAATCCAACAAAAATCAGCCCTTTTTCTTTTAGTGTTGGGCCAACATGTTCTGCAATGGCGCGCTCTTCAGGAGTTAGTTCTCTGGCTTCACCACGCCCACCAGCGGCTAAGTTTCCGCGTGTTTCACCTTTGGTTGGTATTCTTGCTAGCGTGTATGGAACGACCTCACCATCAATCATTAATACGCGTTTATCACCTTGAGAAATTTCAGGAATAAACTTTTGTACCATGGTGTAGCGTTGGGCATGATTTGTTAATGTTTCAATAATGACACCAACATTTGGATCGTCTTTTTTTACTCTAAAAATTGACGCACCACCCATGCCATCTAATGGCTTTATAATTACGTCGCCATGTTTGGCTAAATATTCACGAATTTTTTTATCATCGCGCGTGACTAATGTGTCTGCTGCGCATTCTGGAAACCAAGCAGTAAATAACTTTTCATTTGCATCGCGCAAACTTTGTGGCTTATTAACAATTAAGCTGCCTTCTAATTCAGCACGTTCCAGAATGTAGGTGGCATAAATGAATTCTGTATCAAACGGCGGGTCTTTACGCATTAGAATAACGTTTAAATCTGATAAGCGAATGGTTTGTTGGCTGGTAAATTCAAACCAGCTTTCTTCATCGTACTGAACGCTTAATCCTTTAGTGTCGGCATAGGCAATTCCGTTGTCTAAAAACAGATCATTCATTTCAATATAATGAATCTCATACCCACGTTGTTGTGCTTCTTGCAGCATGGCGAAACTAGAGTCTTTTTTTATATTGATGTCCTGAATAGGATCCATCACGATGCCGAGTTTTATAGTCATAACGTAATTTTTGCGTAAGAATTGTATAACCGTAAAATATGGGCGCTATTTTCTAAAATACAATCAGTTAGCGATAAAAATAGAGCAATTTTTTCAACTTTACGTTAGCTAAGCGTTGAAATAGCCAAAAGTTAGCTTTTAATGCACTACTTTTAAACCCTTTGTCTGCAATTACTTTAGATAAATATGGTGTTACAATGCCGCGCATAATAAGAAAAAGATTGATAGGTTTGTAATGCGTTTTTGTGGTTGGTTGGCAGTATTTCTGTGTTCATGGAGCACTTATGCTAGCCCTAATAATTGGACTCATTTTGTAGATTCTTACATTCATCATGTTGATACAAAAATAAAAAGTAAGAATATTCCCGGTGCCGCTGTGGCAGTAGTCAACCCTAAATATAGCTCGGTTGCGCTAGGTTTAGGTAAAACTAAAATGAAAGGCGGGAATAAAGTCACCGCAAATACACGCTTTCGTTTAGCGTCTGTTTCTAAAACATTTGCAGGTTCGTTAGCTAGCAAATTGGCCAACAATGGCTCTTTTTTACTACACGATCCCATCACAAAATATGTTCCTGATTTTAAGTTAGGAAAATATGCCGAAGATCTGAAGGTGTATCACTTATTAAGCCATTCAAGTGGGTTAGTGCCTAATGCATATGACAATCTAATCGAATCTAGAATGAGTTATCCGGATATTGTAACCAAGCTTATGGATGTTTCACCAATTTGTGAACCGGGTAAATGCTATGGCTATCAAAACGTGATGTTTAGCTTAATTGGTGAGGTAACCCAAAGAAGTACAGGTAAACCCTATGAAACATGGATTAAAGAGACCATCTTTAAGCCACTTAATATGCAATACGCGTCAATTGGCTATCAAGACATGGTGAAAGATGACAATTACGCTCATCCACATGTACAGGTTAGAAATCGGAAGTGGGTGACCACCAAGTTAAAACCTAATTATTACAAAGTGTCTCCTGCTGCTGGTGTTAATGCCAGTGCATCGGACATGGTGCAATGGCTTAAAGCGCAGCTTGGCGAATATCCACATGTGCTTTCTGACAAAACACTACAACGCCAGACAACGGCACTTACCGAAACTAAAAAAGAATTAAAACGCCGAGTATGGAAGAAAAAACTGAAAGATGCACATTATGGGTTGGGTTGGCGTATTTACGACTATGATGGTGAACAAGTTTTTTATCATAGCGGTTGGGTAGAAGGTTATCGAGCCGATATTGTAGTGCTTCCGCGATTAAATATAGGATTAAGTATTACGATTAATGCTGGCACGGGGTTAATTAATGAACTTACCACTGAGTTTTTAAATCGAGTAATAAAAAAACATCGTAGTGGTAAGTTTATTTAAACATTAATGTTTATCGGCGATTAGGCTAAATCACCGTATTGAACCTGTAACGCAGTAATTACAGTTAACGCAGCAGTTTCGGTACGCAGCACGCGGGGACCAATAAGTATTTCTTTAAAACCTTGGGCGCTTGCAAGATCGATTTCTGATTCTGACAGTCCTCCCTCTGGTCCCACTAAAAATCGCACGCCATGGTTTGGCATACCAATGGTTTTAATAGTGTCTTTGGCGCGAGGGTGAAGGTTTAATTTTAGCTCGTTTGTGTTTTTGCTTACCCACTCGTTAAATTGCATTGGAGGGTGAATCACAGGGATGGCATTACGGCCACATTGTTCGCATGCGCTAATTGCAATTTTTTGCCACTGTGAAAGCTTTTTTTCTAGCCGCTCGCCGGATAACTTTACACCACAACGCTCACTAAAGAGTGGCGTGATTTCAGTCACGCCTAACTCAACACTTTTTTGAATGGTTAACTCCATCTTGTCACCGCGTGATATGCCTTGACCTAAATGAATCGTTAAGGGTGACTCAACGTCGTTCGCAATAAACTCAATAGGTTTTACAACCACTTTCTTTTTTGAAACTTCTACGATTTCACTTAAAAACTCACCCGATTCACTAAAGGTGTTAGCGTTATGGAATAAGCGAATGTGATCACCTACATTCATCCTTAATACTCTGCCAACATGGCCAACAGCATCGTCAGTCAAAGTAGTAGGTTGGTTTAATTGAATGGCTTCAGGGTGAAATATTCTTGGTGCGCGCATGTAATAAGCTTTTTAACAGTGATGAATTAACGGCGATCATAGCAAGGAGGCTTGTAATTTTCCATTTGAAAAGTGTGGTTTATCGCGCTTACCTTGTTTAAGTATTACAAGCAGTTATGTATAGTTGTAAAAGCTTTGCTTAGCGTAGATATAAAAACGCGTGTTTAGCTTATAAACATTGCCTGCCACGGGCGTATTATTCAGTTTGCGAACAGGACTGTAAACATTCATGCCTATATTAGAAGTTAAAAACTTGTCTAAATCTTATCCGCCTTTACAAGCGGTGAATAACATTAGTTTTGAAGTACCCGAAGGCATTTGCTTTGGTTTGTTAGGCCCCAATGGTGCGGGAAAAACAACCACACTAGAAATGATAGAAGGTATTGTTAAGCCAACATCAGGCGACATTTTTATTTTTGGTGAGCCTGCCACTCAATCTTTATATCAGCAATTAGGCATTCAATTCCAACATACTGCATTGCAAGATTACTTAACAGTAAAAGAAACGTTGGTAATGTTTGCTGCTTTATACCCAAAAACGATGTCATTAGATCAACTCATTCATTTATGTAATCTAGAGCCAATTTTGAATCAAGACCATCGTAAATTATCAGGTGGACAACGGCAGCGCTTATTACTTGCTTTAGCTTTAGTAAATGATCCTAAATTAATTTTTCTTGATGAGCCGACAACGGGTTTAGACCCACACGCTAGACGTTCATTTTGGGATTTAATTAAACGCATAAAAGATCAGAACAAAACCATTGTACTTACTACGCATTACATGGACGAAGCTGAATACTTATGTGACGATATAGTGATTATGGAGCAGGGCGAAATCATTGCGCATAACACCCCTAAAAACTTGTTAGCGGAACACTTTTCAGGTGCGCTTATCCGTTTGTCCGATAAGCATATCAATGCTGAGCAGCTTTCAGATTTAATCTATCAAAAACATGAGGGGTTTATTGAAATAACCTCAGATAATGTTGAACAAACAATAACCACATTACTTAAGAAAGGTATTTCATTAGAAAGCCTGCACGTTAAATCAGCAAACCTTGATGACTTATTTATCAAATTAACAGGGCATGGCTTGGGAGGGCACGCTTAATGAAACGCTTTTGGGCTATTTTTTATGCTAGAAATTTAGAGTTTTGGCGCGACAAAGCGTCATTAGGCTGGAATATTATTTTTCCTATTCTACTTGTTGTGGGTTTTGCTGTTATTTTTTCAGGTGACGGTAAAGCACAATATAAAGTTGGTATTGTTCAAGCCGATGGATATTCAAATAAAAGTACTTTTTTAAGCACCAAATACATTAGCTTTGTTACATATAAAGACAAAGAAAAAGCCCTGTTAAAGTTGCAGCAGCACAGTTTAGATTTGCTAGTTAATTTTAGCGAGGGCCAATACTGGATTAACGAAACATCGCCACAAGGCTACATTGTTGAAAAGTTACTGCTACAAGCTGAGCCTGAATACCAGCGAATTGCCACCCAAGGTAAAGAGATTAGATACTTAGATTGGGTGCTACCCGGTATCTTAGGCATGAATATGATGTTTAGTTGTTTATTTGGTGTTGGCTATGTGATTGTTCGATATCGTAAAAACTCAGTACTGAAGCGTTTACAAGCAACGCCGTTAAGCGCTTTAGAATTTATCAGTGCACAAGTTTTCTCGCGTTTGCTCATCGTGTTGGCGATTGTCGCAATTATTTATGTGGGCTGTGACTTAGTGTTCGATTTCTACATGATTGGTAGCTACTTTGACTTGCTGATTATTACTATTTTAGGAGCGTTGGCAATGATTGCCCTTGGCTTATTACTGGCCTCGCGAAGTAGAAGTGAGGAGTTAACAGGAGGCCTATTAAATATGGCCACTTGGCCAATGATGATTCTATCTGGCGTGTGGTTTTCGCTTGAGGGGGCGCCACGTTTTTTACACATTATTGCGCAGTTTTTGCCACTTACACATTTAGTGGAGGGCGCTCGAGCGGTAATGAGTAATGGCGATAGTTTAATTGATATTCAATATCATGTTACGGTTTTGCTTGGAATGACAGTACTGTTTACCGGGTTAGCCGCGGTTTTGTTTCGCTGGGAAGGTGACGGCCGTTAACTCGTCGTTGCCGTGATAGTGTTTTTACAGTGTACCGGCTAGGGTGAAGATATAGCGGTTTTTCAGTTTGCAGCTACACTGTAATAGGTACTTGTAGGTATCTATACTGATATAAATGCACTAATTGGATATCTGTTGAAATGACACCAAGACAAATAGAACTCATTCAAGCTTCATGGCAACAAGTTGTTCCCATTTCTAAACAGGCTAGCGAAATATTTTATGCGCGATTATTCGAGTTAGATAGCAGCCTTCGTGCATTGTTCAGCACAGATATGGACGAGCAAGGCGTAAAACTGATGACTATGTTAACCACGGTTGTAGAAGGACTAGCGCAGTTTGAGAAGTTAGAGGCTGAGATATGGTTGTTAGGGCGGCGCCATCTAGCTTATCAAGTTCAAGACAAGGATTATGACACCGTTGCACAAGCTTTACTTTACACGTTGGAACAAGGTCTAGGAGCAGAGACGTTTGATGATGAGCTTGAATCTGCTTGGGCTGAGGCATATGGGCATATTCAAAACGTTATGCTTGCTGGGGCACACGCTTCAACGAATAGTTATTTAACGTGGAAAGAAAGCCAACACTAAATAACCCAATGTGATGGTATTTAGGTTGGCTCATATTCGGTTTTAGCGATTACTTCTTTACAGACCAAGCAACCGTTTCACCAGCAAAAAATGGCACAATTGGATTGCCATTGGGTAACGTAATTTGCTCTGGAATGGTCCAAGATTCTTTAACCAAGGTTACGGTTCCCGTATTTCTTGGCAGACCATAAAAGTCGGGGCCATGATGACTAGTAAATCCTTCAAATTTATCCAGTGCATTTAGCTCGTCAAACACTTGAGCATATAGTTCTAGTGCGCTCCAAGCGCTGTAACAGCCAGCACAACCACATGCATTTTCTTTTTTATCTTTTTCATGCGGTGCTGAGTCGGTACCTAAAAAGAATTTAGGCGAGCCACTTGCTACTGCTTTTCTTAGTGCTTGTTGATGAGTATTGCGCTTTAAAACAGGCAAGCAATAGTTATGTGGGCGAATACCACCTACCAATAAATCATTGCGATTCAACATTAAATGCTGTGGTGTAATGGTTGCAGCAACATTATCTGACGCTTGCATGACAAAATTAACGGCGTCTTCGGTAGTGATGTGTTCAAACACCACTTTTAGCGTTGGAAAAGCATCAACGATTCGTTGTAAATGTTTATCAATAAACGCTTTTTCACGATCAAAAATATCAATGTGGCTGTCTGTTACTTCACCATGCACTAACAGCAGCATGTTATTTTCTGCCATGGCTTTAAATACTGGAAAAATATTATCAAGCTCTGTAACAGCTAAGTCAGAATTGGTGGTTGCACCTGCAGGGTATAGTTTAGCGGCAACTGCACCTGCGTTTTTGGCAGCTAAAATGTCTTCAACACTTGTGTTGTCAGTTAAATAGATGGTCATTAAAGGTTCAAAATCACTACCTGAAGGTCGAGCATCTAAAATACGTTGCCTATATGCGCTAAGACTTGTTGCGTTGGTAATAGGAGGCACAAGATTTGGCATTACAATGGCACGTTTGAAGCAACGTGCTGTCGCTGCTACTGTTTCTTCAAGAATATCACCATCTCTAAAATGTAAGTGCCAGTCGTCAGGCGCTTGAATCGTTATTTCAGTCATATTAAACCTTGCTAATTTAAGGAATTATTTAACGCTTAAAAAAATGCCAGTCTACATTAGACTGGCATTTTTAATTTATTTAAAAGCAGACATGATAATTACAGTCCGGCTGATGCTCTTAATGCTTCAACCTTATCAGTTGCTTCCCAAGGAAATTCTTCGCGGCCGAAGTGTCCGTAAGCAGCTGTTGGTTGGTAAATAGGGCGCTCTAAATCAAGCATCTGAATTAAACCGTACGGGCGTAAATCAAAATGCTCGCGCACTAGCGTAATTAATTTATCTTCATCAATTTTAGAAGTGCCAAATGTTTCAACACTAATTGAAGTTGGCTCTGCAACCCCAATCGCGTAAGAAACTTGAATTTCGGCTTTATCTGCTAGACCTGCTGCAACCAAGTTTTTAGCTACATAGCGGGCTGCGTATGCTGCTGAACGGTCAACTTTTGATGGATCTTTACCTGAGAAGGCTCCGCCACCGTGTCTTGCCATACCACCATAGGTATCAACAATGATTTTACGGCCTGTTAAACCACAGTCACCCATTGGGCCACCAATTACAAATCGACCTGTTGGGTTAATAAAGAACTTAGTTTCTTTGTTTAATAAGTCGGCAGGAAGAACGGGCTTGATGATTTCTTCCATTACAGCTTCAATTAAGTCATTTTGCTCAATAGAGTCGCAATGTTGAGTTGAAAGTACAACGGCATCAATACCAACTGGTTTACCATTTTCGTAAGCAAAAGTAACTTGAGATTTTGCATCTGGGCGTAACCATGGCAAAGTGTCATTTTTACGTACTTCTGCTTGGCGTTTTACTAAACGGTGAGAATAAGTAATAGGCGCAGGCATTAATACATCTGTTTCGTTACACGCATAACCAAACATTAATCCTTGGTCACCTGCACCTTGCTCGGCTGGGCTTGTTCTGTCAACACCTTGGTTAATGTCTGGAGATTGCTTACCGATAGTATTTAATATTGCACACGAATCGGCGTCAAAACCCATATCTGAATGCACATAACCAATTTCACGAACGGTGTCTCGGGTAATTTGTTCAATATCAACCCAAGCGCTAGTGGTAATTTCACCACCAACCATCACCATACCAGTTTTAACATACGTCTCGCACGCTACACGTGCTTTTGAGTCTTGCTCTAGAATTGCGTCTAGTACTGCGTCAGAAATTTGATCTGCAATCTTATCCGGATGGCCTTCAGATACTGATTCAGAAGTGAATAAATGTCTTGCCATGAGCCTCATCTTCTAAGTTGTTAATTGCGCAATATCGCGCTCAAATAATATAAAGGGGTAATTTTAATGCAAAGTGGGTGTTTTTTCCTAGTAAAATTTTACGTCTGGACGGCTATTTTTTATTTAGCTCTTTTTTACATCCTTAATATATATAGAATAACTTGCGTTTAAGTAAAGGGTGTAGCAACAACAGAGTAACTATTGTTATGCTGTAAATAAGCATATTTTAGGAAGTTAAGTCATGACATTACAGCATTTTGATCAGCATCAGGAAGAAACGCTACGCACGTTGTGTTTGCAACTTGATAATGAGTTACGGCCTTATTATCAAATTCATGGGTTTGTTTTTGCGATAGCGAGTTCACCAGAAATTCCCACCCCAAATGAATGGATGGCATGCGTATTTCAGCACTCTTCCAGCCTTTCTGAAGAGCAGGCAGAACAGTTGGTCAGTTGTTTAATGAGTTTATTTCACTTTTATGCAAATCAACAACGTGAGGGAGAAATATCGTTACCTCCTGCATGTACGTTTAAAGGTGCAGATGAGTCTAATGATGAGTTGTCAGATTGGTGCAACGGTATGTTATTGGGGCACACATTTGTTGAGCCTACCTGGAATAAAGCGTGGGGGGGAGCATCAGAACAATATAAAGATGTCGCGGAGTCGAGCATGGAGGAGGATTTAGTTGGTCTACTTTCACTTATTGCTACGTTTGCTGATATACCGTTAGCACTTGAAGACGCAGAGAAAGATAGTAGAAGCCAGCTAAGAGATAATCTACAGGATGCATACGAAACGTTGCCGCAGGCACTGGCTATGTATGTGGCACTGGCCGATAGCTTAGTGGACTTTTTGCCAGATCAAATGGAAACATTCGTACGCAGTGACAAGAAAATAGGACGGAATGACCCATGCCATTGTGGTAGCGGAAAAAAATATAAAAAGTGCTGTGCGATGCATTAGTGCATGCACATCATCCAATATTCATATAGGTTTTAGGAACAAGGAAGTACATGTGTTTAACAAGACTGAGGAGAAACAAACACATAACGGTTGATATAAGTGGCGAGTAACTAAATGTAAACTATACTTTTGTACGAAGTTTCAAGCAATTTACATGCAGTGACAATAAAGCGTTTATAAAAACCGAGGGTTATATGAGAAAGAACATATTTACCACTGTATTGCTTTCTTCTATGGTAGTTCCGGCTTATGCAAATATTTCAGATTCAATATCCATTAATGGATTTGGTTCTGTAATAGGAGCGAGTGTTGTAGACGGTGATGGTTATATTGCGGAGTACCCCAATTTAGCCATCTATGAAGACAGTGATCTCGACTTTGGCCAAGAAACACGGCTGGGAATACAAATAACTGGCAGAATTAATGAAAAAATGTCTGCCACAACACAGTTACTTATGCGCGGTGCAAACGATTTTGATACAGAAATTGGCTGGGCATATTTCACCTACGATATAACCGACACAAGTGCGGTGCAAATAGGGCGAATGAGAGTACCTGTTTATCACTTCTCTGAATTTATGGATGTTGGCTATGCTTACCCTTGGGTAAGGATCCCTTCAGATACCTATTCGTTAGATGTAACAAATTACAACGGTATTCGATATCTAAAAAGCTTTAGTATTAGCGATTACACCTTAGATTTAACATTTTTGTACGGTCAAGAAAAAAACGACGATGTTGAGTTAATGAGCTATTTATTTCCAGATCAAATAGATAGAGATTTTGAAGACTTACTAGGCGTTGTTGTTAACTTTGACATGAACAACTTTGTAATTCGAAGCTCTTATGTTGAAGGTGAGATGTTTGAAACACGACATTTGCCTGCATGGTTAGCGCCAATAGTAGGTTTAAATAATACTTATCCGAGCTCTACGGGGAAAGTTGATAGCAATGGCGATTTATTGGTTGCAGCGGATACAGAGTATGACATTTCGTTTTTTGATGTATCCGTAAAAGCCTCCCTAGGTGATTTTTCGTTTTTTGCGGAATACAACAAGTATAAGCCATTTTATAAGTCTTATTTTGCCAGTATTGATTACCGCTGGGACGAATTTCAAGCCTACCTTTTATACTCTAAGTTTGACTTAGATCAGCCTTGGGAGTCGCACGATACAACCGCAATTGGTTTACGCTATGACTTCATGACCAACGTCGCATTTAAAGTTGAAATATCTAAGTTTGACGATACAGGCTATAACCCATTTACCTTAGAGCCAAACCCTGTATTTAAAGGTGATCCTGACGGTGATGGTGACGTAACAGTTGTTACTTTTGGTTTTGACTTTGTTTTTTAAGGGGAAAATTGTGAAAAAATCAATTCCACTCATATTTGCTGCATTAATTAGTCATTCAGTATTTGCTGAAGTTGCGGTTATCGTTCACCCATCTAATGCTAATACAATGGATGAAGGTGCTATATCAAGAATATTTCTTGGTAAAGCAAAGTCGTTTCCAGATGGCAGCCAAGTTGTGCCTATCAGCTTGGCTGAGTCAAGCGATACAACTAAAGAGTTTAATAAGAATGTGCTGAATAAATCATCCAGTCAACTTAAAGCATATTGGTCAAAACTGGTTTTTACTGGAAAGGGTACACCGCCAAGAGCCATGGATAGCGAAGAGGAAATGATCAAGCTAATTAGTACCAATCCAAGCATGATTGGCTTTGTTTCTAGTGACAAAGTAACGGGTGACGTGAAGGTGTTAGGTAAGTTTTAAACTTGTATTTAATGTGTTTACTCGCTAGCTCTCTTATACGTGTAATCTAACCAATACTGTTGTACGTATTGGTTAGATAGCATCAGATGTTGGCAGTTTTAAATAGCATATAGTTGGGTGAAGCATTACAGCTTTTTCTTACAAAACGAGCGTTTTTAGTCTCTTCTTTTTTATCAGCTTTTTGGTGCAACAATGGCTAGTTTTATTAGCTGGACTATACTGCTAAATATGCCTTTCTTAAATTTTAGATTGTATTTCCCCCTAGGTGTGAATCAAGGTCTATAATCGTATTATCAAACAGTTAGGAGAAGTGTAGCGTGTCAGACTTTTTATTTTGTGACGACGATGATAGCCAACCTGAAGAAATGCTATTTTCCAAGCCCGCCTGGAAAGTGTTGATTATTGACGACGAACCTGACGTTCACGAAATTACTAAATTAGTACTAAACGACTTTCAGTTAGATGATAGGCGTTTAGACTTTTATAGCGCGCACTCTGCGGCTGAGGCTAAAGAATTACTTAAACAACATGATTTCTGTGTTGCTTTTGTTGATGTTGTGATGGAAACGTCTCATGCAGGGTTAGATTTAATTAAATATATTCGAAAAGATCTGAATGATCACATCATTCGCTTGGTTTTGCGTACAGGGCAACCCGGAGAAGCGCCAGAGTCTTCAGTGATTAGAGAGTATGATATCAATGATTATAAGCATAAAACTGAATTAACAGATCGAAAATTAACCACACTCATGTTTTCAACCCTGCGCTCATACCGAGATATTGTGACAATAGAAAAGCACAAAACGGGTTTAGAGCGCATTATCAACGCTACCATCAACTTTTTAGATTGTAATACCATTACTGAATTTGCCTCTGCAGTATTGTCGCAAGTCGCAAATGTGCTGGGCATTAGCGATCGCAAAATTTTATGCTGTGCAGCGGTAAGTGCAACCGATAAACCTGACGTGTTAGATTTAGATATTTTGGCAGTATCAGACGAGTCGGTTGAAGACGTAAGTCAGGCAAGCGTTCCTTCTGAAATTAATGAGTTGTTTGTTAGGGCGCATAATGAGCGATGTTCAATCCATTCCCCAGAGCATTTTGTTGGCTACTTTATTACAAGAAAAGGGCTGGAGAATCTACTTTATGTTAGTCATGGTGATGAGCTTACACCGGAAGAGCATGACATTCTTGAGTTTTTTACCAACAATATAGCTGTGGCGTATGACAATATTCGCATGCGTGAAGTGGTGAAGTCTTCGCAAAAAGAGTTAAGTTATATTCTTGGGGAAGCAGTAGAAAGGCGCTCAAAAGAAACAGGTAGTCATGTTAAGCGCGTAGCGAACTACAGTTATATGTTAGCAACATATATAGGGTTAGGTGAGTACACATCAGAGCAAATAAAACTTGCATCGCCGTTGCATGACGTAGGAAAAATAGGGATCCCAGATAAAATTTTAAATAAGCCCGCAAAGCTTGACGAGCAAGAGTGGGAGGTGATGAAAACCCATGCACAGTTGGGTTACGACATTTTGTCTCAATCACAAAATGAAATTTTGCAACTTGGCGCTAAAATAGCGCAGCAGCACCATGAAAAGTACGACGGTAGCGGTTACCCCTTGGGGTTAAAAGGTAAGCATATTGATATCGTCGGTCGAATTACCGCATTAGCTGATGTATTTGATGCGCTGGCCAGTTCCCGTTGTTACAAGCCTGCTTGGCCTTTGGAAAAGGTTCTCGATTTACTAGAAAAAGAAAAAGGAAAACACTTCGATCCAGAATTAGTTGATATTTTGCTAGAAAATCTAGACGAATTTTTAGCGATACGAGACGCATTTCCAGATCCTGATATGGAAATCGCAACCGGTGATTTAGAAAATCGATAGCCTGACTGTATTATCTGGCTGTATTATGTTGTTATCGTAGATACACCTAATCTTTCTTTTCTCTACTCCAAATACTTATAAGTCGTGTTTTATATACTGTTATTGATATATAAAACACGACTTACTAGAAAGTTTACAGTTTAGTCGATTAATCTTGTGATATTTATTTGATTAAGCTTTCTGATTAAGCGAAAATACCGCCACTTTTCTACAAGAATTCTTATAACTTAAAACACATCATTTCATTCGATAATAATGATTGTGTTTCTGTGTGTTGGAGTCAAAATGCCATCTCGTAAAGAAAATGCAAATGCAATACGTGCACTAAGTATGGACGCTGTTCAAAAAGCAAAATCAGGCCACCCAGGCGCCCCAATGGGGATGGCTGATATAGCCGAAGTACTGTGGCGTGATTATATGCACCACAATCCTACTAATCCAAATTGGGCTGATCGTGACCGTTTTGTACTATCAAATGGTCATGGTTCAATGTTGATTTATTCGCTTTTGCATTTAACGGGATATGATCTTCCAATTGAAGAGCTTAAGAACTTCCGTCAATTACATTCAAAAACACCAGGCCACCCTGAATATGGTTATGCACCAGGTATTGAAACCACCACAGGTCCATTAGGCCAAGGCATCACCAATGCGGTAGGTATGGCTATTGCTGAAAAAGCACTTGCTGCACAGTTTAACCGTCCTAATTTTGATATTGTTGACCATTTCACTTATGTATTTTTAGGTGATGGTTGTTTGATGGAAGGGATTTCACATGAAGCTTGTTCACTAGCGGGTACGCTAGGGTTAGGCAAATTAGTTGCATTCTGGGACGACAATGGCATTTCAATTGACGGTGAAGTAGAAGGCTGGTTTAGTGATGACACTCCTGCACGCTTTGAATCTTACCAATGGCACGTAATTCGTGATGTAGATGGCCATGATTCTGATGCAGTAAAAGCTGCTATTGAAGAAGCGCGTTTAGTGACGGACAAACCAACGTTAATCTGTACTAAAACAGTAATTGGCTATGGCTCGCCTAATAAGTCAGGCAGCCACGATTGTCATGGCGCACCACTAGGTGATGAAGAAATTAAAGCAGCACGTGAATTTTTAGGCTGGAACCATGCGCCGTTTGAAGTGCCAGCAGACGTTTATGCTGATTGGGATGCGAAAGAAGCAGGGCAAACGGCTGAAGCTAAGTGGAATGATTTATTCGCACAGTATGCTGAAGCGCACCCAGAATTAGCGTCAGAGTTTAAGCGCAGAACCAGTGGTGAATTACCTGAAAACTGGGCAGAAGAGTCTCAAGCGTACGTTGAAAAACTCCAAGCGAATCCTGAAAAAATTGCGACGCGTAAAGCATCGCAAAACTGTTTAAATGCATTTGGCCCGTTATTACCAGAGTTTATGGGCGGTTCTGCTGACTTAGCTGGTTCTAACTTAACCCTTTGGGACGGCGCGAAAGGGTTAACTAAAGAAGATGCAGACGGCAACTACATATTTTACGGTGTACGTGAATTTGGTATGTCTGCCATGATGAATGGTATTGCGCTTCACGGCGGGTTTGTTCCTTACGGTGCAACATTCTTGATGTTTATGGAATACGCGCGTAACGCAGTGAGAATGGCTGCGCTTATGAAGCAACGCGCTATTTTTGTATACACCCACGACTCAATCGGTTTAGGTGAAGACGGCCCTACACACCAAGCTGTAGAGCAAGTGGCTGCATTACGTGTAACGCCAAACCTAGATAACTGGAGACCGTGTGATCCAGTTGAATCAGCAGTGGCTTGGAAATCTGCGATTGAACGTACAGATGGTCCTACAACGCTTATCTTTACTAGACAAGCACTACCGCAGCAAGAACGTACAGCTGAGCAAGTAGAAAATATTAAGCGTGGTGGTTACATTTTAAGTGATGATGAAAATCCACAATTAATTTTGATTGCAACAGGCTCAGAAGTGCATTTAGCGATGGAAGCGGCTGCAATCCTTCGTGAACAAGATAAACGCGTTCGTGTGGTATCAATGCCTTCAACAGATGTGTTTGATGCGCAGGACGCTGAGTATAAAGAAAGTGTACTACCTTCAAATATTACTGCTAGGGTTGCAGTTGAAGCTCTTATTGAAGATTACTGGTACAAATATGTTGGTTTAAATGGTGCGATTGTAGGTATGTCTACTTTCGGTGAGTCAGCACCAGCTGGAGAGCTATTTGAGTTCTTTGGTATTACTACTGAAAATGTGGTGAAGAAATCACTCGCACTACTTTAACAGTCAATCAGGCGGCAATATTGTCGCCTGTTTTTTATCAACGCTATGTTAAACAGTATTAGACTTTTTGAATGCCTATAAATATTGCCATTAATGGCTTTGGTCGTATTGGCCGAAATATTGTAAGAGCACTATATGAGAGTGGTCAGAATGATCAGTTTCGTGTTGTTGCTATTAATGAGCTTGCGGAACCAGAAGGGATTGCGCACTTATTAAAATACGATACCTCTCATGGGCGGTTCGCCTTTTCAGTTGAACTTGAACATAACAACTTAATTGTTGCAGGTGACTCAATTCCATTATTAGCCCATCAAGATTTATCCGCTTTACCGTGGGATAAGTATGATGTTGATGTTGTGCTTGAATGCACAGGTGTTTATCACAGTCGTGAGCACGCAGAGCAGCATATTGCCAATGGCGCTAAAAAAGTACTGTTTTCGCAACCTGCGGATAACGATGTAGACGCAACTATTATTTTTGGTATTAACGATCAAGAATTAACGAAAGCGGATCGCATTATTTCTAACGGCTCATGTACAACTAACTGTATTGTTCCAGTTATTAAAGCCTTAGATGATGTTTTCGGTGTGCAAAGCGGCACAATTACTACTATTCATGCCTCCATGCATGATCAACAAGTGATTGATGCCTATCATCCAGATTTAAGAAGAACCCGAGCAGCAAGTCAGTCTATCATTCCTGTGGATACCAAATTAGCGCGCGGAATAGAGCGTATTATGCCTAAATTCGCTGGCCGCTTTGAGGCAATCTCGGTACGTGTGCCCACTGTTAACGTGACAGCAATGGACTTGAGTGTTTCACTTCAATCTGATGCAAGCATTGAAAAAGTGAATGACGCAATTAAACAAGCGCAAAATCAACGCTTAGAAGGCATTCTAGGTTACACCGAAGAGCCATTGGTGTCGGTTGACTTTAATCATGATCCACACTCTGCCATTGTTGATGGTACGCAAACGCGAGTGAGCCATAAACATTTAGCTAAATTATTAGTGTGGTGTGATAACGAATGGGGCTTTGCCAATAGAATGTTAGACACCACAATGGCGATTATGAAGGTGCACAATTCATAACGACCAAAACAAAGCGTGATAAAAGGCGTAATAAAAAGCGCAAATAATAAAAAATTAAACCCTATAAAATTATATAACTCAAAGGAATAATCATGACCGTAATTAAGATGACTGACTTAGATTTATCAGGCAAGCGCGTTTTAATTAGAGAAGATTTAAATGTGCCAATTAAGGACGGCAAAGTAACCTCAGATGCACGTATTCGTGCGGCATTACCTTCAATTCAACATGCCCTAGATGCAGGTGCAATTGTGATGGTGATGTCTCATTTAGGTCGTCCAACAGAGGGTGAATTTGAACAAGCATTTTCATTACAACCTGTGGTTGATTATTTAGCGTCTGCGTTAGATGTGCCAGTATCATTGCAAAGTGATTACTTAGACGGAATTGCTGATGCAAAAGCGGGTGAATTAGTAGTACTAGAAAATGTGCGCTTTAATGCTGGTGAAAAGAAAAATGATGATCAGCTAGCAAAACAATATGCACAATTGTGTGATGTATTTGTAATGGATGCATTTGGCACTGCTCATCGTGCTCAAGCTTCAACTCATGGTGTTGCAAAATATGCCGATGTAGCCTGTGCTGGCCCGTTATTAGCAGCCGAATTAGATGCGTTATCAAAAGCTTTGGCGAACCCTAAACGCCCACTTGTAGCAATTGTGGGTGGCTCAAAAGTGTCTACTAAGCTAACGGTGTTAGAATCACTTTCTAGTAAAGTAGATCAGCTTGTTGTTGGTGGCGGTATTGCAAATACATTTATTGCTGCGGCAGGTCATGATGTGGGTAAATCACTTTATGAAGCTGATTTAGTTTCAGACGCAACGCGCTTAACTCAGGCTGCACAAGCAAATAATGGTGAAATTCCAGTACCAACTGACGTTGTTACCGGTAAAGAGTTCTCAGAAACGACTGCGGCAAGTATTAAGCCTGTTTCACATATTGAAAGTGACGACATGGTATTTGATATTGGTCCAGAGTCGGCTAACTACTTGGCAGAGATTTTAAAGTCTGCTGGCACAATTGTGTGGAATGGTCCGGTGGGCGTATTTGAGTTTGACCAGTTTGGTGAGGGCACCAAAACTATTGCTAATGCAATAGCCCAAAGCGATGCATTCTCTATTGCTGGTGGCGGTGACACATTAGCTGCCATCGATAAGTACAATTTAGCTGACCGGATATCATATATATCGACTGGCGGCGGTGCGTTTTTAGAGTTTTTAGAAGGTAAAACATTACCTGCGGTTGCTATACTCGAAGAGCGCGCAGCGAAATAATTTACTTGGGTAAGCACCTAGGTAATAAGAAGTTAAGAACAATTTATTTTAAGCGCATATTTGCGCGCAAATATTATTAAGATACTTTTACCCTACATTTAAAGTATCAACATTAAAACAACTAGGAGTTGCAACAATGGCATTAATTTCAATGCGTCAAATGCTAGACCATGCTGCTGAGCATGGCTACGGGATCCCTGCTTTTAACGTTAATAATTTAGAGCAAATGCGTGCCATTATGCAGGCGGCAGACGAAACTGATAGCCCTGTAATTGTTCAGGCGTCAGCAGGTGCAAGAAAATATGCTGGAGCCCCATTCTTACGTCATTTAATTTTAGCGGCAACTGAAGAGTTTCCACATATTCCAGTAGTAATGCATCAAGATCATGGTACATCACCAGCTGTTTGCCAACGCTCAATTCAATTAGGCTTTTCATCTGTAATGATGGACGGCTCGTTAATGGAAGATGGTAAAACACCATCATCGTACGAGTACAATGTTGATGTAACCCGCAGAACAGTTGAAATGGCGCATGCGTGTGGTGTTTCTGTAGAAGGCGAGCTTGGTTGTTTGGGGTCATTAGAAACGGGTCAAGCAGGTGAAGAAGACGGAATAGGTGCTGAAGGTACATTAAGCCAAGAGCAAATGTTAACTGATCCTGAAGAAGCGAAAGATTTTGTAGAAAAAACAGGTGTTGATGCCTTAGCAATTGCATGTGGTACATCGCATGGTGCGTATAAATTTACTCGCCCACCAACAGGCGATATTCTTGCTATTGATAGAATTAAGGCGATTCATGAAAGTATTCCAAATACGCATTTAGTGATGCATGGTTCATCTTCAGTACCACAAGACTGGTTAAAAATTATTAATCAATTTGGTGGCGAAATCCCTGAAACGTATGGTGTACCGGTTGAGCAAATTCAAGAAGGTATCAAGCATGGTGTACGTAAAGTAAATATTGATACTGATTTACGTTTAGCTTCTACAGGTGCTATCCGCCGCTTCTTAGCTGAAAATCCAAGCGAGTTTGATCCACGTAAATATTTATCAGCAGCCACTACAGCAATGTACGAAATTGTTAAAGCACGCTATGAGTCATTTGGTACTAGCGGTAATGCGTCTAAAATTAAACCAATTTCACTAGAAAAAATGGTTAGCTTTTATAAGTAAATTACAAGTATGCGCTTGTCATTACTACATATAATAGAAGTGAAAAAAACCAGCACATTATGTGCTGGTTTTTTTATGGCTTGCATACGGCAAAGAACAATTAAAAAGAGGCGCAGCTAAAAAATTAGTAAGCAAAATAGCTGCGCCCCGGGCAATTTTTTGTTGTCTACCTGAAACTCTGATTGATTTGACGACAATGCATCAGCATGTCTGCGCTATAGAGTGGCTGTTGGTCACTGTATGAGTATGAATAGGTCCGTTGCTGATTGGCACTGTTTGCTTATTAAGTGCGTAAAATGCGCAGCTTGACGCGTTTGTTAGGTGATTTAATTCGTTGAGCATGTCTGTGGTAAACACATCCATCCAAGTGACAACTGCGCTACAAGTACCATATTTAAGTGCATTACGGATCACGTCTAATTTGTTGGTTATTTGCTTTTCGTGAATAACTAATACATGCTCAAAGTTCACGCTACAGCTGTTTAATAGCTGTTTACTAGGCACATGCTCAGGAGCTATCAATAGTGTCCATTTTTTAGAGTGAGCGTGCTTTTTTACTATTTTGATCAGTTCGAATGTAGCGGATAGCTCATCTTCAACTTTAATGAGTTGGACTACATTGTTTGTTGCTATGCCATTCGATAACGAATGCTGATTATTTTCACAGTTGATATTACAGTTGTTATTATTGTTATGTTCTACAACGTTCATAAATAGCTCCAGTTGAAACACTGTTTAAAAATACAGTATATATACAGTAGTTCATACAGTTGTTGTGTGCAAGCTATTTTTTACTGTTTCGCTGCTCTTAATTCAAAAAGCTTCGGTGAATTCTCCAACTATAAAACCCCCTAGTCTGGTATAAATCTCAATTCTTCAGCCATAATTGTTGGCTTTATATATTTGTGATTGATGATTAGGTATTGTTTGAATTCGCAATGCTGGCCGACTGCTCTATGTCCTGACTCGGCAATACTCGCAACTAACTATGCTGTGGATTGGCATCCTTTTATTAGAAAAAGGCATAGACATCGTTAATTAAATCAACTAATTTTTCACGCTAGCCCTCGTCCTAATAGTTTTTAGTTGTACGATCAACTAACGTTTAGTTAAATTTTCACCCTGAATTAGGGGTAATTAAAAAGGAAGTTCTTATGGAGCCAGCAGTAGGGAATTCAAAATCATTGTGGAAGCTTTTGTCGCCACATAAGCCATCTAAAAAATCATTTATTCTACTTGGCCTGTTAGTCATTATTGCTACATCATTCGAGTTAGTTTTACCTTTGTACTCGAGCTACCTAGTTGACTCAATCAGTAGTGAAGGCATTGAAACCAGCATCATTTTAGGCTTAGTTGCTATTGTGCTTATTGCTGCTTGTTTTGAAGCTATATTAGGCTGGTTTGGTGGCCGATTAGGGCATCAAATTAGTTTTCGCTTACGTTTTAGTCTTATAGGGCGACTATTGCACACGCAAAGCCAAAGTTTAGACTTTGAGCATAGTGCAGAATTAGGTGCGCGTGTTGTTAATGACTCTAAAGAAGTTAAAAATGTTTTGGCCGAAGATTTAGTGGGGCTGCTAAGTGGACTAATATCACTGTTTGCAGTTATTGCCATTATGTTTACTTTAGATTGGCGACTGACTTTAGTATTAGTATGCTGTGTGTTCGCAGGGTTCATTATTATTACGCCTATCGCTTTAATGATGAATAATATTGGTCAAAAGACTCAGGCAGCGGAAGCTAATTTACTTAAATATACAACGGAATGGTTACGCTACAGCAAGCTAATTAAGTCTCATAACGCTAGTAGTCAGTTACATAAACAGTCAAATGAGTTATTAAATGAGTGTTTTCACCAAGAAATGCGGGCTACAAAAATACTGTCAATTATTGGGCCAATTGCCAATTTAGTATTGATGATAAGCATGATTGCCATTTTAGCTTTTTCAGCCTACTGGCTAAAACAAGGCTCGATGACGTTAGGTACTATTACTGCTTTTTTGCTTTATTTATTTGGACTCACGTTTCCACTTATGGCCATGGCGATGTTCTTTAGTAACTTAAATAAAGCGATGGGTGCGGCGAGCCGTTTGTCAGAGATTAGCCAAATGCCAGTTGAGAGTAATAATGCACCGGAATTACTTCACGATGTTTTAGAACTCGCCTTGAAAGATCTCACTTTTGTTAGAGATGACAAATATATTTTAAAAGACATTAGTTACCAGTTTACTTCTTCGGGCTTATCGGTAGTGCTAGGAGAAAGTGGCAGTGGTAAGAGTACATTGCTTAACCAGTTTTTAGGGTTTTATCCAGAAACTTATAATAATGTTTTAATTAATGGCAAAACATTGAGTGAATATAATCTTCATTCAGTTCGCCAAGCCATTGCTTGGGTTGATCAAGAGCCAAAGCTATTACATGCCAGCATTCGTCAAAACTTAACGTTGGGTTTGTCAGAAAACATTAGTGATGAAGAAATGCTAGAAATCTTAATGTCTGTTGGCTTACAGGCATGGCTGGATAGGATTGATCATAATTTAGATCAAGTGATTTCTGAGCAAGCTCATCAATTTTCTGGAGGAGAAAAGCAGCGCTTTGCCATTGCTAGAGCTATGCTACGCCAAGCTAAAGTATTATTACTGGATGAGCCAACCTCGGCTTTAGACAGTAAAAATAAAAGCGAGCTAATGGTATTACTGCGTCAAATAGCACGTAAAATGCGTGTGATTATGATTAGCCATCATCGAGAGCTCATTCACCCAGATGATGACATTCTTGAAATAAAAGACGGTGTTATTGTGAACGCAGGCGCTAATTAAGCCAGCTTTAACTCATTAGGTAGTTACAATATAAAAGCATTGATGAACTGCGAGCGGTACTGGCCAAATGTGTGCAAGGAAATTAGTTATAACCTTGCAAAAAATTGTGGATCTGTTCATACCGCTCAGCAGCTAATTTACTGGCTGAATTTATTTCCAATGATGTTAGTTTTTTTTCTAGCTGACTTTTCGCGGCTAACGCCTCTTGGTTATCCTGTGAAGCGGCTAGGGTTAACCATGAATATGAATGGTAAATACTTTTAGGTAAACCTTCACCTTTTAAAAACATAATGCCCAGATAAAACTGTGCTTTTACGTGACCTTTCATTGCGGCTTTACGCATCCACTTAGCGGCTTTATGAAACATTTCGTTTTTATAGTGATGGATAGCGGTGGCAAATTCTTTACTAGGATCGTTGGCGCTAACTTGCACATTATAGGTATTAATGGGGGCTGAAATTAACGCTGTTAGCTTCTCCATATTATCAATAAGCAATGTTTCAATTTCAGCTAGCGTCATTTCTTCAATATTATTAACACTTGTTGGCGTGGTAACGTTATTTTCATTGGTTTGTGGCAAATTCGCTTGTCGGGCGCTGATATTGCTATTCACTGAGTGGGTAAAGTTGACTAACGCGTTCAGTAGGCGGCCTGTTTGATCAGTGTGATTTGAATCGTCAAGCGACGTAGGCGAATCGGGCGCATTATCTTCTATTGGCGCAAGTTCATTTTCATCGTCTAACTGTTGGGCTGGCTGTTCACTTTCAGTAGCTTCTTTTTCGCTTTCTTCCACCGTTAAAAGCATATCCTCAGCAGGGGCTTCGTCCTCGGGTGCTGCTAACATTGCTTCAGCCGTATCATCTTCAAGCGTTAACTCGTTTTCTACAGGTTCTTCTATCGCGTCTATGAGTGACTTTTCAGCGGGTTCATCAGAAAGGGGAGCTTCGGTATCGGCATTGGCAAGACTCTCTTGTAGAGTATCTTCGAGGTCTTCATTCATCTCTGCTTTTGCGTCTGTTTCAATTTCTTCATCTAGCATGAGTGCTTCAGAAGCAGCCTCGTCTTCAGTTTCCAGCATCATTTCAAGCATTTCATCTTCATTCTGAAAAGGCGCTTGCTCGTCATCTAATAACAGATCATCTGTCTCGACTTGATTTTCATGCGACTCTTCATCGGTGATTTGTTGCTTGTCAGACATATTTGCTTTGAACCCTTATTAAATAACCTATTAACGACTAAGGCATAAAACACGCCTTAATGATTATATCTGTAATGTGAATATAAGCTTTAGATTTATTTTAGTTTATTTATGTTGGGAGTGCTTAGTGGCAAATAATAAAAGGAGCGAGATGCTCCTTTTATTAGAAATAGGTAGGAATACTACTTAAGGCTAGCTTATAGCTTCATTTCAGGAATATCACCTTCAACAACAAGCTTACCTGCTGTTTTTTCTTTAATTTCGTCCACCGATACACCTGGAGCGCGTTCTTTTAATACAAATGCGCCATCTTTTACTTCTAGCACGGCTAAATCGGTAATAATGCGGGTTATACAGTTAACGCCTGTTAATGGTAGCGTGCATTCAGGTAATAGTTTTGATACGCCATGCTTGTTAGCATGCGTCATAGTAACAATAATATTTTCAGCACCTGCAACTAAGTCCATTGCACCGCCCATACCTTTTACTAATTTACCCGGGATCATGTAAGAAGCGATGTTACCTTGTTGATCAACTTCAAATGCTCCTAATACGGTAATATCAACATGACCGCCACGGATCATCGCAAAGCTTTCAGCAGAATCGAAAATGGATGCGCCCGTAATAGCAGTCACTGTTTCTTTGCCTGCGTTTATCATGTCTGCATCTACTTGGTCTTCAGTTGGGTATGGCCCCATGCCTAATAAACCATTTTCTGATTGCAGCATCACTTCAATATCATCAGGTACGTAGTTCGCTGCAAGAGTAGGGATACCAATACCTAGGTTTACGTAGTCACCGTCATTGAACTCTTGGGCGACTCGCATTGCGATTTGTTCTCTTGATAATGCCATGGTTAATTCCCTTATTTAGCTAAAACAGTACGTTCAATACGTTTTTCGAACGTGCCTTGAATAACGCGATCTACGTAGATGCCAGGTGTATGAATTTGACTCGGTTCTAATTCACCAGGCTCAACAATTTCTTCAACTTCAACAACGGTAATTTTGCCTGCTGTGGCGGCAAGTGGATTAAAGTTTTTTGAAGTATGGCGATAAATACAGTTTCCATAGCGGTCTGCTTTCCACGCTTTAACAATTGCAAAGTCGCCCGTGATGCTTTCTTCCATAATGTAATTACGGCCATCGAACTCTCTTACTTCTTTGCCTTCGCCAACAGGAGTGCCGTAGCCAGTTGCTGTGAAGAATGCAGGAATACCAGCACCACCAGCACGCATTTTTTCTGCTAATGTGCCTTGAGGAGTAAGTTCAACTTCCAAATCACCTTCAAGTAATTGTTTTTCAAATAGTGCATTTTCGCCAACATAAGACGACACCATTTTTTTTACTTGTTTATCTTCTAACAAAACACCTAAGCCAAAACCGTCTACGCCACAATTGTTAGAAACGATGGTTAAACCTTTTGTGCCCACTTTCTTTATTTGAGCAATAAGACCTTCTGGAATACCACATAAGCCAAACCCGCCCGCAATAATTGTCATATTGTCGTTCAGACCTGCCATGGCTTCATCATAGCTAGTTACTACCTTGTCGAAACCTGCCATTTGCTAATCCCCTTTAATTGAATTAAGAGATGGACGAATAGATTACTCGTCCAATTTTTTATTATTCTTGCGCTGCTCTTAACGCAGCAGATACTTTTGAACTTGGTGCACGATTCAGCGTGTCGCTAATATGCCAGCCCGCTTTAGCCAGTTTCGTTAAATCTATACCTGACTTAATGCCTAGCCCATTTAGCATGTACACAACATCTTCTGTTGCAACATTACCTGAGGCGCCTTTAGCGTAAGGACAGCCGCCTAAACCTGCTACGGCACTATCAACGGTATTAACCCCCATTTGTAATGCAGCGTAAATATTTGCTAATGCTTGGCCATAAGTATCGTGAAAATGTACGGCTAATTTTTCTACTGGTACTTGTTTAGCTACCTCAGCAATCATCGCTTTGGCTTTATCTGGCGTGCCTACACCTATGGTATCGCCCAGCGAAATTTCATAACAGCCCATATCAAACAGTTTTTTAGCAACACGTGCAACTTGCTGTATATCAATGTCGCCTTCGTACGGGCAGCCCAGTACGCACGACACATAACCACGCACTTTTACACCTTTGGCCAACGCTTTTTCTACAACAGGAGCAAAACGTTCAAAACTTTCTTCAATGGAGCAATTGATGTTTTTTTGGCTGAACGCTTCTGAGGCAGCACCAAAAATGGCTACCTCTTTAACGCCTGATGCTAACGCGGCTTCTAACCCTTTTAGGTTTGGAGTTAATGCAGCGTAGGTTATATGTTCTTGTTGCGTGATCCCGGCAAATACTTCGGTTGTCGTTCCCATCTGTGGCACCCATTTAGGAGACACATAAGCGCCCGTTTCAATATAGGTTACCCCCGCATCAGCAAGGTTGTGTACAAGTGCTATTTTATGTTCTGCGTCAACGGGCTGTTTTTCATTTTGTAGGCCGTCTCGTGGGCCCACTTCAACAATATTAACCGTGGCTGGTAGCTTTTCATTAGTCTTTTCAGATAATTGTAATGACATGTAATAGCTCCGGTCTATTTGTTTGCTTGTTCAGTTGCAGCGATTGAAAGTAATTCTGCACCGTCTGCGACCAAATCACCGTCAGTGAAATACACTTCTTCTACCTTGCCATCGCTTGGAGCAGTGATGGTGTATTCCATTTTCATGGCTTCCATAATGACGAGGTTTTGACCTGCTTTTACTTCATCACCTTGTTTAACAAGCACAGAAACAATAGTACCGTTCATTGGGGCTGTAAGACCGCCTTGCCCAGCATTATCTTCAACAACAATTTCACTACTTAGTGTATTGGTGAATGTAACAATGTTTTGCTTATTAAACACGGTAATTTGATTATCTTTCTCGGCAATAAGTACATTCATATTGTGACCACCTATTGTTGCTTTTAGGTGGTCATCATCTAGCGTGCCTGTTGCAGTAATGTCGGTACCGTCAACGGTGATCACAAATTGTGTGCCGACTTGTTCAACAGCAATGAAGTGTTCAACATTATGTTCATCCGTTAATTGAATTTTATACTGTTGATTTTCATTCATTCGCCAGCCAGTAAAGCCATGCCACGGAGAGTAAGGGTCGAATGAGTCGTTTGCAGAATCTCGATTACATTTCGCTTGGTTTAGCAGTAAATATAATACGGCCATCACTAGTGCTTGGGTATCGGCTTGTTTTGCTGGCGCGTGCAGTGTGTCTTTATGTTTTTCAATAAAGTTAGTGTCTAACTCAACATCTTTAAATGAAGGATGTTCAAGTAAGCTAGACAAAAAGTGTAGATTAGTTTTAACTCCAGAAATACGGTAGTCGTCTAATGCCCTAAGCATACGCTGTAAGGCGCGATCACGGTTTTCATCCCAAACAATTAGCTTTGCTATCATTGGGTCATAAAAGGCAGACACTTCGTCATTCTCACGTACACCTGTATCAACACGTACGTGCTGACTTTGTTCAGGCTGGCGGAGATAGTTTAATTTACCAGTTGCAGGTAAGAAGTCGTTTTCAGGATCTTCAGCATACACGCGTACTTCAAATGCATGGCCTTCAATCGTGACCTCGTCTTGAGTCAAAGGTAATGTTTCACCAGAGGCAACAAGTAGCTGCCATTTTACAAGGTCTTGTCCTGTGATCATTTCAGTAACAGGGTGTTCAACCTGAAGTCGGGTATTCATTTCCATGAAGTAAAATGAACCGTCTTCGTCATACAAAAATTCAACGGTTCCCGCACCTTGGTAGTTAATAGCTTGCGCTGCGCGCACTGCAGCTTCACCCATTGCCGTTCTGATCTCTTGAGATAACCCCGGCGCTGGTGCTTCTTCAATCACTTTTTGATGACGACGCTGTATTGAACAGTCACGCTCCGCAAGGTAAATGCCATTACCATGGTTGTCACAAAATACTTGTATTTCAACATGGCGAGGTTTGGTTAGGTATTTTTCCATTAACATGGTGTCGTTACCAAAACCATTAATAGCTTCGCGTTTCGCAGAAGCCAGTGCATCATCAAACTCGCTTTCTTGCCATACAACTCGCATGCCTTTACCGCCACCACCAAATGCAGCTTTTAATAACATTGGGTAACCAATGTTATTGGCTTCTTGCTTTAAAAAAGCAGGGTCTTGGTTGTCACCGTGATAACCAGGCACTAAAGGCACATTGGCTTTGCTCATAATGTCTTTCGCTGCGCTTTTAGAGCCCATCGCTTCAATGGCTGGAACTGGCGGACCAATAAATACAATATTATTGTCGGCACATGCTTTAGCAAACTCTGGGTTTTCCGACATAAAGCCATAACCAGGGTGAACGGCTTCTGCGCCAGATTTTTTTGCTACTTCTAAAATTTTATCAGCACGTAAGTACGAATCTTTACTTGGGGCAGGGCCAATATGGAATGCTTCATCTGCCATTGCAACGTGCATTGAATTTGCGTCTGCATCTGAATAAACGGCTACACAGCGAATGCCAAGTTTATGAGCCGTTTCTATAACGCGACAAGCAATTTCACCACGGTTTGCGATTAATATTTTTTTAAACATAATTCTCTCCTGCAATATTGCTTGTTATTGCGCTTGCCAAGCTGGTTGACGTTTTTCTAAGAAAGCGGTTAAACCTTCTTGGCCTTCATCAGATGTACGTATTGATGCAATACGTTCGCTGGTATCATCAATCAGTGTGCTATTAATTGTTTGGTGTGCAACATCAAATGCCAGTTGTTTTGCTGCTTTAACTGCTGCTGGACTGTTGTTTAACAGCGTGTTGATCATTTGTTCGGTTGCATTATCCAATTCTTCTGGTGCCACTACTTCGCTGACTAACCCTAATGATTGCGCAGTATTGGCAAAGAAACGTTCAGCAGTCATAAAGTAGCGTCTTGAAGCACGTAAGCCAATTGCATCAACCACGTAAGGACTGATAGTAGCGGGAATTAAGCCAATTTTTACTTCGCTTAAGCAAAAGCTCGCTTTTTCGCTGGCAATGGCTAAATCGCAACATGATACAAGCCCTACAGCACCGCCAAATGCAGCACCTTGCACTTTTGCTATGGTTGGCATTGGCATAAAATTAAGTACTCGTAACATTTCTGCTAGCGCTTGGGCGTCTTTGTAGTTTTCTTCATACGAGTAACTGGCCATGCGCTTCATCCAAGCTAAATCAGCGCCAGCGCTAAAGCTTTTTCCTGTAGATGCTAATACCATTACGCGAGCATTAGGGTTGTTAGCAACTTGATTAAAAGCGGCGGTTAACTCTGCAATGACGCTATCATCAAATGCGTTATGTTTGTCGGGTCTGTTCAGTGTAACCGTGGCAACGCCTGAATTGGTAATATCTACCGTAACTGTGTTTTCAGTGTGTAGAGGTGTATTCATAATCAGTGAATTTCCTTTGCCTAATGGCGTAATTACATTCTGAACACACCAAACTTGGTGTCTTCAATTGGCGCATTTAACGAGGCTGATAACGCTAAGCCAACCACCATACGAGTTTGAGCTGGATCAATAATGCCGTCATCCCATAATCGACCTGAAGCATAATAAGGGTGACCCTGTTCTTCATATTGCTCAGTAATAGGTTGCTTAAATGCAGCTTCCTCTTCTGCGGTCCATGTTTGTCCTTTTCTGGCCATGCCGTCTTTCGTAACCTGTGCCATGACGCCTGCCGCTTGTTCACCACCCATTACTGAAATGCGCGAGTTAGGCCACATCCACATCATCGTTGGGTCGTAAGCTCTACCACACATACCATAGTTACCAGCACCGTAAGAGCCACCAATGAGTACAGTAAATTTAGGTACTTTGGCACAAGATACTGCGGTAACCATTTTGGCACCGTGTTTGGCGATACCTTCGGCTTCATACTTTTTACCAACCATGAAACCGGTAATATTTTGTAAGAAAAGCAAAGGAATTTTGCGCTGAGAGCATAACTCAATAAAGTGTGCGCCTTTTTGTGCTGATTCAGAAAATAATATGCCATTATTCGCCACGATGCCGACAGGGTAGCCAAAAATGCGAGCAAATCCACAAACCAGTGTCGACCCGTAGAATTGTTTAAATTCATCAAAATCTGAGTCATCAACAATACGTGCAATAACTTCTTTTACATCAAACGGCTTTTTAAGATCAGTACCAACAATGCCGTAAATTTCTTTCGGATCGTATGCTGGTTCTTTAGGCGCTTTAATGTCTAAATCTACTTTTTTGCTTTTGTTTAAACGAGAAACAGCTTGTCTGGCAATTTGCAGTGCATGTTCGTCGTTTAAGGCGTAGTGATCGGCAACACCAGACGTTTTACAGTGCACATCTGCACCGCCGAGCTCTTCTGCTGATACTTCTTCACCTGTGGCTGCTTTTACTAATGGTGGCCCGGCAAGAAAAATAGTGCCTTGTTCTTTCACGATGATGCTTTCGTCTGCCATTGCAGGGACATAAGCACCGCCTGCTGTGCATAACCCCATTACAACTGCAATTTGAGGAATACCTTTAGCAGACATGTTAGCTTGGTTGAAGAAAATGCGACCGAAGTGCAGTTTATCTGGGAATACTTCATCTTGACGAGGCAAGTTTGCACCACCAGAGTCTACAAGGTAAATACAAGGAAGGTGGCAGCGTTCGGCAATTTCTTGTGCGCGAAGATGCTTTTTCACAGTAAGCGGATAGTAAGTGCCTCCTTTAACGGTGGCGTCGTTTGCAATAATCATACATTCTATGCCGCTTACACGGCCAATGCCTGCTACGACACCTGCTGCGGGCACATAATCTTCATAACACTCAAAGCCAGCAAATTGACCAATTTCAAGAAATGCTGAACCTACATCGAGTAGTTTTTCGATGCGGTCACGTACAAATAATTTGCCACGAGATTCATGACGCTGTTTAAGCTTTTCGCCACCGCCAAGTTTAATTGTTTCTAGCTTTGTAAGTACGTCGTCTACAATGGCTTGCATTTCATTCGCATTATGTTCGAAGTCTTGGCTGCGAGTATTAATTTTACTTACTATCTTCGCCATGTGATTTTCCTTGGTAATTCGGGTATATCCCGACAATTTTTTATATTTTTTATACCCTTGAAGACATGCGTAATGTGATAAGTCGTTCTGGGTATAGTTACCAAAAAGTCGGACATTCGTCCGACCTTATCGTTACTGTATTTCTAGCTTTATAAGCTCATTGATGCACTTAGTTTGACTCGTTGAATAACTCACGGCCAATTAGCATTCGACGAATTTCTGACGTGCCAGCACCAATTTCGTATAACTTAGCGTCGCGTAATAAACGGCCAGTAGGGAATTCGTTGATATAACCGTTGCCGCCAAGTAATTGAATTGCGTCAAGTGCCATTTTAGTTGCTAATTCAGCTGAATATAGAATAGCACCCGCTGCATCTTTACGTGTTGTTTCACCGCGATCACAGGCTTGAGCAACTAAGTAAACATAAGACTTGGCAGCATTCATTTGTGTATACATGTCGGCCACTTTGCCTTGAACTAGCTGGAATTGACCAATTGACTGGCCAAACTGTTGGCGGTCGTGAATGTAAGGCACAACGCTATCCATACAAGCGTCCATAATACCTAGTGGGCCACCAGACAAGACAACGCGCTCGTAGTCTAGGCCTGACATAAGTACACGAACGCCTTTGCCAACTTCACCTAGCACGTTTTCTTCAGGGATTTCACAATCTTCAAATACTAGCTCACAGGTATTCGAGCCGCGCATTCCTAATTTATCAAGTTTTTGATGGCGAGAAAATCCTGGGAAGTCGCGCTCAACAATAAACGCAGTGATGCCTTTAGAGCCAGCATTAACGTCGGTTTTGGCATATATGATGAAGGTGTTTGCATCTGGACCATTAGTGATCCACATTTTGTTACCGTTTAAGATGTAACGATCACCTTTTTTCTCAGCGCGCAATTTCATACTCACTACATCTGAACCCGCATTTGGCTCAGACATAGCAAGTGCGCCAATATGTTCGCCAGAACATAACTTAGGTAAATATTTAAGTTTTTGTTCGTGAGTACCATTTTTGCGTAATTGATTAAGACACAGGTTAGAGTGTGCACCGTAGCTTAAGCCAACTGATGCTGAAGCACGGCTAATTTCTTGCATTGCAATTACATGCTCAATGTAACCTAAACCTGAACCGCCGTATTCTTCTTCAACAGTCATACCTAATAAACCCATGTCACCAAATTTTTGCCATAGCTCATTAGGAAATTCGTTATCAATATCAATTTGTTCTGCACGAGGCGCGATCTCATCGCGAGCAAATGCGTTGACCTGATCACGGATCATGTCGACCGTTTCGCCTAGGTTAAAGTTTAGAGAACTAAATCTTGAGATCATGATAATTTTTCCTCGTTGTTATTCACGTCAATATTCACGTCAAATTCTTCTGAAAGGTTAGTAAGCGACTCTAAACAACGCCGTTCAGCGGTGATTAGCTCCATAAGTACTACTTTAATATCGTCCATTTGTTGATGCAGGCGCTCTTTTTTTTCTTGAATCATCGTTAGCATGGTTTCTAACTGAATTGCGCTACCTTGATCTGCATCGTAGAGTTCGAATAAATTTTTTGTTTCAGCCAACGAAAACCCCAGCCGCTTCCCACGTAATATCAGCTTTAAACGAACACGATCCCGCTTACTATAAATGCGGGTTTGACCACTACGAGAGGGCATTAATAAGCCTTGGTCTTCATAAAAACGAATACTTCGCGTAGTGATGTCAAATTCTTTCGCTAAATCACTGATGGAGAATGTTATCTCTTGTTGGCTTGTCATTTAATCCTTCCTCAAAAACAGGTGCTAAATATAGAGGAAGTTTACGTAAAGGTAAAGCACCTGAAATTGCATTAACAGGCCGGATCAGTGAAAGGCAGTTTAATTTGTTCTATATGTGCTTTAGTACAGATAAACCTTTAATTACATTGACTTACAATATAACTGTCTAGTAAAAATATGTGTAAAGTGATTACCTAGTTTAATCTTACTAAACATATAACTAATTGTTTAATAAGGTAAATGTGTTTTTGACTTGTCTTGTATGTATTTTGCAGTGTTTAAGTTGACGTTGGCGTCAACTTAAAATTTTGTGTATGCTCAGCCCAATTATAAAAATAATTTTTCAAATCAACACGGGGAGAGCACCATGTCTAACCAAGATCCTATCGTTATTGTAAGTGCAAAAAGAACACCTATGGGTGGATTTCAAGGGAGTTTATCATCAGTGCCAGCGCCAGATTTAGGTGCAGTTGCGATTAAAGCAGCAATGGAAAGTGCGGGTGTGAGCGGTAATGATGTTGATGAAGTCATCATGGGATGTGTTTTACCAGCAGGACTAGGCCAAGCGCCAGCACGCCAAGCAGCTTTAAAAGCTGATTTACCTGTATCAGCCGGTGCAACTACTATTAATAAAGTGTGTGGTTCAGGCATGAAAGCGGCAATGTTAGCGAATGACTTAATTACAGCTGGTAGCTTAAATGTTGCTGTAGTTGGCGGGATGGAAAGCATGACGAACGCACCATATATGCTGCCAAATGCTCGCGGTGGCATGCGTATGGGGCATGGAGAAGTAAAAGATCATATGTTCCTTGATGGATTAGAAGATGCATATCAAGGTAAGGCAATGGGATGTTTCGCTCAAGAAACATCTGATAAGTACGAATTCACTCGTGAACAACTAGATGAATATGCGATTCGCTCACTAACTCGCGCTCAAGATGCAATAGAAGCAGGTCGTTTTAACAATGAGGTTGCACCAGTAACCTACTCAACACGACGTGGTGATGTAACGGTTGAAATAGATGAGCAACCGGGTAACGCTAAAATCGATAAAATCCCTTCGCTAAGACCAGCATTCAAAAAAGACGGCACGATTACTGCGGCAAACTCTTCATCGATTAGCGATGGTGCGGCGGCAATGGTGATGATGTCTCTTTCAGAAGCAGAAAAGCGCGGCTTAAAGCCGCTCGCTAAAATTGTTGGGCACGCGACAAACTCTTTACAGCCTGATCAATTTACTGTTGCTCCTGTTGGTGCAATGCAAAAAGTATTAGAAGTGGCAGGTTGGAATGCGCAAGATGTTGACTTGTTTGAAATTAATGAAGCGTTTGCGATGGTAACAATGGCAGCAATGGTTGAATTAGATTTACCTGCTGAAAAAGTAAACGTTAATGGTGGTGCATGTGCACTTGGTCATCCACTTGGTGCATCTGGCGCACGTATCATGGTTACACTTATTCATGCACTTAAAGATAAAGGATTAACCAAGGGTGTTGCATCGTTATGTATTGGCGGTGGTGAAGCAACAGCGGTTGCAATTGAAGTATTATAACGCATTCGCGTTATTTAATTTCTGAGCGCATAACATTTGTTAATGCGCTTTTTGCAATCAAGCTAACTAAGAGTGTTGATCTGTTCGCTATGTTCTATTCTATTCACGAAGTTGGGCATTGCCGACGTCTAATAATTCGATGTCTATTTTGTATAGCGCGTGACTGTAGATGAAGTATTCAACACTGTTTAATGTTTAATCGCTATTCAATTTTTTACTTAGGCGACGTTGCTTTAAGTACAAACGAGTAAGTTGAAATATTATGAATCAAGACAAGTATTCATTAAAAAATAAAGTGCGCGTTGTTACCGCAGCCTCTTTATTTGATGGGCATGACGCAGCCATTAATATTATGCGTCGTATTTTGCAGTCAACGGGTGCAGAAGTTATTCACTTAGGCCATGACCGCAGTGTAGAAGAAGTGGTTAATTGCGCAATTCAAGAAGATGCCAACGCGATTGCAATGACGTCATATCAAGGTGGGCATAACGAGTACTTCAAGTACATGTATGACTTACTAAAAGAACGCGGTTGTGAACATATAAAGATCTTTGGCGGCGGTGGTGGAGTGATCCTGCCAGATGAAATAAAAATGCTGCATGAATACGGTATTACCCGTATTTACTCGCCAGATGATGGCCGCGAGATGGGCTTACAAGGCATGATCAACGACATGCTTGAACGTTGCGACTTTGCTACGGGTGAAAACGTACAAGCCGATGACTTAGATAACATTGCTAAGCGTAACGTAAACTCAATTGCCCGCGTTATTTCTGCTGCTGAAAACGCCCCTGAAAAAAATAAAGCGCTATTAGATGACATTCGTGCACTTGCCGAAAATAATAAAGCACCCGTGTTAGGGATAACGGGTACGGGTGGCGCAGGTAAGTCGTCACTGGTTGACGAGCTTATTCGTCGCTTTTTAATGGATACTGATGATAAAAACATCGCAATTATTTCAGTTGACCCTTCCAAAAGAAAAACGGGCGGCGCGCTATTAGGTGATCGTATTCGTATGAATGCGGTAAATAATGGACGTGTTTATATGCGCTCGTTAGCAACGAGACAATCTAATTTAGCCTTGTCTGCACATGTAAATGATGCACTTAAAGTGTTAAAAGCCGCTAATTTTGACTTAATTATTTTAGAAACATCAGGCATCGGCCAGTCAGACACAGAAATTGAAGAGCACTCAGACACAAGCTTGTATGTAATGACACCAGAATACGGCGCAGCAACGCAATTAGAAAAAATTGACATGCTTGACTTTGCCGACATTATTGCCGTGAACAAGTTTGATAAACGTGGTGCACAAGACGCATTGCGTGATGTGATTAAACAATACAAACGTAATCATGGTTTATTTGAAGCTGGCAACGATGAAGTGCCTGTATTTGGCACGATTGCATCTCAGTTTAACGATCGCGGCATGACTAAGCTGTACAATGCGGTGATTGCAAAAATTGCAGACAAAACAGATATTCAAATATCTAAAGGATTAGACATTGAAGGAACGCTAGAAGATAAAGCGTCTGTGATCCCAGGGAGTCGAAATCGTTACTTGTCTGAAATATCAGAAAATAACCGTAGTTATGATAAATGGGTTGAAGAACAGCGAGACGTTGCGCAAAAGTTATATGGCATTAAGCAAGCACTCGAGGTAGCTAAGTCTTCCAACATTGAATCTTCAGCAGAGTTAGCTAAGCAACTAGAGGCGCTGTATGAACAGCAAGCACTAGAGCTAGATCCGAAAAACATGAAGATTATTGAAGACTGGCCAAGCAAGGTTAAAAAGTACAAAGAGCCTGTATTTACCTTCCAAGTGCGTGGCAAAGATATCAATATTGAAACCCATACGAAATCACTTTCGCAAACTGATATTCCAAAAGTGTCATTGCCTAAATACGAAGCTTGGGGTGATTTACTGAAATGGAATTTACAAGAAAATGTTCCAGGTGAATTTCCTTATACTGCTGGCTTATTTAACTTTAAGCGTGAAGGGGAAGATCCAACGCGAATGTTTGCGGGTGAGGGTGGTCCAGAAAGAACGAACCGTCGTTTCCATTACGTTTCGCTAGGCATGCCTGCAAAGCGTTTATCAACAGCGTTTGATTCAGTCACACTTTATGGAAACGATCCGGGTATTCGTCCTGACATTTACGGAAAAATCGGTAATGCGGGCGTTTCAATTTGTTGCTTAGATGACGCTAAAAAGCTGTATTCTGGTTTTAACTTAGCCGATCCTAAAACATCAGTGTCGATGACCATTAATGGTCCTGCGCCGATTATTCTTGGCTTTTTCTTAAATGCGGCTATTGACCAACAGTGTGAGCTGTATATTAAAGAACAAGGCTTAGAAAAAGACGTTGAAAAGGCCATTGCTAAAATTTACCAGCAAAAAGGCTCGGTTCGCCCTACTTATCAAGGCGACTTGCCAGAAGGTAATGACGGCTTAGGGCTAATGCTGCTAGGTGTAACTGGCGATCAAGTGTTACCAGAAGATGTGTACGCAGACATCAAAGCTCGTACACTAACGCAAGTGCGCGGCACAGTTCAGGCAGACATTTTAAAAGAAGACCAAGCACAAAATACGTGTATTTTCTCTACCGAATTTGCGTTGCGTTTAATGGGCGATGTACAAGAAAACTTCATCGCGAACGGTGTACGTAACTTCTACTCTGTGTCTATTTCTGGTTATCATATTGCGGAAGCAGGTGCGAATCCGATATCGCAGTTAGCGTTTACACTGGCTAATGGCTTTACCTTTGTAGAGTATTATTTAAGCCGTGGTATGGATATTAATGACTTTGGTCCTAATTTATCCTTCTTCTTTTCGAATGGTATTGACCCAGAATATGCGGTTATTGGCCGTGTTGCTCGCCGTATTTGGTCAAAAGCATTGAAAATGAAATATGGTGCGAATAGCCGAGCGCAAATGTTGAAATATCACATTCAAACTAGTGGTCGCTCGTTACATGCGCAAGAAATTGACTTTAACGACATTCGTACTACTTTGCAGGCGTTATACGCAATCTACGACAATTGTAATTCATTGCATACTAATGCGTACGACGAAGCCATAACCACACCAACGGAAGAAAGTGTGCGTCGTGCAATGGCAATTCAATTAATCATTAACCGAGAGTTAGGTTTGGCGAAAAACGAAAACCCAATTCAAGGCGCATTTATTATTGAAGAGCTTACCGACTTAGTTGAAGAAGCAGTATTAACCGAGTTTGATCGTATTACTGAACGTGGCGGTGTACTTGGTGCAATGGAAACCATGTATCAGCGTAGTAAAATACAAGAAGAAAGCTTGTATTATGAACACTTAAAGCATACTGGGGAATTCCCAATTATAGGTGTGAATACCTTCTTAAGTTCAAAAGGCTCTCCTACGGTATTGCCGCAAGAAGTTATCCGCGCAACGACTGAAGAAAAAGATTATCAAATTGAGATGTTAGCCGAGTTACATAACGGTAATGCAGATGAGGTTGCAGTGATGCTGAAAAAAGTACAAGCAACAGCGATTCAACATGGCAATATCTTCGATATGTTAATGGAAGCATGTAAAGTGTGTTCACTGGGTCAAATAGTTAATGCGCTATTTGAAGTGGGCGGACAATATCGCCGTAATATGTAATTTTGTTGATATAAACAAGAATACTTAAGCGCCTTTGGGCGCTTATTTATTGGAATAAGTTAATATGGAACTGTTATGAACGACTTTAACGCTTTTCGTATCCATCAAGTTGACGACAATATTCAAGCTAAATTTGAGCGTATTAAGCTTAATGACCTAACCGAGGGTGAGGTTGTCATTAAGGTTGCTTATTCTGGGGTAAATTATAAAGATGCACTAGCAGCTACAGGTAAAGGCAAGATATTACGCACTTATCCTTTGGTTGGTGGGATAGATTTATCTGGAGTGATACAGGCATCTACCGATGCAAGATTTGTTGAAGGTGATAAGGTATTGGTATGTGGTGCACAGCTTTCAGAGCTGTATGACGGTGGTTATGCTGAATATGCACGAGTGAAAGCAGATTCAGTTGTGCCATTACCAAGCGAACTGACACTCTGGGATGCCATGGCTATTGGTACGGCTGGTTATACTGCAGCAATTGCTATGCAGCGAATGGAAGATAACGGGCAGGTGCCTGAAAGAGGACCGATAGTAGTAACGGGAGCAACGGGCGGAGTGGGTAGCTTCGCAATTAATATGCTCGCCAAATTAGGTTACGAAGTTCATGCGCTGACCGGAAAAATGGAACAAGCCGACTATCTTCATGCTATAGGTGCGACTACACTTATCAACCGACACGAAACGGAAATGTTACAGCGACCATTAGACAAAGCGCAGTGGGGTGGCGCGGTAGATAATGTGGGTGGAAAAACATTGTCTTGGCTACTTAGTACTACAGTACCATGGGGAAATGTAGCGTCGATTGGTTTAGCGGGTGGCTTTAAATTAAACGCAACAGTGATGCCGTTTATTCTCCGCGGTGTGAGCTTGTTAGGGATTAACTCGGTAGAAATGCCACTGTCGGTGCGTGATAAAGCATGGCAGCGATTGGCGACAGATTTGAAGCCTTCTCAACTTGAACGTATTGCACCAAGAACCATTGATTTTGACAACTTACCAGAAGTGTTTGACGACTATATTGCGGGTACTGTAACAGGTCGAACAGTCGTAAAAATAGATGATACGCTCTAAATAAATAGGCTCGTTTAACCGTTATTATCTTAGTCGTTTGTTGATGATAAACATAGCCAAAATAAGAAATGAAAAATACTGTCGATTAATTAGGGATTGGTAGCATGGATTCAACGATTATATGTAAAACATTAGAGTCAGTTAACGATAAAAAAATTGGTATGATCTCGCTGAATGCCACAAAACGTTTAAATGCGTTAACGCATGACATGATTGAAGCAATTTCAAATCAATTGGTAGAGTGGGATCAAGATAAAGATGTTGCACTAGTTGTAATGAACAGCAGCTCTGATGTTGCTTTTTGTGCAGGGGCAGACGTAAAAACGTTGGCAGCACAAGTGCAGGCTGGGCCCAAGTATAGCTTTACCCCTGAAGTAACGGCATTTTTTACGGCTGAGTACAAACTGGATTACCTAATCCATACTTACTCAAAGCCTCTAATTGTTTGGGGGCACGGTATTGTAATGGGAGGCGGACTAGGTTTAATGGCGGGTGCCAGTCATCGTGTTGTAACAGAAACATCTAAGTTAGCGATGCCTGAAACGACCATTGGCTTATATCCAGACGTAGGGGCGAGTTACTTCTTTAATCGTATGCCTAAGTCAATGGGGTTATTTCTAGGATTAACAGGCGCATCAATCAATGCTGCAGATGCAAAGTATGCAGATTTAGCTGACTACTTTGTCGAGAATGATCGCTTTGGCCAGTTTATTGAGGCGTTATTATTTGTGAAGTGGGGCGGTACCGTTGCGCTTAATCATCAAAAAGTGAGCGATTTACTATTGAGTTTTGAAAGTGACAGCTCGCAGCATATACCAGCATCAAATTTAAAAAAACATAGTGACGAGATAGAGCCATTGTCTGACATGACAACAGCATCAGCGATGGTTTCGCACATTTTAGGCCTGAAAACGAATGATAAATGGTTGAATGAAGCAAAGCATAAACTTGCTGGTGGTTGTCCCGTTACTTCTGCCGTAGTTTATAAGTTAGTTGAGCAGGGCAGGAAAATTTCTTTGCCAGCTTGCTTTAAAATGGAGCTAGGGCTATCGCTAAGATGTGCACATAATGGTGACTTTGTTGAAGGTGTTCGTGCGTTACTTGTTGATAAAGACCATCAGCCGAATTGGAAATATAAAACGGTTCACGATGTACCGGATGAAGAAATAAAGCAATTGTTTGACAGCCCATGGTCTGAGGCTGATCATCCGCTTGCAGAATTAACGTAAATATAGAAAATTGCAAAATAGAAAGGCAAATTACATGCAGTTAAAAGATAAAACAATAGTAATTACTGGCGGCGGCCAAGGTTTAGGGCGTGCAATGGCAGTTAACTTTGCTAAAGAAGGGGCAAATTTAGCTCTTATCGATATGAATCAAGAGATGCTTGATGAAAGTGTAAATATGCTAACAGAATTAGGTGTTACTGCGAAAAGCTATGTTGCAAATGTAACTGAAGAAGCCGAAGTAGAAGAAACCTTCAAAAAAATCAATGATGACTTTAATGGCATTCACGGTCTAATTAACAATGCTGGTATTTTACGTGATGGCATGTTTGTTAAAGCGAAAGACGGTAAGGTTGTGGCAAAAATGTCGCTAGAAAAATTTCAGTCAGTCATTGATGTTAACTTAACTGGTGTATTTCTTTGTGGCCGAGAAGCGGCAGCGCACATGATAGAAGCTGGCAATAAAGGCGTGATAATTAATATGTCTTCTGTTGCGCGCGCGGGTAACATGGGACAAACAAACTACTCAGCATCAAAAGCGGGTGTGGTTGCAATGACGGTAACTTGGGCAAGAGAGCTAGGTCGCCATGGTATTCGCGTTGGTGCTATAGCACCAGGCGTTATTCGTACCGCAATGACAGATGCCATGAAGCCTGAAATGCGTGAACGCCTTGAAAAGATGAAGCCAGTAGGTCGCTTAGGTGAGGCTGACGAAATTGCGCATACCGCTAAGTATATTTTTGAAAATGAATTCTTTACAGGGCGCGTAGTTGAAATTGACGGCGGCATAGCAATGTAACTCTGCCTTAGCTAGGCCAGTTTGCTCTAACAATTAACGAAACAAATATAGGTAAAACAGTGGATTCAAGTTACAACGAAGAGCTAAATATTTTTCGCGAAACGGTCGTAAAGTTTATCGAAAACGAAATTGCACCTTTTTATGAAGAGTGGGAAAAAAATAAAATTATTCCAAAATCGTTATGGCACAAAATGGGTGAAGAAGGCTTATTGTGTTGTGATATACCTGAAGAGTACGGCGGGTTTGGCGTAGATTTTAATTTTAATATGGTAGTTGCCGAAGAAATCGCGAAAGCAGGCTTCTTTTCATTATCAACCAATTTAGTGGTACATGCAGATATTGCTGCACATTACGTGCTTAACAAAGGTACGGAAGAGCAAAAGCAAAAATACTTGCCAGAAATGGTAAGCGGAGAATGCATTGGTGCTATTTGTATGTCAGAGCCAGGAGCGGGTAGTGACTTGCAGGGTATGAAAACAACCGCAACTAAAACCGATAAAGGTTGGTCTATTAGCGGCTCTAAAACGTTTATCACTAATGGTCAAAACTCTAAGCTTTATATTGTGGCAGCCAAGACTAACTTAGAGGTTGCAACGGCAAAAGGCTTAACGTTATTTTTAATTGATGAAGACATGCCAGGCTTCTCGCGCGGCCAAAACCTTCACAAAATTGGTCAGCATGCTGGCGACACATCAGAGTTATTTTTCGATAACGTAGAAGTGACTGAAGAGCACGTGTTAGGCGAAATAGACAAAGGTTTCTTCAACTTAATGGAAGAGTTACCTAGAGAGCGCTTAGCATTAGCATGTGTGGCTACGGCACACGCTGAAGGCGCACTTGCTTTAACTACAGACTACGTTAAAGAAAGAAAAGCATTTGGTGCTACGCTTTCTAAGCTTCAAGACATACGTTTTAAAATTGCTGAAATGGCAACAGAAATTGAAATGCATCGTGTGGTGATTGAATCATACAAGCAAAAATTAGCAAATAAAGCATTGTCTACTGAACAAGCGAGTATGGCGAAATACTCAGCCACAGAAATGGAATTTAGTGTCACCAACCGCTGTTTACAGTTATTCGGTGGATATGGTTATATGACAGAGTATCCAATATCGCGTTACTTCTTGGATGCACGTGTACAAACAATTTATGGTGGCACATCTGAAATCATGAAAGAAATCATTAGTCGTTCTATTTTAGGGCGCTAATATTTATAGTGCTTGTTTATAAGTGACGATAGTGCAATACCATTGTCACTTATAGACTATGTTAAAACTGGTACTTTCTCACAGCTATCAATCTTCCGCTCGAATTACTCACTAAAACTAATATTTCAGCTATTCTTATTTTACAAGGTTACGTATGTGTATATGTGTGAATTGAGCTAACGATATTTATTCACGTACTAAGACCTGTTTTCATACTTTTTTATTTTATAGGGGAAACCATGAGAAAGCATATTTATTCAAATCTAAATTATGATGATGTGGTACTTGATACAATGAATGTTCACTCATTTGAAAATGGTGAATATTTGGTAGAAGTGTCATATAACGACTTTACTGCGTACGTTTTTGATGAAAACAGAAAAATATTAAAATTTCACAGCATTGAAGAAGTGAAGAATGCCTTTAATGAATGCCGTGTTAAGCGAGCGTTTTTAGTTCATCAGTCTGCTTACGATGAGATGTGCGGTCAGGAAGTGGATGGGGATAATACGGCGAAAATAAAGATCACGCTTCAATAACCCCAATGTAGAGGTGACTTTCGAGATTGATAGTACAATCTCGAAAGGTCAACACGCCCTCGGTTCTAGAATGTAAAATCTACACCAATTGTGATTGTTTCTGAATCTCCATGGTACGCCCAGCCAGTTGCTTTATCACCTTGATCAACAAATTTGTCGTACTGAACCTTTAATGCCGCATTTGAATGAAAATCATAACGAATACCATAACTCAGCATGTAATGCTCTTCTAAGTTTTCAGTTCTGGCAAGCCCTTTAGTTCGTTCGTGATCTGCTTTCGAGTAGCTAATGTAGGGGTGAAACTCATCAATGTTGTAAACGACTGAGACTAGATAAGTCGGATATTCAGTGCCCACTGCGTCAGTGTATTCAACAAGGTTCATGTCAAATAAAATGGTAAACTGTGCAAGGTCTGCTGTACCGCCCAATCCGATAAATTTTTGGGTGAATGGATCGGAATCGGTCGCTGAGCCATCGGCATTAATGGTGGTACGCTCTCTATCATTTTCAAAATAAACAAAACGCAAGTCAAAAAAGTCGCCAGAAAAGTTCCAGTTAAACCCAATTATGTTCTTCCAAAACTCATTAACTGCTTGTGCATTACCGCCATACAGGCGATTGTAATACTTTAATTCTTTATTATCGTTTGATGTTTCATTTCCATAAAATACGGTGATTACATTAGAATAATCGCCCGTTTGGAAGCTGTACATTGCGTGAAAGCCATCAAACTGAGTAACCTGCCACCAATATAAGTTTGAAGGAGGACGCACCCAAGGGTAGGCATAGCCTATTTCAGAAAATTCTGAAAAGTAATACATCGGAATATTTCTGCGCCCCGCCATTAAGGTTAAATCGTCGGTTGCTTGATATGTTAGATAAAACCAATCAAATTCAGGTTCAAAATCATCCGTTCCTTTCGCGACGAGCTGAGCGGTAACCGCTAAGCTCTCTCCTAGATCTGCTCTAAATTGCAAACCGAAAACAGATTCAGGCTTAAACGAGAAGTCATTGTCATATTGGCCAACATCGTAAAAGTCTGCTGTTAAAATTTCATCTCTTTCTTGACCGGGGTTTAATGGATCTTCAACCGTACCTAGTGTTCTTCCAGCTACGATAGAGCCATACCCCGAGATATCAATTTCTGCATATAAGTGAGTTGAAAAACAGGCGCCTGTTGCCACTAGGGCTAATAACGAAAGTCTTGAATGCATCATTGTTGCTCCATTAAGAGTTAGTCATCACCTACTGCATTATTACTGATGTGGAAAATTACTAGTGCATGCGACTTAAGTTAGGAACACATTAACAGACTTGTTCATTCACTATGTTGACACTTACTAAAGCCAACCAATAATGCGCTAGTGTTTTAATTCATTTAATTTGAGCTTGATTAAAGGGTTATATTAGCTTCCAATTTTACTGCTGTAATTATTCAGAGCGATGGCTAACCGTATAATCACATATTTTGAAAGTACGTAACGCTCTAAGTGTTAAAGGTAGGATATTTCTGATAAAAAACAATTTATTCCTTTATATTTTTGTGTATTAAAGAGTTCCCTGAGTTTTGAGCAAATACGTATATCAAACTGATGGAAGCATCTGATGAATGATACTTTCACAGGTGGTTATATCCATATACTTAGGAACTGGATATGTGTACTGAAGGTGGGCCTCTTTTAGCGCCGCTTTAGCAATAAGGCGAATATCTTGCTCTTTTAATGCATCTAACTGCTTAGGAATATTCATGCTTGCATTTAGCTGTTTCACATCATTTATAAATTGTTGTGCAAGAACCTCTTTTTCTGCTTGAGTAAGGGATTGCAGTTGTGCCGAGACAGGGATACTTTCTTTAATAGGATTTATGGTAAGTGATAGCATGGCTAAGCGTTCATTACAGTCTTGTTGGTAATAATCGAGAATATAAGGCAGCACAATTGCGTTAGCTAAGCCATGTGGAGTGCCATATTTTGCACCAAAATTATGAGCAATAGCATGAACATAACCGACACTAGCCTGAGTGAAAGCAAGCCCGGCATAAAAAGAGGCTAATGCCATAGCTTCTCGCGCTTCAATATCTTCCCCGTTTTTATATGCACGTGGTAAGTAATTGAAAATCATGGTGACTGCAGCTAATGCATAACTATCAGTTTCTGCTGTAGCAAATTTGCCTAGGAATGATTCGATTGCGTGTGTTAAGGCGTCCATACCTGTTGCCGCAGTAATAGGTGAGGGCAACCCTATCATAATTGTTGGATCTAACGCAGCTGCGAGCGGCACAACTTTTGTGTCAACTACTGGCGCTTTGGCGTGCGTAATAGGATCTGATACAACGGCTGCAATAGTGACTTCTGAGCCGGTTCCTGCGGTTGTTGGAATGGCGAACAGTGGCAATCCTCGGTGTTTTGCTTTAAAAAACCCGCCAAGTTTTTTGGCATCTCGATTTGGATTAGTTGCACAAAGTGCAGCCACTTTTGCTGCATCAATAGCTGAACCGCCACCTAGCGCAATAATATTATCGCAGTTATGTTGGCTTAATAGTGAAACAGTCTCATCCACTATGGTAAATGTTGGGTCTGGTGTTACACCATTATATACAACGGCGTTTACACCGGCTTCGTTAAGAGCACTTTCAACTTTTGCTACTAACCCAAGCTCTTCTAATATGTTGTCAGTTACTATTAAAGTACGTTTCAGGTTGAATTGAGCTACCATATTGCACAGTTGCTCAGTTGATTTATCGCCAACAAATACAGTGGGTTTTGGTATAGCCACAAAGGTAAAAATAAACTTTGTTAGTTTTGTTAAGCCTTTATAAAACATTACCTTTATTGAAAGCGACATCTACTACATCCTGCATTTAATTTAAAAATCATTCTAATAAGCGTGTTAACTTTGTATTCTCGTTGGCAGAAAAGCCAACGTACCCAATAGGCACATGTGTATCTAAAGCATTGATTACTTGGTTGGCCTTATCTTCACCAAAACCACCACAAAGCTCAATAAGTTGGGTGCCGCGTTCAATCATCTTTTTTGCTTCGTCTATGGCATGTTCAACAGAGCTTACACCAACAATTTCTGTATGAAACACCTCATTTTTTAGTTGTGCTTGTTGTTGATTGGGCTGATAGTCAGGGGCTAAAACAATAAACCCATAATGGTTTAGCTTCATATACGCATTCCTTTAGTTATCTTTATTTTCTGAGGTCTTTTCGTAAAATTTTGCCTACTGAAGATTTAGGTAGTTCAGAAACTAAATTAACTTTTTTAGGCACTTTGTAACCAGTTAGCTGGGTTTTGCAAAAGTCGATAATGGCTTGTGCTGTAACCTCCGCGCCTGCTTTTGCCACTACATACGCCACTACGCACTCTCCACTGTGATCGTCAGCCTCACCAATAACAGCAGCTTCCGCTATCTCATCGTGCATTGTTAATACTGCTTCAACTTCGTTAGGGTAAACATTAAAGCCGGAAACGATGATCATGTCTTTTTTACGGTCGACAATTTTTATATACCCATTATTAAGCTTCACCGCAATATCACCCGTTTTTAGCCAGCCGTTTGGCGTAATCGTTGTGCTTGTTGCTTCTTCATTTTGCCAATAACCCAACATGATTTGTGGACCACGCGCAACAAGCTCTCCTTCTTCACCTTGCGCGACTGGTTTGCCATTGTCATCCCAAATTTCAATTTCTGTACCAACGAGTGGCAAGCCAACAGAGCCGATCACTTCGTGTCCCGGTGGGTTTAAAGTAAGCACCGGTGATGTTTCTGACAGGCCATACCCTTCTGTAATGGTGCAGCCCGTTGTTTCTTTCCATAGTTTTGCTGCAATAGGGGTAAGCGTTGTTCCACCTGATAGAGAAAAGTGTAATTGTGTAAAATCAATTTGTTTTATATTTGGGTGATAACACAGCCCTACAAATAACGTATTGATGCCAGAGATACCCGTAATTTTAAATTGACTAAGGGTATTAATGAATGCGTCCATATCACGAGGATTGGGAATAAGCACATTTAAATTACCACGAGAGAAAAATAGCAGTAAGTTAACGGTAAATGCATAAATGTGGTAAACAGGAAGAGGGCAGGCGAATACTTCTTCTCCTTCCTTACATGCATCCCCAAGGCGTGAATATGATTGTTTTACATTACTTAACACATTTGCCTGTGATAACGATGCTGCTTTAGCTGGACCTGTGGTTCCGCCAGTATATTGTAATAATGCAATATCGTTTTGGTTGTTAGATTGTGGCTGTTGATAATTAGCGGTGCAGTCACTTACTAATATATTGGTTAATGTTTGTAAGTTAAATGGTTTATTACTGACGCTGGTTCCGCTCTCAGCCTTTATAGAGCTGCTGTTTTTTAGATCAATTAAATCAGTAGGTGACGTTGTAATGACATATTCTATGCCAGTATGGTCTGCAATTTCTTCAAATTTAGAGAGGTTGCTGGTTAACGTTATCAGCATTTTTGCATTTGAATTACTAAATTGGTGCTGCATCTCTCTTGGCGTGTACAACGGGTTGGTATTGACTAATATATAGCCGCAACGTATGGCCGCATATGCCACAATCGGAAATTGAATTAAATTTGGTAATTGAATGGCAATTCTATCGCCTTGTTTTAAAGTTGTGTTTTCTTGAAACCAAGCCGCGACCGCTTTTGATTTTTGGTCGATATCGTTAAATGTAAGTGTTTGGCCTAAACAGTGAAATGCTGGTTTGTTTGAATATTTCTCGAAGGTATCATTAAGAAGTTGAATAAGCGTTTCGTGTTCCGCTAGTTTAATGTCGCTTAATTGATCAAACGTTGCCATAGTTATTTTCCCTTACGTTGTTTTTATTATTGGGATATACAATTTATGTACTAAATTTAATTGGTTAGCAAGCAATAAGTATAAAAAAACCGCCCATATTATGTGGGCGGTATCACGTTTGTTTCATAACAACATTCCAAAACAACTAGGAAAAACTAAAACAATTTTTATTCTAAAAATGTTTTCTGACTAAATTCGATTCCCATCAAGTAAATATTAGTTAAAAACTGGCATGTAACCAGAACTCCATAGAGTTGCTGTTGCTGCTAAAATACACACAAGTAAAATTAAGCCACAAGTGACCACCGAACTTGCATAAATAAACCCACGATCTTCAGGAATATGCATAAGAATAGGGACGCCAGAATAAAGCAAATACACAGAGTAAGCTAAACCCGCAAGCCCAGCTAGCATAACAAACCATAGCTCAGGATATAGCGCGCTAATCGCTGACATAAATATTGGTGTTGCAGTGTAAGCTGCTAACTCTAATGTTTGTGTATAGGTTGGCTCAGCACCAAAGGTGTGTGCCATCCAATGCGCTAAATAAGCAAGTAAAAATACACCTATTATTAACGCAAAGTACATCCCAACGGACAAATATAAGGCGCTGTCGGCTGTTATTTTAATTGGATCACCAACACCAATACTCCAGCCAATGTGTACTGCAGAAAAATATCCGCAAATTGAGGGTATTAACGCAATTAACAGTATATGAGACATACTGTATTTAAAAGATTCATGACGTTCGTCAATAGTATGCCACTCTTCAACTGGGTGGGCATATAATCCCCATAGATGGTTTAAAATCATATTGCCATTCCTTCTAGTAACTTCCCCTAAAGCACTATTTCCCGCCAAACTATGGGTAAAGTGCAATCACTTGGCTGCTTTTTATGCAACTCTAGTTTAATTTATGACCTATTTAAAAGCTCACGTCAAGAAATCATTTCTTGGCTTTTTCCGCCAAACTATATCCAAAATCCAAAGCAACTGGGGAGAAGCTCTTGCACAATAACAGCCGCACCTTCAAGTAAGAGGTGATGGTTCAGTATTAATCAATCCGTAGTATGGCTAGGGAAATATTATTATGGGGGAATGAGTCATTATTATTTTGTTGGGCATCATAGTCTAGATCATTGACTATTCGCTTCTGCGATATTTATCTACAGTCAATCATAATGAGTATGTAGGTATAAATGGAAAAAAGTTATAAATTTTAATAGTATAGGAATTGATATTATTTTCTAACGATAGTTATCTTATAAGATTTTTCTACCATGAAGTACATTTCCATACAGTTTCTCACAAATCTATACGTCCTATTCAAAGTTGCCTTGATACCCTTTGCTCACAATAATTCGTTTTAAATGGAAGAGAATAGTGCATAAATTTAAATTGCTTTTTACGATAATTTTACGTGTGTTTAGCTTTAGCACATTGATGATTTTTTCTCAGGCTTCAGCAGCTGAGAAGAATATTCGAGACGGAGGCTATCTTGATTTTGGGGTAGGTCAAGGTCATGAATCTGACCCGTTTATTTTTGACAATGAAGATGATTCTGGCTTGGATCTGTATGTGAATGGTCGGTATCAATTATACGGTGTTTTTGTTGAGTTACCTCATGGGACTTCAAAGCAGCAATCCACAGTACTTTCTTTGGGCTACAACTTTCTCAATACCGAAAACTGGTCATATGACATACAACTGGCAATGAACCATAGAGATCTTGAGCATAAGGTACCTGGCACTGAGCGTGTCAGTACGAGAGAGAGTCACTCTAAACTTGGATTGAGGATTTTAGGGGACTTTGATCAGACTCATTTGAAGTTTATTGTTGCTGGCGCGAGTGGTGATCCTGATGTTGGTTTATACGCTTCTGCTTGGCTAAGCCAGAATTACCAATATTATAACTGGGATGTTTATGGAAGTATTGGCATAGAGTATCGCAACGAAGGCGTTGTTAATTATTTTTATGGGGTAAATGAAAATGAATTTGAAGGTTTGCCTTCCTATAAAGGCGATGCTGGGTTCGAGTATACAGGCCAAGTAGGTGCGAGTTATCCGATTAATGAACATTGGGTTTTTGAGGCATTTGCTAGAACTACGCTCTTACCCACTGGCATTACTGATAGCCCGCTGGTTGATGGTAATAGAGTCGTTAAAGCAGCCGTGGTAGTAAAGTATGTATTCTAATATCAAAAATAAAGTTATGAATTCATTTACATTACTGATTTGTTTTAGTTTGGCTGGTGCGTCCTTATTTATACAAGCAAAAGAGCCTGCAAGTTTACCAACGTTGACAATTAAGCCAACTAAATGTGTGTCTTTGAAGCAAGGTGAAGTTTGTTATGTAAGTGTATCGGTTGTTTGGCAAGTATCTGATATTGGAGATTATTGTCTATTCTCTACGTTGCAGAAAAAACCGCTTCAATGCTGGTATTCCACTAAGCAAGGTGCATTTTCTCAGGAAGTGGAAATGAATGATGATGTTGCATACTCATTGAAGAAAGCTAAAAGTGGGCAAGTAGTCGTTAGTAGTACACTCCCCTTGGCTTGGGTATATAAAAAAGAGAAGTTTTCACACGCGTCTTGGCGAATATTTTAATTTTTACCCTACTTATTCAAGACAATGAAAAAGCGCATTGAGTAGCAACTTAGTGTGCTTTTTGAGTTTAGAGGCTTCAATTTCAGCTAGTTCAGCTCTTAAATTATTTGAATTGTACAAAAAGCTACATTTTTAAATATCTCTATACGTCAAATCAATTTCAATCGTTTTAACCTTATCACGTCAAACAAAAACTAATGTGTAAGGAAGAATGAAATGAATAAGATTAACGGTAAAAACGGCTTGGTAGCAATGTTGATGAGCTTGTCACTATTAACAGGTTGTGACAGTGGTAGTAGTAATACATCTAATAGTACTGCGGAAATAGTTAAAGCACCCGAGGAAGTACAGCAATCATTTGACTATCAAGCTGCTATTGATAGCGCCATTTCCGACGCGGTACCTGGCATTGTTTTATTGGTGGAGACGCCAGAGTCTAGATTTTTAGGGGCTGCTGGACTTGCAGATATTGAAACTCAGACCCCAATGCAAACGTATCATGTTATGCCTACAGGCAGTGCAGGAAAAAAGCTCACAGCATTATTAACGGTATTGCTAGAACAAGAGGGTTTGCTTAGCTTAGACGCTAAGATAAATACTTTTTTAGATGCTGAAATACTAAGCCAAATTGAAAACAGTGACCAAATCACCATTAGGCAATTGCTTAATAATACATCAGGTGTTTACAACTATTTAGATGAACAAACAGCAACCGATTACTACAGTACGCTGTTAACTTCAGATTTATCTCAGCTTAAATTAGACCCGTTTGCATTGGCTTTCGCGTTAAATAAACCTGCCTATGCAATGCCAGGTGAAGCATTTAACTATTCCAATACAGGTTATCTATTAGTTGGGTTAATTCTTGATAAGTTGTTAGGGGAGCACCACTCAGCTGCTATGCGAGAGAGAATCATTGAACCCCTAGGCATGAACAGTAGCTTTTATGGCGGTGTAGAAAAGCAAGTGGGCGATATTATTTCGGGGTATTACCAGCACGACACATTTGGTACGCTTAATACTAAACCATTTTACGAGTCTATAGGTTATGCCGACGCACCTTTAAGGTCTAATGTTGAAGATTTAGCGGCGCTACTCAAACATATTGTCTCGCCTGACTCTGTATTTTCTCAAGAGGTACAAAGCAAGTTCTTTGAACAGGCGTCGTTGGTCAAAATTAGCGAGGCTCAAGAATATGGCTTAGGAATTTACAAAGAAAGAATTAATAATAAAACCGTTTATCATCACGGAGGCATTGAAGCGGGGTATTCTACAACTAATATTTTCATTGCAGAGACACAGACTAGTATCACCGCCTTTTTCAACTGTGGTTTAAATGTGCAATGTGAAGTTGAATCAGATAAAGTCGTGCACGCTATCTTAAATAATGAATTAAAATAATAGATTAGGGTACGCTCTAAAGAAGTAAGTAAAATAAAAATGACAAAAACAACACAATATACCGCTCATATTTTAATCGTGGAAGATGACGCTAGTTTGGTTGATTGGGTCAAAGAGTACTTAGAATTGAAACTCTATCAAGTGACTGTTATCGACCGTGGAGATTTAGCTGTACCTTTTATTAAAGAGCATAATCCAGACCTCGTTATTCTTGATGGCATGTTACCTGGTCTGGATGGTATTGATGTGTTAAAAGCCGTTAGACCTGACTTTACAAATACTATTCTGATGGTGACGGCAAGAGACGAAGAGCTAGATGAAGTACTTGGCCTGGAAATGGGGGCAGATGATTATCTCACTAAACCTATTCGAGCCAATGTACTTGCGACTAAAATTCGTAAGAATTTAGCGCGACAAACACTCATCCAGCAAAGTCAAAAGAGTACAGAGGACGATACAAGCAGTGAAGAGACTATTCAATACGGAAACTTTAAGATAGATAAGCAAGCGCGCTCTGTTGAACTGAATGATGCCGTAGTAGATATTTCTTCGAATGAATTTGATTTGTTATGGTCACTTGCAGTGCGTGCTGGTAATACGGTTACTCGTGACGAGTTAATTCAATCGTTAAGAGGATTCGATTACGACGGCTTCGATCGTACGGTTGATTTAATCGTTTCTAAGTTGCGAAAAAAGCTTAAAGATAACGCGACTAAGCCATACCGTATTAAAACCGTATGGGGTAAAGGTTATTTGTTAGTTAAAAGTGCTTGGTAACTAATGCGCTATCTACTTATATCTTTAATAACGGTTACTGTTTTAGCAACGGTTAGTCTGGGCTGGCTTTTCGATATGGTATACGCGCAATACCAACAAGAAAATCGATCCGTAACAACGATCGAAATGGCTGAAGGAATAGGAAGAGACTTGGCTACAGTGATTGACTCAACGTCAAACATTAACGAGTTTTTATCTCATTGGCCAACAAACAGTCAGTACACTATTTATATTAATGAGTTAGAAGAGGTCGCATTACCAAGAGCGCTTATGGAGCAACTCATGCAGGGCGAGCTAGTAAATTTAGAAACACAGCACAGCCAATTGCTGCATTTTTACCTTAGTAACAAGCAACAAATTTTGGTGTTTGAATTCCCGCGATTATCACAGGCAAGTAAATATACAGATCAGCAATACATGTTGACCTTATCGTTTTACGTATCACTTGTTTTATTATTTTTGATCTGGGCTTACCCATTACTAAAGCAATTATCTTCATTGAGAAAGGCAGCCAAGTCATTCGGCAATGGCAAGTTAGATGAGCAAATTTCAACTCACTCCGTATCTTATATCCGAGATATCGAACTTGAGTTTAATACGATGGCAAAACGCATTAATAGTTTGGTTGGTGATGTGAAATTATTGAGTACCGCAGTGTCACACGACTTAAGAACGCCGCTAGCTAGGATTCGGTTTGGTCTTGATACCTTAGAGGAGGTTGAAGATAGCGCACAACGTATAAGGCTACAGCAAAAGCTTGGCAAAGATGTTGACGAAATGACCTCGCTTGTAGAAGCGCTGTTAAATTTTGCAAGGCTTGACCAACAAACGTTGACACTCAAAAAAGTACCCGTTGAACTTACTCAATTGCTCAATGAATGCATTGACAGCAAACAATGCGATACAGTTGAAATTAGTTTTAACTGTAATGAGCAACAAATGACGGCAAATGCCGATAGACATTACTTAAAGATGGCGCTTAATAATATTATTCAAAATGCCATCAATTATGGGCAAAGCAGGGTAAACGTTGATATAGACGTTGAGGGGGATGCTTTTGTTGTTCGAGTTTCTGATGACGGCGAAGGGATACCCGAAAAAATGCGAGAACAAATAGTTAAGCCGTTTATTCGTGGAGTGAGAGGTGGGGCAGGCCATAAAGGGCATGGAGTTGGACTAGCGATTGTAAAACGAGTGCTTGATTGGCATAACGCTGTTCTAGTCATTGGCGACTCTCATGAACTTTCTGGCGCTGAATTTAAGATAGTATTTCCTAAGAACAATTAACCTGAATTCAAATGGTATCGACTACTGGCAGGTAGGTGTATTTCAGTATTTCATTTATAGCGTTACTCAAGAAATCAGATAATAAGTGGCGCACTCATGATTAAACAGTGAGGCGATAACATCAACCTATCGTCGCAAGTATGGCAATATTTGCTCGTAGTTATTGATCCTTGTTAAAAACATTATTCTTGTTTGTGGTAGAATGCAGCCCAATTATAACGTTAGAAATTTAGCAACTGTCTAAACACAGCCACTCACCAAGAGATATAAAATTGGAAGAATTATTAAAGCCGATCAAGGGGTTTTTGGGGTGTGAAACTCCTACCGAATGGATCGAGGAAGCCATAAAAGAAGAAAACCTCCCAACATTGCTATTAGATCATCTAGTATGCGAACTCAAGGCTGCCCAAAGTGCGATGTTTATGATACGTAAGTATGCCGTTGATAAAGAAAGTGGTGATGCCTTGCTAGCTTGGTTAAAGCCATTTGAGGACTTTTCTTATAGGAAAGAAGGTGACTGGAAAGATTTGGCTAAATACAATAATTTAACCAAAGCAATGCTGCCTAAGTCTGGCACACCCTACGGCCAAGATTTGATCAATAAAATGGTGCTGCTAATCAAAGAAGAGTTGCATCACTTTTATCAAGTTTTAGAGATCATGGATGAATACGATATCCCATATGAAAACATCAGCTCTAGCCGCTATGCCAAAGGGATGTTGACTCACGTTACCAATCATGAACCTCACACGTTAATTGATAAGTTAATTTGCGGCGCTTACATCGAAGCCCGTTCATGTGAGCGTTTCGCTAAACTAGCGCCACACGTTGATAAACGCTTGGGCGACTTTTATGTTTCATTACTTCGCTCAGAAGCGCGTCATTACCAAGACTATTTAACGTTAGCAGAAGAAATTGCGGGCCATGATATTTCTGAAAGGGTAGCTTACTTTGGCAAGGTAGAAGCTGATTTGATTTCATCGCCAGATGAAGACTTTAAGTTTCACAGTGGCTTACCAGTTTAAGCACCCTCACACCCTTTAGCATTAATAACCAATAACAGCTTTTATTCTGGGCTGTTATTGGTCGTCATTCATTGTCTAACTTAGTCGCCGTTTAAGTTCTTCGTAGGCTAGCGTTTACTTGCTTTAGCTTTCACTTTTTTCTTTGTAAACATCAAAATCTAATAAGTCTATTTTGATGTGTTTACACGCAAAGATAAATATCACCAACATATAAAGGCTGTGCATTGAGTCTTGTAATTGCGGTTGATTAACTGCCGAAAATATAATGCTTAATGAAATATGAACAGTCATTGCGATGCTTACAAACACCGCAATTTTTATTGAGTTTTGAAGTTGTAAAAACTTATCTTGTGACGACATAAGAGGAACACTATTTTTGCCATATAATTGACGTAAAATAAGCGTGGCAAAAAATAGGTTTAAAAAGGTGACACCCGCAATGTTGCCTAGACCTGCAAACCCATCAAATGGGTGATACATAAAATATACGACCAGTGCGATAAATAATAGATAACAGATACCAGCGGCATATAAATAATATGGGCTAACGTAATGAGATAATTTTCTGGGGGTTAAGTCTGCATAGCGCTTGTTACTTTTATTCGAAAGCTTCATTATTTTGGAATATTCACAGCCTGCATATGATGCGTATAGTATGGGAATAACTTGTATAAAAATGTAGCCTGTAATCACAGTGCCATTATCCCAATTAAGTAGCTGACCATTTGAGGCAGTAATGCCATGAATTAAAATACCAAGCCCTATTAATAAGGCCGTTAAATTTAAGTCACTATAAAACCGCATTTTTCTTTCTAGTACACTTAACGGCAATGGGTATAATTTGGGATATTCTTCTGGTGGGTGCGTTCGTATAATATCGCGTGTTATCGCTAAAAATTTTCTGGGGTAATAGTGAGAAATGATCACTATTTGGGCGAAAAATAGAATATAAAATAGTACTTCAATGTTCATCGTCTTTTCCTTTTGAATTGTTTTACGTAAAAGTAAAATATTATTGTTTAATACGATTATTCATTAAGTTGCCAAATGCGATTCGAATTTCTGAATCTGTAACACCTTCACTTTTTAATGCTGAAATTGTTTTTTGAAGCTTTTCTGTTGCAAGGTCGCCTAAATTGGTTTGGCAATTTGCAAAGGCTTCCGGATGAACAAAAGTTCCTCTATACCCTTTTGTTTGTATTACCAAATCTCGCTCTAACAGCCGATATGCTTTAGCAACGGTTTTGTTATTAACATCCAAATCATTTGCCAGCTGTCTGATTGAGGGCAGTGCATCGCCAGTTTTAATCTTTTTTTGCAGCACTGCCTGCTTAATTTGCTGGATGAGTTGTGAGTACAAAGGCATCGGCGCATCTATATCAATCAATATTTGCATTATTTCAACTTTGTTAATTGTGTATTTAAATGTTTAACATGTACCACTAGTAACAATGGTACAACTGGTTCTTTATAAACGCAAGGTTTATGGGTGAAAAATAGACAATTGGTAAGTCGACATTTTTCATGATTTAAATGTTAATTACGGTTTATTTGTACCTGTTTTTTTAATTAAGCACTAAGCTATGAGTCATAATAAAAATCAACACACTTGCAAGCAGGTTCTTATGAGGCTATTAAAAATCACTGGTATATCGATAATGTGGGCAATTTTATTTGTAGGGATTGCTGCTTATGCTCATTCAAATTCAAGTGACGCGCTGCAAAACATCAAACATGAATGGGCAAAAGTAGAATTCACTCTTAAGGGAGATGAACAACAGCGTGCTTACCAAGATTTACTAAAAGATATAGTTAAGTTAGTGAAGCAGCATCCAAAACAAGCAGAGGTGTGGGTTTGGCGAGGCATTATCGAGTCGAGTTATGCCGGGGTTAAAGAGGGTGTTAGCGCCTTAAAATTGGCTAAGAAGGCCAAAAAGTCATTAGAAAGATCATTACACATCAATGATAGCGCATTAGGTGGTGCCGCTTATATTAGCTTGGGGGCATTATATTATCGAGTTCCTGGTAAACCCATTTCGTTTGGTGATGATAATAAAGCGGAGCGCTTGCTAAAAAAGGCGTTACAATTTAATCCGAATGGAATGGATGCAAACTTTTTTTATGGTGAATACTTGTTTAAGAAACATAAATACGATGAGGCTAAAAAGTATTTATTAATTGCTAAAAATGCTACAGCGCAAATGGAAAGGCCGTTAGTCGATAAGCATCGACGTTTAGAAATTGATGAAGTGCTTGCCAAGGTAAACAAAGAACTAGTCAATTAGGGTAGGTATCTGGGCGATTGAACGGCTTATATACAAGGTGTTTTTCTTGCTCAGAAACTACTAAATAACTACCTTGAGTGTACCAGTCGCCTAACACTATACGAGTTTTACTGTTCTTATATGCAGTAAAATTGTGAGTCGCCGGGCGGTGAGTGTGACCGTGAATGAGTAAATTTACATCATATTTATCCATCACAACTTCAACATCATGTTGCACTACGTCAAGTAAGTTTAGATCAACACCTTGCTGTGATTCTTTACTTTTCATTCTGGCGTTGCGTGCGATACGCTTGCGCAAAAATAGCGGTAAATTAAGCATGATGCATTGCCACCATTTAGAGCGAGATTGCTTTCTAAACTTTTGGTATTTTATATCTTGAGTACACAGTTGATCGCCATGCATAATCAGCGCTTGTTCGCCATATAAATTAATCAATTGCTCTTCCGGTAATAATGTCATTCCGCATTGTGTGGCGTATTTTTTTCCTAAAAGAAAATCACGATTACCATGGATGAAAAATACCGGACAAATATTGCTGCTGATGTAGTTTAGTTTGTTGGCGATAGTCTGCTGCAATGCTGACTGTTCATCATCACCTATCCACACCTCAAAAAAATCACCCAAAATATACAAGGCATCGCAATTAGATGTGACATGCTCTTCTAAAAAAGAATAGAAGCATGCAGTGATATCTGGACGACTTTCAGTTAGATGCAGATCAGCAATAAAAAGGGTATAGCGCATAATAAATTAACGTAGGAATACCAATAAAGTTGGAAGTGGTGGTGATTAGCTTTTAGTTATGGCTAAGTAAAAGCTAATCGAAAAGCACTATTATTTTATATTGAAATAATAGTTAAACTAAGTAGATTAATCGATTTCAACAGACTCGATAATCACGTTAGTTACAGGTACATCTTGGTGGAAACCACTCGTGCCAGTTGGTACGTTTTTGATTTCTTCAACAACTTCTTTGCCATCAACAACTTCGCCGAATACACAGTAGCCCCAGCCATCAGGTGTTTCTGCTCTGAAGTCTAAAAAGTTATTGTCTGAAACATTGATAAAAAACTGTGCTGTAGCAGAGTGAGGATCTGGCGTTCTTGCCATGGCTACAGTGAACGCTTTGTTTTGTACGCCGTTATTAGCTTCATTTTTGATAGGATCTTTAGCGTCTTTTTGAGTCATGTCTGGCTCAAAGCCACCGCCTTGGATCATAAAGCCATCAATAACACGGTGAAAAATGGTGTTATCGTAAAAGCCTTCTTTTGCGTAAGCTAAAAAGTTTGCCACTGTTTCAGGCGCTTTGTCTTCAAAAAGTGCTAGTTTAATTGAGCCAAAGTTTGTTTTAAGCGTAACCATATTTCTCTCTAAGGAATATTTAAAAGAAATTATTTTAGCTGCTTATCAATTATTCTGAAAGAGGTAAGGCAAAAGAAGGTTAAATCAGTGTTTACTACACAGGTTATTAGCGGGGCTTTTAAAAGTACTTAGTTTAGCTAGATTGACTGTATTACTGGTGATAGAATCGCGAGCTAGTTGTGTGTTGGTAGAATATTTATTTTACTAACTACCCATAAAGTCCAAAGAAACGGCATTAGTCGTTATCTAGCAGTCATTTAAATTAAAGGAAAACGTAAATGTTACAAATCTACAATACGCTTACACGCCAAAAAGAACTCTTCAAACCATTGCAAGCGGGCAAGGTTGGCATGTATGTATGTGGAGTAACCATTTACGACCATTGTCATATTGGGCATGCAAGAACTTATGTGTCGTTCGACATTATGCAACGTTATTTACGCCATTTAAATTACGATGTGACATACGTACGTAATATTACCGATGTTGACGACAAGATAATTACTCGTGCGGCAGAAAATAATGAAACATGTGACCAGCTCACCGCACGTTATACCCAAATCATGCATCAGAACTTTGAAGATTTAGGTATGTTACCACCTGATATTGAGCCAACAGTAACTGGCCATATTGATGAGATTATTAGCATCATTCAAACGTTAATCGACAAAGAGTATGCCTACGTGTCGGGTAACGGAGACGTTTTGTTTGACGTGAGTAAATATGATGATTACGGAAAGTTAAGCCAGCAAAATTTAGATATGCTTCAAGCTGGTGCTCGTGTGGCGGTAAGCGAAGGTAAAGATGATCCATTAGACTTTGTATTATGGAAATTAGCCAAGCCAAATGAACCTAAGTGGGAGTCTCCTTGGGGAGATGGTCGTCCTGGATGGCATATTGAATGTTCTGCAATGAGTGAAAAACACCTTGGCAAACATTTTGATATCCACGGTGGTGGTTCAGATCTACAATTTCCTCATCATGAAAATGAGATAGCGCAGTCATGCTGCGCAAACGACAGCCAATATGTAAATACATGGATTCATACGGGCATGGTACAAGTAGATAAAGAAAAGATGTCAAAATCGCTAGGCAACTTTTTTACAATTAGTGATGTATTAAAAGAATTTGATGCAGAAACAGTGCGTTTTTTCTTAATGTCGGGTCATTATCGTAGTCAATTGAATTATTCGCAAGATAACTTAACCCAAGCAAGAGCATCGTTAGAGCGTTTATATACTGCATTAAGAGGCATTGATTTAACCGCGCATCAAGACGCTGCCAATAGCGAAATGGACAAATATGTTTTGCGCTTTGAAAAAGCAATGAATGATGACTTTAATGTTCCTGAAGCGATGCCAGTGTTGTTTGAGCTTGCAAAAGAGATTAATTTAAACCGCAACGAAAATGCTGCAAAGGCGCAGCAAGCTGCAGCGATGTTGGTTAAACTTGGCACTGTATTAGGGTTATTACAACAGTCTGCTGATGATTTTCTAAAAGCAGGCTCTGACGATGACGAAGTAGCCGTGATAGAAGCGTTAATTAAACAGCGTAACGATGCCAGAGCAAGTAAAGATTGGGCCGCAGCTGATGATGCACGTGATAAGTTATCTGCAATGAATATTGTACTTGAAGATAGTGCAGAAGGTACCACTTGGAGAAAAGCGTAAATAACCCACTAATAAAGGTTATATAATAAGAAGAGGCGCATTATGCGCCTCTTCTACATTAAAGTGTTTAAAATTGGGCAATAGATGTTAATCGCGGTACTTTTCGCAAGACTCTAGCGTATTTTCAATCAAGCTAGCCACGGTCATTGGGCCAACGCCACCAGGAACAGGAGTAATAAAACCTGCTTTCTCTGCTGCTTTTTCAAAGCTTACATCGCCAACCAGTGAACCGTTCTCAAGTCGGTTAATGCCCACATCTATAACAATAGCCCCTTCTTTAATCCATTCACCGGGAATAAATTCAGGAATTCCAACCGCTACAACCAGTAAATCAGCTCGTCTTACATGGCTTTCAAGATCTTTAGTAAATTTATGGCATACCGTGGTTGTACAGCCTGCTAATAGTAATTCCATCGACATTGGACGACCAACAATATTAGACGCACCAACAATTACCGCATCTAAACCTTTTAGATACTGGCCCGTTGACTGAATTAACGTCATGATACCTTTGGGAGTGCAGGGACGTAACGTTGGGATACGCTGGGCTAGGCGGCCAATATTGTAGGGATGAAAACCATCAACGTCTTTATGCGGATCAATACGTTCAATAACTTGATCAGTATTAAACGCTTTTGGCAGTGGTAGTTGTACTAAAATGCCATCAACACTATCGTCAGCATTTAGTTCATCAATTAATGCTAATAGCGCTTTTTGTTCTGTTTCTGGTGGTAGATCATATGATTTAGAAACAAAACCAACTTCTTCACATGCCTTACGCTTACTGCCAACATAAACTTGTGAGGCCGGATCAGAACCAATTAATATTACTGCAAGGCCGGGAGCTTTTTTTCCTTTCTGTACACGATCGGCAACAGTAATTGCTACGTTGTTCCTTAATGTTTGTGCAATTGCTTTACCATCAATAATTTGCGCTGACATCTTTAAACCTTAATTGTATAACTTCGATTCACTAATATATGTATATAAAAGTGAATGAAGTGAGTGTAGGGTGGATTAACAAAAATCGCTGGCTATTTTCTCATGAATATAAGCGAAGAAAAATAATTAACTGGTTAAAATTACGCATAAATTGAGGTTCATGCTTTTTAAAGGCTATCGAGTGACTCAAAAAAGAAGATTTTGCTGATATTTAAAGGAATTGAACGTATTTTGAACATAAATCAATTGTGTTTGGATAACATTTGAACGTTTGTTTTAAAACTAAGCAAATAGAATAAAAAAATTAAAAAAGTCATTGACGTGAAAATACCAAGTCTGTAATATCCGCCCCCGTCGCAACGAGAGAGCGATTGAATTAAATCGGTGTTTAGCGCAGCTTGGTAGCGCACTTCGTTTGGGTCGAAGGGGTCGCAGGTTCGAATCCTGCAACACCGACCATTTTCTCTTAAGTTGTGAGTATTGAGCGCCCGTAGCTCAGCTGGATAGAGCAACGGCCTTCTAAGCCGTGGGTCGTAGGTTCGACTCCTACCGGGCGCGCCATACACAGTGGCGGCTGTAGCTCAGTTGGTAGAGCCCCGGATTGTGATTCCGGTTGTCGTGGGTTCAATCCCCATCAGTCGCCCCATCCTTGCGGACGTGGTGGAATTGGTAGACACGCTGGATTTAGGTTCCAGTGCTTCACGGCGTGAGAGTTCAAGTCTCTCCGTCCGCACCATTTATATATACAAATTGTCGGTGTTTAGCGCAGCTTGGTAGCGCACTTCGTTTGGGTCGAAGGGGTCGCAGGTTCGAATCCTGCAACACCGACCATCTTCTTGATGGCCATCTCTTTCTTATCTTATTTTCTCTTTATTAAAAAATTAAAATAGCCTTAGCATTTTTCTATTATTTACTCTCGACTACTGCATATAACCTAGCTATAATGCCGCGTCTTAATTTTATATCTAGTTATTGTAGACACTCATAAGTTAAATTTTGTTGACCTATAAAAAGAGTGTAAATTAATTAGGAAAGGAAGGGCGAACGATATCGCCGAATGATTAAATCGAGGTAAAAAGATGCAAGTTTCTGTTGAGACGACTCAAGGTTTAGAACGCCGTCTTACTATTTCAGTACCAGCTGATTCAATTGATGTTGAAGTAAAAAATCGTCTTCGCCAATTGTCAAAAACTCAAAGAATTGACGGTTTCCGTCCTGGTAAAGTTCCTGTAAGTGTTATTCAAAAGCGTTATGGTGATGCAGTACGTAACGAAGTTGCTACAGATCTTATGCAACGCAACTACGTTGAAGCAATTATTGCTGAAAAAATTAACCCAGCAGGCGCACCTTATTTTGAGCCTAAGGTTAATGAATCTGGTAAAGATTTAGAATTCACTGCAACAATTGAAGTTTATCCTACTGTTGAAGTTAAAAATGTAGAAAAAATTGCAGTTGAAAAACCTGTTGTGGAAGTCGACGATTCAGACCTTGACAACATGATGGACACGCTAAGAAAGCAACATGCTACTTGGGTTGAGAAAAAAGGCAAAGTTGGCAAAAACGAACGTGCAAGCATTGACTTTGTTGGTTCAATTGACGGTGAAGAGTTTGAAGGCGGAAAAGCTGAAAACTTCATCCTTGAAATTGGCGCTGGTAGAATGATCCCAGGCTTTGAAGAAGGTGTAACTGGTCTTAAAGCGGGCGAAGAAAAAACGATCGAAGTAACTTTCCCTGAAGATTACCATGCTGAAAACCTTAAAGGTAAAGAAGCTAAATTCGACATCAAAGTAAACTTAGTTGAAAAGCAAAAGTTACCAGAGTTAGATGATGAATTTGCTACATTGTTCGGTGTTACTGACGGTGGTGTAGAAGCGCTACGTGCTGAAGTTCGTAAGAACATGGAACGTGAGCTTGCTCAAGCAATCAAAACTAAGGTTAAAGAACAAGTTATCAAAGGTTTAATCGCTGAAAACGAAGTTGAACTACCTAAGTCACTAGTTGATCAAGAAATCGATAACTTGCGTAAGCAATCAATGCAACGTTTTGGTGGTCAAGTAGATCCTAAAAACATGCCTGAGCTTCCAGCTGAGTTGTTTGAAGAGCAAGCAAAAGACCGCGTTAAAGTAGGTTTACTACTTGGTGAAGTGATCAAGACGAATGAATTGAAAGCTGACGAAGAAAAAGTAAACGCGTTAATCGAGTCGATGGCTTCTGCATACGAAAACCCGCAAGAAGTTGTTGATTACTATAACAACAACGCAGAATTAATGCAGCAAATGCGCAACGTAGCGCTTGAAGAGCAAGCAGTTGAGTTACTTTTAGACCAAGCAAAGGTTAAAGAAACAAAAGCTAAGTTTGACGAAGTAATGAACCCTCAAGCTGCATAATGATGATAATTGTTGACTTCTGATTGAAGCAATGGTTTAAATGGCTCGTATTAAACGGGCCATTTTTATTTAAGGGAAGCATAACTATATGATTTTAAACTCAGAAAAGAGTTCGGTCACAGACCCTCTAAGTGCACTCATTCCTGTTGTCATTGAACAAACAGCGAAAGGTGAGCGATCTTTTGACATCTATTCGCGATTGCTAAAAGAGCGTGTTATTTTCTTAACTGGGCAAGTTGAAGATAATATGGCGAACCTGATTGTTGCGCAGTTATTATTTTTAGAATCAGAAAACCCTGAAAAAGACATATTCATTTATATTAACTCTCCAGGTGGCTCAGTAACTGCTGGTATGGCAATTTATGACACCATGAAATTTATTAAGCCAAATATTAGTACAGTATGTATGGGGCAAGCAGCAAGTATGGGCGCATTTTTACTTTCTGCTGGTGAAAAAGGGAAGCGTTTTTGCTTACCAAATTCACGCGTAATGATTCATCAACCACTCGGTGGTTTCCAAGGCCAAGCATCAGATTTTGAAATACATGCTAAAGAAATTCTTAGCATTAAAGATAAATTAAATAGACTACTTGCTGATCATACTGGTCAAGATATCGAAAAAGTTGCGCAAGATACAGACCGCGACAACTTTATGAGCGCACAAGATGCGGTTGATTATGGGCTAGTTGACTCCATATTAACGCATAGAGAAACAAAATAAGTTTGTTAACCTTTCAAATCGAGGTAATAATATAGTTATTACCGATTTGATAGTGCTAGTTAAGAGGTACTTGCATGCCCGAAAACCGAAATGATGGTGACAACGGAAAATTGCTTTATTGTTCATTCTGTGGCAAAAGTCAGCATGAAGTAAAAAAACTTATTGCTGGTCCTTCTGTTTACATTTGTGATGAATGTGTAGAGCTGTGTAACGATATTATTCGTGAAGAAATAAAAGAGCTGGCACCAAACAAGCGTGACGAAGAAAAACTTCCAACACCAATGGAAATTCGTTCACACTTGGATGAATATGTAATAGGGCAGGTGCACGCCAAAAAGGTGTTATCTGTAGCTGTATATAATCATTATAAGCGACTAAAAAACTCTGGTCCTGAAAGTGCAGTCGAATTAGATAAAAGTAATATCTTACTTATCGGCCCAACAGGTAGTGGTAAAACATTACTTGCTGAAACGTTAGCTCGTTTGCTAGATGTGCCTTTCACTATGGCAGATGCAACAACGCTAACAGAAGCTGGTTACGTTGGTGAAGATGTTGAAAACATCATTCAAAAGTTATTGCAGAAGTGTGATTACGATGTTGAAAAAGCACAGCGAGGCATTGTGTACATTGATGAAATTGATAAGATTTCTCGCAAATCAGACAATCCATCAATCACACGTGATGTTTCTGGCGAAGGCGTTCAGCAGGCGCTACTTAAGCTGATTGAAGGTACGGTGGCTTCAGTTCCTCCTCAAGGTGGAAGAAAACATCCTCAGCAAGAGTTTTTACAGGTTGATACATCAAAAATCTTATTTATCTGTGGCGGTGCATTCGCAGGCTTAGATAAAGTGATTGAAATGCGTAGCGCTAAAGGCACTGGTATTGGTTTTGGTGTTGATGTTAAAGGCGTTAGCAGTGAGCGTAGCATTAGCGAAAGCTTCAAAGATGTTGAGCCAGAAGACTTAGTAAAATACGGTTTGATCCCAGAGTTTATTGGGCGCTTACCTGTAGTGACTACATTAACTGAATTAGATGAAGACGCTTTAATTCAAATCTTACAAGAGCCAAAAAATGCGTTAACTAAGCAATATGCAGCCTTGTTTGAGATGGAAGGTGTTAATCTTGAGTTTAGAGAAGACGCCCTAAAAGCGATTGCGAATAAAGCAATGGTAAGGAAGACAGGAGCTCGTGGTTTACGCTCAATTGTTGAAGGCGTACTGCTTGAAACAATGTATGAATTACCTTCATTGGAAAACGTAAGCAAAGTTGTTGTTGATGAAACAGTAATTAAAGGCGAATCGTTGCCAATTATGATTTACGAGAACAATGAAAAGCAGCAAGCTGTTTCTGAATAGTTAAATTCGTACAAAAATCATCCAAAAAGGAGCTGCAATAGCTCCTTTTTTGTTTTTTACGTTGAAGTTTTTGAACATATCCCCATATACTTTTCCAAGTCATTTCATAAAATTAAAGATTCCGAGAATTATCATGACGCTTGAACGTACGGATCATATTGAAATTCCAGTATTAGCTTTGCGCGATGTAGTTGTATATCCGCATATGGTTATCCCTTTATTTGTCGGCCGCGAAAAATCTATTCGTTGTTTAGAAGCCGCAATGAATACCAATAAACAAATTTTCCTTTTGGCACAAAAAGATGCGTCAGTAGACGAGCCAGAAGAAGAAGATATGTTTGAAGTAGGTACTGTGGCCAATATTCTACAGTTACTTAAATTACCAGATGGTACTGTAAAAGTGCTGGTTGAAGGCAATCAACGCGCTAAAATTGAAAAATTTAAAGACACAGACGACTTTTTTACTGCAGATATACAATTCTTAGTAAGTGAAAATATCGATGAACGTGAGCAAGATATATTTATCCGCTCAGCCATTAGCCAGTTTGAAGGCTATGTAAAGCTTAATAAAAAAATACCGCCTGAAGTACTCACCTCAATTACAGGTATTGATGACCCTGCAAGGTTAGCGGATACGATGGCGTCGCACATGCCATTGAAAATTGAAGACAAACAAAAAGTGTTGGAAATTTTTGATGTAACAGAGCGCCTTGAGTACTTAATGGCGTTAATGGAAGGCGAAATTGATTTACTTCAAGTAGAAAAGAAAATTCGCAGCCGTGTTAAAAAGCAAATGGAAAAGAGTCAGCGTGAGTACTATTTGAATGAGCAAATGAAAGCAATTCAAAAAGAACTAGGTGAACTAGACGATGCGCCTGACGAATTTGAAGCATTAGCGCAAAAAATTAAAGAGTCGCAAATGCCAGAAGAAGCCGAAAAGAAAACAACGGCTGAACTACAAAAATTAAAAATGATGTCTTCAATGTCAGCTGAAGCAACAGTTGTACGCAGTTATATTGATTGGATGATCAGCGTTCCATGGAAAAAGCGTAGCAAAGTTAAAAAAGACTTATCAAAAGCAGAAGATATTCTTGATTCTGATCACTACGGTTTAGAAAAAGTTAAAGAACGTATTGTCGAATACCTTGCCGTTCAGCAAAGAACTAATAAAGTAAAAGGTCCAATCCTTTGCTTAGTAGGTCCACCAGGTGTGGGCAAAACCTCTTTGGGTCAATCTATTGCTAAATCTACTGGCCGCAAATATGTTCGTATGGCGCTTGGTGGTGTGCGTGATGAAGCAGAGATTAGAGGCCATAGACGAACGTATATCGGTTCAATGCCGGGTAAGATTATTCAAAAGATGTCTAAAGTGGGTGTTAAAAACCCACTATTTTTATTAGATGAAATAGACAAAATGTCTTCTGATATGCGTGGCGACCCATCATCTGCACTTTTAGAAGTGCTAGATCCTGAACAAAATACAAGTTTTAATGATCATTACCTAGAAGTGGATTACGACTTGTCTGATGTTATGTTTGTTGCTACGTCTAACAGCATGAACATTCCAGGTCCATTACTGGATCGTATGGAAGTGATTAGACTGTCTGGTTACACTGAAGATGAGAAGCTTAATATCGCTCAGCGTCACCTAATTGCAAAGCAAATTAAACGTAACGGGTTAAAGCCAGAAGAAGTTGATATCACTGAAAGTGCAATTATCGGCATTATCAGGTATTACACGCGTGAAGCGGGTGTGCGTAGCTTAGAGCGCGAAATTTCAAAAATTTGTCGTAAAGTCGTTAAGAAAATTCTGCTTGAAAAGTCTACTAAGCAAATAGCTGTAACGGATGACAATCTAGAAGAATATTTAGGTGTTCAACGTTTTGATTACGGTAAAGCAGAAGAGAATAACCGTATTGGTCAAGTAACAGGATTAGCTTGGACTGAAGTTGGCGGAGACTTACTAACGATTGAGTCGGCTGCGGTGCCTGGCAAAGGTAAGCTTAGCTTTACGGGTTCACTTGGTGAAGTGATGCAAGAATCAATTCAAGCCGCGATGACTGTTGTTAGAAGCCGAGCAGAAAAGCTGGGTATTAATACGGACTTTAATGAAAAGCGTGATATTCATGTTCACGTACCAGAAGGCGCTACGCCAAAAGATGGCCCTTCAGCAGGTATTGCAATGGTAACAACGTTAATTTCATGCTTAACGGGTAATCCTGTGCGTGCAGATGTGGCAATGACGGGTGAGATCACCTTAAGAGGCGAAGTACTTCCTATCGGTGGTTTGAAAGAGAAATTGCTTGCAGCGCATCGAGGAGGAATTAAAACCGTTTTAATTCCTGATGAAAATAAGCGCGATCTAAAAGAAATTCCAGATAATGTGAAAGGTGATTTAGAAATCATCCCTGTTAAATGGATTGACGAAGTTCTCGAAATTGCCCTCCAAGAGCCGCCAGAAGGCTTTAAAATTGAGCAATAACAACGAATTTTGCAAAAAAAACGAAAAAAAGTGTGCTTAAGGGCTTCCCAATTAAAAAAAACGTGTTAGCCTAAGCACAGTTGGTTGCAGACCTTATGAGATAAGGGCTAGCATCAAAAAGATTTAAAGTGGCGAGTATTTTCTTGCATCAAGAAATCAGTCTTGATATAAAACAGCACTCGCCACACAATCTAAACTGTGGTTTGAAAAAATAATAACAATTGAAGGGGATGACATTGTGAATAAGTCTCAACTAATCGACAAAATCGCTGGTAGTGCAGATATTTCTAAAGCTTCAGCTGGTCGCGCATTAGACGCATTCATTGAAGCTGTTACTGATACTCTAAAAGAAGGCGATTCAGTGGCTCTAGTTGGATTCGGTACTTTTTCTGTTCGTGAGCGTGCAGCTCGTTCAGGCCGTAACCCACAAACTGGCGAGACAATTCAAATCGCTGCGGCTAATATTCCTTCTTTTAAAGCTGGTAAAGCTCTAAAAGACGCTGTTAACTAAGACAGCTGTTTGAAGTAAATATTTAGGAGTGGTAGTTCAGTTGGTTAGAATACCGGCCTGTCACGCCGGGGGTCGCGGGTTCGAGTCCCGTCCACTCCGCCAAACACTTCAATATAAAAGGCGCATCTGTTAAGATGCGCTTTTTTTATAATAAGCAAGTTACAACGAGAAACATAAGATGTTAGAGAGAATACGTGAAGGCTCGCAAGGGGTTGCGGCTAAAATCGTACTTGGTTTTGTAATTATTACTTTTGCATTAGCTGGTATTGGTAGTTATTTGGGGCAAAGCTCTGATGTACCAGTTGCTATTGTTAATGGTGAAAATATTAACCAAGCACAATTCGAGCAAGCTTACCAAAATGAACGTGCGAGAATGGAACAGCAGTTTGGGCAAATGTTTTCACAACTTGCTGCAGACGAAAGTTACATGGAAAAATTTCGCCAAGGTGTTGTTGACCGTTTAATTAATGATTTACTGCAAGACCAAGCAGCAAAAGAATTAGGCTTACGTGTTAGCGATGAAGCAATTAAAGAATCTATCGTTAAGATGCCAGAATTCCAGCTTGATGGTAAATTTGATAATGACCGTTATTTAGCTGTATTGCGTCAAGCAGGCTTTCAACCTAGTGCATTCAGAGATTATTTAAGAACTGAGATGACACGTCGTCAACTTGGTCAAGCAGTAGCTGTAACAAGCTTTGCACTTGAAGGTGAAGTTAAAGCACAAGAAGCATTGGCACAACAAGTTCGTCATGTTGAGTATGCAACCATTGATGCAAACCAATTCAAAGATGCAGTAACGCCAACGGAAGAAGCACTTCAAGAGCATTACCAAATGAATAGCACTCAATTTGAAACTGATGAACAGGTTAAGGTTGAGTACGTTGAATTAAACGCAGCAGATATTGCAAAGAATATTGAAGTATCTGATGAAGAAGTTCAGCAATATTACGAAGAAAATCTTGCCAACTACAAAACAGAGAAAAAAGTGAGAGCTTCTCACATTCTAATAGAGTTTGGTGATGATGAAGATGCAGCACGGAAAGAAATTGAAGCAATTCAGGACGAGCTGAAAAGTGGCGCTGATTTCGCTGAACTTGCTAAAGCTAAATCTCAAGATACGTTTAGTGGTGAGCAAGGCGGTGACTTAGATTGGTTTGAAAAAGGCATTATGGATCCTGCATTTGATGAGGCTGTATTTGAATTGTCTGAAGTGGGTGATTACAGCGATATCGTTAAGTCTGAATTTGGTTTTCATATCATTAAACTGACGGATGTTAATGACAGTGAAACAACTGAGTTAGCTGAAGTTAAAGACAAGATTGCAGCTGAGCTGAAACAAGCTCAAGCAACTGAACAATTTTATGATCTTCAACAACAACTTAGCGAACTAAGTTTTGAGGTTCCTGATACCTTAGAAGATGCAGCCGTTGCGATTAATGCAGACGTTAAAGAAACAGCGTTTTTCTCGAAAAATACTGCGCCAGCTGCACTTAGTAATCCTAAAGTGATTAACGCAGCATTTTCTGAGCAAGTTGTACAAGAGAACTTAAATAGTGATGTGATAGAGCTATCTGACGAGCACGTGATTGTGCTTCGTATGGTTGGACATAAACCTGCAAGAACAAAATCTTTTGATGAAGTAAAAGAAGAAGTAACAGCTGCAGTGGTTCAACAAATGGCGAATGAAAAAGCAAGCGAGCTTGCTGATAGCATTATCGCAAGTGTTAAGTCTGGTTCTGAGCTTGAAACTGCTGTTACAACTCACAACTTAACACTTGAAAAGGTAGAAGCATTAACTCGCCAAGACAATGCTGTGAACTACGACATTAAGCAAAAGGCATTTAGCCTACCGCACCCTTCAGCAGAGGTTAAATCAATTGAAAAAATTGAGCTGGCAAGCGGCGGTGTAGCAGTGGTTAATGTTGTTGAAGTAAAAGATGGCGAAATTGCTGAAGATTTAACTGCGGCAGAGCAACGTTTAGCGTCGGTTAATGCACAAGCTGACTACAAAACGTTTATTGAGCAACTTAGAGCAAAAGCTGAGATCGAAAAGCCGATCAATAACTAAGTAAAAGTTGTGAAATACCGTGTAAGATAAATCTTACGTGTACAAGAAAGAGCCGAAAGGCTCTTTTTTGCTTTATATGACCAAAAGTATAGCTAAAAATTAAGCGTGTTTGTTTTTACACGTATTGGCTGAATCGGTTTATTTTATCTAGTAAGAAATAGTGGCAGTAGTATATGGAAAATGAAATAGAACCTTCATTTAAGGTTAGCACGAGAATTTGGTGGAATATTACTTGGAAAACGTTTGTATTTGGTATTCCACTTTCGTTTGCAGGTGGCTTTTTCGGTGTGATTTTAGGATTAGCGGTGACCGGGGGGAATGACTCATCAGCAAATACTATTGCCAGTATATGTTCTGCCTTGGCCATTATTCCAGTTGCAATTATCGTTGTTAAGTCCTGCCTTAACGAGAGTTATGGGAAATATAGAGTTTCAATTACTGAAGTTAATGAATAAGTGAATATTTAATAGCAAATATCACTATTACGAAGTGAATGCGGCTCAACTGAGATGTTTTAGTTTAGCCGCTATATGTGTTACTTAGAGCCAGATAAGATGCAGAAGCCCATAGGGCTAGCATAAATACTGCCCTACAAAGCTTTATTCGATGTTAGTTAAAGCTATATCGCAGGCCTACCATTACGATTGTAGGATCAATTTGTACATCAATTTTCTGAATTGTATTTCCATTCAATTTTACTTCACCGTCTGAGTCTATGTCTGCCCATGATGCCATTGCATGAATGCCCCAGTCTTTGTTAAGAGAATAATTAAACCCAGCTTGGAGTGCTAAGCCAACAGAGTCATCTAAATCTAAAGTTAGGTGATCATCGTTGCTAATAATATCGAGACCAGTGAGCGCAGCATCTAGGCCACTTACTTCTTCTTCAAAGAATATAGTGTAGTTAATACCTGCGCCTACGAATGGGCGAAATGCTTGTTCCTTGCTGCCAAAGTGGTACTGCATTAATAACGTTGGAGGCAAATGTTTTGTTGAACCTGCTGCTAATTTATTAACAGCGCTGGCAGTACTCTTAACTTCAATATCATGGCTAAATGGTGTAGCTGCAACTAGCTCTACAGTCCAGTTATCGTCGATGTCATAGTCAAAGGTCAAACCTAGTTGAGTGTTACTGTCTACGCTCACCTGAGTCGAGTTGACAGGCAGGCCCGCTAGTGTTTCTACAGTATTTAAATAGCTACTGTCATCGTTTGGCATTACAGAGATTGCACCAACGTTTACATGAAAATTAGCCATTGCAGAAGAGCTTGCTAATAGTAGTGAAGTGGCGATCAAGTTAGGTAATAGTTTCATTTGTTTTCCCCTTTACAATTTTGTGGGGAGTGTAGCTAAACGAATGGCGTGAACTATGTTCTAGATCAAGTTTCTGCTTACCTTATTAAAAGATAAAGCGAAATTTGATCTAGATCACCTATGAAAAGTGGATAAGTTTAAAAAGTCGATAAATACTGTTTAACTGTAGTAGCAAGTTGGTGTGCTGCGTCGTGATTGAAACGAAAGAACAGTTCAGGTTCGATTAACTCCAGTTCCATTATGGCGAGTTGCCCATTATTGTCTTCAATAATATCCACACGGGCATATAAAGGTTGTGGCGAGCAGGCGGCGATAGCTGCTTCAGCAAATGCAATTTGTTCCTGATTGGGCGTATATTGCGCAACGCTACCACCATGATCATCTTGAACGCGAAAGTCGCCTTTTTTAGCCGTTTTCTTAACAGCATGAGTCACTTTTCCACCCATCACCATCAGTGATAATTCACCCTCGGTAACAATATTCTTTTGAAAAGGCTGTAACATAAAGTGCTCGTGTTGTATCAACGTATCTAAATGGGCTTGAACTTGATTAACGTTAGACTGGTTTATACGGTAAGTATGCCTAGCTGCACCAGAGATGACGGGCTTTAAGATGGCTTCCTCAAATTGGTATTTATCCATTTCTTCCGCCAAAGAATACGTTTGATTTTGCTCAAGAATATAAGTATCAACCACATTGATACCTTTATTTTGCAAGTCATGTAGATAGCGCTTATCAAAATTCCAAATAATGGTGTTGATATTATTAATGGTCTGTACTTTATCTTTTATTGAATTTAACCAAGTAGAAAATTCGTCAAAGCGATCAAAATAATCCCATGTTGTTCTAAACAATAAAGTTTTAGCTTGCTCCCAATCAAACGAAGGATCAGACCATGAACGCTTAGTAACTGTTAAACCCTGCTCGGTAAGTGCATCTATCAAGATTTGATCTTCTAACAGTACTTGAAGTGAGTACCAATCAAGTTTCTTTTGCGGAGTAAAACATTCTGCTGCGTATTTATCCTCGGTAAGAACAACTACATCGTATTGTTTAGTCACTAATCAGCCCTCGCATTTAGTTTTTCTATTTAGTTGGAAGATGTTTGTGCAATTTTTTATTATACCCATGGTAGCCCCACTCTTAATAGAGCATACAAACATGACTTAAAAGACATCACTTTGTTTAAATAATGTGTGAACAACATACCCGCTTCTTTTAATGTTGTATGTCATGCTTTGGTTCATGCTAAATTAGATAAATAACAGAGATGTTCTCACAATATTCTAATAACAAACAATGGGAATAACATGACAGATATAGTGGCGCTAATTAATGGTTCGCCGAATGGGTTGCTTATTGTTGTAACCATTGCCGTTTTAACATTAGTTCTTTTATCGATTATTTTATTATTTTTACGTCTATCTAGATTGATAAATACAAATGCCCAAAGTACAAATCAACAAGTTCAAACCCAAGATGTATTAGCGTCAACGTTAGCTGCCTTAGTAAAACAAGTGCACACTGTTGAGCAACAACAGCAGTCATTTCAGCAGCAATTACTTCATGCGAATCAAACACAACGAGAAGCTAGCTTAAAAGCGAACCATGACTTAAGTACTCAGCAGCAGGCTAGATATAATCATCTTAAAGAACAGTTAATACAGCAAGTAAATCAGCACCAAATTAATAATGAACATCGTCAGTCAGCCCTTCAAGCCGCCATAACACAATTATTGGCTGAGCAAAAAGAGCAATTTAATATCAACCAACTCAATGCGGTTGAGCAGTTAGTCAAATTGCTAACAGAGTCAACAAAATCTAATAGAGAAGAATTAAGTAAATCGCTCATTCAAAATGCAGAAGCGCTGGGTAATAGAATGACAGAGTTAACGCAGTCTACCGATAGGCGTTTGCAAGAAATTGGTGGACAGGTTGAAAAAAGGTTAAGTGACGGCTTTGAAAAAACCACAAAAACCTTTAATGATATTTTACAGCGACTTGCATTAATTGATGATGCGCAAAAGAAAATTACTGAACTCTCTACCAATGTGGTGAGTTTGCAAGAAGTGTTAGCAGATAAACGAACACGTGGAGCATTTGGTGAAGTTCAACTCACAGGCCTAATTCGTAATGTATTGCCTGAACAGCACTTTTCTTTACAGCATACGCTTAGCAACGGAAAAATTGCCGATTGCGTGATGTTTCTGCCAGAACCTACTGGTAATGTCGTCATTGATGCGAAGTTTCCTTTAGAGAGCTTTCGTAAAATGATGGATAACGAGCTTGCAGACAGTGATCGCGCAGCTGCTAAAAGGCAGTTTAAACAAGATATCAAAAAGCACATTAATGATATTGCGAGCAAATATATTCTAGAAAAAGAAACCTCTGATGGTGCGTTAATGTTTATTCCAGCAGAAGCGGTGTTTGCCGAAATTCATGCTCACCACGCCGACATGGTAGAGTATGCCTATCAAAGTAGAGTGTGGTTTGCATCGCCAACCACCTTAATGGCAATATTAACGACAGCGCGTTCGGTCATTAAAGATGAAGCAACGCGTCAACAAGTTCACCTTATTCAAGAACATTTAATTAAACTGGGAGCAGATTTTGGCCGATTCAGAAACCGTTTCGATAATTTAGCAAAGCATATCGACCAAGCCGCGTCAGACGTAAAACAAATACACACATCAGCCTCAAAAATATCTAATCGCTTTGAGCAAATAGAGAAAGTAGATTTAGCAGATAAAGAGCTAGATGTGGCAATCAAACCAGCATTAACCAAACAGGTTTAAATTTAATAATAGGTATTAATACTCATGCAATTAGATCATGACAATAGTTTTTCAGTAGCAGACTATCAAGAAGATGTAGATAAATGGATTAAATCGTTTGGTGTACGCTATTTTAATGAATTAACAAACACTGCCGTTTTGATGGAAGAAGTTGGGGAAGTTGCGCGACTTATGGCGCGAGTGCACGGTGAGCAGAGCTTTAAAAAAGGCAAAGAACCAGAAAATCTAAAACAAGAAATAGCAGATGAGTTAGCAGATGTAATGTTTGTAGTAACGTGTTTGGCCAACCAACAAGGTATTGATTTAACCGCGGCAATTGAAAAAAACTTTTCGAAAAAAACGGGCAGGGATGTAGAGCGCCATAAAAATAATGAGAAACTAAAGTCTTAATTATTCAGTAAAACCACGTAATTTACTTGTTAACTAAAAGAGAGAATGAATGTTATCACTTGTCCAATCAAATAAAATGGAAGTTCTGGCTGAACAACTAGCACAAGTGATAAAAACGACTCCCTTGGCAAACCCATTTGAACCAGAAGTGATTTTGGTTCAAAGCCCTGGTATGTCGCAGTGGCTTAAAATTAGCTTGGCTGAACAACTGGGAATTGCAGCCAACCTTCATTTTCCATTACCGTCCTCTTTTATTTGGACAATATATCAAGCGCTAGTGCCAGATTTACCAGAACAATCTGCTTTCAATAAGACTGATATGGCATGGAAAGTCTTTCAATTATTAGAAGCATATTTAGTAGAACCAGATTTTGCACCGCTGAAACATTACCTTAGTGACGATACTGATCAGATAAAGCTATACCAACTTAGCGAAAAAATTGCTGACGTATTTGATCAGTATTTAATGTATCGACCTGAGTGGATTTTAGGTTGGGAAGCGGGTGAAGATGCAATATCAGGAGGAAATGTCAGCGAGCAACCGTGGCAGCCAATGTTATGGCGTGCGATTATTGAAAAGACTAAAGTGCTAGGACAATCTCCGTATCATCGAACGAATCTGCATAACTTATTAATTGAGCGGCTGGCTAACCTTGATGTTGCAAGCAGTGAATTAACCTTTTTACCTCAACGTTTATTTGTTTTTGGTATTTCAACTCTCCCAAGACAACAGTTAGATGTGCTAGAGCATTTAGCAAAGCATATTGATATTTATTTATTTTATTTCAATCCTTGCCAACATTACTGGGGCGATATTGTTAACGAAAAAATGTTGGCCAAAATTAAAGCGCGTTACCCTAATTCAAAGCATAATACTGCTGCAATCCCACATGAAGAGGTAGAGAACTTTTTTATGGTGGGCAACCCTCTGTTAGCATCACTAGGTGGCGTGGGTAAGGATTATGTTGAAACACTACTAGATATTCCCGGCCAAGACATAGATTGTTTTATTGAGTCGCCAGCAAAAAACGCACTTGAGACGATTCAAAATGATATTTTAAACTTATCGTTTCGGGATCAAATGGAGCCGTTAACTGCTGAGCAAATGCTGACAGATGAAGGTAAGCAAATCTGGCGCAATAATGATGCCTCTATTTTATTTAATAGTGCACACAGCCCAGTCAGAGAGTTAGAAATATTGCATGATCACTTACTTAATATGATGCAACAACATCCGACTCTTACACCGAAAGATATTATCGTTATGATGCCCGATGTCAGTCAATATGGCCCTTATATTGAGTCGGTGTTTTCAAGTGTGCCTTACGAGCAATATATTCCATTTGCCATTTCAGATCGTGGTGTGCGGCAAGAAAATCCTATCCTAGAATCATTTATCACGTTACTTAAACTGCCTAAGTTACGTTTTACCGCGTCTGAAATTTTAGACTTGCTTCAAGTTCCTGCAATATTAAATAAATTAGAATTAGACGCGGAAGACTTACCGTGGATAGTAAAGTGGGTGCGTGAGTCGGGTGTTCGCTGGGGCATTGATGAGCGTCATCGCAGCGATTTAGGCTTTGAACATGATGATTTGAATACGTGGCAGTTTGGCTTGAAGCGAGCGCTATTAGGTTATGCCAGTAATGAACAAACCTTGTATCACAACATATTGCCTTATACCGAAATAGAAGGTCAGCAGGCCGTATTGTTAGGTAAAGTAAGCCACTTCGTGAATCAACTTATTACATTCCGTAAACAGCTAACCCAAGCAACCAGTGCTGAACAGCATATTGCTATTTTAAGGGCGATAGTCGAGGATTTTTATTTAGCTGAAGAACAAGATCTAATTGCAATCAATACGGCGCGAGAGGCTATTTCAGCGTTAGCGTATCATCTTGAATTAGGTAACATTCCAGCCGATGAAGAATTCGCGTTAAGTTATGAAGTGGTTTGTGAGTTTATTCAGTCCCAATTAAATGAAAAAGGGGTCGGTCAACGGTTTTTAGCGGGGCGTGTCAATTTTTGTACCTTAATGCCAATGCGTAGTATTCCATTTAAAGTGGTATGCCTCATAGGAATGAATGACGGTGAATACCCGCGTTTTGTCGCACCAGTAGGTTTTGATTTAATGGCAACCAGCCAAGCTAAAAAAGGCGATAGAAGCCGACGACTAGAAGACCGTTATTTATTTTTAGAAGCATTACTGTCAGCAAGAGAACAGCTTTATATTAGTTTTAATGGGCGCTCTATTTTAGATAACTCCATTAAAGTGCCTTCTGTGGTGGTGTCTGAATTTAAAGAATACATTGAACAGTCATTTATTGATGAGCATGGAAATACACCTTCGGCTCTATTCGTTGAACATCCGCTACAGCCTTTTAACCACGCTTATTTTTCACTTGAAAGCCACATTAAAAGCTATAAAGTGCAGTGGATTGTGGATAACGCTGACGCATTAATGGTGAATACCATTAATAATAACAGCAGCTCGGTAACTAGCACGGTATTGGAAAATAATACACTGGAATTAGACAGTTTACTGACCTTTTGGCGTCACCCAATACGTTATTATTTTAATCATTGTTTAAAAGTAAAAATAGAAACACAAACAGCCCACGAAGATGACGATGAAATGTTTGCACTGTTAGGGTTGGCGAAGTATCAGATATTGAATCAACGTGTAAAACAAAAATTACTCGCTGAAAGTGAATCTTACGATACTGCGACCATAAGTGCGAAACAATATTGGCGTCGTGCTGGGCAATTACCAGCAGGCAGTGCAGGTGATATTGACTTTGGTGATATTGACACCCTCAGTGATGAGTTTGTGACACGTATTCTTAGCTTTGTACCAGATATTAACCAAACAGAACAAATAGAAATTTCGATCATCCTTGAAGGGGTCAAGTTACAAGGTTGGTTGCAGCAATTTGTTGGTATGGGAATATTGCTAGCGCGACCAGCTAAGCTAAAAGCGACTGATTACATTAATGCATGGTTACAACATATTGTTTGTTGTGCTGCTTACCAGCCAAAACATACCTTTTTAATTGGATTAGATAAAGCGGTTCAATTTCAAGCTATTGATAAAGAAACGGCGCAACAACATTTAACACTATGGTTGGCGCACTGTGTGTTGGGGCATCAACAAGTTATCCCGTTTTTGTCTCAAACTAGCTTCAACTGGGCGAAAAGTCACGATGAAAGTAAGTTAACCACTTCGCTTTATGGGCAAGACTTTTTAAATATTCAAGGCGAATTACACGATCCTTACGTAGCCAAATGCTATACCGAAGTGAATGAGTTACCAGAGACTTTTTATCAGTTAGCGGATGACTTGTTACTGCCCATGCTAGAAAATGTAATGGATGCAGAGGAGCATCAATAATGGCTGTGAACACGACACCACTGGATGAAGCTAATAACACTGTGTTGCCAACGTCACTAAATCCGCTCACTCTGCCATTAACAGGTAGTATTTTAATAGAGGCCAGTGCAGGCACAGGAAAAACGTATACTATTACCACATTATATGTGCGCCTGTTGTTAGGGTTAACAAACACCAATCCTTTATTAACAGACACAGTAGAAGAAAGCCACGTAACCGCACCACAGTGTTACACCGTTGAGCAAATTTTAGTGGTGACCTTCACCGAAGCGGCAACGCAAGAAATTAGAGACCGAGTGCGCGCTCGGATTAACGAAGCAAAGTGGGCTGTATTTACAGGACAAAGTAGTGACCCCTTATTAATTACGATTGTTGACCAAATTGAAGACAGGCATTTAGCATTTCATCGACTGGATGCAGCCGCTAAGTTGATGGATCAAGCTGCTATTTTTACCATTCATGGTTTTTGCCATCGCATGTTAACGCAGCATGCTTTTGAGTCAGGCTCGCTATTTGAACAAGAGTTCATTTTAGAACAAACCAGCTTAGTTGAAGAAGCTACAAAAGACTATTGGCGCAAGTATGTGGTGCCGCAATCACTGCCGGTGATGACTTTTATACGTCAATTCTGGTTAGAGCCTACACAGTTACAAAAAGACATTGAAGCTTTGTTGTATAAAGAAGGTGTAGTGTTCTCACCAAGATATAGCTTTACAGATGAAATAAAACAAATAGAGCATTATCAAACCTTAGTAAAAAAAGTGAAGCACGCATGGCTTGAAGAAGATATTGAGTCGATGCTGCTTAAATCTGACATACGTGGTAATAAAGCGGCAGTAAAAAGCGATCGTCTTGCAGCGATGAACGCATTTTGTCACTCCAACCAGCTCGACTTTGTGTATAAAGCCAATAAAAAAGAAAGCTTTGAGTTATGGGCGCAGTCAGACTTACAAAATCCTAAATCGCTAAAAGGTAAAAAAGTGCCTCCTACCCATTGGGTATTTGACAGCTGCGAACAGCTAGCGTTAATGCGCACAAAAATAAAACAGCAGCTAAAAGCTGCAATCATTCAAGATGCTGTTACCAAAATTAAGCAGTTACTTATCGCTAGTAAATTACAAAATCATCAAATTAGTGCTGATGAACTGCTAACCCGATTGCACAGTGCTCTACACGGCGATCACCAACAAGCATTAATCGATGCGATTTCGTCGCAATATCCAATTGCAATGATTGATGAGTTTCAGGATACCGATCCCATTCAATACGGCATTTTTTCTAGCATTTATCAGGATACATCTCAGAGTGATGAAGTAAATGCATGCTGGGTAATGATAGGTGATCCCAAGCAGGCAATTTATGGGTTTCGTGGTGCAGATATTTTTACTTATATTAAAGCCAAGCACGATGTCGAGAGAGAAAAATATTATACGTTAGATACCAACTGGCGCTCGTCTGATGATGTGGTCACAGCGGTTAACTACTTATTTTCAAGTAGCCAAAATGCCTTTATTTATGATCAAGACATTCCATTTTTACCCGTCAAGGCTGCGGGCAAGGCAAGCAAATCGCCATTTAAGATTAATAACAAGGCTGCTGCGGGATTACAACTGTCTTATTTACCTAGCGAGGACGACACACCCATAGCAAAAGGCAACGCACTGCCTTTATTGGCAGAACATAGCGCTAATCAAATAGCGACATTACTTAATTTGGCAGAGCAGGGTGAAGCGAATATTGGCGACCGAAAAGTCGCTGCTGCTGATATTTGTGTGCTTGTGCGCGATAGATTTGAAGCGCGTACAATTAAGCAAGCACTGCTTGAACGTAATATTGATAGCGTATTTCTAAGTAAGGACAGTGTGTTTGCAAGCGAGCTAGCTGAAGACGTTTATCGCTTACTCAGTGTGCTTATACTTGAACAAGGTAGTAGCCATGCAGAAGCACATATTCGAGGCATTTTATTATCCTGTTTGTTTAATTATTCAATCACAGATATTGAGCAATTAAACGAGCAAGAGCACGCGTGGCAATATGTGTTAGATATGTTTGATAATTTATCAAACCGATTATCGCGCTACGGGGTAATGCCATTAATTCAGCACCTTATTTATGATAACGGCTTGGTTAAAAAATGGCGCACAATATCGAGATATAGCGACAATGTTGAGCGGTTGATCACAGATTTGCGTCATTTAGGTGAAATCTTACAGCAAAAGCAAATGGAGCTAGGCGGGCTGCATAAGTTATTGTTTTGGTTTGAACAGCAGATTACTTCACCAGAATTAAATAAAGCGCAGCAAATGCGACTGGAGTCGGATCAAAACTTAATACAAATCGTTACCATGCACGCAAGTAAAGGACTTGAGTACAATATTGTATTTTTGCCTTTTATAAGTAGTTATCGCGCGGTTTCTAGTGCCATTTACCATAATGAGCTTGACCAACTTACTGTAGATTTAACCAATGCTGAAGAAAATTTATCCAAAGCAGAAAAAGAACAATTAGCTGAAGATTTGCGGTTACTGTATGTTGCATTAACGCGGCCAGTGCACCAACTCAATGTTAACCTTTACAACTGCAAAGAAGGACAGAAAAAACGTTCAGCGCTTACTAAAACGGCAATTGGGTATTTACTGTTTGGGACAGTTGACGTTGCCGATATTAATAACGGGTTGATTCAGCAACAACTTATCAATCTTGTCGATGGTATAAATGAGTCGACACGAGAAGAAAGCGTAGTCACGAATAACATGATTGCAAATTATTGCGACGCCAGCACGTCAACCTATACCCGTTTTCAAGCAGTTAGTCACAATACGCAAGCGCAACTTGTACAGCATCACTTTTCTGCGCAAATAGACGACTACTGGCGAGTAACCAGTTACTCCGCATTAATTCATGCTGCGCACTCAACCGTGGCCAATTCTAAGGCTGCTACCGAAGAGCCGTCTCCACCCGAAGCGGGGGAGGTTCAGCCCGGCATGGATGATGAGCTGCATTTTTCCGACTTTCAACCTGTAACGGTAATGAACAAGAATCGTTTTAATTTTGAAAAAGGGGCGAATGCGGGTAGCTGTTTGCATGAAATTTTTGAAGAGATAGATTTCACGTCAGCAGAGCGTGACTATATTGATGTAATTATTAAAAAGCTTAACTTATACGGCATTGATGAAAGCTGGGCAGAAGTAGTGTATGAGTGGGTATGTGATGTGCTTGATACGCCTTTAGATAAAGATCAACATGCACTGGCAGATGTTCACAATAAGTTGATTGAAATGGAATTCCACATGGCCATTTCAACGATCAATGCCGCTAAATTAAATGCGTTATTGTCATCCCAAGTAAACCGAAATTATAAACTGCTTTCATTTTCAGACGTACAAGGTGTATTAAAAGGCTTTATTGACTTAGTGTATGAATTTAACGGTCGCTATTATGTGCTTGATTATAAGTCGAATCATTTAGGTGAAAATACCAGCGATTACACGCCAGATAAACTAGAAGAAGCGATGACATCGCATCATTATCATTTGCAATATTTAATCTATGTAGTTGCCTTGCAACGTTATTTATCGTTACGCCTTCCGAATTATGATTACGACATGCATATAGGCGGTGTGTATTATTTATTTTTACGAGGAATGAGTGCGAATACAAATGATGATACAGGCATATTTCGAGATAAACCGCCAAAACAATTAATAGACCAACTTGATGCACTTTTTACTGGTACAACATTCGGTTTGAATAGTGGCAGTGAGTGTGATTCAAGTAAACATGGCGCTACATTACATGAGCAACAGCAATTAGGGTTATTTTAATGCTACCTAGTTACAATGAAGAGATTAAATTAACCAGTAGTGAATTATTATGTTGGCGCGAGGAAAACGGCGCATTATCTAAGTCACTTATTGAGTATTGTGAGTTACGTCATATCGATATTGAGTTTGCTAATGCATCACTTGAAGTTGCCCTATTGAGCGGCCAGAAAATAGATGACACAGTAAAGAGTTATCTAGTTATTACAGTCGCCTTACTAAGTTTAGAGCTTGCAGAGCAGAATGTATGCTTCAATATCTCGTCTATCAACTGGCGTAATCCATTTAACTTATCCGTTGAAGCACTCAATTTATTCACGCCATTCATAGCACCGGATGCAGCGCTAGAAAAAGAAACGTCAATAGCATCAATCAATAGCGTTTTGAGTAATCCTGCCATTGCGTTACCTTTTGTATTACATCACACACAGTTATTTTTAGCTCGTTACTGGCGGTATGAAACCATTGTGGCTGAAGGTTTGCGAGCCTTGGCAAATAAGGCGACAACGTTTAACGAGCAAAGAGTAAAAAATATTATTGACTCGCTTTTTGATAAAACTGTTATCCAAAACCAACATATTACCCCCGCGAACAATACAGATGAGGTTGACTGGCAACGAGTTGCAGTCGCCATTGCAGCTAAACAGCAATTTGCGGTAATTACTGGAGGGCCGGGGACGGGCAAAACCACAACAGTAGCCCGCTTGTTAGCACTGATAGCGACGCTTCACCCTAAAACTAACCCTGTTATTGAAATTGTAGCGCCGACGGGAAAAGCAGCAGTAAGGCTGACCGAATCCATCAAAAATGCTAAGTCAAAGTTAAACGTTGATTCACGCACAAAAAATTGCATTCCCGATAATGCAAAAACGATTCATCGATTGTTGCAGCCGCAATATTTATCAAGCCATTTTAAACGTGATCATGAAAACCCAATTCATGCCGATGTGCTGGTGGTGGATGAAGCGTCAATGATTGATATCGCATTAATGGCCAAGTTAATTCAAGCATTGCCTGCTTATGTGCATCTTATTTTACTAGGCGATCAGGAGCAATTAGCCTCAGTTGAGGCTGGATGTGTGCTGGCTGATATTTGTGCCCCCTTAAATGGAAGTATCAATTCTCAACCGTTGAAATCTATTAAGTCGGCTCCGGCTGCCCACCTTTCAGCTACTCAAAATCAATGGATACAAAAAGTAGCCGGTGTAGCACTACCTCATGGCAACTCAGAAAAAGACGTTTGTCACAACGCTATTGTCGACTCTGTAATTGCGCTGCAAAAAAGTCATCGATTTAAAGCGGATAGTGGAATAGGGCAATTGGCTAAAGCGGTAAACACAAACGATAAGGCATTATTAGATCAGGTTTTTGCGGCAAATTATGCCGAGCTTACTTTTTACGGGCAAAGCGCAAAAGATTATGAGTCATTAATTAAGCAATGCGCTAATGCTTATAAAGTGTATTTAAATAAGATGCGTCAAAAGGAGCCTATTCGAACTGTCATAGAAGCATTTAATACCTTTCAATTGCTCGTGGCAGTAAAAGAGGGGCGATTTGGTGTTAATGAATTAAATGACAATATTGAAAAAGTACTCGCTCGTTCGGGACATATTACTGCCAATCAACGGTTTTATGCAGGTCGGCCAATCATGATTCAGCAAAATGATTATGACATGCAATTATTTAATGGCGATATTGGTTTATTACTGCCAGATTATGAAAATGAAGATCCTAACCAACATAAACAATTAAAAGCATGGTTTATTGCGCCCGATCAGTCGTTAAATGCTTATTACCCTTCACGTTTACCAATGCACGATACGGTATTTGCGATGACCGTGCATAAAAGCCAAGGTTCTGAGTTCGATACTGTAGTACTGGCGCTACCTGAATTAAAAAATACAATCAGCAATAAAGTCATGTCGAAGGAGTTGGTATATACAGGCATTACCCGAGCAAAAAATCATTTTACTCTTTATGCCGGAAAGCGTGTGTTAAGTAATGCAATGGCTCGTTCTATTAAGCGTCAATCAGGGCTTATTGAAAAGTTGTATGGTTAGCTTATTTAACGCTTATAAACGTTAATAATTGAAAATAGTAACGTCAGCAGCTTAGTTCTTTGCTTTAACGTCGAAATAAATTTTTTACTTTTAGTTTTGTGTACACTAGATTTAAATGAGAGTCGTTAAGTTTTATTCATTAATAACGCCATAAGTGCTTATTCCAACGCGATTTAATCCATTACTCTTCTTCTAATAAGGATTAACACACTATGCCTGTGCTGACCATTCGTAGCTTACCGCTAGCGCAACCAGTAAAAATTGATAACTTATTAACTAAGCTTTCAAACATGTTATCTGTACAAACTCAGTTAAATGAAGCGCATTTCGCAATTTACTGGATAACGATTGAGAAGGGGCACTTTTGCCATAGCGGAAAAACAGCAACGACCCAGCCAAATGATTCTCATCCAATTTGGATTGAAATTTATTTACCCGACTGCCATAAGCCCAATGTGAAAGATATCATCGCCAAAAACACAACGGAAATGTTGAGCAAATCCTTGATGGTAAATGCAGATAATATTTTTATTTCTTTAAGGCATGCACGTAGCGGAGAGGTATTTGAGAAATCGCATTGGTTGCATTGGTAAAAAGGGAAGGTGAATAACAGATTCATCCCTGAATCTAAATAATCTAGATAAATTAAAGCAACTAAAACTGCCAAACTACTAACAACTGCACGGCCGACTCGTCAGTATTAGCGTCGCCCAGTTTGTTATTCCAATACTGATATTCAATGCCTACAAAGAGCTGATTTTTTTGGTTAAACATTGCGTTACCCATATCCCAACGGATTTGAGGTTGTGCTAACACCCAGTTTTTTACTGGCTCGCCAAACTCATTGGTGCGAGCACCTATAAACTCTATATGGCCTTGAATATTAAACTGCTGGTTGCCTATTTCAAATGGATACATCCAATTGATATCAAGCATGTAACTATCGTCTTCAGTTGGTGCACCAGAAAATGTGACGCCATCGCTGTCGTCAATATAAGCAGTAAAGTCGGTATTCAAAAAAGCAAAGCCTGGTACATCCCAAGACAAGCGAACACCAGGTAAATATTTAAGTACTTTTGCATCTGCAGCGGCATTAACGCCTAGCAGAAATCCAATGTCGCTAAGTCCACCTTTTCGAAACTTTCTGTCGAATATTTTAGACATACTGAAATTTAAATAAATTTCACCGTAAAAATCACCATTATTAAAGCTGTCACCATTGTCGTCATCTAAATAGTCGACAAAGAAAAAAGTGTCACCGTATTTCCAGCCACTCGCGTTTTGTAACGTAATTACGCGAGTATCAGACGAAACAGAGGCATTATTAACAAACGTTGGAGTGTCTAATTCACCATATTGAAAGTGCATCTCTGTCACACTCCAATCAGCCGCTTGTGCAGCAGGTAAAGTAAACGCCCCAAGCGCTACTACACTTGCAAGTAATGCAGACTGTTTTAGGGGCTTAGCACGCGAAAGTGCGAACGATGAGTGGCTTGGTAAGTTTACTAAGGTCATAATTTCACCCCACATGAAGCTTTATTTTTCATGCAAATCATTGAAAGTAATATAAATTAAATTGGTACGTAGATTAGCACTTTTTACTGAGTTTTAAACTTAGGTAAGAGGTTTTCTACGATTTATTTCTTAGCTTCATTTAACTATAGACAGTCATCTTATTGTTGTATGTTTTTTATGCGGTTAAGTTTGAACTTTTTTGAAAAACTGAGAATGAGTGTAGGTATTTAAAAAGTGTGTGATTCAGTGTTTAAGATTTTTACATTAAAACAAATTAGCTGCATAAAAGCAGCTAATAAGAATTGTTATGCTTACTTGTCCTGAGAAAGCTCATATATGTTACAAGCAAGGTTATTCTATTGTATAAACAACATAAACAGTTGCTGTAACCCTCATTTCGCCTACCTCAAAAACGCTAGGTGGTGGAGGTGTTACTCTAAGGCGTCGTTCTGTAACAGTATATGACTGACCATAAATTCTTTGTTCAGGTTTTAGGTTGTAAGAGCTATCGTCTCTTGTTTTAAACTCTGAGATTGAATGTACATTTTTAATCTTTTTGTTCTGTAGCTCTGCAAGGCTTTCAGCTTTGATTCTTGCATCTTTTAAAGCTAGCATAAGAGCTTTTTTCTTTAGCTCATTCTCTTTCGATACTTTGACAGTTGATGATATTTTTGAAGTAATCCCAACATTAACTAAAATATCATTTAGTTGTGGGTACTTTTTTAAATCTTTCAGGACAATATCTACATTACGACTTACACTTGTTCCTTTATCTATTTTCTTTCTATCTTCATACTCAAAAGCAGGGTTTATTTGCAAAGGTGTAGCAGTTATATCACTTTTCTCAACATTAAGTTTTTGCATTGCTTCAAATAGTTTTAGTGACTTTTGATCCACTTCTAATTTTGCAACTTCCGCATCAAAGTTAACAGCCTTTAAAGATACAGATACTTGGATTTGGTCTGGAAAAACCCCAAAGTCTGATGTGCCCTCTACGTATATATGAGGCTCATTAGGAATAACTGAGGCAAGAGGAGTAAAAGATATGAGAGATAATACCAATAAAAGTTTTTTCATAAATAATTCTTTAATAACAACTAGATGTTGATTTGTTTATAACGTTCACGTAACTAACGTAGGGATTTACTTTCTCATTATGCTCCGAAAATTCAATTAAAAAGCTAACAATTTATTGGAACCCATATTGAGGTAATTTAACACCCCAAAAGGGTAAATTAAGTTTCATCAGCATTTTTAGCATGGTAACAGCCTATATGCAATAAGCCCTCTGAGGTTGTATTTTTTGCGTACGTTAAAAAGAGATTGTATCTTATATTTACTGTTATCTGAAATTTTCGGGTTTGGCAGTCCTTTTGTTTTAACGTGACACCGAGTGCCCATGCTTGCTTACCGATACGCCATGATTGAAGCCTTCAATATGTTCCCTCTAACAAAAAAATAAGGTTATACCAGTCAGCAAGAGACTTTTAAGTTTCGACCTGATAGGATTGGCGGTCATAATTAAAAGCGGCCTTGCTGATTGATTGTCAGACCTTGAGTGACCGCAATAATAAAAATCACAAATATTATAAATCTAAAGGAAGTTTATGAGTCTCCCTCGCGAACAATTTAGCTCGAAGCTAGGTTTTATCCTTGCTGCAGCGGGCTCAGCGGTTGGAATTGGCAACTTGGTTGGATTCCCTGTCGCGGCAACAAAAAACGGTGGCGGTGCATTTTTACTTATCTACGCATTATTTGTTTTCTTTATTTGTTTACCCGTTATGCTGGCGGAGATGTCCCTAGGGCGTCATACAACTAAAGATCCATTAGGTGCATATAATAAGGTATCAAATAATCATAAAGGCTGGGGATTTGCTGGTTTCTTATCCGTGTTAACACCTTTTATGATAGGCGTTTTCTATTTGGTAGTGACCGTATGGATATTCGGTTATTTATATAAAACCGTTACGGGTGATTTATCTCAATTAGCACAACCGGGTACATTTGGTGAGTTTGTAAATTCGTCATCTTTATTTATTTATATGGTTGTAGTGGTTGCTGTTATTTACTCTATTTTGGTAATGGGCGTTAAAAAAGGCATTGAAAGTGCCGCTAAACTATTAATGCCAGCCTTGTTCATAATGCTTATTGGCTTAGTTATTTATGTATTAACGTTAGACAATGCATTTGCTGGGGTTAGCTATTACATTGTTCCTGACTTTAATAAGATTACCGCAGCAACCGTGAACGGAGCATTGTCGCAAGCGTTCTTCTCGTTATCTTTAGGTATGGGTATTTTAATTACGTACGGTTCATATTTAAGTAAACGTGACGATATTGTTGGTGGCGCAAAAATGGTTGCGATTACTGACACCGCGGTTGCATTTACTGCTGGTTTACTTATTCTTCCTGCTATCTTTTCATTCAACCCTAACACGAACACTGCAGAACTATCTGATTCATCGGTGTCTTTAATGTTTGTATTTTTGCCAAAAATATTTTTAGCGTTACAAGCATCGCTGGGGTATGTAGGCGCAAGTGCAGTTGCGGCAACGTTCTTCTTGCTAGTATTTTTCGCTGCGATTACGTCGTTGGTTTCAATTATTGAAGTGACAGTAGCCAGTTTAATTGACGAAAAAGGCATGAGCCGTAAGCAGGCTCTTGGCTTTTTAGGCGGCACAATGGGTGTGTTAGCTGTTATTTGTACGCTGTCTTTTGGCATGGTGACCATGTTTACAGAGTTCACGTCTTATGCCGGAGCGAGTAAATCGGTTTTTGATGTTGTTGTAGATATTTTCTACGATACGATTTTACCGCTTAATGGCTTATTGGTGTGTATGTTTGTGATGCGCCGTTGGAAGAAGAAGCAATTCCACGCTGAATTAAGTGAGGGGAATGACAGCTATGAAGGTTCTTGGTTACAAAAGTATGTGGACTTTTCTTTAAGCACGTTTATTCCTGTTGTACTAGCGGCGGTATTTATTAATATTGTTGCTCAAAAATACTTTGGTATCAGTTTGTTGGATCTGATTTAAACTTATATATTATGTAATTTAATACATTTCCTATCCTACGATAAGTTAAGGTTTTTATTAAGACTTGGAGCGTGAGCTCTAGGTCTTTTTTATTTTCAAAGGAGATTGTTAACTATCGATTATATTTATGTATAATTGCCTGCTTTTATAGTCATTGTGATCCCTGCGGGAGCTCTTCTGTTCGAGGTTCACTTAATAACTAACCCTATAATTTCATTTTTCTATTACTATGTTTGAGCATGAGAAGGATACATCAATGCTTACTAAATTAATTAAGTTTGGAATACTTTATCTATTTTTTGTTAGTTCTTATGTCTCAGGACTAACAATTGAAACCTATTATCAAACACAACTAAACATCAATTACTCTCCGAATATTAAAGTTTCTAAAATCTTAGAAGAAACAAGCTTAAGTGAAAACCTTATTCAAGCTGACTTGAAGTTACACTATAATAATCAGGATTTAGATCCAGCATTAACATTGTCTGACTATAATATTGATAATCATGGAACTGTTGAGCTTTACATTAAGCCACGAACAATTATTAGTCCGAATGGAGAATCTCACCTCTTTTATAATATAAATCAGCGCGCTGAGTCAAAAGGCAGCGGCTCTGAAGGCTCTGATGTTACTTTATTGTACTCTTTAGATGACTACTATCTTCTTTTGGCAAATGATGGTGTTCATGGTAAGCAACTTTGGTCACTGGAAAAAAAGACCGAAAACCTTAACATGTTAACAAATGTGCAAAGCTACTCTTCATGGTGGCCATCTCCAATTAGTAATGAATTTGAGGGAATAATTAGGCCATATTACTACGCGCATCTTGACGGGTACTTTTTCTTTTCAATTAAAAATTCTGAAGGTAATAGAGAGCCTTGGTATTTTGATTCTAAGTCGGGCACTATAAAAAAATTAGTTGATGAGTTCTCAGGTGAAGTTCTTAGTTGGCCAAAATATGTTGTAATTGATGGTCTTCTGTATTATTTTTCTTCCAATTCTGAATCTTCTACAAATTATCAGAACTATTACCACATCGATTTAGAAAAAAAAATAATTTCACCCGCTACGCTAAAACCACTGGAAAGAATTCAACTTACCTTGATGAAAGGTACGAGCCAATCATTCGCCCCACTATATCTAGATGAAGAGTCAGGTCTTAGTGCTGAAATAGATAACCCTGTTTATATCTGGGGCGACCATGGGCTTCATGAGGAAGCTATTTTTGGAGAGAACGTATTTATTGATTTTTGGACCTCTCGCATGGGGTATGATAGGCCAAAGCTGATTCGTAATGCTTTTAATCTTCTGACTTGGAAATGGACTACGTTGGAGTTACCTGAAGATGATGAAGATATTTTTACTCAGTATAATAATATGATGATATCCATTTCAGATACATATTATGGTCTTGTAAGCTCAACTACTGTAACAGGATGGGATACCGCTTTGCGGAAAGTTGTAGAATTTGATATAACTCGCAGCCCTCAGGTTAGTAGGTTTATTCATAACGGCTTGCTATATCTAAACTATAACACGTCCCTTCATTTTTTTAATTCATTATCTAGTGAACTAAAGTCAGTTGCTCTTCCAAGTGACATACAGGTAAATGTTTTATATTTTATTGATAATAATTTTGTAGCTTTTGTACGAGGCTCTCTTCCTAATGAGGGGGAAGAGTTAATGCTGCTACAGATTTCCGCTAATAACAGTGTACCATATATGACAAGTGATGCCTCAACACGTCATTTTACAGCTACTTCAGAAACATACGTTTTTGAGCCAGGAGCATCTGATATAGACGGTGATAACTTAACTTATACAATAGTTAATAAACCAGAATGGTTAGAATTTAACGCACAAACAGGGATATTAACAGGTATCCCTACAGAGAGGGATAAGGGGGTATATTCAGGTATCAGTATTTGCGTAAATGATGGCCAATTAGAATCATGCCTTTCTGCCTTCTCAATTATAGTTGGTAATATTCCTCCTAAACTTATGTATAACGTTGATAGCCACGTTACTTTTGATACGCTAGAAATTACCACTGCTAATGAACCCATCTCAGTTAAACCAGTAATAAGAGATCTGAATAGTGAAGATACGCATACCTTTGAGCTTGTCGGTGATATACCAGACTGGTTGAAGTTTAATAAAGAAACCGGTGAAATTCATGGTCAGTCACCAAGCAACGATGGTGACTCTTGGCATCTTTCACTTGGTGTGAATGACGGACATAACGAAACTATCTTTAGAGAGCTTGAAATAATTGTTGAGCATACCCCTGCACAATTTACCATATCGATGCCCCATTTATTAGAGGTGGACTTGAGCCCTAATGCTGAATTGAGTATTTTTAAACAAAATATTGACTTAAAAGGTAGTGCTCTAGAAGGTGAAGAGTTGCAATTCGGTATTATTAACAAACCTAGTTGGCTACATTTAAATGAGTCTACAGGCGAAATTTATGGCGAACCTACTACAAGTGATATAGGTTCTTATCCTAATATAGTTATTAGCTTAGAGTCTGGTGATAAGAAAGCTTATACTAAGTCCTTTACGATTTATGTAAACGCTTATAACCACCTACCAGTAGCGAACGATGACACTGCTTCGTTAGAAATAAATAGTTCAATTATCATAGATGTCCTAGCAAATGATGAGGATCCTGAGGGGACTCAATTGACAATTCAAAATGTATCAACTGATTTTGGTACAGTAAGAATTATTGATAATAAAATAGAGTATTCGTCATTAAATTCTGCCTCAACGGCTAAAATTGATTATCAAGTTTCAGATGCTTCTGGTGGGGTAGCAAATGGAGTTGTTATTGTTCAAATTCTTGATACAACCACGGATAGTAGAGAAAAAGAAACTAACCTAGAGCAGCCTCGTTCTAGCGGAGGGGGGGGGTATTCATATGTGCTCTGTCTTATTCTACTTCTGATGTATAGATCCGCTAAGCTTTATGTATTAAAAAAGTAAGTGAATTTTAGATAATGATTGTATCAGGCCTAAAGCCTGATACTTCATTTACCTTCTTGGCTTCTGGCACTTACCTGTTCACAGCTAATTTAAATAAAAAGTGTAATTTATAAGAACTTAATTATTGGTGCCTTTGCTGTAAAACCTCAATAACATCTGCAAGTGGTACGTCACTGGCCTGTAATAACACTAGTAGATGGTAAAGTAAGTCCGCTGATTCATTCTTTAATTCGTCTAAGTCTTGAACTGTTGCGGCTAATGCAGTTTCTACTCCTTCTTCGCCTACCTTTTGTGCAATACGCTTTATCCCACTTTCAAATAAACTAGCGGTATAGGACGTTTCTGCCGCTGCATGTTTCCGAGCGCTGATGATGCCGTCAAGTTCAGCAATAAAAGCAAGTGTTGGTTTAGCTCCTGTGTGCCAGCAACTGAAATCGCCTGTGTGGCAGGTTGGGCCGTTTGGTAATACAAGTGCGATTAGGGCGTCGCCATCGCAATCTACGGATAATTGCTGAAGGGCAAGTGTGTTACCTGACTCTTCTCCTTTGGTCCATATTCTTTGTTTAGATCGGCTAAAAAAAGTAACCAACTTGGTGTTTAGCGATTGTTGTAGCGCCGCCCGATTCATATATCCCTGCATAAGGATTTGTCCTGAGAATACATGTTGAACGATAACAGGTAGTAAGCCGTTCATTTTGTCCCAAGCTAATTGCTCTTGGTTGTTAGTCGTTATGAGCATATTGTATTGCCCCCTAATTTTTGTGAGCTAGGTGCTGAACTGTGTAACATTGGTCGAATGGGAACATGCTGTTCAATGAGCGCATTTTTTAACGTACCAATATCGATTATCCCTTTATGAAAAACGCTTGCGGCAAGTGCACCGTCCACATCGGCTTGCTGAAACACAGAAGTAAAATGAGCAACTCCACCTGCGCCACCGGATGCAATTAATGGGATATCGCATACCTCACGTGCTAGCGCCAGTTGGGTAATGTCATAGCCTTGTCGAACGCCGTCTTGGTTCATGCAATTAAGGACAATTTCACCTGCGCCGAGTTGCTGTACTTTTTTGATCCATGCCATTGTATTCCACGTTGTTGCTTGCGTTTTTGTTTCGTCACCCGTGTACATATAAACTTGATAGCAATTTTCTTCTTTGTTGAAGAAGCTATCAATGCCTACGACAACACACTGTTGGCCAAATTGATCCGACAATCGCTGTATTAAACTGGGGTCTTGTAATGCAGGGGAGTTGATACTTACCTTGTCAGCTCCCATTTTTAGCACTTGTTGGGCATCAAACGCTGTTTTTATACCGCCTGCCACGCAAAAGGGAATATCGATGACTTCAGCAATTTTGCTTACCCAACTTTTATCTACCACTCGGCCATCACTACTGGCAGTAATGTCGTAAAACACTAGTTCATCGGCACCCGATTCAGCATATCTCTTAGCTAAAGGAACAATGTCGCCAATAATTTCATGGTTACGGAACTGTACGCCTTTTACCACTTTGCCATCGCGAACGTCTAAACAAGGAATTATGCGTTTTGCCAGCATGAAATAGCCTCCTCAACGGTAAATTTACCTTCCAATAATGCGCGCCCTAGAATAACGCCAGACACACCAGTCGGTTTAAGTGCAATGATGTCACTTAATCGACCAATGCCACCGGACGCTTGCCATTGAATATCGGGATAGTTAGCGCATAACTCTTGGTATAGAGCCACATTAGCGCCTTTTAATGTGCCATCTTTACTAATGTCTGTGCACAGTACGTGTTTAACATTAACATTGGCGTATTTTTCTAATAATGCTTCAAGCGTAATTCCACTACTTTTTAACCAGCCATGGGTAGGTAATTGTTTATTACCAAACTTGTCAATATTCACATCTAGTGCAAGAACAATCGCGTCATTGCCGTATTTTTCAATCCATGAAGCAACAAGCTCTGGAGATTGAATGGCTAAGCTACCAATCACGACTCTGTTTGCGCCTAAATCAAGCAAGTTTTCAATGTCTGACTCGCTGCGGATACCACCACCAATTTGGGTAATCATGTTGGCTTGCTTGATCATATTTTTAATTAATTGCAGCTGTCTTTTTTTGCTATCTTTTGCGCCATCTAAATCTACAATATGTAAAACTTGAGCGCCTTCATTGGCATAGCGTTGTTGCTTTTCGACCGCAGAATAGGCGTACTCAGTTTTTTTCTTGTAATCGCCCTGATATAAGCGAACAACGCTGCCATTTATCAGATCGAGAGCGGGAATGATCATGTTATATTCCTAATGCAGTTAAACGTTAACGAGAAAGTTTTTAATGATTTGGCTACCTAACGGGCCAGAGCGCTCTGGGTGAAATTGGCAACCCATAAAATTTTTATTCGCAATCACGGCTGAAAAGTCGCCTCCATAGCGACAACTTGCGATGGTGAAGTCATTTATCGGCGCAGCAAAGCTGTGTACAAAGTAGAAATAATCTTGTGCTTTAATGCCTTCAAGCAATGGGTGACTGGCCACATTGGTTAGCGTGTTCCAGCCCATGTGAGGTAAGCGTTTGCCATTTGCATTTAATGCTGAAACCTTGGTAGGGATAACATTTAAACACTTAACGGTATTGTTCTTTTGTGGTGTGTTATTAGTGCTTACCGCTTCTTCAGATTCGCTAGCCATGAGCTGCATTCCCAAGCAAAAGCCAAGAACAGGCTGTGTTAATTGTTGAATCGTCGTCACTAGATCTTTTTCTATTAAGTTATTCATGGCATGTTTGGCTGTGCCTACGCCCGGTAAAATAACTTTTTCAGCATGTTGGATTTCTTGCGCATTAGATGAAATTGTTGCGTTAAAGCCTAAGCGTTCTATTGCAAAGGAAACTGATGCTAAATTGGCACAACCGGTGTCTACAATAATATTCATTACTTAATTACTAACCTATTAATAAAACTAACTTTTTTATAAAGCGCCTTTGGAACTTGGTAAGGCATCGCCATTAACTGCAATTGCTTGTCGTAGAGCACGACCAAATACTTTAAATAAACTTTCTACTTGATGGTGTGTATTGCCTTCTGAGGTGCTTAAGTGCATGGTAATGGCCATCGCATCGGTGAGTGAGCGGAAAAAGTGAGATACCATTTCGCAATTCATGCCACCTACTGTGCTTTGTCCAAAGGTTGCATCGAACTTAAGAAAAGGGCGACCAGATAAATCCAGTACACATTCGGCTTTACACTCGTCCATTGGCAATACAAAGCCAAATCGCTGAATACCTTGCTTATTTCCTAATGCCATTTTTAATGCTTGACCCAAGGCAAGTGCGGTATCTTCAATACTGTGGTGATCATCAATGTGATAGTCGCCAGCTACATTGCATTGCAGGTAGAAGCCTGCGTGTGTCGCAATTTGATCTAACATGTGATCAAAAAAGCCTAGGCCAGTATTAATTTCAGAACGTTTCGACGAGTCTAAATTAACGGTGACGCTAATGTCGGTTTCCGATGTTTTGCGTGTAATATTTGCAACTCTTTTACTATTAGTGAGTTGCTCAACAATGGCGGGCCAACTAGTGCTACTTCTATTGTACTTAATACCTTCAATGCCCATGTTTTGCGCAAGTGTAACGTCAGTATCTCGGTCACCAATTACGTAAGAGTCGCGAAAGTTAACTTTGCCTTGTTGCAAGTAGTGTGACACCAAGCCGAGTAACGGTTTGCGACAACTGCATTTTTCTTCTTCGAAGTGTGGGCAAATTAAGGTGTCAATAAAGTTGATCCCTTGTGATGTGAACAGCTGCATCATTTTATTATGTGCTAGCTCGAAGCTTGCTTGTGAAAAGCGCTCTGTTCCTAGTCCGTCTTGATTTGAAACCATAACGAGTAAATAACCCGCGCGTTGCAGGGAAAGTAATGCTGGTATGACATTAGGTTCAAACTCAAGCTTCTCTAAAGAGTCTAATTGTTTATCTATTGCGGGTTCGTTAACCAAGGTGCCATCGCGATCGATAAACAAAATACGAGACTGCTCTGGAATAGTAGCGATATCATCAACAGGTAAAGCACTTAGAAATCCATTGTTTAAATTTAATAAACTAGGTTGCGAAATATTAGTCATTATTCTTCTTCTCGAATTGAATTAATGCGTTGGTGAGTATGCGCATTTCGCTTTCTGAACCAATAGTGAAACGAACGCAGTTAGGTAAACCATATTGTTTAGATTGGTCGCGTATAAAAATATTGTCGCTCATTAATGCAGCCATTAACGAGGGAGCATTTTTTACTTGAGCCAAAATGAAATTGCCTTTAGATGGGAATACTTTTTCCGTAAAGGATAGGCTAAATAAGGTACTAAATAGCGAAGATTTCGCTTGATTGGCATTGTTTACTTCCGAGTACATATTGTTGATTCCGCTTTCTGTTAGCGATTCAGTCGCAATGTCGGCAACTGGAGTGGCAAGCGGGTAAGGTGCAATCACTTTTTTAAGTACATTAATTACTGCACTGTTTGAGAGAACAAATCCACATCGGAGTCCGGCTAATCCAAATGCTTTAGATAATGTGCGTAAGATGACGACATTATCAAACTTATCAATAAGACCAACTTGTGTGTTTGCTGAACTGTATTCTATATACGCTTCATCAATAACAACTAACGCTGAATCTTTGAAAAAGTTTACTACTTTTTCAATTTGTTCAGCCGACACAAGGTTGCCAGTAGGGTTATTGGGTGAACATATAAACACTAACTTAACAACACCTTCTTCGTTTAGCTTATTAGCGCTGGCGATCTTTTTTAGTTGCTCAGTATTCAATTGAAATTCGGGAGCGGATGTAGGCACTTTAATAACCCGTGCGCCAATGGTTTTGGCACTTATTTCGTACATGCCATAGGTAGGCGGATTAATAATAATGCTATCTGCTTGTGAAGGTGTGGTCGACGTTCTGCAAAATGCACGGATTAGTAATTCAATACCTTCATCAGCACCACGACAAGCAAGTACTTGATCGTCACCTACACCAGCATAAGTAGCATAGTTTGCAATTAACTGCTGTGGTTGAAATGACGGGTAGCGGTTAAATTCTTGCTCGCCAGAATTAACGCCATCAATTGAAGGGCGTTCATTCGCATTTAACCAAACAGGCTTAGCGTTCCCACTCGCGTAATTGGCAGAAGGTACAATTTTATTTGTTGTTTCGTTATTCGCTAAAACACGTTGTGCAGACTGGTATGGCGTTAATACGCTAATATCAGGGCGTGTAATGGCATCTATAAAATCGCTCATTTACTTTACCTCCGCGTTGATATTAGCTAAACGAATAGCCACGGCATTTTCATGTGCAGATAGCCCTTCCGCTTTCGCCAACCGCATAATGCTAGGGGCTAACTGTTGTAGGCCTTTTGGTGTAATAGTTTGAACGGTATAGCGACGTGTAAAGTCTACCAGCGATAAACTGCTTAGCACTTTGCTATAGCCATAAGTAGGTAGTACATGGTTGGTGCCACTTGCATAGTCGCCAGCGCTTTCGGGCGTGTACGCACCTACAAAAACAGACGCGGCACTATTTACTTGCTCAAGCAAGCTAGCTGACTTATCGCTAGTAATATCTTCAATTCCCTCAGTTTGAATGATTAGGTGTTCGGGTGCGTATAGATTACAAATTGAAATCGCTTCATCTAAATTGTTTACAAGAATAAAGCGGCTATTTTCAAGTGCGCATTTTGCTATCGCTGCTCGTGACAGTTGACTGAGCTGTAATTCAAGCGCTGTAAGCGTAGCGCTAATTAATGTGGCGCTAGTACTAACAAGCATTACTTGGGAGTCGGCGCCGTGTTCGGCCTGTGACAATAAATCAGCAGCCACAAAGTCAGCATTGGCAGTTTCGTCGGCAATAATCATTAATTCAGAAGGACCTGCTGGCATATCAATTGCGGCACCTTGAGGGTCTTGCGATATTTGTTGTTTTGCTTCGGTCACGTACCGATTACCGGGGCCAAAGATTTTATCAACCGAATTAATCGATTCAGTACCATATGCCAGCGCGGCAATTGCTTGCGCACCGCCTAATGAATACACTTCACGAATGCCGCATTTTTTGGCTGCATAAAGTATTTCTGGAGCAATGTCGCCCAAACCATTTGGTGGTGTAACGAGTACTACGCGTTGGCATTTTGCTATTTGAGCAGGGATCCCTAACATTAAAACGGTTGAAGGGAGTGGGGCAGAGCCTCCCGGAATGTATAAACCAACTGATTGGATAGGTGCAGTTCTTAATTCGCATTTGACTCCATTGATGTTTTCAACATTCACCGTGTCAGCGACTTGTGCCACATGAAAGGCAAATATTTGGTCGTAAGCAAAGTCGATTGCGCTTTTGGTATTTGTATCTACAAGATCAGCTCTTTGCTGAATAATGTGTTCAGGCACTTTTATATTAGTTAACTGAACGCCATCAAACTTTTCCGTAAAGCGGCGTAGTGCAATATCGCCATCTTCTTTCACGGTATTAATAATATTTTTTACGTTGATACTCAGTACATTATCGTCTGGCATAGCAGGTCTAGCTAATAAGGCCATTTGCTCATTTGATGTGAGCGTATTCCAATCTGTTGCGTTAAAACGCGGTTGAGAAGTAGCTAGCATGACTTACCCCATCATTTTTTCAATTGGCATCACTAGAATAGAGCTGCAACCTACCGCTTTAAGTTGCTCCATCGTTGTCCAGAATAGTGTTTCAGTGCTTACAACGTGCACAGCTACGCGTTCATCATTATTTGCCAATGGCAATACGGTTGGGTTTTCTGCTCCGGGTAATAATTGCTTAACGCTATTCAGCTGGTTGATAGGGGCGTGTAGCATAATGTATTTGCTTTCTTTAGCTTGCATCACACCGTCAATACGAGGTAATAATTTATTAAGGAGTGTTTGTTTGTTTTCGGGTAGGCAACCTGTACGTTGAATTAAGGTGGCTTTGGATTGAAAAATCACTTCAACTTCGTTTAGGCCGTTAGCGTCAAGGGTTGAACCGGTAGACACTAAGTCACAAATTGCATCCGCAACACCCGCTTTGGGAGCTACTTCAACTGATCCCGTAAGCATAACGGTTTGAGCGTCGACATTGTTTTGCTTAAGAAAGCGTTTTAGTAATTGTGGGTATGTAGTCGCAATACGTTTGCCATTAAGTGAGGCTAAGCTTGTATAATTAAACTCATTAGGAACAGCGATAGAAAGGCGACAAGCACCAAAGTCTAGTCGTTTAAGCACCTCGTATTCACAAGGCTCTTTACAGGCTTGGCGTTCAAGCATTTTTTCTTCAAGCTCGTTCTCACCGATAAAACCAAGATCAACGACACCATCCATCACTAAACCAGGAATGTCGTCGTCACGTACGCGTAATAAGTCAATTTCTTCGTTGGTAGAGTGTGCCATCAATAAGCGATCACGTATTTGCAGTTTAACGCCTGCTGCTTTTAGCACATTAATACACTCGTCGCTTAAGCGGCCTGATTTTTGGATAGCAATCCTAAGCCTAGTAGAACCAGTCATGTGATTTCCTTTGTAAATGTTTGATATTATTAATTTAAAATTTGAATCATTATCAGGGGCAAAAAAAAGCCCCTGAAAGTTAACCTTTCAAGGGCGTGAGATGAATGCCACCAGAGGTTAACTACGCGTTAGCCTCCAGCAAGTACACTGCAAGCTAATGAAGAAAATGATGATGGTGGTGATGTAGCCAGTTCAGTGTATTCATAATGAGTAAGTCTTCGTTTATTTAATTCTTCAGGTTTAAGTTTTCTGGCATGCAATTTCACATGCTCAATCAATGTTATACAACTTAAAGTAATACTGATTAATGCACAAATACTTATTTATAGTAATTTCAGATAGATATATATTTAAAAGGTAGAATCTTGTCTATACATGTATAGACCTTGTATAATCGAAAATTAATAATCCTCCGTTTTTTACGTAGTTTTTATATAAATGAAGTGATCGTTTTTGGCATGCATTAAACAACCATGCTAATAGGCATCATGTAAGGAAACGATGAATATTTTAGCTTTATGTATAGGACTTTTAATCGCTGTTTGCATTATTTTCTATTTTAATACCCAAAAAATAGAATTTAGTGCTAAAGCTTACCCAGCACTTTTATTTACCTTTCCGCTTTATTATTTCGTGTTTGCAATTTATGGAAATGATCAACGGGCATTATTTTTAGAAATGATGATTGGGTTATTGTTCTTTTTTGTGGCAGCGTTATCATTGCGCATGAGCACAAAAAATAAAATGCTTTTATTATCAGCGGGTTTTATTGCCCATGGCTTATACGATGTAATTCATAACGCATTATTTTTTAATGCTGGCACGCCTATTTGGTGGCCAGAATTTTGCGGTATTATCGATATTATTTTAGGTGTTTATTTAGTTGGATTGTTTTTTAGTTGTAAGCGAATACTAGCCTGATACCTTTTAAGCTATTCCTGATTAGCAACTGGTTTTAGTCTATCACCACATTTCTTAACTAAACGTGAACATATTTAAAATATGGATGTATGAAATGAGTAACACAACAATTCGTTTAGCGACTCCAGAAGACAGCAGTGCGATTGCTGACGTGATGTACGACGCTGTTAGAAATGGCAAAAGCCAATATTCCGAAGAACACAGGAAAGCCTGGGTACCCAAGCGCCGCTCGGGGAGTGAGTGGGAGCAACGATTAAACTCTCAATATATTTATATTGCTGAATCGAATAATCAGGTTTTAGGGTTTATGAGTTTAGATAATAATGGTTATATCGACTTTGTTTTTATTCGTCCTGCCGCACAGGGCACAGGCGTTTTTGGTAAGCTTTTAAAGGCTGTAGAAAGCCATGCTCATAAACTTAAGCAAAATAGATTATGGGTTCATGCAAGTCTAATGGCAGAGCCAGCTTTTTCAAGAAAAGGGTTTAGCATCATAAAAAAGGAAGTTGTCAATATTGGAGATTTTTCATTCGAGCGACTTGAAATGGAGAAAGATCTTTAAGTAACGTTGAGTTTGCCGGGTAAAAAATACCTATCAGGCACTTTTTTGTTAGAAAGCGTTTACCCGAGCTAGTATCATAGCGCGCGAATTTAAGTTGGATTAGGGATTTATGTATGAGTAATGATAAAGCAAAAGAATTAATGGATGCTTACCAAGAAGACAAGCGCGAGAAGTTATTATTAGAAATTGAGTCGTTAAAACCTAGCAAATATGGATGGGTAGTAAATGCGATATTAATAGCCGTTGCTGTAATATTAGTACAGCTTTACGTTCAGGAAGATTCAATTTTATTAGAGCCTAAGCTGATACTTTTAATGTTAGTTATCTATATGTTCAGTGGAAGCAATACTGACAGGGCGATCCATAAACGTATAGATGCATTAGTTGAGCTTATCAACACTAAAAATGATAAAGAAAATAGTAAGCAATAAAAAGTAATAATCACGAACACCTCTAGCTGATGCTTTTTTTAGTGAATGAAAGAGTGAATGGTTGAAAGCCTCCTTTTAGTTAAAGCAGCTCGTTTATTCTGCGCATCTTCTGCAAGTAAATATCAGCAGGTTAATTATTTTGAATATTTATTAGCTATTTGCTCGAACTGTTAAGTAAAAAAAGTACCAATCTGACTGGCAAGGGCATTATCATGATGCCTTCATCTAAATGGGTTATTATGACTTTCGTTAAACTATTGTAAGATAAATACCATTAATTCAAGTCATTAGTGGGTTATTACTTAGAGTTAGCGCATTGCTGTATTTAGCGCTTTAGTAATAACGCATGTTACGTTTTGGAATATTCAATGAACTTAATTTTTAGAATGATACATTTATTAATCGCTTCATTTTTTAAGCCTAGGCTTCCAGTGATTAAACCAAAAAATAGCTTAGATATGCGTGTTTTGCCCAATGATTTAGATATCAACATGCATATGAATAATGGTCGCTATTTAACTATTTGTGATTTATCAAGAGTTGATATGTTTATTCGAACTGGGTTAGCAAAAACCATGTATAAAAAAGGTTGGATTCCAGTTGTTGCTGAGCATACGATGAAATACAAAAAACCGTTAAAGTTATTTCAAAAATACACAGTTACCATGGAAATTGTAGAGTGGGATGAAAAAAAATTTAGAATGCAGCACACCTTTTGGGTAAAAGACAGAGTAGTTGCAGAAGGCATTTCACTGGGCTGTGTATTAAGTAAATCTGGCGTTATTCCCCCTGAAGAAGTTATTAAAACGGTGTCTGAAAGACTGGAAGAAAAAAACGCTAGTGTTGGCTAAAACGGTACTAAAATTAAAATTTACAACGTTTTTGCCGATAATTAGTCTAAGACTATGTGATGTGTGAAATGCTACTTGAGGTGAGGCGAACTTATGGACATTATGATCCCGTATTTGCCAAAGACAAATCGTAATGAATTATCTCGTAATGAACTGCAAATTCGTCGGTTAGAAAAAGATCCGCGTACACGAAGATTAGAAGACAATGAGAAAGTGTTACCAAAGGACGCCTTTGGTGAAAGCAGCCAACATAAAAACCAACAAAATAAGCAAGGTGAAAACGACCATTCGGAAGTCGACTTTGCCCCTACAAATCATCTTGAAACACTGGACGATAAAGATGAGGTGGAGCTATCAGAAGAAGCGACAACAACCTTAAAACAAAAAACGCCAAAAGATCATGCGCCAAAAGATAAAAATACAGTAGAAACCGCAGCACCTTCAGACAATCTAGTTTATGACAAACAACCAGCTGAACCTGGCGAAGATCTTATTCAAAGTGATGATGATGACCATCAACTTGATGTTTGGGTTTAATTGCTAAATGTTTGCGTGCCCCCATCGTTTATTCTGGCTTCATTTCAAATAGCTGCTTAAATTTTTCTTGCGCTTGCGGGCTTGCATTGCTGTTAGCGTGAAGTATTCGCTTTATAAAGTGTATGTAGCTTTGCTGTTGCAGTAGCGGCATGTTGAAATCTGACATATCTAAGCTTAAGTTCTTATTTTTTTCTAATAACGTTGAAAGCTTTTGTTCTAGCCCTTCTTTTTCCAAGCGGTCTTGTATAACCAGAAATCGGATGAATGCTAACGTGGTAAGTGGCATTACGTCATTGTAATAAGATTTTTGTTCCATTTTATTAATATGGGAAGTAAATGTATCTTCTCGGTAGATTTTTTCTGGTAGGTAAGTATCAAGCGCTAGGTAGTATAGAATGTCAGCATCTTTAAATGTGAGTTCAATAAAATAATCAAACTTGTCATTTAGCTTTATTTCTCTTCTAAAGCTTGAAGTGCTGTACTCTTCGTGGTGAATATCAACCAATCCAAATGTTTCACATATTTCAATTGCGTTATCGACGAGTTTTTTATCGTATCCAAACAAGGTTGTAATGTAGCACACTAAATGTTCTTGGATGGCTGTGTTAAGTCGTTTTATCGTTTGATAAAGGCGAAGATACATCAGCCCGTTCCATTTGGCATAGGTTGGGGGGCTAGAAAAGGGATTAAAATAAATACAGCCTGGTGTGCTGGTTTCAATACCATCCATTTTACTATTTAAATATAACTTGCCATTTAAAAACTTATTACGGTCACTCCAGCTATTTGTATTTACGCGCAGTTTAATTTCTTGTTGCTGAGTTAATTGGCATTGCCCTGACTTTTCTATTCTTGCCACATAACTCAAAATCACAATAAGTGACAAACGATTATGCAGGTAGTCTCTAATATTGTGATTTATTGAAAGTCGTGTATGCAAAGATAAACGGCTATCTTTTAATTCGCACAGCAGTTTATTAATTGCTGTGGAAACCGGGCGGTATTTGGGCTCGTCGTGTTGTGACAATGACTCATTTAGAATAAAGCTAAAACGCTGTTTAGATATTTCGTCGCAACATGTAGGTGTTAATTCTACAGAAAAAGGCGTAATGTCATCATGACCTTGATTGTTCATTGAATGCAGCGATCGTATGTCGCCAAGGGTTTTGGGGCGCATAAATACGATATGGTTAATACCTTGTTGAGGTTTTTTAAAGCACAGTGGTAATAACTCGACTAAGAATTTATTGTAAAGCTGAACACCATAGTTTTTTGTTACATCAACGTTGTCACATCCGTCGACAAAGAATAGCACTTGGTAGCCTTGTTTAAATAACTGATCCTGAATTGCTTTTGCAATATTTTTAGCATTTTTAAATTGGCGTTGAAGCTCGTTGTTCTTGTTCTGGGCATTTTTAACCCACTCATTAATTAAATAGTTACGGTTTTTATCTTTATTTTCAAACGCTGAAATATTGCTGCTTAATTGATTGATTTCATCGCTTAAGTTTACTTCTGTTTTGTGAACATGCGTGGCTTTTTTGATGATATGCATTTTTAAATCTGGATTTGACGCTATGGTTGTCATCACTGAATGTATATCGGCACGACTATCATCATCTTTGTATTTACAAAATACATAAGCAAGAAAGAGCTCCAAGTATTCTGAAAGGGTAATTAAGTTCTCTTCCTTTGATGCAGCTTGTAACCAAGCGTCGTATAGTTGGTGAATGTCAGTACGTAACCAAATCACTTTTTCGTTAATAAGCTGCGTGTAATTTCGATATAGGTAAACCAGTAGGGAAGCTGTTTTGCCCGAGCCTCGCTCGCCTAATACGATGGATGGGCGATTGTAGGTATATGCCGAATAGGCGGCGTTACTGATTTTTTCAATGTTACTGGTATCGGATTCGCCGTCGACATACACGTCATTTAAAAAGTAGCTTTCTCCTGGTTTGAACGGAATATTCAGTAAGTAGCGCTTAATTTCGCTTAAAAAGCGTGAGATATGAGACGCTCGCGTATGAACAAAAAAGTCTTCAGCATTTTGAATGTTATGACTGCCACAAATACGTTCTTTAATATATAGAATGTCGAGAGGGTGCTTATATGGGCTGTCGGTAAATAATTCGTCTAAGCAGCTATTGGTTTGACTAATAAAATTAAATACGTCTTCGGAAGTAGGCGGTTCATTAGTTGTATGTGTTTCTGAAATGTGTAACTCGTTATGGGCTACTTTGTTTGGGTTAGTGGTCATATTTAAAAATCCTTTTATTAATCGCGTTAATTAACTGCTTGCGGCTTATCTCGAACTGGCGATGAGGATGTAATTCCTTGTTCTTGCAGTCGTTATCTTCAGCAGTAGTGATAGTAGAGTTCTCCATTTTCTCGATGACGTTGCCCAATGCTTTACTCACTGAAATGTGAAGAAAAGGGGCATGTTGATGCTTAAATCCTACTAAGTCTTTAATATGCTGAAAGGTTGTATCTAGCTCCTCATCCTCGTCGAGATTGATTTTGCTTACGATGGCCCATAGCTCAGTGTAGATCCGCTTTTCTTCTGTATACTGCGCATGTAAGTATTTATCGCGAAACTCTCTTTCTTTGGTGAACCAAACTTCAATAATTTTTGGAAAGGTTGTTTTGAAAAGCGCGTAAATAGCAACGAGCAACAAAATTTCATAAATGTAAAACTTTTCAAGTCCGTTTAAAATTTCATTCATCATTACTTACACGCAATACCAAAGCGGTGAGCGCTGCTTGTTGTCCTGAGTTTATTCTTCTTATGAGTATAGCTAATGCCTATTAATTCGCCATATGAGGGACTAATTCCTTTTCCCAGCTAACTAACGAAAACAACGTTGTATTTCTGCATTCATTTTGTAATGAAATGGATTAACAGCCACGAATTAACACGCCATACGTGGCTTAGGGGATTATTGCGTAATAGAGATTGCCAACTTCTCAGCTTCGGTTCTGCCATTAAATGAATGGTCAGCTTTTAATGCTAGTTTAATAAACTCGATTGCTTGCTTTTTATTACCAAGCTTATGATTAATCACGCTAGCGTGATAAGCAATCTCTGGCACCGTGTTTGCGTATTTCAAGCTTGGCTGAATTGATTTTAACGCTTGTTTATAATTCTGTTTTTGTACATTCAACCATGCTTCCGTATCGGATAAAAATACATTGGTAGGGTCTAGTTGCTTAGCTTTTTTAAGCCATATACTGGCTTGAATAAGATCTTCACCTCCATCCGTCAATGCCCATGCTAAATAAGCGGTAAGGTATTTATCATTCGGACTTATTTCTAGCCCTTCTTTAGCAAGCGGAATGGCTTCCTGTAATCGCTCTTGTTGATCTAGAAAATACATGTATGTTTTTCTAGCTTCCATGTTATTAGGGTTGGCGAGTAATGAAGAAGTAAAAAACGTTTCTGCTTGCGCTGTTTTATTTTGTGCCTTTGCCACTTTGGCTTGTAGCAAATATAGCTGACTGCGCTTAACATCGTCGTTATCAGTAAGTTGTTTATGTGAGCCACGAAGAAGCGTGCTCGCACGGAAAAAGTCTTCGTCATCAATAAGGATTTGAACTAACTGCGCTATTAATTGAAAATTATTCGGTTGGTACTTAATGGCCTCAAGCAGTGCTGACTTTGCAAGTTTTGCTTTTCCCAAACGTAAGTAAGTTAGCCCTAGCAATCCTGCACTTTGGCGCGCATCACCATTTAGCGAGTGATAGGTTTTTATGTCATTAAGTGCTCTATAAGCTGCATTTTCAACGTGCTCGTGATTAAAGTAATAAAATTTTGCACGCTGAAGGTAAGGGCCAGGATTTTGTTGTTCTAAAAAAATGGCGTAATTATATTGCTGTAATGCCTGTGGGTAGTTTTTCAGCGTTGATAAAATAGCGCCTTTTAGCGTATACAAAACAGGCCATGATTTATTTATTTTAATACATTGATTAACGTTCGCTTCTGCTTTTTTCCATTGAGAAAGGCCTACATGAGCAAGGGTGTTTAAGTAACATGCTAAATGATTGTCAGGATAACGTTTTTGAAACTGATTAAGTTCTTTAATTGCTTTTTGATAGTTCTGATTGGCAATAGTTTGGCTAATATTCAACAGTTGATCGTTAACGCTGCTCTTTGATGAGTGTAACTCGGGGGTTAGTTGCTCGAGCAAATTCAAGTTATCAAGTTGGTCTAAACCGTTTGGCTTTGCTTTAATTTCAGTAGCGTGGGTTGGTAATACCGGAATGAATATACAAAGGAAACTTATTAAAAGTAGTGCGCGCATGTTTTTATTCATTAACATAATCCTCATTGCATTTTGAATGTAACAATAAAATGCGGCATGCAAACATATGTGCGTACCGCAATTTAATTTCCTTAATGGTTATGCTGTCAGCTTTTTATAGCGCGATAAAAACATCATTACACCACCTAGCCCTAGTAGGAATACTGAGCCGGGAGTGGGCACCTTAAAGCCCAAGAATTGTTCAGGCGCATGTTGTGGATCGTTAGGGGAGCCTCCAATGCTAAAGCCTAACAGTGTACCTGTAGTGGCTTGTCGAAGCGTTAAGATATCAGCAGGATCGACTTGAATATCAAACCACAGCTTTAATACCTCATTAGGCCCTAAAATTGGCTGTATAACAGGAGGATTGACAGTAGTTGATAAACCTGACCATTGTTGGCCTGGTAATATCGCATTCGCTTCGGCGTCAGCTGTTATCGCGCCGTCAGGTGTAAATTCAAAACCTGGAACTGGTGGACCTACCGTTTTGGTTACCATATTCGTTACAGCAATCATGGCACTTGTAACATTTAGTGATGGGATAGTAGGTAAGCCTAGTCCTCCAAGACCAATTGCGCAGGTGCATAACGTCGGTGATGATATAGGGAATAATATTGGATCTATTTCCACACCAAACCACATACTGCTCATATTGGTAATAGGATCAATGCCATGATCAATCATCCAAACTTTTGGTGGGGGGGATGTAGGAGTTGGAGGTGGTGGAGGGTGTCCACACGCCCAAGCAATGTTTATAGAAGTGACAAGTAAAACTAAAACAAATAATAACCTTTTTATCGTAAGCATTTTGATTCCTTTTCATAGTAAATAATATTTTTTATAGAAAGGTGCATCTGCCATCAGCGTTATTACAGCTCCACGACACATTTTACGTTTTATAACGTATCTGCCAGACAGCCTCTTAATGCATTCTTCATACCTGTTTGATTATTTAATAAACAATTCTGAGTGTTAGTAGAAGAGAGAAGGGCAAATATATGAGCTAATGATTTTTTACTATATAAAAATCAATACGATAAAAATGCTATGCAGTGCAGCCTTTTAACATTTTCAGTGAGCTAGACGTAGCAGTGAGTGAAGGTTTTTATTTGATTTGTAGGTAAGCTGTAAAATTAATGAACAAAAAACAATCAAGGCAGGCCAATAAGCAACATTTATTAATATAATGAAACGTACTGTTTCACTATAAGGTAAAAATATATGATATTAAATAGGTTACCTAATTGAAACTCACTTTGATATGTTAAATTTCCTGACAAAGAAGGCGGGGAATGATTAAAAGCAGCATGGGGGATAATTTTTAAATGTACTTAGATAAGGCGAGAACAAATAAAAAAGCAGCGTGGACTATGAATCAATGTGCACGCTGCTATCTATATTTACTGCGTTTGCAATATCCTAATATTTAATCATGAATTTTTCATGATGTTTCTTTTCATGCTCTTTAACGTACTCATCCAAAAATGTTTGTTCAGAAACTGAGCCGAGTTCGTCATACAAGTCTTGGTATATATCTTCATCCATTCTGCGTTCAGCAACATCGTAATCAATTTTTTGATTGTATAAATACACACTACTCATAGGGCCACCTCTAACATTAAACGTTTAATTTTGGTCCAATCGGGTACAGCAACGGTTTTTGTAAAACCTGCTGTTCGCATAAATATCAACTTGATTACTAGTAATGCACGAAGCAATCAAACTAAGTAATAATGGCGTTTGCCTTATTAAGGGCGTTAACACATTCTACGGTATCAGTATTAAACAGCATCGAGATAAGTGTCATTCTGGTTGTCATTATTGAGTAACAAACCTGTCCCTTAAATTAAGTTTAGTAATTATGATTCAACAAACAAGTTTATTTGTTTTAACTTTTTATGGCGGAAAATAAAGTAATAGGGCGTAGTGGCTAGGTTAAGATTTGGTAGTAGTGAATATTTGGAAAATTGAATAAGTAGTTTAAGTAAGCCCAAAACACGCTTTGGGCTTACTAGCAAGATAGAATAGATTACTTCAAATGTTTGTCTAAAAACGAAACAACTTTTTTCATGTAATCCTTTTGGTTTTCAGGGTCAAAAAAACCATGGCTCTCTTTCGACTTAACATACCATGTATAATCTACGCCTGACTTATCAAACGCTTTTCTTAGGCGTTTTGCATGCTCGTATGGAACACGACGGTCTTTTTTACCATGCGCTAAAAATACGGGTACTTTGATTTTATTCACGCTGTTTACCGGCGACATGGCTTTTAATTGATTTTCATCAGTACCAATCGTCATTTCTAAGTAACGTTCACCAGATGAACTCTGCTTAATGTCGCCTTCTTCATACATTAACGCTAGGTCGTATACCCCAGCATTAGCTACAGAGCACTGGTAGGCATCAGGGTAGTTGATAATATTCTGAATAGCAGAATATCCGCCAAAGCTAGCGCCCATGATACAAACACTTTCTTTCTGAGCTTTTCCAGATTTAATTGCCCATTGTAAGCCGTCATATATATCTTGCTGAATGGTTGATCCCCAGTTTAGGTAACCAGCTTCTTTGTGTGATCTACCATAGCCTGTAGAACCACGGAAATTAACCTGTAGCACTGAATAGCCGTTCAACGCTAGATATTGAGTTTCAGATGAATAATCCCAGTAATCTCTAGCGTGTGGACCACCATGCACAAGCACGACTAATGGTGCGATGTCACCTTTTTTGGTGTTTTTAGCTTGAGTGAAATAACCACGGATAAGTTTATCATCTGTTGCTTTGTATGAAATTGGATCTGTAATTGCTAGTTGTTTGGCATCTAAAGTAGGGTAATATTTGAATAAATAGTTTAATTTATTCGCTTTTTTATCGTAAATATAAAACATTCCCGCTTCGATATCTGAAGATACTCTTACAATGTATTTTGTACCGTCGTCTGTTCGGCTTCTGATACTGACTTCTTGTCCAGGAAAGGTACCCAGAAGATTTTTGTAAACTACGGCCTCTTCGTGTTTTTTTCCTAATAAAGTATAAGCTGGAAAACCTTCATCGGTTCTTAGCGCGTAAATACTTCTGCCGTCTGTCGTACTTAAAGCGTTTGTGACATCTACTTTAGGGTCAGTGTAAACATGCTTATATTCACCAGATTTTAAATTAAGTTTAAATAAACCTAATAAATCTTGCTCAAAGTTATCAAGTGTATAAAGGTTATCACCCGACTCATCAATAGTTAGAGGGTAAAACTCAGAGCCAAATTTAGATGTTGGAATGCGGCTCCAGTTTGAGTCCTTCTTAATAAACACTTGCTGCTCGTTGTTTTTATCAATGCCAGTAGCCAGCTTTAATTTGCCAGACTCATCAGTAATAAAACTTGCATAGCTGATAGGTGAACTAGCCACTCTTTTAGCGATAACACCAGTATAAACATTTAATTTATAGAGTGTAGCAAGTCTATCGCCACTGCCGCTCCAAGGGGTAGAGCTAATTAAAATATGCTTTTCATCTTCAGGTAAGTAATCAACAATGTCAGCCCATCCAGCAATAGCCTTCTTCTTTTTTAACTTAGAACCTGTTTGCATTTCTCCAGAGCGATAGCCAAAAATCATGTCAGATTTCTTACCATCATAGTTAACAGCAAATAATTCACCGTAATATTGCGCTTCTTTTAACCACGGCTCTTTTTGCGTGACTTTAATAACAACACGTTCGTTATTAACCCATGCATAGGCACCTACTTCATTTTTACCACCTAGTTTGGCACCGCCAAGCATTTTAAATGTTTTAGCGTCAAGAAATGCAAGGCTTCTTTTACCTTGGCTCATTACTGCTACAGCAAGCTTGCTGCCGTCAGGTGATAATTTTGCATCTTGATAAGTTGGATAATCGAAAAGGTGTTCCCAATTTTGAGTTTTAGCCCAAATTGGAAAAGTTGAAAAAATTAATAAACAAGCTAAGAGTAAATTCCTTGGCATGACTACATCCTTAATTTTAAACTGCACAAAAAAGAAGCGGGATTTTACTAGGAATTAGCATAATTGCAACCCAAATGGTAATTGCTGTGTGGTGCTGATGCACATTCAATGTAAGGCTTGACGATAGCGAGGTAAGAGTTGAATACACCTTGCAGGAATATTAATTTGGCGTACGTTTTACCAATGTGAGCAATTAGAATAATTCCGCATAAATTTGCACTGTTGCTGGGTATCATGTATGCTCCGCGCCGCCGCCATAAGGCGCATTTTTTCTAGTCTAGCGAGAATTTTATTCTATGAGTTTTTCCTCTTTAGGGTTATCTGCCCCAATTTTACAAGCAATTGAAGAAAAAGGTTACGCAGAGCCTTCGCCAATTCAGGCACAAGCTATTCCTGCTGTATTAAGTGGTCAGGATGTGATGGCCGCAGCACAAACAGGCACGGGAAAAACGGCAGGGTTTACACTCCCCATTTTAGAAATGCTATCCAAAGGGCAGCGCGCAAAGTCAAATCATATACGTGCACTTATACTTACTCCAACACGTGAATTAGCAGCGCAAATTGCCGACAACATTGAACAGTATGGGCAACATTTACCTATAACGTCTGACGTGGTATTTGGCGGCGTAAAAATTAACCCACAAATGCAACGCCTCAGAAAAGGGCGAGACATTCTAGTAGCTACGCCTGGCCGATTACTCGACTTATACGGCCAAAATGCTATCAAATTTAGCCAGCTAGAAATGTTGGTACTAGATGAAGCCGACCGTATGTTGGACATGGGCTTTATTCACGATATTAAAAAAATTCTAGCGATACTACCTAAGAAACGTCAAAACTTGTTGTTTTCAGCAACGTTTTCAGAAGAAATCAGGGCGCTAGCAAAAGGGTTAGTTAACAGCCCTGTCGAAATTTCAGTGACCCCGCCAAATAATACGGCTAAAACCGTAGAGCACTGGGTATGCCCAGTAGATAAAAATAAGAAGTCTGCGCTTTTATCGCGATTAATTCATGACAATAAATGGCAACAGGTATTAGTTTTTAGTAAAACGAAGCACGGTGCGAATAGGCTTGCGAAATACCTTGATGCCAACTTTGTTACAGCAGCTGCGATACATGGCAATAAGAGCCAAGGCGCAAGAACAAAGGCATTGGCAGAGTTTAAAGCGGGTGAGGTACGTGCGTTGGTTGCAACAGACATTGCTGCCCGTGGTATCGATATTGATCAGTTGCCACATGTTATTAATTTCGACCTACCGCATGTTCCAGAAGACTATGTGCACCGTATTGGTAGAACGGGTCGTGCTGGTGCAAATGGCCATGCGATATCGTTAGTTTGTGCTGATGAACATAAGCAACTGGTAGCAATCGAACAGTTGATTCAACAGCATTTAACTAGAAAAGAAGTTGATGGTTTTTCTCCTGTTAATGCATTACCAGAGTCGAGGCCGATTCGACCATTAAAAAATAAAAAACCTAAGAAGCCAAAGAAACCAAGAGTAGAGCATGTTGATGGTCAAAAGAAGCCTGCTGATAGAGTAGGAGCATCAAATAAAGCTGGTTCGGGCGCAAGGAAAGCAGGTACAAATAAAACAAACCGTAATAGCAAACCGCGTACTGGCAATAGGCGTCCTAGCAATAAGCCTGCATCAAGCCAGTCTTAAGATCTGATTAGTATGAAGAATTGCTAAATATAGGCTCGTTGATCTTATCAGCTTAAGTTAAAATCACTTACTGTAAAGAGCAACGAGTTTAGCGTTAGAACTCGTATTTATTAGTACTCGCATCTATTATCGCTGGTAATTCAATTATGACTTGGCTTGAATCAGTTCGATTGAATAACCATCTGGATCTTTTACAAAGGCAATAATGGTTGTTCCGCCTTTTACAGGTCCTGCTTCACGGCTAACTGTACCGCCTCGAGACTTAATCTCTTCACATGCTTGATACGCATCATCCACTTCAATTGCAATATGACCAAATGCAGTTCCGTGCTCGTACTCTGATTTTCCCCAGTTATAAGTAAGTTCGATTACCGCTTCTTCACTCTCATCACCATAACCTAAAAACGCTAAGGTATATTCGTACTCTTCATTATCAGATTGGCGAAGTAATCGCATACCAAGCACGTTTGTGTAAAACTCAATTGAATGTTCTAAATTTCCTACCCGTAACATGGTGTGTAAGATACGCATTATTTAATCCTAATTATTGATTTTGTTTTCTATTAAGTTGCAGCTGGACGACAAGTAACTGAGCCCTCATCGTTTAGATTACTAAGTGATTGAGGTGAAAGCGCGTAGCTTGTAACGCTGCAAATTTAAATGAGATGAATATAGATACTTTACACGTTGTTTTTTGTTTTAAAAGCAGTTTGTAGTTATTTAGCAAGTAATCAACGCTGTATCTTCAAGTGAGAAGGGGATATTAATAAAAATAAGGCAAATTCAGTTCAACATACCATAAATATCACCTCTTAAATTTAGTCCTTCAAAATTAAATAGTTTAACAACGTCAACAAACTACAGAGTAATAAGTTCTCAATACGGTATATCTGTACTAGTCTGATACAAGACGTTATTTAAATACAACCGTTACACTTTAGCTATTCACTGCTTAATTGCATCACAAATGCTTTTGTAAATAGATTAAATTTGCATCACCGTATCAAGGAGAGGTGCACGTAAATATGTTAAAGAAAACACCTGTAACCATTCTGATCCTACTCAGTGTTATGTCTCAATTGATTGTACTTAACCTGCATGCCGAATCACCTGCGCTAACAAACAAAATTAGTGACGTTAAAAAGCTAGTACAAAAAAATCCAGAAGAGGCGATAAGAAAAGCGAAGGCGCTTAATGCCGCGAAATCAGACTCTGACAGCGATAAGATTTTGTTATTAAATATTATCGCTGAAGGTTTAATGCGCACAGGGAAGCTAGAAGAAGCAATGGAATATGCTGAAAAATCGATGCTACTTCAAGAGGTGATAGAGAACAAAATACATATTTTAGACACCTACCGTTTAATCGCCGAAATACATAGCTTACAAGGTGCTTATGAGCGTGTCATTGAGATCAGTCTCAAAGGTGTAGATCAGGCAGAGTCGACCAAGCAGTTTAACCATCTTAGAGACTTTTACCACGAAATAGGCATCGCATACTTTCGGCTTAGCAACCTTGAAAGTGCTGAAAAATACTTTAATAAAGGCTATCAAGTGAGTCTTGAGCACCACTTAACCAGTCGTCGAGCTAGCTCATTGGTTGCGCTAGCTATTATTAATAGAGAAAAAAAGCAATGGGATCAGTCCCTTGCATACTATGATGAAGCGCTGAATATCTATCAAGAAGCGAATAACGAAAGTGGTATGGCTTCAGTTTATAACAACATAGGTGTTATTTATGAAGATAAGCAAGAATACGAAAATATGCTTTCAAGCCTTCAGCAGGCACTCGCAATTTATGAGCGCTTAAATGCAAGAGACAATATTACGATTGGGTTGCTTAATGTGGGTAACGCTTATCGCCTTTTAAAGCAATATGATAGCGCGCTAAACTACCTTGAAAGCGCTAAACAACGGGCGATTGAAAATAACTCCAAGCTAATATTAAGCAATATTTATGAAGAGCTTACAAACCTTCACATCAACAAAAATGATTATCAAACTGCGTTTGAATACCATATTAAACAAGATGAAATTATCAATGAGCTAGAAAGTGTAGAGGCGAAAAAACTAGCTAAAGAAATGGACGAGAAATATGAGTCAGCCATCAAAGAGCGCCGCATCCAGTTACTTGAAAAAGAAAAACAAAATGACCAATACCTACTCATTCTTATTAGTGCGGTATGCGTTTTCATCTTGATTACCTTAGTGCTGATGTTAAGTCGAAACAAAGACAAGCAACGTTTCCTAAATGAAATTACAGAAAAAAATCGCAAGTTGGAAATTTTGTCAACAACCGATCCGTTAACAGAGTTGCCCAATCGCCGAGTCGTATTTGATGCTATTAACGCCGAGATTGCTCGTTGTAACCGATATGGACAACCCTTTACCATCATTATTTTTGATGTTGACCACTTTAAAAAAGTGAACGATAAATACGGACACAATGGCGGCGATATTGTATTAAAAAGAATCGCGAATCTGATCACGCAAAATATACGAGAAAACGATCTATTCGGCCGATGGGGCGGGGAAGAGTTTTTATTAGTACTGGCAAGTACTACTCAATCAAGCGCCATGATTGTTGCTGAAAAACTTCGCGGATTAATTGAAGCGATGCAAATTGAATATGAAGAGCACACAATTCGTATTACAGCAACAATGGGGGTTTGTGAGTATCAGCTAGGAGTAAAAATTGAAGACATGATCAACACTGCTGATCTTTGCCTTTATGAAGGGAAGGAGCAAGGCCGAAATCGTGTTGTTCCGGCTAAAAAGTTATAGTTAAATACCTGCCTTACTCATTATTATTTTTGCTAAAAAGACGCCGAATATCTTTCAGGTATTTTCGGCCAAGTGGAATTAGGTGTTCTTCTAGAGCGAGATCATATCTAGAGCGAGATAATAGTCGGCTGATGTTCTTCGGCTAGGATTAAAATTGCCATCCGGCTTTACTAAATATGATTTATGACATCGTATTAGTTTGTTTTTACTTAGCGCTTTTTCAATTGTTTGGAGATTGGTATTAATTAATATTTGTTTGACGATTTTTAAAAGCACACAAGTTTTCAATAATACAATCACCACATTTAGGCCAGCGTACAATACAAGTGTACCGCCTATGAATAGTCAACCGTGATGTACATTAAGGTTAAATGCTTATGGAACAACTTTTAGCAGTTTTTGGATAACGTTGTCAGCGATTTTTCCTATGGTTGGCTAGCCAGAAGCTTATTAAATTGGCTTATAACACTAACTTTAAAGCCGTACTGAAGGTTATAGATCATTCCTGTAGCCAGGTAAATAAATGGGTTCTAATTGATAAGCGTCATCCAGCCACTCTTTAATAAATGGGCGTTCGAGTAATATGTTTACCCAATGTTGAACATTTGGCCAACGTTCATCTGGCTGAAAGTGAGAGGTTAACCTGATAACAGAAGGTACAAACATAATATCTGCTAAGGAATAATCGCCAACCAAGTATTCACCGCTAAATTGTGATATTGAATCCTCCCAAATAGAATAAACTTTTTCTATTGCTTGAATTTCGTCAGCAGATAACGATTTTTTATCTGGATAAAATGCGCTTTCGAAATATAAACAAGGACATATACGACCAAAGGTAGAGTGCTGCCATGCAACCAATGATCTTGCTTTCGCCCGTGCCTTAATATCTAAAGGGAGCAAAGAATTAGCGCCTAGCTCGCTGGCGTATTCCATGATGGCATTTGAGTCAAATATAATAAATCCATCATCATTTAACACAGGCACAGCTGCTGGTGGTGAAAATTCACCTATTTCGGCTAAGTTCTTCCATCGTTGTGGTCTTCGTATATCAATGATTATTTCTTTGAAAGCGATGTTTTGTTCTTTTAATGCGAGCCATGCGCGAAATGCCCAACTAGATGCATTTCGATTACCACTATATAAAACTCTATTCATTTTAACCTCTTAGTGTAACTCAATTTAATTGGGTACTTATTGTATGTTAGTCTTTGCCTAAAAGTGCTGCTAAAACGTTACCCAAACGCTCTTTGTTGGGCGAAATTTATATATTTATAAAGGAAAATAAGCGTGGATGATTTTGATCGTTCGATTTTGAATATTCTGCAAATCAACAGCCGAATGAGCACAGAGAAGATGGGAGACTTTGTAGGGCTATCTCCGTCTGCTTGCCAGCGCAGAATTAAAAAGCTAAAAGCCCAAGGGATTATCAAAAAAGAAGTTGCGATAATTGATAGGGACAAGCTAGAAGGCTTAACGACGGCAATTATCGATGTGAGTCTAGAAAAAGGTGGGGAACGCGCACTAGACGGCTTTATTGATATGCTTAATAACGAAAAAAGAGTGCAGCAGGTTTACTACACTGCTGGAGATGTAGATTTTGTCTTGATCATTGTTGTTAGAAATATGAGTGAGTTTGACAGTCTGACTCGTCGGTTATTAATGTCTAACTGTAGTGGCACAATAAATTTGGCCACCTAATTAGAGGTGATAGAATCAACCAATGATGTACATCAAGCTTAAATTCTTTTGGTACGACTTTAAGTAGCTTTTACTCAACGTCATCCACGGTTTTGCCCATAGCGAGCTTGGTACGGTTAGATACACGGTATATATGCGTGTCAACGGCGATGGTAGGCCAGACAATTACCGTATGATAGTAGTAGATAAACTATTTCGATCGGCTCATGTGTGCCAATTACAGTCATACGCCTCTACCAGTTCGAGCACACTGTATTAGAAACAGCAAAAGCTCTATCAAACTCACCAAATAATAGAATCTAGTCAGAATACCGTCTAAAAAGTAACGGAAGAGTTAATACATGTACAACAAATCATAAGCTACTGATTTTTATTGGAATCAAGTTGGAGAAACACGTGGTAATTATGACAGCTTTTAGAAATCACTCTAACTACCATGATCATTATTCAATAATCTTTCAAAATAACTGTTGACCTGTCTACAGCTTCATAGTCTAAAGTTTATTCAAGCATGAGAGGAAGCCTATGTACCGTATTTCTGAATTAGCACAAAAAGTAGGATTGAGCCGTTCCACTTTGCTCTATTACGAAAAACTCAAATTGATTTCTTCCGAACGGCAGAGCAATGGATATCGTTCGTATACGGAAAAAGACGTTCAACGAGTAATGTTATTGCAGCGACTGCAAGCAGGTGGACTGACCCTAAAAGAGTGCCTTGCATGTTTGCAAGCTCAAATAGACAGAGAGTTACTACTTCACAGACTGAGTGTATTGGATCAAGAAATAGCTCAAAAGCAAAAAGCAAGAGAGCTTCTTTCTTCAATGCTTGGTATGAACTCTATGAAAGAATGGCATCAGTCAATGGAAAATGAAGCACCATTAGCACACCATGATTTTTTGTTAAAACAAGGGTTCAGTGACAAGCAAGCCCAAAGACTAAAATGGCTGTCAAAGGACATGAATGAGCATGAGCAATACATGACTGACTTTGAAACTATTTTTCAAGGTTTGGATAGATTAGGGCCTGGAGATGAAGGCGATACTCTTAAAGCACTAAGCTTTTTACCTATTAGATCAGGCAATGTGTTAGAAATTGGTTGTGGCAAAGGCGTAACAATCTCCTTGTTAGCAAAACATTCGACTTTTAATTTAACGGCTCTAGATAATGATGAATACAACTTAAGTTGTGTTCAAGAAGTGGTTGAAGACCAATTTGCGGAACATCCAGTGACAACGATTTGTGCCAGTATGGAGGCGATGCCATTTGCCTTGGAGCAATTTGATGTTATCTGGTCAGAAGGTAGTGCTTATATCATGGGAGTAAAGCAGGCGCTCAAAAGTTGGAAGTCATTTATTAAGAATAATGGCTACTTAGTTATGAGTGATTTGGTTTGGTTGACTAATAAACGCGATGTCGAACCCATAGAGTTTTGGCAAGAAAACTATCCAAAAATGTCGACCATTGAACAACGAGCTAAAGAGATGATGAAAGCCGGTTATGAAGTAGTCGAGCACTTTACACAGAGCGAACAGTCTTGGCGTAACTACCTAGAACCATTGAAGCAAAGAATTACTCAGCTCACGGGTGAAGGTCTTACTTCAAATTCATTAAATGACTTACGAAAAGAAGTCCAGATACACGAAAAATACTTAGGCCAGTATGGTTACCAAGTATTTGTACTTAAGAACATAGGAACAAAACATGAAAGTAAGACATGAGAACCACACAGACATTAAAAAAATAGAATCTCTAATTTACCGAGCTTTTATGAACCACCCGCACCATGAATCTGGGGCTACACCAACTGAGCACCTAATCGTAAACAAATTACGGGATACAAACGCATTATCACTCTCTCTGGTGTATGAAGATGAAACTGGACTCATTGGTCATATCGCCTTTTCACCGGTTTTAATTGATGGCGAGGAGTCACTTTGGCTGGGATTAGGGCCTGTTTCTGTAATGCCAAACCGTCAAGGTGAAGGTATTGGTAGTGCACTTATTCAAGAGGGGATATCACAACTTCAGTCTAAAGGCATTGAAGGACTGGTGTTACTCGGAGAACCAGAGTATTACGGTCGATTTGGCTTTTTGTCACAGCCAGAACTTACATTGCCTGATGTTCCGTCAGAGTATTTTTTAGCGCTATCGCTATCTAATAACGTTCCAACTGGTGAAGTAGCTTACCACTCTGCTTTTTTTGACAATTAAGAGATAAAGATGAAACATTTTACACTTACTATTATTTTTCTAATTTGCATATCATTAAATAGCGCCAGCGCTTTAGGGAGCCAAACATCTAAATTTGGCATAGCTATATCAAATGATGATGAAAAAATTGCATATAGCGTTAATGGGAATGGGAAAACAGCATTAATGTTTGTACATGGTTGGAGTCTAGACAGTCGGCTCTGGCACAATCAAATTAGTTATTTTTCAGCCGAACATCAGGTTGTTACAATTGATTTAGCAGGGCATGGTAATTCGTCTTTCAATCGAAATGAATATACCATGCTAGCTTTCGCAAATGACATTAAAGCAGTCATAGAAAAAGAAGGTATAGATTCTGCCATATTGATTGGGCACTCAATGGCGGGGGGAGTTATAGCTGAAGCGGCTAAGTTAATGCCGAATAAAGTTAAGGGGATTATTGGTGTTGATACTTCACAAAATGTAGCCTTAAAGTTATCTCAAGCTGATCTAGACCTAATGACGAAGCCTTTTGAAGACGATTTTCAGGCGGGAATCAACGCATTTGTAAAAGATTCATTGCCTACGAACACTGAACCTGAGTTACTCTATTGGGTTGGAGAAGATATGGCTTCAGCACCAAAAGATATTGCGATTAATCAATTTCGTAATTATTTAGGCCAATATGTAAGTGGTGAGTCATATCGCATCTATAAGAGTATAACAGTGCCTGTTGTACTAGTGAATGCTCGATTATGGCCGACAGACTCGGCAGAGAATAAAAAGCATATCAAAGATTACAGCATTTACTTCATTGAGGACTCAGGACACTTTCCGATGCTAGAAAAACCTGATGAGTTTAATAAAGTTCTTTTGGAGGCGGTCAAGTCTATTAAATAGGTTGTTCGATTAAGTTCACTTTAACAAAATTTCTTAAGCTAAAGTGAACGTATTCTTAAGAAGCGACCCAGGAGTATTATGACTGTCTCTTGATCGCTCTAAGCTGTCGTTTATTCAGTTTTATCTTTAAACTCACAAAGATCTTCTATGATACAAGAACCGCATTTAGGTTTACGTGCTGTACAAGTATATCGACCATGCAAGATAAACCAGTGATGCAGGTTAAACATGAACTCTGTCTTGTTTGGCGTGTTCTTTATGATGGCTTGTTCTGTTTGCTCAACCGTTTTACCTTTTGCGTAGCCAGTTCGGTTGGCAAGGCGTTGGATATGAGTATCAACGGCGAGAAAGTATCTACCTTCATTATCTTTTAGCCAGCCGAAAGCAGTATTAAGTACAACATTAGCGGTTTTTCTGCCTACGCCGGGCAGGGCTTCCAGAGCGGCGCGGTCTTCAGGCACTTGCGAATTGTGTTTTTCTATTAAAATTTTGCAGGTTTTAATGGTATTTTCAGCTTTGGCGTTAAATAGCCCGATGGTTTTAATATATTCTTTCAAGCCATCTACACCTAAAGCAAGAATGGCTTCAGGTGTATTTGCAACTGGATATAGTTTTCTTGTGGCTTTATTCACGCCAACATCAGTTGCTTGTGCAGATAATAATACGGCAATAAGCAATTCGAAAGGGGTGGTGTATTCTAGCTCTGTAGTTGGATTAGGATTATCTGCGCGTAAACGTTCTAATATTTCTCTACGTTTTTCTTTATTCATAATACTTATTGTTTAACTAGTAATGTTTGTAACGCGAGCGCGTTCAATTGTTTTAACAGGCTCAAGTTGTTTTTTACGCTCGTTTAATTGCGCGTCAATAATATTCTTAGCAGCAATAAGCAGCCCCATTCCTATAAAGGCGCCTGGTGGCAAAATTGCTAACAAAAAGCTGGTATCAGACGTAAATAGCTCTATTCTAAGTGATGCCGCCCATTCGCCAAGTAGTAGCTCTGCGCCATCAAACAATGTGCCCTGTCCTAGTATTTCTCTAAATGCCCCCAAGACAACCAAAACTAGCGTAAAGCCAAGGCCCATCATCAGCCCATCTAACGCTGCAAGTGGTGCACTGTTTTTTGAAGCAAAGGCTTCTGCGCGGCCAATAATTGCGCAGTTAGTTACGATAAGAGGAATAAAAATACCTAATGATTGGTAAAGACCATACGTGAATGCGCTCATTAACAATTCAACTGATGTTACAAAAGCGGCAATAATCATTACAAATACAGGAATGCGGATTTCTTTGGTTACCCAATTTTTTACCAAGGATACAGTAAGGTTAGATGCGACAAGCACCAGTAACGTGGCAATGCCTAAGCCTAATGCATTTGTTACGGTTGCAGTAACCGCTAATAGAGGGCATAAACCAAGAAGCTGAACTAATGCGGGGTTATTAAGCCACAAGCCTTGCAGGCTGACATTTTTAATCTCGTTCATTTAATTCACCACGGCAATTTTGTTGAGTTGGTGCAAAAAGTGCTTTTTTATTATTCTGGTAATAAAGTGCAGTATTTTTTACTGCTGTTACAACAGCGCGTGGCGTTATTGTGGCACCTGTAAATTGGTCGAACATACCACCGTCTTTTCTTACTGCCCAGCGTGTGTCATCTTCACCTTCAACTTTTAGACCGTTAAATGATGTAATCCAGTCAGATTTTTTGATTTCTACTTTATCACCAAGCCCTGGGGTTTCTTTGTGGTTGATAACCCTTACGCCGGTGATCTCGTTATTTATATTGAAGCCTGTAAGGAGTTCGATGCTTCCGCTGTAGCCATTGGGTGCCGTGCTTTCAATAGCCAGCACAGCTGGCTCGCCATTCACACGCCCACGATAAACTTGTTTAATCTGGTCATTGCCCAAAAATTCAGGCGATGTGACAGAGATGCAATCATCAAATAAATTATTATTGTATAAATCTTTGCTGACAACATCAGTGATGCTTTTTTGTAGTTCGGATTGTTGTTGTGCAGCAATTCTATCTTTGGTAAGTGTATGAGTTATTGCAACTAATCCAGTACAAATAACGGCAAAGATAGCTAATAACAGACCATTTTTTTGCATTGATTTGGTCATTTAGACACTTCCTTAACATGTCCGTAGGTTGTAGGTCGTGTGTAATAGTCAATTAGCGGTACGCACATATTGGCCAACAACACAGCAAAAGCGATGGCGTCAGGATAACCGCCAAAAACACGGATAAAATAAATTAAACAACCGATTAGCAGGCCAAAAATAACTCGACCTTTATTGGTTGTAGAAGCTGAAACAGGATCTGTGGCAATGAAGAAAGCGCCAAACATTGCAGCACCACTGAATATATGAAACGTGGGAGACGCCACAGTATCAGGTGAAATTAAGAAACCAATAAGCGCGCAACCAAACAGGCCGCTTAAAAAGCCTGCTGGTATATGCCAATTAATCGTTTTAGTGAAAATAAGAAACATACCGCCTGCAAAAAAGGCGAGATTAATCCATTCCCAACCAAGCCCACTCAAGCCTAAGCCTGAGTCTAGCGAAAAGACAGGACTAGCCATACTTTCTGTTGTTGTCATGCCTATCGTTAAATCTGTTTTTAATGTATCCAGCGGAGTTGCCATCGTTATTCCGTCAACGCCTAAACGAAGTTGCTCTATGCTATAACCTGCGCTAGAAAATCCTGTAAATATGGCATAAAAGGCGTCTACGATAGTTAGTTCGTATTGCATTAATGAGACTGGTGGCAACCATGATGTCATTTGTAAAGGAAATGAAATAAGCAACATAACGTAGGCGGCCATAGCAGGGTTGAATAGGTTAAAGCCAATTCCACCGTATAGTTGCTTTACGATAATGATGGCAAATGCTGCGCCAAGAAAAGAAATCCACCAAGGAGCAAATGAAGGCACACTCAAGCCGATAAGCACACCAGTTAATATGGCACTGTAATCCGTTAATCTTGGGGTAATGGCTTTATTTCGAATAGCTAAAAAAACCGCTTCAGCTGCAATGGCTGTAAAAGAAGCGATTGCAATATGAATAAGATTGCCCCAACCAAAAAAGTAGGCTTGCACAATGGCGGCGGGAATACAGGCATAAATAACTAACAGCATTAGTTGGCTGGTGGTTTTACGCTTGTGATTATGTGGTGAGCTAGCTAATGTAAAACTCATTTCTTTGTATTTTCCTGTTGCTCTCTTTTTGCTTTAGCACGGGCGATGGCTGCTGCAATTTTCGCTTTTTTCTGCTGCTCAGGGCTTTCAGCATCATTAGAACTGATAGAAGACTTTTCTTCTGTAACTTTTGGTTCAGTAGAGCTAGTTGCGGATGATTGCTTCGTCGCTGTTGTGCTTGTTGAGTGCTCTGAGCGTTGTAATTCAGCTAATTTCTCATCTCGTTTTGCTTTTGCTCTAGCTATGGCTGCAGCAATTGCTTCTTGTTTATTACTTTTACTGGCGCTTGACTCGTTTTCCTGAGGCAATTCACTGGCTTTTGATTCAGCTGACGAAGTAACTTGATGCTTCAATTCAGGCTGGCTATTTGTTTCATTCAGAGATTTATTTTGCGCTTCTTTTTTGGCTTTTGCCCTTGCTACAGCGGCGGCGATGGCTGCCTTTTTAGGATTGTCCTGAGTGTTAGTTATATTCGCGTCAGAGCCCGCTGCTTTATCCTTCTCGTTATCGCTATTTGCATTATCTGTAGGCTTTTTCTGATGTTCAACATTAGCATTAGCATTAGCATTAGCTTTCTTTGCTTTTGCTCGAGCAATTGCAGCAGCTACTGCATCTTTAGGTGAGCGCTCGGTATTGTCAGTTGCATTTTGTTCAGCGGTATTGTTTTCATTAACGCCTTGAGTTGCCCCTGCTTTTTTAGCCTTAATACGGGCTAACGCATCAGCTACTTTGTCTTTTTCGTTATTTCCTTCCATTGCTTGGCGACGCTTTTCAGCAGCAAGGCGATGTTTTTCGGCGCGTTCTTGCTTTTCACGCTCTAAACGTTGATTACGTTGCTCAAAGCGTTTTTTCGCTTGTTCTGCTTGTCTTTGCTCTTCGTCTAGTTGCTTAATCGTGGCTTTTTCAACGCGGTAATATTCAACTAATGGAATTTCAGAAGGGCACACGTATGCACATGCACCACACTCAATACAGTCGAACAAATTATATTCTTTAGACTTTTCGTGCTCGTTATTTTTTGCGTACCATTGAAGTTGCTGTGGTAATAAGCTAGCAGGGCATACATCTGCACATGCACTACAGCGAATGCACTCCATTTCTTTACCTGCATTAGGCAATTCTGCTTCACTTGGAGCAAGAATACAGTTAGTAATTTTTACTACAGGAATATTCAGGTGGGGTAGTGTGAATCCCATCATTGGGCCACCCATAATCACTCGTTGGTTAACTTCCGGAGTAAAGTGACATTCTTTTAAGACATGTGAAATCGGCGTACCTAAAGGGACCCAGTAGTTTTGTGCTTTTTCAATGGTATCGCCAGCAACCGTAACAATGCGTGAAATTAGCGGTTCGCCTCGTTGAACGGCATTCGCTATGGCATGCACAGTACCAACATTTTGCATTACCATACCAATATCAGCAGGAATGCCACCTGTGGGTACTTGTTTACCTGTTAGAATTTGAATTAGTTGCTTTTCACCGCCAGAAGGGTACTTAGTGGGAATGGCTCTTATTAAAATGCTTTCGTCTGATTTGCACGCAGCTTTCATTGCTTCAATAGCAAGCGGTTTGTCGTCCTCTATGCCAACTATCACATTTTGAGGTTGCAATAAGTGAACAAGAATGTCGATTCCTGCACGAATATGAGTTGCATAATCTTGCATTAAGCGGTCATCAGCTGTGATGTAAGGCTCGCACTCAACACCATTAATAATTAAATATTCGATTGGTCGACTTAATGCAGTTTGTGCTTTGATATAACTAGGAAAGCCTGCTCCACCTAATCCAGATATTCCAGATTGCTGAATTTTTGCAATAAGTTCAGTTTTATCAACTAATGTGTAATCAAGAATAGGGTGAAGCTCTGTCCAACGGTCATCACCGTCTGGTTCAATAATAATACTGAGCTCTGGAATAGCCGATGGGTGTGCTGATGGCATTGGTTTAATATCTACCACAGTACCAGAAGTAGAGGCATGTACAGGCAGCGATAAACCAGATTTTGGTTTGCTAAGCGGCTGCCCTTTAAGAACATGGTCACCTTGTTTTACTAATACTTCACCAAAGTGTCCAATATGCTGCTTAACGGGAATAATGATTTTTTCAGCAAGTGGTAGCGTGGCAACAGGCTGAGTATTTGTGGTGTGCTTATTTGTTGGAGGGTGCACGCCGCCAGGAGATTGCCATAATTGACCACGGAGAATTTTTTCGTGTAACGTTTCCAACAATTACCCCTTACTGAACTTCTTTAATTGGAATGGACTGCAAATCCCATTTCCAGTTGGTAGTGGTTTGTTTTACAGGGATCATATCAATACAATCTACTGGACATGGCTCAACACATAAATCGCAGCCGGTGCATTCTGACGCGATCACAGTATGCATGTGTTTTGCTGCACCTAATATGGCGTCTACTGGGCACGCTTGAATACACTTAGTACAGCCAATACACTCATCTTCACGAATATAGGCCACTTTCTTTATATTGTCTGACTGATGCGCATCATCCAGTGGTTTTGCTTCAACCCCCATTAAATCGGCTAAATTATGAATGGTTGCTTCTCCGCCAGGAGGACATTTATTAATTTCGTCACCATTTGCGATGGCTTCAGCGTACGGTCTACAACCTGGGTATCCACATTGGCCACACTGCGTTTGAGGTAATAGCTCATCAATTTGGTCGACTAATGGATCTGCATCCACTTTAAAACGTATGGCGGCATAGCCCAGTACCAATCCGAATATTAAAGCAAGCACGCCGAGTGCAATTAAGGCATATAAAATACTCATTAAATCTTAACTAACCCTGTAAAGCCCATAAATGCGAGTGACATTAATCCAGCCGTAATCATAGCAATTGAGGCTCCTTTGAATGGGGCTGGTACGTCTGCCGCCGCTAAGCGCTCGCGCATAGCAGCAAAAATGATTAACACCATAGAAAATCCGGCTGCCGCCCCAAACCCATATATAACGGACTCTAAAAAATTATGTTTGGCATTAACATTAAGAAGGGCAACACCCAATACGGCGCAATTAGTGGTAATAAGAGGCAAGAAAATACCAAGTAAACGATAAAGAGTAGGGGATGTTTTATGCACCACCATTTCAGTAAATTGTACAACAACTGCGATCACTAAAATAAAGCTAAGTGTGCGCAAATAGGTGAGTTCAAGCGGTAATAAAATAAATTGATTGACGAGGTAACTGCAAACTGATGCTAATGTTAAAACAAATGTAGTGGCAAGCGACATTCCAATGGCAGTCTCAAGCTTACTTGACACTCCCATAAAGGGGCAAAGCCCAAGAAATTTAACTAGCACAAAGTTATTCACTAAAACAGTGCTGACGAGTAGTAACAGATATTCTGTCATTCACCAAAATCCATCATTATATAAAAACTGTGTCCACATTATTAATTATGCGGTTTGTGGCTAGTTGCAGTATAGCCGTTATTGCGTTTGAGCTGGACATTATCCGCTTTTAGTTATCAATTAACAACTTACTATTTGTATGGATTAAGTTAATTGTGCGGAATTTAAACGGTTTAGTGGGAAGGTAGATGCTGTAAATTTAATTTTTAAAAATGAGTAGTGGGATTTAGCGCAATTATTGTTAAGAGGTAATAAATGCGCTACAACGTCGGTTAACTATAATGCAGAAGGCTTACCAATAAAATAGCCTTGAGTGCCATCAATTAAAAGCTGCTCTAATACATGCTTTTCTTCTTGTGTTTCTACACACTCGGCAAATACGGTAACGCCAATTCTATGTGCTAAATCGACCATTAAGCGCATGAAATATTGATTGTTCTTATCTTCGTCAATATCTCGTGTGTAACTGCCATCCATTTTTATAAAGTCTGGTTTTAAGTCTCTAAAGAACTTAAAGGAAGTCATGCCAACGCCAAAACGTTCAACGGTAATGCGCGCACCTACACGATGTATCATGTCGATAAAACGCTTGCTGGCTTGTATGTTTTGTTGCAAGCCGTATTCAGTGACTTCAAAAATGAGTTTATTTGCTATGTTGGCGTCTTTAAGTAAACGGCGTTCAAGCCAAATCATAAATTGCTCGTTTTGTGCAGTTTTCGGAGTGATATTTATGCCGAAGTATTGATCGGTTAAATTTTTTGCCTTTATTTGGTCAAGGCATTTCTCGATAATGACCTTGTCAACATCAACTATTTTATCTAGCTTTTCGGCCATGGATAAAAAGGAGGCGGTAGGCAGAATTTGCCCTTCAGCAGTTTTAAAACGCGCGAGCACTTCAGAATAGGCTTTTGATGATCGACTGGTAGGTTGAATAGGTTGATGCAACAAACTTACGCGGGTATTAGTTAATACATCATCAATGACTTGGCGCCAATTTTGGTTACCGTACGAAGCTGATACGTTTTCAAGTACGGATGATTCTTTCTGAATAAACCAGCCATTCATCTGGCTTGATTGCGCTAAGCTGATAGCGGTATCTGCTAATGCTAGCATTTCACCTAATGGTTTGCTGACATCGTATGCAACTAAGCCTGTGTATGCGACTGAATCAATTTCAGAAAATTTTTGATATTCGTTGAACTTACTTTGTAGGTTTTGCGCAAAGCGTTCTGACTCTTTAGGGGCAATATTAGGAATGACTACACCAAAGTCAGAACCATTTAATCTAAAAATACGACTATTTGAATAAGTGCCTGCGACAGCTGAAATAATTTCAGCCACATCTATCACATACTTATCGCCTTCCTGATAACCTTTTGCGTGGTTAATCTTCATTAGCTCACTGCAACGGATAATAGCTAATACGCCAAATTCATTGGATTTTTCGTTTAATCTTTTTTCATCAAAATATTGAACAAAGCGATTTCGATTAGCAAGGCCAGTAACCGTGTCTTTGTACGCCTCGTCCATTATTTTTTCAGCAGACTGCTTCAATTCATTTGATTGCTTATCGACATGAGAGGAGAGGGCGCTCAACGCTGAAATGGTATCACTGAATTCATCTGGCAGTTTGCTCCAATCAGGATTAGCTTGATTGTCATTTTTTCTAACGTAGTTATGAATCACATCAGTAATAGTTTCAGACGTTTTTCTATAAATTCGGTTAACAGAACCTTTAAGCAAAATAATAGAGAGAAGCGCAGCGGCAAGAGGAATAATAATGGCTGCAATAAGAAGCTGCTGAAGTACTTTGTATTCTTCGTAATGAGAGGCTTTAAAGGTAACTTTTAAATCGTTGTCTTTATTGGTGATCGTTGAAGTTTTTGAGGTAAGGCCAATTTGTTCAAATAAACCTGCTAAAGCAACATGATTATTTTTTTCTTTGAAAGAGTATAAGTTGGTGCTGTCCATCTTTTGAATGACTAGCTTTTCTACGTCTAATCCATTTTTTAATTGACGAGATAATAATTTTGATTCGGATACAAGGTTACTTGTAAGAAATTGATTGACGGCGCTAGACACATTTTTATGTTTATGTTCTATGATGCTGCCAAAGCCAGTGAAAATAACACTTACAAGAACACATATCATAATGATGAATGTGGCAAACTGCTTCAATGCTAGTAGAGTAAATGATTTCATATTTTACCTGATGCAACCTGATTTTTTATTATTATTCCAGCTTAATACAACGCATTATTATCTAGATATAAGTGATTTTATCCATAAATAATCATTTAAAAATAAAGCTATTAGGTACGAACTGTGGAATTTTAACTCAATACGCGCATTAAGTATAACGAATCAACTAAAAATTTTAAGGTTATCTGAATAAAATTATAGAAATTAAGAAGTGAGGTAATTAAAAGTGGCTCCCCCTCCCCGATTTGAACGGGGGACCTGCGGATTAACAGTCCGTCGCTCTAACCAGCTGAGCTAAGGGGGAACAGCAATACTTTTAATCAAACTTTGAAGTGGCTCCCCCTCCCCGATTTGAACGGGGGACCTGCGGATTAACAGTCCGTCGCTCTAACCAGCTGAGCTAAGGGGGAATCGCCGTTTGATTTGTTAAAACTTCGAGTTGGCTCCCCCTCCCCGATTTGAACGGGGGACCTGCGGATTAACAGTCCGTCGCTCTAACCAGCTGAGCTAAGGGGGAATCACGTCGTTTCAACGGGGCGCAATATTAAGGATCTTGATTAAAACTGTCAACACCTTGTTTTAAATAATTCTGACAAATAGGTTTGTTTGGCTATTGTTTGTTCATTTAAGGCAATTTAGATTTAATTTTAATCATTTATACTGTGTTGTCATATGCACAAGCTTACCTGCATGGTGAATTAGATGGAGTCTATAGGAATAAATCAGGCGTAGTGTTCGTGAAAAAGTCTACATTACTTATGCAGCGGTACATAAGACAGCTGTATATAAAGAGCCGTACATAAAGATAAAGACACGTTTGAAAGAGTAATCTGAGAGATGACAGGCTAATCCATCAATGAGCGAGCGGAGGCCATCGGGTTTATTACACATTAATATGTGCCTCAATATATGCTTCAATAGGCGTCTCGTTAAAAGCTTACCCCTTAGAAGTTGGATCGGCTTATAAACATAATGAGTAAACTATATTCAGTAACCTACTTTCAGTAAGCAACTTTCAGTAAGCAATATTCAGCAAACTATAAGATATCTGAGCTTAACCAGCATATTTATTAAAGTAGTTCAAAATAAGTAGTTTGAATCTATGAATAATAACTAACTTAGGCAACTTAATTTTTGTTGGCACACATCCACTGTATTAATAAACAGTAGTTGTTGATAAAGTTTTTTTCGTTGAGTTCAGTAATAATAAGGGCTAGGGAGAATTGTCTTGTTAAGTTTTCCGTAATTTTAAAGGGCTAGACTTAGTTATCCACCATATCTGTGGATAACTCTGTTCATTAAACCCTTAAGGTATGTGTAAAGCCAATAAAAACGGCTCTTTCAAGCTGATTGGTAAAAAATTAAACAATTGTATTAAAGCTATATAAATCAAATAGATATGTTATTTAAAGTGATTTTTTACTTTTCAGATAAACTCAGAGAAAGATTTCATTCCAGCTACATCTATTTTGTGAACATTATTAAGTAACAAGTGCAAAGATTAAGTAAAATCAACTTTTTTTAGTTAAAAAAATTTTAAAATGGCTTCTCACGCAAGTCGCTTTATTTGAGTAGATGACGTCGTGATTTCACGAAGATATCGTTTTAATGCCAACCTGTATTACTGTAATAAAAACTTAATATAGTAAAATTTACTCACTTCTTAACATTTACATCCCGAACTAAGAATAAAAAGAACATGGTAACGCGTTCCTATAGTTATACTTATGTATATATCTGCTAAGTAATACCTTTTAATATGCTAATTTTGAAAGAATTTAAATAGCATGCAGGCGGCATATTGCTTAGAATACTTAACTCTCTTTTCTTATCAATTAGGTTGCGACTTATTAATGAGTAAATCTAAGCCACCTGTAGACTTATTGGCAGGCGATATTCCCAATACATTAAAGCGCATGACAGTACCTATGATAATGGGAATGGTGTTGCTAATGACGTTCAATATAGTAGACACATTCTTTGTAGGCATGCTGGGCACTGAACCACTAGCAGCGATTAGTTTTACTTTTCCAATTACCTTTACAGTAATTAGCTTAGCTATAGGCCTAGGTATTGGCACGTCAGCAATTATTGCCAAAGCACTAGGAGCAGGAAATGTAGATGAGGCCAAAAGTGATGGAACTTGCTCGCTTTTACTCTCGTTTATTTTAGTCGGGTTACTTTCCACAGCCGGCTATTTTTTAATAGAGCCTTTATTTACTGCTTTGGGAGCTACACCGGCATTGCTTCCATTAATTCATTCATATATGGAAGTATGGTTTTTTGGTAGTGTTTTCTTAATCACACCAATGATAGGCAATAGTGTATTAAGAGCCAGCGGCGATACTAAAACGCCAAGCATAATAATGGCCTTAGGTGGGGCAATGAATGCTATTTTAGATCCAATACTGATTTTTGGTTTTGGTCCGGTTCCCGCCATGGGCATTCAGGGCGCAGCCATTGCAAGTGTGATTGCATGGACGATAGGCTTTTGCATCATCATATATATATTGGCTGTTAAGAAAGAACTGATTCATAAATTGCCGCCTAGACCACGTGTATTTGCTCCAATAGCGGCAAAAATAATGAAGATAGGTATGCCGGCAGCCGGGGCTAATATGCTTACGCCCGCCGCTATGGCGATTTTAACGGCAATTATTGCAACGTATGGTAAAGAAGCGGTTGCAGCTTTTGGTGTTGGTTCAAGAATTGAGTCGCTTGCTAGCTTGGTGGTATTAGCCCTGTCTATGACATTACCACCTTTTATTAGCCAGAACTTCGGTGCAGGCAAAATGGAAAGGGTAGAGCAGGCCTATAAAAAAACATTAAAGTTTGTTTTGGCATGGCAATTAGTTGTTTATATTTTGCTGGTTACCCTAGCGGGTGTTATTGCAAACATTTTTACAGACGATCCAAACGTTATCTCTATCATTAAATTATTTATCTACATTTTACCGCTCGGTTACGGTTTACAAGGCGTTATTATATTAAGTAACTCTTCATTTAATGCGCTACATAAACCGATGAATGCGTTATTGTTGAGTATTGTACGCCTATTCATTTTCTATGTGCCGTTTGCGTATTTAGGTGGTTATTTCTATGATATTCAAGGGTTATTTATTGGTGCCTTAATTGGTAATGTATGTACAGCAATGATTGCTTATAAATGGTTTATGACTCAATTTAAACAGCAAGCAGAAGCGAACCCTCAGCTAAATTCTGAAGTCTAGGAGCCGTGAAAATGGAAAGAAATTTTCAATTATCGTCACCTTATACCCCTAGCGGTGACCAACCCACCGCAATCAAGCAGCTTGTTGAAGGGCTAGAAAACGGGTTAGCGCAACAAACGCTTTTAGGGGCAACGGGCACGGGGAAAACATTCACCATGGCGAATGTAATCCAAGAAGTAAATCGCCCAACATTGTTAATGGCTCATAATAAAACGCTTGCCGCACAGTTATACGGTGAAATGAAAGAATTTTTCCCTAATAACGCTGTTGAATACTTTGTTTCATATTATGACTATTATCAACCAGAAGCTTATGTAGTCAGTTCCGATACGTTTATCGAAAAAGACGCATCAATTAATGAACATATTGAGCAAATGCGCTTGTCTGCCACTAAGGCATTAATGGAGCGTCGAGACGTTATCATCGTTGCATCTGTTTCTGCCATTTATGGATTGGGTGATCCTGAGCTTTACATGAAAATGCTATTGCATTTACGAGTTGGTGATTTAATGGACCAGCGTGTTATTTTACGCCGCCTTGCTGAAATGCAATACACCCGAAACGATATCGACTTTAAGCGTGGCACATACCGTGTTCGCGGTGATGTAATTGACATATTCCCTGCTGATTCAGATAAATTTGGTGTACGAGTTGAGCTTTTTGATGAAGAAATAGAGCGAGTAAGCTTGTTTGATCCTCTAACTGGTGCCATTGAAAAACACACCACACGTGCCACTATTTTCCCTAAAACTCATTATGTAACGCCGAGAGAAAAAATCCTTTCAGCAATAGATGAAATAAAAGTAGAGCTACAAGAACGTAAGAAGCAATTATTAAGTAATAACAAACTTGTTGAAGAACAGCGCATTTCGCAACGTACAATGTTCGATGTTGAAATGATGAACGAGCTTGGATATTGCTCTGGGATTGAAAACTACTCTCGTTATTTGTCTGGACGCGCGCCGGGTGAGCCGCCTCCAACATTAATAGATTATTTTCCTTCGGATGGATTATTAATTATTGATGAGTCGCACGTTACCGTGTCGCAAATAGGTGCCATGTACAAAGGCGACCGCTCGCGTAAGGAAAATTTAGTTGAGTATGGATTCAGGTTACCGTCTGCCCTAGATAATCGTCCGCTTAAATTTGAAGAGTTTGAGACCATTACACCTCAAACTATATATGTATCTGCAACACCCGGTAAGTACGAATTAGAAAAATCATGCGGTGAAGTTGCAGAGCAGGTTGTACGACCCACAGGACTGCTTGACCCAGAGATTGAAGTGCGGCCAGTCGCCACGCAAGTTGATGATTTATTGTCTGAAATATACCAACGCGTAGAACTGAAAGAAAGAATATTAGTAACGACTTTAACCAAACGAATGGCAGAAGACTTAACCGATTACTTGTCTGAGCATGGTGTTAAAGTAAGGTATTTACACTCTGATATCGACACTGTAGAGCGAGTAGAAATTATACGCGATTTAAGGATTGGCGAGTTTGATGTGTTAGTTGGGATAAACTTGTTACGAGAAGGGTTAGATATGCCAGAAGTCTCTTTAGTTGCGATTTTAGATGCAGACAAAGAAGGCTTTTTACGTTCAGATCGTTCTCTTATCCAAACTATCGGCCGTGCTGCTCGAAATCTACGTGGTAAAGCAATTTTATATGGCGATAAGATTACTGGCTCAATGCAGCGGGCAATTGACGAGACCAATCGCCGCCGCGAAATTCAACATGCATATAATGTTAAGCATGGCATTACTCCACAAGCACTTAATAAGAAAGTTACCGATATTATGGATGTGGGTGACGATGAAGTAGATGTAACTTATTTAAACGTTGCAGAATCGAAAACTAAATACGTAATGAAAACGCCTGCAGAGATTGCAGATGAAATAAAAACGTGCGAGAAGCAAATGCTGGAACATGCTAAAAACCTTGAGTTTGAAGAAGCAGCTGCGTTAAGAGATAAGGTAATGCAATTACAGGAAGCACTAAAGCGTGTCTGATTATAATAATATTATAGATAAGTTAAAAAGCACTCCTGTTGAACAGGGTCAATTGAAAAGGTTATTTCATGGTCGCGGGCAAACGTACCCTAATTTAGGGTTTATTAATGTTGATTATTACGGTGAAGGTTGGTTTGTTACTGTGTTTAATGAACTATCCGACGCAGAGTTTACGACACTAGAACAAGCATTAGTAGATTGCCAAGAAGCCAATTTTAGCGAGCAAGTCAGATTTATTGTTATTCAATATCGTCATGGTGTAGAAACAAAAAATAAGTATGTAACGAACACTCTTCTTCAAGTTCCTAAGCTTCCTGTGATAGCGCATGAAAACGGCATTAAATTTATAACTCGCCCCGGAGATGGACAGAATACGGGCGTTTTTCCTGATATGAAAAATGGCCGAGAATGGGTTAAAGAACAAGCCAATAATAAAAATGTGTTAAACCTATTTTCATATACGTGCGGTTTTTCGTTAGCGGCTATTGATGGTGGTGCAAACAATGTTGTTAATGTAGACATGAATAAATCTGCAATGGCGCAAGGGCAAAAAAATCATCACTTAAATGAGCTTGATTCCTCAAAAGCCAAGTTTTTAGCCCATAACATTTTTAAATCGTGGGGCAAAATTAAGAAAGCTGGTCCTTATGAGTTAATTATTATCGATCCACCGAGCTTTCAAAAAGGCAGTTTTATCTTAACGTCAGACTATCAAAAGTTACTTAGAAAAATTCCTGACTTAGCCACGGAAAATGCAGACGTAATGCTATGCGTGAACGCGCCTGAACTTGGCACTGACTTTATACATCAACAGGTTGCTGAGCATTGTCCGACGTTATCTTTTGAACAGCGCTTAGAAAATCATGCTGATTTTCCTGAGTTAGACGATGAAAAAAGCCTAAAAGTGATGTTATATAAGTTTAAGAAACAAGGTTAATGCAGTGAAGAAAATAGTATTAAATGAGCAGCAAAAAGCGTTTTTAATCAGCAAGCTACAAACTTATTTTGAAAATGAACTCGATTATGATTTGGGGCAATTCGACGCTGATTTTCTGCTAGACTTTATTGCTCAGCACTTTGGTGTTTACTATTACAATCAAGGCATAAACGATGCGCAGCAAGTTATTTCGGAAAAAGTAGAGCTTATTAATGATGCTCTGTACGAAATAGAGCAAGTAACACCTGTTTAGTATGGCTAGTATTTTTAGTAGCAAGTAGTGCAATACTAAGTAAGGCTGATAGCCACTGATTACAACAGCTCACGTCTTAACCATTCAACTGCTATTTTTAGGTGTAGGGAAGTGTATAGAATGGCAGTAATTTTTACCCTTCGTTGCAATATGTATACATATATTCTATACCTAACTATACACTAACGTATTGAATTTAAATTGGATTTATATTCAAGATACCGTTAACCTGAATCTACCGATAACGAATAGTGCTTATAAAGCGAGCGTGAATGAAAACATTATTAAATAATTACTTAGAGCGCATTCGTGCCAGCTTTTGGTTTATTCCTACCTTGATGGTCGTATTTTCAGGTTACCTTTCATTTCTATTCATAGATCTAGATAAAACCCGTCAAGGCAACATTACTTTTATCACAAAAATGTTAGGGGAGGTTGGCCCTGAAGGCGCTCGCTCTATCTTAACCATGATTGCAGGTTCAATGATTAATGTCACCAGTGTGGCATTTTCAATTACTATTGTTGCACTTACTTTAGCCTCTTCACAATTTGGTCCTCGATTATTGCGTAACTTTATGACCGACAGAGGAGTGCAATTTGTTCTCGGTACATTTATTTCAACGTTTATTTATTGCCTAATTATTTTGCGAGCAATTCATTTATCTGGTGAGCATTATTTTGTACCAAATTTATCTGTTCTGTTTGGCTTGGTATTAGCAATATTAAGCGTTGGCGTGCTTATTTACTTTATTCATCATGTGTCAGCATCCATTCAAGCTGATAACGTTTGTGAAGATGTGTATAGCGAGCTTACCCATCAAGTGCGTCGAATATTTCCCGCTGCGATTGGCAGTAGCGATTCAGGGCTTAATTTATCGGATGACGAAGTAGAGAGTATTGTTAAAAGTTATGCGGATAATAAATTCGAGATAACGGCACCGCGCAGTGGTTATTTGCAGGCGGTTGATCATGAAAGGCTATTGGCATTTGCAACAGAATACGACTACATAGTTCAACTTGATATCAGTCCAGGCGATTATATTTTTACAGGCTCATGTTTACTTACGGTATGTAGTAAAACGCGAATTGATGCAAAAACTACGAATAACTTGGCTGATTTGTTTTTTATTGGAACACAACGAACACCCGAGCAAGATGCAGAATTTGCTATTAGACAATTAGTGGAAGTGGCTATTCGTGCTTTATCTCCGGGTATTAACGACCCTTATACCGCATTAGGTTGTGTAGACCGCTTAGCTTCTACAATGTGTTATCTTACTGACAAGTCATTTCCTTCCCCCCATCGTTTTGACGATAATAATAAACTAAGAGTGATTGCCAAAACGGTCACTTTTTCTGGCATGTTAAACGAGGCATTCGATCAAGTAAGACAGTACGGAATGACGAGTATTTCAATAATCATAAGGCTGTTAGAAGCGCTTACTGCTATTGCTAAACAAGCTAATACACAAGAACAACGAAGCGCGATTGAGCGACAAGGCAATATGATTTTCCGCGGTAGCCAAGCGAGTGTTAACGAGCCGAACGATTTAGAAGATATTAAACTTCGTTATGATAAGTTAATGGAAGTCTTGTCTAATCATGCCTAGGCCTTCTATATTTAAACAGCTTTACACGCTTCATCAGAGCCTAACATAGTACCTAAATAGATAATGAAGCAGCTAATTTGAGCTGCATAGTGGTGTTTTGTTGCGGGTTAACCTCAGGTTTGTTAGCATTCACGCCATTTTTGCCAAGGTGGTAAAAAAGCGGTAGGGCATTAGCACATATGGTGCTAATTCGGTCAGAGGGTTTAGTACTTTTTTATGTTTAATTTATTAACAAAAACAAGCTCATCAGTTAAAAATGATGTGTTATCGGGTTTAACTGTAGCGTTAGCTTTAGTACCAGAAGCGGTTGCATTTGCCTTTGTTGCAGGTGTTGAGCCTTTGGTTGGTTTATATGCTGCATTTATGATTGGTTTGATTACCTCTATTCTAGGTGGTCGTCCGGGGATGATCTCTGGTGCAACAGGTGCACTTGCTGTGGTTATGGTTGCATTAGTGGCGCAACATGGCGTGCAGTATTTATTTGCTACCGTTGTATTGATGGGGATTCTACAAGTACTGGCAGGCGTGTTTAAACTGGGTAAGTTTATCCGTATTGTGCCGCATCCAGTAATGCTTGGTTTTGTTAATGGATTAGCCATTGTTATATTTTTAGCGCAGTTAGGGCAATTCAAGGTGCCAGATGCCTCTGGCGATTTAGTGTGGATGTCGGGCGAAGCATTGTATTTAATGCTGGGTCTAGTTGCTTTAACCATGGCAATCATTCACTTTCTACCTAAACTTACTACCGCCATTCCATCTTCACTTGTCGCCATTGTAACAGTAACAGCGTTAGTACATTTACTTGGCTTAGACACGCGTACAGTCATTGATTTTGTAAAAACAATGACTAACGATGCTAATGCAACAATCGCTGGAGGGTTACCAAGCTTTATGGTGCCAGATGTGCCATTTAGCCTAGAAACATTAAGAATTATTTTCCCGTATGCGTTAGTGCTGGCAGCAATTGGTTTAATTGAATCGTTATTAACGCTGTCTTTAATTGACGAAATCACAGGCACGCGTGGTCAAAGTAATCGCGAGTGTGTGGGTCAAGGTGTTGCAAACGTTGCTACTGGTTTCTTTGGTGGTATGGGTGGTTGTGCCATGATTGGCCAAAGTATGATCAATATTAACTCTGGTGGTCGTGGACGTTTATCAGGTATATCAGCCGCATTAATGTTGCTAGCCTTTATTCTATTTGGTTCAAGCTTAATAGAGATGATCCCGCTTGCTGCCCTAGTTGGTGTTATGTTTATGGTTGTTCTGGGTACGTTTGAATGGTCAAGCTTCAGAATAATGAACAAAGTGCCTGTGGCTGATGCATTGGTGATTGTACTTGTTTCAAGTGTGACAGTATTTACTGACTTAGCGATTGCAGTATTAGTTGGTGTGGTTGTGTCTGCATTAGTATTTGCTTGGGAACATGCTAAACAAATTTATGCGACTACATTTGTAGACGAGCATGGCTCAAAAGTCTATGAATTACATGGACCGCTTTTCTTTGGTTCGGTGTCTCATTTCTTAGAGTTATTCACGGTTCAGGACGATCCTAAAGACGTTATTGTAGAGTTTAAATACAGTCGTGTTGCCGATCACTCAGCAATAGAAGCCATTGATACCTTAGCAGAGCGCTACACATCGAAAGGTAAAACATTACACATTCGTCATTTAAGTGAAGATTGTTGTAAGTTGCTGAAAAAAGCGGGTGATTTAGTGGAAGTGAATTTTACTGAAGATCCACATTATAAAGTGGTGTCAGATAAATTAGATTAAACAGTTACTTTGCTAAGTAATTAAAAAGCACTTAACGAAAAAATTCGCTAAGTGCTTTTTTTATATCGTCAATAAATCTTTGTTTATTCGACTTTTACTTACCAGCCACACTGACGGCCTTGGTTTTGTTTGTCTAACCAAGTTTTAAGCGGTGCAAAGTAATCAAGAATAGCAGTTGCGTCCATTTCTTTACTACCAGTTAACGCTTCAAGCGCTTCTTGCCACGGACGTGAAGAACCCATCTCAAGCATTGCATTTAATGCTTTACCGGCTTCTTTGCTGTTGTAAATTGAACAGCGATGAACAGGGCCTTCATTACCAGCAATTTTACAAAGTTCGCGATGGAACTGGAATTGTAAAATATGCGCTAAGAAATAACGGGTATAAGGCGTGTTTCCAGGAACGTGATATTTAGCACCCGGATCGAAGTGATTTTCGTTACGCTCTACAGGTGCCATCACACCTTGATATTTTTCACGTAAATTCCACCAAGCTGTGTTGTATTGCTCAGGCGTAATTTCGCCAGAGAATACTTTCCAACGCCATTGGTCAACAAGTAAGCCAAATGGAATGAATGCGACTTTATCCAGAGCCATTTTCATCAATAAGCCTAAGTCTTTAGACTCATCTGGTACTTTGTCTAATAAACCAATTTCTTTTAAATATCCCGGAGTAACCGATAGGGCAATGGTGTCACCAATGGCTTCGTGGAAACCATCGTTAGCACTTTCTTGATAGAAAACAGGCTGGTTTTTGTATGCACGTTGATAAAAGTTGTGACCAAGTTCGTGGTGGATAACTGAAAACTCTTCACCCGTACGTTGAATACACATCTTAATACGTAAGTCGTCTTTTGAATCTAAATCCCATGCTGATGCATGACAAACCACGTCGCGATCTGCAGGTTTCGTAAATAATGAGCGTTCCCAGAATGTATCAGGTAATGGTTCAAACCCTAAAGATGTAAAGAAGCCTTCAGCCCCTTTAACCATTTTTATTTCGTCATAGTTATGCTTTTCAAGCAGGCTTGTTACGTCGTAACCTGGATCTGCATTTTCTGGTGCAGCAATGTCGTAAATATTCCCCCAGGTTTGTGCCCACATATTTCCTAAAAGGTGTGCTGGAATAGGCTTATTTTGAGGCACTTTGTCGGTACCGTATTGCTCGCCCAATTCAGCGCGAACATGACAGTGAAGGGCATCATAAAGTGGCTTCACTTGTCCCCATAGGCGGTCAAGCTCATTGGCAAAGTCATCTGCTGGCATATCGTATTTGGAGCGCCACATTGCACCTGTGTCAGCATAACCAAACTCTTTAGCGCCTTCGTTAGCTAGCTCAACTTGACGTTGATATAAAGGTCGCATTGGCGGAGATACTTGACGCCAACCAGTCCAAATATCTAGTAATTTTTCATAGTCACGAGACGACGCCATGATTTGCGTCATATCGCCAAGGCTTAACGTTTCACCTTTATGGTTGTATTTACCTTTACCGTACATGCCACTTAGGTCGGCAACAATTTTAGACAGTTCAGCGGTTTTTTTAGCGTCTGAAGGGGCAGGGATAGTCAGGGCTAGCTTTAACTTTTCTAGCTTTCTACGCGTATCGTAATCAAGTTCAAGATTATTATATTTTGCAGCTTGATTAGCTAAGTCAACAATGATTGTAGTAAGTTTTTCGTTAATATCAGCAGCTAGTGATGCAGTATCGTCGGTAATAAAGTTTGCATAAATCCATTCTGCACGGCTTGCTTCGTAATATAGATCTGCAAGTTGTTTACCTGCCTTATCAACAAATGCTTTCGCTTCTTTTGCAGTTGGTTGATGATTTAACGCTTCTTTAGATAATTCTGCAGAAGAGGCTGGTTTAGCATTAACCAGCTGTTCACCACAACCACTTAATGCTAACGATGAAATAACCGTTAAAGCAGTAAGTGAGAGCTTGAATGACTTTGTTCTCATTTTTATAAGTCCTATTGTTTAAATTCGCAGCCAGTATATAGCATTCCAGCAAAGAGAAAAATACACAGTATTTGGCATATGTGTGGTAATTTTTGATCATTTTATTCTTACAAAATTCATGGGCTAATGATCATTAGCCGCTAGCATTCTTGAGGATCGCGACTAAATTTATAATGTGCTTAGATGACTTGACATAAACAAGGTTAAAACGTAAATTCAAACACCTGTTTAATACGGTTGTTTTATGCAGCTGTTTGACGTTTGTTTTAAAAGGTAAATAATTGTCGACCAAAGAAAAAATTCTTGATGCAGCTGAAACACTATTTTCGGAGAACGGATTTAGTGATACTTCATTGAGACAAATCACCAGCGAAGCGGGCGTTAACCTTGCTTCAGTTAATTATCACTTCGGCTCTAAAAAAGAGCTTATTCAGCAGGTGCTTGAACGCTATTTATGCGTTGTTATGCCAGCATTAGATGACGAAATTGATAAGCTGCTAGATACCAAAAAAACGCCGAATTTAGACGATGTTTTTTCAGTACACATTCGACCCTTGTTAATGCTTAATGAACTAAAGCCCAATGGTACTCGTATATATTTGAAGCTATTGGGTAGAGGTTATTACGATAGCCAAGGACATCTTCGTAAATATCTATATGCAAATTATGGTAAGCCACTAGATAGATTTATTTCACTCATTCACACCGCATACCCTGAGCTACCAGCAAGCGAAGTCTTCTGGCGCTTGCATTTTACGTTGGGAACTGCTGTTTTCACAATGGCATCAATTGATGCATTGTCAGAAATTTCTACAGCTGATTTTAATCAAGACGTAACCATTAAACACGTGATAGAAAAGGTTATCCCTTTTATATCGTCTGGATTCGCGGCACCGTTTACGCCGCACACTGATCGTTAGTATTACTAAGAGGAAATAACCATGGAGTTTATTTTTATTATTTTGATTGCGCTAGCAATCATACTTGGCGTTGGCAATATACGCCGAAAACTCATAACCGAACCTGTTTTTAAAATCTTCAAAAAAATATTACCCCCTATGTCGACTACTGAACGTGAAGCGATGGAGTCCGGCGATGTATGGTGGGATGGTGACTTATTCCAAGGTAAGCCTGACTGGAAAAAGCTGCATAATTTTCCAAAACCAAAACTTAATGAACGCGAGCAAGCATTTTTAGACAATGAAGTGCAAACGCTGATTAAAATGCTAGACGACTTCAAGATTGTTCAAGAAGAAAAAGATTTACCACAAGAAGTTTGGGATTACATGAAGAAAGAAGGTTTCTTCGCGATGATTATTCCTCAAGCATTTGGTGGGCGAGAATTTTCAGCAATTGCAAACTCCACGATTGTTGCAACTATTGCAACGCGTAGTTTAACGGCCGCTGTAACCGTAATGGTGCCAAACTCGTTAGGGCCAGGTGAATTATTAATGCACTACGGCACACCAGAGCAAAAAGATTTTTGGTTACCACGCTTAGCAGATGGCACTGACGTACCGTGTTTTGCATTAACAGGGCCAGAAGCAGGTTCAGACGCAGGTGGTATTCCAGACAACGGTGTAGTATGTAAAGGTACTCATGAAGGGAAAGAAGTACTTGGTATTAACCTAAATTGGAACAAGCGTTATATTACACTTGCGCCAGTAGCATCAGTGCTGGGGTTAGCATTTAAATTGCAAGATCCAGATGGTTTATTAGGTGATGAAAAAGAGCTGGGCATTACCTGTGCACTTATTCCTACATCGCACAAAGGGGTTGAAGTAGGAGACAGACACTACCCAATGAACATGGCCTTTATGAATGGTACGACTTATGGTCAAGACGTATTTATTCCGCTTGAGTGGATCATTGGTGGTCCTTCATTTGCGGGTAAGGGCTGGAGAATGCTAGTTGAATGTTTGTCAGCTGGACGAGGTATTTCACTTCCTGCACTGAGTGCTGCAACGGGGCATTTAACCAGTAGAATGACAGGTGCTTACACATCAGTGCGTCGTCAATTTGGTATGTCGATTGGTAAGTTCGAGGGCGTTCAGGAAGCAATGGGACGCATTGGTGCAAATACCTATGTATTAGAAGCCATGAGAAGCATGACGGCAGGTGCAATCGATTTAGGCTTAAGCCCATCGGTAATTACTGCTATTGCAAAATATCACATGACTGAAATGGGACGTGACTGTATTAACGACTCTTTGGATATTCATGCTGGTAAAGGTATTCAGCTAGGACCAAAAAACTATTTAGGTCATGGCTACATGGGGATCCCAATTTCAATTACGGTTGAAGGTGCGAATATTCTTACACGTAACTTGATGATATTCGGTCAAGGTGCAACACGTTGTCATCCGTTTGTATTTGATGAAATGGAAGCCGCAGCAAATACAAACTTTAAACAAGGTTTAAAGTCGTTTGACTCGCTGCTTGTTAAGCATGTGAAGTACGCAGCTGGAAATGCGTTTAGCAGCTTATTCCAAGGTTTAACGGATGCTAAATTTAACGATTCGCCAGTTTCAGGTGAAACCAGCTCATACTATAAGCAGTTAACACGAATGAGCCGAGCGTTAGCTTTTACGTCAGATATTTCAATGTTAATTTTAGGCGGTGACCTAAAACGTAAAGAAATGATATCTGCGCGTTTAGGCGATGTGCTCAGTCAACTATACATTGCTTCTACCGTGCTTAAACGTTTTGAAGATGATGGACACCAAGCGTCTGATTTACCATATGTACATTATGCGCTGCAGCGTTGCTTATTCTTAACTGGTGAAGCGTTTAGTGGTTTCTTTGAAAACTTCCCTAACCGTGTTGTTGCTAATCTATTAAAAGTGATGATCTTCCCGTTCGGTATTAATTACAAAATGCCAAAAGATGATTTATCAATTGCAATGTGCGATTCAATGACGACGCCAGGCGTGATGCGCGATCGTTTAACTCACCTTTGTTATGTGGGTGAAAGTGAAGATGATTTAACAGGTCATATGGAACATGCATTTATTGCTATGTCTGAAGCCGATGACATTTTCAGAAAGATCACGAAAGCGCAAAAAGCGGGCGAGATGAAACGTAAATTGCCGCTTAAAGATGCAATTAGCATTGCCAAAGAGAAAGGCATTATCACAGAAGATGAGGCAACACAGCTGAAGCACGCTGAGAAGCTTCGCTGGGAAGCTATTAATGTTGATAGCTTCGCTCCGGATGTGTTTAAGTCAATGGCACTAAATTTTGATAAAGACGTTGCCTAAATGAAGATTAAAAACACATAGTTTTTAATTACTACCTCAAGAAAAGCTGAAGTTATTCAGCTTTTCTTGTTTTTTGAGCCACTAACTTGCCTAGTGGTGCTTTCCAAGCTTCTTAAATTCATGTATTTTCGTTAACCATAAAATACTAACGAATGTAGTAAATCATCATTATGGGACCAGTAATGCTCGACTTGGTTGGCGTAACGCTAACCGAAGAAGAAAAGGAAATACTCGATCACCCACTTGTCGGTGGTGTGATTCTTTTTACTAGAAACTATGAATCTCGTGAACAAATTCAGAAACTTATTGCGGATATCCGCCAAAGTTCACGAAATCAAATCCTAATTGCAGTGGATCACGAAGGTGGTCGGGTGCAGCGATTCCGCCACGGCTTTACGCATATTCCTGCGATGGGCGATATTTACCCGTACTGTGACGGCAATATTGAAAAAGCGGCCCAGTTAAGTGAAAAAATGGGTTGGTTAATGGCCTCAGAAGCGTTGGCCGTTGGCATTGATATTAGCTTCGCGCCTGTATTAGATGTGTGGGGGATCAGTGAAGTTATTGGCGACCGTAGCTTCCATGCTTCGCCAGATATAATTGTACCTATGGCTGCTGGTTTTATTAAAGGCATGCGAAGAGCTGGCATGAAAGTAACGGGTAAGCACTTTCCCGGCCATGGCAGCGTTAAAGAAGACTCGCACATTGCTATTCCAGTGGATGGCCGTGAAAAAGAGCGCATTTTTAACCACGATATGAAAGTGTTTGGTCAACTAATTGAGCAGCAGTTAATTGATGCAATTATGCCCGCACATGTGATTTACCCTTCAATCGACAGTAAACCAGCCGGTTTCTCTAAACGTTGGATAAATGGGATTTTAAGAACGGATCTTAATTTTGACGGCGTTGTGTTTAGCGATGATTTGGCCATGAAAGGCGCTACAACAATCGGTAGCTTTGAAGACCGAGCCACTGCTGCGCTTAATGCTGGCTGTGATATGGTGCTGGTATGTAATGATCGAAACGGTGCCATTGAAGTGCTAGATAGGCTGGATGCTGATCACTTTGTTGAGAACGGAGTGAAATTAACGGAATTAGCAGGACGACTAGCATTAAACTTTGACGATTTATCACAAAGTGAGTTATGGCAAGAGGCTGTAGCGTTGGCAGGTGATATCGCCAATACTGAAAAAGTTGTTAGCACTAATAGTTAGGTCTTTTAATGGAAGTAAAAATAAAACACTTAGTAATAGCGCCTGTATTGGCGCTATTCCTTTTTATAGCACTCACCTATTTATCACCATGGCAGCATAACGTAATTATTACTGCCAGCCTCACGTTTTTTATTGCCTATTTATGGGTAACAGAAGCCCTACCTATTCCTGTTACCTCACTGATACCATTCTTTGCATTTCCAATTGCGGGTGTTATCAATCATAAAGAGGCTGCCTCTGCGCTGGGTTCGCACGTTATTTTATTATTAATGGGCGCATTCATGTTGGCTAAAGCTATTGAAAAAAGCAAAGTACATGAACGAATTGCATTAGGCATGGTCAGTTTCATTGGTAGTAGCAGCGCATTTAAATTAATTTTTGCGTTTATGGCGAGCGCCGCAGTGTTGTCAATGTGGATCTCTAATACCGCCACCGTGCTTGCTTTATTACCCGTTGCAATCGCAGTAACACAAGCGTCAGCCGACAAAAAGTTTAAAATAGCTTTGTTGCTCGGATTAGCTTATTCAGCATCGCTAGGCGGGGTAGGAACACTCATTGGTACACCACCGAATGTGATTTTTGCATCTGTATATGAAGAATTCGCACATCAAGAATTTAACTTTTTACAATGGATGAAAACCGGCATACCGATCATCTTATTGGCTATTCCGCTAATGGCGTGGTGGTTATCTCGGGGCGTAACGCTAAACGAAAAAATTCATTTACCAAAAGTTGGAGTATGGCGTACAGAAGAAGTACGTGCATTGTTGGTGTTTGGGTTTATCGCCATGTTATGGGTATTTAGGAAAGCGCCATTTGGTGGCTGGAGCGGCTTATTTGATCTGAAAATGGTGGGTGATTCATCCATTGCATTGTTCGGCGTAGTGCTAATGTTCTTAGTGAATAATGGTAAACAGCGAGTGATTGATAGTAATCCATCAAAAACAGTGAATGATAAGCTGCTAGACTGGAAAACTGCGAGTGATATTCCGTGGGGAATGTTACTACTATTTGCTGGTGGAATATGTATTGCGAAAGCATTTGTAGCAAGCGGTTTAAGTGAGATTATCGGCCAGCAACTAAGTTCATTTACCCAGTTACCAACGCTGTTACTTTTGTTTGCGCTGTGTATTAGTGTGTCATTTTTAACAGAGATAACCTCAAATACCGCTACTGCAACACTTTTAATGCCAATTTTAGCCAGCGCTGCTATTGGTGCCAATTTACCTATTGAGTTATTGATGATCCCTGCCGTTATAAGTTGTAGCTGCGCATTTTGTTTACCCGTTGCAACCGCACCAAATTCGATAGTATTTGCGAGCGGTGAAGTAACCATTGCGGATATGGCAAGACAGGGTATTGCACTTAACGTGATCGTTGCCGTAGTAACAACAACAGTATGCTACTTTACTTTGTTATAAGGGCTTAATGCTAATTAAATGTACAGGAGTATATCAGTGAGTCACTACAATGAAGCTAACCCATTAGTGGTTAGAAAAGCACAGCCGCAAGATGTAGAACAAATACTTATTTTTATTAAACAACTTGCTGAATATGAAAAAATGAGCAAGGACGTAGTAGCCACTACTGAAAAGCTTACTACAACGTTGTTTTCAGATACGCCTTTTGCTGAAGTTATTATTGCAGAATATGAAGGTAAGCCAGCTGGCTTCGCTTTGTTTTTTCATACCTACTCAACATTTCTGGCAAAGCCAGGTATATATTTAGAGGATTTGTATGTTGATGAGGCTTATCGAGGAAAAGGTATAGGTAAAGAGCTGTTAGCTCAGCTTGCAAATATCAGTATTGAAAGAAACTGTGGTAGATTAGAGTGGAGTGTGCTGGACTGGAATACGCCAGCTATCGATTTTTATAAGTCGTTAGGTGCAAATGTGTTGAATGAATGGCTTACTAATAGGTTAGATGGACAGAATCTTAATCACGTTGCAGCTATGTGTAAGGCAAAGATAACCTAATGAATTTAAAGTGTTTTACATTGTTCGGTGTTGCTTTTATTAAGTAGCGTAAGGCAAGGTTGGATGATTGAATTTATTAAATTCGAGTAGTACATGAATAAATTTACGTCAAAAGTTTCAGCTTGTATTGAGAAGTTATTACCAGTATTTGGTACTGACGAATATGAAGATGTTTTTGCTCTTGTTGCGGGCGAGTTGACCGTGGGTGAACAGCACCTAGTTCATCATGAAGTACAACGACTAAAAGAGCCTTGCCAGCGAATCATCGATCTTCGTGAAGAAGTAAAAGGCGAGTGCCGTAAATTTGTATATGAAGGCCGTGTGCACTACATGGACCCGATCGCAATTGAAGTATTTAAAAAGGGATTAGAAAAGTACGGTGATTACTGTTTAGGTGTGTGGGATGAAGTCCATAATACTGAGAATAATTACCGAGTCATTGAGCGAAAACGCAAAGAAGCACTGGCTCAAGCCTTAGCATTTGAAAACTTAAGAAAAGCACAAAAGTTACAAGATCTACTGTTGCAGCAGCAAGATTTTAATGAAGATCATTATCCATCATTTTTATTAGAGTTCGGTGCCTACTTAAGCCGACACGAAGAGCGAATGAACTTTGCGGTAGAAGCAAAGGTTAAACTATCAAAAAAAGTTACCATTGACGCGACAACCCGAGATATTTCAGTAAATGGACTAAAGCTACGTATCACAGCCGCTCACGAAATAAATAAAGGTGATAAAGTTACCGTTACGCTATTAGGGTTAAATAAAGAATACAACCTTGCTTGCCCAGAGGGTATTGAATACGAAGTAAAGCAAGTGCTTTTTGTAGATGGTGCAATTTGGCTGGGACTAGAAAGAACGTTCAGTGAGACTGACGATTTATTTACCGACTATATTAAGGGCTTTATTAAAGGTAATAAAAAGGTCTATAAAGTAGATTTAGAAAATGTGATTGATGCAGTGCTCAAAAAAGGCTATGAACAAGCGTTTTTTGCCCGAACACACTCGTTACCAATCTTTATTACCACTCACCCTGATAATGAGTTTCAAGCCTCGTTTGCACTGACTTCAGGTTATGCCGAAAATACATTACGTTATTGGAAAGATAAAAACTCTAGAATATTACTAGAAGATCTCCTCACACCAAGCTGGCTAAAAACTTTTATTAAGACCAATAAAACAGAATGCACTTTGTTTAGTTTCAGTGTTCAAGGCAAGTTAGGTGTAAGACGTTATGCAGCGTTTTCTACCCAGTTGGAAAGCAATACTGCACTTAAAAATGTTTTTTGTAGCGTTGGGGCAAAAAAAGAAAGTTGGAAAACGTTCAAGATACAACTTATTTCATTATCGCCAGAAGATTTAAAAACCAGATTTAAGCTTCCGCAAGTTGATGGTGATAAAAAGGATAAGGCTAGTTTAGCGGATAGCATGATGGGATTTGTTGAAAATATTTCTCATTGTGTACTTATTAGTGATGTTACTGATAAAGCAGCGGCAAAAATCTATGCCAGCAAACCGTATGATAAAACTAAAGTTAAGTTATTAGCGGAACATGAAGTAGCTGCTAAACAGGTTGAATATAAACTAAAAAATATTCCAATTGGACTTGAAGAATTACGCAAAGAGCCTAGATACGTATACAAAACAAAAGCCATTATACAGGCTGGTAACAACAAGTTAGTGGCTACTACTTTAGATTTTTCCACGCAAGGTGTTAAATTAGAGGCGGGTAGCACCATTCCTTTAAATAAAGGGGACACACTGCACTTATCCTTTCCGTTATTACAAAAAATCACAAAAAAGCATCAGCTAGCAAATTTACCTTATGAGATAGTAGGGTTTGATAAAAATAAACGCATCGTTTTTACCAAATCGATAGATACTGAAAACCATCAAGGCTCCAGCTTCTTTCATGATTTAATTGTTAAAAATCAAAATAAATTAAATATTGCGCAAGAGAGCGACAAAATTAGAGCGCTTTCTGTATTATTGAAAAGCATATATCAAAAAGCATTAGTTACAGTTCCTTTCTTTATTCACAATATCAATAAACAGTGCCGTTTAAATAAAATGATTGTCGCAAAAAATACGCCGCAATTATTGCATCAATTCGACTCAGATAAAATGTTGGGACAACTGAATTTAAAACCGTTAATTGATAATGAATCGTTTAGCCAATTTATTAATCAGTTCAACAAGATTGTTAGTTTTGAGCAGAACTATACCTTCATTGATATGTATTTTTCACTAGCGGATGATGGCAACAATTTACAAATTAGCTCTCAGCGTGACTTAAGCACATTAAGCGCTCGCAAAATGTTTGTTGATAGTGCATTACGAAAAGGGCAATTCCATTGTTGGCGCTTTTTTACAAGCCCAGTAAGTAAAGTTGAGCTAAACAATATAACCAATGAGTTACACTATATCAGCCAATACGCGCATTATAAGTCAGCAGAATTAAACGATATCTTGTCTCATATAGCGGCTGTAGGTGAAGTTGTCGACATTAGTCAGCAGGTTATTGACTACTTAGGCATTAACACGGCGGAGATCATGAAAGTCGACAGTCACAGCTCAACAGATAAAGCGGCACCGGTAGAAGATGATGAGTTTGGTGGCATTCCTGGTTAATTAAATTAAAACGTTGAAAGTTAATAATTCTGACTCGTTAATAATCGCTGAGTATATTTATGCTGGGGGCATGCGAATACAGTTTCAGTCACGCCTTGTTCAATCGTTTCACCTTCGTGCAACACGAGTACCTTATCGCTAATATGTTTTACTAAGCCAAGTTGATGAGTGACGAGTATATAGGAAAGGTTTTTTTTCTCTTGTAAGTCCAACAGTAAGTTAATAATTTGAGCACGTACAGATGGGTCAAGCGATGCAAGGGCTTCATCTAGTACTAGCACTTGTGGATCTAAAATGAGTGCTCGTGCTAGTGCAACACGTTGAAGTTGCCCTCCTGAAAACATGTGAGGGTAGAAGGTGCGGTGATCACTTAGCAGGCCAACCGTTAATAGGGTTTCTTTTATTTTTTCTTTACGCTCAACAGCGTTTAATTTGGTGTTTAGCTTTAATACTTCTGATAGCGTTTTGCCTACCGTTAAACTTGGGTTCAGTGATTTATTTGCGTCTTGAAAGATTAATCTTATATTTCTTGCCCATTTTGCGCGTTTAGACGAGCTAAGGGCTTTCCCTTCAAGAAAAACGTCACCAGAGGTTGGTTTGTCGGCACCAGAAATGATTTTAGCTAAAGAACTTTTACCTGAGCCAGTTTCACCCACTATGGCAATGGTTTCGCCTTTTTCTAATACAAAGCTGGTAGGTAAAACCGCTTTAACGACTTTTTTGTTAAGAAACCCTTTACTGTAATAGTAATCTTTAGAAAGCGATTTAACTTCAAGAAAATGATTCATTTAACTTTCTTCTTAGAAACTATGTTCTGATTAAGTGGAAAATGACAGCTCACATAATGATTTTGAATCTTACGCATGCTTGGTGTTTCCACACATGTTTTTTGTGCTTGTGGACAACGAGGCCCTAAACGGCAGCCAATAGGTAAATGTTGTAATGTTGGTATAGTGCCTTTCAGTGTATAAAGTCTGCTTTTGTGTTCAATATTTTTGCGAAAGTCAGGCACGCTTTTAATCAGTGCTTGGGTATAAGGGTGAAAAGGCTGATTAAATATTTGCTCTGTAGTGCCGGATTCAACCAACTGCCCACAATATAAAACGCTTATTGAGTGTGTCCAACTGGTAATCGTTTCTAAATCATGGCTGATTAAAATAATAGACATATTCTTCAGTTGGTTAAGGCTCTTTAGTAATCTGAAAATTTGCGCCTGTGTCGCACTTTCTAGCGCAGTTGTAGGTTCGTCTGCAATAAGTAGTTTCGGCTTTTTAGCGATTGCGATAGCAATCATTATTTTTTGACACACACCTTCAGATAGTTCATGTGGGTAGGAGCGAATAACTTCAACATGATTCTTAATGCCCACTTTGTGGAGCAGCGCTTCTGTTTTCTTTTTTCGGTATGCTTTGCGCCCTAAATAGCTACATTCACCATCAGATACTGGAATGGCTTCTTCTAATTGTTCACCAACCAGTGCAGTAGGATCAAGACAGCGACTCGGCTCTTGATAAATCATTGCGACATCGCGGCTGATTATTTCTCTGCGCTTTTCTGGCGTTAAGTGCATTAAATCTTCACCTTGCCAGTGTAACCTGTCTGCGGTTACATCCCAACGTTGGTTTAGCACACCTACAATGGCTTTAGCAATTAAGCTTTTGCCTGAACCTGACTCGCCAACTAGCCCTCTCACTTCGCCTTCTTTAAGTGAAAAGTTTACTTTATCAACTGCTCGGATAGACCCTTCAGGGGTTTTCAGTTCAATAGTAAGGTTTCGTATATCTAATAACAGCATTAACTTTCTCTTCTGCGCTTTAACGCATCTCTTAAGCCATCACCTACTAAATTTGTAGAGAATACACTGATGAAAATCATAATGCCGGGCAGTGCTACAGTCCAAGGCGCAATGGATAATAAATCTAAACTGTCAGCAAGCATTGCTCCCCATTCAGAAAGAGGTGGATGCGCGCCTAAACCTAAAAAGCCAAGCGCGGTAATGTCAAGTATGGCAGATGAAATAGCCATGGTTGCAACGATGACCAGTGTTTCAAAAATATTAGGGAAAATACCCACGAACAAGACTTTTAATGGAGACGCACCGTCCATTTTATAAGCGGTAACATAGTCTTTTTGTAGCTCTTCTTGCACACTATTTCTGATTGAATGAATAAATTGTGGCAATAATGCAAGGATGACAGCCCATACGGTATTCAGCAGGCCGGGGCCAAGAATCGCGACAATGATAATTGCGATCAATAAAGACGGGATTGATAATGCAATATCTAATATATGGTTTAGAAAGCTGGATTTAACCCCTTTACTCAAACCTGCTAAGGAACCTAATATTAGGCCAATTATCATTGCACACAGTACCGATAAGATACTTAACCCGAACGTGTAACTTGTACCAACTAATAGTCTTGAAAAGATATCACGGCCTAAATCATCCGTGCCAAATAAGTAGTTAACTTGCCCGTTTACGACCCAAGAAGGTGGCATAAGCAAGATATCACTGTTGTTAGCATTAGGATCGTAGGGTGAAATGACAGGCGCCCAAATAGCAATAAGCAGTAGTAGCGTGAAACACCATAAGCCTAATAGTGCTAAATGATTTTTCTTAAAATTATTCCATAATTGCTCGAATGGAGAGAGGTTATATTCTTCGTAATAAAGCTTAAATTTAGCCATGGTTACGCTTCCGTGTTAGCGGGTTCAAGATAGAATGAACACTATCAGCAAGAATTGAAGCAATAATGACGAATGATGAAACAGCCAATAGACCCCCTTGTATAGCAGGAAAGTCTCGCTGATAAATGCTATCAACCAGCCAACGGCCAATGCCCGGCCACGAGAATATTACTTCAGTTAACATCGCCAAAGTGATTAGCGTACTGAATTGTAAGCCAATTTGGCGGATCACGGGCAGTAAAGCGTTACGCAAGCCATGCCTAAATAAAACCTGCATACGAGACAAGCCTTTTGCTCTGGCCGTTTTAATGTATTGTGTTTCCAACACTTCTAGCATGGAGTCTCGAGTAAACCTTATCAATACGGTGGTAGGGAAGGTGGCAAGAATAACCGTTGGTAATAACAAATGTTTAAGTGCATCCAGCAATGCTTCATGTCGATAACCAACATCGGCTAATAATATGTCGGGTATCATAAATCCTGTTTTTGCCGGAATTTCATAAAGTAGGGATATTCTGCCAGACATAGGTAGCCAGCCTAAATGTAAGCAAAAGAGCATAATAAGCAGTAAAGCCCACCAGAAAATAGGCATGGAATAGCCTATTAGCGTAGAGTATTTAATCAAATAATCGGGAAACTTATTGTGCTTGGATGCAGCAATAATACCGATTGGTACTCCTACAAACATCGACACTAACAAGGCATAAAACGAAAGTTCGAAGGTTGCAGGTAAAAAACGCAAGATCTCATCAAAAACAGGGGTTTGACTACTAAAAGATAAACCTAAGTCCCCATTTAATACGTGACCCAAGTAAGTAAAATATTGTGTAATGACCGAGTCGTTAATGTTGTACTTTTGCTCCAAAAACTCGATATCGGCGTATTCAATGGTTTGGTACCCACTTAAATTACTTAGTGGTTCACCCGGAAATAAATAGCTAAGCGAAAAAGCAAACACGGTAATTGAGAATACGACAAAAAAGAATAGGAAAATACGGCGTAAAATATAATAAGCCATTATTTCTTCCTTACTTGTTCGAAAGATAAACCACCATAGGGTGAAATCGTTAACCCTTCGATATCTGATTGTTGCGCTTGAAAGCGTAATGAGTGCGCGATGCTGTAAAGGGGCAACTCGTCAGCTAAAATTTCTTGGGCCTGATAGTAAAGGGCAGTGCGCTCATCTAAATCAGTGGTTGTGCGTGCTTTTACTAGTAAGTTATCAAACTCTTCATGACACCAGCCACTGCGATTACTCCCAGTGATGGCAGCCGCACAGCTTAACAGTGGACTAAAAAAATTATCGGGATCTGGATTATCAGCAGACCAGCCGATTAATACAGAATCGTGTTGATTTTCAGCAAGTTTACGGCGAAACGTACTCCACTCGTAATTAACAATATTGGCAGTAATGCCAATTTTATTTAAGTCTGCCTGAATTAACTCGGCCATTTTGGTGGCGTTAGGGTTATAAACACGCTGCACGGGCATGGCCCAAATGTCCATGGTAAAGCCGTCTTCTAATCCCGCTTTTTTAAGTAAATTTCTAGCTTTATCCGGATCGTAGTAATAGTCGCTTAAGGTGTTTTTAAACGCCCATGAGCTTGGCGGTAATATTGAATTAGCATACTGAGCTTGCCCATAATAAACCGCTTGTAAAATAGCATCTTTATCGATGCCATATGCTAGCGCTTTGCGAACCAGCGGATTACTAAATGGTGCTTTAGAGGTATTGAATGCCCAGAAGCCTACATTCAAATTGGCTTCGCGCTGTACAGTTATCTCTTCATTTAATTCAAGTAATGAAAGTTGCGAGTGAACTGGGTAAGCAACCACATCACATTCTTTGGTGAGTAGCTTTGCCATGCGATTACTGGTTTGAACGGTAATGTCGAATACCAGCTGGCTTAGAAAAACATTATTCTTCCAATATTTTTCGTGATCGTAAAACCGCACCAATACATTAGGTTTATATTCTTTAAACTTGAACGGGCCTGTGCCAATAGGGTAACTGTCCAGCAATTCTGGCTGCTCAATTTCCAGTAAATGATCGGCATATTCTTTTGAAAGAAGCACCGCAAAATCAGTAGATAAGTTAGATAAAAAAGTGTTATCTGGTCGGTATAGTTCAAAGACTACGGTGTAGTCATCAATTTTTTTAATATTTGAAACAAGCGCTGCAAATCGCACACTTTGGAAAAATGGGTAATTACCGCCATTTACGTAATGGTACTCGTTGTAATTATCTAAAATCCGATTAAATGAAAAGATAACATCGTCGGCGTTAAATTTTCTTGTAGGGGTAAAATAGTCGGTTGAATGGAATTCGACGTCATCGCGTAAAAAGAATGTGTAGCGGGTACCATCTGCCGAAACGTCCCACCGTTCAGCCAGTTCAGGATTAAAGCGACCACTGACGGGGGCCAAACCAATTAATCGATTATAAAGCTGATGAGCGATAATATCGATTGTGGTGCCAGAAGTAACTAGCTGCGGGTTGAAGGTTTCTGGTGTACCTTCAGAACAATAAATTAGCCCGTTTTTATCTATAGAGTCTTTATGAGAAGAGGGAGTGCACGCTGTTCCACACAGTAAAACAGCGAGCATTGTAAAAAAATTAAACTTCATCAAGCCTCTTCTTTTTGGTCATTTTCAAGCAAATTGTATTTTTTAAGATAACCACGTAATTGATGGTAGGTTAAATTTAAATTTTCAGCTGTCTTTTTCTGGTTAAATTGACTGTGTGCCAGTGCATTTTGTATCAATTCAATTTCATAATCACATGATAACTGTTTAAGATCGATAGGGAAACTGCTAGTTAAATTTGCTCTTGATAAACTTGCAGATTGATTATTATTTGTAGACGCGTCAGCGTGATTTTCCACAGCATTATTTTGCTGGCCGCTAACATTAGAAGGTGATGCGGCGGACGGGTTTGATTGAACCCTATCTTGAGTTTTTACTCGGCCAGTAGGCCTAAATTTAGAATCAAAGGGGTCAACAATAATTTCGTGTACAGGAACGTGGGGGTTATTACTACGATATACACTTCGCTCAACCACATTTTTTAATTCACGAATATTACCTGGCCAATCGTAATTTAGTAGCACCTCTTTTGCTTTACGACTAAAGCCACTAAATAACTCCCACTCTAAGTCCCTAGCCATATTAATCGCAAAATGTTCCGCTAAAAGCAATATATCATCTTGGCGCTCGCGCAGAGGTGGTAGTGTTATTACGTCAAATGCTAGTCGATCAAGTAAGTCAGAACGAAATTCGCCAATGTCTGCTAAATAAGGTAAATCTTCGTTAGTTGCACAGACTAAACGTGCATCTGAACGAACCGTTTTGTTTCCGCCTACGCGTTCAAATTCACCATATTCAATGACCCGCAATAACTTTTCTTGAATAAGGCCGGAGGTATTCGCTAATTCATCTAAAAATAATGTGCCGCCGTCAGCCCGTTCAAAGCGGCCTTCGTGTTTTTTTCCTGCACCGGTAAATGCGCCAGACTCATGACCAAATAGCTCAGACTCTAATAAGTTCTCATTTAGTGCAGCACAGTTGAGTTTTACGTAGTTCTTATCCCAACGTTGAGATAAATAATGAAGACGAGCAGCAATTAACTCTTTACCAGTACCTCGTTCACCAATAATTAAAACGGGTTTATCCAACGGAGCGATTTGAGATATTTGCTCTAATACTTCTAAGAAACTATTCGACTGCCCAAGTAAGTTGTCTTGTTGGCGAAATCTACTCATGTGCTTTCCATAACTAATTAGCGAAAATGACTAATAAGTAGTGTATTTTATAAATCAAATAACTTAAAGTATTTTTATTATTTCTTTAAAACTCAATAAAATCATGGTTTTATATTTTTTAGTCAATTTGGCAAGATATCTGTATATATAAATCAGGAAATTTTTATTATTCCCAATATTCTTCAAAATAAAAGAGGTAACAATTATGGGTATTTTTTCGCGTTTTACAGATATTGTAAATTCAAACATTAATTCGTTACTTGATAAGGCAGAAGACCCTGAGAAAATGGTCAGATTGATCATTCAAGAGATGGAAGACACGTTAGTTGAAGTGCGTTCTACGTCAGCAAAAACCATTGCAAGTAAAAAAGAATTAACAAGAAAAATCACAAAATTAGAGCAAGAAGCTGAAGATTGGCAAAGCAAAGCAGAGCTTGCATTATCGAAAGATAGAGAAGACTTGGCGCGTGCTGCATTAATGGAAAAACAAAAAGCGGTTGATTATGCTTCTGCAGTAAAAGAAGAATTAGCGCACATTGAAGAGCATATCATGAAGCTTCAAGCTGAAACGAGCCAGCTGCAAGACAAACTATCAGACGCTAAAGCTCGTCAAAAATCCATTCTACTAAGACAACAAACAGTGAGTAGTCGTCTTGGGGTGAAAAAGAATTTAGGCAGCAGTAAAGTAGAAGGTGCACTTTCACGCTTTGAAAGTTACGAAAGAAAGATTGACAATTTAGAAGCTCAGGTAGAATCTTATGATATGGGTAAAAAGTCGTTAGCAAATGAAATTGCTGAATTAGAGGCTGACGAGTCGATTGAAAATGAGCTTGAAGCGTTAAAAAGCAAAATGAACTCGAAAAAATAAGCCACTAACAATAGATAAATCAAGGAGAGAAGTATGGATTCCGATATCGTAATGTTTCTAACACTGCCAATCATCATTTTTATGATATTTGTTGCACCAATTTGGTTGATTATGCACTACCGCAGTAAGAAACAATTAAACCAAGGCTTGTCAGAAACTGACTATGCAAAATTGAATGACTTGGCAAGAAAAGCTGAAAAAATGGCTGAAAGAATTAAAACATTAGAAGCTATTTTAGATGAAGAAAGCCCGCAATGGAGGGCAAAGGGATGAGCATAAATAAACGCAAAGAGCTTTATCGCGATAGTGAAAAAGGCAAAATTGCAGGTGTTTGTGCGGGTATTGCCGAATATTTCGGGATTGAAGTTTGGTTAGTACGCATTGGCGCAGTCACAGGCTTGGTATTTTCTAGCGGATTCTTTTTTGTTGCCTACATTGCGGCGTGGTTTATTTTAGATAAAAAGCCCGATGTGATGTTTTCATCTAACAACACGTATAGCAAAGCAAGTGGATATAGCGCTACAGAGAGCATGGAAAAACTTAAGCCCGTCGAGGTAAAAGAAAAGGTATGGCAGTCTGGCGAACCACCTAGAAGAGCATTGTTAGATATATGCCGTCAATTTGATGGTATGGAATCTAGATTACGCACAATGGAAAAATATGTTACGTCACCTGAGTACACAGTGACGCGAGAAATTAATAAGCTTTAATGAAACGCCCGAAAGGGCGTTATTTTTTTATGGAATTAAAAACAACAAAACCGGCTAAACTATTTAAACGCGCAAAAGCGAAAGCCAAAAAGCAACTTAATAAATCATTAGATCGTCATATAAAGCTGGCTGTAACTGGGGTTAGTGGCAGTGGTAAAACGGCTTTTATTACTTCCTTAGTCAATTTATTACTGAATGGCACTGAGCGCGACTTGCCATTTTTTGATGTGGTGGGCTCAGAGCGAATACTTGGGGCAAAAATTGTTTCTCAACAGCATTTACATGTGCCAAGTTTCCCATTCAGAAAATCAATGCAAGCATTGGAGGGAGAGCCAACAAGCTGGCCAAAACCCACCGATGGCATCAGTGAAATTAATCTTGAAATTCGATATAAAACTGAGCACCCATTAAAAAAGCATATTAGTGAAATAAGCAAATTACATGTTCAAATTGTAGATTATCCAGGCGAATGGTTAATCGACTTACCCATGCTGGAAATGGACTACTTCCAGTGGAGTAAAGCAATGCAGAACGTGTTTAACTCTGAACCTCGTAAATCACTCATTAAACCCTTCAAACAAAAGTTGGCAGCATTAGACTTAACACAATTTACTGAGTCGGATGAGCTTCACAACGAGATTGAGCAATTAAGTAAAGAATACACAAGCATTTTGCTTGCATGTAAATATGAGCATGGATTACACCTAATTCAACCAGGCCGATTTGTGCAACCTGGCGACTTAAAAAACGCACCACTATTGAATTTTTTTCCTTGGCTAGGGGAAGAGGTAAATGCGTCAACAAGCCCTTTTATTACAACGCTTGTTAAGCACTTTAACGCTTACAAAGAACAAGTGATTAAGCCGTTTTACCATAACTACTTTAAGCATTTTAATCGCCAAGTAGTGTTAGTAGATTGTCTAAGCGCATTAGCGAAAGGGCAAAGTAACTACTATGACTTACAACATGCATTAGAAGAAGTATTAAAAAACTTCAATTATGGCTCCAATTCAGTACTAAGACGCTTGTTTTCACCAAGTATTGATAAAATTTTATTTGCAGCAAGTAAGAGTGATCACATCACACCCGAACAACACGATAACCTTATACTTTTATTAAACGACTTATTGTTAGAGTCGCAGCGCGCAATCAAATTTGAAGGCATTGAAACAGAATTAATTTCAGTTGCTGCAATAAAGGCAACGCGGTACGGAACCTATCGCCAAAACGATCAAGCCCTGCCATGCCTTACTGGTCGCAAAAAAGAAGAGTCAAACGCAATTACGTTATATCCCGGAGAAATTCCGCCAAAACGGCCGTCAATATCACAGTGGAAAACAGGCTTTAAGTTTGAACAGTTTGAGCCTCTTTCACTAGACGGCAGCAGTGTAGAGCACATTAGAATGGATCACGCCTTGGAATATCTACTTGGAGATAAATTAATATGATGGAAGAGAAAGAAGGCAAGCTAAAGCAGCAAGTGATAATCAATCATCTCGAAGAAGTAGATGAAAAAGAAAACGCGCTTAAAAAGGCGACCGTGATTGATGATGCCTTGCAATTTCACGAGCAAATTGACGCAGCAGTGGAAGAAGATGTTAAGGAAAGCGTTGGACAACCACTGCCAGATAAGCAAAGTTTAATTGCGACACAGGCTAATACAGAGGCTAAGAGTCGTTCTTCTGATCAGAAAATTAAAAAAACGATAAATTCTAGTTGGTTTAAAAAGCTATTTATTACCGCACTGGTGATATTAATAGGATGGGAGTTAATCAATTTCTTTATCGAAAAGTGGCTACATAATCCTGCGTTAGGTTTTATTTACTTATTTATAGTTGGATTGTTATCACTAAAAGTAACGCACTTATGTATTAAAGAATACAAAAATTTACGCAGGCTACGTGCGCATAATGAGTTCCAAAAAGATGCATACAGAATAATAAATTCAAAGCAACGCGGTCAGGCTGAATCTCTTTGCCTAGCGCTTGCAAACAATAATCCCCAGCTACAAGGCGAACGCTTACAAGAATGGCAAAGTAGGTTAAAGGCTGAATATAACGATAAGGATGTTATTACATTATTTTCTAAAACGGTGTTAAGCCCCATCGACAAAGCAGCCTATGATAAAGTTGTTAAATATGCATCAGACTCTGCGGTTATGGTTGCATTAAGCCCAGTCGCGTTCATTGATATGTTGGCCATAGTGTGGCGAAACTTGAAAATGATAGAAGACATTACAGAGTTATATGGTATTAAGCTTGGTTATTGGGGGCGCATCGGCTTACTAAAAGATATTATCAAAAACATGGTATTTGCAGGCAGTTCAGAGTTATTAATTGAATTATCTTCTTCAACACTAACGATGGATTTAGCATCAAAGATTTCTACACGTGCAGCACAAGGTGTGGGAGCTGGCATTCTAACAGCACGGCTAGGTTTACGATGTATTAATAAAACAAGACCGATAGCACTTGAGCATAAGCAGCAGAAAAAGTTACACGACATGGCAATTTTATTATTCAAGAAAGTTAAGTCGGTAACGTCCCCCAAAAAAGATTAAGTTGTATATTAATGTGTACAAATGAATATTGCTTTAAGTTTAGCTAAGTAATTGTTTTAAAGTAATTTAATGCTCTAATGTATTTATTTTTTTACAATTTAACATGAAGTGCGGCTATAAGATTTACCATGCCCTATTAATTAATTAGCCTGCTTACTCTAATATGCTGATCAACAAAAGCTCAGTGCTAACACTTATTATAATTAATCACAAACGTGAAAAGTTAGCACCAAAAGTTGTACAGGAACTAATATGAGTAAAGCGAGTAAATACGTATCGAGACAGTCTGATGAGTCAGGCTTTATCGAGTGGTCGGATGAAGAAAATCAAATTTGGTCTGAATTAATCACTCGTCAACTATCGTGCATTCAGGGAAAAGCTTGTGACGAATTTCAAAATGGTTTAGAGCTACTGGATTTACCGACAGATAGGATCCCACAGCTCGAAGAAGTTAATAAAGTTTTACGCGAAACAACAGGCTGGGAGTGTGCGGAAGTCCCTGCATTGATCAGTTTTGATAAGTTTTTTAATTTGTTAGCGAATCAAAAGTTTCCTGTTGCAACGTTTATTCGTTCACGTGAAGAATTTGATTATCTTCAAGAACCAGATATCTTTCATGAAATCTTTGGGCATTGTGCAATGCTTACACATCCAGATTTTGCTGAATTTACTCACATGTATGGCAAACTCGGGCTTGCCGCCTCAAAAGAAGATCGTGTTTATTTGGCAAGATTATACTGGTTCACCATCGAGTTTGGCTTAATGCAAACGCAAAATGGTTTACGTATTTACGGCGGTGGCATACTCTCTTCACCAGGTGAAACCATTTATGCAATAGAGTCTGATGAGTGCGAACGCAAACCGCTTGATCCTATTGATGTAATGCGTACGCCATATCGCATTGATATTATGCAGCCAATATATTTTATGATTAATGATATTAAAGACTTATTTGATATTTCACATATGGATATAATGTCATTAGTTGAAAAAGCCAAAGCGCTTGGCTTACATGAACCCAAATTCCCACCTAAAGAAAAAAAAGCTAGTTAAAATAGGAAGTGTAATGTCTGAATTAAACCAAATGAAATGTGAAGCATGTCGTGCTGATGCGCCAAAAGTTTCTGATGAAGAATTAGCAGAGTTAATGGGGCAAATCCCTGATTGGACACCTAAAGCCGTTGATGGCGTAATGCAGTTAGAGCGTGAATATAAGTTTAAAAACTTTAAACAAGCACTTGCTTTTACGAACAAAGTTGCAGAAATGGCAGAAGAAGAATTCCACCATCCAGGTATTTTAACTGAATGGGGTAAAGTGACGGTAACTTGGTGGACCCATGCTATCGGTGGCTTACACAAAAATGATTTTATCTGTGCGGCTAAAACAGATGAGTTGCTAGAAAATTAATCGATAATATCATTGATTGATTCAACATAATCGCTACTAGAGCAATATGAACTCCATATTGCTCTTTTTTATATGTTATGACTCTGCTTTGTATTTTTAAAGATATTGCATCTTTTCTATTCCTCTTCCAACTTGTTCATATTCTTACTTAATTAGCCAAATATCATATATTTGACTATGCTTACGGATAACTTACGTCTTGAATCTGTAGTATTTGATTGAAATTTGTCTTTCCATTTTTATGTTATTCAAGTGACTATAATCAAGCTTAAGGGAGGTCTTCATGAGGATTGGAGAGCTTACTCGTAAAACAGGTATGGCACCTGCCACGATTCGTTTTTATGATGCAAAAGGATGGTTACCCAAAAAGAAATCATCAACTCGTGGTGGAAATGAATTTAAACAGGCCGCATTAGAGCGATTACAATTGATTAAAAGCTGTCAGTGTCTTGGCTTCACTCAAGAAGAGATCCCTAAATTGCTCGACAAAGAAGTGAAGTGGGATCATCATTCCATCATGCTTAGGTTGAAAGAAAAATATACGGAATTATCCGAAACGGTAGAGCGGCTAGAAGCGCGAAAAGAGCTAATTGCCGATATTATAGAAACACTCGATGAAAATTGGGCTAAAGGCGTTCATATGACGAGTGGTGAACTAGAGAAAATTCTATCAACGGAGTGATTAAGCCAAACTAGCTAGATTGAGAACTCTATACAGTTATCTTGCAGGCTTTTGAGTCTGCACTCCATAGACAATTATGCCGTATTTTTCTGGCTACATTGTTTCATGTCAAACTTTGCGAAATGATAATCAAGGGTATATTGCAATATGCTCTTGATCATTTTATTCTGCCCGCCATAAGAAATACAGGGGAAGAATAATGATTAATGAACAAGAGCAAAAAGCAGAGGCTAATGCTGCCTCAGTAGCTGATGCAGCGAAAGTGTTTCAGTTAGTAGATTTAACAAGGCTTGAAGAGCATGACGATGAAAGCAATGTTATTGCTTTAGTAAGAAAGTCTAAAAAAAATGGTATTTGTTGTGCAGGCGTGTGTGTTTATCCTGAATTCATTAAAACTGCAAAAAACACCTTAAAAGAAATCGATAACAGTGTCTCTACAGTTGTTACCGTTGTGAATTTTCCAGATGGTAAACAAGCGTTGACAGAAGTTATTCAGCAAACAAAAACTGCAATAGCAGACGGTGCTGATGAAATCGATTTAGTATTGCCATACCACCTAATTCAAGAAAATAAGCAAGCAGAAGCACAAACATTTGTTGAGGCGATTAAGGCAGAGTGCGGTAATGTGCTGCTTAAAGTCATTATTGAAAGTGGTGAATTGGCCACTGCTCAACTTATCGATGAAGCGTCTAGTGTATGTGTTCAAGCTGGGGCTGACTTTGTTAAAACCTCTACGGGTAAGGTGCCTGTTAACGCGACACTTGAGGCTGCAAATGTGATTTTAACTCAAATTCAACAGTCAGAAAAAACCGTGGGCTTTAAAGCAGCTGGTGGTGTTCGCGACCTTGAAGGGGCAATAGAATATATAGCATTAGCAGAATCCATTATGGGAGCTGGCTGGGTAAAACCAAGTACCTTTAGAATTGGTGCTAGCGGTTTAGTTGATCAGTTAGTATTTTAAAACATACATATCGTTTTAAGCTTAAATGCCATTGAATACGGTTTATCAATGGCACTATATTGCATTGTATGACATTGTGAATTGCTCAAAAGTACTTTACTAACAAGCAATGAAAGCCACTACAATGCCACGAACCCAAAATGGGTAAAATAGTTGCAATTAAGTCCTTGAATTTTTTGTTTACTGCTATAATTTTTAGACCTTACCTAACAATGAGCTACTAATGAAGCCACCTACTTCGATAAATATGCTCGGTCTTTTTATTTTCTTTTTTATTACTTTTTTTCAATATGCGCAAGCAGATGAGAAACAGTTGACGTTAGTAAAAACCAATCTATCTGAAGGTAGTCACGCTGATTTAAACTGGTATGTTTTTCATTGGCCCCCTTTAATGATTTTAGAAGGTGATGATAAGGGGGAAGGGATCATTGATAGCACACTGCAAATACTGATAGACGGCCTTCCGCAATATAAACATAAAATTGTGCGCTTGCCGGTTGCTCGTGCATTTCATGAAACGAAGAATGGCGCAAACGGCTGTTTCCCTGCATTGCTAAAAATTCCCGAACGAGAAGACTTTATTTTATATAGCCAATATAGTGTTATGTATAAATCTATTCAGGCTATAACCCGCAAGAATACGGCATTCAAACACACTTTTACCGATAATATTTCGCTCAGTGATACATTAACAAATACCAAATTAGTACTTGGGGTGCAGTATAAGCGTTCATACGGAGATAAGATTGACCAACTTATTTATCAATTTCGTGACTCTGGACAAGTGGTTTTCCGCGCAGGGGATAGCAAAATGGATTTGTTTTCGATGCTAGCTAAGAAGCGAATAGATATTGTTTTAGGCTTTCCTTATGAAGCGTTATATGCAGAACAAGTGCTTAAAAGTAAACCTAAGCTAAGAAGCTTTAATATTACTGAAACGGATAAATTTGTATACGGTTCTGTAGGGTGTAGCAAAACATCCTGGGGGAAAGAAGTTATCACTCAAGTTAATAAATTACTGGATAAAGAAAAAAATAAATCGTACTACCGAGAATCCTTAGGCAAGTGGTTGCTGAATTCTGATAAAGATGCAGATTATTGGCAACATTATGAGACTGTGTTTCTAAAAAACTAAGAGGCAGTGTTTTGCCTGTATAATTATATCTTGTATAATGCCGCTGTGTTTAAACGGCTTATTGGTTTAAACTTACATAAGTACCACTAAGTTGGGAGGTGTAGCTAATAATAGTTGATTCATACTTAATAATATTACGTATGATGTTATTAGTTAATGCCACATGCCAGATAATTGAGGTAGACGAATGTCGAGTATCCGCGCCCGTGTAGAAATTCCAGTCGGGAAAAATCAAGATCAAATTGCTGAATTTGTTAGCTTTCATGGCCTTAATGATGATAAGGAACATGTTGCATTGGTATTTAATCAAGCAGACAAACAGAAGAAAGCGCCGTTAGTGCGAATTCATTCAGAATGCTTGACCGGAGACATTTTTCATTCAGCTCGCTGTGACTGCGGTAAGCAGCTTAATGAAGCAATAGACTCAATGAGTAAAGCGGGTGGTATCTTATTATATCTTCGCCAAGAAGGTAGAGGCATAGGGTTATACAACAAGTTAGATGCCTATAAGTTACAAGACAAAGGCTATGACACCTACGCTGCTAATCGTGAACTGGGTTTTGAAGACGATATGCGTGATTTTAGTGTAGCAGCGCAAATGTTACTGGCACTGGGCATCACACGCATTAATCTAATGACCAATAATCCTGAAAAGCTTGCTGCGATGAAGCGCCATAATATTGAGGTTGATGAACATGTTGAAACTGGCGTGTACGCCAATAAACATAATGAACAATACCTCAAAGCAAAGATCGAAGTGGGCAATCATGCTATCGAGCTTTCACAAGCAGTATCCGATATTTTAGACGAAGCTAGCTAAGGTTTAGCGCTGTCTTTATCAAGAAGCAGCGAGTTGGGGTCGTTAAATTTAACGCTTAAGTTCCCTTAAGGTAAGAGCAACATGGCCGACTAAGCGAGTTGCTTCACCTCAAGGGGCACTAAATAGTGATGCGGAAAATAGTGGAATTAGCCTCCAAATGTTTTTCCTAGGCCGGCCAGAGCTTCTGTTCTTACTCTAATCAATTCAGCTTCTTCTTCAACTCGCTCAGCTTGAGTGAGGTTTTCTTGCGAAGCATCATTTATATTCATGATGTTCTGGCTAATTTCTTGTGACACTAAGTTTTGCTGTTCCGAAGCGGTGGATATTTGCGTCGCTAGATCGGCAATGTCGGTAATCGATTGATAAACCTTATTAACGATAGACTGCGTACTTTTAGTGTCTGCTACACACTGCTCAGCGGATTCTTTGCCAATTTGCATGGTTTTTGACCAAGAGAGTAATGTGCTCTGAATTTCAGAAATGGATACTTGAATTTGCTCAGTTGCTCCGTGTGTTCGACTAGAAAGCGCACGTACTTCGTCTGCAACAACTGAGAAACCTCTGCCGTGCTCGCCTGCTCGAGCCGCTTCAATTGCGGCATTTAGTGCAAGTAAATTAGTTTGATCGGCAATGCCTTGTATCTCTTGCATAACTTCACCAATTTTCTCTGCTTCAGAAGCGAGCTCTGTTGCAGAGCTTGCAGACTTCGAAACGTCATCAGCAAGCGAGTTTACTTTTTTCATTGTCATATTCATCGCTTCAGTAGCCGTTTCACAATCACCATGTGCCTCGGTAACCTTTTGCGACGTGTTTATTGTGTTTTGTGCAACTTCTGCAATAGATGCGACCATTTCTTCTACAGCTGTTGATACTTGTTGTAATTCGGCGGCTTCTTTTTGAACGCCTTCTTTCGCTGCTTGTGCAGCTTTTGATAAATTGTTAGAGCCTGAATGAAGAACGGTGCAACTATCTATAATTCGGCCAATAATGGTTTTCACTTTGCCTTCATTCATTTTTAAGTGAAAGTCAGGGATATCTAATGTTGCACTGTGGGAGTATACCAAGCGGGAGGGGCTGTCATATTTGCTTGCTAAGTCATTAAGGTAGCTTTTAGAGTCGACGAGTTCTTTCTTATAGATCACAAAAGGCAAAAACGGCAGTGCAAGTGCAGCAAGTGGCGTTAAAAAGCAAGCGCCAATAATTAATGCATTAGCAGTAATATATGTAGCGTGTTTTAACGCACTATTGGCATACCAAGGCGTAATACTTTCGTTACTATTCAGTTGCTTATACACTTTTTCAGCACGTTGTTTAATGCTGTGATCTAATTTGGTACGAACAGATTGATAGCCTACGATTGAATTTCTTTCGTATATAGGAGTGACAAAAGCATCAACCCAATAGTATCTACCGTCTTTACAGCGGTTTTTTACAGCCCCGCGCCAAGGTTTACCTGCTTTAGCTTTTTCCCAAAGATCTGCAAATGCAGCAGAGGGCATATCGGGATGGCGAACGATATTATGGTTTTTACCAATCAATTCATCACGTTCAAATCCCGCTATCTCACAAAAAATATCATTAGCATAAGTAATCACACCACGTGTATCGGTTGTTGATACTAATTCCTGACCTTCAGAAAATGTGACTTCTTCATTGATGATGTGGCTATTCCGTCTATTCATATTTGTTCTCGTAAAGTGGTAATAACGGCTAAAGAGGAAGCTCTAATTAATGTTCGTAGAATGAAAAGTAGTCTAAAACTACAAGAAAATACCTTTATAAATCAGCTGCGTAAGTATAAGTGAATATGGTTATTGTAAGCAATTTTAAATTCCTGAGTATGCAGGTGACTAAGGTACTAATAAGATTAAGGCTATTTAACCCTTTTAGTACTAAACTTTTTATATGACACATTTTAACGATAGTACATAAATCAGATACAAACACAGTATAAGTTATAGCTGGATTTTAGCTTATTGGTAAGTTTTGGAAATCATATGCCTAGGACTATTAAGCAGTTACCGATAAACCCGACTGTTGTATTACTACAACAGTTACTGCGGAGTCACGGTTATCTTCGAGATAGATTACCTGCGGAAGGTTTGTTTGATCAAGTAACGCACGATGAAACCGTAGTATTTCAAACTCAGCATATAGATAGTGAAGGGCTGGCATTGCATGCTGATGGAGTTGTTGGACGAAAAACATGGTGGGCGTTACATCACGGCAGTGGTGAAAAGCAGCGAAATAATTTTATAGTAGAGATACCATCAGACATCTCTGCTTTGAGAGCTGAGTTATTAAACCTAGCTTTAAAACAATATTATAAACCGGTTTTTGAATCTCCAGATGGCTCAAATAGAAGTGCAGAAATTGATGAATATTGGGGAAAAACCGGGCTTATCGGTTTACCTTGGTGTTGTGCATTTGTGTCTTGGGTTTTATTTCATGTTTTCTCTGATTACCCGATTGCTAAACAGCACCATGTTGGAGTCCAAAAAATGCATTTAGCCGCGGTTAAAGAAAATCTAACTTGTAACAACCCCAAGCCTGGAGATATTTTTGTACAGTTATTTTCTGGTGGTAAGGGCCATACGGGGTTTGTTTTAGGTAGGTCGGCTAGAAACGATTCAATCTACACGATAGAGGGAAACTGCGGTAATAGGCTTAAAGTAGGGCTTAGGAAATTAGTGGATATTTTCACTTATATTGATTGCTTCAATGATAGTCAGTCAATTAACTATGCACCAATTACGTTAAACATTGGCAGCCTCAGCGGTCAAACAACGCGATAACGTCATTAATAAAGGTTTTCAGAGAAGACTAAGATGTAAGAAAATTCAATTTTTAGGTACAGTTTCTTTAAGCACTTTTTTAACAAATGAAACATTTTTTAATGCGAAAAAATTATTTTAATATCACTTGCATTTTAACCGCTGAGAGAATTCAAGGTGTCGAGTGACTTATCCACAGAATCTGTGGAAAAGTGATTTAAATCGGTAATTTGGAAAATAACTGGGGACGATTCTGGGGATAAAATACACCAACTAAAAAAACATACACAAGCCAGTTGGTATATATCCACTAATTTAGAATGTTTATTCATTTATTGGCTTGGCTTTTAGAGGATGTAAATCTTATTCGCAGAATTTGGTTAGTACATCCATACTAAGCAAAGCCATGTAACGCGTATACAAATTGAGGAGCTGAATTGACTTTATTATTAGTTTACATGCTAGTTGCAATTGTGGTGTCGTTTATTTGTTCGATAATGGAAGCGGTCTTACTTAGTATTACTTCAAGCTATATTGAAGCGCTTAAAAGAACACGGCCTAACGTTGCAAACCAAATGTCTGAGTTAAAGAGTGAAATAGACCAACCCCTTTCAGCAATCCTAACACTAAATACTGTTGCGCACACTGCAGGCGCTGCTGGCGTAGGGATGCAAGCCACTGTTATTTTTGGTGAATCTGCGCTGGGTATTGCCTCAGCATTAATGACGCTGTTAGTACTTGTATTTTCTGAAATTATTCCAAAAACAGTAGGCGCTAATTATTGGCGCCGAATGGCACCTACAATCACCGTAATGGCAACTTGGTTGGTGTTTCTTTTGAAACCTTTTGTGCTGATGTCTGTTCGACTTAGTAAGCTTTTCGCGAAAAAAGAAGGCAGTAATGAATACATTCGCACTGAATTAGAAGCGATGGCTGCGCTTGCGAAGAAGTCTGGGGCAATTCATAAAAGCGAATCAAGAATTATTAGCAGTTTACTTAAGTTTAGAAATAGCAAGCTAGAGTCTATTCTTACGCCACGAACGGTGCTGTTTAAAGTAAGTAAGAATATGACCGCAAGTGAATATTTGAAACAGCATGGTTCCACTTCGTTTTCGCGCATTTTAGTTTATGACAAAGATCCCGATGATATCGTTGGGTTTGTTCATCGAAATGATGTCATGCTCGCTTTTCATCGCTTAGGGGCTCAATATCGAATCGGGAAATTAGTTAAACCACTATATACCGTGCCTGTAACGCTACAATTACCCCGTCTGTTTGCAGACATGATAGAGCATCGTACACATATTTCATTAGCCATAGATGAATATGGTGAGATTAAAGGTGTGGTAACGCTCGAAGATTTAATAGAGGCGCTAATCGGCTTAGATATTTTAGATGAGCGCGATCAATTTTCTGACATGCAGGAAAAAGCAATAAGTAAATGGCAAAAAAGAATGCGTGAGCATAAGAATCTAATTCAAAATAACGATGAAGATGACGACATTGCTTATGAAGAAGGTGTAAGTCAACCTTCAAACAAAAGTAGCAAATTGGCACTGGCCGATTCATTAGGTGGTATGAAATCAGATAAGCAGAAACTCTCTAAGTAATTTGGCGTTAATAATTTATGCTAGAGCAAAAAAATAAACGACCCACAATGGAAACTTATTTAGATGGGTTTTGATCGTTAGCAATATTTTGCTCTTTGGTGTTTTGCTTCTCTTTATCTTTTTCAGCAACCTGAATAAGATTATTAATACGGATCCAAGAAGGGTGGTCTAAAAAATCTTCTTTTGCTTGTTGATACTCATTATTTTGTGAGTGTTGTTTTTCCTCTGGCTTTTTCATCGACTGCACCTCTGAAACTAAATGTTAAGAATGTATTTAAAGTACTAACCCAAGCATAAGTATAGTTTGAAAGCGGAAATGTGCGAGATTATGTAGATATACGGCTAAAGCAAAGGAGGGGGATGTAAATTGCGGATCAGTAATAACGCCTGTTTATTGTTTATGACAACCACAGTATATAAGGCTTACTTATTTACTATGCCATAAATTCAATAATGCGTTATACATTTATCACTGAGTTATCGCTTTGGCTAATTGGTGATTTAACCAACGCATCCGCCTGACAATCAATCTCCCATTTTGCATCGTCAAGAAGGTACCTAAAATGATAACTATTATCTTTTGGAAGGTTAATTGTTGTTGTAAAGTCGCCACTTTTCAATTGCTTCATGGGAGTAGCAGTTCGATCCCAGTCATTAAAGTCTCCAAGTAATGACACCTTAGAAGCTTTTTTTGCTTGTTGCTTAGTTAAATGAAAAGTGACTTTACACAGAGGCTTAGATTTCAAATATTGTTTTTTTAGGCTCATCGTCATTTCCTTTAATTATTATTTTCGGAAGCCAACAATTTCTAGCATGTATAAAAAATAAACCAATTTCAATAGCGGTATGAAAAATAGTCAGAATTTATTTTAGTGATAGTTAGGAGAGGGAGTATTATTTCTGAGAGCACGTTAAAGGTGCTCTCAGGAAATAATGTTTATCAGCGGTTTAAAGTTTTAAACTCTGTTACAGCAACCATGCATAACTCATTTTCATAAATAAACTACGCTCTTCTTTCTTAAACTCTGTGTATTCATCATCTTTCCAACCGTAATCAGAATAGCCTAGGAAGAATACTGTTTGCGGATTGATTTTATATGAATACAGTAATTGAGCTGAAATATCACGGTCGCTTTCATTTACAGTATCGTATAAGTAATTGTCTGCATTTCTTGTGATATCACTTCTTATCATAGATAAACGCAGATAACTTTTAGTTGAAAATTGATATGTTAATCGTGCATCAGTTAGGTTTGCTGTGAAAACCTTATCGTCATCCAATAGTGGGTTATCTGCTTCAAGCTTTTGATAGGTATGGCGTAACTTTAATTGGAGATTTTTTGTAATATTCCAATTAAACACAGGCCTTACACGGAACTCTTCACCTAAGCGGTTATTACTATAGTCAATGCGATCACTTTTGCTAATAATGGTATTAAAGTAAAGGCCTGAGATTGGTTGAATTTCGAAAAATATTCTATGGCCTAATTCAGTAAAAAGCGTGGTGTTGCCATCAATTTTTAGTGAACGAGCATCAAGTCGTTGACCAACTTTATCGCGTGTTTCGATAGCATAAGCTAGTTCTGACTGCATCGGACCCTGAATAATGAAATGAATTTCTGCTTCTTTCTCTAATAGCTCTCCATCATCATTATGAGTAATATCCCAATCACCATGAATACGGAAGCGGTTCCACCAGTCTGAAGCGTCGCCGCGCCAAATATAGCCGCCACCTGCAACAAATTTATTAAAGTCGACCAGATCTAAAAAGCCTAGGTCAGCTCGGAAGTCAGCGCCTAAATTACGGTAACCTGAGTAAAAGAACCAATCACGCTCATCATGATGATAATCAATACGATAGGCTGTATCTGAAAAGGCGTCATCTTTGTATGTTCTTAACACTTGCTCGTTAAAATTACAGTCAAATTGATCACACTCAGATTGCTCTGGTGAATTACATTCGTTTTCTTCACCACAGAACTCATCCATTAATTCCAGTGGATACTCAGTATTTGAGTTTAAAAACTGGAAGGAAATAGAGTCATTTTCAGTAGGTTGGTATTTAAAATCGACGCCAGCTACATAGTTATGATAATCGTCAGCGGTTCTTAATGTACTCGACATACCGACTGAGAGTTCATCAGAATAATTGTAGGTATAACGCAATGCTGCGTTAGTACTTTTTTGATCTAATTCTGCAATATCAGAACCTACGTTACCAGGTACGATAAACGTGGTCGTTTTATCATCTGTAGCAAATAAGCCGAACGCATGTTTATCAACACGTCCCGTTAATTTTGCGCCGAAGTCAGGATTATTGATGGTGCGTGTATAAATAAGATCCCAAGGTGATGAAAAGTAGTCAATATTATCTAAAAAGAATGTGCGCTTTTCAGGGGAATATAAGGCAAATGTATTATTAATGCTGAGTTGCGCAACGTCGGCCTCTACTTGAGAAAAGTCGGGGTTGATGGTTGCGTTTAATGAAATATCAGGTGTAATGCCCCACTTTACATCTAAACCCGGCTCAATATTAGTTTCGGTTTCCCAGTCAGTAACTGGGTCTGCTGTAATATCTCGACTTTGCTCAGCACCCATCACAATAGAAGGGATAATTGAAAGGCTGTTACCTTGTGTTGCATCTTCAAAGCCTGAGTAATGTTCAAGCTGACAAACCCAACAATCGATATTGTGGTCTATTTTATTAGTAGATAGCCTTAGGCGCTGAGAGCGAGGCAAAAAGCGAATAAATTCCATGCCCCAAGTTTGATTGGTTAATGAGTCATTAAAGTTAAGTATGCGTAAGGGAATTTCAACTTCCACGGTATAACCGCTTGCAGTTATTTTGGCCTCAGAATCCCAGATGGCATCCCACGCTGAACTTTCGCGTTTATTAATGGCATCTTCAATTGAGTCAGCTTGTGCGCCAAGCGGGTTAACAAAAAACTGGTAGGCAAGACGATGATCATTATAAGTATCTATTTTTATACCCACTGAATCATCATCCCAAAGATTATCGCGATCCCGTAAAAAGGCGCGAATGTTCTCTGGCGAGGTGTCTTTGGCATTAAAGCCAACAAAAAGAGATTCACCGTTCTCATAAACATAGACGGTAGTTTCGAGGGGGGCGGGCACATTTTCATCTGGCCAAGTAACATAATCTAACGATAATATTAAGGCATCTTGCCAGTGTGCTTCATCTAACACACCATCCATCGTGATTGGTTGATTAATTTTTGGAATATCGCGACTATTAATTTGCTGCTCTGTTTGAGCTATGGATAGGCTTGGCAACAACATACCTAAACATAACAGCGTGCTCAACTTTGCTTTCATTCAATTACTCCCTGAATATAGATTTTTTATAGATATTGTCACTATCACTAGTCGAGAATATCTATAAAAAAGTTTTCAATTTATTCATATCAATTTCAACAATGCAGCAGCAAACTGCACATACTTCCTTGGTATAAAGCACAAGCAAACTATTCGATACCCAGCTTTAATAGCTAACATAAATTGTAAAAATATACATTTGCATGCTATTTAGTGCTTTGAGCGATAAAAAGCGAACTTTTGCGCGCATTATAAATGATTGATTACACAGGAACAAAAGGTTTATTGTTGTGTGATAATTTTGCAGAGTAAAACTAAATAAGATGAAGCTATTAAAAGATGAGATGAAATAATGAAATAGCGCTAAAAGTATGTGCAACGAAACAAAATCTAACATCTATTTTCGTTACTCTTATAACTTGTAAGGTTAATATACTTAAATTAACGTTGCGATAATTATCGCACGCTAACCCAGTTCACATGTTTGCGTTAAATGTAGGATTAAAGGATATGTCACCAAAAGCAAAAAAAATAGTACTTCCAATTCTAGTTTTAGTTGGATGTGTTGCTGTTGCACTTCTGTTTGTTGGTTCAAAGCAGCCACCTGAAAAAAAAGAACAAAAGAAAACCGAGTTATTAGTAGAAACGGTTACTGTTGAACCGCAAGATGTACAGTTTGTAGTTAAATCTCAGGGCACAGTTAAGCCTAAAATCGTGACAGACTTGGTTTCGCAGGTTAACGGTAAAGTTGTTGAAGTGTCGTCAAAGTTTGTTGAAGGTGGCTTTTTTAAGAAAGGTGACATACTGGTGTCAATTGAGCCAGCAGATTACATTACAAATGTTAAGTCTGCTGAGGCTAATTTAGCACGAGCGAAAGCGTCGCTTGAAGAAGAAAAAGCACGTGCGAAAGTAGCGCAAAAAGAGTGGATTAACTTCATGGAAGGGAATGCACCTGATTTATATTTGCGTAAGCCACAATTAGCACGCGAATTAGCAAACGTGCGTTCTGCTGAAGCTGAACTTGAAAGAGCAGAAAGAGACTTAAAACGTACAAAAATACGCGCTCCATTTGATGGCATGGTTAAAGGTAAAACAGCTGATTTAGGTCGCTTTGTGTCAACAGGTACTAATTTAGCCACCCTTTATGGTACCGAAGTTGCCGAAATAAGATTATCGATCCCAGATAATGATTTAGCCTATTTAACGCTACCAACTTTTAACGATGGAAGTATGCCAGTTAACGTTACTTTATCGGCGCTTGTAGCGGGTAAAATTAAAACTTGGCAGGCTAAGCTAGTAAGAAGTGAAGGCGTGATAGACGAAAAAAGTCGTGTTGTTTATGCGGTTGCGCAAATAAATGATCCGTATGGCAGAAATAAACAATCGGGCAATCAAAAGTCTGAACTTCAATTTGGTCGTTTTGTTAGTGCGGAAATTGAAGGTAATACTGCTGAAAATATAGTGATGATCCCACGTATAGCTTTAAAGCAAGATAGCACTGTGTTAATTGCTACGCCTGATAATATGGTAAGTATAAAATCTGTAGACGTAGTAAAAACGAATGTGACGCATGCTTATATAACTTCTGGCATACCTGCTGGTTCCCAAGTGATTACTACTTCAATTCCTAACCCAATGGAAGGCATGCTCGTTAAGCTTAAATCTGAACGTATAGAAAATGATGAAGAAGAAAGCACTGCGTTAGCGAATCGAGGTCAGTAATTATGATAGATACAAATAAAGGCATAATTGCTTGGTTTGCTCGAAACAGCGTTGCGGCCAATTTATTAATGGCGATTATTCTATTGGCAGGTATCGCGACCACATTCACTATCAAAAAACAAATGTTCCCTGAAATATCGGTAGATGTAGTAAATGTTCGTGTTGCTTATTTAGGTGCTGCGCCACAAGAAGTAGAAGAGGGCATCATTGATAAGGTTGAAGAAGTACTAGAGAACATAGATGGCATTAAAAAAGTCACTTCAACATCAGTTGAAGGACTGGGTACGGTACGTGTTGAAGTAGACGATGATTACGATGTTCAAGAAATCCTTGATGAAGTAAAAACTCAGGTCGATTCTATCTCTAGCTTTCCAGAGCAAACTGAAAAACCAGTGGTATATCGCACCAAAATTACTAGTAACGTAATGTGGCTGGCTGTATACGGTGATTTAACAGAGCGCGGCTTGAAAGTATTTGCGAATGATATTCGCGACGAAATTAAAGCAATGCCGGGCATCTCAAAAGTGGATGTAGTGGGAGAGCGTGACTACGAGATTGCCATTGAAGTAACGGAACAAACGCTTCGTAAATACAATCTTACCTTTGAACAAGTGGTTAATGCCGTTCGCAATTCGTCAATTGACGTGCCGGGTGGCTCAATTAAATCAGAAAATGGTGACATTTTACTGCGTGCAAAAGGCCAAGCATACAATGCGCAGGAATTTGAAGAAATTGTGCTTGTTACTCGCGCAGACGGCACAAGATTAACACTCGCTGATATTGCAACCGTAAAGGACGGATTTGAAGAAGTTGAAAATTTATCATTATTTAACGGCAAGCCAGTTGTTAATATTCGTATAAATGCGGTTGGCGAAGAAGATACCCTACAAATTGCTGAAACGGTAAAACGTTATGTTGAACAGAAAAAGGCTGACTTACCAAGTAGCGTAAATATTGATCATTGGGGTGATTCGTCTTTTTACCTTCAAGGACGTCTCGACTTAATGATGAACAATATGTTGTTAGGTGGTCTATTAGTATTACTCGCATTAGCATTATTTTTAGAATTAAAAGTCGCGTTTTGGGTAGTTATTGGTATTCCAGTGTGTTTTTTAGGCACCATTGCCTTAATGCCATTGGAAATGTTTGATGTTTCAATCAACGTTATTAGCCTGTTTGGATTTATATTAGTACTCGGTATCGTGGTGGATGATGCCATTATCATTGGCGAGAGTGCTTACTCTGAAATTGAAAAGAAAGGTTTATCAACCGACTCTGTAATAGCTGGTACCAAACGCGTTGCAATGCCTGCAACATTCGGTGTACTTACAACGATAGCGGCATTTACCCCAATGGTGATGGTGTCTGGGCCTCAAGGTGCTATTTGGGAAGCAATCGCTTTAGTAGTTATGCTTTCATTAGCCTTCTCGTTAGTAGAGTCAAAACTAATTCTACCCGCACATTTAGCGCATATGCGTTTAAAACAAACAAATAAGACTGACAAACCTTCGTTTGGCAAGCGATTACGAACAGGTGTTGCCACCAAATTAAAAACGTTTGTTGAAACCAAGTATCGTCCATTCTTAGTGAAGTCAATTCAATACCGTTACACTACCTTAGCTACATTTGTTGGGGTGTTTGTGCTTGTTATTGGCATGATTGCAGGTGGGTTTGTTCGTTTTGTGATGTTCCCTAATATTCCAAGTGATTTTGTGGAAGGTAATATTACAATGATGGAAGGCACCTCTGAAGAGAGCACAAATGCAGCTATTATTAAGCTACAAGATGCGCTTCTTGAGATGGATAAGGATTTTGAAAAAGAGTTTGGCGAACCCGTTGTAAAGCATTACTTAGCTTTTAATCAATCAGCAACTAGCGGTGAAATGGTTGTTGAGCTTAAAAAAGGTGAAGACCGCGAAATAGACGGTTTTGAAATTGTACGTAGATGGCGTGAGAAAGTGCCTGAAATACCAGGGCTTAAAAACTTAACATTTAACGCTGGTATCAATAATGGTGGCGGGGCAGATGTTTCATTCCGTCTGCAAGGCAAGTCATTACCTGTATTAAGGCAAGCAGCAGAAGAACTCAAAGAAAAATTAGCAACTTATGAAGGCATTAATGATATTAATGATAGTGTGAGTGGCGGTAATGACGAATTAATTTTGAAAGTGAAGCCGGAAGCAGAAGCCTTAGGACTATCGTTAGCCAGCATTGCAAGACAAGTGCGTTATGGTTTCTATGGTGCCGAGGCTCAACGCGTACAGCGCGATGGTGAAGAAATAAAAGTAATGGTTCGCTATCCTCGTGAAGAACGTAGCAGTATTAGTAACTTAGAATCAATGATGATCCGTACTGCTAATGGTGATGAAGTGCCGTTTTCAACAGTCGCAGAGTTTGAAATGCAGCCTAGTTATTCAACTATTACTAGAATAGACGGTCAACGTTCAATTACAGTAAGTGCCGCAGCAGACAAAGACAAGATAGAACCTGGTAGCGTTGTTCGAGAAATTAATGCGGAATTCTTACCACAGTTAACCGAAAAATACGCAGGCGTAAGCACTGCGCTAGAAGGACAAAGTAAGGACGAACAAGACTCTATTATTCAGCTAGCTAAAGCAGCATTGTTAGCATTATTTATGATTTACGCGTTAATGGCTATACCGCTTAAATCCTATTCGCAGCCACTAATTATAATGTCGGTTATACCGTTTGGATTAATTGGTGCATTGGTGGGGCACTTGCTGCTAGGTTTATCAATGAGCATGTTATCAATGTTCGGAATTATCGCGCTAGCAGGCGTAGTAGTAAACGATAGCTTAATCATGGTTGATTTTGTCAATAAGGGCCGTGCAGCAGGTATGAGTATTCGTGACGCTGCCGTTGAAGCAGGAACACAACGCTTCAGAGCAATTATCCTGACTTCTTTAACTACGTTCTTTGGATTAACGCCAATTGTGTTTGAGAAAAGCCTACAAGCACAAATTGTTATACCAATGGCGGTATCGTTAGCGTTTGGTATCGTATTCGCGACAGTAATTACGCTAGTACTAATTCCTTCGCTGTATATCATACTTGATGATTTTAAAGGCTTATTTCGCAATAAGAAGCCAAAGCAAAATGAAGCATTAAGTAGTACTGACGGTAGCACTGAAGGTAATATCGGAGCCATGCAAACAGAACAATAAAATTTTTTGTAAATAGAAAACTAAAATGCCAGTACTTTGAAGTGACTGGCATTTTTTATGATGTTCATAGCAAACTGCGAGCGGTAACTGTGCCCCATAGATGAAGTGTGCAGCATATTATGAAAGTGAATGTAAACGATGATTGTTCTTGTATAACGTTGGATAGTTCGTTCAGCGTCTCTGCTAACGCACATATCACTCTGCAACATATTGCCAAAATAACATTTTCATTAATTACACCTCTTATATAGCGCTGTTTATATATACAGTACTTGCTGCGGTGTCCAATAACAGCAGATATACGACACAATGTCTTTTTTTGACGTGCAAAAAACACACAGCTCCAGAGCGCTTATTGCATATAGCCTGTAGCCATGGTAAAAACGCACATGAATATTATTTACCATTTTGGGGTGTTTAATCACCCCAAAATGGGATCCAATAAATTGTTAGGCTTATGGATAAAGTTAATCTCTCTGGATTAAATAAAGTAGAAAAAAGCATCCTAATGGAGCTTACCGACTTCAATTCTTCACTTAGACAAGTAGCTATTGATATGCACTTCGAAGACACATGTAAGTCAGTTGGTAAAAAATTCGAAACGGCTGAGAATGCCATTATTCACCTGCTTGAATTAGGATTGATTTCGATTCAAAAAAACAAGTACACAGAGATTCCCAACAATGAAATTTTACTAGCGAAATCAGAAGAGTTGAGTTTCCAGGCAGCTAAAGAGCATCTGCGGCATCCAGCCAATTGGATGAGTGATCATGGAATGGAAAGCGATTTAATTTATTTTGAAATTGCGCCAACAGATAGAGGGGAAGTAGTCCTAGATGCTCTTTTCGAATATCAAGCAAAAACCTAACAAAAAATTAAGTCACTCACTTCGTTCGCTGGGACGCATACACGTGGGCTGCTTAGCATTTTAGCCCACGCGTCTTCGCCCCTTATTTAAAAGTTATGTGCCAAGGAGAAAAAATGGAAATAACTCAGATCGAAAACATTGATGTAAAAGGAATAGCGGTCAGAACTGATAATTTATCAGAAATGGACTCTACCACTGCTAAAATTGGTTCTATGTGGGAAAGGTTTTATGCCGAGTTAGCACCCTCGCTTAAAGAAGGTGCAAATGTTTATGGCCTTTATACAAACTATGAATCAGATCACAACGGAGTCTTCGATGTTATAGCTTGTTCAGACAAAGTCGAGGCAAAAAATGTTTCTAGTTATCAACTAGAAGCTGGTAACTATTTGGTGTTCAAGGGCACAGGTCAAATGCCGCAAGTGGTCATTGATTTGTGGAGGCAGGTATGGGAATACTTCGAATCACCAACTAGCCAACATAAGAGAACATTTACTACAGATTTCGAACTCTACAAAAGTGAAAACGAAGTTGAGCTCTTTATCTCCGTTTAGGGTGGCACATAACAAAAAAATCATGTCGCACGCATGGCGTGCTGGGACGCAAAAACGTGGGCTCGCGCGAGGCGCGATTATAGCCCACGCCTTTGCGCCCCATATTTAAAAGTTAGGTACCTAGGTAATATCGTGAATAACTGGAAGCAGGTAGAGAAGGCATGGATTAAAAACGACCTTGAAAATCAATTCTGGCTGCTTGAGGAACCTCAACAGCGCTTTTGGAACCTTATTAAGGTTGTGCCTCAGAAATGGCAATTATCACCTACTGGGGACTTAGGTGGTGGTTTTTATGTTGTAGCTATATTTGGAAACCAAGTACTATATTTCAACGATATTGAAGACGGCTACAATATAAGCGAATTTAAAGAGTTTGGGGTTATCAATGATTATTTCTGTAATCAAAATGAACTTCATCATTCAATAAATTATTTGTACGATCTAGTACATAACGGTATCTAACAAACTGTTCAAAAGCGGACAAAATTATGTTGGCTGGTTTCGCTCCGCTTCACATTGTAGCCAACTTAATTTTGCCTTTTAACAGAGGCGTTATGTGCCAAATAATCTGAAAGCTTGGAGTGCTGTTTGAATATCAATCGCAAGCTAGAAACTTTGATGGAAACTCCTTGCCCAGTACGGTTTGAAGCTTCAGACGGTAGTTGGATTATAGAAGTTCAATATTTTGTTTCTGCAGATAGACAGCAGAAAGAAGATATTGATAATAGTTGGTTCTAGTTTGCGGTTAACACTGATGGCCATGACTTACTATTGGAAGCAAAGTCTAAAACTGGAGTGGTTCTCCAAAGAGAGTTCGGAGATATAGACTTTATTGGTCTGACACTGGATGACTTCTTAAAAGCTAAGGTAGTTTCGTTGTAATTCAGCATATAACAAGTTGCTGTAGCCGACGCCAAACACTCCGCCCTTTGTGTTTCGCTTCGCTCAATTTAACACAAAGGGGCTCCATGCTTGGCTCGGCTAAGCAAGGCGTTATGTTTATCTAAAGTTCAGTGTTAATAAAGGAGTATTATGAAACTTTTAACTTTTTTATTTGTGTTTACGATTTTCTCCAGCTTGTTGTATGCAAATTCTATCGAAAGCTTTAATCGAATTGAGGTTAATCCATATGATGATTCCGCACATAAGGTCATTGCCTCAATTCATTTAGTTGTGGATTCTCCTCTTGCTGACGCAGCAGATGTTTTGGCTGCCAGAGAGATTATTGCAATATCATTGAGCTCATTGTCATTACAAGAGTTAACAAAGAATGGAATTGATAATGCCAAGCATAATATTTTGAAACAGTTAAAATCTAGTGGGTTAATAAATACTATTCAAAATGTATATGTAACCGATTTGACGGTTGAATTTGTTGGCGCTAATCGTGCTACGGTATTTGTTAAGCCTCAAAAAGGGTTTTGATAAAATAAACATAACAAAAACATCAAGTGGACATAAGTAGCTTGGCTCGCGCTTCGCGCAGTATAGCCAAACCATTTATGCCGCTTATATTAATAGTTAGGCTTCATACAAGGGTTTAATCAAATATGGAAAAAATAGACTTTTATAAGCAATCAATAGGCAAGTTTATCTTCACTGAGTTCATAGTCTTCCTATCTCAGGTAGCTGTATTTTTTTCTGTCGCTGTTTTTACGTCCAACTTTTTAAGTAGTGAAGAGAAATTAGTCAAATTCTCTGAGCAAAAAATAAATGACGGTACTTTAGGAGAGCTAGGACTTACCTTTGTAGCAATTCTTTTGGTAATTGGTTTCTTTTCAGCAATTGGCAGGGTCTTTGATAACAAATATGTAGAGCCCTACATAAACGAAATACTGTGTGAAATGCCAAAAACAATATATGTATTTGGCTCCAGTGCTACAGGAGTCATGGCAGCTATATCACTATTTATACACTTAAACCCGGATTCTAATTCTTCAGCGCAGGCACAAGGATTTGCCGTAATGACCCTATTCTTTGCGATTATGATGTTTATATATGGCTGCGCATTTAGCTATGCGTTTAAACGAAAAACGCACATAAAATCAGAGCCTAACAATTCAATCCAGCCGACCGCTGACGCGTCGGCTGATTGAGGCGTTATGTGTCGGTCTACAGGAGAGTATATGAAAACTTTTGGTACTATAATTCTAACCATAATTGGTGTAGCACTTTATATCCTCGCTGTTCTTTATGGTAATGCAACATACTACTCATATTATTCTTGGACTATTATGCCTGCATTAGCGGCGATGTCTTCGGTAGGAATATTCTTTTATTTGGGTTATAAAGTGTTTAAGAAATTACCGCCAATGTTTCTAAATAGTTATGATGCTGCTTCTTTGTCACACTTAAATTTAATTATTATGAATGACCAATGTGCTATTGATGCGGCAATTGCAAATTACCATATAAAGGTTGATCTTAATTCAACCTTTACCCCGTTTTATGCACCATCGTGTTCCTACACATAACACATATGAACCTTCTCGGGTCAAGTAAGCATAACGATTCTTTTTAGCTGCTTTTAAGCAGCTAATTTGTTTTAGCAATCTTTTAAATCTATTCAACTTCGCTATGTCGGGTAGCCGTTAAAATCGTTTACGGCAAACACATATTGAGGCTCTCTTATTGCGAGCTCATCGCTGCCTAAATCAGTCGATACAGCTGTCGTTTAGGGGCACTAGACATTCATCGGTTAACCTTAGTCTGGCACTACTCAAGGGGATGGCTCTTTCGTCCAGTTAGTTAAAGGCTCAGCTAAGGTGCAAACGATTTAATGCATTGCTTAAATTAATGCGCACCAATGGGGTGTCTAATCAAGGCCAAATAGCTTATTACTTCGACAATACTTACCTGTAACGTTCAACTTTTGCTGACTTAAACACAAATAGTACATGGTTGTTCATGGCTATCTAGTTAGGTATAGAGCTCATCCCATTGTGCGACTTAACTTTTTAAAAATCGATCATCATCAAATACCGTTTTGTTTTTCAACATGAAATAAACACAACGACCAAGCTTATGAGCAAGCACAGATAATGCTTTGGCTTTACTCATACGTTTTTGTAGCTTGTTTAAATAACGCCTTGCTTTGTCGTTTCCACGTAAATAAAGCACTGCGGCTTCACTGAACGCCCATTTTAAGTGACCATTGCCAATCTTGTTGCCGCTAGTGCCATAAGTTTTGCCAGCAGATTCCGCTTTACACTTTACAAGCCGACAATAAGACGAAAACTTTTGTACAGACTCAAATCGATTAATGTCACCAATTTCATACAAGATAGTCATCGCTAGAATGAGACCAATGCCAGGTATAGTACGTAGCTGTGCGTAATAGTTTGGTTGATGCTTTTTAGCTTTACTCTCTAAATAGTATTCAAGCTTTTTAAGTTCCTCGGCGTAGGCATCGAGGATGGCTAAATCAAAATTGACATTGCGTTGAACAGCTTGGTCGTCAAAACGCGTTTGAAACTCTTGGCGAACACATTTGTTTTTCATATGCAGTTCAAGAGGCGGATAGTTGTATTGGCTGTTTGTATTAACAATATGCGCTTTAAGTTGCGCACCATGTTGAACAAGCCGTGTTCTTCTACGAAGTAAATCACGAGTTGAGCGCATTTGAGCAGGATAATTGTAAGCCAGTGGAAAGTTGCCTCCACGCAATAGGCTAGCAATTTTATAAGAATCAATCTTATCGTTTTTGGCTTTACCACCGTGAATGGCTTTCATGTACAGCGCATGACCAAGTACAAAATCGATATTATGCTCGGCACATAAATCACTGACCCAATACCAGCAATGCATGCATTCAACACCAACAACAATATCTTCAAGATAAGGTAAAATCAGTTTAAGTAATTCATGTTTATCGGCTTTTATTTTCTGATGAACAAGCTTACTGCCACGCTCATCAAGAATGCAAACGTATAAAATGCGTGCATGAAGGTCAATTCCACAATAATATTTGTTGAAAGTAGTATAGAATTTCATTGAGCTTTCTCCTTTTGGTTTGGTCGCCTTGAAGTTTAGCTGTTCGCTAAACTTCGGGGAGAAGGTTCAATAAGTATCAAGGTCATCATAGGGACATTGTTTGCTCCGCGGCGCTTTGGGGTGGCTTCGCCACTTTACCCCAAAGCACCACTCCACAAACAATGCCCCATATGGCGGCGTTATATTTTTTTGCAGTCATCAAATAAGGAACAATGATGAAAAAAGCTCTTATCTCAATCACATACGTTGCGTTACTTGCAGGTTGCACATCCGCAGATGTTTTACGACATCCTGGCGAAGTTGCAAAAACTAGCAAATATGCACCTCAAAACGAAAGAAAAACTGAAAATAATATTGGTGTTATGCGTTATTTAAATGAAGGAGCCTCTTTTGTGCGAGAGGCTAGACGTGAAGATGCATACAAAAAAATGTTTACTATGTGTGAAGGTAAATACGACATAATCGCTGAGACAGATTCCGAAACAACACCTATTACTTATACTTCGGAGACTAATACTGGCTTTGTTTCACAAACAGTTTCCTCTTCTTATCGATATATTCACTTTAAATGTGTATAAAATATAACAAGCAACTAAAGCGGGACTGCTAACGCTTGGCACGGTTCCGCTTCGCTCCACAAGTATAGCCAAGCATTATCAGCCCCTTAGTGTGGACGTTATGTTTATCTAAAGTTCAGTGTTAATAAAGGAGTATTATGAAACTTTTAACTTTTTTATTTGTGTTTACGATTTTCTCCAGCTTGTTGTATGCAAATTCTATCGAAAGCTTTAATCGAATTGAGGTTAATCCATATGATGATTCCGCACATAAGGTCATTGCCTCAATTCATTTAGTTGTGGATTCTCCTCTTGCTGACGCAGCAGATGTTTTGGCTGCCAGAGAGATTATTGCAATATCTTTGAGCTCATTGTCATTACAAGAGTTAACAAAGAATGGAATTGATAATGCCAAGCATAATATTTTGAAACAGTTAAAGTCTAGTGGGTTAATAAATACTATTCAAAATGTATATGTAACCGATTTGACGGTTGAATTTGTTGGCGCTAATCGTACTACGGTATTTGTTAAGCCTCAAAAAGAGTTTTGATAAAATAAACATAACAAAAACATCAAGTGGACATAAATAGCTTGGCTCGCGCTTCGCGCAGTATAGCCAAACCATTTATGCCGCTTATATTAATATTTATGTGCCAAGGAGGAGGTTTGAGTTATGGACGTTAAACTAGCAGTTGGAGTATTGACATTTTTCGGCGTTATTATTGGGGCGACGCTCCAATACTTTTTTACCAAGCATGTTGAAAGTTTAAAACATGCGAAAGAATTGAAATCCAAAGCTTACGCGGATTACTTAGATGCTATTTCCGAAGATGCCTCATATAATCACGAAATTGGCAGTAGAGCACAAAAAAGAGTTTATGCCAAAATAGCTGATGCAAAGGCCAGAATCTGTCTTTATGGCTCTAGTGAGGTTATTACAGCTTACTCTGAATTCCTTGCACTAGGCGGTGTATTTAATTCTCAAAAACAGAAAGACGCTTTCACAAAGATGTTTTCTCACATGCGAAAGGATTCAGGGGGAAGTGAAATTTTGAATCTTCAGGAAATCGAAATCATACTCCTAGGACATCCAAACGATGACACATAACAAAAAATAAAGTCACTCACTTCGTTCGCTGGGACGTATACACGTGGGCTGCTTCGCATTTTAGCCCACGCGTCTGCGCCCCTTATTTAAAAGTTATATGGCATAAATATGGTTCGGTGTTTATTTTTCATCATTGTGATATTTTCCACGCAAGCAAGCGCAAAGGAAATTTGTGATGCTAATTCTGGAAAATGTGAAAAAGTGAGTACTGGCGGAGCTTGGATGTTGTCGATAATTGAAACATCTGTAATTCCTTGTGGTAACCATACTGTAATCACAAACTGGTTAGCCGAGCATGAGTGGCTACTTGATACAGTGAGAGCTGAATCAACTGAGTATGATTATCTATTAAAAATGCAAAAAAAATCATTTTGGGGTGCTGACAATAACGGTAAAGATCAACAGTGCTCAAAGCTCATTACATTAATAAAAAATGGCAACCCGTTAAACTCAAATCTAAGGTAAGTGCCATACAAGAGACTATGGCGCTCGTATGGTCTGCTGGGATGCAAAAGTGTGGGCTCACAGTCTGTTATTTTTTAGTTTCTTTTTGACTTTGTTGTTTCTTTATTCCTGCTAAGTCTTCCCTTAGTGTGGCTTCATTATCTTCAGTAAATGATTTCATTTTTATGGCGTATTTTTGTAAGAGTTTATCTTCTTTGTTTTTTGGTTCCCAAGAGGGAACGGAGACAGGGTATCCGGCTTCGTCGGTTGCGATAAATGAGATAAAACAGTGATTGGTTTCTGCAAAAGCGGCGCTTTTGGGATCGCGGCTTTTTACTGATACATATATATTCATACTGGTGTTGCCAGTGTGAACAATTTTGGCACTTACCTCGACTAAATTACCGACTAATACTGGTCGATAAAAACGAATATTACCAACAGATATTGTTACACAGTATTTACCACTCCAACCAGCAGCACATGCATACGCTGCTTGGTCTATCCATTTCATAATAATGCCACCGTGTACTTTGCCACCAAAGTTTACATCGGTAGGTTCTGCTAAAAACCGAAACTGTATTTCCCTAGATCGATCGCCCATTTTTTACACTTACTTGTAGTTGTTTAGCTAAAGTATTGTATAAAAATAAGAAATTACAATGTGCTGATTTAATACTCTGCTGAAAGAACTTGTGGAGATTGCATAACAAGGTGAAGAGATTCAAGGTATGTTTTTTTCGGTAATCATATATTGGTTTTATTAATTTCTCTTTGTTTTTTAATGACTTTTATTATTTATTAAGGCAATGTAAGGGGTATCAACAAATTAAATATTAAGATAAACACAAATAGGTAAACAGCGTGTTTTTTGTTAACCGAACGTGGCCGTTATTTTTATATGTGGTAGAAGAACATTGAATCAACCTATTTTTTATTCAGAAAGCACTTCAGAGCTAGTCGAATTTACTCGCCTATATTTAGCTGTTTTTTATTCGTTTGTTGCTGCTTTTTATACGGTTAGAATTGTAGTGCTGAAAAGGCGTATTAAGCGGGAGCTGGTATTTCCGGGTAGTCGTTTTTGCGCAACATGGTGGAACCATTTATCGTTTCGTATTTTCAGAGCTACAATCTGGATGGTATGTGTGGTTCGCTTTTTTTTCCCTACCATTGATGATTACTTAGGCGTCATAGCCGACTTGCATAATGATTATGCCATGCTAGCTGGTTTAATCTTATTAACGTCAGGATTTGTTTTCACGATAGCAGTTCACTTAAGTTTAGGTAGTGAATGGCGTTCTGGTATCGACCCAAATGGTCCTAATGTGCTTATTTCAAATGGCTTTTATAGCTACTCGCGTAATCCAATGTTCTTTGGGGTGGCCGTTTCTCAATTAGGCTTTTTTTTAGCATTGCCGTCAATCTTTTCATTGGTTTGCTTAATCGTTGGTTTATTTACGCTACATAGACAGACTCTTGCTGAAGAACAATATTTATCAGCACGATTCAGAGGCGAATATCATTCTTACACCTTGAAAGTGAGAAGGTGGATATAAAACACTGAATAACAGCGATTATTTTATTAATTTAAAGCTGTATTTATTTGCCTGAGGTTACTATATTTACCAAGCAAATTACCTATATTTTTACCAAAACACAGGAGCTAAATTATGGATTATATAGATGGTTTTGTTGCCGCTGTTCCTACCGAAAATAAAGATATATACATGCAACATGCTAAAGAGTACGCCCAGATATTTAAAGAGTACGGCGCGAAAAAGTTAGTAGAGTGCTGGGGAGATGACGTACCTGATGGTGAAGTTACATCGTTTCCTATGGCAGTAAAGTGTGAAGAGAATGAAACGGTGGTGTTCTCTTGGGTTGTTTGGCCGTCAAAAGAAGTCAGAGATGATGGTATGAAAAAACTGATGGATGACGAGCGTATGGACTTGGAAAAAAATCCTATGCCGTTTGATGGAAAAAGGCTAATTTATGGCGGCTTTCAAATGATCGTTAATGAGTAGCATTTATATTTAAACAATTGAAGATGTTGCTAGAAACGAGCAGTTGATTCTTTTCATTGTTCAAGGGTAGTTATGAAGATCTTGCTTTATTCAGTCGCTTCATTTGTAGCGGGTGGGGTTGTGACTGTTTTGATTGCAATGAGCTTTATCACAAGCACATTGCAGAGTAGCGTTTTAGCGCAAAACGACATTTATGCACTTGTATTGGAGTCGTTAGCTGCTGAAAAAGAGGATGAGCTACGAGCAAGAAGCTGCATGGCATTAAGACACGGCCTAGATAACTACGAAGAAATTGCGAATAGTATGTGGGCTCTCGATGCACCGTATTACAGTGAAGAGAGGGTAGCTGAAATAAATAGTAGGGCAAATCTACTTATAAAAAGTGGCAGTATTTGTAAATAAGCCAACTAATAAAGTCGGCTTATTTACAAGGTATATGTTTAATTCAAATTAAATGAATTACATATTTGGGTAGTTAGGACCGCCTGTTCCTTCAGGTGTTACCCATGTGATATTTTGGCTAGGATCTTTAATATCACACGTTTTACAGTGAACACAGTTTTGCGCATTAATTTGGAATTTAGGCTCGCCTTGTTCGTCTTCTATCACTTCATAAACGCCAGCTGGGCAATAACGTTGAGCTGGTTCGTCATACAGTTTTAAATTAACATTAATTGGAATGCTAGGATCTTTCAGCTTAAGGTGACAAGGCTGTTCTTCTTCATGGTTGGTATTTGATAAGAATACCGATGATAATTTATCAAAACTAAGTACACCGTCAGGTTTAGGGTAATTTATCTTATTAGCATCGTCTGCTTTTTTAAGCTGCTCATGGTCTAATGTTTCATCTTTTAATGTAACTGGAATTTTTCCACCAAACCAATTTTGATCAATAGTATTAAATGCACCACCTAATATAGTGCCAAACTTGTGCAAGGCAGGGCCGAAGTTTCTTGAACGGAATAATTCATCATATAACCATGAATCTTTAAACGCTTGCTCGTATTGAGTTAAATCTTGACCGCCTTGATCATCTTTAGCTAGCGCGTCAAAAATAACTTCTGCGGCAATCATGCCCGATTTCATTGCAGTGTGATTGCCTTTAATTTTCGCGTAATTTAACGTACCCGCGTCGCAGCCAACTAGCATGCCGCCCGGGAATGTCATTTTAGGTAATGAGTTAAAGCCACCTTTTGCAAGTGCACGCGCTCCATAAGAAACACGCTTTCCGCCTTCAAGATATTGCTTATAAAGTGGGTGATGTTTCATCTGTTGGAATTCATCAAATGGGCTTAGGTAAGGGTTTGAATAATTCAAATCAATGATGATGCCAACAACAACTTGATTATTTTCAGCGTGGTAAAGATAGGAACCACCGCTAGTATCGCTAGATAATGGCCAGCCAGCAGCATGCACTACTAAGCCTTCTTTATGTTTACTTGGGTCAATATCCCAAATTTCTTTAAAGCCAATACCATAATGTTGAGGTGACTTACCTTCGTCTAAATTATATTCAGCAATAAGCTGTTTACCTAAATGACCGCGGCAACCTTCAGCAAATACGGTATATTTTGCGCGTAATTCCATACCTGGCATATATGAATCTTTTTCAGAACCGTCAGCGGCTATACCCATATCGCCAGTAATAACGCCTTTTAATGTACCTTCTTCAATAATAAGCTCGGCGGCTGGAAAGCCTGGAAAAATTTCAACCCCCAGCGCTTCAGCTTGTTCGGCCAACCAACGACACACATTACCCATTGAAACAACGTAATTGCCTTCATTGTGCATGGTTTTTGGTACAGAAAAATTTGGTAAACGTGTAGCGTTACTGTCTGAACGCAATAAATAAATTTCATCACCAGTAACAGGGGTATTGAGTGGCGCTGACTTTTCTTTCCAATCAGGGATAAGCTCATTCAGGGCTTTAGGCTCGAATACCGCGCCGGACAAAATATGTGCACCAACTTCAGAACCCTTCTCAACAACACACACCATGAGCTCTTGTTCTTTTTCTTGTGCTTGTTGCATTAGTCTTATTGCCGTCGATAAGCCTGCTGGTCCTGCTCCTACGATGACAACGTCAAATTCCATTGATTCACGTTCCACGCCATATACCTCTTATTGTTCTATATTAATTGTTCTGATCAGATAGGGTCTGATGACCTAGTATAGGTTGTTTTGGTTGTTATATTTAAACAAATCTTAATCAGTGCTGTGTTACTAGAAAATTTGAAAGTAAGTTTCTGTATTCAAATTACGCTAGTTAATAATCAAATGATGGTTGAAAAGAGTATCAATCATCAAAATTCAAACGGATGTTTTAAATTTACTGGTTTCTTAATTAAAGTGCTAGCTTTCTATCTAAAATCATTTAAGAAAAAAATAGTTAAAAAGAACGTTTAGTTTACGTTTTTTAGTGATAAAAAGCGGCTTTAAGTTGACGTGCACGTCAGCCTCAAGTAGATTGTGCACACTTTAAAACCATGATCTTATAATAAAGTTTACGTGCACGTAAACCAAGAGATGATCGGAGAAAAAATGAAGATACTCGTCCCCGTAAAACGTGTTATCGATTATAACGTGAAAGTGCGCGTTAAAGCCGATAATTCAGGTGTTGATTTAGCCAATACCAAAATGTCTATTAACCCTTTCTGTGAAATTGCTGTAGAAGAAGCTGTTCGTTTGAAAGAAAAGGGTGTTGCGACTGAAGTTGTTGTTATTTCTATTGGTACTAAAGAGTGCCAAGAACAAATAAGAACAGCATTAGCTTTAGGTGCGGATCGAGGCATTCAAATAGACACGGATGCCAATTTAGGTTCACTACAAGTTGCTAAGTTGCTAGCTAAAGTGGTTGAAGAAGAGCAGCCAAACTTAGTGATATTAGGTAAGCAATCAATTGACAGCGATAACAACCAAACAGGTCAAATGTTGGGTGCACTTACGAATATGCCACAAGGTACATTCGCATCAGAAGTAGTTGTTGACGGTGAAACGGTAAAAGTGACGCGTGAAATTGACGGTGGCCTACAAACAGTTGCGCTAAATTTACCTGCAATTGTTACTACGGATTTACGCTTGAACGAACCACGTTACGCTAAGCTTCCTAACATTATGAAAGCTAAGCGCAAGCCATTAGATGTTAAGCCTGCGGCTGACTTTGGTATTTCACTAGAGCCAAAAGTAGCGGTATTAAAGGTTGAAGAACCTGCGAAACGTGGTGGCGGTGTTAAAGTTGAAAGTGTTGACGAGCTAGTTGAAAAATTGAAATCTGAAGCGAAGGTGATCTAATGAGTATTTTAGTAATCGCAGATCATGACAATCAAGCATTAAAAGCTGATACTCACAAAGCGGTACATGCTGCTGTTGCAATTGGCGGTGATGTAGACGTTCTGGTTGTGGGTAGCAATGTGTCAGCTATTGCTGAAGAAGCAGCAAAAATATCAGGTGTTTCAAAAGTTATTTGCGCTGATGCTGCTGAATATGAACACCAGCTTGCTGAAAATGTTGCTGAGTTAGTTGCAGAAATGGGTAAAGCTTATAGCCACATTTTAGCGGCGGCAACCACTACAGGTAAAAACTTTATGCCTCGTGTTGCAGCTTTATTAGATGTAGAGCAAATTTCAGATATTATCAGTGTAGAGTCGGCTGATACATTCAAGCGCCCAATTTATGCAGGTAATGCAATCGCTACTGTTCAATCGAGCGACGACATTAAAGTAATCACTGTACGTAGTTCAGCATTTGATGCAGCAGGTACTGATGGCTCAGCTAGTGTTGAGTCAATTGCAACTGTTAAAGCGTCAGCAAACTCTTCATTTGTTAGTGCAGAGTTAACAGAGTCTGAAAGACCTGAGCTGACAGCCGCTAGAGTTGTTATTTCTGGTGGTCGTGGCATGCAAAATGGTGAAAACTTCAACTTACTTGAAGGTATTGCCGACAAACTTGGTGCTGCAATTGGTGCGTCTCGTGCAGCAGTTGATGCTGGCTTCGTTCCTAATGATATGCAGGTAGGCCAAACAGGTAAGATAGTTGCACCTGACCTATATATTGCTGTAGGTATTTCTGGTGCCATTCAGCACTTAGCGGGTATGAAAGACTCGAAAGTGATTGTTGCAATCAACAAAGATGAAGAAGCGCCAATTTTCCAAGTTGCAGACTATGGATTAGTAGGCGACTTGTTTGACGTATTACCTGAATTAGAAGGTAAGTTATAAGCTTTATCGTTGTATATCACGTTTAAAGCTAAAAAGCCCATTGCAAACTAATGCATGGGCTTTTTTTATTTGTGTTTAACACGCTCTGCTAATAGTTAAGCTTCTAAATTTACTCAAGTTAGATGTACTCAAGCTTATCTAGCAACTCGCATAGCACTTGGTTACTTAACGAATTTAATCATTTTGAGAAGTTGGCAAGGCGAAGCGTTTAATCTGATTCACACCGTCCACTAATGTGGGATAGTTAACGTTATAATCAAGCAATTTAAATCCCGAAGCAGAGTGAGTGTTTATCTCACCATTGCTATACACTAATGAAATTTTATCTTTCTGCATAACAACCAAGGTTTGCTCGGTGAAATTTGCACTCACAATATTTTTATTGCGCTTAAATAAGTCAATGCCAAGCATGATTTTATTTGCTAATTCACTGCATCCTAACCAGCGCCCCAGCACAGTATGCGGTACATCGTAAGGCTGGGTTATCTTATTACGAATACGATAACGCGTATCTGACTTTATCCCTAAAACATGCCTAGAAATAATGTTATCGCTTGGAAATAACACCAATAAAAATTGGTCCACATCATTTAGACTTTGAATTGGATTCTGTGTTGTTTTATCCCATGCTTTGAGATGCATTTGTGCTGGCGAATTAGAGTTGCGCGTTACAGTCAAATTAGCCAGTAAATCAGTCTCGTTAGTGACTGAGAGTAATTTCATACTGGTAAGAGCGGGGGCATTCTTCTCAAGGTGGTAGTTATAGTTGGCAGGTAAGCCGTAAACTAAATTAAAAGCATGGTCATCAAGGTTGCTAGGGCCATAATATTTGTCAAATAACTGATATCCTAATGCGTCTAGCTTAAATTCTACGTCGTTAATGGCAGTATCATTGTCAGCAATATAAACGTCGATGAGTACAGGTTTCATGCTGTCTTTATTGCATTGTTGTGCAGGATTTAACGATAGGTTTTGTAGCTGATGCTCCGTTTCAAATGTGTCATGATTGATGAGTCCTTTACTGCCATTCGTCAGTAGCCCATTTTTCGTAAGTAATGTTTTAGCAGTACTCGGGTATGACAACGGGAACATATTGTCTTGCTTAGTCACATCATAAAGGTTTTTTGCATCTGCCCAAATATGTAAAGAGTGGCTCGAAATAAAACAAATTAAATAAAATGCCGTTGCATATTTGCCCCAAGAAACCTGCCTTAATTGGCCAATACGTTTCCAAACTAAATTACTAAGCGTGATTTGTACCACTAATATTGTTGATGTTAATACGCCTAAAACGGCTACAAACCTTAACGGATGCACTTTAAGGTTATGCTTGAGTAATTCAATCGCTTGGATATAAGAGTTTGGCCCTAAGTGGTAGCCCAGTTTTTGATATGTAAATATATCAACGCAAAGAATAAGAAACGCAATAGTTGTGAGAACAGCACCAAGCCCACGAACATGCCGTAGATAAGGAAACAGTAAAGTAGCGGGAAAAATAGTAAAAAGAAAAACTATAAAAGTAAGAAAAGCTGTATGGCCAATCCAATTAGTCAGTAAATAAGCTGTGCCTAGTAGGGTAGTTGGCAACGGTTCTGCAAAAACGTATAAAAGCGAAATAACAGCACAGAGAAAAATATTAAAAAATACAAACCAGTGGCCCCAACTCATCAGTTGTTGAACTTTTGAGACAAAGCCATGGTTAGGGTTAATTAACATAATGCTACTTAGCTGCGTCTTTTAATGCGGCAGAAAATGATTCAGCTATTTGTTCACGGGTCTGTTTTGGGAAGTTATCTTTAATTATAATGCTTGCCGCATTTCCTAAACACATTAGGCTTAGTTCGGCACTTGCATTATTTTTTTTAAGCGTTGCTAATAGCTCGGCTATAATCTGTTCTACTTCTTGATTAGAATACTTAGAAATGATTGGCATGAATGTACTTATGTCGTAAATAATAATACGCAGCATTATTACAAAAACTTAGGGTAATTAAAACGCAGATGTCTATAGAAGTTAATCGATTGGTCATAAATTATCTTGAAAAACGCGAAGACGGTGATGTAATTTCCCGAATTCGTGAACAAGATTTATTAATTAACGAAAAAGTAGCCGCATTAATGGAAAAAATCCATTTTGCTTATAACAGTAAACCAGGCAAAGGCTTTTGTTGTTTTTCAGATGAAAAAAGTGGCTTGTTTGCCTCCACATTAGAGAGCTACCACACAAATGAAATTAGTTTTCATGACTTTGCGGGCAGTGCTACCCAGCAATTAGGTGAAGAATTAAAAAAGTATGCGTTCGACGAAACAGGCTATTTATTAGTTGCTGATTATGAATACCTTGCTACGCGCTATGTATTCATTATGCTATTAAACATCCAAGAACACTTTAGTGTTTCCGCAGAAATGGATATTTTAACTTCCCGTCATTTAGATTTATCTAAAATGCAACTGGCTGCACGTGTTGATCTCACCGAATATAAAACTAACCCTGAAAGTAATAAATACATTTCATTTATTAAAGGGAGAGCAGGCAGAAAAGTATCTGATTTCTTCCTAGACTTTTTAGGGTGCGAAGAAGGGGTAGATGCCAAGCAGCAAAGCAAAGTAATGCTAGACGCAGTTGAAGACTTTATCTCAACTACTGAATTGGATCATGGTGAAAAAACAGCAGCCCGAAAAGAAGTATACGACTACTGTAATGAGCGAGTTCAACTAGGAGAAGAAGCAAACGTTAATGAGCTTTCAAGCACATTGAACAGCAAAGTTGATGAAGACTTTTCTTCGTTTTACAAAGAGCAGGGTTACGAATTAGAAGAGCAATTCCCTGTTGATAAAAAAACCATCACCACACTCGTAAAGTTTAGTGGCCAAGGTGGCGGTTTAAGCTTAGGTTTTGAGAAAAAACTGCTAGGCGATCGCATCATTTATCAACCAGAAACCGACACCATGATTATCAAAGGGCTGCCACCTAATTTAAAAGACCAGTTAATGCGTTATTTGACGCGAGGTGATGAATAGTCACTTATCACCTGAAATAATAACTTATTACTCACTAGATAAAGGCAGTGTTACCATTATCGTAACACTGTTCTCCTCACAGTTATTTGTGCCTGAAATAGCCCCTTCATGAAAAAGAGTGATCATTCTGGCAATATACAAGCCAATACCTAAATGAGGCTGTTGCTGCTGGTTTTGAGAGCGAACGGATACCATTGAGTCGAATATTCTATCTTTCATTTCATTAGGTAATTGAGCGCCATAGTTGGTGATGCTGAATATTGCCTGATTACCTTGTCGGAAAAGTGTTACTTCAATTGGACTGTTGTCAGAGAAATCACACGCATTGGCGACTAATTTATCTAGTAACTGGGCAATATAGTCTGGGCAACCTACCACAGATAAAGGCTGGTCTGTTAATTCAAGCTCAAATGCTGTATCACGGTAAGCTAGCTGGTAGCCTTGCATGCATCCTGTTACTACATCAGTTAAATTAAATGGAATGCGTTCAGAGTCTTTTAGTGTTTGTTCTAAACGTGTTGCTTCACTCATGTTCGTTAAAATCGTATTTAAGCGGCTTATACCTTCTTGTGCACGAGCCATATATTTTTGATTTTCACTGTCTTTTAAGTTCATTGCTAAGTTATCTAGTGAAGATCTGACAACAGCAACGGGCGTGCGTAGCTCATGAGACAGTCGGCTAGACATATTTTCAAGATAATGGGTATATTGCCCTAATCTGGAAACAACGCTAGCAAAGCTTCTGCTTAGGTCGCCAATTTCGTCATGGCTTTTTGAGGCATGGATAATATCTGTAATGCGTCCTTGTGCGTCAATGGCCTGTTCTGCTTGATCACGCAAATGCCTTATACGTGAAGAAATACGAGATGCAAATAAGAATAAGACAAGGGTACCTACACATAAAACCGCTAAGATGACGTTAAAAAGCTTTTCTAACGCCTTATTTCTCAGGGTTCGAATGCCATTTGTGGTTTCTTCTGCAATAACGGCACCCATCACTTGACCATCTATCCATATTGGATGAGCGGCAGATAATATTACCGCTTGATTGTCTGACGATAATCGCCAGTGCGATCCTGTTTGGCCGTTTAATGCATGAGATATATGTTTGCCTTCCAGTTGAGCGGAATCGTACAGTTGATCAACGAACGACTCAGGAGGGCGAGTTAAAACGCGATAATAAAGAGGATGTAAGTATTGTTGTTCAAACGTATGCCACCAAGAGGCAGGCGCCGGATGTTTGTTTTGGCTACTCCAAATACCATGAGACTGAGTTAAATCTCCAGAACTGGCTAGTACTCGGCGGTGTTTGTCTACAACCCAAATACGAGATTCAGACTGTGCCATCCCTTTAATAATACGTTCTATTTCAGGTGATGGAACTAACACAGAGCCTAAATTATCAGGAGTTTGAGTATGTGCTGTGCCAATCACGTATTTTGGTGCTTGATTGCCTTTTTGTTCATCAAACGGCGCGTCATAGTCTGCAATCGCGAAACTAAGCTTGTGGCTAAACAAGCTTAATGGCATACGCAACTCTATGTTGTAGCCTTGATCTGTTTGCCGCCAATAACCTTGTATGTTGTTACTAAACTTGGCGGCCAATAAGCGGGAACGATCATCAGAAAGGGTATAAGCGTTAATCCAGCCAGCTTGTTTGGGGGAAATAATAAAGCGTTCAAATTCTCCACTTGGTGTTAAAACACTAATACGAAGGTGATCGTTTTGGTCAACACTTAATAAATTGCTTGGGCGATAAATAACGTTATTATCAGTGACCTCAAAATAGGCGTATAAATAGTTACCATATTGACCCACTAAATGAATGAAAGATAAATCTTCCGATTGATATTCCTGTACAAGGAGTTGCTGGTCACTTGGTTGCTCAGTTAATTTATTATGCTCGATTATGTTTTGTTCACTATACATTAGCGCATGCTTTTTATAGTGATTCCAATCTTTTAATTTACCATCTAGTTGAATGGCAGAGTTTATTGGGTAGGCGTAAAGGTCTTTCCCTTTTTCAACTTGTTGCAAAAAGCTGGCTTTGGTATTAAACAGGTTAGGTCGTTCGTGAAGAGCTGTTGCCAGCGCAGAAACAGTACCCGTTAATGTTTTTTCTTGTCCTTCACGTAAAAACTTTTCCATTTCCCAAACATATTGGTAACCCAGCCAAGGAATGGTAAATAAAAAGCCTGATAGTAAAACAAGCTTAAAGCGCAACCCCAAAAAAAACTTAAACATTCCAGCGGTAGCCCATGCCGTAAACCGTATCAATACAATCGAATTGACTGTCTACTGCGATAAACTTTTTACGAATTCTTTTGATGTGTGAGGTAATGGTGCTGTCGTCCACAACAATTTTTGATTCAGCCATTAAATCATCTCGGCTTTTTACATGGCCTACGTGCTTTGCTAATGCATAAACCATCCAGAATTCAGTTACAGTTACATCTATCAAGGTATTTTGCCAGCGCACTTCCATACGATTTGTATCAATGGTCAGGCTTCCTTGCTCAAGCAATGCATGTTGCTGTGGTGGCTGTTCCATTGCTTCAAGGCGACGAAATAACGCTGCAATACGTGCAATAAGGTGAGGGAAGCTAATATCTTTTGTTAAATAATCGTCCGCCCCCATGCGTAAACCGCATACGGTATCAAAGTCGTTATCGCGTGCTGTAAGAAACATAATTGGCAAGGTTGGCGAAAGTGTTCTTAAGTGCTGGCATAATGCAAATCCACCATCTATTTCATCCTCTAGTCCAATATCAATGATGGCTAAATCAGGCAAGCGAGTATTAAAAGCATTAGACGCTGATTCACGGTTGGCATAGGCTGAAACTTGATAGCCTTGCTTGGTGAGTACGTCGGTATAGTTCTCTCTGATTGCTGCTTCGTCTTCTACTATTGCGATTCTTTTAGGCATAACTTTTTACTTAATCATGTTTCAGCACTTTTGTTAGGCGCAATATACCTATGGTTGGAATGAAATTATACCCCAAACAATACATTGCCATTTTTTTGCCATATTTCATCGTTGTATTCGCTTTTTCTTTCCCTGTCATTGCAATGTTGCAAGTGTTTAATGTGTTCCATCGAAACAAAACACAACTTCAGGTGACGAGAAACATTCTTGCACCAAGACAAATAAAAAGTAGAAGGGTATTACCATGAAATTAACCACTATCGCATTAGCACTTTCTTTAGCAGTTTCACCATTTATCACTCCGCCGGTTTACGCAAATAGCCATACTTCAGAATTTACAGTGCCTGCCAAAGATGACTCAGGAAAAGAAGAACTAATAGGATTTGGTACTGGCGTATTAATTGGTGCCGCAATTGCTGGACCAGTTGGCGCGGTTGTAACCGGTGTATTTGGCATCATGATGGGTAATCAAGTTAATGAGCACGAGCACAAAAAGGAACTGGAAATTGCGCTAATGGAAACAGGGAACGATTTAGTCGCAGCAAGACAAGCGGCACAATCACTATCTGATGAGTTAGAAAATAAAAACGCCTTGTTGGCTAGCCAAAGTGAACGTTATCAAAATTACCTTGATGAGAAAAATGCTGAATTAATGAATATTCCAGTTGCAATGCAATTTAAAACGGGTTCGGCAAAAGTAGAGCCTGTTTATCAAGCGTACCTAGCTGAGGTTGCAGAAAAATTACAAAAAGAGCCAGATATGCATATTAAATTATCTGGATTTGCAGACCGAAGAGGCGATGAAGCATTTAACCATAAATTATCAATGCAACGTGCCAGTGCTGTAAAAAGCTACCTAATAGGCCAAGGAGTAGCTGATAGCCAAATTAGCCTTTCAGCGTATGGTGAAAGTCAACCGCTTCAAACCAACCAATCATATGAGAATGATTTCTTTGATCGAAGAGTATCTATTGAACTCATTAACAAACAGGAGGAAATGGCACAAAATAGATAATTATAATATTTACTTAATTCAAAGCCGAAATTTAGAGTGTGTGATGCTCAGTTAGCCTACGACTAACTGAGCACTTTTTATGTATTCTAACGTCAATCGAGCATTTCAATCTCGTATGAAGTGAATTTTCGAATATTGATTACCCCTGTATCAAGCAACAAATATTGCCCCTTTATACCTTGTAGTATTCCACTAACTTCAGGGTGCTTATCTAAGTTGAACGAGGTTATTTTAGTTGGGAATTGGTCTACCGGATAGTCAATATTAACAATGTCTTCTTCAAGTTGTTGAACCGCTTCTTCTCCAAACTCAAGCTGAATCTGTTCCAATCGTGCTGCAATTTGCGGAATTAACTCGTTGGCATGCTGCTTTAAATCCATGCTCTCGTTGTTGCCTTTTAACATTGCTCGCCAATTTGTTTTGTCAGCAATAAACTCGCCCAGTGCAGTTTCAACTAGCCCTGACTGCAAGCGGGTATTTACTTTAAAAATAGGCAGAGCTTGAGTGGCACCTTGGTCAATCCAACGTGTTGGCACTTGACTATGGCGAGTAATACCCACCTTTAAACCTGAGGTATTAGATAAGTATACAAAATGAGGGATCATGCAGTTTTGCTCACCCCACTCAGGCTCGCGACAGGTTCCTTGTGCAAAATGGCATGTTTCCGGTTTTAAAATACACATATCGCAGCTTGCTAGTTTTTGCATGCATCTGAAACAATGGCCCTGCGAGAAACTTTTTTTTGTTTTTTTGCCGCATGAACTGCAAAAAATTTGTCCTGTATGTTTAAAAGCAATGTGTTTGCCTAGCAGTGGGTTGAGTGGGACTAAATGTTCGCCAATGGGCAGGTTATACTCAACACTATTGTTTTGGGTTAGTGATGATTTCATTTTTGACAAAGTGCCGATCATGATGTGTTCTCTTAGTTTTATATGATGCTAATGGTACATAAATTACGATTTAATACCAAAAATACTGATATCTATATTTTCTTAAATAGGCACAAAATAAAAAATTAGCTATATTTGAATAAAAATTGAACCAATAGCATTTTTGCTTCGTAATATTGTTTGTACCTCATCAGTTTTAGGTATAAGGAGTTATTTATGCAGTTAACACATTTAATTTATTGTAGTGCCACTACTGAAGAAAATATCAGTAAAGAAGCACTTGAAGCTTTATTAGAGTCGAGTAGACAGAATAATAAAAAAATAGATGTAACAGGCATCCTTCTTTTTCACAAAGGTTCATTCTTCCAAGTGTTGGAGGGAGACAAAGAAGTTATTAATAATCTTTATAACAAGATTTCGCGCGATCCACGCCACACAGACATCAAAAAGGTAGTGGAAGAGCCTATTGAAGAAAGAGCGTTTGAGAAATGGTCTATGGCTTACCCAAAAGTGACCACAGACGATTTAAGATCGATTAAAGGGTTAAACGACTTCTTCTTGGCGGGTAATTCATATTTAGATTTAGGCGAGGGAAGGGCAAAAATTCTTCTAGCTGCGTTTAAAGACGGTAAATGGCACCCTGCGAATTAATCCTACTTTCCTGCAAGCATGTACCAGTTACATGCTTGCGTTAACGTTATTTGTCCTACTGAATTACTCGGCTATTTTTTACTAGTTCTCGTGGCAAAGTATTTTTAATTTTACGTTTTTGCCATTTACCCAACCCAATGGGCGCGTTATTCAACATCAATAATACTTCTCCCGTATCTGGCACTAGGTCATTAAGCTGTACGTCTTGCCCTTTAAAGTAATTAACGGCTTGATCTGCGTTTAATTGGTATATATTTTTGATGAAATGCTTACCAAAAGTAATTGCTACTTGGTGATGTGTACGAAACCCTTTTTTATGCTCGTCAGCTAACTTAATACCTACGCGTTGGTATTTTACTTTTTCAATATGTGGCAAAGCAGCATGAGGAAATAACCAATATTCGTTATCCCTAATCATTACTTTACCTAGTTCATCCGTTAAGTTTAAGCCAAACTGATTATTGAAATAAGTAGCAAGCGCGTTGGTTTGTTTTTCTTTTGCAGGCTCAAATGGAAATTTACCTAGCTTCTTTTTGGTGGGCCGATTATCTTCCAGTGAGCCAGTTTTTCGTATGCGTGCTGCAAAGAATCCTTCACTATCAAAGATTTGTGGCCAAATGTGTAAAAAGCCTTCAGGGGTTGTTGCTTTGCTGGCATCTGTGAACATATTTTGAAGCGACTCAAGTTCGACTAATTCAGGATAGGTCGTCTTTAAGTGTTGGCAAACCTGCTGATTTTCTTCAAGGTTTAATGTGCAAGTAGAATAAATAAGTACACCATTAGGTTTTAATGCTTTAAATGCACTTATTATTAATTCTTTTTGCAGAACAGCAACTTCGTCTAAGTGTGCCTGATTCCAATTTTTTAATGCGTCGGGATCTTTTCTGATTGTACCTTCACCAGAGCAGGGGGCGTCTAACAAAATAGCATCAAAACTCTCGGGCATATAATCGCCAAATACCCGCCCGTCAAAGTGAGTTAAGCCAATATTCTTTACTCCACATCGCTCAATATTTGAATACAACACTTTTACGCGACTTGCCGATAACTCGTTAGCAACGATAAAGCCATTGTTATTCATATAAGCTGCTAATTGGGTAGTTTTAGAGCCGGGTGCTGACGCAACATCGAGTACGGTTTCAGCATCAAGAGATCCGTTTGTAAGCATGGCGAATGGAGGTAGCATTGAGCTTGCTTCTTGAACATAAAATAAGCCAGCTAAGTGCTCTTCAGTATTACCGAGTTGTAATATAGCTTCTTCCTCTTTTGGCCTTTCCAACCAATAACCTTCAGTACACCACGGAATAGGAGATAATTGCCAACCTTTGCATTTGACTTTGTCGATAAAGGCGGCACAGCTTATTTTAAGCGTGTTAACTCTAATACTTCGTCTAAGAGGTTGTCGACAGCTACGTATGAAATCATCAAGGTTTAAATGTTCCGGAATTATTTCTTTTACTTTTTTTATAAACGATTCAGGAATATAACTATTTTCGTTCACTTATAACCTCAGGTAGACTATCAAAAAATTGCATTCTAGCACGAGATAAATAGGAACACCTTTTGTTAAATAAGATCTGGTTAGCATTTTTCTTTATTGCCTTTAGTTCTGGTGTCTTTCAATGGTTGGTAAACGGCGATAGCTTAGTTTTCGAGCGCATCGTTGGCTCAGTATTCTCTATGTCTAAAATTACGGTAGAAATAGCAATTGGCTTAGTGGGTGCACTGAGCTTTTGGTTAGGCGTAATGAAAATAGCCGAAAAGGCAGGGCTAGTAGACAAAGTGTCAGTGGCGTTAACACCACTTTTTGTAAGACTAATGCCGGGTGTGCCAAAAAATCATCCTGCGATTGCCAGTATGACAATGAATTTATCTGCCAATGTACTTGGCTTAGATAATGCCGCCACGCCAATGGGGATTAAGGCAATGAAAGACTTACAAACCTTGAACCCTGAACCTGAAAAGGCAACTAACGCGCAAATTTTATTTTTAGTGTTAAATACATCTTCGGTAACTATTTTTCCTATCGCTGTGTTTGTTTATCGCGCTCAACAAGGAGCTGTTGAGCCTACTGATGTTTTTCTTCCTATTTTACTTGCCACATCGGCTTCTTCTTTTGCGGGATTATTGGCGGTCGCGTTTGTTCAAAAAATCAAGCTCACAAATTTTGTGGTACTTTTATATTTAGGCAGTTTTGTGGCACTGATAATGGGCTTAATAGGTTATTTTGCAACGTTAACGGCTACTCAACTTTCTCAGCAATCATCATTGTTAAGCAACTTTTTAATCTTTGGCTTTATAGTCTTTTGCTTGGCAGTAGCCGCTAGAAAAAAACTGGATGTTTACGATGCATTTGTTGATGGTGCAAAAGAAGGGTTCAGTTTAGCCATTTCATTAATTCCTTATTTATTGGCAATGCTAGTGGCGATTGGTGTGTTAAGAGCCAGCGGCACACTTGATATATTAATCGATTCAATTCGGTTTCTTGTTGCCGCTTTGGGGGGGGATACCCGGTTTGTAGACGCACTACCTACCGCACTGATTAAGCCGCTAAGCGGCAGCGGTGCTCGAGCCATGATGATAGAGACAATGTCTACACATGGGGCAGATTCCTTTGTCGGTCGAATTGCCTCAACCATTCAAGGTTCAACAGAAACAACATTTTATGTGTTAGCAGTGTATTTTGGCTCTGTAGGGATAAAGCATGCACGCCATGCAATTGCATGTGGCTTAATTGCTGATGTAGCCGGTATAACTGCTGCAATTGCGGTATGTTATTGGTTCTTTGGCTAGATTTATCTTATTAATATTCAACGGTTTTTATTAGTATTTATTGTACTTAATAGCAGGTTCATTCTATAACTTTATTACTTGTTGGCATACGTAGGCGTATTGATGTTGTTGCTAGCTTTATGCGCTAAAAGCACGCCACTTAATGAAATGAATGTAGGATTTTATGAGTAAAGCAGAAACGGCTGATACCAATCGCCGTCCAGATTACGATCACGAAATACAAGATATTGTTGATTATGTGCTGAGTTATCATGTTACGTCTGAAGAGGCTTTGAATACAGCTCGTAATTGTTTAATTGATAGTTTAGGTTGCGCATTGTTAGCCCTTCGTTTTCCTGAGTGTACAAAGCACTTAGGGCCAATTGTGGACGGCACGGTTGTCCCAAATGGCGCTCGTGTGCCGGGTACGCAGTTGAAACTAGATCCGGTAAAGGCGGCGTGGGATATAGGTTGCTTGGTTCGATGGTTAGACTTTAATGATACTTGGTTAGCTGCTGAGTGGGGACATCCTTCTGACAATTTAGGTGCAATTTTGGCTGTGTCAGATTATGCCTCGCAGGTAAGAATGGCGAAAGGGTATCCCCCTTTGAAAATGCAAGACGTTTTAGAATCAATGGTGCTAGCGCATGAGATCCAAGGGGTATTAGCACTTGAAAATAGCTTCAACCAAGTTGGCTTAGATCATGTTGTTCTTGTAAAAGTGGCTTCAGCAGCGGTCGCTGGAAAAATAATGGGGGCTACTCGTGAAGAACTACTTTCTGCCGTTTCACATGCTTGGGTAGATGGGCAGGCGCTACGAACATATAGGCATGCACCAAATGCAGGCTCACGGAAATCGTGGGCTGCGGGTGATGCAACATCCAGAGCCGTTCGGCTGGTAGACATGGCTATGCGAGGTGAAATGGGTGTTCCTAGTGCGCTAACAGCTGAGCAATGGGGGTTCTATAATGTGCTGTTCAGTAAACTTAACCAAGATAACAAACTAAAGCCTAGTGAACAAAGTAAGTTTAAGTTTCAGCGCGAATATGGCAGTTATGTGATGGAAAATATTCTATTCAAACTGTCTTTTCCTGCGGAATTTCATGCACAAACAGCATGTGAAGCTGCTGTTACATTACATGCAGAAGTGAAAGATAGGCTAAAAGATATTCATAAAATTGTGCTAACGACTCATGAATCGGCCATTCGAATTATTTCAAAAGTTGGTGATTTAGCAAATCCAGCAGATCGAGATCACTGCTTACAATACATGGTCGCGGTTTCATTGATATTTGGTAACCTACGTGCTGAATATTATGAAGATTCATTTCATGCAAGTAATCCGTTAATAGATGAATTAAGAAGTAAAATGGAAGTGGTTGAACGTGAAAGTTATAGCAAGGATTATCTTAACCCTGAAAAGCGCTCAATTGCTAACGCAGTTCAAATATATTTTAGCGATGGAACAAGTACCGATAACGTAGAAGTTGAATATCCAATCGGGCATCGTTTTCGTCGCGATGAAGGTTTGCCCATTTTAGAACAAAAATTTAAAGATAACCTAGCAACCCGCTTTCCTAAATGGCGCTGTGAAGAGATATTTGAATTGTGTGCGGATCAAGATGAGCTATCTGAAATGTCAGTTAATGAATTTATAGATATGTTTGTTATTTAAAAGGAAAGGTGATGAATAAGTACCAAACAAGTGAAATCTATTTCAAATAAATACCTATGAGTTCAGTCAAGGTTCACTTCTGAAGATTTAAGCTTATAAAGGGCGTACATTAGTACAGGCTTAATTTGTGATTTAAAAACAATGGGACAAACTATGAATAATTTTTTTAGTCGAACTAAGGTTTTGGTGCAATTTATATTTTTATTTTCACTACTGGTTGGGACGTGTGGTGTTAATGCTGACACGAAAGAAACGAAAGTCATCGAAGTATCTGGTAAAGGCATGGTTTATAACAAGCCAGACCGTGCAAGTGTGGTGGTGTTAGTTGAACAAATGTCTCGTGTAGCGGAAAAAGCCAAAGCAGTTGTTGACGGAGATACAAAGCAAATAACCCAGTTTTTATTAAATCAAAATATCGATGAAACCGCGCTAGATACATCTAGTTACAATATTTATCCTCAATATAATTATAAAGAAGGTAAAGATTTAATTGGTTACCGAGTATCAAGAAAGATTAGCTTCACGCTTAACGATACTGGAAGTTTGTTTAAAGTTATTGACGGTTTAACACGTCGTGGCGCATCGCAAATACTCCAGCAAAACTTATATTATTCACAGGCAGACAAAGCGTATGAAAAAGCGCTAGAGCTAGCATTCTCTGACGCAAAAAAGAAAGCTGGGATTATTGCAAAAAAGAGTAACGCATCAATTTTGGGTGTTCATAACGTTATAGAAATGAGTCAGGCACAAGGCATAATGATGGCAGATGTACAGGCTTTTAAAAGTGCAGAAAGTATGCAAGTAGCACTTCGTCCTGTCGAAGCAAGCTTAAGAATTCGCTTTGAAATTAAATAGTTATACGCTTAATGAGTTAATATAAATTAAAAAAATAGCGCTAAAGACTTTAATTTAGTTACTAGAAAGAGTACCTTTACCGCAATTTTAACAATTCGAATGATGATTAATGAATAGTTCGAAACATGAAACCTACTCGCTATTAGCGAAACAAGTAGAGGCTTTAACAAGCGGAGAGCCAAACTTAATTGCCAATTTAGCTAACGTTAGTGCTTTAATTTTTGAAGCCTTGGAAGACGTTAATTGGGCTGGCTTTTATTTAAAAGACAGTGAAAGCGAACTCGTACTTGGCCCATTTCAAGGCAAGCCCGCATGTGTTCGTATTCCTGTTGGAAAAGGGGTATGTGGCACAGCATTTTCTGAAGATAAAACATTATTAGTAGAAGATGTACATCAATTTGCTGGCCATATAGCTTGTGACAGCGCAAGCAATTCTGAAATCGTTTTACCACTTCATAAAAATGGTGAACTGATTGGTGTTTTAGACATAGATAGTCCGTTATTAAGCCGTTTTGACCATGAAGATCAATCTGGTTTAGAGGAAGTAATCACTGTGTTAGAGCGTATGCTGCAATGAAAGAACTAATAGATATTAGGGATTACTTGTTTACATCTATGGATGTAGGCGATTGGGAAGGTGAAGAAGAAATTGTGGCCGACAGGCTCAATGAAATGCTTTATTTGGCATGGAATCATCTTCCCGAGGATATTTCCACGGAAAAAGCTGATACAATACTGGCTGGAATTTGGGAGCAGTTTCGTGGTGAAACGGCCATATTAGAAGCAAGCTTAGACGACTTGTTGATGTGGACTGAGCAGTACGTTGAGCAATGTAAACAGAATGAAAATTAAGGTTTTAAGGTAATTGTCTGATGGATGACAACCAAAAATTAAAAGATGTAAATGAAGTACTGACGTTTTTGTCAGAAAAATTTCCGCAATGTTTCACTTTAAAAGGTAAAGCTAAGCCATTAAAAATTGGTATTTTTAAAGAAATTGCAGAAAAAACTGAAGACGAGCCAAAAGTTAGTCGTACACAGTTAAGGCAGGCACTAAGAAGATATACTGCTTCTTGGCGTTATCTAGAATGTGTAAAAGAAGGCGAACACCGTATTAACCTTGAAGGTGAACAGTGTGAAAAAGTTGAAGCTGAACATGCAGAGCATGCAGCTAAAGCGCTGAAAGAGAGTAAAGAGCGTTACGAGCAGCGCAAAAAAGAAAATGCGGCTAAACGTAACGAAAAGAAATCTTACAAAAATAGTGCAAGCAAAACTGGCACAGTTCCACCAAAGGGCGCAAAATCGAAAAAGAGAGAAAACGCTCCTGCTAAAGTTCAAAAGAAAACAGTTAAACCTCAAGTTGAACTATCTAAGCTAGATGAGTCTCTAATGAAGGTCGGTACTAAGGTGCATGTGAAATTAGGCAAGTCACCAATGAAAGGTACTATTACTGAAGTAGCAAAAGACGACATACATGTTCAACTAGACACAGGTATGGTTGTCAAAACGAGAGCTGAGAGTTTGTTCACGGCCTAATTGGAGGAATTATGGGTAAAGTATTGAGTTGTTTAATTGGGGCCGTTAGTGTTGTTACACTTCCCAGTTTTGCAGTAAAAGTAAATTCAACCGTTTCTATTAACGAGCTACCCGTATTGAGTCAAGAACAGCAACACACCGCTGCGATAAAACGGTTGACTCAGCACTTTACCCGTAATCACTACATTGAAGTAGAATTGTCAGACACATTGTCTGAAAAAATTTATCATCGATATTTAAAGTCGCTTGATAGTAACAAAAGCTATTTTTTAGCTGATGACGTCAAAAAATTTGATCATTTAGAGAAATCTTTTGATGATGCAATAGAAAAACGCAAGCTTGAAGATGCATACTCTATTTTCAACTTAAACATGAAGCGTCGTTTTCAGCGTTTTGAATACGCACTTTCACTTCTAGATAAAGAAATGAAGTTTGACGTAAAAGATGAATATTTTTACGATCGAGAAGATGCCGACTGGGCTGCAAACGAAGCTGAGTTAAATGAAATTTGGCGTCAAAAAGTTAAGTTTGACGCGTTAAGTTTAAAGTTAACGGGCAAAGATTGGAGCGAAATAAAAGACGTTCTTACTAAACGTTATAACAATGCGATTAAGCGTTTAAGCCAATCCCAAAGCGAAGATGCCTTCCAAATCATAATGAACGCTTATGCAAGAAGCATTGAAGCGCACACCTCATATTTATCACCAAGAAATGCAGACCGTTTCCGTATGGAAATGAACCTTTCATTAGAAGGTATTGGGGCTGTATTACAATCAGATGAAGACTACACAGTTATTAGGAGCCTAGTACCAGGCGGACCTGCTGATAAAACTGAACAGTTAAAGCCTAAAGACAAAATTATTGGCGTTGCACAAGGTGACGAAGAATTTGTTGATATCATTGGCTGGCGTTTAGATGATGTTGTTGAATTAATTAAAGGACCAAAAGGAACGTCGGTTAAGTTACAAATTATCAGTGGTGAAAAAGCATCAAGTGATAGCACTAAAGAAGTTGTTATCGTACGAGATAAAATTAAACTTGAAGACAGAGCTGCTAAGTCTGAAGTATTTGAGCCAACCTATTCTAAAATTGACGCCAAACTGGGTGTAATTACTATTCCTAGCTTTTATAACAATTTAGCTAGAGACGTTAGACTTGAAATAGACAAGCTTTTAAAAGAAAAAGTAGACGGCATAGTTATCGATTTACGAGATAATGGTGGCGGTTCATTAGAAGAAGCCACTCGTTTAACAGGTTTGTTTATTGACAAAGGGCCTGTAGTACAAATACGAAGCGGCCGAGGTAATGTTAATGTTAAAAAAGACCATGATGGCAGAACGTTTTATGATGGTCCATTAACGGTTTTAGTAAATCGCTACAGTGCATCAGCCAGTGAGATATTTGCAGCTGCTTTACAGGATTATGGTCGTGCGATTGTTATTGGTGAGCAAACCTTTGGTAAAGGTACTGTTCAACAACATCGTGGTTTAAGTCGAGTATTTGATCTTTATGATAATAAGCTGGGCAGCGTACAATACACCATGGCGAAGTTCTATCGGATTAATGGTGGCAGCACCCAACACAAAGGGGTTATTCCTGATATTCAATTCCCATCAGCAATTGATCCAAGTGAATGGGGTGAAAGCCAAGAAGAAAACGCTTTGCCTTGGGATAGTATTGGTAAAGCGGGATATATTGCTCAAGGTGAAATGAATCAATTAGTGAATAAGCTGGAACAAGCGCATCAACAGCGTATAAAAAGTGAGCCAGAATTTAAGTATTTGGCTAACGATATTGAACGTTATAAAACGGAAAAAGATAAGAAGTCTATTTCTTTAGTTGAAGCAGAGCGTAAAGCTAAACGTGAAGATAATGAAAAAACTAACTTGGTTAGGGCGAATGAGCGACTTGAACGCCTTGGTTTAGAAAAAGTTAAATCATTAGACGACTTGCCTAAAGAAGTAGAAGAAATCGATCCATTTTTAGAAGAGGCAGCGAATATTACTGCCGATTTAATAATGTATGATAAATTAGCTAAAAAATAAGTTGTTTATATCATTTAATAACTAAAAAAAGCGCTTAGGCGCTTTTTTTAGTTTTAGAAGTTAGAAAAGGAATGATATGTTGAGTTTAGTCAAAATTTATGAATATCTATATTTAAATAAATTAAGCCCAATTCTCATGTTTTATTCATTATATGGTTGTCAGAAACAGCTGCAAATACTATGATACGCACCGCAGCTTATGCCTATTACCGTCATGGTCATTAGACCACTTCTGGGTAGATTTACAAACCTGCTGCATATCTAATAATTACAAGATTAAATAGCATAATAACTAAATAACCTTAATTCTGGACGGGTAAAACATCACAATATTACAATTTTAAGCTTGTTAGTCATAAAAATGAAATAAGTAGCCTGTAGCTATTTGTATTTTCATTGCTTAAGATTTCAGTCTGTGAACGATGCTCATGAAACCTCTGAATGAAATTATATTTCATTTCCTCTGGTCAAAATTCAGGTTTAAAACTGCAAAATGTATTTATTATTCCGCTGTTTATATTTAAAAGACATGAAGTTAAGTGGTTGGTACTAATTAAATGAATGAAACTGTGAAAAAACCGAGTTACTCTGATGCGTTTATACCGGTTATATTTTTAATCGTTCTTCTGTCAGCATCTGTGGCATTGTTTGGTGGAGACTCGTCTTATGGGCCTAATCAGATTGCGTTAATTCTTGCAGCGCTAGTTGCATCAGTTATCGGCTTAAAAAATGGCTATAAGTGGAAAGACATTGAACAAGCAATGGTCGATGGTATTTCTATTTCGCTTGGTGCGATACTGATTTTACTATCTGTTGGTGCGTTAATCGGCACTTGGTTGTTGTCTGGTACGGTTCCAACGCTTATTTATTATGGTCTACAGATACTAGATCCTAGCTGGTTTTATGCCGCGTCGTGTATTTTGTGTGGTGTTGTTGCAATGAGTATTGGTAGCTCTTGGACAACTGCTGCAACAATCGGTGTGGCTTTGATTGGTGTGGCAACAGGGCTAGGATTATCGCCAGCTATTACGGCAGGTGCAATCATTTCAGGTGCATATTTTGGTGATAAACTGTCACCATTATCAGAAACAACAAACTTAGCACCTGCGGTAGCAGGCACAGATTTATTTAGTCATATTAAGCACATGCTATGGACCACAGTGCCATCGTTTATTATTGCTATTATTATTTTTGTCGTAATCGGATTAACTGAAACAGTTGATGGGAATGCGGATAACGTGGCGGTTTTGTCTAACACACTTCAAGCGCATTTCAATATCAACTTAGCCATGCTAGTGCCATTGGTCGTACTATTAGCCATGGCCATTAAAAAAGTACCCGCTTTTCCAACCGTTTTTATTGGCGCGCTATTGGGAGGGCTTTGGGCTGTTCTTTTTCAAGGTGATGTAGTGGCTAACATGTCGGGGGCAGACTCGGCATCTTGGGTTAACTATTTAAAAGTTGTATGGGAAACATTATTTAATGGCTTTTCTATCGAAACAAGCAATGCTCAGTTAAATGACTTGTTAAGCCGTGGTGGCATGTCCAGTATGTTAAATACGGTATGGTTAGTGATGATGGCACTAACGTTTGGCGCAGTGATGGAAAAAGTTGGCTTACTACAAAAGCTACTTGAAGCTATTCTAAAAGCAGCAAGATCAACAGGGTCATTAATTACGAGTACGCTACTTACAAGTTTAGGCACAAATGTTATTGCGGCTGACCAATATATGGCGATAGTGATGCCAGGTAGAATGTTCAAAGAAGAGTACGAGCGTAGAGGGTTAGATAGCGTAAACCTTTCTAGAACACTGGAAGACGGTGGCACTATTACTAGTCCATTAATCCCATGGAATACCTGTGGTGCCTATATGCAAAGTGTGCTATCTGTTAATCCTCTTGATTACATGTTTTATTGCTTCTTTAATCTTATCAATCCTCTGCTAGCCATTATTTATGCTTATTTAGGCTACAAAATTTTACGTATAGAACCTAAACACTTAATGCGTGAAGAGCAAACAGCGTAATGGAACTGCCTACCACCTCTGGTAGGCTTTTTCTTTAATAAGCCAAATTTAACGTAATACAATATACTTATTTCCAATCTAAATTATTTCTAATATTCCGATTCGAAATGATAAATCCTGTATTACTTTTAAGATGAGCTGCCTTTCCATTATTTATCATCATCAAGACAAGGAAAATCAGCTTACTACACATCAAGTAAATAATTTTGTTTGGGGTACACATGACCACTGAAGCTAAGTATTTAAAAGATTACCGACAGTCAGATTTTTTAATCAATCATATCGATCTTACTTTTGAGTTAGACGACCACCAAACTGTTGTAACAGCCGTTTCTCAAATAGAGAGAGTTAGCGCTGAAAGCTGTACGTTAGAATTAGACGGTCATGAAATGGAATTGAAAAGCATCGCTATTGATGGCAAAACCATCAAGTCAGATGATTATCGGCTAACGGATGAAAAATTATATATTAATACAGGTAAACAGTCTTTTACGCTTACAATTGTTACTCATATTGACCCTGCTAATAATAAGTCCCTTGAAGGATTATATAAATCTGGTGGTGCGTACTGTACTCAGTGTGAAGCCGAAGGATTTAGAAAGATAACCTATTACTTGGATCGTCCCGATGTGATGGCCAAATTCACCACTAAAATTATTGGTGACGCAGAAACTTACCCACAGCTTTTATCTAACGGCAATAAGGTTGGTGCTGGCAAATTAGATAATGGTAAGCACTGGGTGCAATGGGAAGACCCCTTTAAAAAACCATGCTATTTATTTGCACTAGTTGCAGGTGACTTTGATTTGCTTTCAGACACATTCATCACATGCTCTGGAAGAGAAGTGCAGTTAGAAATTTATGTTGATAAAGGTAATCGACATAAAGCGACTCATGCCATGGCATCGCTGAAAAAATCGATGCAATGGGATGAAGAAGTGTATGGTCTTGAATATGATTTAGATATTTACATGATTGTTGCTGTTGATTTTTTCAACATGGGCGCGATGGAAAATAAAGGCTTAAATATCTTTAATAGTAAATATGTTTTAGCAAGTGAAGATACAGCTACTGATACAGACTTTGATAACGTAGAAGCTGTGATTGCTCACGAATACTTCCACAATTGGACGGGTAATCGAATTACGTGCAGAGATTGGTTTCAATTAAGCCTTAAAGAAGGTTTGACAGTATTTCGTGATCAAGAGTTTAGCGCCGACATGGGCTCGCGTGCCGTTAATCGTATTCATCAAGCAATAGGCATGCGAACGGTACAGTTTAAAGAAGATGCAAGTCCAATGTCTCATCCTATTCGTCCTGAAAAAGTAATAGAAATGAATAATTTCTACACCGTTACAGTGTACGAAAAAGGTGCTGAGGTGATCAGGATGCTTTATCGTTTATTAGGTAAAGATAACTATTATAAAGGCATTGACTTGTACGTTGAACGACATGACGGGCAAGCGGTTACCTGTGATGATTTTGTAAAAGCACTTGAAGATGCATCAGGCATTGACTTGTCACTCTTTAGGCGCTGGTACTCGCAATCAGGCACGCCCACAGTTAAATTTGAGTTACAGCAAGAGCGCACTGAAAATAGCCTCAAGCTAATCCTACAATGTAAACAAGTAAACTTACCGACGGCTGATCAAAAAGAAAAACTTCCTCTGCATATTCCTATCGACTTTTCATTACTCGCTGACGACGGAACTGTACTTGAACAGCTGTTACTTGAATTAAAGGCTGAGCAACAAACGTATGAGTTTGAGTTTAAAGATGTGAAAGCCGTTACGCCTGTGTTTAACCGAGGTTTTTCAGCGCCAGTGCAGATCGCATACTCATATGGCATGGATGAGCTAATTCGTATAATGAAATTTGAAGAAGATGAGTACGCAAGATGGGATGCAACACAACAAGTTTATCTTGAAGTACTAAAGAGCAGGGTCGCACAAGAAGAAAGTAGCAAGCTTGAAAGCGAGTTAAAGCAGGCGCTTAGTTATTTATTTAGTAACCTGCCAGAAGATAAGCAGTTTGCGGCTGAATTATTTTCATTACCAAGTTTTGATGCTTTAGCGGCGCAATATCAGATTATTCAACCAGCGCTTCTGACAAATGCTATTGAGCAGTTAGAGAAAAATATTGCAAATTGGTTCGACGCTGAGTGGTTGTCGTTATATCAATCATTGGAAGAAGCATCTACAAAGAATACCAACGCAACCGATTCGACAATTAATAAACAAATTAGAAGTTTAAAATCGGTTTGTTTGAAATATATGCTTAACGTTGATTCTGAAACGCAAATACGTCTTGCAAAAGAGTTGTACCGAGCCACCGGAAATATGACCGATAAGCTGGCGGTGTTAGCTGGGGCTAAATCGGCCAATAAAACGTTATTTAACGAACTAATGAGCGAATTTGAGCAGCAGTGGATTGACGAGCCTTTGGTCATGGATAAATGGTTTGCGTTACATGCGACGGTAAATAGTGAAGAGACTTTATTGACCATAAAAAACCTTATGACGCATAAAGCATTCAATCTTGAGAACCCTAATAGAACTCGGTCGCTAGTTGGCGCATTTGTAATGCGTAATCCTGCACAATTCCATAAGCAAGAAGGTTATGCTTTCTTAGAAGATATTATTATTCAACTGAATGCTGTGAATCCTCAAGTAGCAGCTAATCTGATTACTCCGTTATTGTCATGGAGAAAGTACCCTGAATCAAACCAAGCATTAATGAAGCAAACATTAAGAAGGATAGAAGCACTTGAAAGCTTGTCTAGTGATTTGTATGAAAAGGTGCAAAAGGCGTTAGCTGAAAACTAGGCTTGGCGAAGGATGAAAGTACACTATTTTAACTTAACATTAAGCTATAACGAGTGGTTACCGTTTTATCGAGGTGATTACCATTCAGTTATTGTTAAGGATGATTATGGTAAAAGAATTCAGTTACCCGCGAATAGGTTACGGCCGTTCGGATCTTCCTTAGGAATTAGAGGCCGTTTTAAACTTGTTCTTACTGAAAACAATGCATTTGTGACGTTAGAAAAACTGAATTAGTAACAGGTTTGACTGGTAAGATGTCTAGCCTGTTGATTTAAAAAGAAATTTAGCAAACTAATGTTATTAAGCTTGAGAATAGCTAGAGAAATTTGATAACAAAATCAAGGCATAAACTTGAAATTTACAAGTGGTTAGACCTTGCTAATCACTATAAATGATGTAATTATTGCCTTAAATTGCCGCTTAATGTGGCTAAAATAATAAAAGCAATATAAAACAATAAACCTGCAGGGACAGGGGGAGACAGAAAATATGAACAAAGGGCCAGGCTATTTTGCGAAAAAGCCGTTAGCCGTAAGTGTTGCCTCTGCAATACTGGCGCTCGCAAGCACACAAGCTTCAGCAGTCAACTTTGATGTTGGCGACTTTCAAGTCAGTTTCGACTCAACCTTTTCACTTGGCGCTGCATGGCGCGTAGAAGACCGAAATTTTGATTTAATTGGTAAGTCAAACAACCCGTCATTTGACTGGAGTAATTATAACCCAGCACTTGGCGCTGCTTATCAAAATACTCCTTTATATTTAAGCGCGCAAAAATATAGCTCTGCCGATGTGTGGAATACACCAACGGGTAGCTACTCAAATAATGGCGATGCAGGTAACCTAAATTGGGATTCAGGCAGCGCTTTCTCTCAAATCTTTAAAGGTTTGCACGAATTATCAATCAATAAAGAAGACTATGGCTCAGTAATGAGCAATTACGGTTTATTTACCCGTTTTATGTACTTCTATGATTTTAAAATGAAGAATGGTGGCGGTTCGTACGTTAACCCTACTTCAGGAAAAGAATTAGATCCTTGTCGTGATTCTGACGCATCAGATTTATCATGTTCTGACATTCGCTTATTAGATGCGTTTGTATACGCTGATTTTGATTTTAATGATGGCGAGACACCAGTATCAGTTCGTATCGGTAATCAAGTGTTAAGTTGGGGGGAAAGTACCCTTATTTCTCACGGTATTAATATTAACCCTGTAGATATTGCCCGTTTACGTGCTCCAGGTGCAGAGTTAAAAGAAGCATTCATACCTGTGGGTATGGTTTGGGCTTCAGTTGGCATAACTGAAAATATTTCAGCAGAATTTTTCTATCAGTATGACTGGCAAGAAACTTACCTTCCGACACCAGGTTCATATTTCTCAACAAACGACTTTGCTGGTGAAGGTGGTTACCTAAATAACATCCAACTTGGCTTTACTGCTAACCCTGATATTGACTTAGACTTCTTGATTGAACGTTTAAATGGTTTACAAGGTGACTGGATGACTGCAATGGCTACTCTAGGTGTTGATCCTTCATCGCCACAAGCACAGCAGTTATTAACTAAGATGTACATGACTTATCCGACTAAAGTTACTTTACGTCCACAGGATGATTTGCAGGTTGCAGGTTTTGACCAATACGGTGTTAATGAGCCAAAGGATTCAGGTCAGTACGGTGCTAAATTAGCTTTATTCGCTCCTCAGCTTAACGATACAGAGTTTGGTTTATACTACGTAAATTATCACTCAAGACGTCCGGTTATTTCTGGAATCTCCGCTGACTTTAGGCTTCCTGCACTACAGCACGATTTACAAATGCTAACCACGAAGGAAATCACGAAAGACAACGTTACTGAGCTTAAAGCTTTCAGTAAAGGTGTTTTAGAGTACCCTGAAGATATTAAGTTATACGGTTTAAGTTTTAACACCACAATTGGTGAAACAGCTGTTTCAGGTGAGTTAGCTTATCGTCAAGATGAGCCACTCCAAATTGATGATGTTGAAATCTTATATGCAGGTATGCCAGAACAGCTTGCTAATGCTGGGTTACGTCCTGATTTAGCAGGTATTTCTCAAGTAGATGGTATTGGCTCTGGTCAATATGCAAAAGGTTATATTTTAAGTGATACTACCCAGCTACAATTTACGTTTGCGCACTTATTTGGACCTACGTTAGGTTCTGATAATTTTGCAGTGGTTGCAGAAGTAGGTGGTGTAACAATTAATGATATGCCTGCATTTGACGAACTGCGTTTAAATGGCCCTAATACTGCGCGTACAGCTGCATTGGATACTGGTGTAGCAGGTTTACACACTGGGCTTTCCAACGGCGCTGAAACAAACCCATTCCCGACTAAAAATTCTTGGGGTTACCGTTTAATTGCTAAAGCCGATTATAACAACGTGTTTGCCGGTGTTAACGTGTCGCCTAAAATTGTTTTCGCACACGATGTAAGTGGTATTACACCAGATCCACTATATCTATTTGTTGAAGACAGAAAATCTGTTGGTGTGAGCATTAACTTTGACTATCAAAGTAAAATCTCAGCAGACTTCTCGTACAACTCTTTCTGGGGTGGCCAAGGCACTACAAATAATTTTGCTGACCGTGACTACGTTTCGTTCAGTATTAAGTATTCAATTTAGGGGATAGGAAAATAATGAAAAAAATCACCCTCATTTCAGCAGCTATAACGTTTGCATTAACATCTATTTCTGTTAATGCAAAAGTTTCTCAAGAAGAAGCTGCACAACTTGGCAAAGAGTTAACGCCAATGGGAGCGACAGTTGCAGGAAATGCTGATGGCTCTATTCCTGCGTGGACTGGTGGTATTAATAAATTACCGAAAGGATTTAGTGCTGGTGATCATCACCCAGATCCGTTCGCTGACGACAAAATTAAGTTTACTATTACAAAAGATAATCTTGCGGAATATCAAAATCATTTATCAGCGGGTCAATTAGAGCTATTTAAGCTTTATCCTGACACGTTTAAAATGCATGTATACCCAACACGTCGTTCTGCTAGTTACCCAGAGTTTGTGTATGAAGCAACAAAGAAAAATGCAGTAAATGCAAGGCTTGTTGAAGGCGGAAATGGTTTGGCAGATGCTGCAATTGGTATTCCATTCCCTCTACCTAAAAACGGTATAGAAGCGATTTGGAACCATATTGTTCGTTATCGTGGTGCATCGGTGAAGCGTTTTGGTGGACAAGCAGCACCAACGGCTTCTGGCGATTATACAATTATTGGTTTTGATGAAAAACTAATGAATAAATATGGTGATAAAGATGCCACTGCAGAAGAGCTAGGTAAGGAAAATATCTTATTTAGATTTAAGCAGAAGGTAACAGAGCCAGCGCGTTTAGCCGGTACTGCACTATTAGTTCATGAAACAATGGATCAGGTTAAAACACCTCGTTTAGCTTGGACATATAACACTGGTCAACGCCGTGTACGTCGTGCGCCAAATGTAGCTTATGACGCACCAGGTACAGCATCTGATGGTTTAAGAACAACCGATGATTTTGACATTTTTAACGGCTCACCAGACCGTTATACTTGGGAACTAAAAGGTAAGAAAGAACTTTATATTCCTTACAACAGCTATAAGCTTCATAGCAAAGATTTAGCATATAGCGATATTCTTCATGCTGGTCATATTAACCCAGAACACGTTCGCTGGGAAAAGCACCGTGTATGGGTTGTTGAAGCAAACTTAAAAGATGGTATGCGTCATGTTTATAAGAAGCGTAAGTTTTTCATAGACGAAGATAGCTGGCAGATCCATGTTGCAGATCTATACGATAACCGTGATGAGCTTTATCGTGTGGCATTTGCTTATGGTCTGAACTATTATGAAGTACCAACTCATTGGAGTACGTTAGACGTTTATCATGATCTGAACTCTCGTCGTTATATTGCCATTGGTTTAGATAACGAAGAGAAGATGTACGATTTTCAGGTTAACTTCGATGACCGAGAGTTTACGCCAGCAGCGCTGCGTAGAGAAGGTCGAAGATAATATCGACGAACGGTTGGCTTAGGCCAACCGTTTTAATTTCAATTTAACACCTGAGTAAATGCTCTATTAATATGAATAAATTTGCTATCCATTTTCTTTGCTGTTCTGTTGTATTGGTAAGCTCAATCTTTGCAAAAGCGGCACCTTCAGTTGAAGCACAACTTGCGTCTAAATCTTTACTTACTGACATTGTAAAAACTTCTCAAGATCACCTTATTGCTGTTGGTGAACGCGGACACATTATTAAATCAGAAGACGGCATTAATTGGTCTCAGAAAAATGTTCCAGTAGATGTATTACTTACTGCAGTATTTTTTGTTAATAATAATATTGGCTGGGCTGTAGGTCATGATGCAACAATCTTAAGAACAAATGATGCGGGTGAGCATTGGTTTGTGCAACAGCATTTGCCAGAAACAGATAAACCACTATTAGATATTCATTTTCGTAATGAAAATGAGGGCATTGCAATAGGTGCTTACGGCCTCTTTTTCAGAACAACAAACGGTGGCATTACTTGGCAAGAAGAGTTTCAGTCTGAATTACTGATAGAAGATGATCAAATTTATTTGGAAGAATTAAAAGAAGAAGATGTTGAAGCATATAACTTAGAGAAAGAATTCATATTGCCTCATTTCAATAGATTATATGCAGATGGCGTAACCTTGTTTATGGTTGGTGAAGCAGGCTTTATGGCAAAGAGTAATGACTTTGGCAGTAATTGGGAGCGCTTACCTGAAATTTATATGGGATCATTCTATGACATCATCAGAACGCCTAAGTCTAGTATCATTGCGATAGGCCTACGCGGTAATATTTTTCGCAGTACAAATAATGGCGTTGATTGGGAACAAGTAACTTCACCAATTACCGCATCACTAAATAGTGCATTCGTCGATCAATTTAATCGGGTGGTATTGGTCGGTAACGCCGGTGCAATTTTAATTAGTGAAGATGATGGCAAGTCGTTCAAGTTGATAGAACAAGCAGATAGAAAGGCGATTTTAAACGGTATTATTTACAATAAAAATCTCCTTTTAGTGTCTGAAGTTGGTATTAAACAAGTTAACTCTTAAAAATTATAAGTATTATGAAATCAAACTCGGTTATTTCTTTCTGTGAACGATTCGTATTTCGTCATCGTTTAGCTGTTATTTTTGTTTTTTTACTGGCAACGGTTTTCCTTTGCTATAAAGCAACACAAATTAAACTTGATGCTGCGTTTACTAAAAACATCCCACTAAAGCATGAATACATGCAGACGTATTTAAAGCACCAAAAAGATTTTGGTGGCGCGAATAACATCTTAATCAGTGTGTGCGATACGCGTGGAAATATTTTTAATGAAGAGTTCTTCACCTCGTTAAAAGGCGTGCATGATCAGCTTTTCTTTATTAGTGGTATCGACCGAATTCAAGTTAAATCATTATATTCGCCAAGTACGCGTTTTATTGAAGTTGTGGAAGACGGTTTTGCCGGTGGACCTGTTATACCAGCTGATTTTCAACCTACACCAGAAGGCATGAAAATTGTTAAAGGTAATATAGAAAAAGCTGGAATAGTAGGGCGCTCAGTTTCTGACGATTACAGCTGCGCAATGGTGACAGCACAACTCCTTGATATTGACCCTAATACTAAAAAGAAAGTAGATACGATTACTTTCGCTGAAACACTCGAAAGAGATATTAGAGAAAAGTACGAGAACGATAATATTTCTGTGCATATTATTGGTTTCTCTAAAATGGTTGGTGATGTTGCCGAAGGTGCCAAAGGCGTTGTTGTCTTTTTTGCGATTGCCATCGGTATCACCGCATTGATGGTACTGTTCTTTTCGAAGTCTATCTTACTGACAGTACTACCCATTGTATGTTCATTAATTGCTGTAGTTTGGCAAATGGGTCTATTGTCTGTGATTGGCTTTGGTATTGATCCAATGTCAATTCTTGTGCCGTTTTTAGTCTTTGCCATTGGTGTGAGTCACGGTGTTCAGATGATCAACTCCGTGGGTAAGCAAGTTGCGGCTGGCGATGACTCTAAAATGGCAGCGCAAAAGAGTTTTAACCGTTTATTGGTACCAGGTGGTATTGCCTTACTTTCTGATACAGTAGGCTTTTTAACGCTATTAACTATAGAAATTGGCATTATTCGAGAACTTGCCATTACTGCAAGCTTAGGTGTAGCGGTTATTATTTTAACCAACTTAATATTGCTACCTGTGCTGATGTCTTACATCAAGTTCTCAGAACGATTTAAAGCAAACGTAAGTAAGCCGAATCATTTTGCTGATGGTGTTTGGCAGTTAATCAGTGGTTTTGCTAAGCCAGTACCTGCAATGATTGTTATTTTGTGTGTTTCTGTGCTGTTTTATATTGGCCATCAACAAAGTAAAGACATGAAAATTGGTGACCTTCATGCAGGAGCACCTGCGCTTCATGAAGAGTCTCGCTATAACCAAGATACTTTCTTAATTACCGACAGATACGCCATTTCTGTTGATTATATGAGAGTCATTGTTGAAGCAAAGCCTGAAGCGTGTACATATCATGATGTAATGGAAAGAATTGATAGATTCCAGTGGCGTTTAGAAAATGTTGCAGGTGTTCAGTCGGCTATTAGTTTAGCGTCGGTGTCAAAGCGTGTTAACGAAGGTTTTAACGAAGGTAATCCAAAGTGGCGTACGATACCTCGCAACACACAGAGTTTGGTTCAGGCAACTTCTCGCGTAGAAACATCAACAGGCCTATTAAATAGAGACTGTAGCGTTATGCCTATTATTCTGTTTATGGAAGACCATAAAGCAGAGACCATTGAGCGTGTTGTGGCTAAAGTAAAAGAGTTAAAGCAAGAATTTGATACTGACAATATAAAATTCCAGCTAGCATCAGGTCCAGTTGGCGTAATGGCAGCTACTAATGAAGCCGTAGCCGCAGCACAAGAACCTATGATGTACTATGTATATGGGGCAGTGGTGCTACTTTGTTTATTAAGCTTTAGATCCATTAGGGCAACCATCGCGGTTGTGTTACCACTGTTTGTTGTATCAACCCTTGCGCAAGCACTGATGACTAAACTTAATATTGGCTTAACGGTATCAACACTACCAGTTATTGCACTTGGTGTTGGTATAGGCGTTGATTACGGTATTTATATACTTTCAAGCATGGTTGGGCTAATTAACCAAGGAAAAACGATTCCAGAGGCGTATTTAGCTGCGTTAAGAGAGCGTGGTAGTGCGGTATTCTTTACCGGGATTACGCTGGCAATTGGGGTAAGTACGTGGGTGTTATCTGCACTTAAATTCCAAGTTGATATGGGTATATTGCTTACCTTTATGTTCTTGGTGAATATGTTAGGTGCCGTTATTGTGTTACCGGCGATTTCAGCGATTTTATGGCCGAAGCCTAAAAATAAGAAAAAATAATTTATCCTGCATATTCATGCAATATTTGATAGAAAAGTGGCCTTTTGGCCACTTTTTATTTTTGAAGTAAGAATAAAATCCTCATTTTCACTCAGTTAACTCCACCGACCATTACAAAAGTATTAAAAAAAGCTCGAAAAGCGCTAGCTTTCTTAATAAACTCCGCATGTTAGCAGTCAAAGCGAGAGAATACGCCTATACTATTGGGTGGTTAAGCTTAGAAATTAAGCTTGCTTCAAAAACAGGGCAAGAATTAGAAGGTAAAAATATATGGCGCTTATCGATGGTCAACCCTCAGTGTTATTAGAAAATGTCATCAATTTAATTCGTAAGAAAGTGAAAGGCGATCAAACGTCTTTAATCGAAAAGTTCGCTACTATTTTTTATGGCAATATGTCGAAAGAAGATTTAGCGAATCGTAATGATAGCGATTTATATGGCGCAGCATTAAGTTTATGGAATGGGTTAAACCAAGATAGTACAAAACCAACCATTAAAGTGTATAACCCAGAGTTATCTAAACACGGTTGGGAATCTCAACATACCATCGTTGAACTTATTATTGAAGATATGCCATTTTTAGTTGACTCTGTGCGCATGTCTCTTAACCGCTTAGGTATTACTGCTCACTTGTTAATGCATTGCCCACTTAAATTATTTACTGATAAAAGTGGAAAAATAACAGACTTGGCAACAGGCAGTGCAGCACAAGGTTTTGACAAAAATAAAACGGTATTTTTAATTGAAGTAGACAGGCAGACTAATACCAAAACATTGAAAGCAATCACAGAAGAACTACAGTCAGTAGTTGTTGATGTGTCTGTTTCTGTTTCTGACTGGCAAGCAATAAGTGATCGCTTAAAAGAAGTGATTACAGAGATACCTAAATCTGCTGGAAAAAATTCAAAAGCAAAAATAAAAGAAGTTCAAGATTTCCTAAAGTGGGTTGCAGATCATAACTTCACCTTAATGGGCTACCGTCAGTACACAGTTAAACCTGTTAAAGGTGACCATGAGCTGTCTGGCGTGAAGGGTACCAGCTTAGGCTTAATGAAAAACTCAGTATCGAACAAGGTACGGAAGTTTAGCGAATTACCTACATCAGCTCGAAAAGAAGCACTAAGCGATAACCTATTAATTTTAACGAAAACGAATTCTAAATCTCGCGTTCATCGTCCTGCTTATATCGATTATATTGGCATTAAGCGCTTTGATGATGAAGGTAATGTTATTGGCGAAGATCGCTTTATCGGTTTATTCTCCGCTTCATTTTATAATAATCGCGCGTCTGATATCCCACTGATAAACAACAAGCTTAACCGTATTATGGATAGCTTTGACTATGAAAAAGATAGTCATGCATACAAAGCGTTGTTAAATATCTTAGAAACATATCCAAGAGATGAGTTGATTCAAGCAAGTGAAGCTGAATTAAAAGATGTGGCTCAAGGCGTATTACAGATGCAAGAGCGTGACATGTCGCGCTTATTTGTTCGCAAAGATATCTTTGGACGCTTTTTCTCTTGTATGGTGTATGTACCGCGCGAGCGCTATAACACCCAACTACGTCGAGATACGCAAGCGTTATTCAAAAAAGCGTTTGGCAGTGACGAATATGTTGAGTTTACAACATACTTCTCAGAATCGGTATTAGCCAGAACTCATTACATTGTACGAGTTCAAGATAATAATAAAGAAATTGATGTGAAAGATATTGAAAATAACTTAAGAGAAGCTGCGCGCACTTGGGATGATAAATTACACAGTGCATTACTTGAATCTTTTGGTGAAGCTACAGGCAAAGAGCTTGCTCGCAAATACTCAAACGCATTCCAACGTAGTTATAAAGAAGATAACTTACCATCAGCATCGTTAGTCGATATTGATAAATTAGAACTACTGAATGATGACAACAAACTTGAGATGCTTTTTTATCAACCGCAAGAAGAAAAGCTTTCTAATAACCTTGTAAGGCTCAAGTTATATCATAAAGATGAACCTATTCACCTTTCAGATGTTTTACCTATGCTTGAGAACTTTGGTTTAAGAGTTATTGGTGAAACGCCATCAGAAGTTCACACGTTAGATGGAAGTGTAAACTGGATACTTGATTTCTCGATGATGATTAACTCTGGGGCAGAGTTTGACCTAGAGAAAGCACAAATTCGTTTTCAAAACGCATTTGCTAAAGTCTGGAGAAATAACCTAGAAGATGATGGTTTTAACCGACTTGTATTAGGGTCTGACTTAACGGGTAGAGAAGCTTCTATTCTTCGTGCTTACGCAAAGTACTTTAGACAAATTGGTGGTACATTCAGCCAAAGTTATATTGAAAGCACGTTTGCAAATTACCCGCATATTGCCGGTTTGATTGTTGAAGTATTTAAGCGCAAGTTTTCTCCTAAAACTAAAGCTTCACCTAAAACAATTGAAAAACTTCTTAAGCAAATTAACGAAGAGTTAGACAATGTTGCAAACCTAGATGACGACCGTATTATTCGTCGCTTTGTTGATATGGTAAATGCAACATTGCGTACCAACTACTACCAAAAGAATGCTGAAGGTAACTTCAAGTCGTATATTTCTTTTAAGCTACAACCTAAGCTAATTCCAGAAGTTCCTAAGCCTTTACCTGAGTACGAGATTTTTGTTTACTCACCAAGTGTTGAAGGTGTTCACTTACGTGGCGGTAAAGTTGCACGTGGTGGTTTGCGTTGGTCAGATCGTATGGAAGACTTCCGTACAGAAATACTTGGCTTAGTAAAAGCGCAACAAGTTAAAAATACTGTCATTGTGCCGGTTGGTGCAAAAGGTGGCTTTGTATGTAAGCAACTGCCAACAACTGGTGGACGAGAAGCATTTTTTGAAGAAGGTAAAGCGTGTTATAGAACCTTCATCCGCGGTCTATTAGATATTACTGACAATATTGTTCATGGCAAAGTTGTTTACCCTCAAGATGTAGTAAGACTGGATGGAGACGATCCATATTTAGTTGTTGCTGCGGATAAAGGAACAGCCACATTCTCTGATATTGCCAACGGCATTGCTGACGAATATAACTTCTGGCTGGGCGATGCGTTTGCATCAGGTGGTAGCGTTGGTTATGACCACAAGAAAATGGGTATCACTGCCAAAGGTGCATGGGAATCGGTTAAACGCCACTTCAGAGAGTTAGGTGTTGACTGCCAAACAACTGATTTTACCTGTATAGGTATAGGCGATATGGCCGGCGATGTATTCGGTAATGGCATGTTGCTTTCAAAGCATATTCGCTTAGTCGCAGCGTTTAACCATATGCATATTTTCATTGATCCGAATCCTGATGCTGCAACCAGTTATAAAGAGCGTGAGCGCTTATTCAACTTGCCACGTTCATCGTGGGAAGATTACAACGCAGAATTAATTTCTCAAGGCGGTGGTATTTTTTCTCGTGCTGCTAAGTCTATTAAGCTTACACCAGAAATTAAGAAGCTAATTGGCTCACAAAAAGCATCGCTAACACCAAATGAGCTAATCAAAGCGTTATTAAAAGCGCATGTTGATTTAATCTGGAATGGTGGTATTGGCACGTACGTTAAAGGTACTAAAGAAACTGATACTCAAGTAGGTGACCGTGCAAACGATCCATTGCGCGTTAACGGTAACGAGTTAAATGCAAAAGTATTTGGTGAAGGCGGTAATTTAGGTGTTACTCAGTTAGGTCGTATAGAATTTGCTGCTAACGGTGGCAAAATGAATACCGACTTTATTGATAATGCTGGCGGTGTAGACTGCTCAGATAATGAAGTAAATATCAAAATCTTGCTAAATGGTTTAGTTGCCGATGGTGATATGACCCGTAAGCAACGTGATCAATTACTATATGATATGACTGACGATGTGGGTGAAGTTGTTCTACAAGACTGTTATCGCCAAACTCACTCTATTTCAATTACGCAACTTAAAGGACCTGAGCACCTTAAAGAGCAAATTCGATTTGTTCATGAGTTGGAAAAGGATGGTTACTTAGACCGAGAATTAGAATTCTTACCAACTGATGAAGAATTATCAGAACGTGCGATAACAGGCCAAGGTTTCACACGACCAGAACTTTCAGTACTTATTGCATATGGCAAAATGGTAATGAAAGAGTGGTTTGTTGTTGACGAAATTACAGAACATCCTTATTTCCAAAGCTTACTTATTGGTGCTTTCCCTCAGAAATTACAAGAAAAGTACAGTAAGCAGATGGCTCAGCATCCACTTAAATCAGAGATTATTGCAACTAAGCTTGCTAACGAAATAATCAATGATATGGGTCTTAATTTTGTGCATCGCATGAAAGAAGAGACAGGTGCGACAGTATTTGAGATTGCTAGCTGTTATGTAATGGCACGAGAAATATTTGAGCTTAGAGAAACATGGGAAGCAATTGAAGATCTTGATAACAAGATACCGGCTATTGTGCAAACAGAAATGCTGTTCCAATTACGTCGTACTATCCGTCGTGCCACACGTTGGTTCTTGCGCCACAGAAATAAAGCGATGGATATTGTTGAAACCATCAATTTCTACGCTCCTGCGTTTAAAGAAATTTCATCTAATTTAGATGATTACTTGGTTGAACAAGAAGTTTCACAATTACAACGCTCTGAGCAAGACTTAAAACGTGAAGGTGTGCCAAAAGATATTGCACGTAGAATCTCGCAATTAAGTAGCCTGTTCTCGGTAATGGATTTAGCGCAAATTGCGAACTTAGAACAAAGAAATATTAATTTAGTTGCTGATATCTACTTCAAGTTAGGTGCAACAATGGACTTACACTGGTTCTTGGATCAAATTACCAATCAACCAGTAGCAAATCATTGGCAGGCATTAGCTCGCTCGTCTTATCGTGAAGAGCTTGACTGGCAGCAACGTGCATTAACCTCTGTTGTATTACATTCAACAAGTAAAACTGATCCAAAAGATGCACAAGAATTAATTGATCAATGGGTTGAAGAGCACTCGTCATTACTTGAACGCTGGAATCACATGTTAGCTGAGTTTAAAACAACTCAGAGCCATGAGTTTGCTAAGTTCTCGGTTGCATTGCGTGAGTTAATGTTATTAAGTCATAACTGCGACACTTCTATTTAATTGAAAAATCATTAGAATAAGCCCCGGCATTAGCTGGGGCTTTTTACTATTAGGGGAAAATATGTTTTACGACTTAACCAGAAAGTTACTATTCACTCAAGACGCTGAATGGTCGCATGATTTTACTCTTAATAATTTAAAACGGTTTGCTAATACACCAATTGAAAATATGTGGCGACAGTCGGTAGAGGCTAAACCACGCGAAGTATGTGGTATCGAGTTTAAAAACCCAGTTGGCTTGGCGGCTGGCTTAGACAAAAATGCCGAATGTATTGATGCATTTTCTGCAATGGGCTTTGGCTTTATAGAAGTTGGTACTGTTACCCCTAAGCCGCAAGATGGAAACCCTAAACCGAGAATGTTTAGGTTGCCAGAGGCCAATGCGATTATTAATCGTATGGGTTTTAATAACCATGGCGTTGATGCGCTTGTATCTAATGTTAAACAAGCAAAGTATAACGGTGTGCTTGGCATTAATATTGGTAAGAATAAAGATACGCCTAACGAAAAGGGTAAAGATGATTATATTACTTGTATGCGCAAAGTCTTTACGTATGCAGATTACATTACGGTAAATATTTCATCACCGAATACACCTGGGCTTCGCGACTTACAATATGGTGAAGCATTAGACGAGTTACTGTCATCACTAAAAAATGAACAACTTGATTTAATTAATCATCACAATAAGCAAGTTCCTTTGTTTGTTAAAATAGCGCCAGATTTAGATGACATTCAAGTAGAGCAGGTTACATCGTCATTAATTGAAAATAACATTGATGGTGTTATTGCCACGAATACAACATTAGATCGTAGCGACGTTCAGCATTTGCAATATGCAAATGAAGCTGGCGGGCTAAGTGGTGCACCGGTTAAAGAAAAAAGCACCAACGTTATTCAAAAGATTAATCAACTATCAAATGGATCATTGCCAATTATCGGAGTAGGTGGGATCGATTCTGATCACGCAGCTCAAGAAAAAATAGCAGCGGGTGCATCGTTAGTGCAGGTTTACACAGGCTTTATTTATAAAGGGCCGAACTTGATCAAGCAGATCGTTAATTCGTTATAAGGATCAGTAATGCTTGGGCTTTATTCATTCCAAAATATTCTTTTGTGTATTGTTGCTAAGTGCCATATACATTACGGTATGCTAAGCAAAGTAATGTTAGGAAAGTAGTTTGAATCCCACTAATCAATGGCGTTGGCAATTATGTAAACACTCTTCATCACTTATTTTGGACATGAGTGATGAGATGGCGTTTTTAACGCCTTATCAATCTTGCCAACTAACGAATGAGATTCATGTTGATGACTCGTTTAACGTAGAAGACGCGAATTATTTTACCTATTTGCAAGATACGCTGTTGAATTTAAATCTTTGGTCTCGGGCTTTTTGTACGCAAACTGCGTTAAATGCAACAGCGGTAAAACGCTTTTATAAACCTGTTATGCCTAAGAGTTGGCATTTTAAAGTAAATAATCAACAAAGGCGGGCGATTCCGCTATTGGTTGCGTTATATTCGGATTTTGCTTTTTCCACCTGTATAGTGCTTGAAGCGAGTACGAATTTTGTAATGTTACTTATCGTTGAAGATCAGTTTCAAGTATCAGATACCAAGTCGTTAAAGCAATTTGATGTGATTAAAGTGTCTATAGATCGTATTTACGATATTCAATTAACGCCAAGTGTATCCAAACAATCTGCTTAGTTTCCGTTTTTTAAACCACATTACGTTGGTAAATTATTCTTTATAATGTACAAAAGCTAAAGCCATCGATGATCTGGTTGTTAGCGGTACTGCAGTTAATATCGATAAGATAGAGAATGAGATTTAATTAAGTAAAGTAAAAGGGGAATAGAAAGAAATATAGAAAGAATTGGTTGCGGGAGCCGGATTTGAACCGACGACCTTCGGGTTATGAGCCCGACGAGCTACCAGGCTGCTCCATCCCGCGTCCGAATGATATAGCCCTAAAAGTTTTAATTCATTTTAGAAGAATTGGTTGCGGGAGCCGGATTTGAACCGACGACCTTCGGGTTATGAGCCCGACGAGCTACCAGGCTGCTCCATCCCGCGTCCGAATGATATAGCCCTAAAAGTTTTAATTCATTTTAGAAGAATTGGTTGCGGGAGCCGGATTTGAACCGACGACCTTCGGGTTATGAGCCCGACGAGCTACCAGGCTGCTCCATCCCGCGTCCGAATGATAAGCCCTAAAAGTTTTAATTCATTTTAGAAGAATTGGTTGCGGGAGCCGGATTTGAACCGACGACCTTCGGGTTATGAGCCCGACGAGCTACCAGGCTGCTCCATCCCGCGTCCGTTAAAGCGGGGTGCATACTACCATTATTAATCATTATGACAAGCCCAAAGTGAAATTATTTTTCAAAAAACGACTGTTTACTCAAATATCGTTCGATAAATGATCGCATTCATACAGTTTTGTAATATTCGTGTTTGATTTTTAATCTATCAGTTCGTATTTAATATTGCTCGCCAATTTCTTGTTGTTTCCTGCTATAATTCGCGCCTTATACATACTGGAGTCATCATGAAATCTTATATCGCACTAACATCTAAAGGTATTGAATCATTATTACAAGACGAAATAGAGCGTCTTGGTGGTGAAATAGATAAAACTAGCTTAGGCTCAGTTGAATTTAGAGCTGAATTAGATGTTGCTTTTAAAGTCGTGTTAAGAACGCGTTTAGCAACGCGTGTGATGCAAAAAATAGCAACGGTTGACTCTGTTGAAAATAAAGATGAGTTAGTAGCATCGTTAAAAAATAAAATAAATTGGTCAAAGTTCCTCAATGAAAGAAGTACGTTTTCTACCGAATTTGTAGGAAAGAATAAACTTGTACAAAATAGTTTATTTGGTGGCTTACTAATAAAAGATGCCATTGTAGATTTCTTCAGAGATAAATGCGGTTCAAGACCAAACGTAGATAAAGAGCGCGCTGAATATGTATTTCAAGGGCGCTTAATACAAAATAAATTGCACATTTATCGCGACTTCTCCGGAAATGCTTTATCGCAACGAGGCTATCGTGTTGCGCAGGGTAAAGCCCCCCTTAAAGAAAACTTGGCAGCGGCACTTGTGATCCGTAGTGGTTGGATAAACGATATGTCACAACCACTGATTGATCCATGCTGTGGCTCAGGTACGATATTAATTGAAGCCGCACTAATGGCAGCCAATATCTTTCCAGGTTATCTTCGTGTTGATGAATATGCATTTGAACGCTTCCCAGACTTTGACGAGCAAGCTTTTCAGCAAGAAAAACAAGCAATTTTTGACCTAGCTGATACTAAAGCAATTGATAACATTCAAATAATTGGTACTGATATCAATTCGCATGTGCTTGATAAAGCAAGAAAGAATGCAAGCGTAGCCGATGTTGCACAATATATTGAGTTTAATGTTGCCGATGCTGCAGATACAAATAATGTGTATGGTGATAGCGGCACTATTTTATCTAACTTACCTTACGGCGAGCGTTTAGGTGATTTGCCTCAGCTTATTCATTTACACGCATATCTAGGGCTTAACTTAAAACGCAATTTTAAGGGCTGGAATGTTTCGTTATTTACCAGCAATTTAGATGTGTTGCGCAGTGTGAAGTTAGGTAAACAAAAAGAATACAAATTATCGAATGGGCCATTAGATTGCGTATTAACAAATTACTATCTTGATGAACGCCAAGTAACACTTAAACCATATGCTGAAGAATTACCTATTTATTTTGAAGAAAGTTTGTCTTTTGCTAACCGGGTTAAAAAGAATTTAAAACCAGTAAGAAAGTGGGCTAAGTCAGAAGGGATAGAATGTTACCGTGTTTATGATGGCGATATTCCAGAATATAATTTTGCAATAGATGTTTATGCCGACCACTTAGTTATAAACGAATATGCGCCACCAAAAACAGTTGATATGGATAAAGCGAGAAAACGTTTAGAAGACGCTTTACTTATTGCTGTGAATATACTTGACGTAGATATTAATAAAGTTAGTTTAAAGGTGCGTCAAAAACAAAAAGGTAGCCATCAATATACTGCCATTGATAAACGTGACGAGCGTTTTGCGGTAAAAGAATATAACGCTGAGTTTTGGGTTAACATTTACGACTATTTAGATACAGGTTTGTTTTTAGATCATCGTATTACGCGCCACAAATTGCAAAAAATGGCAGAAGGTAAGCATGTACTTAACTTATTCTGCTATACGGCTACAGCATCAGTACACATGGCTTTAGGTGGTGCAAAATCGGTCACATCGGTAGACATGTCTAAAAAGTATTTAGATTGGGGCAAAGACAACTTTAAGTTAAACCGCTTGTACAGCAAAAACTATCAATTTGTTCAAGCCAACTGCTTAGAGTATATTGAAAAGGCAAATGAGTTTTTCGATTTAATATTTATCGACCCACCAACTTTTTCTAATTCAAAAAGAATGGAAGACAGTTTAGATATTCAACGAGATCATCTAGAGATACTTTTAACGTTGAAAAAACGCTTGATGGCGGGTGGCGCGATTATATTTTCAAACAACAAACGTAACTTCAAAATGGATATTACTGCACTGCAAGACGCAGGCTTTAATGTAAAAGAAATTACTAAACAAACCATACCACTGGACTACAAGCGCAACCACAAAATACATAATTGTTGGGAACTTACGGTGTAATGAAAACGCAGATACTGTATTCAACCGACGGCTGCCATTTATGTGAACAAGCTTGGCAGCTGATAGCCAATCTGAGGCAGGCAGCAATATTTGAAGTCATAGATATTGCTAAAGATGATCAACTAGTTGCTGAATTTGGTGTCCACATTCCGGTGATTGAAAATAAAGAACAAAAACTGCGATTATACTGGCCATTTACAGAGCGTCAGTTAGCCGAATTTTTAGAGTTATAAAACATGGATTTAATAAGAATAACCAATGCTGACTTAGCATATGGCACAACGCCTTTACTCAAAGATGCTGAGTTTAAAATTGCTAAGGGCGAGCGTGTTTGTATTGTTGGCCGAAATGGCACAGGTAAATCAACGCTACTCAAAGTCATTAATAAAGATGTGGCGCTAGATTCAGGTGAAATTAACCGCGTTAAAGATTTGACTGTAGCGCGATTAGAGCAAGACCCACCTAAATCTGCACAAGGGCTAGTGTTTGACTACGTTGCTGAAGGGTTACCTGAAGCAGCTGAATTACTGAAGCGCTATCATCATATCAATGACCTAATTGTTAACGACCCGTCTGAGCAAAACCTAAAAAAATTAGAACGTGTTCAACATGAGTTAGACGTTGCTGATGCGTGGAAGCTAGAATCTAGAATTAAGTTAGTATTAACGCGTTTAGGACTTAATTTAGAAAGCCAATTGGAATCATTATCAGGTGGATGGTTAAGAAAGGTTGCGTTAGCAAGGGCGTTAGTATGTGATCCTGACATTTTGCTACTTGACGAACCAACAAACCACTTAGATGTAGCAAGTGTAGAATGGCTTGAAAGCTTCCTTAAAGATTTTAAAGGTGCAATTCTCTTCATTTCCCATGACCGTGCATTCATACGTGCACTAGCAACAAGAATTGTTGATTTAGATCGTGGTATTGTAAAAAGCTATCCGGGTAATTACGAAACTTACCTAGAGCAAAAAGAAGAATGGCTAAAAGTTGAAGAACAGCATAATGCAGCGTTTGATAAAGTGCTTGCTCAAGAAGAAACTTGGATTAGACAAGGAATAAAGGCAAGACGAACCCGTAATGAAGGCAGAGTTCGTGCGTTAAAGCAGCTTCGTTTTGAACGCAGCCAGCGTATTGAGCGACAAGGCACAACCGACTTTAACATTGAAACCGCACAAAAGTCGGGCAAACTAGTGTTTGAAGCGACAAATGTTAGCTTCAAATATAACGATAAAACGCTTTTTTCTGACTTTTCTACACTGGTTATGCGTGGCGATAAAATTGGTATTTTAGGGCCGAACGGTGTTGGTAAAACAACATTAATTAAAGTGTTATTGGGTGATTTAGCGCCAACTAGCGGTAAAGTTAAGCAAGGCGTTAATTTAGATGTTGCCTACTTCGATCAATATCGTAATCAACTTGATGAAGAATTATCCGTTCAAGAAAACGTGGGCGAGGGCAAACAAGAAGTCATGGTTAACGGCCGCTCAAGGCATATACTAGGCTACTTGCAGGATTTTTTATTCAGCCCATTACGAGCAAGAACGCCAGTGAAGGCGTTATCAGGTGGTGAGAAAAATCGTTTATTACTGGCTAAATTATTTTTAAAGCCAAGTAATGTGTTGATTCTGGACGAGCCAACGAATGACCTTGATGTAGAAACGTTAGAGCTACTTGAAGATATTTTAGATAGCTATGATGGCACGGTATTAATTGTTAGCCACGACCGAGAGTTTATAAATAATACTGTAACTAATACCTATTGTTTTGAGCCTGATGGTAATTTAGTAGAGATTGTAGGTGGCTATGAGGACTATTTAAGATATAGCGAGCATAAAAAGTTTCATACAGGCTCATCTAAAGAAAAGCTTACCGAATCAAATCAAGAAAACACTAAACCAGTAAATAAAGAGATAAAAGGTTCAGCACCTAAGCAGAAAAAGCTATCATACAAGTTAAAATTGGAGTTAGAGTCGTTACCTGCTGAAATTGAACAACTAGAAAACAAAATTGAAGCGTTACAGCAAGACGTTAATGACCCAGAATTTTTCAAACAATCTTCAGAAGAAACACAAGCTAAATTGAACGAACTTGCAGAAAGTGAGTCGAAGCTTGAGTTTGCATACGGCAGATGGGAAGAATTAGAAGATCTACAAAATAGTAGTAGTTAGGTATAACACATGAAATTAAATAGTATTGCAGCAATATTCGCATTAAGTGGTGTCACTCTTTCAGTCAATGCTGCTGTGTATCAAGTAGCAGAAGTAAATAACACTAGCACTCATACACAGAGTGTAGCAGTTGATATTAATAATAACGGTACAATGGTTGGCTCTCAATCAGGTAGATTTAACTTCCCGATTGATTATGTAAATTTAGATTATACTAACGCCACAATTGCCAGTATAGAAAGTGTAGAAGATGTAAAGGCTGGCACGATTAACGCGGATGCGTTAGCGACAATTAAATTATATTTAAAGCCCCCAATAACACGGTTAGACCCTACTCCTGTCATATACAATACGCCAACAGCACAAAAAGTTGGTGATAATAGTGTTTTCATCTTGAAGCAAAGCGGGTTGGAACAACAGGTTATTTTTGATGTGGAAGAGCCTGCTCTGAATAATTCCCTAACTTATAGCACGTTCGACTATGTTACAGCGATAAATAATAATGGGATATTTGTTGGATTTGCTTCTGATCCATATCAACAAATTCAGTTCACAACTACACCAACCGATGACACAGATCCAGTTGATAGAGTACTGTGGGAAAGTGAGTTTGGTAAACGCGGATTCTATGTAGTTAATGGTGAAGCTTTCCCCGTGATGCCTGAAGATACTAGCCATGGCGGCAATTCTGGTGTGCTTGATATATCAGATAGCGGCTACATGGTTGGCTATAGCAGCGTGTCGGTGCTCAGCTTTTTTCCTACTTTAGTTGAAAACTGTGATGAGAACCTACTTCCCTTGACTGTTTGTGAATGGAGTTTAAAAGGTGGACACTTATCTTATAATTCGTTTGGTGATGAGCCATACCAAATAAGAGCTTACCGCTGGAAGCTAGATGAAAACAACCAAATTGTTGAGTCAACAAACCTAGGTTTGGCATTAACGCCAGAAGCTGATAGCTCAACAAAATATACCAGCGTTGCTTTAGCAGTAAATGAAGCGGGAACTGCGGTGGGATATTCGTCAGCATTGTTTGTAGAGGGTGAAGAAAGAGTGTTGACTTACCCTGCAATATTCAACAATGGTGAAGTATTAGATTTTATTGACCATACAGATATATCAGGCGGTAGAGCCACTGACATAAACGACAACAATACGGTTGTTGGATATATCTCAAAGCGCGTCAATGGGTTCTTTCGTACCAAGTTTTTCACTTACGATATTGCTACAGAGCAAACAACATTTCCTAGTGACTTTTTTAATGGCTCGGCAAGTATTCCGCATGCCATCAATAACCTTGGTCAAGTAGTAGGTGAGGGTGAAGTTGAAACTCAAACTCAAGTAACTAGACGACGTCACGGCTTTTTATATGATATTAATACCGACACGTTTACAGACTTAAACGACTTTTTAGCGTGCGACAGCCCTTACACAATAGTGAGTGGCCGAGGCATTAACGACAATGGTGAAATATCAGCAACAGCATTAGTAACTGTTGAACAAAAAGACGAAAAAGGTGAAGTGGTTAAAGACGATGATGGTAACACAGTGATGGTTGATACATTGCGTGCCATTAAACTAACACCAATTGCCAATGGCGAAAAAGAAGAATGCGGAACACCTGATAATGTTCAAACAGAGCGTAAAGGGGCAAGCATATTCTGGCCATTTGGCTTGTTATTATTAGGCGCGCTAGGCTTTAGAAGAAGGTCTTAGCCGCTCATTTTAACTGTGCCTCAAGTCAGTTTTTCTGGCGGGGCACAGTGCACATGAACATAAGTAAACTTAACCAAGGATAAGATAACTTAAATTGGTTTAGCTGTATTTTACTGTGCCGCATTTTAAATTTTTTTTAATTCATTTTTTTATTCTCTACCCTGAACTTATTGACTACGTCCATTGATCGTATAGATCGCTAAAGCCACACCAGAGTCTATGGCATCAACATTTAAATGATAATTTCTAGGTGTTACAAAGCTGACATCTTCTGCCGAACATCAACTCTGCAATTTGTTAGAAAGAAAATTATTAATAACATTCATTGCTAAACAAATACTGGTTTTTCTTACAGCCACTATCATAATGTCAAATAACAGCAGATATAAGACAAAATGTCTTTTTTAAACGTACAAAAAACAGACAGGCCGGAAAGCGTTATTGAATATAGCCTGTAGCCGTGGTAAAAACGCACATGAATATTATTTACCACTTTGGGGTGTTTAAACACCCCAAAATGGGATCCAATAAATTGTTATATTGCTTAGAGGAATGGAGTAATGAAGCATTTTTCTTTTGTGCTCTTGGATGATTTAGATCTTACATTACTAAATGACCTAGAGTCGCGAATTGAGCATCAAGAAACGATATGTTTGAAGTCGGAACAGGAGTTAATGATATTGCTTAATTGTTTTAACTCGTCAGTTTCAAATGACTCGTTACCTCAAATCGATGATGTAGATTCAAGTTTTATTTTAAATGAGTACCCAACTCCCATTGCGGATGGAAGTTTTGATGATTTTTACTCGACTTGGCTAAATAAAACGAATCGTGAAAACGACATGGACGAGTACGGTCAACTAATATGTTTAAACAGCTTTTTATCATCAAATAGTAGCAACAAGGTGGTTGTATTAAGTGAAGCAATATAACAAACCATTCAACCGGACCCAAACTCGCTGGCTTAGCTCATTCTTCGCAAAGTATAGCCAGCAAGTCTGGGCCGTTTAATAGGGGCGTTAGCTGCCTGTCTGAGCTTCGAGTTGTAGTCGGATGCATTTTATGAATACTTTTACTTTAAGGAATAGCTGTGAAAAAAATATGGATTTTAATTAGTTTGCTTTCTTTATCCGTTTTGGGTAACAAAGGTTTTAGCCAAAATGATAGCTTAGTTATTAAAGGGGCTTATTTAGGGCAGCAGCCTCCGGGGGAAAATGCTGAAATTTTTGCACCTGGTATTGTTTCGACAGAACATCGAGATTTTAGCGGCTTTTTTTCGCCAGATATGCAAGAGTTCTATTTCACAAGGATGGATAATGAAACAGAAGAGTGGACATTGATTGTTTATAAAAATGAAAATAATCAATGGCGCGAATCTACAGTCGGCCCACGAGTTGGTAGGCCGATCCTCTCTCCTGATGGTAATACGATGCATTTAGGGAAGCACTACATGGAGCGAACCGAGATAGGTTGGTCTGATATAAAGAGTCTTGGGCCAATGTTTGATAGAGAAGATTGGGGCATAATGCGGCTTTCTGCCTCTGAAAATGGAACTTATGTTTTAGATGATTATAAAAATGGTGATGTAATACGTATATCTACTTTTGAAAATGGCAAACGGCAACCACCTCGAAAAATGCCTCCCATGATCAATGCTGGTAAATATAGTGCACATCCATTTATATCACCGGATGAAACTTATCTAATTTGGGATGCTGAAAGAGAAGAAGGGTTTGGCGAATCTGACCTCTATATCAGTTTTAGACAAAAAGATGGATCATGGGGAAAGGCCATCAACTTGGGAGATAAGGTCAATTCAGAATCATGGGAGGCCGTTGGGTATATAACTCCTGATGGTAAATATCTATTTTTTAATAGACACCATGACATGTATTGGATTGATGCAAAATTTATTGAAGATCTTCGACCTAAGTTTGATTAATTAAGCGGCAGCTAACAAGTTACTCAAAAGGACGCAAAACGCTTGGCTTGCGCTCCTTCGTCGCTAATTGTAGCCAAGCATTTATGCGCCCATTAGTAAGGCGTTAGGCTTTCACGATGGTTCGATGTAATGTTGCATACGCATTTCTCCAAGCTTTACCTTCTGGTGTAGTTAGTTTAGAAGACATTGTTAAGTGGGCGGATACTGCGATTGTTGAAGAAGATGAACCGTGTATCGAAATCATAGAATTATCTGCCGCCCAAAAAGAAAGCGAAGCTCTTCTTCAATTAAAGATTTTGTCAGCGGGCTATGACGAAGAAAAAGCAATGAAACTCTTTTTTGACTTATGCTATGAAGCTTTAAAAAATGGCGTTGCGAACTATTCAACAGTAGCCCGACGGTTATTTTTTTGGTCAGCATATGAAACATCGTTGGAGGGCTATTCAGGCTTTGTTTCATTTTGGGACTCGCTAGATCTTGCATATGATTGTGTTTACGGGAATCCGGAAGAAATAGAGAGGGAAATGTTGGCCTACTTAGGTGAAAAGAAAGCCTAACAAGCGCATCAAAAATGACGTCAAACGCTTGGCTGACGCTCATTCTTCGCGAATTATAGCCAAGCATTATCCGCATTTTATGCGGGCGTTATGTTTCGTAAGGTGGGAATATGAAAATAAGAGAAGCAACAGAGAATGACTTCGATAGGATATGGCCTATATTCGAGGAGATTGCACGTGCCGGAGAAACATATGCTTATCCAACGGACATATCTAAAGATGAAGCTAAAGGCTTATGGATAGACTATCCACGTAAGACGTTCGTCTTTGAAGACGAAGATGGGATTATGGGCACCTATTACATAAAAACTAATCAATCTGGCCCTGGTCAGCATGTTTGTAATTGTGGCTATATGGTGTCTTCGAAAGCTAGAGCTAAAGGTATAGCAACAAAAATGTGCGAGCACTCGCAGATTCAAGCACTAGAACTTGGTTACAAAGCTATGCAATTCAACTTTGTAGCTTCTACTAATGAAGGTGCAGTAAGGCTTTGGAATAAACTTGGTTTTGAAACAGTGGGCCGATTGCCAAATGCTTTCTCGCATCCAAGTAAAGGGTTTGTTGATGCTTTGGTAATGTATAAGTGGCTGTCAACATAACAAATAAATCAACCTGACCCCTGGCGGGGCAGGTCATTTAGGCGTTAGCCGTATCTCGGGTTCGGAGTATTTCAAAGTGAGTAAGGAGTTTTAAATGGATTGGAAATTTTGGTCGTTCTTAGTTGCTTTTGTTGCATTGATTTTGTCTCAACTCCCACCGATTAGACTTTGGTTTAAAAAAGCCAAGTTGGATCTTGAACTGTATTCAAGAGTTCATATAACACACAAAGTTGGAAACCCTAATATTCAAACACATCTCATTTTAAGAAACATTGGTGGCCGTAATACTAGAATTAAAGAAATTAGTATTGATATAGAAAGAGATGGTAAATTTTTAGATACATTAATTGCACAAAATTACCTACCTGATGCATTGAACAATCAAAGCGTTTTATTTACAAATTTCTCACTTTCTCCAAATGATGAGTGGTCAAATAGGGTTAACTTGTTGAATTATTTTGACAGAGAAGAAGAGAAGTCATTTAAAGCTTCTGAGAAAGCTTTGAGAGAGGAAATAATAAGATTAAGAGAACCATTAAAAGATGGTGATAAAACCAACGTAAAAGTTACAGACCAATTTGTTGAACCATTTACCCAAATGTTCAAAAATAAGTTTATATGGAAACCAGGAGACTATCAGTTTCATATAAATGTTAAAACACTCGACCAAAAAGCTGATATAAAAAAATCATTTAGGTTTATCTTATTTGAGTCTCAATCTGAAGATTTAGAGTCATATGTTAAAGACTTTAATATAGGCGCAGGTATTTCTTATGATGTTAATGATCATAGTGGTGTCTTAGTGCAGGTAGAAGAAATATCCGGCTAACACATATGAACCTTCTCGGGTCAAGTAAGCATAACGATTCTTTTTAGCTGCTTTTAAGCAGCTAATTTGTTTTAGCAATGTTTTAAATCTATTCAACTTCGCTATGTCGGGTAGCCGTTAAAATCGTTTACGGCAAACACATATTGAGGCTCTCTTATTGCGAGCTCATCGCTGCCTAAATCAGTCGATACAGCTGTCGTTTAGGGGCACTAGACATTTATCGGTTAACCTTAGTCTGGCACTACTCAAGGGGATGGCTCTTTCGTCCAGTTAGTTAAAGGCTCAGCTAAGGTGTAAACGATTTAATGCATTGCTTAAATTAATGCGCACCAATGGGGTGTCTAATCAAGGCCAAATAGCTTATTACTTCGACAATACTTACCTGTAACGTTCAACTTTTGCTGACTTAAACACAAATAGTACATGGTTGTTCATGGCTATCTAGTTAGGTATAGAGCTCATCCCATTGTGCGACTTAACTTTTTAAAAATCGATCATCATCAAATACCGTTTTGTTTTTCAACATGAAATAAACACAACGACCAAGCTTATGAGCAAGCACAGATAATGCTTTGGCTTTACTCATACGTTTTTGTAGCTTGTTTAAATAACGCCTTGCTTTGTCGTTTCCACGTAAATAAAGCACTGCGGCTTCACTGAACGCCCATTTTAAGTGACCATTGCCAATCTTGTTGCCGCTAGTGCCATAAGTTTTGCCAGCAGATTCCGCTTTACACTTTACAAGCCGACAATAAGACGAAAACTTTTGTACAGACTCAAATCGATTAATGTCACCAATTTCATACAAGATAGTCATCGCTAGAATGAGACCAATGCCAGGTATAGTACGTAGCTGTGCGTAATAGTTTGGTTGATGCTTTTTAGCTTTACTCTCTAAATAGTATTCAAGCTTTTTAAGTTCCTCGGCGTAGGCATCGAGGATGGCTAAATCAAAATTGACATTGCGTTGAACAGCTTGGTCGTCAAAACGCGTTTGAAACTCTTGGCGAACACATTTGTTTTTCATATGCAGTTCAAGAGGCGGATAGTTGTATTGGCTGTTTGTATTAACAATATGCGCTTTAAGTTGCGCACCATGTTGAACAAGCCGTGTTCTTCTACGAAGTAAATCACGAGTTGAGCGCATTTGAGCAGGATAATTGTAAGCCAGTGGAAAGTTGCCTCCACGCAATAGGCTAGCAATTTTATAAGAATCAATCTTATCGTTTTTGGCTTTACCACCGTGAATGGCTTTCATGTACAGCGCATGACCAAGTACAAAATCGATATTATGCTCGGCACATAAATCACTGACCCAATACCAGCAATGCATGCATTCAACACCAACAACAATATCTTCAAGATAAGGTAAAATCAGTTTAAGTAATTCATGTTTATCGACTTTTATTTTCTGATGAACAAGCTTACTGCCACGCTCATCAAGAATGCAAACGTATAAAATGCGTGCATGAAGGTCAATTCCACAATAATATTTGTTGAAAGTAGTATAGAATTTCATTGAGCTTTCTCCTTTTGGTTTGGTCGCCTTGAAGTTTAGCTGTTCGCTAAACTTCGGGGAGAAGGTTCAATAAGTATCAAGCTAATTAAAGTGGACAAATAACAGCTTGGCTTTTGTTCACTCCGTTCACTATTTTAGCCAAGTATTATTTGCCCATTATTGTGGGCGTTAGGCATAGGGCGTATTTCCAAATAAGCGGTGTTACATATGAAAAAACAAATTTGTAATAGTTGTGATAATGAGATGCCGTTTTTTAGATCTGAAGATGGAGGAGAAACCGACGGTATTAGTTATTGTACGAATATTGAGTGTGAACTTTATGATATGCAACAGCCTAAATTTGATGGGCAAAGTATTGTCAGCTTCGCTCAAAATGGTGGAATTAAGACTATTCGTAAAGGGAGGTTTTCCGTTAATGAGGAAAACCTTGGAGTTGTTAGTGAAAGGCTTAATAAACATTTTAATTTAGACAAAAAGATAGAGGTGACTTCAGGAGATAATGAAACGGGAGCTGACTTAGTATTTTCGTGCTCCAGTTGCTTTGGAACAAGAGATATCCAAGTAACAAGAATATTAGATTCAGAATATGCAAGATCTGCAAGTAATAACGATGTTGTTTGGAAAACTTATGAAACTGAGGAAGCTCTTAATTTGATAGCGAGCTCTATTGAAAAGAAGACCCGTAGATATGCTCCTGAAATTGTTAAAAAAATGTGTCTTGTATTGGAGCCAACTGTGGATACGTTTTGGACCGTTATCTATAAGACTAATCTAAAAAAACTTAAGGGACACTTTTCAGGTCAGCCTTGGTTTAGCATTGTCTTAGTTAGCCCCAATAATGTAATTTTGCTATCAGGTGCAGAGTTAAATGAATGGTGTCAGTGCTAACCGTATAAAAAATGCCTAACAAGAGGCATTAAAGTCGGGCTCGTAACAGTTTGCTCGGTTCCACTTCGTTTCACATTATAGCAAACTGTTTCTCACCACTTAATGCAGCGTTATATTAACCAATTATCATCGGAGTCTTGTTATCAAAAAAGTTATCTACATAGTCGCACTTATTTTAATGTTTGGTTGTTCTGATACAGAACAGTGGCAACCCAAAATAGAAAGGATGGTTGCTGATTCGCCAACCAAAGCACAAGTTATTATTTCCCGCTCTGATCATGAAACTATCATTTAGTTCAATTTATAATGATCTTGCCCTGTCCACAAGGGTAGTTTCAGATTTATTAAACTTGTATTTTGGTTATACATTGTGCAAATATTAGGGGTTGAAACCTCTAATTATGCGTTCTCTATAACGCTAGGGTTTAGTTTAATATTAGATGGTCTGCCAACGATATAAGTATTATTATCAACTTATTTGCAGTCGTTATGTCGTTAATAATTTATAAGGCAATGAGTAGCGATTACGAAAACTAACAAAAAATCAAGTTGTCTACTGTGCAGGTAAGGATGCAAACACGAAAGATCGCCTTGCTATTTCACCCTACGGACAGCTCCCTTTATTTAGAAGTCAATAGCATTTTTAGATTTGAGTTTATGGAAGTATTTGTTAAGTACCTTTTAAGTTATTTGTTGCTTCGTTCAATCATATTTAATTTGGTTGGTATTCTTAGTAGTCTTTTTACTTGTACTTGGAATAAAGTTCCAGCGTCTCTGATTCACACGAAAATTGAAGCGTCACGAGCTGCGAAAGGTGTTAAGGTTTATGATGTCGATATTTGGTATTCTTATAGTTACGAAAGCGAAAATTTTACATCTAAACGGTTTGCCTTTAACTACTCAAGTAACTCATTCAGCTCATTGCATAAAATCATACTTAGGCGATTAAAGAATAAAAAACAAATTTTTGCTTGGGTTAATCCAAAAGATCCAAATCAAGCAGTACTATTTTCAGGCGTTAATTTGTTTCACATTGTAAATTTATGCTTGCCTATTATTTCTGGCCCATATCAGTTTGTTGAAATGAAGACTTTAAAAAATTTATTTAAAAAGGTGATGCTTCGGTAAATAAAACTGCTAATCAGTTACTCAAAAAGGCGCATAACGCTTGGCTTGCGATCCTTCGTCGTTGATTTGATAGCTTTTGTAATTAACAGAGCTATAAAGGAATTTAAAAAATGAAAATGGTTAAATTTGTCTCAGTTTATAGACTGGACATATGAGACGGGTAGGAAAGGGCAGGGAATCGGTACGCCATTAGATGAAAAAGAGCTATTACTAGCGGCTGAAATCGGGATTGAGCACCCAGAAAAAGTAAGAAGTATTTATGTTGATGAAGTTCCTTACCCACATAAAAATGTTGCATTAAAATTTATTGGTGAAGCTGTCGGGCTTGTTGGTGAAGGAATAATTAATAATGCACAAGTTTGCGGTTACTCAATTTATTCGCGAAAAGACTTTGTGTTAAATAGACCAAAACTAGCTCATGAGTTGGTGCATGTGTTGCAGATTGAAAGATCCGGTTTAGACAATGTAGTAACTCAACATTTTTCTGATATGGCAAAGTATGGATACGATAAAGCACCGTCAGAAGTTGAAGCTTCTGAAGCCAACAAAAAATACAGTGCCAACTGGTAGCCAAAAATGATTTTTTGCTACGTACAAACCTTGCAAATTAATTAAGGTGCTAAGCTAGGCTCAGTTCAACTTTTGATATACATCTTAGCCTAGCGTTACCAGCATCATAGTGGGGAATCCTAAAGTGGGGCATGTATTTCAAAATTTGTTGGAAGGACGTCATATTGAAGTTTAAAAAAGGTTCGAAGCAATCGATTATGTTTGTATTTGAATTTCAGTCTTTACCTTCTCTTCGAGCTGGATTTAAGAAGCATTATGAACGCTTATCTCAGTATGAACCTTCGATAATGCAATTAGATAATGGCACTTTTCATTTGAGAATTACCAAACTTGTAAGTTATGAAGAAAGCGAGATATTAAAAATTAAAGAAGAGCTGGTCGAAGATACAAAATGCTATGGTGGTAAGTTTGTAGAGTGGAAAGTACACAAGGTAGTCAAAGGAAACTCTTTTAAAAATAAGACGGTTAGTATTAAGTCTAAAATAGTAAACATTTTTACTGTCGCAGATGATGCTAGGACTTCGAGAGTTTATAAAATGCCTTTTTATTCAATTCTGGCAATTTTGATTATTGTTTTAATTAGCTCTATCGTTAGGTATTGGGTAATTTAAATTTACCAAGCACATCAAAAGTAAACGTACGAAGCTGGACTGTCGCTCATTCTTTGGGTGAGAGTCGGTCGGCAAGTAATTACCCTTTAAGTAAACTGTAAGTGGAGAATAAAATATTTTGAGAACAGTCAAAGGTGACCTGCTTAAATTAGCTAAAAAAGGACAATTCGATGTGATTGTTCATGGCTGTAATTGCATCTGTACTATGGGAGCAGGAATAGCTAAACAAATTAAATCACAATATCCCTCCGCTTTCGAGGCAGACTCAAAGACCATTAAAGGGTCAAAAGAAAAACTAGGCACCTTTTCATCGTCAACAGTCACGGTTGGAGACCATCAGCTAACAATCGTAAATGCTTATACTCAGTACCATTGGCGGGGTAATGGAAATAAAGCTGACTATGGAGCAATAAGAAGTGTTTTTAAGCAAATAAAGCAGGAGTTTGGTGGTCTTAAAATTGGCTACCCTATGATTGGTGCTGGCTTAGCTGGCGGTGACTGGTCGGTAATTTCAAGTATTATTTGTGAAGGGTTACAAAATGAAAATCATACTTTGGTGCAGTATGCTCCCTAAAACTCAAGTTAGACTATTCGTTCACGCTTATTCTAGTGCCAACACATCCGCGGCTTCGTCATTTTAGTATATGTATCTGCGCTTCATATTTAAATGTTAGGAACTTAATTGTAATGGAAGATAAATTTAATTTTGATATTACAGGGTTAGTATATGGAACAAGCTACACTGATTTTGGTGCCAAGGGCTTAGGAATCGAATTCTTTCCCAAAAATACAAGTGTAATGTGGGTTGTTTCGCCACGTGTCTGATAACTCAATGAACTCGCCCATTTTGTTCGTTGGGACGCATACATCTAAGGCCGCTTCACCAGTATGCCTTGCATGGCTAGTATGTTATTGAATAGTTAGGAATACCGAATAGTTATGAGAAATTTGATAGTTTTTTTATTGGGAATGGCAGTCGCTTTTCCGGTTATTTGGCTTTCTAATATATTCAGTCCGACAAGTTATGTTGTTAGAATTTTGGACAAATCTGAATGCCGAAATCCTCAGTATATAATTGAGACTAAATACCAATCAATATCGGTTAGCGGTGAACAAATTGACTATTATGGTGCTTTAGTCCCAAACGGTGCAGAAGCGTTTATCTATGTTCATCCTCCAGATGAAAAGTCGGGTGACTTTACTTATAAAGTTGTAGCTAACTATTCAAACTGCGTAACAATTAAGTCAGAGCCACGTACGGTTAAGCTTGGCTGGATTCTGTATGAATTTGTAGATGAAAACAATATAAAACATACAGTTCGTGCAAGGTAATGCCTAACATGAGATTAGGGCATCAATAGCTAATTTAGAGCTTTTGGCGCTTTCCACATAGCATCATCTTTTGGCGTTGAATTTAATATCACCATTATTTTTCTAATACAGGGAATTATTGCTACTTTCTTAAGTTTCGCTGATGCCACTAATCGCTGATAAGTTTCTTTTAATAAAGGGTTACTTTGTATAGCAGACACCATCGTCATGTATAAAACAGTCTAATTATACTGGTCAAGCACAATAAAAGGCATGCTAAGGTTATTTATGATGGCCTCTGCTGTTTAGTTATTTGACAGGCTGATTATGGTTCAGGCTTTGAGTGAAGCTAACCGAAGAAAATCGCAGGCTAACAACGTGTGGGAGTGATTATGTTTATATTACTTAGGAATATATGGAAAATTTAGAGAAAATAAAAAAGATTATTCCTCTTTGGTACGCTCAAAGAAAGTGGGCCGAAGAACTACTGGTTCAATCTTTCCAGCTAGAAGATATTCTTCAACCACAATACCGTGGTGTAAAGTTAATACCTGGCACTAACTGGATGTATCGCACACATGGTATCGGTGTGGATATCTATCGAACAGCTGATGTCGGAGGAATTGATTTTGACTTTAACAAAATCGAGCCTGACGCATGGCGGTTACAAACGTTCTTCGAAAAACAATATAACGAAGGTAATCTACCTTTAGCTGATTATCGGGATCTCTATGAAGATGAAGGTCTATTACGAAGTGTCCTAGAGCAAGTATTAAGATAGCGCAATATTACTAGCGCATTTAATCACTTGCTGGGAAGGGAGTATAGCGTCAGCTCTGAAAATAAAAGTGTTCGCATCGATACGGTTTTAATAATCAGAAAGAGAACGTTGAGATAATAGGGGGTATTGAGACTGATTAATTTCAGGTAGGATGATATCTGCAAGGAAATTTAAACGTGCGCCGTAGCGCACTGAAACAAAACACTCGATTACTGAGTTACACGAGAGCTTTAAATACATTTTGCTGGTTTAGGTAAGCCTGCAATTCTTGTCGCTTGTTTGGCAGGGCCTTTTGGAAATAATTTATATAAGTATTTACTATTTCCTTTATCTTCACCTAATTGCTTCGCCATTGCTTTTACTAGCATGCGTATGGCGGGGCTAGTTTTATATTCTTTATAAAACTCTCTTACGAACATTACCACTTCCCAGTGGTTGTTGGTCATCTTAATCCCTTCAAGTTCAGCGATGTGCTCGGCAAGTGGCTTGGACCAGTCAGCTAAATTTAATAAATAACCATGTTTATCTGTTTCGTATTCTTTGTTTTCAAAATTAATCATTAAAGTGTTATCACCGTTTGATAAGCGAGAGTTAAGTCGACAAATTCATTGTAATTAATGGATTGTACCTTTAGGGGCTTACAATCGCTATTAAACTCATTTTCTGTAGTTACATGTCTTGCGGTAAGATCAGCTTCTAGCGCATAAGCCTTTGAAAAAGAAACTTGCTTAACTAAGTGCTGTAGTTGTTGGCCCTCAATGTTATAAACGCCATCCTGTAGAAATAATACAGCGTCACCTTTGGCGATAATGGGTGCTAAAACGCTAACATCGTTTAGTACATGGTTAATTAAAATTAATTTGTTCATCAATATTTATTCTTTATAGAAGCAGGTATAGGACTTTTTATTCATCAAGTTTAAAAGCTAAAAGTATGGTGTTGCTCGCTTAATAACTTTTGTATTGCTTCGTTATCAAGGACTTTAGCGTTTGGCAATAAATTAGTTTCAGTTAAATTGAAAAGAGATAAAGATTGCTTACACACAATGATGTTTTCAACATCATATAACGCTAAGGCTTTAAATGTAGATAAGTAGTCTTTATGGCCAATGCTTTCAGGCTGTTGATTAATTTTCATAGATAAAACAGCACTTCCAAGCATAATTAGAGTGACTTCCTGCTCGACAGCAGCAAAAATCAGTGCCATATCCAAGGCTTCTCTACCTGACGGGCTGTTAAGTGGCGACTGATGACAAAGAATGCAGACTTTTTTCATAACGTTAGTGCCTATTTAAATTGAATAACTTTGTCGGTGGTGGCTGCTAACATTGCAAACTCAGCAAGCCCTGCAATAGTGTATGGCTTTGTCACAGAATGATTTTTAATACCTCTTTTTTCAGCAGCTGTTACACATAGGAGTAGGGGAGTACTATGCGTTGCTTGAAGTTGTTGAAATGCTGTTTGAGCATTAAATTCATCACTTGGGATGTCTAGATCAATATGTGCAATATTTACTGCGTCTTGATAGAAAAATACAGCGTTTAATTTATGGCCTTGTTTCACAACAGCGTTGCAAAAGGAAAGTGCGGCTCTGTTAGCGTCATGGGCAAACGCCGATGCATGTAATGTAATAATAAAAGATGCCAAACTATATCCTCTAAATATAAAAAAGGCTCCAATAAGGAGCCTAATTATAATCTAATTTAGATTCTAACGATATTAGTCGTCACTACCAAATGCACCAAGTAGGTGAAGAATAGAAGTGAACATATTATAAAGGTTTAAGTATAGTGAAACAGTTGCGCGGATATAGTTTGTTTCGCCACCATTTACAATACGGCTAGTATCAAAAAGAATTAAACCAGACATTAGCATAACAATAGCAGCACTGATTGCTAATGATGCAGCAGGTACTTGGAAGAAAAGGTTAGCTAAAGAAGCTAACACTACCATGATCAAGCCTACCATTAAAAAGCCACCCATGAATGAGAAGTCTTTTTTAGTTGTAAGTGCATAACCAGATAATGCAAAAAATACAATTGCAGTAGAACCTAGTGCTTGCATAATAAGTGAAGCGCCATTAGGCATACCAGCATAGTGATTTAACATTGGACCTAATGCAGCACCTAATACTCCAGTAAACGCAAATACCCAGAAGATACCAGCTGACGAGTCAGCTTTTTTGTTTACTACAAATAAAAGGCCAAAGCCGACTAGAGATAGAACAAGTGCTGCCATACGGCTAATTTCAAAGAACATTGCTGCACCAGCAGTTACTGCGCTAAATGCTAATGTCATTGAAAGTAGCATATAAGTGTTTCTCAACACCTTATTTGTTTGTAGTACTGAGGCTTGCGTGCCCGTACTATATACAGTTTGATTTTGCATGGTGTGCTCCTATTTATACCTAGCAAAGATTAAAAACAATTCTGGATACATTCTTTGGGTTTTGACTCCGAATTTCAAGGTTAATTCGTAATAAAACAAGAAATTTTAAAAAAAGATAAAAAATCACTTCACATTTATAAATGAAGTAGTTAGTATAGCGCCCGCTTTGAAGGGATGCACATTGCTCCCAAGTAGTATCAATAGATTACATCAAGGCATATTGCGGTGAGGTGGCTGAGTGGTTGAAAGCACCGGTCTTGAAAACCGGCGTACGTTAATAGCGTACCCAGGGTTCAAATCCCTGCCTCACCGCCATCTCTCTTCAAGATTTATACTCTCTAATTTAATTTCCTAAAAAATACACTCTTGTTACAGTATCTACTTGTTACAGTTTCTTCTTGTTACTTTAATTCGTTTTACCTAAACACATTTTACTTAAATACATCTAAACCGCTATTCAAACAGTAAATACAAAACGTTTATGTAATCCGTTTATATATAAAGGTGTTTAGATTTTTTGCATCACCTAAACTTTTACGTTATCGCAGAGTAATTATCCTTGTTACTCCTGATGCTTTAATTAGCGGTTTTATGATGTTGGTCAAAATATTTTGTTTAAAATATCAGCGTAATCACGTTGTTTTTTATAAAAAATAATCACAATGTTTAAAAATAAACCGAACGATTCAAAATTATAAATTTAGCCCTTTACAAGATAATACGAACTACGTATTATGCGCTCCATCGCGGTGAGGTGGCTGAGTGGTTGAAAGCACCGGTCTTGAAAACCGGCGTACGTTAATAGCGTACCCAGGGTTCAAATCCCTGCCTCACCGCCACTAATTTAGAAAAGCCGCATTTATATGCGGCTTTTTGCGTTTTAACTTCCTTGTAATATACTTACCACCTCTTTTGTATCACTAAACTTTTGCTTTACATTAAAGGTGGGTATGATAGCTTGAGTCATTCATAACTGTCTGATATATCTTATTGTAGTTCTACCGAGAGACAAAACCTTGATAAACGTATTTCTAGTAGATGATCATGAACTAGTGCGTACAGGAGTTAAAAGGATACTTAACGATGTACGTGGTCTAAAAGTTGTTGGCGAAGCCAAAACAGGCGAAGAGGCCGTGCAGTATTGCCGCAGTAACCATCCCAATGTAGTGCTTATGGATATGAATATGCCGGGGATTGGTGGGTTAGAAGCAACGAAAAAAATACTTAGATTTAACCCAGATATTAAAGTAATAGTGCTAACTGTGCATTGCGAAGATCCCTTTCCAAGTAAAGTGATGGAAATTGGTGCGCACGGCTATCTGACTAAAAGTGCAGGCTCAGACGAAATGGTAAACGCCATTCGTGCTGTTAATAGTGGTCAGCGATACATTGCGCCTGAAATAGCCCAACAAATTGCGTTAAGCCAGTTTAACCGCAAGAGTGATCCCAACCCTATTAAAAACCTTTCCGAACGCGAACTTCAAATCATGTTAATGATTACGAAAGGGCAAAAAGTGCAAGACATTGCTGAGCAATTAAATTTAAGCTCGAAAACCGTTAATAGTTACCGATATCGTATGTTTCAGAAACTTGGGGTAAATGGAGACGTTGAGTTAACCCATTTAGCAATTCGTCATGGATTACTAGATATGGATAACCTTTAACGCTTTGAATCAGTTTACGACAGTGTAACTACATAAATTAATGACCTCGAAATTTGATGCCAACCATTTCTTAAGTAAATTAACCGAACAGCCGGGCGTTTATCGAATGTATAACACGGCTGAAGAGGTTATTTATGTAGGTAAAGCGAAGAATTTAAAAAAACGTTTAAGCAGTTATTTTCGCGGCACTATTACCAATGCCAAAACACGTACATTAGTTTCCCATATCGCAAATATTGAAATAACGGTTACGCATACTGAAAGCGAAGCGTTAATACTCGAAAATAATTTAATTAAAAAATACCTGCCTAAATATAATGTCTTGTTAAGAGACGACAAATCTTACCCATTTATTTTAATTACTGATCACAAGCACCCTAAAATAGGCCTTCATCGCGGTGCTAGAAAGGTAAAAGGGGACTATTTTGGTCCTTATCCAAGTTCTGGGGCAGTGTGGGAAAGTTTGCGACTTATGCAGAAAATTTTCCCAATTCGCCAATGTGAAGATAATTTTTACAAATCTAGAACGCGGCCTTGTTTGCAATATCAACTAAAGAGATGCTCAGGCCCCTGCGTTGATAAAATTTCGGTTGATGATTATCAAGAGCAAGTTAATTTAGCTAAATTATTTTTAAATGGTAAGAATAAAACTGTAATCGCTGCGCTAGTTAAGAAAATGGAGAAGGCGAGTAGCGAGTTAGCTTTTGAACAAGCCGCAAGTTATCGAGATCAAATTTCTGTACTAAGAAAAGTGCAAGAACAGCAATACGTAAGTGGTGATGTACCTGAGCTTGATGTAATTGGTTTTCATTATGAAAATGGTGTTGCAGCAATCCATGTATTATTTATTCGAGATCACAAAGTACTTGGTAGTAAGAACTACTTTCCTAAAATACCAAAGTCGTCTGATACAGAAGAAGTGCTTACCGCATTTATTCTGCAATTTTATATGAACGGTTACGGTGGTCAGGCAATGCCTAAAGAAATTACCTTGCCTTTTGCAATTGATGAGCAGGCAGGGCTTCAGGGGGCATTATCAGAAATTGCACAGCGAAAAGTAAAACTTAAAACCATCAGCCGTGGCGAGAAGTTACGTTATCTTTCATTAGCAAATAAAAATGCCTCAATTGCGGTTAAGACTAAGTTGGTTGAAAAGGGAGCGGTTGCTCAACGCTATAAAGAATTAAATGAGTACTTAAATTTAGATAACACCATTTCTAGAATGGAATGTTTTGATATTAGTCATACTTCAGGTCAGCAGACGATTGCGTCTTGCGTGGTGTTTAATGACCAAGGACCTTTTAAGCAAGAGTATCGCCGTTATAATGTTGAAGGGATCACTCCCGGAGATGATTATGCAGCCATGCGATTCGCTTTGGCAAAGCGTTACGATAAGGTGAAAGATGAAACCAAAATACCTGACGTAATCTTTATAGATGGTGGCAAGGGCCAATTAACTCAGGCGGAAGAGTATTTTGAGTCGTGGTCACACAATAAGTTTCCTATGTTAATTGGTGTTGCTAAAGGTACATCACGTAAACCGGGCTTAGAAACCTTAATCTTTAATGGTGGAAGTAAGGAAGTGTCTTTACCGAGCGATTCTTTAGCGTTACACCTTATTCAACATATCCGCGATGAAGCGCATCGGTTTGCCATTACAGGGCATCGTAATAAACGTGCCAAAGTTAAAGCTACTTCGCCACTTGAAAGCATTCAAGGTGTAGGGCCAAAACGCAGACAGGCATTATTGAAATATTTAGGTGGTCAACAGGGGATTACTAGTGCCTCAATTGACGAATTGGCAAAAGTACCTGGCATTAGTAAAGAACTAGCTGAAAACATTTTTCATACTCTGCATGACAAAAGCTAGTATAACGTGAGATTATATCTGCAAATAACTTTATAACTGAATTTGTCGTTATCTATGTGGACTATACCTAACACTCTTACCCTTTTTCGTATTTTATTAATTCCTGTATTTTTAATTATTTTCTATTTGCCATATTCTTGGGCGCATTTTGGTGCTGCATTCGTTTTCTGGTTGGCTGCAATAACGGATGCACTTGACGGTTATCTAGCGCGGAAATTAGAACAATCTACGCCTTTTGGGGCATTCTTAGATCCTGTTGCCGATAAAGTGATGGTTGTTGCTGCGTGCTTTATCATTGCAGAAGATTTTCAGTCAGCTTGGATCACCATACCTGTATTAACAATGGTAGCGCGAGAAGTGGTTATATCTGCATTACGAGAATGGATGGCCGAACTTGGTAAACGAGCGAGTGTAGCCGTATCTGAAATGGGTAAATATAAAACCGCAGCGCAAATGTTGGCGCTTATTGGTTTAATTTGGCAACCAAACGATTTAGTAATTTGGGGAATTGAACTAGGCTGGTTAACCGATCTTGCCTTTTTGATGTTGTACATTGCATTTGTTTTAACGCTTTGGTCGATGGTTATATATATAAAAGCAGCTTGGAGTGACCTAACATACACAAAACAAGAAGGGTAAATGTGTAAATAAACCGCAAACAATTCATTTTTTGTGCAAACGAATCAAAAACATGAATTTTATTGTTGACGCTAAATCAAAATCTTGTAGAATGCGTCCACATGTTCAGGGGGTAACACGATTACCAACTAGCATAATAAAGCGTGTATAGCTCAGCTGGTAGAGCGCAACCTTGCCAAGGTTGAGGTCATGAGTTCGAACCTCATTACACGCTCCAATTTTAAATTGGAAATTTAGGCGGCTTGGCAGAGTGGCCATGCAGCGGATTGCAAATCCGTCTACCTCGGTTCGACTCCGGGAGCCGCCTCCATATTATTATGGAATTAGCAATTTAAAGTTTGCAAAAAGTAGGGCGCCAATCTCTACTATAAAAAATTACTCGTTGCCCGGGTGGTGGAATTGGTAGACACAAGGGATTTAAAATCCCTCGTCTGTAAGGACGTGCCGGTTCAAGTCCGGCCCCGGGCACCATCTTAACGAGTAAACTGCTTGTAGCACAACCAGATGCTACTTATGAAGCGTGTATAGCTCAGCTGGTAGAGCGCAACCTTGCCAAGGTTGAGGTCATGAGTTCGAACCTCATTACACGCTCCAATCTTTATATTACCTACGCCAAATTAATTATCTTAAAAAATTATTTTATTTCTTGTTGCGATATTATTATTTTCGCCAACTCAGTTCGTCTTCAATCAGTTTTATCTTACTTATTCTAATTTAGCTCGCACGTTATCAAAAGCTCTCAAATTGCTTAAAACAGGCTATGATTACTATAGCTGTATACCAAACTAGGTACACATTACCTAGATGTTGAATATTCAAATTGTTTGAGTAGCGCATGGTTTGCAGGGAATAATTTATGAGCATACACATTTCCGACGAATTAAAGATTGATTGTGTTGAGTTGCCTTTAGAGCGAGATTTATTCCTTAGGACGTTAGTAAGAGAATTGTCTGGTACGCTTGAAGATATTATTGGATACGAAGAAGCGGCTGGTTATATCAGTATTGTTGGCCAGCGCGTAGGTGAGTGGATCAACACTGAGTATAAACAAGCACTTAATATAAAAGCACTCAATGCATCGCAAGTCGCCGAGGTCTGTATTGATCTAAAAAAGCGCATTCAAGGTGACTTTTATATTATTGAGCATAATAACGATAAAATAGTATTCGGTAATAGAGCGTGCCCCTTTGGTGATAAAGTCGTTGGGCGGTCTTCAATGTGTATGATGACTTCAAATGTGTTTGGCTCTATCGCTGCTGATAATTTAGGTTATGGGAAAGTCGCACTCGAAAAAACGATAGCGAAAAATGATAAAGAATGTAGGGTTGTGCTTTATCTTAACCAAACTGATGAAAGCGAGCAAAGTACGGGTAGAGAATATTTTAATACAGATCTAATAAAGGAATAGCCATATTCAATGACACTGCTACCAGTGCTTAATACTGTACCACTTGGTGCAATCCAAATTTCTCTATCTGGAGATGTGCTGTGCGTGAACGACATAGCAGCAATATTTATTGAACGTCCTCGTGCCAATCTTCAAGATGTAACAATTGATCAAGTCATATATGACGAAAACGGTGTAATTTCTGATTTTATAAAAAAATGTATGAAAACAAGTGGACCATTGCCGCGCGTAATAAGGTTTATCTCAAATAATAAAGAAGTGACGGCAAAGTTTTATGCATTACGGATGGATAATAGTTTATCGATAATTATTTATTTCGACCAAAATCGAGAAGTTAGAACGCAGTTTTTAAAATTGAATGACAAGCTACAAGCATTATCAATGACACACCAAAAACTGCAACAGCGAGAACTAGAATTAAACGCATTGAACACACTGCTTCAATCTGAAATTGCGCAAAAAAAAGAGCTGGAAGACACGCTTATATCAAAGGTTGCAAAGCAAACAAAATTAATTAAAGAACGTGAACGGCAACTGCGTCAATCACAGAAGCTTCAAGCGTTGGGCACACTTGCTGGTGGGATTGCGCATGATTTCAACAATTTGTTGGTTCCTATTTTGGGATTGTCGGAGATCTTATACGCAAAAGTCGCACCTAAAAGTGAAGAGGCAGAGCACATTGATATGATAATGACAGCGGCCAAGCGAGCAAAAGATTTGGTTTCACAAGTGTTACTTGTAGGACGAAAATCTCAAGCGCTCATGACGCCTTGGTTGCCTGCTCAACTTATTGATGAGTCGTTAAAGTTATTTAAAGTAACACTGCCCAGCACTATTCAAATTGACGTAAAGCTAGAATCAAATGTACCGCATATTTGTGTTGACCGATCACAATTTCAACAAGCACTCATGAATTTAATTATTAACGCGTGTCAGGCTATGGAAGATGTTGGGCACTTAACGGTAACATTGGAGCGAAAAGGAAGCTATTCGTACATTAATGATATAAATGAAGAGGTGGTGGGCGATTTTGCGTGCTTAAGTGTTATTGATACAGGAGTAGGTATAGCTGGCGACATTATAGAAAAAATATTTGATCCATTTTATACCACCAAAAATCGAACCGATGAGAAAGGAACAGGCTTAGGTTTAGCAATTGTCGCAGGTATTGTAGGGCAACATGGCGGCTTAGTTGAGGTAAATAGCCAAGTTAACGTAGGCACTGAAGTGAGTTTATATTGGCCGATAGCAGAAGATGAAAAACGCGACGAGGATAACGACACAAAAGATAAAGCACTATTTAAGTCATTAACAATATTGCTTGTGGACGATGAGGATATTGTACTGCAGACAGGCGCGTTATTATTACAACATTTAGACTGCGATGTAGTCAGCCATATTAATAGTAATGAAGCACTTAAAGATTTTGAGAGTAGACCTCAGCATTTTGACTTAATCATTACCGATTACGCAATGCCGAATTTAACAGGTTCTCAACTGGTGGAAAAATGCAAAGACATTAGGAGCGATATTCCATGTATTCTTTGCACTGGTTATTTAAGTGTTTCTAAAATAAAACAGCTTAATTTAAGTAAGTTCGAACAAATAATTACTAAACCTTTTAGATTAGAAGATCTTACAAATGCGATTACAGAAATTAAAAAGCAGCATTAGCTTTCAGACAATTCAGTGACAACGGTTACCATGGCATTTATCAGTACTGTTAATTCACTATTAGAGATGACAAAAGGTGGCATAATATAAATAAGCTTGCCAAATGGTCTCACCCAAACGCCATGGCGAATAAAACGTTTTTGTACATCAGCAACATCTACGCTTTCTTCCATCTCAATTACACCAATTGCGCCTAGCACCCTCGCGTCATGAACCTTTTTTAAAGAGGCAAGGGGAATTAAAGATTGTTTTAGTTGCTGTTCGATATGAGACACAGATGATTGCCAGTTGCTTGACTCAAGCAGGTTTAATGATGCATTAGCGACACTGCAAGCAAGTGGATTTCCCATAAACGTTGGGCCGTGCATAAGCACTCCGGCATCTCCTGTAGAGACGCCCATAGCCACTTCGTCTGTACAGAGCGTGGCTGCTAATGATAAATATCCACCGGTTAATGCTTTACCCACGCACATGATGTCAGGTGTAATGTGTGCGTGATGACATCCAAAAAGTTGCCCCGTGCGGCCAAAGCCCGTTGCAATTTCATCAGCAATTAATAATACATCATACTGTTCACATAATTGTTTTACGCTTGCTAAATAGGCTGGATGATACATCCGCATGCCGCCTGCGCCTTGTACGATAGGCTCAAGAATAACGGCTGCGATGTCGTCGTGATGATGTTGTAATAATTGCGTCATAGCAGCAACATCATTAACTAGGTTGTCAGAGGGCAGGTTTTCATCAAACTGGGTTTTAGGTGCCTCAACAAAATAATGATTAGGTAATATATCTGAGTAAATAGTATGCATGCTGTTTTCAGGATCGCAGACCGACATCGCACCAAATGTGTCGCCGTGATAGCCATGCTTAAGTGCAACCATTTTATTTTTTTGAGGCTTATTTTTTCCGCGCCAATATTGAATCGCCATTTTTAAAGCAACTTCAACGGCAACAGAACCGCTATCTGCAAGAAATACCTTGTTTAAGCCATCTGGTGCTATTTCAACTAGCTTACGACATAAATCAATAGCGGGTTGGTGTGTTAAGCCACCAAACATTACATGCGCCATCTTTGCGGTTTGTTCATGAATTGCTTGGTTTAACACGGGGTGATTATAGCCATGAATGATGCTCCACCAGCTAGACATGCCATCAATTAATTGTTCGCCAGTTTCTAACTCGATAAATACGCCTTTAGCCTGTTTTACTTGGTAAGTTGGAAGCGGCTTTAACATAGATGTATAAGGGTGCCAAATATGTTCGAGGTCAAATTGCTGATTAGTTTTCATGTATAAATAACATCCAAATGTAAACCAGTGTAACTGGTAGGCGTTGACAATAAAGAGGTTGCGGCTAGACTATCGCAAAAATTAAAACAGAACAATAGAGTTTACATACCCTTAGCATTGCCATTGAAGCGCTTCATTAAGTGCTGATAAATGCCATCAGTAATCTCGAATATATCTACAGGGATAAAACAAATGAACTCAGCTTCAATTCATTCTGAAACAGTTCAAAATACACAAGCTCACTCTTTTACAGATGATGTGCAAATTCGTCACAATTGGACACACCAAGAAATAAAAGCGCTTTTTGATCTGCCATTTAACGATCTGCTTTTTAAGGCACATACAATTCATCGTGCGTGCTTTAATCCTAATGAAGTGCAAGTGAGTACGTTGCTTTCAATTAAAACCGGTGCATGTGCTGAAGACTGTTCATATTGTCCGCAAAGTGGGCATTATAATACTGATCTAGAGCGTGAACGCTTAATGGAAGTTGAAAAAGTGCTTGTGCAAGCTAAAGCTGCAAAAGAGCAAGGCGCAACACGTTTTTGTATGGGCGCGGCATGGAGTAATCCCAAAGACCGTGATATGCCTTATATAATGGACATGGTTGAAGGGGTTAAATCATTAGGCTTAGAAAGTTGTATGACGTTGGGTAAATTAACTGCCGAGCAAGCGGAACAACTTAAATCTGTAGGCTTAGATTACTATAACCATAACCTAGACACGTCACCTGAATTTTATGGGGAAATTATTACAACACGCACCTATCAAGACAGGCTAGACACATTACAACATGTTCGTGACGCAGGAATGAAAGTTTGCGCTGGTGGTATTGTTGGTTTAGGTGAGTCACAACGAGATCGGATTGGTTTGATTAGGCAACTAGCCAACTTGCCAGTTCACCCAGAAAGTGTGCCTATTAATATGTTGGTAAAAGTAGAAGGCACACCGTTAGCAAATGTAGATGACTTAGATCCGTTTGAATTTGTTAGAACCATTGCCATTGCACGTATTGTAATGCCTAAAAGTCATGTTCGACTGTCTGCTGGAAGAACGCGCATGAACGAGCAAATGCAGGCTATGTGCTTTTTTGCTGGAGCTAATTCTATTTTCTATGGCGATAAACTGTTAACCACCGAAAATCCTGAGCAAAATGAAGACATGAAATTATTCGCAAAGTTAGGAATATCACCAGAGAAGCGTGAAGAGTTTTCTGATGAAGCGCAAGAAGCTGCATTATTAGACTCCATTGAAACCGAAAGTGATAAAAGCTTATTTTACGACGCCAGTTAATGTAAGTAATAGGACGTTAATTTATGAGTTATGGTTTTATCACTGATGCGTTAGCACAGCGGCAAGCACACGGATTACTGCGTAACCGCAGCATTGCTGAAAATATATCTGGACGTGAAATATGCCTTGAGGGTAAAGGCTATTTAAATTTTTCGTCGAATGATTACTTGGGGCTAGCTGCAAGTGATGAACTTAAGAAATTAACGGCTTCATTCGTCGGGGGGCAATCTTTTGGGAGCACAGGCTCGTCTTTATTAACCGGGTACCACCAATCACATCATCATTTAGAGCGCTTATTGTGTGACTGGTTAGTACCTGATCACAGTGATGAGTATGCGGCTTTATTGTGCTGTTCAGGGTTTTCAGCCAATGTGGGAACAATAAAAACACTGATGAATGATGCTAATGCTGTGCTAATTCAAGATAAGCTAAACCATGCAAGCTTGATGGATGCCGGTGTTGAAGCTAACGCAAAAATGTTGCGCTTTAAACATAATGACATGACACATTTAAACGCCAAGCTAAATGCACTGCCAACATCTGAAATAGCAACATCACGAGCGATGATTGTCACTGAAGGGGTGTTTAGTATGGATGGCGATCAAGGTAATTTATCTGAGATTGCCAAATTAGTAACCCAAAATAAACACACATCCAAAATTGATACACTTTTTATGGTAGATGATGCCCATGGAATTGGGGTGTTAGGCGAAAGAGGAAGTGGCACTGCACATGCACATGGCCTATCAAGTTCAGATATAGATGTCCGCATGGTTACATTTGGGAAGGCGATTGGTACAAGTGGCGCGGCAATTGTTGCTAAAAAACCACTAATTGAATATTTGCTCAATTTCAATCGGCATTATGTTTATAGCACTGCTATCAGTCCTTTAATGGCCAATATTACAGCTGCAAGTATTCAGATAATACAACAACAGCAATGGCGACGAGATAAATTACACAGCCATATTTCATTGTTTCAATCACTCATGTCGAACTTTCAGCATAATGATGCTTATCCATCTTCAACAACAGCCATACAACCAGTGATAATTGGTGAGGCAGATAAAGCGCTAAAGATAAGTGAATATTTGAGAAATAATGGCGTATGGGTTAATGCAATAAGGCCGCCTACCGTACCAAACGGAAGTGCTCGATTGCGTATTACCTTAACGGCGAATCATACCGAACAAGATATTTATACCTTATGCCATCATTTAAATAACGCAGCTGATAAATTTTTATGCTAAATCAAACCAAACCAAAGTTAACAGAATCTTGTACCTCATTATTACAAGCAGAAGAGTCTGCATTTAATAAACGTAAGGTAGAGCGTGCTTTTGAACATGGCGTTGCAACATACGAACAAGCTAATACAGTACAACGTGTGTCAGCAGAAAAGTTATTAGCACAATTACTTAAAGCGAACACTAGCAAACATAAAGCTAACGTATTATTGGATTTAGGGTGTGGGAAAGGGGTCAATACCGTATCACTTGAACGGCACTGCGAAACATTGCTTTCGGCAGATATTACATACTCTGCTTTACGCAATATAGATAATAAGATAAATAAACAACATTTGCTTAATACCGATGCCGAGTCATTACCGCTTCAATCCAACACGATTGACTTGGTTTATTCTAATTTGATGTTGCAATGGACCAATAACCCACAGCACGCACTAAACGAGCTCGTGAGAGTGCTAACTCATGGTGGGCGTGCACACGTATCAACGCTAATTGACGGGTCGTTAAATGAACTGAAATATGCTTGGTCGAAAGTGGATAACGATAAACACGTTAATTACTTTATTACTCGCGATGAGTTAACCTATCTCATTAATGCGCTACCTAATGTAGACGTAAGCGTTTCATTTAGTACTGAGCAAGTATACGGCGACACGGTAAAGCAGCTATGCACAGATTTAAAGAAAATTGGCGCGAACTATGTTTCTGGAAGAAAGAATACTGCATTAATGGGCAAGTCTAAGTGGAAAAAAATGTGTTTAGCTTACGAAAAATTCCGCATAGACGGGACTGAGAACACAGCATCAGCAGTGCACAACAAGTTGCCCCTAACTTATCAAATAGCCTATATCGAGATGGTAAAACGTGACTAGTTGGTTTCACAATTAAATGAACTAGGCCAGAACGTTCAAACACTTAAAAAATTAAAAATCATGAAAAAATTATTTGTTACAGGTACAGATACCGATGTAGGAAAAACCCTCATCTCCAACGCGTTATTACATAAATATAATGAACTTGGTTTAAAAACAGTTGGCTTCAAGCCTGTTGCTGCAGGTAGTGAAGTGATTGATGGCAAAGAAGTAAATGGTGATGGCTGGACGTTACAACAAAATAGCAGTATGCCTGTATCGTACGAAGAGGTGAATCCGTATTTATTTACTCCGCCTATTGCCCCGCATATTGCAGCAAAAGCAGTGGGCGTAGAAATAACGAATAAATTATTGCTGGCACATTACCAGAAGTTGGTTAACAAAGCGCCCGATGTATTACTAACAGAAGGTGCTGGTGGTTGGTTTTTACCGTTAAACTGTAACGAGGGAAATACTGAATACTTGTGTGACTTTGTGTCAGCAGTAAACTGTGACGTTGTGTTAGTGATCGGCATGAAATTAGGATGTTTAAACCATGCACTGTTAACCATCGATAAAATTAAGCAACAAGGCTTAACATTGGTAGGATGGGTAGCGAATAAAATTGACCCTAACATGCTTAATTTAAATGAAAATATTCAAACACTTAACTCGTTGGTTGAAGCTCCCTGTTTAGGCGTTATACCGTTTTATAACAGTGCGCCGTCGGCTAAAGAGGTTGCCTTAAATATCACACTGCCTGCTTAACAATAGCCTTGTATGAAAATTGAGGTCAAAGCGCTCTTAGCTATTGATCTCATTGAGTTTCAAATATAGCAAATTAGCTTTATTGAACTATACTTCTGACACATAGTTGAAGGTAAAGCAATTTGAACAACCTAATTCGTTTTTTACTTTATAAGTTGCTGCTAATAGTCGCTTTGTTAACCTTTTTTACAGGGTGTTATAGTCAATGGAATGATGCCGATCTTTTTGTTGCGCAAATTACTTGTAGTAAAAGCCGATCGGATATTTTATCGATGTCCGAGGCTGTCAGTGCGAAAGTGATTAGAAATAACGATGAATTCTTACAATTGCAGAAAAAGTGGGATGTAATTGCAATTCGTTTTCGAGAGTCAGGCACTATTGATAAAGTTTACATTGCCAATATTGAAGGCTTCAGCTTAAGCGGCAATAAAGAAAAAAACGCCCCTTATATTGCATTAGATTGCTCGCCGTAAAGTGATGTTATTTTTAATTGACTTAAATCAGAGCATCTAAATGAATATAAATACTAATACGCGCACTATCTCGCTCACATCGTTACTGCTCTTATTAATGGCTATGTTCTTTATTTCAGGTTGTGGCCCGAAACCGTGGGATGAACCACCTATTCATGAAGCCGCTAAACGTGGCGATTTGGAAGAAGTAAAAGCCCTGCTAAATGCTGGAGTTGATCCTAACCTAAATAACAATGAAGGCGCTACGCCGTTGCACTGGGCTGCATTCAAAGGGCATGTTGACGTAGCTAAGCTATTAATATCTCGCGGCGCTAAGGTGAACGCCGTAACAAAAAAGGGGTCAACACCGTTGCGCCTAGCAACAACTCACAAACAAGAAAAGATGATTAAGTATTTACGATCTAAAGGGGGTCGATAGGTTATTTGCAGGTATTGAATTATTGGGACTGAAACACCGCTTTGAGCACTTCCACATCTCCATATATAAACCCTATAAGCGTTTACTTAATCATAATAACACTCTGTATGTCTGTAGGATATTTGGACAAGATGTAATTGAATATTGCAGCATATACATACGGTTATAGTGTTTATGTAGATGAAAATCCTATTGTATTTAGTTTTATGAGCTTGTACTGTTTGTTTAATAGACAAATTTATTATAACTATCATTTAAATTGAGATGACATTATAGGAGTAACTAACATGAAGCAAATGGCTTTGTATGCGTTATTATTTTGTTTGTTCTGGGCTTGTATTTGGATAGGTTGGTCTGACTATGAATTTATCAAGCCAGCTATTTCACAAGAAGAAATACGAGAATCCATTCGGTTTTATATAAAAAGGGTATTTCAAGTATCCGTTCAATTCATTGTTCCAATTGCTATTCTGGTTTACTTTGCAAAAAGGTTTTTACACCGTAACGCATCTTAATGCTATGTATCTCAAACTATCAGAGTTAAGGAATTTCATGAATCGGATAGTCGTTATCATCATTTTTACATTTTTCTCTTGTGTAGCTGTGGCTGACAAAGCTGATGATCATAAAATGATAAAAAATGCAGTGCTTGATTACATTGAGTCTCAACAGAACGTTAAACCGGATCAAATGAGGCGAGGTTTAGACAAGAAATTAGTAAAAAAGGTGATAAATTTCTTTTATCTCCAAAGGTTGATATAGATATTTTAGATATAGATAACCGTGTAGCATCTGTAAAATTAACGGTCGACGAGTGGATTGATTACATGCACTTGTACAAGAATGAAAACAGTGAATGGAAGATTATTAATGTATTATGGCAATTTCATGATACGAGTAAACATACGAGTAATTAATAAGTACTTTGTAATAAAATTGAAAAATATGTAGACATTCAAACATTACTTGGTTAATTTTTATGCGCTACGTACTTATATCAGTACCTAAATTTTGTAGTTGGTATATCTTCAGAATACAGTCTGGAATTTGATAGCTGTTTTGTGCATTGCAGAAATAGATGCCTAGCATCTAAATACCAATTAACTTTTCTTCCTGAACAAACTATCAGTGAAGTACGATACATATTTAAGTTAATTGGATATCTTAATCATATTTAAGGAAATCTATAATGAAAAAGCAAACAGAAAATAAGTTATTCGCATTTAAATTAGCAGAAAAAAAAGACGCTAAAGAAACTAAGAAATGGCAAGCGCGTGATGGTGTAGCAACCGCTGGCTGCTCTGGTATGTGGGCACGCGGTCCATCTCGTTGGGGTAGCGATACTGGAATGTATTGTTAATTTTGCAACAATTTTTAACGCTCTAACTTTTACAAGTCGTACATATTCCCTGTCTTTTTAAGAAGGTTGAGGTATTAACTGATTTGTAATTATTAGATGGTTACTTTTTTATAAAAGCTCTGATAATTCAGGGCTTTTTTTGTGTCTATGAACTGTAAAAGAAGTTTATATGATATTCCTTTTTGTTATTAAAAAAATTTAACCTAGATCATAATAATGTAACTGAATGGTAAATCATAGCTGGACGGTGACGCTTTATTTGGTTAAGTTGTGTTCACGCAGTACTCATATCGTGGACAAATGTTCATAATAAAAATCTGTTGTTCATACAATGATAGTAGTTTTGTACTTTGCTGGAAGCAGATGTTTAGTCATCTAAATTAATAACAAAGAAGGAAATTTACAATGAAAAAGCAAAACGAAAATAAGTTATTCGCATTCAAAGTTGCTGATAAAAATAAAGAAACAAAAGAAAAGAAATGGCAAGCGCGTGAAACCGTTGCTGTTGCTGGCTGTTCAGGCCCTTGGACTAGAGCAGACCGTCGTCGTGGCGGTGATGACCAAGGTATGTGGTGCTAATAGACCAGTTATAGATTATTTTAAAGCCTCACGTTAGTTGAGGCTTTTTCTTTGGAAGTGATATGACCAACACCATTCTTATAATAACAAATAGTCACGATCTTCATGCAGATTTAGTTACTAAGGTTATCGATAGAAAACAACACCCTTATTTTAGAATTAACCTCAATCAATTTCCTCGAGATTATCAAATTACTCATTCATATATTAATGGTGAAATGAGTGGAAATATTATTCATTTACCATCTGGACAATGCGCCACACTACAAAACATAAGCGCTGTTTGGATGCGTAAACCAGCAGATTATTCGTATTTAAGTGACGATTTGTCACCGCAAGAACGTGCTTTTGCAGCGCAAGAAGTAGAGCAAACTTTATTTGGTTGGATATATTCGCTGGACTGTTTTTGGATGAGTCACCCGTTAAATATGCGCTCAGCGATGTGGAAAGGCGAGCAACTTAAACGTGCGCTCGGCTTTGGTTTCACAGTACCCGACTCTTTAATAACGAATTATCCTGATGATGTTATATCACTTAATAAAAGCAGCACCAGTGGCATAATTTTTAAAACATTATCAACACCAACCTTAGCCGCTGAAAATGTACAAGATGAAGAGGTGATTGCCGATAACTTGCCAACAACTATGGTCACGCCAGACATGCTGGACAATATAGAGTCGGTTAAAGAGCTACCTTGTCATTTTCAGGCCTACGTAGATAAAGAATATGAATTGAGAGTGACTGTGATTGGCCAACAAATATTTGCGGCTAAGATTGACTCGCAAAGTGATGAACGCACTAAAGTCGATAGTAGAGACATGTCGGCGGAAATTGGTTATTCAGCTATCACTCTTCCAGAAGATATTCAGGAAAAATGCCTAAAATTTGTTGCTAGTTATCAGCTAAATTACAGTGCGTTAGATATTTTAGTTAACAAAAAAGGGGAGTATGTATTTTTAGAAAACAATCCCAATGGCCAGTTTTTATATATTGAACAACTAGTGCCAGAGCTATCGATGTTAGAAGCCGTAGCTGATACATTAATTAAGGAAGCAAAATGTCATCACAAGCATGTGTAATGTCTTCACTACATCATGAAATAGAGTGTTTGGAAGGGCAACGCAACTCTACTGTTATAGTATTGTCGGCGTCGCATCTGGATATTGAGTTGTTACCAACGTTGTACAATTGTTTAAGGTCGATTGGCCATGTACCACGGCTAGATGTGGTGTTACAGTCTCGGGGAGGGGTTGTTAATGCAGCCAGACGTATAGGGCTGTTGCTCCGAAAATTTACCGATCATTTAGGTATTATAGTGCCATATCAGTGCGAGTCTTCAGCGACTATTTTATCGTTAGCCGCAAACGAAATTATTGCCGGTGATTTAGCTATATTTTCTCCCATTGACCCCAATTTAAACGGCGCAGATGCTGAAGGGCAAGAATCAGCTATGTCTAGCATGGACATTAAAGAATTCGGCAAAATGTGTGAAGATTGGTTTAATGTAGATAGCCAAGAGGCGAAAGAGCAATCACTTTCATTATTATGCAATAGCATATTTCCGCCTAACCTTACTGCCTTTTATCGCACAACACAGGAAGTAAAGAAAATAGCGGAAGAATTACTTACATTTCAACTACCAAACCTAGCCCGTGAACAGAGAATTGAAATTATTAATCAATTAATGTTTGGTTACCATTCTCATAGTTTTGCTCTTACAAAAGAGGAAATGCAGCATTTAGGCCTGAATATTGTGACAGATGAACAAGTGGAGACGATAGCATGGAAAATCTCTGAACATCTTCAGCAAATAGTGGGTGGTGGTTTGCGAACAAGCATTGAGCAACCTTGGAATGATGCATTACTAGCAACAATACACGAATGTAAAATAAGACAAAATAATAGTCATGGCTTTATGCCCATATGGAAAGAGCTGGATGTGTGATGACCATTTATCTTCTAGAAATTATTAGACTATTTATAGGTTTTGTTTTAGTTGCTGGGGCGTTAGGTAAGTATTCGGTATTTGATCAGTTTGTTACTGGAACTGCTGAAGCGCTAGGAGTAAGCCTAAAAGCAGTAAAATTTGTTGCCCCGATAGTTATTTTGTGTGAAGCGGCAATCGGTGGTTCGCTAGTTTTCAAATTGATATCTCCTTACTTATTAATGTGGGCGGCGTTAACGTTATTTGTCATTTTTACTGGGCTAATTATCTATTGGCTTATGCAAAATGCTGTTATTAGCTGCCATTGCTTTGGCGAAGCGCCACAACCTTTAACATTCTGGGATTTACTCAGAAACATTTTATTGTTGGTAAGTATTGGTTATTTTTTATTACAGCCTCAAGCTGTGGCAGAGCTAGACACCATTTCGCTGCTTCTTGCTGGTGGGGTAGCCATGATTTTAACATTAGTTATCATCAACTTTAGCCAGTTAGTGGTAATGAAGAATACGTTTTCAGAAGGGGCGTATCGTGTCGAATGAGTTTATTGGCATTATCTTAATCGTGTTAACCGCTAGCGCAATTTTAAACTTTGTACTTATTTTGACGCTATTTAAGATTATTAGGAAGTACGTTAATTTAACGCCACCACTGCTGAATATCGATGAAGGTCAAGAGCTTCCCAATATACAAGCTTATTACTTAAGCAGTAAAAAGCCTGAAATTTTAACCTCGCAAAAGCAGGCGACAGCGTTGGTATTTTTGATGAGTAACTGCCCTAAGTGTCAGTCTAAAATTGCGGAGTTAGAATCTGTATTGTCAGTGGCACCGGTTGCAGGTGTAAAGCTGTTTTTTATTACGCATGAACGTACAAGAAAGATAGAACAATTTCTTGGTAAAAGTGCGCTAAAAGCGGTAACACTTAAAGTAACAAAAAAAGCATACTTACAATTAAACCCTTCTCAGGCATCACCATTTTATATATTTGTAGATCACCAAGCCCAATTACAAACTGCTGGGATGATTGGTGATGAAAACTGGCAAGGTTTTATTGAGCAGATAAATGATATTAAAACGGACGCTGACATCAGTTTGGCCTCCTAAATAGGGATTATACGAATGGAAAACGCATCGGATACGGTAGCGATTAATGATAAAGCCGGCAAAAATAGTGCTCATTTTTCGCGCTTGGGCTTAGTTAAAGAATTTGCTCCGCGCTTACTTTTAGGGCTGTGTATCATGGCGTTAACAGTTGCACTACAACTTGCTTTCCCAAAGGCCATTTCGTATTTTATTGATAACGTTCAGCAGGTACATCAACCTTCTTGGTACTATACCTTTGCCATTGCAGCCCTAGTGGCGTTAATCATTCATTCTGTAGCAACGGCCCTTAGGTATTATTTATTTGAGACTGCTGGCTTGCTCATCGTGACTAAAGTTCGACGAATTCTACATTTTGCTTTAATTAATCAACCCATCGCATTTTACGATAAACACAATATCGGTGAATTGACTAATCGCTTATCTAACGATGTCGATATGCTGCAAGATACACTGACTATGGGTTTAGCTATTTCGTTACGTTCATTACTTGTGTTTATTGGCAGCATAGTGATGTTGGTGATGATTTCCCCTTTGATGTGTATAACACTGTTGGTTTTAGTGCCAGCGAGCTTTTATGCGGGAAAGTGGGTTGGCGATAAAATTCAGACAAAGTCTAAAAACATTCAGCATATACAGGCAATGTGCTCGAAAGTGGCTCACGAAAATTTTTCAAATATCAAATTAGTCCATGCCTTTAATAAGCAAAATAAAGCGAAGTCGCTTTATATGGACGAAACAGAAAACGCTTATCAAACAAATGTAGGGTATACCGCTTTTATTGCAAAATTTCAGGGTGCTACGTCTTTTATTTTATATTTAACTTTACTGATAACGCTGCTTATTGGTGCAAACTTAATCGCAAAAGGTTCAATCACGATTGGTGAATTGACCAGTTTTGTGATTTACGCGGGCATGCTAACTAGCTCGGTTAGTGCAATTAGTGACTTTTGGAGTGACTGGATGCGCGCTATGGGAGCCACCGATCGCATTTTCGAGATAATAGAGGATGCAGATGTAGAAAAAAATAAAATAAGAAATGTAGATGTAAAAAGTGATGAGCTCTCAGGGGCAATTCAATTTAATAATGTGGCCTTTAGTTACCCAGAAAGGCCAGCACAATATGCGTTAAAGGATATTAGCTTAATCATTGCGCCAGGAGAAAAAGTTGCGCTGATTGGGCCTTCAGGGGCAGGAAAATCAACTATAGCAAGTTTGCTGTTAGGCTATTATCAAGCAAATAGTGGCAGCATTACTTTTGATGGTAAAAGTTACCCCGATTTAACTGTGAATACTATTCGTGGTAACACTGCAATTGTTGAGCAAGAACCTTCATTATTTTGCACAAGCATTTTAGATAACATTGCTTATGGGGCAAAAGCTAAGACAGCGACAGAGCAAGAGGTGATTCAAGCAGCGAAAAAAGCAAATGCGCATGATTTTATTATGAGTTTCCCTGAGCAATATAACACGTTAGTTGGCGACCGTGGTGTGCAGCTATCTGGTGGTCAAAAACAGCGTATCGCAATAGCGCGAGCATTGTTAAGAGATCCTAAAATTCTCATTTTAGATGAAGCAACCAGCGCATTAGATTCTGTTAGTGAACGTCAAGTTCAAGGTGCATTAGATAATCTCATGCAAGGTAGAACTACAGTTATGATTGCACACCGATATTCTACAATTGCAAAAGCTGATAAGGTATTCATTATTAATAACGGTGAAATTGTAGAGCAGGGTACTCATCATGAATTAAGCATGAGTAAAAATAGCTTTTATACTGAACTGGTTGAGTCACAAAAAATCTCGGAAGCAAGTTAAGAAGGTACAAAAGCAATGAGTGTTGAAATCTTTTGTCATATATTTTAGCGATGCGAAGAGGGTTTAACAAAGTAAGTGGCGGCATGCTGGTTACAGCAGGTGCAATGATAGCATCACTAAATAAAACCGCTTTGTAGTTAATAGCCACTTTGAATGTTTACTCAAGACTTGATTATTTACCCCTTAAAGCCCGATAATATGCGCCTGTTTTTCTTATAGGTAGTCGCAATGACAAATGTTGTAATTTCGGGCACAGGATTATTTACGCCTCCTCATACTGTATCTAACGATGAACTTGTAGCAAGCTACAATCAATATGTTGATAAATTTAATGCTGAAAACGCTGCTGATATTGAAGCTGGCACAGTATCGCCGATGCAACATTCTAGTTCTGAATTTATTGAAAAAGCATCGGGTATTAAGTCACGTTATTTAATGTATAAAGATGGTGTGTGTGACCCTAATGTAATGCAACCAATTTTTGATAAACGTGCCGCTGAAGAAATGCCTGAAATGGTTGAAATGGCATTAAGCGCGGCAAAAGAAGCGCTAGCACAAGCTAATAAAAAGCCTGAAGAAATTGATCTAGTTATTGTTGCCGCTTCAAATATGCAACGCCCATATCCTGCATTGGCGGTTGAAATTCAGCATTATTTAGGTGCAAAAGGTTACGCCTATGATATGAATGTAGCTTGCTCATCTGCAACTTTCGGTATTATTAACGCGATTAATGCAGTAAAAACGGGTAATGCAAACGTTGCTTTAGTTGTAAACCCTGAATTCACGTCGCCAAATTTAAATTTCAGAAACAGAGACAGTCACTTTATTTTTGGTGATGTGTGTACAGCAACAATTATTGAAAAAGAAGAAACGGCACATACTGAAAATGCGTTTAGAGTGTTAGGTAATAAGCAAACCACACAGTTTTCAAATAATATTCGCTGTAATTATAGCTATACCGATTATTTGCATGGGTCAGTGCCTGCTGAAACACCATATTTTCATCAAGAAGGGCGTAAAGTATTTAAAGAGTTATTACCTATTGTAATAGACGTTATTGGTGGTCACCTTCAAGAGCAGGCATTGCCAGTGGAAGACATCAAACGTATGTGGTTACACCAAGCTAATATCAATATGAATACGTTTGCAGTTAAAAAATTATTAGGCAGACCAGCTGAAAATGATGAAGCGCCATTAGTGTTGGATGAGTACGCAAATACTGCGTCTGCAGGTTCGGTTATTGCCTTCCACAAGTACAAGCAAGGTTTTGAGTCGGGTGATAAAGGTATTTTGTGTTCGTTTGGTGCAGGCTATTCTGTGGGCTGTATTAGCTTAGAAAAAGTGTAATCTTTCATGCTGTTTTTATGAGTATGTTTGTTCTGAACATACTTTTAATAACGTCATCACTCACAATAAAAAAGAGGCCTAATTTATAAGCCTCTTTTTTTTAATTTCATTAACCGTATTTTTTGCTAATTATATAAGCAACAAACTCTACAGGATTAATTAATTAGTAATTTGCTGTACCTGGCGCACGTGGGAATGCAATTACGTCACGTACATTACTTACACCTGTTACGTAAGACACTAAGCGCTCAAATCCTAAACCAAAGCCTGAATGTGGCACTGTGCCGTAACGGCGAAGGTCACGATACCAGCTGTAATCTTCGCGATCTAAGCCCATTTCCTCTAACCGTGCATCTAACACATCTAAACGTTCTTCACGTTGGCTACCACCAATAATTTCACCTATACCCGGTGCTAAAACATCCATTGCAGCAACTGTTTTTCCGTCTTCATTCATGCGCATGTAGAATGCTTTAATATCTTTCGGGTAGTTCATTAATACAATAGGTGCGCCAACACGTTCTTCAGCTAAGTAACGTTCGTGTTCTGAAGATAAGTCGATACCCCATGTAACAGGGAATTCAAATTTCTTACCACAATTTTGTAAGATTTCGATAGCATCAGTGTAGTCCATGCGTACAAAGTCTTGTGATGTTAGCTTTTCAAGGCGGTTAATTGCATCTTTGTCAACGCGTTGAGCGAAAAATGCCATGTCGTCCGCACGTTCTTCTAATACGGCTTTACATACATACTTAAGCATTTGTTCGGCTAAGGTTGCAGCGTCACTTAAATCAGCAAATGCGATTTCTGGTTCTATCATCCAGAACTCAGCTAAGTGCCTACTTGTATTAGAGTTTTCAGCGCGGAAAGTTGGACCAAACGTATAAACTTTAGACAAAGCACAACAATAGGTTTCAACGTTTAATTGGCCAGAAACTGTTAAGAAGGCTTCTTTACCGAAGAAGTCTTGACCGTAATCCACGTTGCCCTTGTCATCCATTGGCAAGTTCGCTAAATCTAACGTGCTCACACGGAACATCTCACCAGCGCCTTCACAGTCACTGGCTGTAATGATTGGTGTGCTGATCCAGTTGTAGCCGTTTTCGTGTAAAAAACGATGGATGGCTTGTGATAAGCAGTTTCTAACACGTGTTACCGCGCCCATGATATTTGTGCGCGGACGAAGGTGCGCATGCTCACGAAGGTATTCGATTGAATGGCGTTTTGCCGCCATTGGGTATGTATCAGGGTTTTCTACCCAACCCAGTACGGTAACGCTTTCCACTTGAATTTCGTATGCTTGACCAGCTCCTTCAGACTTAACGATGGTACCGTCAACAGAAACAGAACAACCAGTGGTTAGTTTAATAACTTCTGACTCGTAATTATTAAGAGAATTAGGTGCTACAGCTTGAATTGGATCAAAGCACGATCCGTCATGAATATTTAGAAAAGAGATCCCAGCTTTTGAATCGCGACGTGTGCGAATCCATCCTTTTACTGTTATCTTTTCACCGATAGCAACTTTACCTGCTAATGCGTCTACCACAGCTGTATGCGACATTATTTGAAACTTCCTCTTAATAACCTTTTAATAGGGGGATTGAATATGACTAAAACGAGGGCGTGCCTGAATCGTTTTAGCAAATAACTTTGAGCGGGTAATATTACTGCTGCTACGGGCGTGAGTCAAAGCTAATATGGCCTTAACTTCATTATATTTACTATCGCTATTTTCACTGTATCAAGTTACTGGTGTAATTCATTAAACTCATGCAAACTTATAAAGAGTTTTATAATGTTTTTTGAGCTGATATGAGTTGGAGTGGAAAAGACAGACGCCAAAGTAAAGAGGGCGCTAATACAGCGCTTAATTGGTTGTCATTACTTAGCTGGGCTGTATTTGTTGCAGCATTAATAGTGTTTCATTATGCCCGGCCTGAATTAGAGTATGGGTTACTAAAGTACTGGGGTATTAGTGTTCGTGAACATTGGGTGTTATCACTTAAAGATATTTTGTTTGGTTTGCTTGTGGTGTGTAGCTGCTTAAGTTTATTAAGTATGTATTACAACAAGAAGCGATTAAGGCGCAAACAAGATCATTTCAGATATAACTTTATGCTGCTATTTTTAGTGTCGGTTGCGACTATGTTAAGCATTTTAGTGTGAATAATGAGATTAGGCATATGACTAATATCAAGCAAGCTGTTATTTTGCGTGGTTTACCGGGCAGTGGTAAAAGCACCACAGTGTCACAATTAATCACTGAACGGCTGCCGAAAAGCCAACAGCACCTTGCAAAGGTGTGCAGTACCGACGCATTTTTTGTAAACAATGGCAAATATGCTTTTGATCAAAGCTTGTTACCTAAATATCATAATTTAAATATTGCCAATTTTATAAAAGCACTCGCTGACGGTGCCCCATTAGTTATTTGTGACAACACAAACATTAAAAAGTGGGAATTTGAGGCGTATAAACAAGCAGCTCTTGCATTAGATTATGACTTAGATGTCATCATAATAGGAGAAACATCAAGCCGTGTGGCATTAGAAATATATGCACAACGAAATACCCATGGTGTTTCTTTGGATGTAATTGAAAAGATGTCAGCTGAATTTGAAACCTAATCCCTGCTTAATATCTTTAACATGCCCCACTTTTAAATAAAAGATTGTCCAATTAAGGTATTTACCTGCTTAAAAATTAGTCTACTATTATTCTTATAAGAAATTACAGCGCTGTATTAGTTATGCTGGAAAGTTACTGATTATAAAGTACTTTCCATACTCATTACCTAACGCTCAAATTAATAAGAATAATAAATGAGTAATCGATTTCAGAATATTCTCCAATGGTGGTTTCCAAATAAAGATGAATTGCAATGGGTGTTAGCAACCATTGTTAACATTGAAGGTTCATCTTATCGCAAGCCCGGTGCCCGTATGCTAATTAACAGTTTAGGGCAATATAAAGGCATGTTAAGTGGAGGCTGTTTAGAGGCCGATATTTTACTTAATGCAAAAACTGTTATAGATGAAAACGCCAGCCGTACGATTCGTTATGACATGGCGAACGATGAAGACAGTGCGTGGGCTTTAGGTGTTGGTTGTGGTGGGATAGTCGATATATTGTTGCAACCAGTACACGTAGAAAACCAATATCTACAGCTCAATATAGTGTATGAGTATTTATGTAATAGTGTAGCGGTGCGTTACTATCAACATGTTCTAAACCATACTAATTATGTTGTACCGTATGTTAAAGCGGATGAACATACTCGTTACCAGCCTACTGGCGAAACCTCAGCCGATAGCCATACTGATGCTGTGTCAAACCAAGAAACATTATTAAACAGCGCCGATGAACTCGTCTTTTCAAGCGAAGTACAGCCTAACCCTAAACTGGTTATCTTTGGCGGTGGAAAAGATGCAATACCATTGTGCGATATGGCAAATGTGCTTGGTTGGCATGTCACGGTTATTGATAAGCGAACGAGCTATGCTCGGCGACATTACTTTAAACAAGCAGATTGCCTATTAAGTGCAGAAGAGTTGCCCGATATATGGTGGCACAATGTAAGCGCGACAGTCATAATGCACCACAATGTTGATATGGATGTGAACGCGCTTTTTACACTTGCTGAAAAACTTTTAACGTTACCACCTACATCTCCATCGTCATTACCACCTTCTAAACTTGCGTATATTGGTTTATTAGGACCATTTCATCGTAAAGAAAAAATACTTGACCAGCTAAATACTGAGTACGGTATTAAAGCGTCAGCGTTCCTCCCAGTATTAATTGACGGACCTGCAGGTTATGACATAGGTGCTGAATTACCCGAGTCTATCGCGCTAGCTATTTTATCTAAGGCACATGCAGAGATTGAAAATAAACACGCACGAAAATATAGCACTACTAAGCATGTAGCGGCAAAAGAAAAACTTGAAAGGCATAAGGAATAACCAGCGTACAAAGGAAGATGTTATGCAAAAATTGATTATCAAAAAAAAGAACAAATCATCTCAGCGGCCACTTAAAAATTTGGCCACATTGATTTTAGCAGCAGGACAAGCGTCCCGTTTTGGTAGTGCCAAGCAAGTTGCGATATTAAACAACGAGCCCATGCTATCTCATAGCGTAAGCATTGCCAGAAAAAATACGCCAAGTAATGTGCATGTTGTGGTGGGGGCCTACAAAAACCTTGTTACAGAACACTTACCGCAAGATGTAAATATTATTGAAAACAAGTACTGGCAACAAGGCTTGGGGTGTTCATTGGCTACTGGAATAAAGTTAATTTGTGATTACTATCAGCGTGAAGAGACTAGAAAACAAGGCAGTTGGCATAAAAAATTACTACCAAGGAAAGTGAAAAGCGTCGCGACAATTGATGGCGTCTTAATATTGTTGGCTGATCAAGTTGCTATTACAACACAAGACATAAAGCGGCTAATTACTTCTTGGCAGGCAGCGCCAACCAGAATTCATTGTGCATTTTATAATTCTCAATGTGGAGTACCAGCCATTTTTCCTGCGAGTTACTTTGAGCAATTACAAACGTTAAATCAAGATGTTGGCGCAAAACGCGTACTGATGAACAGTGAATCAAAACGGCAAATATCAATGCCCAATGCGGGAATAGATATTGATACACCAGAACAGCTAATACAGTGGCAACGTGCCCAAAATATTGAAACTGCGCACTTATAATATATTAGGAATCGCTATGGTCAAACTAACGATAAATGGCAAAAAATATGATTTAGACGTAAATCCACAGATGCCGCTGTTGTGGGCTATTCGAGATATAGCGAAGCTGACGGGCACTAAGTTTGGTTGTGGTAAAGGTTTATGTGGGGCTTGTACGGTTCACTTAGATGGAAAGCCAACACGTTCATGTATAACGCCTGTTAATGCCGCGCTAAAATCGAAAATCACCACCATCGAAGGCTTATCTAAACATAACGATCACCCATTACAGCTTGCTTGGCATGAGCATAACGTACCCCAGTGTGGTTATTGCCAGTCGGGGCAGTTAATGACGGCAGCAGGCTTACTTAGCGAGCATCAATCACCTACTGACGAACAAATAAATCAAGCTATGAGTGGTAACTTATGTCGCTGTGGTACATATCCCAGAATTAAAGCAGCCATTAAAACAGCCGCAAAACATGCAAATCAAATTGAAATAAAACAAGACTTATCGCCCGTTATTGCGGAACGTTAATTAACGCGACTAGGATGATTGAAAATGAATAATAAACATAAAGTTCAAAATATTAGTCGTAGAAACTTTTTAAAAGCAACAGGAATAACCACGGGTGGGCTGGTATTAGGAGTAGGATTACCTAGTTGGATGCCAGCATGGGCAGAGCAATATGACTCGTTGCATAAACTTAATTTATTTATCCAGATCAGCCCCGACAATACGGTTTATATTATTGCTCATCGTTCAGAAATGGGGCAAGGCATCAGAACTGGTTTACCGCAAATTGTGGCTGATGAAATGGAGGCAGATTGGCAAAAAGTAAAAATTATTCAAGGGCAAAGCAATAAAGCGTTCGGTAGCCAAAATACCGATGGTTCGCGCAGTGTAAGACGATTTTATACAAAAATGCGAGAGATGGGTGCGGTCGCAAGACATATGCTGGAACAAGCGGCAGCTAATCAATGGCAGGTGCATGTTGATGAGTGCGAAGCAAGTAACCACGTTGTTAAACACAGGCCAACAGGCAAACGTTTTAGCTTTGGCGAACTTGCAGAAACGGCTGCTAAGTTACCTATGCCAAAGTCTGAGCAAATAATTTTAAAAAATGAATCTAAATTTAAATATATTGGTAAGCCAATAAAAATTGTTGATTTACCAAACATTACCAGCGGCAATACGCAGTTTGGCGTGGATGTACAGTTACCAAATATGCTTTACGCTTCTATTGCGCGAACACCTGTAACAGGAGGGGCTGTGGCTTCTTTTGATAAAAAAGAAGCCATGAAAGTGGCAGGCGTTAGCCATGTAATTGAAATGCCAAATTATGAAGGTGCACCGTTATTTAACTCGGTTGCCGGAGTGGCTGTTGTCGCCAATAACACATGGAGCGCAATGGAAGGAGTCAAAAAATTAAATATAAAATGGGAAAACCCAATAGCCGATAACGCCAAACATAGTTCAGATGAGTATTTAAACATTATTACCAAAAATGCGCAGGCCGCTGGAAAGGTAAGCAGAAGCAAAGGGGATGTGAAGGAAGCGCTATCGCAAGCAGCCAATACTATCGACGCCACTTATACGGCTCCCTATTTAGCACATGCGACTATGGAGCCGCCCATGGCAACGGCGAACTTTGATGGCAAGAAGTTAGAAATATGGGCATGTACGCAAAACCCACAAGGTGTACAAGAATTCATTGCAGGTAAATTAGGTTTAGAACCAGAAAATATCGTGATCAACATTACTTTATTGGGTGGTGGGTTTGGTCGAAAGTCTAAACATGACTTTTCGGTTGAAGCTGCTCGATTAGCGATGCAATTGAAGCGCCCTGTTAAAGTTGTATGGTCTCGAGAAGACGACATTCAGCACGATTATTATCACTCTATCAGTGCGCAATATTACAAAGCGGGCTTAAACCAAAATAACGATGTAACAGCGTGGTTGCAGCGAACAGCATTCCCGTCTATAGCCAGTACATTTGAGCAAGGCGCAAATATGCCAGCAGACTTCGAATTGGGGCTAGGTTTTGGCAATACACCAATCGGTGTACAGAACTTACAATGCGAGAAATGTGAAGCACCAGCACACATTCGTATTGGCTGGTTAAGATCTGTCTCTAATATTCAACATGCTTTTGGTTTAGGTAGTTTCGTAGATGAAATTGCGCGCTATAAAAAGCAACCGCCCCAACAAACATGGATAGAGTTATTAGGTAGTGATGACTTTGACCCAAATGCAGAAGGGTTTAAATACAATAATAAAGACTATCCGCTAGATAAAAATAGAATCAAAAAAGTACTCGATAAAGCCATCAAAACATCAGGCTTTAGTCAAAACAACAAAAAGGGAGAAGGATGGGGCGTGTCGGTACATTATAGCTTTTACTCTTATGTTGCCGTTGCCTCAAAAGTCAGATTGGAAAATAACCAAGTTACAGTGCTGGAGATGCATTGTGTTAGCGATGTAGGGCAAATGGTTAATCCTGATCGGGTACATTCACAAATGGAAGGCGCAATGATTTTCGGCTTAAGTGCTGCACTTATGGGAGAAATATCGGTAAAAGATGGACGTGTAACCCAATCAAACTTCCACGACTATCCTATCTTAAGAATGAATCAATGCCCTGATATTCATATAGAACTAATGCCCAGCAAGCAAGTACCAACGGGTGTGGGTGAGCCCGGCGTTCCACCCGTAGCGCCAAGTATTACCAATGCCATTGTAGATGCTGGTGGTATGCGAATTCGCGACCTACCTGTTAATAAGCATTATGGTGTTTAGGGCAGTGTTGTCACTAAGAAACAAATGCTGATTAAGATTTGTGATAGATAAATTGCTCAAGTAGCCATCATATCGTGGAGGCGATTAGAAGGCACTATAAAATACTTGAGCTTAATTTTGATACTAGCATTTAAATAAAACGAAATCGGGTATCACATCATCAAATAATGTACTGGTAAATCAATCCTGCACAAACTCCAACTCAGGATCTACCACTAAACGGCCAATCATGGCTTCTCTACCAAGTAACATTAAATAACTCATGCTGGAGCGGTCGGTGAGTGTTACTTGGATTTCCCATTTTTCTTCGCCAATTACAATATCTGTCAAAATGGTGTAGCGGTGTTCAATTTGGCCGTTAGAGCTTTTTATGGTCTTTTCAGTAAGAACTTCTGCTTCTCTTCTTTCAACCTGTGAAACATTATGAACATCAGGGTGAATATCAAATGATATCCAGCGTCTTTGTTCTTTAAAAAATTCGGTAATGTTATCAACATGTAAGGAAGATGTGGCAGCGCCAGTATCGATACGAGTGTCTAAATGTTCAATATTTAGTAGTGGTAAATCGCAATGCTCAAGCGCACCAACTAATAATTTAGAATTTATTTTTTTCATTTGCATTCCATCTAAAACACGTCACACTCAATAGTGCCGCTATTATTAAGCGTATGATATATATTTGTTTATCTTTTCTAATAAGCGTTGTATATAGTAGGCCAAAATTAGCTAACTATAAAGGATCTAAAATGAAAATCGCAATTTTATCCCGTAATAAAAATTTATATTCTACAAAGCGCTTAGTTGAGGCTGCGAAAGAACGAGGCCATGAAGTAGATGTTATTGACACACTTCATTGCTACATGGATATAACGAGTAGTAAACCAACGGTTAGGTATAAAGGTGAGGCACTACCAAAATATGACGCGATTATTCCTCGCATTGGTGCATCGGTAACTTTTTACGGTACGTCTGTTGTGCGTCAATTTGAAATGATGGGTACTTTCAGCATTAATGAGTCTGTTGCGATTAGCCGTTCGCGCGATAAGTTACGCTCTATGCAATTGTTGTCGAGAAAAGGAGTTGGCTTACCGCGTACAGGTTTTGCAAACGAGCCAGATAACGTTAAAGATTTAATAAAAAATGTGGGTGGCGCACCTGTAGTGATTAAGCTACTTGAGGGAACACAAGGAATTGGTGTAGTACTTGCGGATACTGCAAAAGCGGCCGAAAGTATTATTGAGGCTTTTATGGGGCTAAGTGCAAACATCTTGGTTCAAGAGTACATTAAAGAAGCGGGTGGTGCCGATATTCGTTGTTTGGTTGTTGGTGAAAAAGTGGTTGCCGCGATGAAACGACAAGCAGCTGAGGGTGAGTTCCGTTCTAATTTACACCGTGGTGGTACGGCTGAAATTGTAAGGCTAACAAAAGAAGAGCGGGCCACAGCAGTGAATGCTGCTAAGGTGATGGGGCTGAATTTCTGCGGTGTTGATATTTTACGTTCGTCTCGCGGTCCTGTGGTAATGGAAGTTAATTCATCTCCAGGCTTAGAAGGTATTGAAACGTCAACAGGTAAAGATGTAGCAGGCATGGTATGTGAGTTTTTAGAAAAGAATGCTAAACCTAACAAGAATAAAACTAAAGGTAAGGGATAATAATGACTGATGATCTCGTCATTGCTGGTCATACATTTAAAGTTGGTGAAACGAAACAGGTTAAGTTACCTGTAGCCAAAACGTATACCGATACTGAAGTATCTATTCCGTTGCACGTGGTCAGGGGTAAAAAACCAGGGCCTGTCTTTTTTATAAGTGCAGCAATCCACGGTGACGAGCTTAACGGCATTGAAATTGTTAGGCGAATTATTCAATCTAAATCGATAAAACGATTAAAAGGCACGCTGATTGCTGTGCCTATGGTGAATGTATACGGTGTGTTAAACCAAAGCCGTTATTTACCAGATAGACGTGATCTAAATAGAAGCTTTCCGGGATCTGGCAAAGGTTCTTTAGCGGGCAGGTTGGCTAATTTCTTCTTAAAAGAAATAGTTGAGAAGTGTGATTACGGTATCGACTTACACACAGGTGCAATCCATCGTAGTAATTTGCCTCAAATACGAGCAAATTTAAAAGATGATGAAACGTTAGCAATGGCAAAAGAATTTGGTGTGCCAGTATTGCTAAATTCAGACTTAAGAGATGGCTCGTTACGCCAATCAGCGCTGGAATCAGGCACAAAGATTTTATTGTATGAAGCAGGAGAAGCACTGCGTTTTGATGAATTTTCCATTCGTGCAGGTGTAAAAGGCGTCAAGCATGTATTGGCTCACCTTGGTATGATTACAAAGCGTTCCAAAAAAGTACCTACCGACCCATTCATTGCTGATTCTAGCCAATGGATTCGTGCCGGCACTAGCGGGTTAGTGCTCGATAAGAAGCACTTGGGAGATAGGGTTGATAAAGGACAAGTACTAGCAGAAATTGGCGATGCATTTGGTAATAAATTAGATGAAGTTAAGTCTAAATATGAAGGCATCATAATTGGTAAACAAAATATTCCATTAGTACAAGAAGGCGATGCCATGTTCCACGTTGCCTATTTTGATAACCATGTAGAGGTGGCAGAGCACATAGAGCTGTTACAAGACTTCCACTCGCCTGAGTAAAGCTGAGTTAAATTTGCTCATCAGGTTGTAAGTATTTGATTTAAATTGCCTCAAACTGGATTTTTGGGGCAAATTTATGTTTAGATGGGGTTAATATTTTTGGTTGAGTGGCTATTAGGTTAACACAGCCTAACTTCTCGTTTTCTTCAAATACAATAATAAAGGTTTTATCCGATTTATGTTTCGTAGACTATTAGTTGCCATTTTCCTCTCGCTTTGTGTATTTCTGATTTTATTGACTGCCATTACCCCTTCCTTAGTGGTTTATTTTGCAGACGATCATCTATCGCAACAAAACTTACAATTAGACGTAAAAGAGTTACGGTTAAACCCTATTACCTTGGAGCTGTCGGCAAAACAAATCAAAATTACGCCATTAAATGCAACAGGGCCTGATCAAGATAAACCTTATTTAAAAATAACCAACTTTAATGCAGCGATATTAGCGCAAGAGCTGCTAAATAAACGCTTGGTAATAGAACAGATAAACTTGTCGGATAGTATTATCGAGATAAAAGAAGATATTAGCGAGGTTATAGATACAACAGCAGACGAAACTGATATTGAGCCCACTTCCCATTGGTTAATTGCGGGTTATCAAATACCCACTGCAACGGAAAAAGAACCTATTGAGGAAACGCCTACTCCTTCATTCATCAATGAATGGCGTTTTCATCTTTCAAAATTATTGTTCGACGATGTTGATATTCGCATCATTAAAGACGGCAGAACGAACAATATCTCGATAGATGCATTTGAGGTAAGTAAATTTTCGTTAAGTATTTTAAACGAACAAACAAAGTTTAGCGGTACGATAAATTTAAAAGCCTTGGTTGAAAAAAATCCGATTGATATGGATATAAAGCTTGCTCAAAGAGGGGAGGAGCTAACCGCTGAAATCGACATTAAACAATTCGACTTAGACTTTAATACACTTAAGCCCTATTTATTAGAGCAACCATTTACGCTTCAAGGATTGTTGTCTAGTAAGGCGTATCTTGTTGTAAATAAAAAGAAAGACATTATTACAGCAGAATTAAGTCGTGGAAAGTTTGATGTTGTAAATTTAGACACTTCATTTAAAGAGCAATCTACAAATTCAGATTATGGGTTACAGCTTGCGAATGCTTCGATTAATGTTGAGAGTTTAAATACGCAGTTCGAAAATGAGAAACTGCAAATTTTACACAGCGAAATTGCACTCACCACTCAAGAAGGTTTAGCACTATTAAAAAACACAGGTGACTTAATTGCTAAGTGGAACAGTATCAATATTCCTAGCACGCAATTTGTAATGCGTGAACAACCTACCGTCTCGTCGGCAAAAATTATAGTTGAAGGGCTAATTGCGTCGCAAACAGCCAGCCACATTTCAAAACAGAATCAACTTAGCCAGCAACAATCAAATACCAACGAATTGCCTAAAGTAACCAAAAAGGGCTTAGCAGAAAAATTACCTAATTTAGTAAAAAGCCTAACTAAACTTGGTAGCAAAAAAGAGGAAGGGCAGGCTTTAAGCGAACAACAGCTAAATGAAAAGAAAAGTACTAACGATTCTGATGAGCAAAAACAGCAGTTAGCACAAGCGACAACCGTTGTTGATCCAAAAACCACCCCCGCATTGTTAAAATTAAACACATTATCAATAGAGAATATTAATTTTGTGGAAAACAGCTTATCGATTGAAGATGTTGCATTGTCGGACGCACAAACCAATTTATTTTTAGATAAAGAACAACAGCTCTCTACGCTTATTGCATTTAGTAATGCGAAATCGGCTAAGCAAGATAACTCGGCAAACGATGCTGTTGATACTAGTGCTTCGGACGCCATTACTTCAGGCGATACTATCTCAGACAGTACTATCTCAAACAGCACTATCTCAGACAACACCACATCAAGTAGCACTGCGCTTGAAGCTAAAGCGACGTCTAAAGATACCGCGTTAAATAAGAATGCACCCAAACGTGATGAAAACCAAGCACAGCAAGTAGCCGAGCCTGACGTTGTTACCGCTAAAAACGAGAATAATAACAACGAGCTTACGGTGTTTGTGGGTAAAATAAGATTATTAGATAAGTATGCGCTGCATATTAAAGACCGCTCTGTAAGCCCAACATTCAATAAAATATTTAATATTAATACGCTGCAAGTTGAACACTTAAGCACTATTGCAACCCCTCAACCAATTACATTAATAACCAGTGGTACAGCTGGTAAATACAGTCGTTTTAACATTTCAGCAAGCACGCCTAGCTTGCAGTCAACCGACTCTTTTAACATTGATGGAGAAATAAAAGAATTAGCGCTTAACTCACTTTCAGGTTACTTAAGCAAAGCATTAGGGTTTGATGTTAAAACAGGTGAAATTGATTTAAACATTAACCTAGTAACCAAAAAAGGGCAGTTAGATGGCGAAGCAATCGTCGCGCTGCGCGGTATGCAGTTTGATGCAGTAGAAGATCAACAAACCAACATCGTTACTGAAAATAGCGCAATGCCTTTTAATATGGCGCTGGCTCAACTTGCAGACAAACGAGGAAATCTGGAACTAGAAATTCCACTCAGCGGTGATTTATCATCACCAAGTTTTGGTATGTCGAGTTTTATTGGCTTAGTGACTAAAAAAGCCGTCATGGAGAGCACCAAAAGTTATTTAATGCAAACCTTTGTACCTTATGCCAATGTTATTTCTGTAGCATTAATGGCTAGCGATCACCTATTAAAAGTTACTGTAAACGACTTAGCCTATAAACCCGCACAAGTTATTATTGATGAAGATGAGCAACAAGCATTCGTCGATGAGTTTCGTGCATTAATGCAGAAAAAGAAAAAGCTACAAGCACAAGTTTGCCCAATTGTGTCTACTTCCGACTTAGGCAACAATTCAAACATCAATGAAGGCAAACTAGATGATGAGCAAAAGGACGAATTAAGAGAGCTAGGACTGCAACGAGCGTATCATTTTATTGATGCAGTTATTGAAGATACCGATATTAGCTCAAGCCGAATGATTGTTTGCACACCAAAAATCAAAAGTGATATTAAGCCAGTATTAAGTTTTGAGTTTAAATAACACGTTAAATAAAACGGTAAAAGGCACAATGGAATATGCGGTGTAATTGACAGATTCAGTTACAGTTCAAACTTGTTAGTTGTTGTTGAATCTATTACAGTTTATACGCTGTTGAAACGCATTGTTTCAAATAAATGGAGATTAATATGGGTATATTATTGGAATTTATCCCAAGCTTATTTACCGTGCTAGCATTTGATTTTTTGTTTTATGTAACTGGCTCAATTATTTTGCGCGTTGTTAGTTTTGGCTTGTATAAATCTAAAATACACGGTTATGAAGAATTTAAAGAGCTAAAAACAAAATCGAGTAAAGCCTTAACACTGAAATATATTATTGGCGCTTTATTTTATGTGCTAGCTATTGTTGTAATTGTCATGCTCAATTAAGCACTATCCCAAATACAATGAATGGTGTGTGCAGTTGTATGGTTATATTAGAGAGAGTTTTGCGGGCCTAAGACTCTACAATGGTAAGAAATAAGCTTAAAAGCATCTTTAGGAATTTATAATGCATGAAAATTAAACACCTTAACTCGGGATTTATTATAGCTCTCCTAGGGGTTTTAGGTTCTTTAGCGTTGGCGATTTTTCAGTACAGTGCAACTCAAGATCAAAAGTTGAAGGATTTTGAAAAACAAAGGAAGGAAGAAGCATATAAGTCATTGATTTATTCGCTTAACGGTTTTTATGGTGAATTGAGCAACTGCCTTTCTGAGTCAGAAATACATAAATTACGTTTTGATTTTTCGAACCAAATGGATAATTGTTGGTTATATTGCTCTGATGAAATTGTATACAAAACTCAAGAGTTAATTAATGCTATAGCAAATAATGCCCCCGAAATAGAGCAATCAAGAATTAGAGACGAGGTATTTGTTGCTATGCGGAGAGAGTTTAAGCCAAAGACCAAATTAAAAGCAAATGAGTATGTTCGCCTAAATCCTGTGAAGCCTGATATGAAAAAATGTAATCTTCGTTTAGTAAATGGAAAAGTCGAAAGTAAAACTTGAGATTGTAGAAATATGGACTGTTGCCCCTGAAATTGTAGCTTGTGAACTTGGATTCACAAGTCAGGCATTTATCACGACAAAAACTATATGAATCTTAATATCAATTCAGATGTTATGAGAGATTGACTGCTTATTACATGGTTCAGAGAGGAATTAAATGAAGCTTAAGGTTGTTGCATATTTAATCAAAGAAGGCTACAAAGAAACTGACATAATTAACCGCGATAAAAAAGCTAAGAGAATTGATGTCGATATAAACGGTAAAAGGAACAGTCTTTATATTAAAAGCGCAAGATCTAAGCCTAAGTGGAGTGGAATTTTTACTACTCATCCGAATGTTGATGAGTCCATTTTTTTCTCTGAGAGTGTATGTGGAATGTTTATAGTAGAAGCGCATGGAAGGTTAATTGCTTTTACATTTGGGCATGCTAAGTCACTGCTATTACCAGTCGTCATTCAACGTGGTTTCGGCTTAAGGGTATCACTGAACCTTGGCGACTCAGAACAAATTAAATCAATCGATAAGGCTACACTGAATAAAGTTGCCCTGAAGACTCGCTCTCAAACCTCTAAAAATACAAATGTCTCAGATTTTGACTTTGAGTTTGACCATGAAATTCTAAAATCAATATCTGCTGTTGTCGAAGCTGATCATGATGAATTAGAAATTGTGTCTGGTAGCGACTCCGTTTCTCTTTACACAAAAGTTAGTCTCGAAGAGCTACCTCAAATTGCTACAAGAATTATGTCTGCATATATGTCAGATAAATATTTACTCAATTATCCGTGGATAGACTTTATTCAACCTGTGACTGACCCTGACACTATCTTCAACCTAAATGATAATATTATTCATAGGCTAAACTCTCAGAACTATGAGTCGATTTGGATCGCGTGCCCAGAAATTATGGATTATGATGACTTCTCTGGCTTTGTATATACAAAGAGGACAAAACAAGGTTGCTCGGTATGTATGCACCCTGAACTAGACTTGAAGTCATACGTTAAGGAAACAAAGTTTAAACTGCCTACAAATGTTGAAATATTGAAACGTAAACAAGTATACGCCTATAACTCCGACGAAGTAGAGGTTAAAGCTTGGTCACTCTTTCGTTGCTTCAATGTGGAGGTCGAGTTAGATGGAGATATCTTTGTATTAAATGATTCTCAGTGGTACAGACTTGAGAAAAAATTTAGTGATTCGGTAAATGAGTTTTTCAAACGCTTACCTCGATCGACAATTGATTTTCCACCATATGGGGCTCTTACTGAGGGCGAGTATTTGAGGAAAATTGCTGACGGTGAAAATTTCGCCCTTTTGGATCAAAAATGGATCTATCCGCAAGGTACAGGGACTCGCATAGAGTTTTGTGATTTGCTTTCACAATGCGATGCATTTATTCATGTTAAAAAGTACGGAGCCTCTTCGGTATTGAGCCACTTGTTTTCACAAGCAACAGTAGCAACTGAGCTGTTGTTAAACGATAACACGGTACTCAGTCAGGTTAACTCGTATTTGGATGATACATATTTAAGTGTTGTATTTGATAAAAATAAGTCTCCTCGTACCCACCGAGTTGTTCTAGCGATCATGCATAATAAACAGGGCGAAGTACATCTACCATTTTTTTCTAAAGTAAATCTCCGACATCATAGTAGAAGGCTACAAAATATGGGATTCACAGTCGAAATCACTAAAATTAACGCATAAATAAGTAGTCAAGCGCCAATGAGTTAACTGCGTTGATTAGTAGGTGTTTCGCTTATCGCGCTTTTAACCAAAGCTCTGTACGTGCTTCGTCATTAACTGTTAACGCAGCAGCATGATGCTCAGGTTTATCTAGTACTAATGTTTTTGCCATAAGAATATTATCTCGAAATAAATGGCATTCAATACTGCTTTGTTCAATCAGTCCTTTTAGCACATTCTCAATATTTTTCTCTGTGACTTTAACTCCATCAATCGCGATGATATCGTCGTTTGCGGCAATTCCAGCTTGTTCTGCTGGAGAATCTTCAAATACGTTCGTAATTTTTAACGTTTGATTAGTTGTTTTATATAAGAAACCTAAATAAGGCGTATTGGCGGTACCTTGTGCTTGAGACTCAAGCGAGTTAATTGTTTTGCTTGGGTTAAATTGCAGCGTTACACCAAATTCTTTTAGTAACTCAGCAAAGGGTAAGTCTTGGGTTGTGTTGATGGCGTTATCGATTTCTGCTGATAAGTCGGTAGTCGCAAATAATGAAATTAAATCTGTTATGTCTTGCTGTTCTGTTCCAATGTTTTTCTCGCCATGCTGTTTCCATAGCGCTTTCATCACGTTGTCTAAATTATGCTTTCTATTTGAGTGTTTTATGATAAGCAGGTCAAAATACAATGCTATTAATCCACCTTTGGCGTAATAACTCACAATATTATTGGGGGCATCTTCAGCTTGTTTATAAAACTTAGTCCAAGCATCAAAGCTAGACTCAGTGACGGATTGCTTTAATCTGCCCTTACCACGGTAAACGCGGCTAAAAGTTTTCGCTAATAGCGTTAAATACTCTTGTTGATTAATAATGCCAGCTCGATATAACACAAAATCGTCGTAATAAGAGGTGAAGCCTTCATACGCCCATAATTGCGTTGTATAGGATTCTTGATCGAGTTGATATGGCATAAATGTAGCGGGTTTTATGCGTTTAACATTCCATGTATGAAAGTACTCGTGGCTACATAAGCTAAGAAATGTTTTGTAATCGTCAGATAGGGCTGCGTCATTTTTGAAAGGGAAATCATAACGCCCGCAAACTAAAACGGTTGAGTTTCGATGTTCTAAACCACCAAAGCCAGACTCTTGGATATTGGTTAAGAACCAGTATTCATCCATGGGATAAGGCGCAGTAAATAAGCTTAATTGATGTTCACAAATTTTTATTAAATCACTTTTTACTCGCTCTAAATCTGCGTAATGTTTGCCCGATAAAATTAAGTAATGAGGAATTCCGCACGCAGAAAAAGAAACAATGTCAAAGTCGCCTATTTCAACTGGGCAATCGATTAACTCGTCGTAATTATCAGCATGATATAAACCAAAGTTGAAAATTTCAGTAGATTGACCGCGCTGTAATCCGGTGGCTACTTGCCAGTTTGGCATGTCGTCACTGGCTAATATTTCTATATCGCAGCCTAGATGTTCATATGTTTTGGCGGTTAAGAATAAGGACGTACCATTAAAAAAGCCTCTGGTATCGTCTAAATAAGCCGTACGTACTGATAGGTCAAATGCATAAACTTGGTATGTGATACGAACGGGTTGGCCTGTAGGGTAAATACGCCAAGTTTGTTTATCTAGTTTCTCTGACGTAAGTTCGGTGCCGTCTTGAGCGTTGGAACAAGCAATTGTAATAATATTTTTAGCAAAATCACGGATCATATAGCTGCCCGGTATCCAAGCGGGTAGGTATATATCCATCGGAGTGTCATCCTTAGGAAAAAATGACATGGTTACGTTGTAAATATGTTGATTTTTTGCACTTAAATCGACGGTATATTTAATGTTTTCTTGCATGTCATTTTCCAGTTTTTGTAGATGCATATGAACAGTGATGCTAATTCTTATTGAAGTCGCAGCGTTGTTGACGACATGCATTTACCATCCTCACTTAGTTTTCTCACTTAGTTTTTTAAGATGATGGAGGTTTATATGTTCGTCGATTAACTACGCCTGCAATCAGCGTGAGTATAGAATAATTTATATAATGTTAGATAACATCTTCTTTTTAAGCTATTTTTATGAAAAGTAGGTTTATTACAAATTTTCTTTGTATGGTAACAGGTACGATGTGTTAAAATTTCCAAGCTGTAATTCCACGTCAAATCGAATACGCAATTCTTACCTCTCTAAGTATTGTTTATGCTTAGTAGATAAATACATCATTTCTTAATTTACGAGAACATTAATGGAAAAAGCTAAACTCATTGCCGTTAGAAAAGAACGCTCTATCGTTAGAACGACTAAAACCGTTTTTCCGGGTAGAACTAATCATCACAATACGTTGTTTGGTGGTGAAGCGTTGGCTTGGATGGATGAGGCCGCATTTATTTCTGCCACGCGCTTTTGCCGCAAACCTTTAGTGACTATTTCGTCTGATAAAGTGGATTTTAAAGAAGCCATTCCGTCTGGCTCAATTGTGGAAATTGTTGCAAAAGTTGTTGAAGTAGGTAACACCAGTATTAAAGTGCAAATAGATATTTACGTTGAGAACATGTTTAAAGATGATCAACACAAAGCGATTTCTGGAGAATTTACGTTTGTGGCTTTAGATGAAAATAGAAAGCCTACTAGCGTCATTTAACTAACGTTGATTAATTAGCGTTTAATTGGCTATGCTGACTCATCTAGTTTATACATTTGAGTAACAGCATAGCTTGTTTATTGCGGTTAGGCGCTCATTAGCTCAACAGTATTGTCTAACATTCTATTACTAAATCCCCATTCATTATCATACCAAGCCATTACCTTGATCAATTTATGCATCACACGGGTTTCAGACAATTCAAATATTGCAGAACTAGGGTTATGATTAAAATCGACCGATACCAGCGGCGCTGAATTCACACTCAGTACACTTTTTAACGGGCTAGTTGCGGCAGCTTGGGTCATGATTTCATTCACTTCTTCTACTGATGTATAGCGCGATGCCACAAATGTGAAATCGACTAATGATACATTGAGTGTAGGAACGCGAACGGCAAGCCCATCAATTTTTCCAGCCAATTCAGGAATGACTAAACCCACCGCGGCGGCTGCACCTGTTTTAGTCGGGATCATCGAATGAGCTGCGGCTCGTGCACGCCTTAAATCGTCATGGTGCACATCTGTTAGGCGTTGATCATTAGTATAAGCATGAATTGTATTCATTAACCCTGAATCAATGCCGATGGCTTCATGAAGAGGTTTGGCGATGGGAGCAAGGCAGTTTGTTGTGCACGATGCATTAGAAATAACCGTCATATCCGGAGTAATAATGTGATGGTTAACGCCATGCACAATGGTTGCATCTACACCTTTAGCGGGCGCTGAAATAATGACTTTTTTTGCGCCTGCAATTATGTGCGCATTGGCGGCTTCTTTACTTTGAAAAGCGCCAGTGCACTCTAGTACAACGTCTATATTCAATTCAGCCCAAGGTAATTGTTCTGGGCTACGCTCTGAAAACATTCGAATTTCGTCATTGTTAACGTAAATTGCTGTGTCATTATGTTCTACTTGTGCATTAAACCGACCATGTGCAGTGTCGTATTTCAAAAGGTGTGCGCTGGTTTCAGCGTCACCTAAGTCATTAATTGCTACAACACTAATAGGGTAGTGTTTTTCTGCTTCATATAGCGCGCGTAACACATTACGCCCAATACGACCAAATCCATTAATGGCTACTCGAATACTCATAACATCACCTGCAAAATCAAATAATGTAGTAAAATTACAACAAATGTGATTTTTTACAAGTGATTTATTCGTTTTTAAGTAATTAAGTGTAATTTAATTACTTGTTTATATTCTTAGCATGACATGCTCGTCGCTTAACACTAAACTATAGCAGCGTTAACTATTCTGTATGTCAGCATTCGATTTACTGCTTCTGTTATAAGCAACCCACACGCGCTAATGTTTTTAGGATAATAATATGAAACAACAGGTTATTGAGTTTTTAGCTGAATCTAAAGGTATTGCGACAGTATACCTCGACAGCGATGGTAATGAAGTGAATGTAGAACCCGCGCTGATTGAAAACGCGCTGCGCTGCATGGGTTATTCAACTCATGACGATAACGAATTAGCGATTCAGGCAGCACAGGAAGTTGATCAATATTGGCTTACAGCATTAAATCCCGTTTATATAGTTGAGCGCGAGCAAGATTGGGAATTTGAAGTGCGTTTACCCATTGAGTTTGTAAACGATGAATTAGTGCTAATCGTTGAATTAGAAAATGGTGGCCAGCAGGAATTCATGGTTACACCAATTCTTGGTGCGCTAGTTGGTTCGCATGATATTAATGAAGGTGAATTTCAAGCGTACCATTTAGAGTTAGAGCAAAGTTTACCGTTAGGCTATCACACGGTGTCGTTGTACGAGCGAAATGTACCCGAGCCTCTTGGCGTTTCACTGTTAATTGTTACCCCAGAAAAAGCGTATGTATTTGAGCCTGATCGCTCAGAAGGCAGTCTAGAAAATAATTTATTAGAACTGATTCTGCCTAGTGACACGATTGAAGTGAAAGGTATGACAGTTGATGCATGCAGAATGCACAGTGGCGCACGTTGGGGCATGGTAGATTTTAGAGATTTACAACTATTTGCTAAGCATGTTTTTGAGAGTCAATCGCAAAATAATTTTGAGTTTGTGGGGTTTGATTTAGATAGTAAGGGCATTAGCCCCGAAATGTCGCTAGTTCGGTACGGCATGGCCTCTATTAGCTTTATCAATATTGAAAAGGTGGTTGGCTTCGCGCAATCTAAACAAGTGCAAACGCTTTATCAAAGTGACAGCTACCAGCAATCGTTAGCTGAGTTACGTCAGCAGTCATGTATAACAAGTGAGCATATTCATACTTTAACCCAGTTAAAAATAGATTTATTAATGCCACTTTATACTTGGTTTATTGAGCACAAAACCCAGCACGAAACACTCAGTGATGAATTTAACGTGTTTCAAGAAAATTGCGATGTAGCGTTGTTAAATGTTCTGAAAAAAGACCTGTTAGCAAGTAAGTCTGACAAAGTAGGACTTGATGCTTTTATTTGGATGGTGTGGTTAGCTGAACGTCAATTTACTGCACTTAAATCGTTAATTCAGCTAGGTGCAAGCCAATGTGGCGCTGGGCAATATGATATATGTTTACCCTTCGAATTAGAATCAAGCCTAGTGTGCATGCAAGCGCGAGCGGAATTAACTGACGACGCTACGAGCAATAACAAAGGTGAGCACCACTTATTTTTCAATCAGCTTAAAATAGGTAAAAGCGAAGGGTGTGATACCGATGTTCCGGTTACTAATCCGCTGAATATTGGTGAGCTTTACAAACAAGCATTTAAACCGTTAGTGATTGCGCTACAAAATGTGATGAGTAAGAGTTCCATCATTAAGCTGCCACCTTTAATGACGTTATTGCATAGGTGGGTAGAGCCTGTGGCAAACGACCTTAAAATAGAAAACAAAGAGCAAGGTGTTTATGTGTATTACCCATTTTCAGAGCTATTAGCCATCATTAAGCTAGAAAGCCAGCGAAATAACTGTAGTGTGATATTTGATGCTAATGACGGCGAGCAAATGCCAGACGAGCTATTATCTCAAGTGCTTGATGAAGGTTTTATTATGATGTCTAACGGTGCAGAGGCTGAAGATGAAGACGCAGAGACGGTAACGCACAGAATGAAAGCATTTCCTCTCTCTCATATGCTAAATGAAAATAAAACTATTGAGGGAACTGCAAAACGTTATACTCAATCTTTAAATGAGTTACTTGAAAACGATGCGTGGATGACTACGCCATTTCCTTCTTAACGGGTATTGGCGCAATTTCATTATTGCTTCATTCTTAGTCTATTCAGCTTGAGCCGGTAAAGGTGCTAGTCATTTGCACCTTTATTACCCCTCCATTATTCCTTTATGACACCTCTAGTACGCCCTTATCACTCCCTTAGTACTCATTTAGTCACGCTTGATTTAACACCTACTTCATTAACACCTATGTAGATAAAGCTAGGGAGATTTACCTTACTGAGGGCCAAATAGTCAGGAAAGGTTAATAAGTACTAGCAATATCAATATTGCTTCCATAAAACAGACGGTTGCATTTTACATATATCAAAAAATAACTCGTTGTTCTGTACTTATGTACTATGCTTAATGAAGATTATTTTCAAATCTAGCAAGCCCATCAATAATAAAAATACAGGGTAGATAATGATAGTTGATCAGTATGAAGATGATATTCTCGCCGAGCCATTCAAATATTTGGGTAAAGTAGTTGTCAGTAACCAACTGATGATTCGTGTGTTAGCGCCGGATGCCACTAAGGTGGTAATAAAGGAGCTGGCTACCAATCAGGTATTAGGTGAAATGCGACAAGTGTCAACATTTGGCTTATATGAATTGATATTGAAGCCTGAACAACACGACACGCATTATCTACTTGAAGCGACCACTGAAGAAGATACCAAGCAAATTGTTGATGCCTATCAATTTCAGCAGGAAGCCATTGAAGCAGAGCATTGCCTTACTTTAAATCCTACTAATCTTTACCATCAAGTAGGCGCTCAACTTATTGAGCTCAAGTTACAAAATTACACAGTGGTGGGTACTCGATTTGCGGTGTATGCCCCCAATGCGTCTTCTGTTTCAGTTATTGGAAGTTTTAATAATTGGGATGAACGTTTAAACCCCATGCACAGAACAGAGTGTGGGCATTGGGTTTTGTTTATTCCAAAAGTGTCTGCGGGTGAAAGCTATCGCTTCAAACTGAAAGACGGCTTAAAAAATGAGTTGCCGCCAAAGCTCGATCCAATCGGGTTTGATGTGATGCTGATACCCGCGACTAACATTGAAAAAAATGCGGAACAGTCAGATAAACAAATGGTGTCAGTGGTGGTCGATCATCAAAACTATCAATGGCTAGATCACGCTTGGATTGCTAATAAACAAACAGAAAGCGATTTACTCGAAAAACCAACCTCAGTTTTTGAATTAGATTTAGTTTCGTGCCGTTCATCGCATATAAATACTAATAAAAGCCAAAATATTATCGAAGCATATAAGGCACTTATACCTAAAATAAAATCGTTGGGGTTTAGTCATGTTCAATTACCCGTTCATGAATTATTCAATGTAGATAACTTTTCCTCCAGCCAGCGCGTTGGTAGTCAAATATATAATCCATTTTCGCCAAACATTGAGTACGGAACTCCAGAAGATTTAAAAGCATTTATCGATCAATGTCACCAAAATGATATTGGGGTTATTGCTGTGTGCGACTTTTCAACTATTGATACGCATCCGCAGGGGCTTATACGCTTTGATGGAACACATTTATATGAATGTGAACAAAGCAATCATTCCAGTGAAATTAGTCCATTTGAATACGAAATAAATATACAACATTCATACGTTCAGCAAATGGCCATTGCTAATGCGTTGTTTTGGATTGAGCACTATCATGTTGACGGCATTAAACTTCAAAATATGGCGGGCTTATTAAGCACTATTTCAAGTAAGAATATTCAATGTGCGAATGTACTTAAAACATTAAGTGACTTAGTTCATGAAAAATACTCAAGCGCGTTCATTCTCTGTGACGACTTTACCCATAATGTAAATAGTAACCAAACAATTACAGCGCCAGTATTAGGTTTTGATTGCGTTTATTATAATAAATGGACAGATATAACCTTGCGCTATGTGGCACTAGACTCGCGCTATCGCAAGTATCAACATACAGATATTACTGAAACGATGATACTTGGCTTTGATGAAAGATTTTTTATTAGCTTAGCCAGCGACAACGATTTATTGCAATTTTTGCCTGGCACAATTAAGCAGCGTCAAGCTAACTACCGTTGCTTAGTTGGCTTCATGTTCGCCCATTCAGGAAAGAAGCATTTGAAGTTTTTTTACGACAGGATGGTTAATACACCAAATGAGTATTTAATGTATAAAGACTTGAACAGGCTATATAGAACATTACCTGAATTATACGAATTAGACGGGAATAGTTATGGCTTTACATGGTTAGAGCATCATGACGCAGAGAACAGTATTGTTGCTTTTATACGCAAAGATAAAAGCGGAAATGAGTGTTATGTCGTGTCAAATTTTTCAACCACTTGTTACTCCAGTTATCGGTTAGGTGTTAATGCTAAAGGTAAGTATAAGATAATTTTCAACTCAGACGATGCTACTTATGGCGGTGTTTCGACTATTAAAAGCCAAGTGCGTACAGGTAGCATTATTGCGAGTAATAAAGCTTGTCAGGGACGGGAATATTCAATAGAAATTGAATTACCCGCACTTACCACCATATTTTTAAAAATAGAAATATAGCGCGACAGTAACCATTCTTGTATAATCGCGCCCACAATTAGGGTGGTAGTTGTTCGAGGAATTAATCGATGGGGCAAAACACACAACTGTGTGATATTGGATTTATTGGACTGGGAGTGATGGGTAAAAACCTCACAATGAACTTGGTCGATAATGGTTATAAAGTCGCAGTATTTGATTTGGATTACCATAAAATTGAGGCTGTTGTTGCTCAAGACCAATACGAAATAGAGACGTATGGTAATGATCCCGATAAATCAACTTCCTCTCCTCGCGTTATCCCCTGTAGCTCCTACACTGAACTTCTTTCTAAACTATCTTCTCCTCATCTTATTATTCTTTCTGTTCCTGCTGGTGAACCCGTTGACGATGTTTGCGCCAAATTGATTGACGCAGGTATTAAAGCTGACGATATAGTAGTTGATACAGGTAATAGCTTGTGGACTGATACAGTGGCGCGTGAAAAGCGTTTTGAAAGTAAGTTTTTATTCTTTAGTACTGCCGTATCGGGCGGCGAGATAGGCGCGCGGTTTGGTCCTTCATTGATGCCTAGTGGAGATCCTTACGCGTGGACGCGCATAAAACCGGTATGGCAAGCCATTGCAGCAAAAGTTGATCCAAAAACAGGTAAGCCGATTGAACGATTTGAACCGGGAAATCCTGTTAAAGAAGGCGAGTCATGTGCTAGCTATATTGGGCCAAACGGAGCAGGGCATTATGTCAAAATGGTCCATAATGGCATTGAATATGCCGATATGCAGTTGATTTGTGAAGCCTATCACGTAATGCGAACCGCGCTACATATGACACCTGCCGAAATAGCAAAAATTTTTAGGCAGTGGAACCAAGGTGTATTAGATAGCTATTTAATTGCAATTAGTGCGGAAGTGTTAGAACACGTTGATAGTGAATCACAATTACCCCTAGTTGATATTATTTTGGACAAAGCTGGTCAAAAAGGCACCGGGCTTTGGACTGCAATGAGTAGCTTAGAATTAGGCAGCCCTGCGCCAACGATTAGCCAAGCTGTATTTGCTAGAGCGCTGTCTGGTTTAAAAGCGGAAAGAGTGCATGCAGCAAAAATACTACCCGGCCCAGTTATTCATGAATTAAGTAGTAAAGAAAAGCAGGATGTGATCCAGTCTATTCACGATGCATTATATTGCTCTAAAATTTGTGCTTATGCACAAGGCTTTCAATTAATGAACACGGCGGCCGCAGAATACGGTTGGGAGTTGGATTTTGCTGAGATAGCGAAGATTTGGCGGGCAGGGTGCATTATTCGTGCAGTATTTTTACAGTCTATTACTGAGGCATACCAGCGTGACGAGCAACTTGCCAATTTATTAGTTGATCCGTTTTTTGCAGAGCAAATTAAAACGTATCAAGGTAATTGGCGTAAAGCAATTTCGTTTGCAACACTAAACGGCATACCTTGCGGTGCATTTAGCTCAGCGCTGGCTTATTACGATAGTTATCGTCTTGACGTTTTACCTGCAAATTTATTACAAGGGCAACGTGACTTTTTTGGTGCACACGCTTTTGAACGTGTGGGTAAGCCGTCTGGAAAACGTTTTCATGTGGCATGGAACGAGCCAAATCGACCGGTTGAAAAACTATAGAGAAAAGCTCTCAGAAAAAGGCAATATGATGAAGAATGACGCTGAATGGAAAGAAGCACTAACAGAAGAGCAGTACTATATTTGTCGTAAAAAAGGTACTGAACCACCGTTTAGTGGCAAGTTGTTGTATTGCGATAAGTCGGGAGAATATACCTGTGTTTGCTGTGGTGAACCTTTATTCCAATCAGATGATAAATTTGATTCAGGTTGCGGCTGGCCAAGTTTTTCGGCAGCAATTAATGAAAGCTGTATTGAATACACACAAGATAACAGTCATGGTATGTCGCGCATTGAGATAACCTGTAAAAAATGTGGCTCGCATTTAGGACATGTGTTTGATGATGGGCCAACTGAGAGCAAACAACGCTATTGCGTTAATTCGATCTCGTTGGCGTTTAACGGCGAATAAAAGTTCGCTGTTGATGAGCTAATCAAGGTTTCGAGTAGGGTGACTCAAAAGAATAGCTGCGGATTTCTTCTAATGTTTTTTCTATTAATTTGTCTAAACCTTCAAGGTTAGCTTTTTGTTCAATCAATATGAAACGTAGTTCTTCAATTTCTACGTTAGTGTCTCCAAACACTTTAGATATTTGCGCCCACACGTAAGCTTTTTTATAGTCCCTTTTCTTTAAGTAAACGGTTGTGAGCGCATGAAAAATTTCCGGCTCAATTTCATCTTCAGGCTCGTAAAGCGCTAATGCGTTGTAAAGTAACCTTAAGGTTTTATTGAGATCTCTTTTCACCCAATAAGTAGCTAATGCGAACTGTAATTCGGGTGTGTTTAGTTGACCTTGTTCCTCTAGGGCAAGAAACTTTTCAAGTGCTTCTTCGTCACCGTTGCGTGACCAGTGGTAATATAGTAATTCTGGTAGTTCTGATGTTTGGGTATCTCTAGAAACGCGCTTTATTTCTCTTAGGCTTGTTAAATGCCCTTCAACACGTGAAGTCGTTTTTTCTTTCAGCTTTTTATGTTCTATTTTCGAAGCTAGATTAATACACTGAGAATAATCTTCTAAAGCGATTAGTAAATTGTATTTGTTCTTATCTGTGGGGAGTTTACGTTCTGCATGACGATATAAGATGACTTCCCTGCGTTCAGCATTACAATGGCCGTCTTTATTTAGGTCGTCACAAATTTCAGGTTTATCTTTACATGCTTGACGCACGGTCATTTCTGCATCGCCGCAACCAGTGAGTGCTATCGCTAATAAAAACGTAAATAAATACGGTATATACAATTTAAGTATGATTTTGTTCAACATTAAGTTACTCAACTTTACTACATAGGCGTCAATAGGTTACCTCAAACTCACAAAAAAATCTTGTTGTAGGTGGTGGAGAAATAATACAGATTAAATTACAATATGCCCCGCACTAAGCCAACACGCCTAATTTTCTAATACGTTAGAACGATTATTTTATAAGACTTTAGACGATAAAACGGCGGGTAGGCTAATTATTAGTGAACAAATTTATTCCTACAGAAATTAACCACGTGATTTTATAAGGCGATAGTAATGACCGTATCTCACGAAGAGCAATACCAAAAAAGCTGGCAAGAACGTCAAGATTATGCAGAAAAAATGCAACCAATTATTGGCCAGTTATACCGTAACAAAGGGATTGAAGTTACAGTTTATGGACGCCCTTTGGTAAACGCAACGACCATCGACATTATTAAAGCGCATAAAACAGTAAACAAGTTTGAAGCGAACAAGCTACGTTTACGTGAAAGCTTTCCATTTATTGCTGCACTAGAAAATATGGATCTTGCACCTGCAAGAATTGATATTGGTAAAATTGCTTATAATTATCACTACAATGATGCTGGAAACGGCATGGAGCCAGCACAGTATTTAGCTCAAGAATTAGCTGACATCACTGACGTTGATGACAAAGTAGAACCGCAAGATGTTGTGCTTTATGGCTTTGGTCGTATTGGTCGTTTGTTAGCACGCTTAATGATTGAACGCTCAGGCCCTAACGCTAAGCTACGTTTACGTGCCATTGTTGTTCGCGGTGGCCGTGAAGGTGACCTTGAGAAAAGAGCAAGCTTATTGCGCCGTGACTCAATTCATGGCCCATTCAACGGCAGCATTTCTGTAGATAATGAGCGCAATGCAATTAAAGCGAATGGCGCTTACATCCAAGTTATTTACGCAAACTCACCTGATGAAATCGATTACACTAAATACGGTATTAACAATGCACTTATTGTTGATAACACAGGTATTTGGAGTGACGAAGAGGGACTAGGGCAACACCTTAAGTCCAAAGGCACGAGTAAGGTTTTATTAACTGCGCCGGGTAAAGGCGACATAAAGAACATCGTATATGGTGTTAATACTGACGATATTACTAGCGATGACCGCATTTTATCAGCTGCAAGCTGTACAACAAATGCGATTACGCCAGTATTAAAGGCGGTAAACGATGAGTTTGGCATTAAGAATGGTCACGTTGAAACGGTTCACTCTTATACTAATGACCAAAACTTAATTGATAACTACCATAAAGCAGATCGCCGTGGTCGTTCAGCACCACTAAACATGGTAATTACTTCAACTGGTGCTGCTAAAGCAGTTGCTAAAGCCCTGCCAGAGCTAAAAGGTAAGTTAACGGGTAACGCGATACGTGTTCCTACACCTAATGTTTCAATGGCAATCATGAACCTTAACTTAGACAAAGAAACGTCTACAGAAGCATTAAACGACTACCTACTAAAAGTAGCATTGTACTCTGAGTTGCAAGATCAAATCGATTTTACTCAGTCTACGGAAATTGTATCAACTGACTTAGTGGGTTCGCGTTATGCAGGTGTTGTTGATTCGCAAGCAACAATTGTAGATGGCGATAGAGCAGTACTTTACGTATGGTACGACAATGAATTTGGCTATAGCTGCCAAGTAATTCGTGTGATGCAAGAAATGGCAGGTCATAAACAACCTACATTGCCTAGATAACAGTACAATCATATTAAGATTAAGAGAAGGCTACGCCTTCTCTTTTGTTTTCAACACTCCCACCACGCATCAAGTAATGTTCATCATAAGTCACCCTTAATACTCTTCAGCCGAAGAAGCGATTCTTTAGTTTGATATCATTTAGACAAAATGAATAGGTAACTGAAATTATTTTCACCTGCCCAAGGTCTATAGGGTAATTAGCAAAAAAGAGGTACATTTGTGGTAAGAACAGCGTTGTTCCAACTTGCATTGGTTATGCTTGCGTTTTGGGTAATTAGTACAATTAGAGAAACATCTTTGCTTAGCGCTGATGGCGAAGTGCAAAGTCCTGCATTTGAATTAACCACGCTTGAGCGGGAAGTTATTTCACTGAATCAGGTAACCGGTCACAAAACAATTATCTACTTTTTTGCGCCGTGGTGCGCTGTTTGTAAAGCAAGTATGGGCAACTTAGAACAATTGTCTAACGAGATGAATGTTAAAGTAATTGCCATTGCTTTGGATTATTCGTCTACCGAAGAGGTTGAACAATTTGTTAGCCAGCTAGGCCTCACAATGCCGATTGCTTTGGGGCATGCGGGCATTAAGCAAGACTATAAAATCATGGGCTATCCTACCTACTATGTACTAGATAAAAAACATAAAATCATTAGTAAGTCGATGGGGTATAGCACAGAGATAGGGATGAAGTTACGTACACTAATTTAGGTAGATACTGATACAAGCTAGAGCAAAAACTCAATCTTGTTGCAAAAATAAACAAACCATTATTATTTCCGGCATAGCTACGTATTTTCAACACTTTTTCAGCACTTCGTTGCTTATCAATCTATGGTAATTTGCTGTTACTGTGGTAGGCTACTGGCACTAAAAATTATAGTCATTCTTAACTGAAAACCATGTTTACTAAACAGTCTTTGATTAGTAAAACTGGTTTATTAACCTACCCGGGAACAGGATAATGAAAATAACAAGTAATTTCGATAGTGGAAATATCGAAGTTGTTGCGTTAGCAGAGCCTAATGATATACAACTAAAAATAATAAAAGACAATCAATCTGACTTCTTCCAATGGTTCCATTTTAGACTTCAAACTACCGCACAAACTTCTCATAAATTAGCCATCATCAATGCTCACGAGTCAGCTTATGTTAAAGGCTGGGAAGATTATTATGCAGTTGCATCTTATGATCGCGAAAACTGGTTCCGCGTAGATACTAAGTACGATGGAAAATCGTTAGTGATAGAGCATACACCTGAGTTTGAATCAGTATTTTATGCTTATTTTGCTCCTTACAGCTACGAGCGCCATCTCAATCTAATTCATCAATCGCAAATTTCACCATTCTGTCAATTAGAAGACTTAGGCGAAACGCTAGATGGCCGTGATATGTCATTACTTATTATCGGTGAACCAGACGAGAATAAGAAAAAAATCTGGATGACTGCGCGTCAACACCCTGGTGAAACAATGGCTGAATGGTTTGTTGAAGGCTTTTTATCGCGTATTTTAGATGAAGAAGACGGCACAGCCAGAAAGCTACTTGAAGAAGCCGTGTTTTATGTAGTGCCAAACATGAACCCAGACGGTTCTGCACGCGGTCACTTACGCACTAATGCCGTTGGTTCTAACTTAAATAGAGAATGGCAAACGCCGTCTTTAGAAAAGTCTCCGGAAGTTTATCACGTACGTGAAAAAATGTTGGAAATAGGCGTAGACATGTATCTAGATGTACATGGCGACGAAGCCTTACCATACAACTTTGTGGCAGGTTGTGAAGGTAATCCATCATACGACGAGCGCCATAAAGCACTTGAAGACGCATTTAAGCATGCTTATATGATGGCAACGCCTGAGTTCCAAGATGAATTTGGTTACGATAAAGACGAGCCGGGCAAAGCTAACTTAACGGTTGCAGCAAATTGGGTAGGTGAACAATTTAAGTGTTTATCTTACACCATTGAAATGCCATTTAAAGACAATGCAGACCTGCCAGATGAACTTTATGGTTGGTCGGATATCCGTTCAATAAAGCTAGGTAAAGATGTGTTACCAGCTATTTTAGCGGTTGTACCAAAGCTACGATAACTGTTGCTCAAATATAATTATAATAAAGGAGGGGCTCAGTTGTGGAGTCGTTTAGTCAATTTTTAGATACCTTGGATGGTTTGTTAGGAAGCTCGTTTTGGTTTCCGTATGTGCTGCTAGGAGTAGGTATATTTTTTACTTTTTACCTTAAGTTTCCGCAAATTCGTTACTTTAAACATGCGTGGAAAGTAGTGACGGGTAAATATGAAAAGAAAGACGCCGAAGGGGATACCTCACATTTCCAAGCGTTAACAACGGCATTATCGGGTACAGTTGGTACGGGTAATATTGGTGGTGTTGCGCTGGCAATTTCGATTGGTGGCCCCGCTGCCTTATTCTGGATGTGGATGACTGCATTTTTCGGTATGACAACGAAATTTGTAGAAGTAACACTGTCACACAAATACCGTGTTAAAGCTGCAGATGGCACCATGGCTGGTGGTCCAATGTACTACATGGATCGCCGCTTAAACATGAAATGGTTAGCTGTGGCCTTTGCGGTTGCTACCGTAATCAGCTCATTCGGTACAGGTAACCTGCCGCAAATTAATAACATTGCACAAGGTATGGAAGCCACGTTTGGCATTGAGCCAATGGTAACTGGTGGCGTGCTATCAATTTTATTAGCGTTGGTTATTCTTGGTGGCATTAAGCGTATTGCGAAAATCACTTCTCGAATTGTGCCTACAATGGCGGCTATTTACATTATTGGTGCGCTGTCAGTTATTTTCTATAACATTGAAAACTTAGTTCCTTCTTTCTTATCAGTTTTCCAAAATGCGTTTACTGGCTCAGCAGCGGCTGGTGGCTTCTTAGGTGCATCATTTGCGTATGCATTCACGAAGGGTGTTGGCCGTGGTTTATTTTCTAATGAAGCGGGTCAAGGTTCTGCGCCAATTGCTCACGCATCAGCTCGAGGTGACGAGCCAGTGTCTGAAGGTGTGGTTTCAATTTTAGAACCTTTCATCGATACAATTATTATCTGTACTTTAACCGGTATGGTTATTTTGTCATCGAATGTTTGGACAGAAAAATTTGAAAATACATTCCAAAAAACCGAGCTAACAGTAATTGAAGGCGTTTACCTAGATACAAATGACGAGCATAAAGTTGAACTTGCGAATCATTTAAACGGTGGCGAGTCGACATTAACAATGTATAACGGTCAGTTAAACGTTGTTGATGGTAAGATTATGAATAATGACTTTACTATGTTGCACGCGCGTTCTGTTGCTGAAGATATTAGAGTAACGACTGCGGGCGGGCACCTTTTCTCGGGCTCTATTCCTGTTGAAAATGGTAATGTAAAAGATCGTAACGTATTAATTATTGGTAAGTCCCTAATCCACTCAGCGAGCTTAACAGCAAAAGCCTTTTCTAAAGGGTTTGCCGGAGAATACGGTAAATATATAGTCTCCATTGGTTTACTATTATTTGCATTTTCGACTGCAATTGCATGGTCGTATTACGGTGATAGGGCGATGATATACTTATTTGGTATGCGTTCAGTGATGCCATATCGAGTATTTTACGTTGCTGGATTTTTCTGGGCGTCTTACGCAGATACGGCGCTAGTGTGGAAAATTGCAGCGGTTGCAATAGTCATAATGACCTTACCAAACTTATTCGGTTTATTATTGCTACGTAAAGAAATGAAAGAAACCGTTGATGATTATTGGGTTAAGTTTGATAAAGAACACCCCAACGAAAAATAACCAAATAAAAAGCGCCTAAGGGCGCTTTTTTCATGTAAAATCTACGCAATTTTTTATACACGAGTGCTTGAGTAGCGGAGCTGTCGATGGCTGTAATAAATTGTCCTGAATGCAATAAAAAAGTATCTGATAAAACACAACAATGCCCACACTGTGACTTTGCAATCGGCGAAGTATCTGAAGAAAAACTGGAAAGTTTAAATCGCATAAAAAAAATTAAGCGTATGCAGCGATTAACTACGCAGTCATTTATAGCCATTATTTTGTTTGCAGCCGGATTTACCTGGATGTATTGGCATGAACCAGAGCCTGAGTCTATTGAACTTTATGTCAGCCAAGCAGCTATTGCTATTGGTGTGATTTGGTATTTAGTCAATCGTGTTCGTTTAATTATCAGTAAGAAAAAGAGTTAAGTATGGATTTTTCCAGTATCGTTAAAAGCATGACTCCAGAAGTCTATAACAATCTTAAAACGGCTGTAGAACTAGGGAAGTGGCCAAATGGTGACTTACTCAATGAAGAGCAAAAAGAGAACAGTTTACAATTGGTAATGGCATACCAATCTTTAGTGTTAAAATCAGAAGAACATTTCACGATAGGTGAGAAAGGTGAGTTGATTAACAAGCCTAAAAGAGAACTTAAAGCACAATTTGCCGCAGATAAAGAGTCAGAACAGCACAATTCAGAGCACCAAATAGCAAGGTTTGATCACGATGATATTTAAGAGTTTATTTCAACCAAAATGGAAGCATAAAAACGCTGACATTCGTATTAAGGCTATTGAAACACTTGTAGTTGATAATCTAAACGACAAATCGGTTTTACATGAATTAGCATTTAACGATGCGGATGAAAAGGTACGCCTAGCGGCACTTGAACATTTAAATGACTTTTCATTATGGTGGCAAGCTAACAAAAAAGAGAAAAGCGAGCGTTTAGTTCGTATTACAGACGAAAAAATCAAGTACACTTTGCTGGGTAAAAGTGATTGCAAAATAGACTCGCAATTAAAAAAGCAATTTGTTAATGAGTGCACTAAATCCGCATTACTTGAAACATTAGCACTTCAAGACGCTGATGAAGAGATCAGAGTAACAGTGCTTGCAAAACTTAATAAAGAAAGTTTGTATATTAATGCACTTATTGCTGGCAACTTAAGTACCCAATCTGCCTTGTTATTACTTGAAAAGATTCAAGAGCCTGACAATTTAAACAAAATTGCTAAAAAGCTAACTGGTGAAGTACAGCAAAAAGCACAGCACCGTTTAGATGCAATGGAACAGGCTAAACAAAAGCCAATAGCTGCGCAAAAAAGTGCCAAAATAATCTTATCTAAGCTTAATGCGCTTAAAGATAAATCAGAATACATCGAAATAGATCAAAAACGCGCAGATCTAATTAAGCAATGGCAAGCATTAACGGCTGATTTTACATGCTTAGAACCTACTCAAGCAGAAGAGCTGCAAACAAAATACAATAGTATTATTACCAGCCTTGATCGTATTACAACGCCGCTGAAAACAAAGTGGGAAGCGCAGCAACAAGCTGAGCAAGACCGTATTACTAAGTTAAATAATGCAAAAGTTATTGAAGCGGAAATCGCGGCTGTTGAAATTGACATTACCAACCTTTTACAACGTGACGATGACACCGAAGAAGAGTTAGCAGCAGTTGCCACAACACTAGCGAACATTCAGAGCAACGCTGAAACCTTGTTACTGATGGCAGACGATAAGCTAAAAGCATTAAAACAGCTTGAAATACTTACTAAGCAGCTTTCACACATACCTGAATGTAAACATGCACTGAAGCAGGCTGCGCTATTATTAGAAGTGCTTTCTACTAAAACGCCGCCAACTACAATGGAAGCGTTTAATGAGCTTGGAAACACTTATCAAGAGTGGCAACGTAGCTGGCGTAATAACCTTAAATCAGTTGATATCAAATTATCTGATGAACTGAAGTCAGCACACCAAACGCTTACAAAAGAGTGGAATGACGCTATAGCTCCACTTAAAGCCGAACAAACTAAACGTTTTAATCACACTCAGAAAAAGCTATCTGAATTAAAGCGTTTAATATTTGCTGGTAAATATCGTGCAGCCTTCGGTTTATATAAAAAAGTAGCTAGCTGGTATAACGAACTGAACGAGCAACAGCAAAGCAAATTAGAGCGTGAATACACTTTAGTGAAAGAAAAGATTGATGAACTGGAAGATTGGCAAGAATACATAGCGACGCCAAGAAAACAGGAAATGGTTGCGGAAGTTGCGCAATTGGCCGTTGAGCCTCTTTCTTCACCGCAAGAACAAGCTAGCCGCATTAAATATATGCGTAGCGTGTGGAACACATTAGGAAAAGCAACGCCAGAATTAAACGAAGAACTTAATGCCGCGTTCGATCAAGCTTGTGAGAATGCGTTTGCAATTTGTCGTGCATATTATGCCGAACAAGAAAAAATCCGCACTGAAAATTTAATCGCAAAACAAACAATCTGTGCAGAATTAGCCCTGATGAATGAATCAACTAAACACCAAGAAATTGATTACAAGCAATTAGATGCAGACTTAAAACGTATTAGCCAGCAGTGGAAAGGCATCGGCTTGGTGGATAAGGATCAGGTTAAGCAAATCAATCAAACTTATTATGATTCAGTAAATGCGCTAAGAGCTGTTTTAAATAGCCACTACCAAAACAATGCAGATAAGAAGCAGGCGCTAGTGCAGCAAGCTATAACATTGGCTGAGCAAGACGATCTTAGCAATGCCGCAGCTGAACTTAAGCAACTACAAGCGCAATGGAAAGAAATTGGGTTTGCAGGAAGAAAATTAGATCGCCCACTTTGGGCTGAATTTAGAGAAGTAAATGATGGTTTTTTTGCTAAACGCAAAAGTGAATATCAGCTTCAAAAAAATGAAAATGCTCAAGTAGTGAATGAATTTGATAAAGCCCTGCTAGCACTGACTAATGACATTGAGAGTGCAGAAAATGCAGCAACCTTAAATAAACTTATTGATGATATTAAGTCACTCTTATCTACAACCAACGAGTTACCAAAAGCAGAGTTTGTGAAACTTGCTAAGCGTGCAGAAACAAGTATTTCTGTGGCTAACAGCAAAATTGAGAGTATCGCCAAGCATAAGACTACAGAGCAATACGCAGCACTCTTTAATGTGCTACGCAAAGACGAAGTTGTTGACAGTGATGAAGCGATGACGACATTGCCAAACAATTGGCAGCAAGCGTTATCTAGCACTAGTAACAATGCAGAAAGCCGCCATCACACAATGCTTAAAATGGAAATTACAGCTGGTGTGGACTCTCCAGAAGAGGACAACCAAGCGCGCATGGCTATTCAAATTGATATGCTTTCAAGCAAGCTTAGCTCAGGTTCGGTCGATAAAATAGAACACCTACTGTTAGAGTGGCTGTCTTTCGGCTTGCCTAATAAGGATGAACAGTCGTTAGTATCACGATTAGAAAAGGTACTAATAGGCTAGTTACTACCTCACATATAAACACTGGGCTAGATGAACGCTTACCCAGTGTTTATAGCAATTCAATATGCTAATGGAGATAAGCAATTGTTCAAGCGTGTAGCCAAGCACAGTAAAGAGGTTTTTTCGGCCGTCGCCATAGGTGTTTTAATTGCAATTATTAGTGCAGTTATTCTGGAATATATTTATTCAGTAAAAGCGCCAAACGAAACGGTTTTATTTTCAGAAGGAATTCACGCTAATTCCAAGGTTCCTCAATTATGGTCGGACCATAAATTACTAAACATACCTTCAAATAAATGTGCATCTAATGGCCAATTAATTTTAAAAGGCCTAGGCTTTAATTCAGTTATACAGAACAACCAATACATTTATGGCAACTTTGATGGTAATAGAGCCGTGATAAAATGCGTCGACTTGGCAGAAAAGTCGTTTGTATACATCGCCGTTGCTGGCTCCAATGTGAAACAAGTTGAAAAGCTAAGAAACGAAATATCTTGGAAATTGTAATCGTAATTTAGATGAAGGCTATTTCACTTTTTCTTTTTGTTGCTTTCTCCAAGCTGCTGGGGTTTCGCCATAGGCTTTTTTAAACTGTCTAATAAAGTGGGTGGTGTCTGACCAGCCCAACTCTTCAACAATAACTTGAATCTGATCTTGTGTATGAATAAGGCGCGAGCAGGCTTCTGTTAATCGATGCCTGGTTATCCACTCTCCAATTGAAAACCCCGTGTCTTGTTTAACAAGCGTGGCTAAATGAGACGGACTTGTATGAATGGCTTTCGCAACATCTTTTAACGATATCGCGTTAAGAAAATGCCTTTGGATATAATCTAATGCAGACACAACTTTACTGTGTGTTGCAGCGATTGACTTTTCAATTTGCGACGACTTTTTTACTTCATATAAAATCAACACTAATAAGCTTTTAAGTACTTCAATATCACAGTGTTGCTCGTGCTTAATGATGGTATTTAGTTCGTTAAACAGGGAGTGAAGGTAGTGTACCCGCTCGGTAGGTAACTTTAATACAGGTAGTGCACCCAATCTTATCTGCCTAAATGGCTGCATAATTGAATCATCTTCATTAAGGTTTAAACAGTTTGGGCAGAAACTTACCCACCACACCTCTACATTTTCACCATTAACAATAGAATGCGGCATGCCTGCGGGTATCAAAGAGAACATATTGTTTTTTAGCTCAATAAGCTCCCTGTGCCGCATGGTAATCGATCCATTTACTACAAATGAAAGAATATACTCCGTTTGTGAGCCATGCTCTTCTGCTTTCATTGTGTCTATATACTCATGCCCAATATCTATTGCGTGTGATGAATGCATTCAAAATATTCTCAAATAAAACAATAAGCCGATTATTACATATAAGCAGCCATACATACTCACTAATAAATGGCGAATAATAACCTAAATAAGATAAAAGGCCGATTAGGTGCTTTGTGTGTTTTAAATTATAGGTGAATAAATGAATATTGAATTGGCGTTAATGGGCTTGGCAGTATATATCTTGATTTGGGAAAAGTTGCCTGATTGGGGAAATTGGTTTAATTGGATAATCCATCGGTTACCTAAACCGCTTGCCTATTTATATGAAGCGTGGCATTGCCCGTTTTGCTTTGGTTTTTGGGTTGCACTGTTGTTACACGCTTTGACAGGCATGATGACAATTAGTGGATTATCAGCGATGCCTGAGGGACTGGGTGTAATTGCTTCTCCCATCGGTTGGTTCTTAGATGCGTTAGTTACGGCATTATTAATAATGATAGGTAAGCTGCTGTTAAGCGCAATTGCGGTGCCTGCAATAAAAGGGCATCAGATGACACAAGCATTTCGTAAAGGAGTGGAAAACGCAGATGATCATCAATAGTCAAAGTGACTTTTCAACTGAGCGACTTTCAATTGAAGGGTGTATAGAGCGTGTTTTAAATAATGACGAAGATTTCTCGAATAGTGTGTTAACGCTATTGTCGAAGAAGGTAACAAAGCATCTTCCAGAAAGTTGGCAACATATTGATAGCAACCAAAAGGTTTGCACTTGGTTACAGCATCGTATAGCAGACGGTTATATGCTTAGCATTAGACGAAAGGACACTGGTGAGGTGATAGGGCTATTATTCCTGCATCAAAACAAAGATGCTTTGCAAGATGGCAGTTTGCAAATAGGCTACTTACTAGGTGATAAACATTGGGGCTATGGCTATGCTAGTGAAATGCTGTTGGGGTTAATCGCCTTTTGTAAAAAGAATAAGGATATCAATGTTTTGTACGCTGGCGTGGACGCTGAAAATGTAGCGTCTATTCACATATTAAAAAAGTGTGGTTTTACACAAATGAACATTGGCTCTAAAGGGACTGCTGATAAAGCATGTGTCTATCAACGTTATTTGAATTTGGATTAAGTGATAACAGAAGGGTGAAATAAATAGACGAGCAGTTGGGCGCTGCTCGTCTAACATTGTATTTGTGATAATGTATTTGTTAAGGGCCTGTATTGTTATATCGGATTTAACTTAATTCACCGCGCAGGTTTTGCTCCATCAGTGTTCTTATTTCGCAAACTGCTAATTCTTTACTGAAAAGATAATGCAACTTGGTTAACGCCGCTTCCAGTGTCATATCGTGTCCGCTGATCACACCCACTCGTTTTAAGGCCGTACCCGTAGCATAACCTTCCATATTAACTTTACCTTTAATGCACTGCGTTAAGTTAACAATTACAATGCCGCTGTCAGAGGCTTTTTGTAATGTTTCCAGTAAAGCGGCATTTTGCGGGGCATTACCAACCCCGTAACTTAAAATGATAAGTGCTTTAACAGGCTGCTTAATGATATTGGCAATGACATCAGTTGATATGCCGGGATACAAGCTAACAACGCCAATAGGTTGAGGCTTTATCTGAGTTAAAGTTGGCATAGTTGTAGAGTCAGTGCACGGAACGACGGTGCCTGCCTTAACAGTGATGTTAATACCTGCTTCAAGTAATGCAGGAAAGTTTGGCGATGAAAAAGCGTTAAACCCATCAGCATGAGCTTTAAGTGAACGGTTGCCGCGCAATAATTGATTATTAAAAAACAAGCTGACTTCAGGAATAGGGTAATTTGCTGCAATATATAATGAATTTAATAAATTCACCTGCCCATCAGAGCGTAATGCTGATAGCGGAATTTGCGAGCCAGTAATGATGATTGGTTTGGTTAAATTTTCAAACATAAACGACAGCGCCGAAGCCGTATAAGCCATGGTGTCTGTGCCATGCAGCACAATAAAGCCATCGTACTTATCGTAATTTGCCATAATGTCATTAGCAATTTGTTGCCAGTCGTCAGGTGTCATATCTGAAGAGTCTATCAACGGGCTATATTCGTGGATCACGAAGTTTGGCATTTCTTCACGATGAAACTCAGGCATCTTATTAACTTGTTCAGTTAAAAAGCCAGAGATAGGTACATAACCCTGATCTGACTTTTGCATACCAATTGTGCCACCCGTGTAAGAAATATAGATATTTTTTTTAGTCATTAAAAAAGCCCGTTTTGAGAAGAATTCAAAGCGGGCTTATTATAGCTAATTTATCTCGCACTACGAGACAAATAATTTCCTACCGATTACTTTGCTTCACACAAAATACAGTAGATATAATTTCCTTTAGGGTCATTAAAGTTTTGTAACTGTTGAGTTTGATCATCAATCAGCTTAACAAGTTGACGCAACGTAGATGATTGCTGAAGGGCAGAACCACTTCCAAATGAAGCACTGGCTTCACCAAGCATTTCTTTAATTAAACGCTCTTTAGGTGAAAGTTCTTGTTCTACAAACCACGTATCGTATCGCTCTAAACCTGCTAGCTCAGCAGCAGATTTAACTGCATCATCCAAATCACCTAGCTTATCTACTAAGCCAAGTTCCTGCGCTTTTTTACCAGTCCATACTCGGCCTTGCGCAACCTTGTCTACAGCTTCAACAGTCATATTTCTATCTTTAGCAACCATAGTAATAAAGTCGTTATAAGTGTGTTCAATTGAGCGCTGAACAATTTGACCAATTTTCGGGTTAAGTGGTTTAAGTAAAGAAAAGTCAGATAATTCGTTAGTACGAACACCGTCTACGTTTACACCGATATACTCCATCGCTTTTTCAAGCGTGATGAACATACCAAATACACCAATTGAACCTGTAATCGTGGTAGAAGACGCCCAAATTTCGTTTGTAGATGAAGCAATCCAGTAACCGCCAGAAGCAGCCACAGAACTCATTGATGCGACAACCGGCTTGCCAGCCGCTTTTAATGCAATTACTTCGTTACGAATGACTTCAGAGGCAAATGCACTACCGCCCGGGCTGTCAATACGTAATACAACTGCTTTAATGGTTTCATCTAAACGTGCTTTACGCAATAGCTCAGCGGTGCTGTCACCACCAATTTCACCCGCTTTCTTATGACCGTCAACAATTGTGCCTTTTGCAATTACAACGGCTACTTTTTCAGTCATAGGGTTAGGGAATACATGCTTTGGAAGAACATCATCAGCATACTGGTAATAAGTGGTTTGCGGGAAGGTATCACCTTCTTCAGTTTTACCAAACAGCTCCATGAAATACTCAGAAACAGCTACTCTGTCTTTTAATGAGTCAACCCAGCCACTGTTTAAAGCAAACTGAGCCATATCACCATTTGCAGCTTCAAATTTTTCTAAAAATGCAGGTAATGTTTGATCATATGCTTCGTGTTCTACACCACGTAGTGTAGCTACGTCTGTTACGTATTCATTCCATAAGCCATTTAGCCATTGTCTATTAGCTTCTTTAGCTTCTTCAGACATGTCGTTACGGATAAATGGTTCTACAGCCGATTTATACGTACCTACGCGGAAAATATGCGGGGTTACTTTGAATTTTTCTAGCGCGTCTTTAAAGTATAAGCCGTCGCGTGAGAAACCATCAATCATTACCCAACCCATAGGGTTTAGAATGACTTCATCGGCATGTGCCGCTAAATAGTATTGATTTTCCTGATATCCATCACCAACCGCATAAACTTTTTTACCACTTTGTTTAAAGTCTACGATGGCGTCGCCTACCGTTTGTAATTTACTGAAACCTGCGTAGCGAAAGTTCTGTAGTTGCAGTACAAGAGCGGTTATACGCTTGTCGGTTTTTGCTTTTTTAATAACATACAAAAGATCGTGTAGTTCTATTTCAGGCTCTTGATCTTTTTGACCCGCAGCTTCATTGATGAAAGCGTCAATTGGGTCAACAAATCGGGCTTGTTCAACAATATCACCATTGATATTTAAAACGAGTACTGACTTATCAAGTAGTGGTTCTTTATCCCCATCACTAAAAATAGAAGTGATGATAAAAATAAAAATGAATAAAACAATTAAGTTAAAAAATAATCTACGTGAAAAATTTAATATTTTCCAAATGCGCTGAAAAAAGCGCACTACAATGTTTGGGCGGTCGCTCATTTACTATTCCATTTCGTATAATTTCAAGATACAACATTACTATGTTAACGAAATTCACGACAAAGTCTATTTTTTGAAGCCATTACAAACCGTAACATTGTAACAAAATCGGTATGTTCATATTTATCGTCTAAAATTAAAAACCTAGCGCTTTTTCGTGGTAATACTCACACACAGTCTTTAAATCCTTGAGCCTAGTTGTAAAAACAAGTATAAATACAGCCATTAAGAGGTTAGACCAGATAGGGCGGTCAATAAAATTATGACTCAACACATAGATTCTTCTGTAGTAAATGAGCACACAACTACACCACAACAGTCTTCAACAGATGGCGTAACATATCCTTCAATGTTAGCGCCTTTAGACCTTGGTTTTACAACATTAAAAAACCGTGTATTGATGGGTTCAATGCATACTGGGCTAGAAGAAGAAAAAGATGGCTTCGACAAACTAGCTGCGTTCTACGAAGAGCGTGCAAGAGGCGGAGTCGCCATTATTGTAACAGGTGGAATTAGTCCTAATTTTAGAGGTCGTTTAGAACCCTTTGCAAGTCAAATGAGCCGTTGGTGGCATGTTGATAAGCACAAAAAAATTACCAGTGCCGTACATAAGCATGAAAGTAAAATTTGTATGCAAATTTTGCATGCAGGCCGTTATGGTTATCATCCTTTCAATGTGGGACCAAGTGACATTAAGTCACCGATTACGCCTTTTCGACCAAGACAATTAAGCACAAGACAAATAAAGAGCACCATCAGAGATTTTGCAAAGTCAGCATCGCTAGGCAAGAAAGCAGGCTACGATGGCGTTGAAGTGATGGGTTCGGAAGGTTATTTAATTAACCAGTTTGTTTGTGAAAGAACAAACCAACGCACCGATGAATGGGGCGGTACATTTGAAAAACGAGCAAAATTTCCAGTAGAAGTTGTGAAAGCAATCCGTAAAAAAGTGGGTGAAGATTTCATCATTATTTACCGCTTGTCGATGCTAGATTTAGTTGAGCAGGGCAGCAAATGGGAAGAAGTTGTTGCACTTGCTAAATTAATTGAAGAGGCAGGAGCAACAATAATCAACACAGGGATTGGCTGGCATGAATCTCGTGTGCCAACAATAGCAACCAGTGTTCCAAGAGCCGCATTTACATGGATTACAGAGCGACTTAAAAAAGAAGTTTCACTTCCTTTAATTACAACAAACCGCATTAACGACCCACAAGTTGCCGAAGACATTATTTCATCTGGTCAGGCAGATATGGTATCAATGGCCAGACCATTCTTAGCTGATCCTGATTTTGTAGAAAAGGCAGCACAAGGTAAAAGCAACGAAATAAATACTTGTATTGCATGTAACCAAGCATGTTTGGATCATGTGTTTCAACGTAAACGTGCATCTTGCTTGGTAAATCCAAGAGCGTGCTATGAAACTGAACTTAATTTTGAATTAAAACCAGAAAAGAAAAATATTGCAGTTGTTGGTGCTGGCCCTGCCGGTTTAGCCTTTTCGGTATACGCTGCTGAATGCGGTCATAGCATTACACTATTTGATAAAGCAGGTGAAATAGGCGGCCAGTTTAACTACGCAAAACAAATACCCGGTAAAGAAGAGTTTTACGAAACGCTAAGATATTTCCAATCGCAACTAGAAAAGTATAAAAACTTGATTACCGTAAACCTGAATACTACTCAAACAGTAGAGAGTTTAATGGCAGGTGGATTTGACCGCGTTGTATTGGCTACAGGCATTAAACCTCGCCAAGTTAATATTGAAGGTATCGAAAGCGATAAAGTAATGACGTATCTTGATGTATTACGAGATCACAAACCTGTTGGTAAACGTGTAGCGGTAATTGGAGCTGGTGGTATCGGCTTTGACGTGTCTGAATACTTGGTAGAAGAAAAGTCATTAACGTTAGATAAAGAACGTTGGCTTAAAGAGTGGGGTATTGATGTTAACTACAGCAATGCAGGCGCGATTACTGAACCAAATCATTCTGCGCCAGCACGAGAAATTACATTACTACAACGTAAAACGACTAAAGTGGGCAAAGGTTTAGGAAAAACCACAGGTTGGATTCACCGTGCAACACTTAAACACAAGCAAGTAAAAATGCTAGCAGGCGTAAGCTACAAGAAAGTGACAGACGAAGGTCTGCTCATTGAAATTGATGGTCAAGAGCAATTACTAGCAGTTGATAATATTATCGTTTGTGCCGGACAAGAGCCACTACGTGAATTGTATGATGGTTTAGAACAAAACGGCATGCCTGTTGACCTTATTGGCGGCGCAGATGTTGCGGCCGAGCTGGATGCAAAAAGAGCAATCAGACAAGGTGCAGAGCTGGCGGCAAGCCTATAAAACGTTCAGTAAATGTGTCGGATAGCGCTGCGCTTATCCGACCCACTTCTAATTCACCATTTACATCCTAACCGATTAGAAAAGCATAAAGCGCCTTCCCACAATTTCATCGCTGGGATGCAGATTGTGTTAAAGCCAATTTCAGCCTTGTAATCATTAGTATTGCTGATAAAATCGCTGGCATCATCAATCGATTATCCAGTTAATAAACTGAATCTTAGTTATACGTAATATTGCTGAATGATAATTATCCAGCGTTCAGATTCAGTAATGCACAATCGATGTAAATTATAAATACAATTTCAGTGACGAGAGCGAATCGCAATGGGCAGAAGTTTTGAAAACAGAAAAGCATCTATGGCTAAAACGCAGGGTGCAAAAACTAAATTATATTCAAAGTACGGTAAAGAAATTTATGTTTGCGGTAAAAATGGCGGCACTGATCCAGACGCGAACCTAGCATTAAGAAGATTGATAGATAAAGCCAAAAAAGACCAAGTGCCAGCACACGTTATTGAAAAAGCGCTAGATAAAGCGAAAGGCGGAGCAGGTGAAGACTTTGTAAGTGCACGTTATGAAGGTTTTGGTCCGGGCGGTTGTATGGTAATTGTCGACTGTTTAACAGATAACGGAAACCGTACAATTAAAGACGTTAGAAACTGTTTTACAAAAACGGACTCTAAAATTGGCGCACCGGGTGCTGTTGCGCACTTATTTGATCATCAGGCTATTCTTTCTTTTAAAGGTGAAGATGAAGAAGCAGTGCTTGAAGCATTGATGATGGCAGATGTTGACGTAACAGATATTGAATGTGAAGAAGGCATGATCACCGTATTTGCACCACACACTGAGTTCTTCAAAGCCAAAACAGCATTAACAGAAGCATTTGGTGACATTGAGTTTGAAATGGAAGAAATCACATTTGTTCCACAAACTACAACATTAATTGAAGGTGATGATGTAGCGGTTTTTGATAAATTCATCAACATGCTTAACGATTGTGATGACGTTCAAGAAATTTATCATAATGCGGAATTTTCTGAATAATCTTCGTTTTTAAATAGACAACATCCTACTTAAAATCGCTTTTTAAGAGAATTAAAAAGCGATTTTTTTATATTTAAATAAAATTTTTTACTTTTCTATTAAATTAATTGATACCTTAATTAGGTTATTGATTAAACAATGTATCACTCAATATCTTGCCCAAAATTCACTAGCTGACCCCTTTATTACAGATAGCCACCTTTTTGTATAACTAGTTATTAATTACGACTCTAATTGCTTTCACTAAAAAGTGACTGGGTAAGGTTTAATCGGCTAATCATTAATGACTTTTTGATGAAATAACATAAAAATAGCCCACTTTCGAGCAGATGATTATAAAAGCTTAAATTAGCCTACAAGCCATGTAATATCAGCTTTTCAGAAAAAATTGGGAGTCGCTTTTTTTCCTTGATCTTTGGTCATTATGTTCTAAATTTTAGCTTGAGTGTAAATAGAAGTTGTAAGGACACAATTATCTGTTTTCGTGTTTGAGGTTATTAGCTTTACTAATGACTTATGCTGCGGCAATGAATATTACAAGGTAATAATTGTAGCAACTGTTAGATTTTCCTCCTTCCCTTATTTCTCTCTTACGCAGTCTCGCTTGGCGTTCAACTAATACCTACTAACTTTACGGTTATCGTGAATTGGTTGAGCTTATGGAAGTCACCTTAATAAGGATTATTACATGCCCCCACTTCGAACGACCACTCATCATTAGATGAATGTATAGCCACGCGCTATACCAAAATGCTTTAACGAAAATGTAAAACCAAGGCTTACTCAGCAGCCCTAAGTGTTGCCAGTGGGTAGGGGTTTTATTTAGTTTAATTATAAGGACATAACACTATGTGTAGAGATTTATGCATAATGCCTCCTCATCCGGATTTGCACGACAAAATAGATAATTCTAAGCGCGCATTTCAGGAAGGCAGTTTACTTGATGACATCGATCAAGTAGACGTACTTGATATGCGAACGTTTACCCTAATTACAGGAAGACCTGATAAAACACGTGCGCACAACCACTCGCTAGATGCAGCGCCAGTTGTAGGTGTAAGAAAAGCATTGGCGTTATTAGTCGACTTTTCAGATAAGAAAGCGACTACTTCAAAAAGCCATTTCAACGATCTGCTATTTGATGTTGGTAGCAACAGCATGCGGGATTATTACCGCGAAGTGTCGTACAACAAATTAGATGTACAAGGACAAGTAGCTGGTTCAGGGCCTACCGCAGGTTGGTACAGAGCACCACACCCAAAAAGTTATTACACAAATAATGATTATGGATTTGGCGCGTACCCTAAAAATGCACAACGCTTGGTTGAACAGCTGATTGACCTTGCCGCACCACACGTTAACTTTGCTAATTACGACAACTCGGGCAATGGCAAAGTTGAAGCGCTAATGATTATTTGCGCTGGTATTGGTGCAGAGCAATCGTCAAATAAAAATGACTTCTGGTCACATAAATGGAGTATTGCACCCAAGGCCGTTGATGGCGTAACCGTAGATAAATACTTTATGGCACCTGAAAATGGCAAAGTAGGTGTAATGTCTCATGAATTGGGCCATTTACTGCTAGGTTTACCAGACTTATATGACACTGACTACTCTAGCCGAGGCACAGGCCGTTGGGATCTTATGGCGGGTGGTAGTTGGAATAATGGTGGTAATACGCCTGCGCATCCAACTGCGTGGTGTAAAGTAAAAGCAGGGTGGATTACACCTACTGTAATTCATAATGCTGCACAGGCGGTTACTATTAAGCCTTATGCAGACAACCCTCAAGTCTATAAATTGCCGATAGGGCCTGCAAATAGCAAAGAGTATTTTTTACTGAGCAATCGTAAAAAAACGAAGTTTGATCAGCATATTCCTGGTGAAGGGTTAATTATCGAGCATATCGATGATAACAAAACCAATAATACTGATGAAAATCACTACTTAGTTGATATTGAACAATGTGACGGTTTGCGAGAACTAAACAAAAATATCAACAGTGGTAATGCAAGTGATGCTTTTCCACACGGTGGAAATAACACGTTCAATAATGCAAGCACTCCAAACAGTAAAAGTTATGGTGGCGCAGATTCCAAGGTAGCAGTGACGAATATTGCCAAATCTGGAAACAACATAACTGCAAATATTAATGTTGGCGGTGCAGCAGCAAAACAATGGAAGAGCAATGTTGCCATTACTCGTACCTACACTAGCTATCATGCCTCAAATTGTTGGGCATATATTAGTGGTACAGGATGGAGAAAAGTAGACAAAGTATCTAATGACGGCGTAACCAACGTATTCGCTCTATTAGTTTACGCACATGCTTACGGCAGAAAAACAACATTGCAAATCGACGGTAGCAAAATCTACCTCGCATATATGAATTAGGAGATTCAACATGAACTTTTCAAACAAAGCAATCACTCGCACATACGCTTCACCTCACTCTAAAAATGTTTGGGGCTATATTGCCACTATCGGCTGGAGAAAAATTAAGCCAGATAATAACGACGGTTCAACTAACATGTTTATTATCCTTAATGCAGCTAGAGCAAGCGGCAAAACCTGCTCAGGTACGATTGAAGACGCAACAAATCAAATCACGATTCTATATTTAAATTAGGAGTTTGATATGTCGCAAATAATTAATATCAACATATCTGAATCGACGGGAAGCGGAGGCGAGGCGATGGATCAATATTCATCAGGTCATACTAATGACTTTTCAGCACCAGCTCCAGATACCGCCGACGTGTTTAGCGCAGCAGGTTCGCACGATGATATGCCTCACCCAGAAGCGGGAGGACATGAATCTAGTGGTCATGAAGACATGCATGCTGATACAGGTATTCCTAGCCCAATGGCTGACGCCGACAACGCTATGGCTGAAAGCGATAGTGGCACTCCGTCACCGCACAGTGGCAGTTTTGAAGCTGCCAGAGGTTTTGAAGAAGAGCCTTCACCTTCTGCATCAGATGAAGAAGAAAGTGCCTCTACATCAAGCGATGACGGTGAACCAGAGCCTGAAGAGCTAGAAGAAAAGAAACCAGCGGCTAAAAAAGCAAGTACGAGCAAAGCTAAGAAAGCAACATAGCCATATTCGCAAATGAATATACTTTAGAGGCGTATACCTCTAATAAGCTGAAAAACAAATATTGCATAAAAATAACTCAGTATTTTATGCAATATTTTTATTTAAGCGCTAACTTATTAAGATCAATACATGCAAATAACACTGCTGCTTGATGGTTAGCAGTTTGAATAGCAAAAATCGTGAAGGTGAACAATATGAATGTCAGTGCAGCACCTAATGAGATTATGATAACTGGAAAAATTAAATCAGTATCAACAGAAGATGATAAAACGACGGTAACATTAGAAGTCACAAAAGCAGACAGCCTCTTCGGACCATGTTTTGCAGAACAAGGCCAAGCTATATCATGCTTTACTTATAACTCCTCAAAAACCCTAGAAAAAAATGACATGATAACCGCCAAAGCAGAATACATCGGCGGGCCAGATCGGGGTGTGTATCAGCTGCTTGAAATTGAGTAAGCAACGTTTCTTGGTGCACATGATTTGCAATCAATTTTAAAAGGTATGTATTACCGAGTGGCTTGTTGCATATAACCTGTAGCAGTACTAAAAATGTATCAGATTTTAATTATCATTGTGGAGTGTTTGACTACTAAAAAATGGAAATTAATATATTGTTGTGTTTAACGGGGGATTTTCGTGAATTGTTGGATTTGTGGTACAGAAGCAAAAACAGGAGAGCACCTTGTTAAGGCATCTGATTTAAAGTCTGTATTTGGCTCAGTATCCCAAAAAAAGCCTTTGTATATTCATAATAAAGATGAAAAAAATATAAGACTAAACAGTATAAAAAGGGGAAGTGTAATTAAATCAAAAGCCCTTATTTGTGCTTTCTGTAATAACGCTAGAACTGCTCCTCATGATAGAGCGTGGGAAAAGCTGTCAAACTATCTTAGAAATAAAATAGCTTCATATTCAAGTCACGTGGTTAAGCTAAATAGAGTATTTCCAGGTGAAATAAAGTCTCAAATGTTGAATGTACATTTGTATTTTGCAAAGCTGTTTGGATGTTCGATAAAAGAGTCTGAAATTGCTATAGACTTAACACAATTTCAGAAGTGTATTTTGCAAGGCAAAGCTCATCCAAGTTTGTATATCTCGTTTGGGATGTCAAATGGAATGTTAACTGGCAATACTAACATCCGAATTGATAGCATAAATAACGGTGTAAAGTTTGCCAGTTGGTTCTACATTGTAGGTTCTTTAGCTGTGAATATAATGTACGCGGCACCTTGCGAAAAGAGGCGGGGCTTAGATAAGGCTTGGCATCCTTATTCAATAAGTAAAAAGTTGAAGCTTGTGAAATATTAAATATGTTATATATGAATCTTTTAGTGATAAATGCAGGATGCTGTCATTACTTGGTTCAATTTGTTTTACAACGTTAATTAGCTAAGTATTTTGAGTCACAAGTAAGGTGTTATTCGTAAAATGAAACGCGAATAATAAAGTATATTATCAGTTTGATCTTTATTAATCTTAAGACTCAGTTTTAGTTGTTCCAGCGGTTTTCATAGGAGCTACTGTAATGGCTGCAGGTGGAGGCTAATAACTTACGCGCTCTCATGTATTTTCAAGTGGGGTGTTAAATGCTACAAATTGCATCAGCAGCACTTTTAGCCTACTATTTTTTACCTCTTAGTATGGTGGTGCAATGACTATCACAACCAAATTTAAACATATGAATCTTAAATTAATTATGGCTTTGGCTTTGAGTTAAGCTAGTACACAAATAGCAGACGCTAAGTCAGATTTATGTACAAAGGAATATTTTGGTAAAAATTAAATGTCTGGTAGTTGTTTTAATCTTGTTTTGTTCACAAATAGCCTCTGCTTGTAGGTGTGATGGGCTTAATCCAAAAGATGCGGTAGACTCTTCAAAAGCCATCCTTATTGTTTATGTTGTTGAGACTAAAGTTAAAGATATCCCTGCTAATAGTTATGGCTATGGTGGGAAAATGACACTTCTTGAAGCCAAATTTAAAATATTAGAGACTCTTAAAGCTTCCAAAAAGCCAATTAATATAATTAGGTCAATTGGTTCTTGTGGTATGCCTATAATGGCAGGTAAAAAGTACTATGTCAGTATCCCGAAAGAGAGTCCTATAGAGAATTTGATTTCTGTTTGTACTGGTTCATTCCAAATTTGGGAGTCTGATAAAAGTAAAATTAAAGAGCTACGTCAAATTATTCAGAGTAAATTGTTGAAGCAGGAAAAATAATAATTGGCTTTTGCTCCTGCGTAGCTTATTTTTAGCTCCAATGTTATTGCCCTATATGGGCGTTAATGCTTCAAGAGATTCGAGTGAAATTCGAGATAAGAGACAAATATACAGTGATAGATTGTTGCTCGTTTGAAAGGGCGGATTCTCCAATGGGCTTGGTTCATGGATAATTGATGCCAACAAAGAAATATTACTCGAGTTTTATTTATTCAAACTTAAATGTTTCTGCCGTCGGTTTTAACGTAATAATGGGCTTTGAGTCAATCACGATTGAAGACATATATTAGGAAGTTGGGGAAGTAAGTATTGGGGTTACTGAGCACTTCCAAGTTCAGAAGAGTTCGACAAATATTTTGAGCATTAGCAAGAGAGCTATGATAGACAACTTAGCTAGTAGGAATTTAACAACTGACAGTTTGATACACCGCTGTGCTAGGCATTAGGTATTAATTTGATTATTCTGCTTTTATTTTTGTGGTTTGGGTTAGGCTGGCTTAGCCACAAAATGTTGGTGTTATTTTTCATGGAAGGTAGAGTTACTTATGCCAAGAGTGAAAATTTAAAGCTGCTCTATAGAGCATTAAGCTTTGGTCTTTCGTATTCGCCAGTACCTGTAGGATTTTTCGTTCTACCAGCAGTAGTCGTTTTTCCGTTTTGTGTTATAGGTCTGCTTTGGCTTGTGGCTCAAGCTTTTTTTACTAATAAAATGGGCAGTAACAATGAGTTAATCAATTTTTTTATAATACATACCGAAATATCAATAGCTTCTTCATTATGCTTCACGCTAATATCGTTCGTTACACTTTGGTGTTACAGCAAGTTAAAACCTCACAACTCGAGTCAACGAGACAAATAGTGCTTGGTTATGTTCTCGCTGATTTTTGAGACGATATTGTACAAATAGTGGTTACATAAATTGAAAAAAAATAATTTATCAAGAGAGTTTAAGGCTTTTGTAATTGGAACGCTTTTAGTTCTTGCTTTAGGGCTTTATTTTATTTGGGCTGGTAGCCCAGTCCCTAACATGCAGGAAAGTATAGCCTTAAATAAACGGCCTATATGGGAAATGCCGTGGTTTGAGTTCTGTATTAAAGGACTTTTAACCGTTTTAGTGTTGCAAGTTTATTTTTTGGCAATTGCACGACCAGCGTTGAGAGCAATTATATATCCTTCATCAGACAATGAGCTATAAAACAGCTTCAATCAAAAAATGCGTATTCTAAGTCCATAATTTAGTATAACTATTTTGTGAAGATTACAGCAATCCTAATAAGACAAGGCGATGTTAATGAAAACCTTAAAATTAGTTATATCTACTATTTTTGTATCCCAGCTTGCAGTTGCAGAGGTGAGTATTTCTCTTGCTAATGGCACTGAAAAAGAAGAGATGAAGCGAAAACAAGTTTTACGGCTGATTGAGCAACATGACCTCAAAAAGTGGTGGTTTACAAACAATATTATTATAGACGAATCGGTAAGAAGCCCTTATAGCCATCCAATTCTAACTCTTAAAGCTTCAAGACCAAATAACGACCCTGCTGGTTTGTCTCAGCTTCTGCACGAACAAATTCATTGGTTTGAGGATGCACGAAAGGAAGAGGTAGCAAAGACTGTTGCTGAACTCCGAAAAATGTACCCATCTGTGCCTGTTGGTTTTCCGAATGGTGCAAGAAGCGAATTTTCCACTTATTTGCATCTCGCTGTTTGCTTAATGGAATTGGATGCCCTTACACATGTATTAGGTAAAGAAAAAGCTGAAATGGTTGTTGCGAAAAACGGTAAGTACTTTTATAAATGGATTTACAAAACTGTACTTCAAGACCAAACACAAATACGAGAAGTTCTGAACAATAATGATTTGTACATTGAGTAATGCCTTCTAAGAAAGCTTCCACACACTATAGTGAGAAAATAACTCGTGGTTGACTGGTTTAATGGAGCTGGATATTTTAACTGTCAATAATAGACAAATCACATTCAGAAATTTAGAGCTTATTTCTGGGTCTTAAAAACTAGTACATAGAGGTTTAAATGCTACAAATTGCATTAGCTACATTTTTTGTTTTTTTATTTTTTAAAATTAAAGACCCTGAAGGCGGCTTAGATGGTTTTGGCGCATTAGCCATGGTATTGGCTCCTGCGATAGTGATTTTTTTTACTGCTATGGCTGTCACCGCATTAGAAATGCCTGAGTATATAATTAGTCTTTCAGAGTTATTTTACGTGGTCATCCCGTTCTTTTTAATAAAAGAGATATATGGGTATTCAAATAAAAAAGCTGCACTTTACTCATTGATCGTTTTTGGCTTGGTTATGTTAAGTTCGATTATTATTGCTTTGTTATTTAATCAATTCTGAGTGAGCTACGTTACTCAGAAAAAAAAGTTAATAAGTTGTTCAGTTGTTCTTTCTGTCTCGGGCTATCAGGTTTAACGTCAATCTTGTAATAAGTATGATCGATATCTTGTTCACTTTCTTCTGTTACTGTTGCAGGTATCTCTAGCGGTGATTGGTCTATATATTTCTGGTAGCTGGCTTGAGGTAAATATATGGCTAGCGTTGCATCATCACCAACCGCTAAGGTTTGATGTAGTGAACTATTTAATATAATGCCAACGCTAGACGCACTAATATCATGCGTTACTGTGTAATAAGTGCTACCTGCCTGCCTTATACCAACGCGAACTCTTGCTGAAATAGGGTGCGCATCGTCATCCCCTTCTTTAATAGTGCTTTTAATTGCGCCAAATTTAAAACCAGCTAATTTGTTATTTACATGTTCTGAGGTTTGATATAAATCACTGCCAATTAATGACACAATTTGCGCTTTTTCAGCATTTTGTGTAAGTGAAGTAAATAGCTGTTGCAGTTTGCCTTGTAACTCCATCATTTGGTTGGTTTGTTGGCTTGCTCGGCTGGTGATGCTTTCGTTGGCGAGTGAAAGCTGTTTGATGGTATCGATCATCGCTTTTAATGCATTGCCACTTTCATCGGCTTTTTGTTTATTTACGTCAACTTGAGAGATGATGTTGTTCATCAAATTAATGACATCGGTGACTTTCTGCATTAACGTTTTCATTACTTCACGAATTTCATCTGTAGAATTTGCTGTGCGTTGCGCTAAATTGCGCACTTCATCGGCAACAACCGCAAAGCCTTTGCCTTGTTCGCCTGCTCTTGCAGCTTCAATTGCTGCATTGAGGGCGATTAATGCCGTTTGGTCTGCCACATCAGAGATGGCGGAAGTAACACTGCTAATTTGCTCGCTGGCTTGATGCAAGTCTTGCACTTCTTTAGACGCTGTTTGCACCACCGTAACGGTATTGTCCATTTCTTGAATGCTGCTGGATACAGTTTGTACACCTTGGTTTGCTTGGTCGGTGGTTTGATCTAAAGCAGCATTACTTTGTTCTACGGTTTGGTTTAGCTCTAACATTAAATCCATAAATGTTTCAGTTACTTGCATTACTTGCGAATAACTTGCGCTTTCTTCTTTTGCCGCTTCACTAATGTCTGACGCTAGCGCTGCCACTTGGTGGGCAGAATGACCTACTTTTCTGGATTGTTGTTTTACTGACAAGATGCTGGTAGAAAGTGCCTTCGTCATTTTATTAAAGCGGCGAGCAAGACGCGCAAACTCATCACCAGAGTTTGGTTTGTCTAGTTTTCCTGCTTTATCACGTTCGAAACTACCTTCAGCCAGTTTATTGGCTCGGCTTAATAACGCTTCAACACGTGTATGCAGTTTATTACTAAACGTGATACTGATTATGCTTGCAATAAGAATTGAAATAATGGAAGCCAGTATTAATGATAAATGCATGTTGTCAATTGAGTCATCCATATCTTTTGTGACAGCATCGGAAACATTTTTTACGTGTTTGTTAAGTGTGTCCAATTGAGAAAATATCTTCTCAGCGAGGGGTTTTACATAGGTAGCTAGGTGATATTTAGCAAAATTCGCTTCATTACTTTTTTGCAGTTCAAATGCTTGAATTGTGATAGGAGCAAGTTTTTCTCTATCCTCAGCATACGACTGCCACAATGCTTCTTGTTCTTCACTAAACAGCTCGGCATAATCTTCTTCAATCTCAACATAAGCATCTGTATTTCTAAGCCAAGCTTGATCAAAATTATCTACACTTTGCTGTTTACGGGTGAGTAAAAAAGAGCGAAGCTCAGAAACTGCAACGCCAAAGTCACTTTTTGAGTCACCTAATAATTTTAATAAAGTAAAATTGTCTTCATCATATTCATCTTCGCCATTTTGTTCGTATTCCAACTCTATAATTTTACTCATTAAAGCTGACATAGACTCTACAAGAGGAATGGCACGGTTGACGATCAGTTTTACAGCGGGTTCGTTGTCTGCCGTGTTTGCGATAGTTGATATTGCAATTTGCTCGGCACGCATATCTTCTAAAAGTTGCTTTAGTTCATCTAGTTTACTTGTGGGGAAACCTGTTTTAATAGCGATGTCTTGCAGCTGCATAAAGCTGTCGTCAATGGTGCCCCAAGCTTCAATGCGACTTTGTACGGCTTTTACCTGTGCATCATTTTCATCACCTGTAATTATTTGTTCTTCAAGCGATTTAACAGACTCTAAAATACCTATTTTTAAATTGGCGCTAGAATTGATTAAAGGCATGGCGTTTGTGGTTAATTGCCCAAAGTCAGCTTTAATCTTGTTGCTAATCCAGTATACAAAGCTGTTACTAGCAATAATTATCAATATGATAAGGCTAAACGCGATAAGTAACTGAGTAATAATACTGCTGAGTTTTATTTTAAACGTCATATCTGCCCATTAGACACATAACTGTGATGTTATTTGTTAGAAATCGATGATGATGCCACAAGCTTGTACTACAGAATCTTTAGTTATCAATCAGTAAGCTTTAAAACAGTATAGGGCAATGTTTAAATTTTGTTCTAAAAAATTTGCGAAAACCCAATATATGTACAACGCTTAACCGTGCGTTTGTTTTTAAATTGGTATTTGTTAAATGCCAAAAAATAATAATTAAATAAGTTTAGGTGCACGTTCTTAAAAGAGTGGAGTAACCATGGTGCTGTTGCCGTGTTGTTGAGGCATCCATACAGAAGTGTGCATGATTATATGACCTGTACGATAGAGACGAGACATGAAAAAAAATTATTTAGTTCATGCGGTAATATTTGGCTTATCGGTTTCTTATGTGGCATCAGCGCAAATTCATGGTGGTGCAAAACCTGACCGTTCGCAACCGACGCCGGCCAAGTTTGATCGTTCAAAATTGGGCACATTAGGTACACCCGATGTTGAAGACATTGAATACCCAGATGATGAGCCGCACGAAGAAAGAGAAATAGAGCTGGGTAAAATGCTGTTTTTTGAAACGCGGCTGTCAAAAAATCAAAACCAATCATGTGCAACTTGCCATAATCCAGAATTAGGTTTTAGCGATGGCTTGGCAAACGGTATAGGTACAGCTGGCGACACACTTCATCGCAATTCGCCTCATATTTATAATTTAGCATGGGGTACAACATTCTTTTGGGATGGGCGATCAAGCACATTGGAAGATCAAGCGTTGGGCCCGTTAGTATCAGATGTTGAAATGCAAATGACACCAGTTGACGCGCTCGACAGGCTAAAAGCGATTCCATTTTATAACAAAGAATTTAAAGCAATTTATGATGACGGGCTTACTTTTGAAAATATTGGTAGAGCGATGGCAGCATTCGAGCGCACCTTTATTTCAGACGATTCGGCATTTGATAAATTTGTAGCTGGTAATGATGATGCGTTATCACCGTCTGCCACCCGTGGTCTTAATTTATTTGTTGGGAAAGCAAATTGTGTGAGTTGTCATGATGGTGTGAACTTTACCGATGACAGTTTTCATAATATAGGGATTGCTAATGGCGACCTTGGCCGTTATGAATTTGACAAGCAGCCACAGTTTAAAGGGGCATTTAAAACGCCCGGCTTAAGAAATATTATTTTTAGTGCGCCATACATGCATGATGGTTCGTTAGGTACGTTGGAAGAAGTAATAGAGCATTACAACAAAGGTGCTGTGGGCATTGCAGATGTTAGCCCGTTGATTAAGCCGTTAGGTTTAACCGCTCAAGAAAAAGCTGACTTAGTGGCATTTATGGCTGCATTAACAGATCCAGTAATTATTGAACGTCCAACATTGCCAAAATAAATAAACATTGTTTCATACTGACCAACAGGGGTAATAAAGCATGAAAAAGAAGGTTGCACTAATTACATCTACATTATTTGCCGTATCCATGTCAGCCACCGTTAATGCCGCTACGTTGACTGGAACATTAGAGTTTACTAAGAAACCTGCATTTACAGGATTGCTATATGCAAAGGGGGGTTCAGGGCCAAAAAGTGATGTAATGGATCAGTCAAATAAAGTGTTCGACAAAAAAATGCTGGTTGTAGGGCCAAATGGAAAGATAAATTTTAAAAACTCTGACACGTTTCAACACAACATTTTTGCCAATGATCCAAAAAACAATGTGAAGTTTGATATTGGGTTAATGGAACCAGGGCAAGCAAATATTGTAAAAGTTGATTGGCAAGAAAATACAGTTACGCGTATTGGCTGCAAAATCCATCCTAAAATGCGCAGCTATATAGCAAACGTTAATGCTGAACATTATCTAATACTGCCATTGGAAAAGGGCAAAAAAAGCTACGACATCAACCTAGATGTAGGTGGAAGCACTACTTTTGTGTTGTCGCTACCAAAGTATGATCCGTTAGAGGTGACGCTAGCGGCTGGCGAGTCAAAAACCGTAGATGTAACCAAAAAAGGTAAAAAGAGGGCTTCTTTAACACTGGCGTTAAAATAATACTTACTATTGCGTTGAGCACTTGTAACGGCTGTTGTTGCATTTAATAAGCGCAAACTTATAAAAGAGTTAACTATGAGAAAACTTATATTAGTTGTGATCGTGGTTTTATTTGCTATGACCTTTATATCAGCAGCAAACCCGTTTGGAATATACCCTTTTAAGATACCTAAGGAATATGAGCAGCAGTTAAAAGATTATCGCACGAGTTGGCAGCGAATGTCTGGCTTCGAATATTCAGGCTTACACTGGCAGCAGTTTATTACTATATTCGTGAAAGGCAGTACAAAAACTTACGAAAATAATTACATGGAATATCTTCAGTTTTACCAAGACTATGATGAGGACGAAGACGAAGAAGACGTGGAAAAGCCAAAATTCATGAAGTATGAGCCGGGTTCTATCGTGCTAAAAGAAAACTTTAGTGCAGCGTCTGGCACTCCAAACGATGCCATTTCTGTTACCATGATGATTAAACATAAGCCGGGCTATTCGCCAGAATATGGTGACTGGGAATATGTACAGTTCAGCAAAGAAGGGCAAATAATGCTTGCAGGTAAAGCCAGCGACCCAGTGATTATGCAAACTTGTGCAAATTGCCATAACAATGTTGCAGATAGAGACTATATTTTTGCTAATTTTTATTCCCGTAAGTAGTTAATTTATATTAAGACGTTGTTTAACCACATTCACAAACTTGTAGTAGCAACCAGCTTAGTTGTAATGTTAGCTGGTTGCTCGGTATCGTTTACATACAAGTACTTAGACTGGCTTATTTTATGGCGAGTAGATGACTACATTACTTTTAATAGTCAGCAAGATGTGCTTTTTGAAACAGAGCTAGACCAGTTAATCCAGTGGCATAAAAGTACAGAAATTCCTCGTTATATTACATTCCTCGATAAACTATCAAGGTATTTAAATGCCGACGCTGGCGTTAATGAAGAGCAGGTGAGTAGTATTATTCATGACTTGCGTGACGCTTGGTTGCGCTTATCAGAAGCTGGTTATCTGCCACTTTCTAAACTGGCATTGTCGCTTAGCCCGCAGCAAATTAAGGCGTTAACGGCATCTATTGAAGACGATATTAATGAAGCTGAAAGTGAAATTGGCACAGTTGAAGAGCAACAAGACGAATTTTACGATAACAGCATTGAGTTTTTATCTGATTGGATTGGTAACTTAACTACAGAGCAGAAAGCATTATTAATCGCTTGGTCAGAACAAAAAGCGCCAACAAGATTGCGGCATTTAACCTATAAAAAAGCATGGTTAGCGCATTTGAAATACACGTTAATGAGAAGAGAAAATCAACCCATTTTTAGTAAAGAATTCAAGCGGCTGATCACAGAATTAGATACTTTTAAAACCGCCGAGTACTTAGCAATCAGAGAGCAAAATAGGGCATTATGGGTACGTTATATTGTTCAGCTGTCGAAAAGTTTAACGCCTCAGCAGAAAAAACGCGCTACGAAAAAGCTAGATGAGCTACGTACAGAGCTTAAACAAATTAGAGATAATGACTAAATATATCTTAATACAAGAAGCAACAGACAGTTGGTGGAAGGCTATGCTGCAACCGACTGATTTAGATTTGATGGCGTATATTGAGTCTCATCAAAATATCGAATTTCAGTCTTTTCACTATGTAAAAATGACAGATGAACTAAATGTAGATGGATGCTTCAACGGGTATGAATTCAATATTTTTATGGAGTGGGGAGGTGATATTTCACTAACATTTAATGTTGATGTGCCTGAACCTATTTATTCTGAATTAGAAAAACATATCAAAGCATATTCGTATATTGGAAATAGTAAAATCAAATCTGCCTTAGCGCGATTTGAGCAGTTGGCAAAATGTAGTAGTTAATCATGTGAAGTGCTTTAAGAAAAATGGGTAGGTGTGAAAATGGCAAAATTAAATACAGCAACTGTAATTATTCTTCTTTTTATTTATGGATGCGCTGATACTCATTCTGTAAAGGTGTCGGGTACGGATTCCAATGTTCGTCTTGAGCCTGAAAGCACAGTTTACATTGCTTTATCTACTGATGGCCAATATGGAGAGCACCATTACACGGGCTCTGCTTACATGGTAAGTCAGACTATACAGGCTGAGTTAATGGTTACACTTAATCGTGCAGTTATTGCACAAAAGCCAGAAACCTATAAATCCGCTTTGAGTTCTGCTGCTCTCAATGAGTTTGAATATTTGGTTTACCCTACGATACTTCATTGGGAAGATCGTGCCACTGAGTGGTCATCAAAACCCGACAAAGTTAAAGTGAAAATTGCTGTGGTTGATGTGAAAACACAGACGATAATTAAATCGGGAATTATTGAAGGAAAAAGTGGAATAGCTACCTTTGGCGGTGATAAGCCTCAAGATTTATTGTTCAAACCCACTAAGCAATTTTTTGCAAATATGTTCTAACAACGAGGTGCGCAAAGCTAAGCTTGAAGCTGTTAGCCGAACAACTTTATGAATATGTTCGGCTAAACGTTAAGCTTAGATGCTTCCTACGCAACCGTAACTATTTTAAGTGTATTGGTTGCACCTACTGTTTCCATGGCATCGCCATGGGTCACAATAACTAAATCACCAGATTTAAGATTCGCGACTTTTCGTACGCTGTTTACCGCAGCAATTGATAGCTTTTCAGAGTCATCGTCTGGCGCATCAAAGTAAGCTGGATAAACACCACGATACAATGCGGTTTTATTAAGAATGTTTTCATGGCGAGATAATGCATAAATTGGTAACTGCGACGTGATGCGCGACATTAGCTTTGCGGTATAACCTGATTCAGTTAGGGCGATAATTGCTTTAATCCCTTCTAAATGGTTTGCTGCATACATGGCACTTAACGCAATGGTTTCAGATACTTCTGCAAAGGTTACGTCTAAACGATGTTTTGAAATGGTGAGGCTAGGATGTTTTTCGGCTCCGACACATACGTTTGCCATTGCCTTTACGGTTTCAACAGGATAGTCGCCAGCGGCGGTTTCTGCTGACAGCATGACGGCATCGGTGCCATCTAATACGGCGTTTGCTACATCCATCACCTCGGCGCGAGTAGGCATAGGGCTACTGATCATTGATTCCATCATTTGCGTGGCAGTAATCACAACTTTATTTAATTGGCGAGAGCGTGAAATAAGCTTTTTCTGCGTTCCCACTAATTCTGCATCACCAATTTCTACTCCTAAATCACCACGGGCGACCATAACAACGTCTGAGGCTCTAATTAGGTCGTCTAATACGTCGTCATCAGACACGGCTTCAGCTCGCTCAACTTTGGCTACAATGCGAGTTTTTAGCCCAGCGTCTTCTGCTAACTTACGCGCGTAGCGTAAATCGTCACCACAGCGGGGGAATGACACAGCTAAAAAGTCTACGCCGATTTGCGAGGCAGTAACAATGTCAGCTTTGTCTTTGTCAGTAAGTGCGGGTGCTGTTAATCCACCACCCTGACGGTTAATGCCTTTGTTATTGGATAGTGGGCCGCCAACCGTGACTTTGGTATGAACTTTATTGCCTTCAACGCGAGTTACTATCAATTGAACACGACCATCGTCTAGCAATAAAACATCGTCCTTTTTAACATCGTTAGGGAGTGCTTTGTAATCAATACCTACTTGGGTTTCATCACCTTGGCCTTTATCTAAATCGGCATCAAGAATAAAGTCGTTATTTACGTTCAACTCAACTTTATTATTTTTAAAGGTTGAAACACGGATTTTAGGACCTTGTAAGTCACCTAATATTGCAATGTGTAAATCTAGCTTTTTTGCTATTGCACGAACGTTGTTGGCTCTGTCGATATGATCTTGTGCTGTGCCATGAGAAAAGTTTAAACGTACAACGTTGACGCCTGCTTTGATGATGTTTTCTAGTGCATCATCTTTATCCGTAGCCGGGCCGAGTGTAGCTACAATTTTTGTTCTTCTTGTCATTAGGTTTTCCCAAATTGCTATATTGTTTGTAACAATACTGTAGATTTATTACAGAATAAGTGCTTTCTTCGCTGAACTGACTCTCAGATAGTGAAGATTATGATTATTGTTATACTTTTCTGTTATTTAAAGTGGTGCGCCTTTTTTCTCAAATCGTGACGAGCGTAAGCTATCTTTTACCTTCTTCAAATTATCCCTAAATTTAGCGCCACGTCTTAATGTGAATCCTGTTGCGAGTACGTCTATTAGCACCAATTGTGCAATGCGCGACGCCATTGGCATGTACATATCAGTATCTTCTGGCACGTCTAACGATAATACTAAGTTGCACTCTTCGGCGAGCGGGCTGTTAACGGTTGTGATGCCAATTACGGTGGCGTCGTTTTCACGTGCCAAAGAGGCTACATCTACCAAGTTTTTAGTACGACCAGTATGCGAAATGAGTACGACTACATCGCCTTCGCGGCTGTTTATGGCGCTCATGCGTTGCATAACAATATCGTCAAAGCAGATAACAGGAACGTTAAAACGGAAGAACTTATTTTGCGCATCTTGCGCGACTGAAGCCGACGCGCCTAATCCAAAAAATGAGATTTTCTTTGCCTGTGTTAATAAATCCACTGCGCGATTTAGCGCATTGATGTCTATATTCTTTCTTGCTTTGTCGAGGCTGGCCATGGTGGATTCAAAAATTTTACTGGTATACGAGTCTGTCGTATCAGATTCTTCAACATGGCGGTTAACATACGGAGTACCATTGGCAAGGCTTTGCGCTAAGTGAAGCTTAAAATCAGGAAAGCCTTTGGTATCCAAGCGACGGCAAAAACGGTTAACGGTCGGCTCACTGACATCGGCAACCTTCGCCAATGTTGCAATACTTGAATGAATTGCAGTGTCGGGGGATTGTAATATTACTTCAGCAACTTTTCTTTCAGACTTGCTAAATGAACTTAGTTGCAGGGTGATTTTTTCAAGCACATTCATTTTCTATAATTCTCCAGCTACTCAACAATAACAAACAGCCATTCAAGCACTATACTTTCTTAGTTAATGCCTTTAGATACTTGAAGTTGTAGCGTTGTTAGTAGCATGTATTCACTTCAATGACTTCAGGTATTGAAAGATATTTGTATGTTTTCGGTAGTTGCGACAAACATAATTAGAATTTGTAGGGTTTATATCAGAAATTCTGTTGTAAAGTTAGTACATTTTCAAATAAATGCATAAAAGTTGTCTGTAGAATTACAAGTATTTATAAATTTTCTACAAATGTAATTTTATTACAAAAGCTGGTTTACTCATGCAAGTGATTGGGCTAGCATGGCAGCATTATTGTAAATTCACGATTTGCAGATTGGTACGTTTACCATGTGGAGTTATTAATGAGTAATCACCGAGTTCATAAGCCGTGCAACTTAGTGTTGTTTGGTACTAAAGGCGATTTAGCTAAAAGAAAGTTGCTGCCTGCACTGTATCAATTAGAGAAAGCAGGGCTACTTCATCCAGACTCTAATATTATTGGCGTTGCTCGGGATGTGATTAATGAAATAGAGTACCGAGAGTACGTGACTGAATGTCTTCGACAATTTGTGAAAGACGACATTGATGAAGACGTAATGAATAAGTTTCTGACTCGGTTACATTATTGCGATATTGAACTTAGTACAACAGAAGGCTTCGACAAAATTCGTAAGCTGGTTAATTTAGACACTCATGTATTGGTCAATTATTTTTCCACTCCGCCTAGTATTTTTGGCGATATCTGTAATGGACTAAGTGCGGCATCATTAATTAATAATGAAACGCGAGTTGTGTTAGAAAAACCCATAGGCATTGATTTAGCCTCTTCAACAATTATTAATGATATAGTTGCTGAACACTTCACCGAAAAACAAATCTATCGCATAGATCATTATCTTGGTAAAGAAACGGTACTTAACCTGCTAGTGCTGCGTTTTGCTAACGCAATTTTTGCTTCTAACTGGGATCATAACAGTATCGATCACGTTCAGATCACAGTTGCTGAGGAAGTTGGTGTAGAAGGACGCTGGGGTTATTACGATGATGCCGGTCAAATGCGTGACATGGTACAAAATCACTTACTTCAAATATTGTCATTGATCGCGATGGAACCACCCGCTGATTTAGACGCGGACAGCATTCGAGATGAAAAGCTAAAAGTTTTAAAAGCCTTACGACCCATTACCACTGAAAATGTGGCAGAAAAAACCGTACGAGGGCAATACACCGCTGGATTTATTCGAGATAAGTCAGTGCCGGGTTATTTAGAAGAGGAAGGTGCCAACACCTCAAGCACGACAGAAACCTTTGTGTCGATAAAAGCTGAAATTGATAACTGGCGCTGGGCAGGTGTTCCTTTTTACCTGCGCACTGGTAAACGCTTGCCTGAGAAGTACACAGAAATTGCTATTCACTTTAAAACACAGCCTCATAATATTTTTAAAGACCAATACAAAACATTACCGTCTAACCAGCTAACAATTAGATTGCAACCTGCCGAAGGGGTAGAAGTGCAAATGATGAATAAAGTTCCTGGGTTGGGTGAGTCGATGAATTTACAGCAAACTAAGCTGGATTTAAGTTTTTCAGAAACCTTTAACGTTGAACGCATTGCAGACGCATACGAACGTTTATTACTTGAAGCAATGCTAGGTCATCAATCGTTATTTGTACGTCGAGATGAAGTTGAAGAAGCGTGGAAATGGGTAGATGGGATCATTAATGCATGGAAAACAAACAACGAGCAACCTAAGTCATATAAAGCAGGTTCGTGGGGGCCTGTGGCTGCAATTGCGCTGCTTGCCAGAGATGACCGCGCGTGGGATGAGTAGGACTAAAGTTAATGAACATAAATGAATTTGAATCAGCTGAACAATTAAATAATGCGTTTGCTAAAAAGTTATTAGCAGACTTACAGCAAGGTATTGATACAAAAGGCCATGCAGTATTAGCAGTGTCTGGTGGCGGTACACCTAAGGGGTTATTTAAGTTACTGTCTCAGCAATCGTTTGAGTGGAACAAAGTCACTGTTACATTAGTTGATGACCGTTGGGTTAATACTGATGAAGACGCAAGCAATGAAAAGCTTGTTAAAGCTCATTTGCTAGTAAATAAAGCGGCGTCGGCTAATTTTGTTGGGTTAGTTGCAGATAATTACTTACAGCACTCGTCAGCCTTTGATGGGCAAGCCGCTGTAGAACAAAAAGTAGGTGAATTACCGCTTCCATTCGATGCAGTTATTCTAGGCATGGGTGAAGACGGACACACAGCGTCACTTTTTCCATGTTCTGAACAAATTATTGATGGCTTAAGCCCAACGAATAATGCGTTAACGATAGCGGTTGAGCCTAAAACAGCGCCTCATCAGCGCATTTCTTTTACCTTCGCTGCGTTAATTAATAGTCAAAAACTATACTTACATATAGTAGGTGAAAATAAACGTTCGGTGTTGCAACAAGCAATGGCCGATAACAATAGCTTTGAAATGCCAATTCGAGCATTTATTCATCAAACTGATACACCTTTTGAAGTGATGTTTGCAGCTAAGTAGATTTTATATAGAGAACATAATGCAATCGAATACTAGTTTTACGATAGACCCAAAAATAGATGCGATTACAAAGCGAATCATTGAAAGAAGCCGTGATAGCAGAAAGGCCTATTTGGCGAATATGGAAAATGCACGTAAACAAGGGCCACACCGTGGTGTATTGTCTTGCGGAAATTTAGCACATGGTTTCGCAGCGTGTAGTAATAATGAAAAAGCCGACTTAACTGGCCTTACAAAAGCAAATGTAGGCATTATCTCGTCGTATAACGACATGTTAAGTGCGCATCAGCCTTACCAACAGTATCCTGACATTATTAAGCAAGCCGTTGCCGATGTAGGCAGTGTTGCGCAATTTGCTGGCGGCGTGCCTGCAATGTGTGATGGTGTGACACAAGGCCAACCGGGAATGGATTTAAGCTTAATGAGCCGAGATGTTATTGCCATGTCTACAGCGGTGGGCTTATCCCATAACATGTTTGACGGCGCATTAATGCTAGGTATATGCGACAAAATAGTGCCAGGCTTACTATTAGCGGCACTCACCTTTGGCCATCTACCCACCGTTTTTATTCCGGCAGGCCCCATGCCTAGTGGTATGCCGAATAAAGAAAAAGCGCGAATCAGACAACTATTTGCACAAGGTAAAATTGGTAGAGATGAGTTATTGGACGCTGAATCAAAGTCCTATCATTCTGCAGGTACTTGTACATTTTATGGTACTGCAAATAGTAATCAGTTAATTGTTGAAGTAATGGGTTTGCACTTACCGGGCGCATCCTTTGTTAATCCAGGCACAGAGCTCCGCGATGCATTAACCAAAGCGGCTGCAAAACAAGTCACACGTTTAACCGATTTAAGTGGCAATTATATGCCTATTGCTCACATTGTTGACGAAAAATCAATTGTAAACGGGATTGTTGCGTTGTTGGCGACGGGTGGTTCAACTAACCATACGATGCACCTTGTCGCGATTGCTCGAGCTGCTGGCATCATTATTAATTGGGATGACTTTAACGACTTGTCTGCCGCTGTCCCATTGATTGCAAGAGTCTATCCAAATGGCCATGCAGATATTAATCACTTTCATGCTGCAGGTGGTATGGCTTATCTCATTAGAGAGTTATTACATGCAGGTTTATTACATGATGATGTAAACACAATATGCGGTAAGGGATTAGCGCGCTATACGCAAGAACCTTATCTAGAAGGTGGCGAGCTTGTATGGAAAGAAGGTGCAGCTGTATCAGGCGACAATGAAGTACTTGCAACAGTAAAAGCACCATTTAAAAGTGATGGCGGGACAAAATTATTAAAAGGCAATTTAGGTCGTGCCATTATTAAAACGTCGGCGCTGCGACCGGGCAAGTCAGTAATACAAGCCAATGCAATGGTGTTTGAAAGTCAGCATGAATTGCAGCAAGCGTTTGAAGCAGGCCGCTTAGATCGTGATGTAATAGCCGTGGTTCGTTATCAGGGCCCGAAAGCGTGCGGTATGCCAGAGCTTCATAAATTAACGCCTCCGCTTGGTGTGGTACAAGATAAGGGCTACGATGTCGCCCTTGTAACTGATGGAAGAATGTCGGGTGCATCGGGTAAAGTGCCTGCAGCTATTCATGTAACGCCCGAAGCGCTTGACGGAGGACTAATCGCGAAAATTAAAGATGGTGATTTGTTACGAATAGATGCTGAGTCAGGCGAGTTAACGCTATTAGTGGATGAGCAAGAGTTAGCCAAACGCTCGGTAAGCTTACCAAATCTTGCTAGCAACTACGTAGGAATGGGACGCGATATATTTGGTGCTGTACGAACTAAGTTAACAGGCGCAGAGCAGGGTGCATGCAGTTTGTTCGATAATTAATAAGTATTTTAAGCTTTCAACATTGAAATAAGTTAGATTTTAAGGGTGTTTATGGAGCAGCGTAGTTGGAAAATTAGTGCAGCAGATGTGTTACAGCAAGGACCTGTTGTACCCGTGTTAGTCATCCATGATATTGAGCATGCAGTACCACTTGCAAAAGCATTATTGGCAGGTGGTGTTAAGGTACTTGAAGTTACGTTAAGAACAGAGTGTGCTTTGGCAGCCATTACAAAAATAGCCAATGAAGTGCCCGAAGCTATTGTAGGCGCTGGTACTGTTACAAACCCGCAACAGCTAAGAGAAGTAGAAGCAGCTGGCGCCATGTTTGCGATAAGTCCGGGCTTAACAACCGAGTTATTAGAGGCGGGTAATGAAAGCAGCATTGCACTGATTCCAGGAATTTCATCCATTTCAGAGCTTATGCAAGGCAAAGACTTAGGCTATAACGAGTTTAAGTTTTTTCCCGCAGAGGCATCAGGCGGAGTTAAGTCCATCAAGTCTATTGCAGGACCATTCCCAACAATCAAGTTTTGCCCAACAGGCGGGATTAATGAAACTAACTACAAAGAGTATTTAGCATTAACTAATGTTGATTGTGTAGGAGGCTCGTGGATAGCCCCTGAAGAATTGATTAAGCAGGGTGAATGGCAAAAGATTACCGATTTATGTAAAGAAGCATTAGCTTAATATATCTCGATGCCTTACTAAGCTCTTAAACAGTAGATGTATAGAACAACAGTGATATGGATAGAGAGTTTCGCTTAGCAAATGTAGATGACATTGACGAAATACTACAGCTTCATTTGCGTTATCAAATAGATTCTATAGATGAACGAGATAAGCAGGATGGGTTTATTACTACTGCATTTAATCAACAGCAGCTAGTTGAGTTGATTGCTGAGGCCGGACTGTCAATTGCAATACTCAATGGTCACATTGTAGCTTATGCAATGGCAGCATCTTGGCAATTTTGGTCACGTTGGCCTATGTTCGCTTATATGATGGAAGGTTTGTCTACTTTGGAATATAAAGGCCAACAGATTAGTGTTGAAAATTCATATCAATATGGGCCTGTGTGTGTCGATAAGCATGTAAGAGGCTGCGGAGTATTTGAAGGGATTTTCGCGTTTTCATTAAGCCAAATGGCATCTCGTTACCCAATATTAGTTACCTTTATCAACAAAACGAACTCACGCTCATTCATAGCGCATACGCAAAAAGCCAAGCTCGATGTCATTCAAGAGTTTACATACAACAATAATCAATATTATGAGCTGGCTTGCTTAACCAGCCTAAAATTTGATAAGGGAAGCATTTAAAGTGCATCCCATAAATGCTGCGCGACAGGGCCTAATGATTTATTTGCCAGTTTAATAGCGCGCACTTCAATAATCACGTCAGATTGGTTTTCTTGTAGATTTAGAATTTTCATCTGTTTATTGGCGAGTTCTTCTTTGATTAAGTGTTCAGGTAAAATTGCCCATCCCATATCATCTAAAATCATATTTTTTAATATTGTAACGTCATTTACTTTAATCACTTTTTCGCCAGCGTGGCGAAGTACTACGTCCGAGTCTAAGTCCATTTCTAAATTAATTGGAATAATATGCGGTATATTGAGTAAGTCTGTAGTGGAATTAGGTATTTCTTCAAATTCTTGATACAGCGCATAAGAAATTACAGGCTTAAACTTTAGCGTTGCATAATGCTTAGTTTCAAAGTCCCCCATGTACTGGAAGCTTGGCAACCAAGGGGAAATTGCAATATCGCAACGCTGCTGTTGTAACTCTTTTATACTTCCTACACCAAAGTCGTTCAAAATATGATAATCAACACTTGGAAACTGATTTTGTGTCTCTTTTAAACACTTAAACAATGCTGTGGTATTAATTACTTTTGAGAAGCTAACATTCAGAACGGTTTCATTACCTTTGGCGAAATGCTGCGCCATAGACTGTAGCTTTTCTTTCTGCCTTAAAATTAATTTAGCTTGATTATAAAGGTGTTTTCCGCAATTAGTTAAGGCTAAACGATAGCCAGAGCGGTCTATTATTTTTACCTGAAGCTCTTCCTCTAGTTTTTTTATCGCTATACTTAATGCTGGCTGTGTTTTATGAAGTGCATCAGCAGCCTTCTGGAGACTGTGGTACTGGGCAATAGCATCTAATATTTTAAGTTGCTCAAAAGTCATATATGAAAATAATTTATGTAGATAGTAAAAATATATAAATATTATTTTATATGTATCTTCTATATATTACACACACTTTATTTTGTAAGCGGAACTATTATGCCTTTGATAAAACTGTTCAGTATGTTTGTAATGTTACTTCTTGTTGGCTGCAGCGACCCAGAAGTTGTTCAACAAGAGCAAAAAGCCAAACCTGCAAAGCTTTATACAATTTCATCAACCCAGAGTGATGAAATTCATAATTTTCCAGCAATTGTTGAGGCATCAGATAACGCGACTTTGGCGTTTAGGGTGTCAGGTGTATTAAGTGAATTACCAGTGCGTGCGGGCCAACAAGTTAAAAAAGGTGACTTATTGGCTAAGCTCGATCCAACAGACTTTGTGATTCAGGTTGAACAAGCGACAGCAAACTTTGAGTTAGCTTCTTCGCAGTTTAAGCGTTCAGAAAAGTTGTTAAAGCAGAATCTAATTTCTCAGTCAATGTACGACGAAGCGCAAGCGCAATTGCAAGTTGCCAAGTCGACATTAGATACAGCAAAGAAGAATTTGCAATACACCGAGCTAAAAGCGCCATTTGATGGTGAAATTGCACGTACTTACGTTGAGAACTTTGAAAATGTGGTCGCAAAACAAACGGTATTAGACTTACAAACAATTGAGCAAATAGACGTGGCAATACAAGTGCCAGAGAATATTATGGCAAATGTTAAAAAAGGAACAGGTTACCAGCCAAATATTATTTTTGACTCCTTTCCTAACAAAGTCTTTAAAGGCACATTAAAAGAGTGGGATACAAAGTCAGACCCTGTTACAAACACGTTTCGAGTTGTGTTTAGTTTAAAACGTCCGCAAGACTTGAATATCCTGCCGGGAATGACCGCCAACCTAAAAGCTAACATGTCGGAAGTCGTTACCACCGAAAAGCGCTTTGTAATCGTTCCGAGTACTGCGATTTTTACTGATACTGAGAATAAGAAACATTATTTATGGGTTGTGAACGAGCAAAGTAAAGCGGAAAAGCGCCAAGTTGAAATTGGTGAACTTCACGATGCTGGCGTAGAAATATTATCCGGCGTAGTGGGCGGAGATATAGTGGTTGCGGCAGGCGTCAATAATATTGAAGAAGGAATGGAGCTAAGAGCTTGGGTAAAGGAACGAGGTCTGTAACATGGATATAGCGCGTTACTTTATTAAAAACAAAACAACGAGTTGGCTAGTTACGCTAATTCTACTAATTGGTGGCTTGTTTTCATATTTTGAACTTGGCAGATTAGAAGACCCTCAGTTCACATTAAAACAAGCACTTGTTATCACAGAATACCCTGGTGCGTCACCGATGCAGGTAGAAGAGGAAGTGACCTACCGAATTGAAAATGCCATTCAATCTTTACCGTATGTAGATAATGTAGAGTCGGTTTCTTCTAATGGGCTTTCACAAGTTATGGTTGAAATGAAAAGCCATTACCGTAAACAAGATTTACGTCAGATCTGGGATGAGCTTCGTAGAAAAATTAACGATTTAACGCCAAGGTTGCCTATTGGTGCTTCACCGCCAATGGTGAAAGATGACTTTGGTGACGTATTTGGCATTTTGATGATGATCACTGGCGATGGCTTCGATTTTAGGGAAATAAGTGATTCAGTGGATTACATGCGCCGTGAACTTGTACTGGTTGAAGGTGTAGGCAAAATTGATATACAAGGAAAACAAATAGAGCAAGTCGTTGTCGAAATTTCACGCGCTAAACTCACCTCGCTCGGTATTTCGCCACAACGTATTTATTCTCTTTTAGACACGCAAAATACAGTATCTAATGCAGGTAACATTAAACTGGGCGCTGAATTGATTCGATTTCGTCCTACTGGTGAGTTTCAGAATGTTGCAGAATTAAAAAGCTTAGTAATAAGTAATCCCGGCGCGGAAGAGTTAATATATTTAGGTGATGTAGCTGAAATATTTAGAGACTATCAGGAAATTCCTCAGCATATTTTAAGGTATAACGGGAAAAAAGCGCTGTCTCTTGGGGTGTCGTTCGCATCGGGCGTGAATGTTGTTGATGTTGGTGCGCGTATAAATAAACGTGTAAACGAACTTGAAGCCCTTCTACCTGTTGGCATAAATATCGATATTGTTTACAACCAGCCGAAAGAAGTAGAAAACTCGGTATCAGGTTTTGTACTTAACTTACTTGAAGCCGTGGTTATCGTTATTCTCGTGTTACTTGTTTTCATGGGTGTAAAGTCGGGGTTGCTAATTGGGTTAATCCTCTTTATTACGGTGGTTGGTAGCTTCATTTTTATGAAGCAAATGGATATTGAATTACAGCGTATTTCGTTAGGTGCCTTAATTATTGCGCTGGGAATGTTGGTTGATAATGCCATAGTAATTACCGAAGGTATTCTTATTGGAATTAAGCGCGGCATGTCAAAAATTGACGCAGCTTCGCTTATTGTTAAACAAACAAAGTGGCCGCTTTTAGGCGCTACCGTAATTGCTGTAACCGCGTTTGCGCCGATTGGTTTGTCGAGCGATGCAACAGGTGAATTTGCGGGTAGTTTATTTTGGGTGCTGCTAATTTCATTGATGTTAAGCTGGTTTACTGCAATCACGTTAACACCATTTCTAGCTGATGTATTAATTAAAGAGTCTGACAATAAATCAGATAATGACGATCCCTATAAAGGCATTATCTTTGTTGCATACAAAAAAATACTAACGACGTCTTTACACCACCGCGCACTTACGGTTGTGTTTATGATTGCGCTGTTAATATTCGCAGTTGTAATGTTTGGTAAAGTAAAACAAGCATTCTTTCCACCCTCTAACACGCCGATGTTTTTAGTGGATATTTGGCAACCTGAAGGCACAGACATTAGAAAAAATGCAGAAATTGTAGCATCTGTTGAACAATTTTTGCTTGCTAAAGAGAATGTTGAAGAAGCATCTACAACGATTGGTCGTGGCGCAACACGGTTTATGTTGACGTATCAAGCACAGAAAACTTATCCAGCGTTTGCGCAGGTTATTGTTCGTGCAGATCAAAAAGAAAGTTTAGTTCCATTAATAAAAGAAACTCGTAACTATTTAACTGAGTACCATCCTGATCTGTTCTTCAAAATTAAACGCTTAGAAATTGGCCCGTCAACGGATGCCAAGATAGAAGCGAGGTTTAGTGGCCCTGATCCTAAAGTACTAAGAGAGCTATCTAAAGAAGCACAGGCGGTGTTAAAGCAAGATAATAACGCAAGAAATATTAGAGACGATTGGCGAGAGCAAACAAAAGTTATTCGTCCTGTATTTAATGAAGTTGCAGCACGCAGAGTAGGGATTACGAAGCAAGACTTAGATGACTTATTATTGACAAGCTTCAGCGGCAAAAAAGTGGGTATATACCGAGATGGAACCACGATGTTGCCGATAATATCTCGTCCGCCAAGTGCCGAGCGACTTTCTATTGAAAGCCTAAAAGATTTGCAAATTTATAGTCCGACCTTACAACGATTTATTCCAATTACTCAAGTGGTTAGTGATTTTAAAGTAGAATGGGAGAACCCCTTAATTCAGCGCAGAGATAGAAAACGTACAATCACAGTGTACGCAGACCATGACGTATTAGGCGAGGAAACTGCGGCAAAATTACTTTCTCGTCTTAAACCAAAAATCGAAGCAATCGAGCTGCCAACCGGCTACATGCTAGAGTGGGGTGGTGAATTTGAAGCGGCTCAACAAGCGCAGAAGGCCATTTTTGGACCACTGCCTTTAGGCTTTTTGGTGATGTTTGTTATAACGGTTTTATTATTTAATTCAGCAAAAACAGCGCTTTCGGTGTGGTCTACAGTGCCTCTGGCAATAGTGGGTGTGTCAATTGGTTTATTAGTGATGGGGGCGCCATTTGGTTTTATGGCATTACTCGGGTTCTTGAGTCTGTCGGGAATGATGCTTAAAAATGGCATAGTATTGGCCGAGCAAATTAATATTGAGCTTGAAGAAAATAAAGCCATGACAGATGCCATTTATGATGCCGCGGTAAGTAGAGTTAGACCTGTTTCCATGGCTGCAATTACCACCATTCTTGGTATGATTCCGCTGTTATTTGACGACTTTTTTGCAAGTATGGCGGTTGTGATTATGTTTGGTTTAGGCTTTGCTACGTTGCTTACCTTAATATTTATGCCAGTGGTTTATAGCTTGATTTACAAAGTGAAATATAAATAAACTGTGTGCCTTGGGTGTTTACATAAGAATGTAGCACCCTTCAAATTTTTAATAAGCGATGTAAAGTAAGCCAATACAAGTACGAAACTAAAATGAAAGTTATTATTATACCTGTTACACCTTTTGCTCAAAATTGCACCATTCTTATTTGCCAACAAACTAATAAAGCCGCAGTTATCGACCCCGGCGGTGATATTGATAAGATTGCGGCTCAGCTACGTAATGAAGGTGCTACATTAGATAAAATATTACTCACACACGCGCACCTTGATCATGTTGGTGGCACCATTGAGCTTGCTAAGTTATTTAACGTAGACGTAGTCGGCCCGCATAAAGATGACGAATTTTGGTTAGACATGCTGCCCCAGCAAGCACAAATGTTTAATTTTCCACCTGCAAGTGTTTTTAAACCAAACAAGTGGCTTGCCCATAACGATACGGTTTCGTTTGGAGCTGTTACGTTAGACGTGCTTCATTGCCCGGGGCATACACCCGGCCATGTTGTGTTTTACCACTCAAGTAGCAAATTATTAATTGTTGGTGATGTGTTATTTAAAGGTTCGATAGGGCGTACTGACTTTCCGAAAGGTGATCACGCAACACTAATTGCATCAATTAAAAACAATTTATTTAGTTTGCCTGACGACGTAACATTTTTACCGGGACACGGGCCGCAATCAACATTAGGGCACGAAAAGCAAACTAACCCCTATTTACAGCAGTCTACTCACTTTGGGTAGTCGTTTGTTATAACGACTTGGCTTGTAAGCACCTTTTTGCGCGCTATAGATATTAGTTTAGATTTTTGCAGAACTAGTTAGAACGATAAATTTATCTAGGAATAACGATTTTTACGTGATCGCGCGTTATAATCCCAGCAATATTTCCAACAGGGTATTAAAAATAATATGAGTGATGATAAAAATTTAGCGTTTTCAACACGCGTGATTCACGGTGGTCAAAGCGTCGACCCAACGACTGGCGCAGTAATGCCTCCTATTTATACAAGTTCTACATATGCTCAATCTAGCCCAGGCGAGCATCAAGGATTTGAATATTCTCGCTCACATAATCCTACTCGATTTGCGTACGAAAGATGTATAGCTAACCTTGAAGAAGGTAAAGCAGGTTACGCATTTGGTTCAGGTATGGCGGCTACGTCAACGATTTTAGAGATTCTAGATGCTGGTTCGCACATTATTGCGATGGATGACTTGTATGGCGGTACTTACCGCTTGCTAGAAAACGTTAGAAAACGTACGGCAGGTCATGACGTTACCTACGTTGATCTAACTGATATGAATGCGTTAGAAGCGGCAATGACACCTGCTACTAAAATGGTTTGGCTAGAAACACCATCAAACCCAATGTTAAAAATGGTAGACATTGAACGCGTAAGTGCACTAGCTAAAAAGATTAATCCAAGTGTGATTGTTGTAGTAGATAACACATTTGCTACGCCTTATAACCAAAAACCATTGAACCAAGGTGCAGACATTATTATGCACTCAGCAACCAAGTACATTAATGGCCATTCAGATATGGTTGGCGGTATGGTTGTTGTAGGTGATAACGATGAACTAGTAGAGCAAATGACTTACTTGCAAAATGCCATAGGTGCAGTTGCAGGGCCGTTTGATAGTTACTTGGCATTACGTGGTGTTAAAACGTTAGCACTTAGAATGAAACAACATAATCAAAGCGCAATGGAAATTGCTCAGTGGTTAGAAAGCCATGACGCGGTTGAAAAAGTGATTTATCCTGGTTTAGCTTCTCATCCACAACATGAACTTGCTAAAACACAAATGACGGGCTTTGGTGGAATGATTTCCTTTTTTGTAAAAGGTGATCTTGAAGTAGCACGCAAGTTTTTAGAAAACTTGTCAATTTTTGCCTTAGCAGAAAGCCTAGGTGGTGTAGAAAGTTTAATTGAACACCCTGCAATTATGACGCACGCTTCAATTCCTCCTGCTCAACGTCAAGAGTTAGGTATACATGATAACTTTATTCGCTTATCGGTAGGTGTAGAAGATACACAAGATCTAATGAATGATTTAGATAACGCATTTAAAGCAGCTGTAAAATAAAAGTGATACGCTAATTTTGCGATGACCGCCTAAGCTTAGTTACTCAGGTCTTAGTTGCTCAGGTTATAGTTACTCAGGTCATAGCCTCTAGCACTTCAATATTGTATAGCGCTTCAGCATTTGTGGTTCCACATATGTCTAATGAAGCGCTAAACATACCGCAAACCTTAGGCCTTTCTTTTTTTCCAAATAAAAGACATAAATTATTTTCATCAAGCTGAACACAGCGCTCTCCAGCTTTCTTACCATTTGGCATACCAGGAATCGAAGAGCTAATACTAGGTGCGATACAGCAAGCGCCACATCCTAATCGACATTCCATTTTTACTACTCATAAGCTATTAATTGTCGCTTATTATACGGTGTGCAGATTGTATGCAAAATAAAAAATTGTCATCTTGTAATAAAAGTTCGTTTTGCTTTTATCGCTAATCATTTATCATAAAGAGAATAAGTTTGATTTCAGTGAGATATAACATTGCACTTCACCAGAGTGGCTTTACTACTAATTTTTTGCACAAGTCTGTTTTTTAAACATGCTTATGCAGTAGAGGTAACTGCGTTGTATGACGCTAAAGTACCTATTAAAAGTCAAGCGCGCGATGCAAGAAGAGTGGCATATCAAGATGCGCTAAAACAAGTGCTGGTTAAGCTAAGCGGTGATTATAGCGTTTTAGAGCTACCTGAAATTAAATCTGAAATTAAAAACGTGACAGATTACCTACTAAAATTTCAATTTAAGCAAGACGATAATCAACAAATGCTATATGCGGAGTTTGAGGTTGATAAAGTCAATCGATTATTGCTAAAAGCCGGAGCAAACCTGTGGGGGACTCGACGTCCACTCGCTGTTATTTGGTTGGCGATTGAAGAGGGTGAGCAGCGCTTAACGGTGTCTGAAGATAGTTTCCCCATATTAGTAAAACAGCTTAAAAGTGGCGCAGAGCGAAGAGGTTTGCCTGTTACCATTCCTCTTATGGATTTAACCGATATAAGTACCGTAACCATTACAGATATATGGGGGCGCTTTTATGAGCCGCTTCAGCAAGCTTCAGAGCGTTATGGTGCTGAATCGATAGTTAGTGCAAGAATGTATCCGGCAAAAGATGAAAATGCCCGGGGCAGTCAATGGACGCTAGAATGGACTATTTACCAACAAGACAAGCGTGTAACGAATACTATTGAAGGTGACAGATTCAGTTTGTTAAATGAGTTACCAGAAGCACTAGCAGATTACTACGCACAAGAATATTCAATTAAAGCTGACTCGTATGATCGCGACCGAGTCGTTAATGTAACAATTTATAATCTACATTCGGTTGCAGATTTGATTTATGCAGAACGCATTTTAAATAGCTTTTCTTCTATTGGCCGTACAAAACTGGTATCACGTTACCAAGACCATGCGGTATTTGAAATCGATTTGGTTGGTTTACCAATGGACTTTGTTCAGGCGTTGGATTTAGATAGCAAGTTCGAAAAAATATTTGATCCATTGGCTGATCAGTCAGAACAGCAGTTGATTGAATATCGGTGGGTGAAGTAATGCCTCAGCCGCAACAAATCGCGTTACCCGTAACGCTGCCAGATGATGAAACGTTTACCAGTTATTGGCCTGCTGGTAATGAAGTTGTGGTTGATCACTTAAAAAACAGCCTAAACCAGCAACATGCCTTTAGTTTTACTTATTTGTATGGTTCGCACGCGGTGGGTAAATCACACTTACTTTACGCTAGTTGCGTAAAGGCACAAGAAAAGGGCCTTTCAAATATGTTGTTGCCAATGTCGCAACTAATTAATATGTCGACGGATGTGCTAGCTGGCCTACAAAACTTAGATTTAGTGTGTATTGAACAATTCGAACTGATTGAAGGGAACAAGCATTGGGAACAAGCAATGTTTAACTTGTTCAATAGTTTAAATTATCCTAGTAAAACATTGTTAATTGCATCAGCGAAACCGGTAGATAGTTTAGATATTAAATTAAAAGATTTAACGTCGCGGTTAAAATGGGGAACAACATTTCAGATTAACCCATTAAGCGACGAGCAAAAGGCATTAGCAATTCAGCACCGCGCTTCATTAAGAGGGCTTGAATTATCAGAGGAGTCTGCCGCTTTTTTAATTAATCGACTTGATAGAAATATGACCAGTTTAATTGAAACATTAGACAAGCTAGACCGTATTTCAATGCAGAAACAACGAAAACTGACAATTCCTTTTATAAAAGACGAACTTTCACTATAAAATTTGCTATTTATTCACAAAAAACATAGCTCCTAAACCTCAATTTTTGTACCATATTCCCCCTTTAATATTTGAACAATGCTCAGGACCCGATAAATTAGGGCAGAGGAAATAATGAATTTAGCAGAACTAGTAGAGCTGGCAAAGTCGGCCATTGAAAGTGCCAATGATCCGGTATCTTTAGATAATGTCCGCGTTGAATTTCTTGGAAAGAAAGGCAAGTTAACCGAACTTTTAAAGTCCCTAGGTAAAATGGCACCTGAAGAGCGTAAAACTGCAGGGCAAGAAATTAACCAAGCGAAGCATAGTGTACAGCTACTTTTAAATGAAAAAAGAGAAGCATTAGCTGCCGCTCAACTTGAAGCAAAACTGGCGTCAGAAAGCATTGACGTTACATTACCAGGAAGAACCATTGAAACGGGTGGCCTTCATCCTGTTACAAGAACAATTCAGCGTATTGAGTCTTTTTTTGGTGAGCTTGGTTTTGAAGTTAAGCAGGGTCCAGAAGTGGAAGATGATTTCCATAACTTCGACGCGTTAAATATTTCAGAGCATCATCCAGCTCGTGCTGATCACGATACCTTCTATTTTAATCCTAAAACGGTTTTACGTACGCAAACTTCTGGCGTTCAAATACGTACAATGGAGCAAGAGCAACCACCACTTCGTATTATCAGCCCTGGTCGCGTATACCGTAATGATTACGACCAAACACACACGCCAATGTTCCACCAAGTGGAAGGTTTAATGGTTGATAAGAACGTTAGCTTTGCTGAGCTAAAAGGTATCATTAACGATTTCTTAAATAACTTCTTTGAAGAAGAGTTAGAAGTTCGCTTCCGCCCTTCATATTTCCCGTTTACCGAACCTTCAGCTGAAGTAGATGTGAAAGGTAAGAACGGTAAGTGGTTAGAAATTCTTGGCTGTGGCATGGTGCATCCAAATGTACTAAAAGCAGTCAACATAGACCCAGAAGAGTACACTGGTTTTGCTTTTGGTATGGGTGTAGAGCGTTTAACAATGTTGCGTTACGGCGTAAATGACTTACGTTCATTCTTCGAAAACGATTTAAGACTTTTAAAACAATTTAAATAAGCAACGGATAAACAATGAAATTCAGTGAAAAGTGGTTAAGAGAATGGGTTAATCCACAAATTGCAACTAATGAGCTAGCTGAACAGCTTTCAATGGCTGGCTTAGAAGTTGATGGTGTTGAACCCGTTGCTGGTGATTTTACAGGCGTAAAGGTTGGTAAAGTTGTTGAATGTGGGCAACACCCTGATGCAGACAAATTACAAGTAACTAAAATCGATATTGGTGAAGATGAGTTACTTGATATCGTTTGTGGTGCTAAAAATTGTCGTCTAGGTTTAAAAGTAGCTGTGGCTACAGTAGGCGCAGTGCTACCAGGCGATTTTAAAATTAAAAAAGCAAAGCTACGTGGCCAACCTTCATTTGGTATGTTGTGTTCAGAATCTGAATTAGGTATGGCAGAGTCAGCGGATGGCATTTTAGAGTTGCCTGAAGATGCACCAGTTGGTCAATGTATTAGAGAGTATCTTTCATTAGACGATTCAGCCATTGAAGTTGATTTAACGCCTAACCGCGCTGACTGCTTAGGCATGATTGGTTTAGCACGTGAAGTAGGCGTGTTGAATAATGCAAATGTAAATGAATTAACGTTCAACAATGTAACCCCGTCAATTGATGACACTAGGGATATCACGTTATCTTCACCAGAAGATTGTCCACGTTATTTAGGGCGTGTGATTAAAAATGTTGATGTTAGTGCGTCATCTCCACTTTGGCTAATTGAAAAATTACGCCGTAGTGGTATTCGTTCAATTGACCCTGTTGTTGACGTAACCAACTATGTATTACTTGAGTTGGGACACCCAATGCACGCTTTCGATTTAGACAAAATTGAAGGTCATATTGATGTTCGTTTGGCAAAACAAGATGAAACACTTGTTTTGTTAGATGGAAACGAAGCGAAGCTTAAAAAAGATACGCTGGTTATTGCAGATAGCGAGAAAGCGTTGGCAATTGCAGGTGTATTTGGTGGAGAGCACAGCGGTGTAAATTCAGACACCACAAATATCTTTTTAGAAAGTGCATTCTTTAGTCCAGAAAAAATGATGGGTAAAGCTCGTGGATTTGGCTTACACACTGATGCGTCTCATCGTTATGAACGCGGTGTTGACCCTGAGCTTCAGCGCACAGCAATGGAGCGAGCTACCCAGCTGTTAGTTGAAATTGTTGGTGGTGAAGTAGGCCCTATCGTTGAAGCTAAAAGTGATGAACATATTCCTCAGGCCCGCCCAGTAACGTTACGCCGTGCAAGACTTGATCGAGTACTCGGTCTGACGATAAATACAGAAACGGTAACAGAAGCACTTACCCGTTTAGGTTTTGACGTTAAGTTAAGTGATGAAGGCAGTGAAGCTGAAAAGTGGGATGTGGTTGTTCCTGCTTACCGTTTTGATATCACTATTGAAGAAGACTTAATTGAAGAAGTTGCACGTATTTACGGTTACAACAATATTCAAAATATCTCGCCTAAAGCGAGCTTGGTGATGAATAAGCATCAAGAGTCTAACATTGCCTTATCTCGATTCAGAGATATGCTGGTTGACAAAGGTTATCAAGAAGCGATCACATACAGCTTTGTTGATCCTAAAGTACAAAGCATGCTGCACCCAGAAAGCGAAGCAATGATATTGCCACACCCTATTTCAATTGAAATGTCGGCAATGCGCGTAAGTTTATTCACGGGTTTGCTTCAAACTGCGGTATACAATCAGAATCGCCAACAAAGTCGAATTCGCTTATTCGAAACAGGCTTATCTTTCATTCCTGATGAAAACGCAGAAAATGGTGTACGTCAGCAACCACGCATTGCGGGTTTAATTGCAGGCTCAGCATTTGGCGAACATTGGAATTTAGAATCACGTACTGTTGATTTCTTTGATCTCAAAGGAGATGTTGAAGTGGTTCTGTCGCTGATGGGAACAACCTCTGTAATAGAGTTTAAACCTGCAAAACATTCAGCGCTGCATCCAGGACAAACGGCTAACATATATGTCGATGGGCACGAAGTAGGTGTGATCGGAGCGGTTCACCCAGAATTTGAGAAAAAATTAGGATTAAATGGCAAAACCTTTGTTTTTGAACTAGATTTAAACGCTATCAGCAATAGAAATGTGCCAGAAGCGATGGAGGTTTCAAAGTATCCATCGAACCGCAGAGACATCGCTGTAGTGGTTAAAGAAGAGGTAAATGCAGGAAATTTACTTTCTTTAATAAAAAATATTGGCGCAAATCAACTAGTTGACCTAAAATTGTTCGATGTATACCAAGGTAAAGGTGTTGAGGAAGGTTATAAGAGTCTTGCGATTGGCATAACTTTACAAGATCAGCACAAAACTTTGGAAGACAACGAGATTAATGACTCGATGACGAAAGTAATTGAGGCGTTGCAAACTGAATTTAACGCGACTCTGAGGGATTAACTATGGCGCTTACCAAGGCCGATATAGCAGAACATTTATTTACCAAAATGGGATTAAATAAGCGTGATGCTAAAGAACTAGTAGAATCTTTTTTTGAAGAAATTCGTTCAGCTTTAGAAGAAGGGGAAGAAGTTAAGCTTTCGGGATTTGGTAACTTTGAAACGCGTGACAAGAAGGAACGCCCAGGGCGTAATCCTAAGACGGGCGAAGATATACCAATTTCGGCAAGACGAGTTGTGACTTTTCGCCCAGGCCAGAAGCTAAAAGCACGAGTTGAAGTGGGTACTGATAAAAAGTAAACACTATTTAAAAGTTATATACTATAAGAGAAAAGGCTACCTATGTAGCCTTTTGTATTTAAAAAGCACTTACCAATCAATTAACTGCATTGGTTTAATTTTAAAATCAATCTTTTAATTAACATTAAAAGCCATATTATTATCACTCCATAAACGTTTTGATAATTATGAAAGTGGTTAACTCCCTAGTATCATGTATATCAACTAAACTTAAACGGTCTCCAGTGAAAACTCGTCTTTTACTTTGTTAGATAACCAAGGCAATACTGTTATGCAGTCGAACGTACATCATATTGATGAACAGATAGACTTTGTTAATTTTATTAATTACGTCGCAACCTCTCTTTTTGAATTAAATAAAACGGACGAAATATGTAACTTTATCGCTAAGGCGGTAGTTACTCATTTGGGTTACGAAGATTGTGTGATTTATTTATTAAATGACGAACAGCAGGTATTAACGCAATTCGCCTCTTATGGTCATTCAACCGTGGATGGAGTTTATGTAAGCCATTTAACTGAAATACAAGTAGGTGAGGGCATTGTAGGAACTTGTGCCAAACTGGGAAAACCACAACTTGTTTCCGACACGCGAAAAGATGAACGCTACCGAGTAGATAATTTACCGGCGTTGTCAGAGCTTTCAGTACCCATCTTATTTGAAGATAAAATACTTGGGGTAATCGATTGTGAAAGTGCTTGTGCAGAATTTTTTGACAAAACCCACCTCAATATTATCACCACAATCAGTGCAGTATTATCATCAAAGCTACATAAAACATTTGCACTGGCAGATTTAAAAAAATCTGTTGTGCGTTTAGAAAAGGCAGAAGCAGTACAAAAAGCACTGTTTGAAATTGCATCCCTTACATATACAGCTACCGACATAGGAGATGTCTACAAAAAAGTCCATCACATTCTTGGTAGGCTGATGCACAGTGACAACTTTTATATTGCACTGTTTGATCAATCACTAAACAAATTAAACTTCCCATACTATCAAGACGAGAATTCAGATATTTCACCTGATGAATACTTTTCTGAATCTGTTTTAAAATTTAGTTTAACAGGCAAAGTTTTTCGCGATAAAGCCCCTTTGTTAGCCACAAAAGCACAATTACAGGCGTTGATTGACAGTGGCGAGTGTAAGCTGTTTGGGGGGTTAGCAGAATCTTATTTGGCGGTGCCTTTTAAAAGTGGTGATTCTGTAGAAGGCGTTGTTTGTATCCAAAGTTATAATGCCGACATTCATTACAATGAATCGGACAAAGAGTTACTTACATTTGTATCCCATCATATTAGTAACGTACTAAAAAAACTGATGGCAGAGAAAGATCTCCAAAAATTAGCTTTGCATGACAGTTTAACCGGCCTACCAAATAGACTCTTGTTATTAGATCGTATCGGCCATGCTTTAGATAACGTTAAGCGCACTCATGATGCGATTGCTGTTTTATATTTAGACCTCGACCACTTCAAAATGGTCAATGACACGCTGGGACATATGATAGGAGATGCATTTCTTATTGAGGCGTCGAATCTATTACAAGAGTGTATTCGCGAGAATGACACGCTCGCGCGGTTAGGTGGAGATGAATTTGTAATTCTACTTGAAGGCATTAAGTTAAAAGACGAAGCGGAAGAAGTCTCGGCCAGAATTATTCAAGCGTTTAATAACCCTGTAGACGTTGGCGATCATAAAATTAATACGTCTATTAGTATAGGTATTGCTTATCCCTCTGATGAAACCTTTGATAGTCATGAAATACTTAAAAAAGCGGACATCGCCCTTTATGCGGCAAAAGCGGCAGGACGTAACAATTATCGAGTATATCAAGATGGTGTCGGAGAGTCGTATTTGACAAGATTTGAAGCACAGATGAGAAGGGCAATGGAGCGTGAGCACCTAAGAATGTCTTATCAGCCGATTATTAATTTGAAAAATAATAAAGTGGCGGGCTTTGAGTCTCTTGTACGCTGGTATGATCCTGATAAAGGTGTGATCCCTCCCGACGATTTTGTGCCATACGCTGAAGAAAACCACCTAATTGGCTTGATTGACATGTTCGTTTTAGAACAAGTTTGCAGGCAAATAAAAAAATTAAAGCGCAGTTTTAAGTTCAATGGTTACGTTAGCGTTAATATTTCTGGCGAGACTTTTTCGAGTGATAGCTTTGATCAAGTTGTTTTATCAAAACTCGAGGAAATGAACATTAAACCAAAACATTTAGCCATTGAACTTACCGAGCGAGGCTTAATTAATAATATTAAAGCGGCGAAAAGTAATATGAAAAATCTGCGTTCTGCAGGTGTAAAAATATTTATCGACGATTTTGGTACAGGCTATTCTTCACTTAGTTATTTGCATCAATTCTCAGTAGATGCTCTAAAAATAGACAAGTCGTTTATTCAAACATTACAAGACAAGTCGAGCGAGAATGCCATTGTTACTACAATTTTAGCGTTAGCGAAGTCGTTAAAAATAAAAGTGATCGCAGAAGGAATAGAACTAAAAAAGCAGCAGCGCTTGCTAATAGACCTCAACTGTCATTTCGCTCAAGGTTACTTATTCTCAAGACCGTTAGAGCAAGATAAGCTTTCTGATATATTAGAAAAGAATGAAACAAGCGCCTAAAAACGCCTCGGCGGCAGGTTGATCAAACTCGCCCGTAATTTGATAAATAACGTCACTGTTTTTATTAGTTAGATAAATGCGATCATAATCTTGGCTCACTTGTTTGATTAGTGAGTTAAAAATTGGAGAGATGACAAAATTTCTTCTGCGGCAAACTGATCAAATTCACCATTTATTAGATAAATCTCATTACTATTTTTTTGCGTTAAGTAAATTCGATCATTCCTTTTATGTGCACCAACAATTGAAAAAGCAAAATAGTAATCCTTTTGATAAATAGAGATGTGATCATCATTTCTGATATCGAATGTTGCTTCAATTAGGCTTTTGTCTTGCAGTGGTAATGCATTATTAGCCAGTGCTAAAAAGAACTCAGTTACCGTTAAATTATATCTACGATGTAAATCAGAAATGGCGATATGAGAAGGGCTAGAGCCTAATACCAATTCAACATCTTCCGTTTTTATAAACGCTTTCTGTTGAGACGTTCCTAACATGCTGATTTTTCTTAAAACGTGCGGACTAGCGCAATAGGTTACATTACTAACAGATATAAATATGTCATTAGGGTTACAGTTGCTTTTTGGAAAGTCTTTAACAGTTTGTGCAACGGAATACTGAGCGAAGAACATTATTATTATTATAAATAAACTTTTCATTTTGGTGCCAAATGATATGAAAGAAAGTCTTAGAAAATAAACAGCAAAAAGGCGCAAACTGCGCCTTTTAGAAGTATATCATTGATAAATTAGAACTTATAGCTCGCTTTTACATATGCAAAGCGGCCTTGCCCACTATGAGTTGTGTTAACAAATCCCATAAAGTCGTGATGGCTAAATGGAGGTTCTTCATTAAATAGATTCGTTGCACCAATCGTTAGTGTGGTGTTTTCGAAGCCTAAATAACTAAATGACGCATCAACAGTAGTCATAGAATCGACCGTTTTGTCACCAAAACCTGCATCAGCATCGCCTTTAAATTCATCAATGTAGTTTATTGCTACACTGGCAGCCATATCATCTAACAACCAGCTAGAAGCTAACGTCCAGCGCATTTCAGGTTGCTCAAAGTCGCCTTCTTGCTTGTTGATACGTCTGTCTGCACCTGTACCACGAATGTCTTCAAACTCTAATACGTAGTTTAAAACATAAGAGAATTCGAAATCACCTACATCAGTTTCTAAACCGTATTGAATATCAAAATCTAATCCTGACGTGTTTAAATCACCGATATTTTGGTAAGAGTCAAAAATTCGAACTACTTCACCTGGATCATTAGGGTTATCACTTGGTAAACGTTCAACAACTGACGGATCTGCGCCAAAGTTGGTAAACACAAACTGAGTATCTGAATCAATTAGATCTTCAATTTCATAATTATAATAATCTAAACTGAAGCTTAATTTTTCGTTTACTTCAAATATCATTCCTAAGTTATAACTTTCTGATGTTTCTTCTGAAAGATCAGGGTTACCCGCGAACACAGCTGTGTATTCTTGAGGTTCACATGCCTTATTGATGTTGCCAACAGCACTACAGCGGACAGAATCTACAAGGTTTGGTGATTCATCAGTTTGACCTAGACCAAGTTGGTGTAATGATGGTGCTCTGAATGCTGTACCATAAGAGCCACGGAATATAAGCTCATCTGTCGCAGCCCATCTAAATGCAACTTTAGGATCGGTAGTAGTACCGAAGTCACTGTAATCTTCATGACGAACGGCTAATTGAAGTTCAAAGTTTTCAAATACAGGAATTGCTAGCTCTGCAAAAACGGCGGTGTTATCACGTTCGCCGTTTGCGCGAGTTGCCTCTGTACCAAAAATGTCGCCACGTAAAAATTGGTCATCCGGATTATCGCTAATTGCTTCTTCACGGTATTCAGCACCTAGTGCAAGCATCATAGGTCCGTGACTCATATCCATAACAGGGCCAGATACTTTCGCATCAAGCGTTTTGTTAGTTGATTTACCAATTCGCGTAGTTGTTGTTTCAATAAAATCTAAGGCTTCTTGTGAGTTTGAAGAAGGTTCAAACGGGTTCCACAAGCCACTGTCAATGGCTTCTTGAATGCGTCTAGAGTTCGGGAACCCATCTACACCACGTTCAGTAGATTCGTTTTTGATGTAGCTATACGCCACTTCCCAGTTCCACTCTTTGATTTCACCTTTTAAGCCAACAATTGCACGGTAGTAATCTGAGTCCACTTCTTTTTTACGATTACCGATATCTACTGTACGGCGGCGCATGGTTAAATCTTGTTGGTAAAATTCATGATCAGGTTGATTTGCAAACGGGTGGTTTACGTTATCGCCCGACATGAACAGCTCGTTAAAGCTTGGGCTACCAGCGCCCTTTATAGTTGAGCGCGCATTTTGGCCATTAAATTCAGTGAATGCCAAAATGTCATTGCCAATCTCAAATTTACCCATATAGTTAAAACTAAAGCGCTCTGCTGAAGGCACCATAGTCATTACTGGGGCATAGTCATAGCGGCATAAGCTATAGCCTGTTAAGTTTCCATCTGAGTCTCTGTCGTTAGTAATCATATCCGCTGGACAGGTGTCGCTACCCCATACGTCAGCATGGCGTTTTGTTGGATCTGAAGCTAATGCAATAGTACCAGGGAAGCCTGAAGAGCTTCTGAAGTCTGTTGCTGAAGAATCGTTAGGTCTTAGAGCAGCTTGGTTTGCAGAACTAGAGTAGTCTCTGTCAGCGTAAAGTATTTCGTCACGCTTATAGTAATCTAAAATAAATGTATGGCTGGATTTGTCACTTGTGCTTCCCCAAACCACGCTTAGGTTTTGCTCGTCACCACCGCCGTCTGCAGTTGTGCCTGCTTTACCTGAAACTTCTACGCCATCAAAGTCATCTTTTAAGATAATATTGATTACTCCTGCGATAGCATCTGAACCGTAAGTAGCAGAAGCACCATCTTTTAGGATTTCAACACGTTTAATGGCTGATAATGGAATATTATTGATATCAACGAATGCGGTATCAATGCCTTTTGCGAAAGGAGAAACAGAAACACGGCGACCGTTAACAAGAATCAATGTTGAGTCGGCACCCAGTCCACGTAAAGAAACACTTGAGCCACCGTTAGCGGTGTCATCACTGCTGTTTCCTTGTGTTGAGAATGTACCTTGGCCAGACATCGGCATTTTGGTAAATAAACCAATTAGGTCTGTTACACCAGCCTTGTTTATGTCTTCTTCATTTATCGTGGTTACTGGGGATGGGCCTTCCATATCTTGTCGTTTAATATGAGAACCCGTGACTTCAATGCGCTCAATATCAGAATCATTTTCTTGTGCTAGCGTGGAGGGGGCATGAAGTGCAATACTGACGGCACTTGCACTTAACGCAAGCTTAATCATTTTTTTAGATTTCATCCTTTCTTTCCTTTTATCTTGTTATACCTGTTCTAATTTTTTATAAGAATTCAGGGTATTCAAAGAATACGTTAATTTTTATAACACTTTTGTAATGAAAGGGCTAGGAATGAAATTGTTAAGAAATATAACTGCTTATCGCATTAAGTAATAATAGGCTGAAATTCACAGCCTATTATTTATGCTGGCATGTTAATTGGTGTATTTATTCGTTAACGAATGCCGCGAGGAAGCGTGCATTGATGATCTTTTTCTTCTAGTTGCTTTTGCCAAAGCGCTTCTGCGGTTAGCCCGCCACTTTTCGAAGATTTTTTCTTAGTTTTAGCGGCAGATTTTGCCTTGGTCGCTTTTTTAGGTTTTGCTTTTTTACCCATATTAGTTCGAGTATCAGCAACAGGTTCAGTCACATCTTCTGCATAGGTTGTACTGAGCTCATCGGCTAATTCGTTTAAGTCAGCCAATCGCATGTTTTTACCACCATCCACACTATACCACCCACTTTTTACTTCAAGATCTGGCTGTTTGCCATTTGCTGCAACATAAGCGGTTGTAAATTTTTCAATTACTTCATCTTTATCTAGATTTGTCATCGTAACCCCTAAAATAACTTATTGTGACTTTGTACTGTTGAACTTTTGAGGTTGAGCTAAATGCAATCTTAAAAGTTCAACAGTCCTTACTAGGTATAGAAATAAATTGGTTTTATCGCAATTAATAAGACAAAAACTTTCATTTTTACTAAAAAATCTAGACAATCAGCATCATTATTACAAAGGGGGCAAGCATGACCATTAACCGCAATGAATTACAACGTTATTTAACTGACTTATTAAAACCTTGGGAAGTTAAAGATTTTTGTCCAAACGGCTTGCAAGTAGAGGGTACAGACAGTATTCGTAAAATTATAACTGGAGTAACAGCGAGTGAAGCGCTAATAGATAAAGCAATAGAAATGAATGCTGACGCGATACTCGTTCACCATGGTTATTTTTGGAAGGGTGAACATCAACCTATTACTGGTATGAAGAAAACCAGAATTAAAAAGCTAATTGAAAATGACATAAATTTGTTTGCTTACCACCTTCCACTAGACGTTCACCCTGAATTAGGAAATAACGTGCAATTAGCAAAGTTATTAGATATTCAAAATATTGAAGGTTTAGAGCAGGGTCCTGGACCAAGTATTCCGTTAAAAGGCGAATTTACCAACCCAATTTCATTAGACGAATTAACCCAACGCATTGAGAGTACATTAAGTAGAAAACCACTGGTAAATAGTGGTGGAAACTTTGATATAAAAACCGTAGCTTGGTGCACAGGCGGTGGTCAATCGTATATCGATTTAGCAGCACAACAAGGTATTGACTGTTTTATTACCGGCGAAGCATCCGAGCAAACGATTCATTCATCCAATGAACAGCGTATCCATTTTATCGCTGCTGGCCATCATGCTACTGAACGTTATGGTGCAAAATCACTCGGTGAGCACTTAACTGAAACCTTCGAGCTTGATGTACAGTTTATAGATATTAATAACCCTGTTTAATTAAGCAACAATGAGAAATATAGTTTGACTAGTGACAGCAAAAAGCTCGGCAACATTAAGCATGGCAACACAATAACAAACGATACTAGCTTTGATCAAAGCAGTAAAAAGTTTAAAAAAAACATTTATGGCACAACCAAAGGTAAACTGCGCTTAGCAGTGCTTAAGCGAGATTTAATGGATATTCCAGAGTTTGCCGCAAAGCCTTTGCGCATTTTGGATATTGGCTGTGGGCAAGGGCAGTTGGGGGTGTGGTGTGCCTCATTGGGTCATGAAGTTGTATTTAGCGATGTTTCAGAAGACATGCTTACAGAAGCCTATCGAACATGCACAGAACAAGGCTTGTTAAACTCATGTAGCTTTGTTGCTGGTTCACTACAAACAATATTACCCCAGTTACAAAAAGACCATCAAGCATTTGATATTATTCTTTGCCATGCCGTTTTTGAATGGCTTGATGAGCCAAAAAAAGCGTTGAATCTACTGGTAGATACACTAACCGATAATGGCCATTTATCATTAATGTATTACAACCAAATAGGTAAGGCGTTAGCAAATATTTTGTACGGGAACTTTGAATATGTAAATGCTGAATACAAAGCAAGAAATACTGTGTTCTTAAATCCTCAAAATCCGATCAATAGTAATGAGCTAATGGCGTGGATATCAGAACTCCCATTAAACTGCTTATTTAAAACCGGTGTGCGCTGTTTTCACGATTATACAAGAGATCGTAATTTGCCCAGTGAGCGGTTTGATGAATTAGTCAACATAGAGCTATCGCATAACCGCCAAGAGCCATTTGCATCTATTGGCCGCTATACCCACCTTGTACTCAGAAAGAATGAATAACCCTATAACTTAAAATTTCGACAGGAAAATTCGACAGGAGTGAATATTGTCTAAGTTAACAATTGTACCTATTAATCACGATTATGCTGATGCACTACTGGCGTTTGAAAAAGACAACCGTGCGTATTTTAAGTCGTTGATTGAAGATAGAGAAGATGGTTTTTACACGCTTCACAATATTCACAATGAAATCGAAAAAGGTATTGAAGAGTGGGAGTCTGACGAGGCATATAAATTCTTTATGTGTGTTGATAATAAATTAATGGGACGCATAAACCTACGCCAAATTACTCGAGATACACATACGAGCATTTTTAACGATAGGCAAAACAAGTCAGCCAATACATTAATTCATCAAGGCGAAATTGGTTACAGAATTAGTCAACAGTATTCTGGTAAAGGGGTAACAACGTCAGCGGTTAAATTAGTAAAGCAATATGCATTTGAAGAATTACACTTAAACCGTATCGTTGCGCGAGTGGCTGTTAATAATCCAGGGTCGCAAATTGTATTGTTAAAAAATCAATTTCAATTTGCCGAACGCATCCAAAATGGGCAGGCAATTAATGGGCAGCCGTATGACTTAGTCACGCTTTTCTGTGAATCTCTTTAAATTTTAATTAGATGGGTCACAGTTCACACTAATTAGAATTTAAATGCGTATGATAACGGTTATCATTTGTAATTATACGAATGTTGTTGTATTTTACTAATACATTTCTGTTGCCGTTAAAAAGAGTCATACCAGTGGCTAGCAAAATAAGTGAAAAAAAAACCTTTAGTGCATTAAAAAATCGCATGTTTCTTAGTATTGTCGTTGTATTGCTCACGTCAGTGACCATTATTCCCGGCATGACAACGTACCTCCCATTAAATCTTACCGATTCAATAGGCATTCCCATTCTATTATTTCCTTTTATCTGGACAGCTCTGTTTATATATAGCTTTTTAGATAATTCAATTAAACGAGTGTGGTTCGTGCTATTAACACTTACAGCCATACATTTAATTTGTATTTACACTGCTTTGGCAGGATAACGTTATTATGAAAAGTATCACGATAAAAAAGCTATATAAGCTACATTCTTGGGTTGGCTTAATAACGGGTATTTTGTTATTTGTTATTGCATTTACTGGTGCAGTGGCTGTTTTTGCTCGTTCAGAGTTAATGATTTGGGCAAATGATCATATACGAAGCCCGATAGATATCACGCCACAGAAATATGAAGCCATAGTAGAAGAATATTCTCAAAAAGTTGACCCAGCCTACCTAGAGGAAATACACATACAGTTTCCTGCAGTTCGCTCAACAGACAATATTCGTTTGATATTTGAAGGGCACTTTGAACAAGAAAATGGCAAAGAAGATCACAAAGGTGTTGTTTTTGAGTTGCACCCCATTACTTTTGAGCAAGTATCAAGAACAGACATGGAGGAGTATTTCAATCACCCTAAGTTAGACATGGCGATGTTTTTGGCGCATTTTCATGCCGACTTGCACTTAGGTAGACCGGTAGGACTTATTTTAACAGGTTTGTTGGGACTTACCTTAATGGTCTCAATTGTAACGGGATTAATCATCCATAGAAAAATACTGGCTCAACTCTTTACTTTTAGGCCTAAACGAAATTTCTCGTTACTGCTAAATGATGGGCATAAAGCAATGAGCGTGTGGGGCGTACTTTTTCATTCAGTTATTGCTTTTACTGGTGCATTTTTAGGTTTAGCAACGGTATTACTTGTACCTGCCGCTGCGTACGTAAGCTTTAATGGTGACCAAGAAGCGTTACTTGAAAAATTTACCGCGGTGAAAGCACCAGTTGTTGCGAATGTCGAAAGTCTAACAAAAGTTGCGCATATTTTAGAAAACAGCAAAAAAAGCTACCCAGATTTAACATTCACCAATTTTACAATTATGGGTTATGGCGACAAAAATGCAGCAATGTATGTATTTGGTGCGGGTAACGAGCAATTGGGCAGACAGGCATTAGTGTTTAACGGAGCAACAGCGGAGTTTGTTCGCCACCAAGCCAATTTTGGACGACTAGAAGGTGTTACAGGCAAAATTCTAGATGCGATGTTCCCGCTACATTTCGGTAATTTTGGCGGAATATTTATAAAAGCCTTGTGGGCTGTGTTGGGTATATCTACTGCACTATTGCCTATAACCGGGTTGATGCTATGGATAGAGCGAGGACTGAATACTGCTAATCCAGCACATAGCCGCAATACATACGAAATGTTTAATCGACTGCTTATTGGATCATGCGCTGGCGTTGTTTTAGCAGCCGTGGCACTTTTTCCTGCACAGCTCATCCTTAACAAGTTTTATGCATTGAATGATCATACATCTGCCGTATTCTTCATTTTCTTTAGTGTTTGGATGTTTGCTATAACATTGGGTTTAGTTGTTAAAAAGAAGTGTGCTGTGCATGTATTGGGGTATAGCATAGCAAGTTGCTTACTCATCACAATGCCATTAGACGCGATACTTAGTGGAAGTCATATTTTCAATGTAATACACACGAAGCACTTTGTGTCGATGGGCGTTAATCTAACGACATTTGTTTTAGGAGTATTACTCGTTCTAGCAATGATGAAAGTTAAAGCGAAGCAGGCTATTAACCAGTCTGTAAGCCATATAGATGAATATCAAAGAGAAACGGCATGAATGTATTAATTGGCTTGTGCGGAATTATTGCGTGTATTTATGGGCTGGGCTTATTCAACAATCAAGGAGCATTCAGGCCCAACGTTAAAAGCGCTTGTATTGGTACAGCTTTAAATATCGTATCTTTAGTTTGTCTTATTCAGGTTTATGGTGGTGCCAGAGGAACTTTTGTATATTTGGCAGTAGCATCGTTTTTAGGCATGATGTTTACTTTCAGTGGCGCTAAAAAAGATTGACTTCACGTTAAGTATCCAATTAAATTTATAACTGACTAAACACAGTAACACTGTGTTTATTACTAGAAGAGGTGCAACGATTAGGTAGCTTATTTGAGGAAGGATACTTCCAAAGATAATAAGTGAGGGAATCGTTGCCGAGGAAAGCATTAAGTATCTTTATTGCTTTTCGGTTGATAAGGCTGAATCCTTATAACTGTCACCTTTAGAACGTTTTTAAAAACAATAGGGTGGAGCGCTTCTAGGCGATATAGCATTTCAATACAATACGTACCATTATTGTATTTATCCACTATTCCTGCCTAGCGCTCTCATATAAATAATGAGAGTCATTAATGAAAAATAATATAGTTGTAGCTAAATTTGGTGGCACTAGCCTTGCGGATTTTGCAGCAATGCAAAGGTGCGCGTCTCTTGTGCTAAACAGTCCTACTATTAAAGTTGTTGTGGTAAGCGCATCGTCTGGCGTTACGAATTTGCTTACTAAACTTACAAAGCCCGATTTATTAACGGCTAAGCGCGAAGCGCTGTTAAACAAAATTTTAGCCATTCATTCGACAATTCTAGATCAGCTCGAACAGTCAGACCATCAGCAACAACAGTTACTAAACCTGCATTTAAAACTTGCGGATTTGGCACAGAGTGCATCTATTCAGCCGAATATTAAAGATGAAATTCTGTCTTTCGGTGAACAAATATCTTCCTTACTATTCACAGAAGTATTAAACCAATTAGCAGGCAATCAAATTTATAAAGCGGAATGTTTTGATGTCCGTAAAATATTAAAAACAGATAACCAGTTTGGTAATGCCGTGCCAAACATAAATAGAATAAGTGAACTTGCTACTCATTATTTTTCGGATGTGGTTAGCAGTGAAGATAAAGGGCATAGCCATGTAATGGTTACCCAAGGGTTTATTGGTGCGACGGAACATGGCGAAACAACAACACTAGGTCGAGGTGGCTCAGATTTCAGTGCTGCATTGTTAGCTGAGGCAATAAACGCGACCGAATTACAAATTTGGACAGACGTTAAAGGTATTTTCACCACAGACCCACGGTTGACTACAAATGCAAAGCCTATTAGTGAGATTAGCTTTGATGAAGCAGCTGAATTAGCCACTTTTGGTGCCAAAGTGCTTCATCCAGCAACACTTTTACCAGCGATGAGAGCGAACATTCCTGTTTATGTTGGCTCAAGTTTGGCGCCAACTCAAGGTGGTACCAAAATAGTTAAGTCAGTTGAAAATAAACCCACCTATCGCGCCATTGCGCTAAGAAAAAATCAAACACTTATCACTATTAAAAGCCCCGCCATGCTGCATGCAACAGGCTTTTTGGCAAAAGTGTTTGGGATTTTGAGTCAGCACCACATTTCGGTAGATTTGATCACCACCTCTGAAATTAGCATTGCAATAACACTAGACAATTCTGTTCAGAACGCAGAACAACAATTTTATAAGCACTGCATGAAAGCGCTTCAAGCCTTTTGCGAAATTCAAGTCGAAAGTGATTTATCGCTTATCGCACTGATTGGTAATCACCTCCATGCTAATGCGAGCATAATGGGCAATAACGGTATTGAGGCTAGCGTATTTCAGTCGCTAAACAATATTAGTATGCGGATGATATGCTACGGTGCTAGCCAGCATAATGTTTGCTTTTTGGTTAAAGACAATGAGGCGGTTTCTATTATTAGTAAATTACATCAGCATCTTTTTGAAGGTGACACAGCAGTGACTACAGGCTTAGCAGTATGATGATGTTTTGCTCACTTTAATATTGAATAGGGCATTTAAGTCGATTTATAACGCGTTTATGGCGTAAAAGCACTTAATATTAAAAAGTTACATTAACAGCAATAAAATTGTGTGGTTTAATAATCCCTTTCGCGCATATATCAGTAACGAAGTAGGGCAATAATGAATAACACAAGGGATGGCTTTAACAGTCGTATTGGGTTTGTTTTAGCTGCGGCAGGTTCTGCAATAGGGCTTGGTAATATTTGGGGCTTTCCAACGCAAGCGGCTAACCACGGCGGCGGTGCTTTTTTAATGGTGTACTTATTAGTGCTTTTTCTGCTTGCGTTACCTGCCATGTTTACAGAAATGTACATAGGCCATACCGCACAAGCTAACCCAGTTAAAGCACTAGGAAAAGCATGTGGTGAAAAGTCAGCCTTATTAGGTAAAACCGCAGGCATAATTGGACTGTTTGGTGCAATCGGCATGTTAAGTTTTTATTCTATAGTTGCAGGCTGGATGGTGTCTCATAGCTTAGCGCCATTGGCAGAATTAGCAGGGCAAACGCAAGCAAAGCAATGGTTGAACACAAATTCACTAGATAGAAACTTGTTTTTCACTCCCATATTCATATTATTAACCGCGGCTATTATTATCAAAGGCGTTAGCCAAGGCATTGAAAAATGGTCACGCAGATTAATGCCGTTGCTATTAGTAATGCTCATCTCTTTAATCATTTATATTGCGATGCAAGAAGGTGCTGCAGAAGGTATTCGCGCTTATTTAATTCCTGACTTTTCTAATATTACTGATCCTAAACTGATTATCTCTGCCATGGGACAAGCATTCTTCTCATTATCTATCGGTGTGGGTGGCATGATGGTGTATGGCTCTTATCTTAAAAAAGAAGAAAACTTAGTTAAATTAAGTATTTCAGTAGCTGCATTAGATACCGTTATTGCTGTATTAGCGGGCTTATTGATTATTCCTGCATTATTTGTTGCACAGCATCAAGGAATTGAAGTTTATAACAACGGAGCGCTAATCGGAGAAGGGCAGTTAATTTTTGGTATTTTGCCGCAATTATTTAATCAAATGGGTGAAATAGGCATTTTTGTAGGTTTTGCTTTTTTCTTTTTACTTAGTATTGCCGCATTAACGTCTACTATCTCTTCTACCGAAGTACCTGTGGCATATATTGTTGAAAGCAAGTTTATGGATCGCCGCAAAGCAACACTATTAGTATCGTTAGTCGTACTAGTTGCATCAATGACCATTATATTCAACTTCAACACATTATTCGGTTTTGTCATTAACGTAGTGACAAATTATCACCTGCCAATTATGGGACTCTTTTATTTTATTGTCGTCGGTTGGTTATGGAAGCGCGGTAATGTGTTATTTGAAAACCAAACTAAAACCATCAAACTGTTAGCTTATTACATCAAATTTGTTTGCCCAATTATGCTAACCGCTGTATTTCTTAACATTGTTAGTGCATAGCATTAGCGCGCAAAGCAAATAAAACATTACCTATACAATCGCAGCTTAACAAAATGCTGCGATTGCTCTTCTCATGATTGAAAATTAATAGATAGGAATATTTATGAAAGTTGCATTTATCGGTTTAGGGGTAATGGGTTACCCAATGGCAGGTCATTTACAACAGAATGGTCGCGATGTGTGTGTGTATAATCGCACCACTGAGAAAGCTAAAAAATGGGTTGAGCAATATAATGGAACGATGGCTGAAACACCAAAAGCAGCATCTTTAAATGCTGATATTGTCTTTGCTTGTGTAGGTAACGATCATGACATGCGCGCGGTAACGTTAGGCGATACAGGTATTTACGCTGGATTAAAAAATGGCGGCTTGTTAGTTGATCACACCACGACATCGGCACAACTTGCTAAAGAGTTAGCGCAGCAAGCGCAAAACCAAAATAAGCGCTTTATGGATGCACCTGTAAGTGGTGGACAAGCAGGCGCAGAAAATGGCGCATTAACGATTATGTGCGGCGCAAATGAAATAGATTTTGCTGAAGCAGAGCCGATAATGGCCGCATATGCAAAATTCACTAAAAGAATTGGTGACATTGGCAGCGGCCAGCTTGCAAAAATGGTTAATCAAATATGTATTGCAGGGGTAGTACAAGGCTTATCGGAAGGCTTACATTTTGCGCAAAACGCGGGTTTAGACGCCGAAGCGGTGATAGAAACTATTGAAAAAGGCGCCGCTGGTTCTTGGCAAATGGAAAACCGACATAAAACAATGCTAGCAGGCGAGTACGATCATGGCTTTGCAGTAGACTGGATGCGCAAGGATTTAGGTTTTGCGCTAAACGAAGCGCGAGAAAATAAAAGCCATCTACCTGTAACTGCATTGGTTGACCAATTTTACTCAGAAGTTCAAGCGATGGGTGGCCATCGCTGGGATACGTCAAGCCTGTTGGCTCGACTGGAAAGTAAGAAATAGTCGATATTATCTGGGATTTCTAAATGCTTGATAAAGTAATCATAGAAGCGTTTTTAAAAACATGCTCTTCATATGAGCGAACGATGTCTCAATTCAGAGCATGTAAACCAGGTGGAGAGATGTCAGAAAGTAATCTCGTTTTTACCTTCCTTAAATCATTTTCACAACTAGCGCCTGATGCAATATGTGCAGCTGAGTTACCTTTTTCACTAAAGGAAGGATTGCCATGGAGTAGTCATTTAGATGGCTTTATTTATTTCGAAGAAACAATATATTTAATTGAAGCAAAGAGAGATTACCCTGCGAAAATTTTCTTTGAGAAGATCTGTAACGATCTTGAAAGAATAAAGCTTGACAGAGTTGCGTTTTGTCTAAAGAAAATGCTCAATAGAGAGGGTGTGTATAGTATGCCAATAAATAACGTTAAACAGGTAAAAGGAATTTTGTTGGCAGATACTTGGAGTGCATTAAATCAACGTATTTGGGCTACTGGCAAATGGGATAGTGTTGATTTGAATTGGTTTCGTTCTCTGGATCGTGCTGGGCGCAAGTTGCCGTTTAGTGTTAAAGGCTCATCCTCTAATTATTCGTTATTGATTGCTCAGACTCAAAATTTAGAAAAATCATTATCCATTATTTCTAATACTGAGCAGCACCAATTGAGTGAAGATCTTTTTTAAACACTTTACGTGCTCTGTTTTGTATAAGTGGCAAACAAACTGCTGCAAAAACAACCCTCGAAAGGCCAACACGTCTAGAGTCAAATTAACTGGCGGTAGCCATTATAACTGCGTCGAATACTCATACAATGCTTTAAGAATATTCATTTTATGCTCGTCTTCCTGATGCTCCATTGCTAAATTTTCCAATTCAATAATAAAGTCTTCTGAAGTTAAATTAGGATTATCATGTCCGGACATCAATTTGTCTTTACGATAATGCTGCCAGCGCATCATTTCACTATTATCCAATGTGTGCGGAAAGTTTCTGGCTCTAAACCTGAAGAATAATTCTGAAAACTTTTTGTCGTCAAACGCTAAATCTAGCGCTGCTAGGTTTTCTGGTTTGGTGTTGTGAATCAATTGAAAGCGTTGCTTGTCGCCATTACTAACAAATCCGCCTTGATATAACGCATAATCAGGATTAGTTTCTATTTTTCTATCTACTTCATTAGGTGCAAATACTGCCTCAACTTTTTGTTGTAGACCTTGCATATTCTTCAAAATATCTAAGTGCTTTAAGCATTGCTCTCTGTCAATGTTAAGGCGCTCAGCATTTTCTGGCAGAAGGGTTTTCGCTGGTGCCAGAATTGGGCATTTATTCAAGTGAACAAGTTTTAAACCTATTCGCTCTTCATTTGGGTCGAGATCAGCGGTAGCGGTATAAAGCTTTTCTTTTATTTCTTGGGCGGTTAAATGTTGCAAAGGTGCAGGATCAGACTGCAAATTGTACACAATAATTGCGTTTTTATTTTCTGGATGGAAACCAATTGGCACAACCCATGTAGTACAACCTTGTTCCGACGGTAACATACCAGACACGTGAACAAGCGGCGTCATTCCAGCCACATCGATTAACTGCGCAACTGATTTTTTTAGTCGTAAATTAAAAATGTAGTCGTACAGTTTGGCTTGCTTTTGCTTGATCAGCTTAGCCATTTCAATGGTGGCTATCACATCGGAAACTGCGTCATGCGCGGCTTCATGGCCAATACCATTTGCTTTGGTTAAATCTTCTAATTTGAATGATGGTTTACCATCTTCATGCGTTGGCCAATTAATGCCTTCAGGGCGCAGTGCATAACATGCACGGACCAAATCGATAATATCCCAACGTGAGTTACCATTTTGCCATTCACGTGCGTATGGGTCATAGAAATTGCGGTAAAGAGTGTAACGCGTTACTTCATCGTCAAAGCGAATACTGTTATAGCCAGCCACCGTTGTGTTAGGGCGAGAAAATTGTTCGTTTATTCGCGTAATAAAGTCATATTCGGTGTAACCACGTTTCATTACAGTTTGTGGTGTAATACCAGTAATTAACGCCGCTTGCGGGTGTGGCAAATAATCATCAGCAAGCTGGCAATAAACTTCAAACGGCTCTTCAATAATATTTAGGTCATAGTCAGTACGAATACCTGCAAACTGCGCTGGCCGATCTTTTTTAGGAACTGCTCCCCACGTTTCGTAATCGTGCCAAAAAATAGTGTTAGTTGAATTATTCATACTTCAAATATTCTTTTTGTAATTTAAATTAGGGGATATTGTTCGTAATGTTAAAGTGTTACCACTCTTACTGCTAATCCTATAAACACGATACCTGAAATTTTGTCTATGGTAGTAGCGTGTTTATTAAACGCAATACGAGAGCTAGCTAACGCGACAGCGCATGCTACGATGCAGTACCAGAGGGCGTCAATAATGCCCACAGTTGCCACCATAATACTGCTAGTTGCAATGTTAGATGTTTCAGGGGTGATAAATTGGCTGAATAATGCAGTGAAAAATATAGCAAGTTTAGGATTTAAAATAGCAATGGCTGCTGAGTCTTTTATAGCTTGCGCGATTGTCGTTTGTGACGCCTGAGGTTGCTGAGTCGCATTATCTTGATTTTCTATATTATCCGCTTGAGGGGCTGGTTTTGCTGTTAGGGCTTTATAACCCATCCATAATAAGTAAGCTGCGCCACCGTACACCAATACTTTGTAAAGTAGTGGGAACTTAATAACAAGTGCAGACAATCCTACAATGGTTGCAACTGCGTAAAGTGCTACCGCTGCGCCGTGGCTAATGGCTGCAATTAAGCCATGCCAAATTGAACTAACACTGTGCTTTAAAATAACAGCTAAACTTGGGCCTGGGGACATTGCACCTAATATGCAAATGGTGGCTAACGATAGCCATGCGGTTATTTCCATTAAGAACACTCTACTAAGTCGGTTAGACCCAACCTACAAAATGGTAGATTGGGTAAGAATTTGCGAGTGCGTATGATAACTAAGCGTGCCACCAACTTAAACTAAATTTATGTGTTCGCCTTAAATTTTGTGTGCGGTAGGTTATTTAAAAGTGCTAATTTGCACACTTTATACACTCATTAGCGTAGGGTAATGCTTCTAAGCGCGCAGTTGAAATGGATTCTCCGCAACTATTGCAATAACCATATTCTCCCGCTTCAATTTTATCTAACGCTTCAGCGATTAACCGAAGTTCGTATTCGCAATCACCTTTTAACTGTTGTAGAACATCATGATTTTCATTTTCTGTAGCTTGCTCTGAAAAGTCAGCAGCACGGCCATTTCTAAAATCGGCTTTAATCGCTTCAAGGCGAGTCTGTAATTGTGAGCGTTTTGTGGTTAGCTCATTTTTTAACTGTTCAGCATTCATGGTCAATTGGATAATCCTCACGTAATTAAATAGCGATATTTGATGCAAGAGTTGTTCAGTTAGAGTGTCAGTAGATTGATGAACAAGCTTAATACGGATAAGAAACTACCCATTACTAGGTTAAGTATTGCACAAAACGTGGTTTTTGCACTGTTTGCTGGTTGGCGCGAGAATGGATTTTTTTCAAGGCTGATAAAGAATTGAAAATATAGCTAAAAGTAATGAATGTTAAGTGAATTGGTGGAAATTGAACTATGCTTATGGTGAATAGCCTTAACTATGCTCATTGTTGTAATTATTGGGATAATGGCAGCGCTAACATCATCCATAGAAGTATTATGTGCATACAAAAGGTAATGAATAATAATTAATAGGGGAAGGCGATGGAGTCGGTTAAAGTTTCTGAGTATATGCAACATCATCCCGTAACATTTACACCCGATATGACGGTAGTGGCGGCTGTTGAAAAATTATTAGAAACACATCAAATAGGTGGGCCTGTTATTGATGATAAAAAGCATGTAATTGGCTTTTTGTCAGAGCAAGATTGTTTAAAGCAAATGCTTGATGCGACTTATCAAAATGAGTCTCATTCAACGGTAAATGAAGTGATGCGCAAAGACGTAATAACAGTAAGCCCTCATTCAGGTATATTTGAATTAGCACAAGACATGACAGGGCTAAAACCAAAAATTTATCCTGTGGTTAATGAAGATGGCATTTTACTGGGTACTATTACCCGCATTAATGTGTTGAAAGCGCTGGATATGCATTTGCACTCAATATACGAACAAGGCCACAGATTCGTTTAAGTTTTAGAGTAAGTAATTTAAACAGAGATGTTCAACGCCAATTCACCGCACTCTTAACTTTAATATCTATTTTAGGTACCTTGATAGTGCGGTGCTAGCTATAGCATAACGACCCTTAAAGTGAACGAAATTAACCAAATACTTACCTTAACCCTAGTAATCAAGTCACCTGATTGATAGCATTACCGATTATCAATACCGCTATTTCAATTTTACCTCAGTGAACCATAACGTGAATTCGACTATTTCTGCTTCAAAAAGTAATCATCAAACTAATCCTTTTTATATTGATTTAAACCACTGCTTACTAAAAGACAAGTTTGTGTTTATTCGCAGGCTCAAAGGGTTAGGCAAAGTTTCGGACGAAGAAAAACAGCGTGTCCAGTTTGAAGCCATTAAAGCAGATGTTGCAAAATCTGAAGCAATTCGCGCGCACAAGCTGAATAACAAGCCTAATGTAACGTACCCAGAGGCTTTACCTGTTTCGCAAAAGAAAGAGGGTATTGCAAAAGCGATTGCTGAACATCAGGTAGTGATAATTGCCGGCGAAACGGGCTCTGGTAAAACAACGCAAATACCTAAAATATGTTTAGAGCTTGGTCGTGGTGTTGCAGGATTAATTGGTCATACTCAGCCGCGAAGAATAGCTGCGCGAAGTGTGGCGAATCGTATTGCGGAAGAGCTGGATAGTGAGTTAGGTGGCTATGTTGGTTATAAGGTTAGATTTACCGACCAAGTGAGCGATGACTCTTATATAAAGTTGATGACCGACGGTATTTTACTGGCAGAAATTCAGCACGATCGTTTTCTAAATAAGTACGACACCATCATTATTGATGAAGCGCATGAACGTAGTTTAAACATTGACTTTTTATTAGGCTACCTGAAACAGCTATTAAGTAAACGCCCTGACTTAAAGCTTATTATTACGTCTGCGACAATTGACCAATCTCGCTTTTCTAAGCATTTTAATAACGCACCTATTATTGAAGTGTCGGGAAGAACGTTTCCCGTTGAAACGCGTTATCGCCCAATTGATAACGATAAAGAAACTGAGAATGATCAAATTCAAGCGATATTTGATGCAGTAGATGAGCTTAGCCATGAAAGTAGGGGCGACATACTTATTTTTATGAATGGTGAGCGAGAAATTCGTGACACTGCTGATGCGTTAGAAAAGCGTAAATTGCGAGATACCGAAATTGTGCCGCTATATGCACGATTAACAGTGGCAGAGCAGAACAGAGTATTTCAACCGCACAGTGCTAGACGAATTGTATTAGCGACAAACGTAGCAGAAACATCACTGACTGTGCCGGGCATAAAATATGTAATTGATCCGGGTACAGCAAGAATTAGCCGATACAGTTACCGAACTAAAGTACAACGCTTACCAATAGAGCCTATTTCACAGGCTAGTGCAAATCAAAGGCAAGGACGTTGTGGTCGTGTATCGAATGGTATCTGTATTCGTTTATATTCAGAAGATGACTTTTTAGCGCGCCCAGAATTTACTGATCCTGAAATTTTACGAACCAATCTTGCCTCGGTTATTTTACAAATGCTCTCGTTAGGATTGGGCGACATTGAAAAGTTTCCATTCGTACAAGCACCTGACAGACGCAATATTACCGATGGCGTAAGGCTACTAGAAGAACTCGAAGCAGTTTCAGTAATAAGTAACCGAAAAAATGAAACTTATAAGCTCACCAATAGTGGTAAGCAATTAGCCCGTTTTCCTGTTGATCCCCGATTAGCTAAAATGGTGCTTACGGCATCTCAATACGGTGCTGTAGATGAGGTAATGATTATTGTTTCAGCGCTTTCAATTCAAGATCCACGAGAACGCCCCGCAGAATACAAACAACAAGCTGACACATTACATAGCCGCTTTTATGATAAAGAATCTGACTTCCTCGCATTTCTAAATTTATGGGGATACCTTCAAGAACAGCAAGAAGAACAGTCACGTAGCCAATTTAGAAAGCTATGTAAAAAAGAACTGTTAGCTTATATGCGTGTACGCGAATGGCAAGATGTGTATTGGCAACTTAAGCAAGCGGTGAAAGAAGCAAATATTACCATAAATACTCAAGGTGCAGATTTTGAAGCGATTCATCGCTCTTTACTTTCAGGACTGTTAAGTCATGTTGGATTTAAAGATGTAGAGCAAAATTATAAAGGCGCTCGAAACAGCAAGTTTTATTTATTTCCGGGCTCTAACTTATTTAAAAAGCAACCAAAGTGGGTAATGGCGGCAGAGTTAGTTGAAACGTCACGTTTGTATGGTCGAGTTGCCGCAAAAATTCAGTCAGAATGGATTGAGCCACTGGCGCAACATTTAGTAAAACGTAGTTATTCAGAACCTCATTGGAATCGTAAAAGAGGTAGTGTAGTTGCGTATGAACAACAAGCGCTTTATGGTTTAGTAATTGTTGCGAAACGCTCGGTGACTTACACCAATATCGACCCCGTTACTTCACGAGAAATATTTATTCGCGAAGCACTAGTGAACGACAATTTTGCGACTAATTTACGTTTTATGTCGCATAACCGTAGTTTAATAAAGTCAATTGAAGCATTAGAAAATAAAGTTCGTCGCAGAGACTTACTAGTTGATGAACAAAGGCTGTATGAATATTTTGATGAAAATATTCCTGAAGGCATTGCCTGCCAAGCCAGTTTCTTGAAATGGTATAACCATGCCAAGAAAAACAACAAGCATTTATTATGTTTAACAGAAGATGAATTATTACAGCGTGATACTGCACATATTAGTGCGCTAGATTATCCAGACACTTGGACACAGGGCAATCTTTCATTTTCCATTCAATATGACTTTGATCCTGCAAGTGACGTAGATGGTATTTCAGTCGTGATCCCTTTACCGCTATTGAATCAAGTTGAAGACGAAGGCTTTGACTGGCTAGTACCAGGACTACAACATACCCTCATAGTGGCATTAATTAAATCGTTACCAAAACAGCTAAGACGCAACTTTGTTCCTGCGCCAAATTATGCAGATGCTGTAATAAGCAACCTTCAACAAAAAGAAGGCAAGTTGATTGATCAAGTAACCAAACAGTTGTTGCGCATGACGGGCGTGAAGGTAAGTGAAGAAAGTTGGGATTACGAGCAATTACCTAGCTTTTTGAAAATGCACTTTATTGTGGTAGATGAAAAAGATAAGAAGCTTGCTAGTGGTTATTCGTTAGATAAATTAAAACAGCAGCTACAAGGTGCTGTAGAAGAATCTCTTAAGCAAGCTGCTGATCCAGACATTGAACAAGCTGGTATGGAAAGTTGGAGTGTAAATACACTGCCTGAAGTATACGTGCAAAAAAAGGGAAACTTTGAAATTAAAGCTTACCCAGCACTAATTGATGAAGGTAAAACAGTTGGCATAAAGCTTATTGATAATCAGTATGAAGCTGAACAGCTTTCTTGGATTGGTGTTAGGCGACTCATTTTGATGAATGTGCCATCACCTATCAAATACCTACAGGAATCGCTACCAAACAAAGCAAAATTAGGGCTTTACTTTAATCCATTTGGCCAAATTAAAGACTTAATCAACGACTGTATTGCAGCATCGGTTGATTCGCTTATACAAAGTCACCCGCTGCCTAGAGATGAAGAGTCATTCACTAAACTAAAAGAACTTGTTAGGGCCGAGCTGGGTGATCATGTGGTTATTGTCGCTCAACAAGTTGAAAAGATTTTATCGTTAGCGCATGCAGTTAAAAAGCGCATGAAAGGCAATATTGGCTTAGCGTTTATTCATGCCTTTAACGACATTAAAGATCAAATCGATAATTTAGTGTTTAGCGGCTTTGTTCAAGCGCATGGTGTTAAAAAATTAGATGATATTGCCCGTTATGTGAGTGCAATTAATCATAGAATGGAAAAATTAGCGATAGATCCGCACAAAGACAAGCTTCGTATCCAAGAAGTAGAGAAAGTGAGTAAGCAGCTTGAAGTCATGTTTAGTAAAGTTGGATCAAATATTGAACTGCGTAATCAATTAAATGATGTTCGCTGGATGATTGAAGAATTAAGAGTGTCTCTATTCGCACAATCTCTGGGCACACCATACCCTATATCGGCTAAGCGAATTTTAAATAAAATGGCCGAGTTATAATAAATTGGGTTAAAGATAAATAAAATGTAAATTAATCACTTATGATGTTTCCATTAATCAGATTTGAGTGATAACTTATACATGTATGCATCATTGCTTTGTCGTATTGTTTAGATAATAATCTATAAGGTATGGAAATGAACAGGATGGAGTTTGCAGGTATCGCAAACATAAAGGAATGGGAATGAAGTTATCAAATGAGAATTCGTCTGATCTACATCATTCGCTCACAAAAGTACTTGTAGTAGATGACGAATACTTCAATTTTGAAATTCTACAAAGTGCGCTAAGTAAACGATTTTCGCTTGAGTACGCTGATTCAGGCCAACATTGTTTGCAAAAAGCGATTGTGAGTCGCCCTGATGTGATTTTATTAGATGTGTGTATGCCAGGATTAGATGGTTATGACACTTGTCGTCTAATAAAAAATACGCCTGAAACTAAAGCAATACCTGTGCTAATGGTCTCTGGCTTAGAGTCAGATGAAGAAAAAGATGCAGGCTTCGCAGCAGGATGCGACGATTATATTGTAAAGCCATTCTCCATAACGGAATTAATAGAAAAAATAGATGGATTCGTAGGTCCGAGAAAGGCCGTTAGTATCAGTAGTGATAGGTGAGGTTTAAGCATGATTTATGATGATAAACGAAATTTTTTTCGAATGATGGTTAATACGGACATTAAAGTTGTTATTCAGGATTCTGAAGTAGGCAGAGAAATTGATGGCATTTGTAGAGACTTAAGCGCCACGGGCATTTCTATTTCAACAGATGAACCAATTGAAATGGGCACCGAGATATTTATTTATTTAGATGCTGCCAATTTAAATTTACCAGCGTTAGATGCTAAAGCAAAAGTGGTAAGGTGTTCTGAAGAGACAAATAATTCGTTTCTAATTGGTGCAGAAATTTTAGATATGCTGTAGTAACCAGCTTAACGCTGCTTGGAGTTCTACTTCATCATCACTATTAGCAGTAAAAGTAGCGGTTTGTGAATCAGCGCTGACGCTATTAAGTAGATGCTAGTATGTAGATGTTAGGTAAGCATAAATAGGGAAGTCCTTTCCCTTATTATTTTATTCTAAAAACGTTTCTTTGCTCTTAACTTCTTAAAATGAACTACGTTAATTTCTAATAATCCACAATCAGCGGTCACGCGTTACTATAAAACTACACATTAATACTACATAACAACTGTGTAACTTAGCTTGAAAACACCTGACAAACCAAACCTTTAAGATAAAAGCTCTCTGGATATGCGCCAGAAACAGGATGATCTTCTGCTTGTTGCAGTTTCTGTGTGAAATACACGTCTTTATTCGCGTCTAGCGCAGCGTCAGCAACAATTTTTTGGAACAAGCTTGGCTCCATTAAGCCAGAGCAAGAGAATGTCAGTAAATATCCACCTTCATTGATTAATGACATTGCCAGCATATTTATATCTTTATAGCCGCGACAAGCACCTTGTAATTGAGACTTTGAATCTGCAAATTTAGGTGGGTCAAGAATAATCATGTCGAAGGTTTTACCTTCTTCTTTATATTGGCGCAGAAGCTTAAATACATCTGCATTAATAAAGTCTGCTTTTGATAAGTCTAATTCATTTATCTCTAAATTTTTCTTACCCATGTTTAACGCGTAATCAGACACATCAACATTAGTTACATGTTTTGCACCTGCTTTAATGGCATAGGTAGCAAACGTGCCTGTGTAACAAAAACAGTTTAAAACCGTTTTGTCTTTGGCTAATTCACCTGCAATTTTACGATTATTACGCTGATCTAAATAAAAGCCGGTTTTATGGCCCCTAACAACGTCCACCAGTAATTTAATGCCGTTTTCTTCTATCGTGACTTCTGAAGATGTTAAGTCGCCGTGTAGTAGCCCTTTACGCTCTTTTAATCCTTCTTTTTTTCTTACAGATACATCAGAACGCTCGTAAACAATAGCGTTCGGGTAAAGCTCAATTATCGCATCTAAAATCGTCTCACGATGCACTTCGGCACCTGCACTTAATAATTGGCACACAATGACATTAGCAAAAACATCAATTGTCACACCGGGTAGACCATCAGCTTCGCCAGCAATTAGGCGATAGCCAGTTAACCCGTCACGTTCAATAAGCGGGCGTCTTACTTTTTCAGCACGCTGTATCTTATTAATAAAAAAGGGCACATCAATGATGGTATCTTGATGAAAGTCCCAAACTCTGGCGCGAATTTGTGAAGATGGAGAGTAGGCCGCTTTTGCAATAAAGTTATTTTTGTGATCAAAAACATCAATGGTTTCACCGAGTTGTGGATCACCTACTACTGTTTTTACAGCTTTTGAAAAGATCCAAGGGTGCTTTCTACGTAAAGACTTGTCTCTTCCCGAATTAAGAATTAATTTTGCGGTCATTATATTTACCAAAGTTCATATTTGCGCGTATTCTATAACAATAGTCTCAATACAACTAGCTGGGGATGAACATGGCATTAATATCAAAAAAAGCAATTGTTAAAGGTAAAGTACAAGGAGTGTGGTTTCGCGTATCGACTCAGAAGGTAGCGCAGCAGCTTAATTTAACTGGATATGCAAAAAATTTGGATGACGGTTCGGTAGAAGTTGTGGCAACAGGTACACCAGAAGATGTTGAGCAATTACTTTTATATCTATATGAAGGCTCGGAAAATGCCATTGTAGATGAAGTTGATATTACCGATATTGATGTTACAAAGTTTGAAGAGTTTAAAACAGCCTAATGAATCGCATGAAATATATTTCCATTTCTGAAAATACCCACCCTAAAAGCAATCAATTAATTGTTTCTGAAACTGATATTCCAAGTATTTTACCTCACCAAGTTTTAATAAAAGTAAGTGCTTCGGGTGTAAATCGAGCAGATATATTACAAAAACAAGGAAAATACCCTGCGCCAAAAGGCGATAGTGATATTTTGGGCTTAGAAGTGGCAGGCATAATAGAAGCCATTGGTGAATCAGTTACCCATTTGTCAAAAGGCCAAAGGGTGTTTGGTTTGGTACAGGGTGGTGGATACGCAGAGTATGCGGTAATGGACGCAGGGCAAGCCATGCTAACGCCTTTTAATATCAGTGATTGTGAAGCTGCTGGTATTGCTGAGGTCTTTTTAACGGCCTATCAAGCTCTTGTAAAAATTAGCGACATTCAGCAAGGGCAATCAGCTCTTATCCATGCAGGCGCCAGTGGTGTAGGCACTGCAGCTATTCAGTTGTGCCAATTTTTTAAAGCCGCTTGTTATGCAACGGTGGGCTCGGAAACCAAAAAAGCGTTCTGTTTGGAGCTAGGGGCAAAACAAGTATTCAACTATAACAATGAAGACTTTGCTGAACATATCTCGCATATCGATGTGATAATCGATCCTATCGCTGGTACTTATGTTGAGAAGAATTTATCTGTTGCGAATAAAGATGCAACTATCGTTTTATTGGCAATGCTGGGCGGTAGATACGCCGAAAAACTGGATATCGCATTAATGTTAGGCAAGCGTGTAAAGCTGGTTGGCTCTACGCTACGCAATCGCAGTGCTGAAGACAAAAATGAATTAGTGTCATCGTTTTGGAAACGATGCGCGGAATCGTTCGAGACTAACAAACTGTTTCCAGTTATAGATTCTGTTTTTCCATTTGAGCAAGCAAATGAAGCGCACGCCTATATGGAAAGTAATAAGAATATTGGAAAAATAATTTTATCATTTTAAGGAATCTATACCGCCTTAATACAAAACAAGTGTATTAACTTAGTGATATTGGATGGGCTATATGATTACAATTGACAAATGTGTATTAACTATTTCAAGTGAGTTACAGTCAGAAAAAAAGCGAATTGAAGATAGCAGGACTAAGATGTTAGGGGGACTACCAATATTCAGTTACAGCAGCTCTGATTTTCCCAAAGAAATTCGTCATTATCGTACATTATTTCCAAATAACTGGCTTGACACTACCCTTCTTAAGGATGGGGATGAGATAAGGAGTATGTGCCAAGAATTTCAAGAGTATATTAGTAGCAAAAAAGTTAAAGAGCGGGATATTTTAAAGTGGATCAAAGATAATAGAGCTTATCACTTACTCGGTGCACTGATTAGCAAAAAAAACTTTGGACATCATGATGCCTTTATTTTTCCAGAGTTTCAGTTAGGGAACTCTTACAAGGTGGATTTTTTATTAGTCGGAAAAAATTCTGGTGGGTATCAGTTCCTTTTTGTTGAACTTGAGTCTCCGGTTGGAAGAATATTTACAAAGAGTGATGATTTGGGTGACGTACATAGAAAAGGGCTTAAGCAAATAGATGATTGGAGGAAGTGGTTGGAGCAAAACTATAACTCGATCCATAGTACTTTTAAGAAATACATCAAGCCTAATGAAACTTTACCTGCCGAGTTCTTGACTTATGACTCAACACGATTTCATTACTGTGTTGTTGCTGGCCGACGTGAAGACTACGAAGAGAGTAATGATGCACGATACAGGCTCCGCAGGGATACAGAAAAAAAATGTAATCTCAACTTGTATCATTTCGATAATCTAATAGACTTCGCGGAAAGTATAATTGGTAATACTACTTACTAACGATTAGATGTGAGATACATTACTTACTAAGTAGTGCCTTGATATCTAGCTATAATAAGCCGCCTGTCTGATTAAACAAGACGGCTTTTATATTATCGGTTACTTAACTCGCATACCTGGCTGTGCACCATCTTCAGGGTTAAGTATATATAAATCGCTGCCACCAGGGCCTGCGGCTAATACCATGCCCTCAGAGAGGCCAAAGCGCATTTTACGTGGTGCCAAGTTGGCTACCATTACTGTTAATTTACCTTCTAAATCTTCTGGCTGATAAGCAGCTTTAATGCCTGCAAATACCTGCTTAGTTTCGCCGCCTAAATCTAGTTGAAGTTTGATTAACTTGTCGGCACCTTCAACATGTTCTGCTTTTGCAATTTTAGCGATACGTAAATCGATTTTTGCAAAATCATCGAATGAAATCGTTTCTGAAATCGGATCGCTAGCTAACGGACTGTTTTCATCAATTTTTGCTTCAGGCGTTTCTTTATTTGTTTGCGCTAGACTTTCTTTAGACGCTTCAACCATTGCATTTACCTTGTCAGCATCTACGCGTTGCAGGAGTGCTTTAAATTTATTTATTGAATGATCAGTCAGTACCGTTTTATAGCTATCCCACGTTAATTGGTCATTGAAAAACGCTTCAGATTGCTCTGCTAAGGTTGGCACGACTGGCTTTAAGTAAGAAACCAATATTCTGAATAGGTTAATACCCATTGTACAAACGTCGTGGGTTAGCGCTTGCTTGTCTTGGTCTTTGATCAATACCCAAGGAGCTTGTGCATCAATATATTGGTTGGCTTTATCAGCCAATGCCATTATTTCACGAATTGCACGACTGTATTCTCTTGCTTCGTAGTGCTGCGCAATTTCTTCGCCTTTATCTTGGAATGCTTTGATAAGTTCAGGCTCTAAGATATTGCTCGATAACTTTCCGTCGAATTTTTTAGTGATAAAGCTGGCACAACGACTGGCAATATTGACGACTTTCCCAACAAGGTCTGAATTAACACGTTGAATGAAGTCTTCAAAATTTAAGTCTATATCTGTTACACCGCTAGATAATTTAGCGGCAAAGTAGTAGCGCAAATATTCAGGGTTTAAATGCTCTAAATATGTACGCGCTTTTATAAATGTGCCGCGTGACTTAGACATTTTCGCGCCATTTACAGTCACAAAACCATGAACGAATACGTTATTAGGCTTTCTGAATTTTGCACCTTCAAGCATTGCAGGCCAGAATAAGCAGTGGAAGTAGGTGATGTCTTTACCAATGTTATGGTACACCTCAGCTGTGGAATCTGGCTTCCAATATTCATCAAAGTCTAACTCTAAACGGTCGCATAGCTTTTTAAAGCTTGCCATGTAGCCGATTGGTGCATCTAACCATACATAAAAGAATTTGCCTGGGGCATTTGGAATTTCAAAACCAAAGTAAGGAGCATCACGGCTGATATCCCATTGCTGTAAACCACTTTCAAACCATTCCTGTAATTTATTTGCAATTTCAGGCTGAATGGAGTCGCTTTGTAGCCATTCCTTTAACATGCCTTCAAATGCTGGCAAGTCGAAGAAGTAGTGCTCAGAATCTTTTAATACTGGCGTCGCACCAGACACTACAGAACGTGGATTTTTTAAGTCGGTAGGGCTGTAAGTTGCACTACATGAGTCGCAATTATCACCATTTTGATCTTCAGAACCGCATTTTGGACAAGTGCCTTTTACAAAGCGATCTGGTAAGAACATTTCTTTTTCAGGATCAAATAACTGAGTAATAGTGCGCTTTTTAATATGACCAGCATCGTTAAGGCGGTTATAAATTAACTCAGAAAGGGCTTTATTCTCTTCAGAATGTGTTACATGGTATTGATCATAATTAACGTTAAAGTCAATGAAGTCTTGATTATGCTCAGCACAGGTTTGTGCCACCATCTCTTCAGGCGTGATACCTAATTCTTGCGCTTTTAGCATTACAGGGGTGCCGTGAGCATCGTCTGCACATACTGCATAACATTCATGCCCACGTAGTTTTTGAAAACGTGCCCAGATGTCTGTTTGAATATGCTCTAGAAGGTGGCCTAAATGAATAGAGCCATTTGCATAAGGTAATGCACTTGTAATGAGAATCTTTCTTTTTGTCATTGCTACCTAGCCTAATTTGCTTAGGGATAAATTACTGGTGATGAAAGGCTAGATGTTACATAATTCACTCCCTGTTTTCATCAAAAACATTGAAAGGTTAAATGAATTTCATAAAAAACCTCTTTTCAGGTCAAATTACAGTACCTGATAACGTATTAGACTGTATTAAAGCTTACCGTTCTAATGTATTAATTGATGGGATTTTACCATTTTGGGATTCGTTAGAAATAACCAAAACAGATAAGGGAATAGCGCTAACATTTACTTTACCCTTTGCGTGTGAATCTGAAGCGAATTCAATTAATGCTGCATTGCATGAAGTAGAAAGTGTGCAAACGTTCATCGTTAGATTAACAACTAAGCTTACCTCTGAACCACTCACTTTAGCTAACAAACATAAAGTAAATCACATTATTTTAGTTGCATCTGGTAAAGGTGGTGTAGGTAAGTCTACTACAGCGGTTAATTTAGCCGTTGGATTAGCTGAACAAGGTGCAAGAGTAGGATTATTAGACGCTGATATTTATGGGCCTTCAATCCCACTTATGACAGGGTGTGAAGACACAAAAGTGACCAGCGCTGACGGTAAAACCATTGATCCTGTGAACATTCATAATGTGTTTGTCATGTCGATTGGTTTGCTAGTACCTAAAGACGATGCCACTGTGTGGCGTGGCCCGATGGCTAGCCAAGCACTTTCGCAATTAATTAATGAAACGAACTGGCCAACACTGGATTATCTTATTGTAGATATGCCACCAGGAACAGGCGATATTCAGTTAACGATGTCGCAAAAAATACCTTGTTCGGGAGCGATTGTTGTAACGACGCCGCAAGATGTTGCACTGGCAGATGCCGGTAAAGGTATTGCGATGTTTAACAAAGTGAATATTCCTGTTATTGGTTTAGTTGAAAATATGGCGTATTACGAATGCGAAAAGTGTGACCATAAAAATACTATTTTTGGTGAGTTAGGCGCGAAGCGTTTAGCCGAAACTTACCAGACAAATGTGCTAATGCAGTTACCACTGTTAGCACAAATTCGCCAACGTAGTGATGAAGGCATTCCATTTGTTTTAGATAAAAACAATAAAATTGCGAATAAATACGAGGAATTAGCTAAACTTACTGCTAGCCAGTTGTATTACAATTCAGCAAATACGTTTACCAGACCAGAAATAATAATTACAAAAGATTAAATTAATGAGACTTTGCGACAGAGATATAATCCGTTTACTTGAAGAACGTGAAATACAAGTTTTACCAGAACCATCACCAGAAGCCATATCTGGCGTTACATTAGATATCCGTTTAGGAAATAAGTTTAGAGTGTTTCAGCATCATGCTGCGCCGTTTATCGATTTAAGCGGACCAAAAGCAGAGGTCAATCAAGCGTTGGAATCTGTTATGAGTGAAGAGATACATATCGACAACGGTGAAGCGTTTTTTTTACACCCAGGCGAGCTTGCTTTAGGCATGACGCTTGAGCATGTTACATTGCCCGATAATATTGTTGGCTGGCTTGATGGGCGCTCGTCTTTGGCGCGTTTAGGTTTAATGGTTCATGTTACTGCACACAGAATAGATCCAGGTTGGAGTGGCAACATTGTATTGGAATTCTATAATAGTGGTAAATTGCCGTTGGCGCTTCGTCCTGAAATGAAAATCGGAGCATTGAATTTTGAGACGATGTCTGGCTCAGCAATGCGCCCGTATAACAAGCGGTTAGATGCAAAATATAAAGATCAAACAAGTGCTGTGGCAAGTCGAATTAGTGACGACTAATTGCACTGCTTAATATGAAAAAACCCTTATGCATAACGCATAAGGGTAAATTGCTTATGAGCAAAAATGAAGCTGAATGATTATGCAATATTTAAGCATTATTTGGCAATAGCGAAGAGTTGAATATAGTAAGAAAAGTTAAACATTCACGTATCTGAATTTAGTTGTAATGTTGTATCAGAGTATGTAGCAATAATAATTAAATTAGAGAACTCAATGCGGAATACGATAACTCATGTTCTTCTTTTCATAATCATGCTGGTGATTCATAGCACTGGTTATTCGTCAACATTAATAGTTGACGACTCTTTCACAAAACTTGAAAATTTATCGCCTTATATCAGCTCCTTTAAAACCTCTGAAGAAATAGACGAACTTAACGTTTCGTCTGAACAATTATCCACCTTAGAGTCTAATCCATTACGTTTCACGATTGAAGATGCAGATTATTGGTTAATTTTCGATGTAATGAACCGAGGTATCAATACAAAAACACTCGTTCTTCACTTTGATAACCCAATGATTGATAAGTTGTTGGTATACGATAGTGCGAAACAAGATCTTCCTCCATACCTGCTGGGTGATAGCATATCTAACTTAACAACGAAAATGTATGCTTTTCCTTATTATCAATTCTCACTAGCGCCTAACGAGCAAAGAAGCTTTTTAATCAATGTAGTTACAGCGGGAGCACCAAGTCCGGCAGTATCGTTACTTACAACTGAAGCGTTTCAGAATAAACAACACGATGTTTATTTGCTGTGGGGAATATTCTTGGGGGTATGCTTAGTGATGATGCTGTATAACTTTGTGTTGTATTTCAGCATTAAAGATATCGCTTATCTCTATTATGTAGGCTATGTATTTTTTGTCATTTTGGTTGCTTCAATCATTGATGGTTTCGGTTTTATTTTCTTCCCAGAAGAATTGCAAATTACTCTTAACGCGTTAATTATTCCACTACAAACGTTTGTTGCGTTAACGGCCATGCTGTTTGCCATGGCGTTTCTTCGAATAAGTGAAAATGAAACCTTTTTGTATAAGACTGGGCAAATATTTATTTGGATCTTAGGCATATTTCTATTTGCTAGTATTTTGCTGCGAGAAGATATTGCTGCTAATATTTTTATGCCACTACAGTTATTTCTTTACTTTTATTGCTTTGCTGCGAGCTATATTCGCATTAGAGAAGGCTATAATTGGGCTATTTTTTACCTTATTTCATGGATACCATTTTTTATTGGTGCGGCACTAAGTCCAGCTTTATTGGTTGGCTTATTAGATTATTCATTTGCTGTCCGTCAGTCATTTATTATTGGTGCTATGTTAGAAATATCACTTATTTCATTTGCGTTAGCTTATCGGTTTCGTGCCAACGAACAAGAAAAAGACTATATGGCTTTTCATGATGAGGTAACGGGGCTACCTAACTTAAAACTTCTTCAGAAAAGTATTCATTCACTAATAGAAGACCAACGAAGCTTCACGCTAATACTATTCGAGCCTGAAAAAATTAATACGATTCGCATTACCTTAGGTATGGAGAGCACCAAACTCTTAATGCTTGAATTTACAGAGCATCTGACTAAATATCTTGAAAACACAGTAAATATGTATCAGTTTGAAGAAAAGCCAGTAGCGCAGCATATATGCAAAACTGACGATGCTACCTTTGGCCTGATATTAACGGAAACGTATGACGACAGTACGGCTGATTTTATGACGTTGATTATAAAAGAGGCATTTGCGACTAAATCGAGAGTGGGCAACATTGAGATGACCATGAATGTGAATATAGGGGCAAGTAGGTATCCACACCACAGTGATAGCTTCGAAGATGTTTATCAAAAGGCGTTTCAAGCACTACATCATGCTAAAGAGTATGACATACCATTTATAATGTATAACGACTCGGAACATACCAACTACCAAATGCAGGTAGAAATGCTTTCTGACTTAATGGCCGCAATTAAAGACAATACACTAGAACTGTATCATCAACCTGTGATCAGCTACGAAGATTACAGCGTTGTTGGGTCTGAAGTGTTATTAAGGTGGCACCATAAAACGCAGGGTTATATTAACCCAATTGAGATTGTGCAATTAACTGAAGATACCGGTGTCATTAGTGCGTTAACTAATTGGATTATTAATCAGGCCATTGTTCAATTTGATGCATTAAGGGCGCAAGGTTTTAATCAAACGATGTTTATTAATATTTCTGCCAAAGATTTAGCATCTGATGGCTTCGTACAAAATATTGTTGATAAATTATCTAAAAATGAGATTGATCCTGGAAAGATAGTGTTGGAATTAACAGAGTCAATTATGCTTGATGATTATGAGAATATTTTATCTGTGGTGAACAAGTTAGAACGCTACAATGTGAGGGTTGCAATTGATGATTACGGTACAGGTCATGCGTCGTTGCAGAATTTAACAATTATTCCATTTTATTCATTTAAGATCGCACGTACTTTTATTTCAAAAATTGAACAGTCTGAACGAAAACAAGTCATTGTTAAAAACACTATTTCAATGGCACAGCAACTGGGTAGCTCGGCGGTTGCGTTGGGCGTTGAAACAAAAGCCACAGAAGCAGTGCTTAAAGAATACGGCTGTAAATTTGGTCAAGGTTATTTGTACTGTAAACCTGTTGCGCTTAATAAATATATAGAATGGTTACAACATTACTCCAGCCATCTTTAGAAATAATGTCAGAAGTCGTAAGGTACAACCTAATTTAAGGGAATAATTGATTAAAAGACAGTCACCTAGACAATACAGGGATTGTAATTAATAAATCTTTCGCTATTATATGCCCCTTAGTCGGCTTGTAGCGCAGCCAGGTAGCGCACTGTCATGGGGTGTCAGGGGTCGCGAGTTCGAATCTCGCCAAGCCGACCATTAATTAATCTCCCACCAATCTTTAGCTTTTAATACCCTTGCATTAGTTTTAATAATCTATTTTCTTTATCGTAACATGCTATTAACGTTGCTCATCCAGCATACTGACAACACGCCAGTAAAATAACCGTCAAAACTAATAACTTTGCGGCCAGATACCACGCCTACTACAGAAAACTGAAATATATTCTACACTTATAGTTACCCGATTCATTCTTTTAATAACTCGGTAAAGTTATCGGCTGTTTTGCCGATACTAGACTGAAGTAAAAATTAAGGAATGTATGTATGAAAATTTCTCATCCGAAATTATTAATCACTGCAGCGTTGTTTCCTGTTATGTCATTTGCAGCAACGTATACAGCACAAGTAGGCTTTACAACTATTGCCGATGTTACCATTACGCCTGTTACTGAGATCAGTTTTGGTACTCAAGTGTTTGGTATTTCGGGAGACAGTTGTACACTTGACGCTTTTGTAGGTTCTGCCTCCGCAACTGGTGCACTCTCTGGAGACTGTTTAACTGGTACTGGTCAATATGGTGAGTACACAATTGGTGGCCAAGCTGGTCAGGTTGTTAATTTGTCTTTTGATTTAAGTGGTATGTCTGGTACAGACTTTACATTATCACTTACTGGCGAGACCGATACTGACACAGCAACTAACCCTGGTGGGGAAGCCACAATTAATTCTGGTGGTGTGAACCCCGTTACTATGCCTGCTGGTGGGAGTTTTACGCTTTATTTAGGTGGTACACTAAATATCGTACAAAATCTTACACCAAGCACGCCTTATAATGACACCTTCGTAATTACCGCAACTTATTAAGGTAGTCTATGTTGAATCGGGTAACACTATACTTAACCGTTTTTACGGTAATTGTGTGTACAACTGGAGCAGCGTTAGCTGCTCCTTCCATTCACTTTACGCAATATCGCTTCTTTTTTAATGAAAAAAATAAATCAGACGCATTTGTTATTTTTAACAATGGTGACGAAGCAGCGAATTGTAAATTATCACTTAATCACTTCAATATTGATGAGCAAGGCGAGCTTGTTAAAGTTAAATCAGCTGATGAAGTACCTAATGCGGCGAATAACATTATTAAATTCTCACCTCGGAATGTAACCGTTAGACCTAATACCTCACAAAAAGTAAAAATTGTGGCAAGAGGATTGAGTCGAGTAAATGAAGGTGAGTACGTTAGCTATCTTAATATGTTGTGCAAAAGTGTGCGTCAAAATAAACCCGGCATATTTAAATTGAATGCCGCTGTTGCCTATAACATCCCTATGATTGTAAGAAAAGGCAAGTTCAATGCAGAAACATCACTCGTTTCAGCAAAATTAGTGAATCACGCTAATCAAGCTACACTGAGAGTAGTGCAGTCACGTAAAGGTAATCGCTCACTTTACGGAGATATTAAAGTATATGAAGAAAAAACTGATGAGGTTATTGGCTTTCTTACCGGTGCTTCAATTTATACTCCAGCACAAAAAAAGATATGGAATATTCCATTAACTAAACCGCTTAACAGTAAAAAAATTAGAATTGAATATAAAGAAAATAAACAATTTGGCGGTAGTCTTGAAGCAAATAAAACGTTTAAATTGGCTAAATAACTTTTCGTTATTCGGCTTTTTATTTAAAGGGCGAATTAGTCTTTCATCAGTTTGTAAAAGGCGCTTGGTTAGCCAAGTTTCTTTGGTTGTCTGTTTATTCGTGTTTACTGGTAAACCTGCCGTTAGCTTCGCTGATGAGCCTCCCTCGGCATTACGTCAAATCCAATTGAATCAATGTGAAGTTTATGATGAATATTGGATGATTGTAGATTTTTCCCTAAACAAAAATATCATTTTAGAAAATTATGATGTACTGCACATAAACAAGCAATTTCTACTCCCCGTAGGTGCATTATTTAGTTCATTGGGAGTTAAATTCACAATCGAAGATAAGCAGTCGATTGATTTTTCGCTAAACGAGCAAGGCTATAACATTTTATTCAATTCATCCTCTGTGAAAAACATTACTGAGGAAGGGAAAGTAGCGTGCTGGGCAACGGATGGCATTGAAACGTATATTTCAGCAGCAACGCTGGCTGAATTACTTCCTGTTCAAATAAATCCGAAGTTTGACCAACTCAAAATCGAATTAAACACTGATCAATCCGTGTTTCCGTATCAACAAGAACAAGAACGTATAGCAAGGCAAAGGAAGCTAGCAGGCGCCTTGAATATGTCTAATGGCGATGCTGGCTGGTTAATAGAAGACGAATACCACTTATTCACCTTTCCTCAAACAGAATTTGAATTGCGATCTAATTACGCGTCAAATAGAAATGATAAGCTAATTTCTAGTTATTACCTTAATTCACGGTTTGACTTACTCAACCATGCTGCATCAGTAACGCTTAATGATGGCACTAATAAAGATAGGGTGTCGCGAGTTTCTTTCAGCCGTTATCGCACGCATCCCAACAAGTATATTTTTAATCATTTTACTGAATACAATGTGGGCGACATTTCAAATACCAGTAACTCACTATTTTTAAATAACAACACTGGATTAGGAGTTCGTTTACTTAGAAATAAAAATAACACAATACAAGATTTAGCTGCATTTAGTATTGAAGGGGAAGCCACAGCTGGTTGGGAGGTAGAACTGTACCGCAACGGGCAGTTATTGGACTTTACAACGGTGCAAGCTAATGGTCGGTACATATTTAATAACGTAGAAAAGTACTTTGGTGCAAATAAATACATTATTAAATTATACGGTCGATATGGTGAAGAGCGTACAGAAGTGAGAAATATTGTCATTGGCAACGACATGATGCCAGAAGGTGAATGGCAATTCTCAGGCAGTTTTTATAATCCAGATTATGCCGTGTTGGAAGGGAAGTTAGCTGACTCAGAGGGATATTCAGACGATTTAAGTTATCAATCAAGTGTAGATTATGCTTTTTCAGAACGGTTTAATTTAGGTGCGGCTGTAAATTCGCACAGTATAAATGGTGAACGAGAAGACTATTTATCCACTTCCATAAGAACGTCCATCGAAAATGTTTTTTTAGAGGGCGTATTAACCAAACAAGTTGATAAAGGGACGGCTATTAATTTTAACGCGTTAAGCAATATTGGCGATCATTATGTGAATGTCACCGGTTTATTCGCAGATAACTTTGAAAGCCAAAATGTCACCACACTTGAAGACGAAGTTTATTTCGATATTAACGCAGTGCTTTCTGGCTTTTTAGGTGATTCGCGTCAGCAGTATTCAACTTTTGTGAACTACTTAGATAACGGTCAAGACACGATTAGCGAACTGGGTGTTAAGTTTTCCAATCAGTTTGGGTTGATTAATGTCACTAATAGTTTGAGCTATTTTAATGTTGAGCAACAAGGGGAGTCTGACCAATATTTTAGTGGGTCATTAAAAGTAGCCGGTAAAGTTAAAGACACGCGTATTTCGTCAATCTTAAATTATTCAAACCAGCATGACTTTGATGTTACCAGCGCTGAATTGATAATGAGTAACCGTTTAAACCAGCAGGTATACCAAAGCGGGAACATTAGTTACCGACCAGACGAAGATGCAAAATGGCAGCTGGGTTACAACCTCTCTTGGATTAACGACTCTATAATTTTAAACGGGCAAGCGAATATCGATTCCAATGAAGAATACACCATCAATGTGGGTATTAAATTTTATTTAGGTTATGACTATCAGGATAACTCGCTAATTCTGGCGTCGAAACTTAAGCCAACCTCCTCATCAATTGACATGATTACTTATTTGGATAAAAACGCTAACTTACGAATGGATAATTTTGATAAGCCACTAAGTAACATAAAATTTTATCCTTATAAACACTGGAATCGATTCGCCACCAACGAGCGGGGTCGAGTTGTATTACCCGGAGTTCCTACGCAGCGCGAGGCTAAAATCATTGTCGACGGTTCAGAAAACGACGAGTTACATATTACGCCTTATGTAAAAGAAGTTTCTGTATTCACCCATGCTGGTGGAATGAATAGAATTGTACTGCCATTTTACAATGCAACTGAAGCTGAAGGTACATTAGTGGTTCAGCGCAACGATAATATTGTTGGTTTACCAAATATTACTGTGCAGCTTAAAAATATGCGAAATGAGTTGGTTGCTGAAACGATAACAGACAGCGAAGGTTATTTTGCTTTTGGAAAGCTCATCCCGAGTCGCTATAGAATACAATTCGTAAATAACAATTCTAATCAATTTGAACGCCAACTAAACCGTTTATCCCATCGCTTTATTGCAAGTGAACAAGGTGGATTTGTTGACTTAGGTGAATATGTGCTAGAAGGGGATGCAATTCAGTTTAAACGCGTAAAGTATAATAGCTTGCCAAAAGAGCCTTCCCCCGAAAAAAGCACACCAAATAAAAAAAATATACAAGATTCTTCAATAGTCTCGACTAATCAACAGAGTAAAAATTCTCAGCAGACATATTGGGGTGTTCAAATGGCGGCATATACTCAGAAAGGCTTAGCAGAGAGTGAGCCTGAAACCTTCGCAGGATTAGACAAGCATGTTTTAGAAGTATCAAACAGAACAAGCACGCTCTATAAAGTTGTGTATGGAAAACTTAATTCTGAGCAGCAAATAAGAAGTATATTTAGCAAAAATAAAGAGCAAATAAATGAGCGTGGTGGATTTGTTCACAAATATGATACGAGTGAATAAAAAGCACTTTACAGCTAAAAGTTTATACAGCATTATCCTTCCAATTTTTTTGCTTCATAAGGTTATAGGATAAAAGAATGCTTAAATGGAAAACCTTACTTTCAGCATTGCTTGTTTCATTCTTATTTATTGTGAACCAAGCCGTTAATGCAAAGTCAGTCAAAATAGTGCAGGGTGATACTTTTGGTTCAGACCCATACCGTTTAGTGGTAAAACATCAAGACTATATTCTCACATCGGGCACGTCACAAGTTGGTACAAATAGAGCTAGCTCTACCATTGATATATTGCTGCACGCAGATGGCAGCATAAAATTGGTTAATCAATATTCTAACTATGATTATCCACTTATGGTTGATGATAGTTATATGGTCGATGTAATCGATATGAAGGCAAATGAAGATTATGTTTTTATATTGGCTTATACGTCAGTAGGTGATCGTGTAATAAGTGCTACGGTGGATGAAGAAGGGCACTTGAACTTTATTAGCGAGGCTGAAATTGATCTTGTTAGTGCTGAGGCTCAGCTACTTGTAGATAATGAGTCAGATCATATTTATGTAACTTCACCAATGTCTGGTGTCCAAATTCAACACTTAAGCCTTGCAAGTGATGGTAAGCTGTCTAGAATATCTACAAAATTTGTAGGGGAACTTAGTCCAACCAGACCCTCATATGACATTTATCTTCGCTCTTCTTTCACCAATAACAAAATTATATCTGTAAGCAACCAAGTTGATAATCCAGCTAAAATTTACCTCATTGAACCAGATGAAAATGGTTTACCTATTAAATCAAAACAGCTTACCTTCTCAAATGCGAAACCTTCCTACGGCGCCATACACTTTGATGGAAAATACGTGTATATGTCATTCAGAGGTTGGGGGTTCCATATTGCTGAGTTAATTGATGATGAACTAATTGAAGTATATGTACATGAAGAAGAAGTTGTGTCGTATAAAAGCTTTGCTATTCAAGAAAATAAACTATATGCAACAGATATTTATGGCACTATCGATATTTTTGATATTAGCGATAAAAATAATATCTCACTCGTTGACATAGTTAAAACTCATGGTGGATTTAACCATGACGCTTTTTGGGACAGCGGAAAATTATATGTTGCCGGAGGTTCTGGGGGGCTAGGTGTGTATGAAGAGAGTGATGAAGGGAAGCTCTCTATGGTTAGTCAATTTTCGCAATCTGGTGAGGTAACAGATTTTTCATATACCAAGAATCGTTTAGTTACTACAGCACTAGATACTACATTAAATTTTTGGACAAAAGAGAATAATCAATGGCGCTATCACCAACAATTTGTTAGAGACGGCTCAGATATAACCGCTTTGTATGCAGATGAAGAAAAAATCTTGTTAGTTGGTTATGGAAACTTAGAACTTCATCAATGGAGTGATATTGAAAATGGGTTAGATAATGCCCTTCAGTTGGGTACTGTTCATTGGTCTGCAAGAGATAGTCAGATTGTGCCATTGGCAAATGGCTATTATGTTAAAGCTTATAAAAGATTAAGTTTTTTTACATCTATTTATGAAGCAGGTAGCAGTTTTGATGTTCCGTACGATACGGGTTATTCCGGCTATGTGCAGCGCCCTCATGTTACAGATTCTCGCTTATACTTACCTGTTAATTCTAATCCAAAGAAAGTGCTGATTTATAATACTGAAGATATAAATAACGTTAGATTGGTGAGCGAAATTGATAAGGATAGTAGTTATTCTTTTCAGGGTAATGTAGTCAGCTCAGGAAATTACCTCTTTTTGCCAGACCTTATGGGGGAGAGCAATTCTCCTGCTATCAGTGTTCATGATGTTAGCGATGAGCAAGATATCAAAAAAATTACTAGCGTTGTGCTAAGTGGTGAAGTAAGAAGTTTGCATGTATATGGCGAATATTTAATAGCTTCAGGCGAAGGTACGCATTTGATTGATATTAGTGAGCCTTCCTCGCCAAAAGTACTAGATTATAATAAAAAAATATTATCGAATGGTATCTCAACAATGGTAAATGGCGAATTTATTTCTGTTGCCAAAAATACGTCTGGTCATATAGTGACAGCATATATTAATGTTGGTCCTGAGCATGATGACTTAAACTTAATCACAGAAGAAGACTCCACATTAACAGCGACATTATTGGGTATTGATCCTGAGAATGATGCAGTGAGTTATTCAGTGAAAGACCAAGCAACTAATGGTATTGCTAGTGTTACAGACTCTGGTGAAATTCAGTATATTCCTAACCAACACTTTAATGGTGAAGATGAAATTACCATGTCTATTAACGATATACATGGGAATACTGCAAGCTTTAAAGTTAGTGTATTAGTTGAGCCAGTTAATGATGCTCCTGTATCAAGCGAGGAGGAAATTTCAATTTCAGTTGAGCAAGGTGCATCGAAAGTAATCTCATCAACTTTCACAGACGTGGATGATAGCGAATTAAGTTTTACAGTCTCAACGGAAGCTTCAAAAGGAAGTGTAGAAGTAACTAATTCTGGTGAGATAACTTATACAGCTTCTTCAGATAGTGCAGGTAATGATAGCTTTAGTATTACAGCAAGCGACTCGGCAGGCTTAGAAGCAACACTGGTAGTAAACATCAGCATTACTGAAAAGCAGCAAACGCAACCTGTAAATAATGGGGCAAAAAGCGGTTCAGCTAGTAAAGGTGGCTCACTTTATATTCTTGTATTTTTTATGTTATTTGTGTCTTTAATAAGATACACAAGAAAAGAAAAAGTTTAAGTAACTTTAAATAACGCTCTTAAATAATTTTGATTTAAGAGCGTTAAAACTGATATATGAGCTTAAAACGTAAGTTCAAACACCACGTCGTAATCAAGTGAATAGGTTGTGTTTGGTAGCAAGGATTGTTTAATGGTGAGTCTGCCGCCAACTTCTAAGTCTACAGTGCCAAGATTAGTATTAATAAATGAGGGTAGCCCTGAATTAATGGGTACGGTGGTTACACCGTTGTTTAGTTCACCTGTTGGGGCATAAGTAAACTGACTACTGTCAAACTCACGTAACGTAACTGAAAGTGTGCGGGCAGGATCCGCTGTGATTTGAAAGCGCCCATTTTGGCCTGCACCATCTAAGCAGCTTCCACCCATTACATTACTAATCGCGCCAGTATTTACATCCATTTGACACGTGCCTAAAGTAAAAATGACATTACCAAAGTTTACTTGCTGAACGGGGGTTAATGCTAATGGCGCCGCACATGATGTAGATGTGGCAGAGGCAAACAATATGACTGTGCTAAGTGTAGCCAGTGTGGCGTGCTTCAATATTCTCTGCCTCTTGATAACTAAACTGTTTTTCCTATTTAGGCTTTATAAACCTGATTATCAGATTCTTAATCTATACCAGTGTTTGAATAAAGCGTTACATTATTTGCTATGAAAGTGACTTTAATGTGTTTCTTGGTATTTCCCCAAATACAATTTTTTGCGCCCATTACGTCGGTGCAATTAGTTGGTGAGCCAATAATTTCTGAAACTTGTTTTAAGCTCATCCCTAATTTTATTTTTTCATAATTCTCAGGCGTTAATTTTGTTGTGCAACCAACTACTAAAAGAATAGCTGAGATAGTGCAAAGTGTTCGACTAAAGTACTTCATGTTAATGCTCTTTAATGTTTATATTTTCTTATTTGCATAATCATTCCCATATGAGGGTGATCAAAGTAGTGTATTTCGCCACTGATGACGCGTTTATTTTGCTTAAAGTAATACGTTTTAAGGTTGGGAGCTGATGTTTCTTTATCCGTGTTGTTCGCTTCCATTATCGTACTGTGTGCAAGAGGGTTTAATGCATCCACTTCATTTTTGTTTGAAGCAACATCAAGATGACCAGCGTTGTTTGTATCAGCATTTAAGTCTAGCAATGCCAGTGGAACTTGTGCTGGCTTTCTTACATTGAATTCGGCTTCTACAAATAGGTAATGCTTTAAGTGAACCCGAAATAAACCGTCTAGCTCCCATACCTTTTCAGGTAAATAGCTTACTGGCTCTAAAGGCTCGTCTGTAATCACTTCGTGCGTTTCAAAGTTTATTTGATAACCTTGCTCAATTTTATTAAGCAGCTCGTTGATGTTTTTTGAGACCAACTCTTCCTGTGAAACCGATTGTTCCATTTCCAGATCGCTGTCACTAACAGCACTAGCGTCTACCGCTACTGTTTCTGGCGGTGTTAATAACTTTAATGGTTGTCCAAAATAATCGTATTGGTTAGTAAAATTCTTTCCTGCATACAGTCGAGTTCTGCGGGTTTGCTTTCTGGGTAACGCCGGCTGACGCCAGCCTAAGTGCAAAATGGGCTTTAAATCAGGTTGTTTTCTTAGGTTATTATAAATGTCATCTAACTGGAGACTGTTTTTAGAAATTAAATGTACATATGGACTTTTGTCTAACTCGCCAGCTTCTTCCCACTCAATAGCGTCAATTTGACGTTTTAAAACAGCATGTTCGAAGCCGTTGTAATTGATATCGTTAAAATATTCAATATGAGGTAATTGAATGAATGTTACTTCAGCAGGAAATAAACAATCAGTTTGTATAGTGAACACTTGGTTATGCGTAAACAACTGAATGTAAGCATTATAAATAAAGGTATCGAGTGCTAATTCAGCCTCGTCAGTCAACGCAGTTGAGTCGGCTAAAAGTGATGTAACATCAGTTTGCGAAGTTGTAGGTGAATGACCTTCTGTATTAACGTTCTCGTTGTTAAGTTGCATGCTCTCATTGAGTAAATTGTCTATCGACTCGTTTTCATTGGTATTATCAAAAAAGGCAGGCTGTTGTTGGTAACTTTGCATCAATACTTTATGAGGTTCGGCGTTAATAATTGCTTTATCAAGCTCGAGTATATTCGGGAGTACGCCCTCTTCAGGTATGTCACTTTGAAGTAGTGGTTGTTGTGGAAACTCGCAAGACGATAACCCTTTTTTTACACCACTAATATCAGGGTAATGATATGGCGTCAGTAAATCTCTTATTCTTTTTAAGGGTATTGCCGTGACGTTGTCCTCAAACTTTTCTGCGACATCAGCATCTGTTTTGTTATTAGTAAATAAGATGATTTCAATTTCAAACCATCGAACACCGCCAGAACGCGTTTGCGCTTCAACTTGAGTCGAAAATGTAACAACAGAAACAAATAAAATCGTTAAAACAACACGTACGTGCTTTATCATGTTTAAAAATACCACTCTTATTACTGGTAACGGTTAGGCTGCAACTTGTCTTTCATGTAAATCATTTAAAATTGCATTAATTAGTTTCACACGCTCTTTGGTATCTTTTGCTTCAATATTAAATTTTAAGCGGGTAGGTCCTTCCATACGATATATCTGAGGTTGTGTTTGGATCAAGGAAATAATGAAGCTTGGGTCAACTTTTGTGTTTTGAGTAAACTCAATCACACCGCCTTTTGGTCCAGCTTCAAGTTTACTAATACCTAACTTTTCAGTGATCATTTTAAATTCTGTTATCTTGATCAGGTTTTTGGCTGCATCAGGCAGTAATCCGAAACGGTCGATTAATTCTACTTGTACATCATCTAATTGTTCGGTGGATGTACAGCTTGCAATTTTTTTATACAACGAAAGGCGAATATTAACGTCATGAATGTAGTCATCTGGCAGTAATGCTGGAATTCTTAGTTCAACTTCAGATTGCTTTCTAATTAGATGATCAAGCGTTGGTTCTTTACCTTCTTTTAACGCGTGAACGGCCTGTTCCAGCATGTCCATATAAAGGGTATAACCTACAGATGCAATTTGGCCACTTTGTTCATCACCTAATAACTCACCTGCACCACGTATTTCCAAGTCGTGGGTTGCCAGTGCGAAGCCAGCCCCTAAGTCTTCAAGGTTCTCAATAGCTTCTAAACGCTTAATGGCATCTTTTGTCATGCGCTTTTCATGTGGCGTTAATAAATAGGCGTATGCTTGGTGGTGCGAGCGTCCAACGCGGCCTCTTAATTGATGCATTTGCGCCAGACCTAGATGGTCGGCTCGGTCCATAATAATAGTATTGGCGGTTGGAACGTCGATGCCTGTTTCAATAATTGTGGTACACACGATCACGTTAAAACGTTGGTGATAAAAATCAGACATGATGCGTTCAAGTTCTTTTTCTCGCATTTGACCATGTGCGGTAGTAACCGTCGCTTCAGGCACTAACGTAGCTATTGCTTGGGCGGTTTCTTCAATGGTGTCTACATTATTGTGCAAGAAATAGACTTGGCCACCACGTTTAATCTCGCGCAAAATAGCTTCGCGTATAAGTGCGTTATCTTTTTGTCTGACAAATGTTTTAACCGACAATCGCTTGGCCGGAGGAGTCGCAATAATTGATAAATCGCGCATCCCGCTCATGGCCATATTGAGTGTTCGAGGAATTGGAGTGGCAGTCAAAGTTAAAATGTCTACATCAGCACGCAATGCTTTAATTTTTTCTTTCTGGCGTACACCAAATCTGTGCTCTTCATCAACGATCAGTAAGCCTAAATCGGCAAACTTAATATCTTCTTGAAGTAATTTATGTGTGCCAATCACGATATCTACACGACCGTTATTTAATTCTTCTAGTACTGCTTTTTGCTCTTTAGGTGTTTTAAAGCGCGATAGCACTTCTACTTTAATTGGCCAATTGGCAAATCGGTCTTTAAAGTTTTCATAATGTTGTTGTGCGAGCAGGGTGGTGGGTACTAAGCACGCTACTTGTTTTCCGTCATTAACAGCCACAAAAGCTGCGCGCATAGCTACTTCTGTTTTACCAAAGCCCACATCGCCACACACCAATCTGTCCATCGCATTTGCTTTTGTCATGTCTTGAATAACAGACTCTATTGCATCCACTTGGTCAACGGTTTCCTCAAAAGGGAAGCCATTTGCAAATTGCACATATTGTTCTTTATCAATTTTATAAGCGTAACCTGGCTTCGCTTCACGTTGGGCGTAAATATCTAGTAGTTCAGCTGCTACGTCTCTTACACGTTCAGCAGCACGTTTTTTTGCTTTTTCCCAAGCGTCAGAACCTAGTTTATGAAGGGGGGCTGATTCTTGCTCGCCACCTGAATAACGGCTAATTAACTCTAGCGATGAAACTGGTACAAATAATTTTGCGTCATTTGCATATTGAATCGATAAAAATTCGGTTTGCGTTCCGCCAGCATCAATGGTTTCTAAGCCTAAATAACGCCCGACACCGTGATCAATGTGCACAATAGGCTGTCCGACTTTAAGCTCTGCTAAATTGCGAACAATAGCATCGGCACTGGTTTCTTTTTCGTGTTTGCGGCGACGCCTGCGCTGGCTGACACGATGACCTAGCAATTCTGTTTCAGTAATAAGCACTACAGGCGGTTGTGTTTTATGGTGAGGATTAAAAATTACACTATTTTCAGCTGTACCAACCACTAAGCCAACGCTTGTTTGTGCGTCTAAAAATGCAGACAAGTGCTGAAATTCCTGTGGCCGTATATCAGCTTTTGCCAACAATTCTGAAACGGTTTCTCTTCGGCCAGCCGACTCAACTGAAAACAACACTCGGCCGCGCTGCTCTTTAATGCTTACGATAAAGTCTTGTAAACTTTTGTATGGCGTTTTTGACTGATTATTGATGGCGATGTCAGGAATGGTCGCGGCATCAATATTTGTTCTGCCCGCCGCTTTGGTAAGCTCGGCAATACTTAACGTAATACGCGGGTATGTTTTGAAGTGGCTAAATAATTCTTCTTTAGGTAAGAATATACTAGTTGGTTCTAATAAAGGCCGTGTTACATCATAACGTCTGTCTTCGTAGCGAAACGATATATCTTTCCAAGCTTGATCAGTTGCACCTTCAAGATCCCCAAGCGTTAATAACAATGTGTTATTAGGCAAGTAATCAAAAATGGTCGCAACATTATCGAAAAATAGTGGCAAATAGTATTCAATACCAGCAGGCATATTTCCTTTGCTTACTTGCTGATAGATACTTTCTTTTTCATTCGATAATTTAAACAGCTCGCGATATTTTGTTCTAAAACGTTCAATGGCATCTTCGTCAGTAGGAAATTCACTACCGGGTAGTAACTCCACTTTGTCTAGTTTATTGCCAGAGCGCTGCGTTTCAATGTCAAAAATACGAATGCTATCAACTTCATCATCGAAAAGATCTAATCGAATGGGTGTGGTTGAACCCATTGGGAAAATATCGAAAATTGACCCTCGTAATGAGTACTCACCGTGCTCCATCACTTGATCAACCGAGTGATAACCTGCTGATTCTAAGTCATTGCGCAATTGGAATGGGTCAAATTTGTCACCATTTTTAACCACTAAGCTATTAGCATTAATGTAAGCTTTCGGAGCAATTCGTTGGATAACCGTGCTAATAGGGACAATAACGACACCGCTTTTAAGTTTTGGTAAGTTATAAAGTGTTTGTAAGCGTTGCGAGATTATATCTTGGTGCGGGCTAAAACTATCGTATGGTAAGGTTTCCCAGTCTGGGAATACAAATACGTCATAATCATTGGGCTGTTTAAAAAATGCGAGCTCTTGTTCAATTTTAAGTGCAGTAGGTGTGTCGGGCACAACAAGTAATGTTGGCCCAGCGGCTTTGTCTACCGCTTCGCTTACTGCAAGCGAAAGGGCGCTACCTACTAAATTTCCCCAGTGGATTTTATCTTTATTGTTTTTTACAAAAGGAAGATTTAATAAGTTAGTGGTAGACATGTTTTAAATTACACCTTTAATCTGCTATTCAATGATATTGATATTGTTCAATGTGACTAATGCTGCCATTAATCACGGTATATTTTTGTGAGATCGTGATAATGGTCCACTCTACGATCTCGTAAATAAGGCCAAATACGTCTTACATCTTCACTACGATGTTTGTCTAAAAGTGCAAACAAAATTTCATCATCTTGTTCATTAGCATGTGCTAACACTTCGCCTTGCGGGCCTGCAACAAACGAATTACCCCAAAACTGTATGCCGTCACTGTGACCAGACGGGTCTGATTCATGACCCACTCGGTTACAAGCAATTACCGGAATACCATTAGCTACGGCATGCGCACGCTGTACAATAACCCATGCGTCAAGCTGGCGCGCTTTTTCTTCATCATCGTCCCGAGGATCCCAACCAATGGCTGTTGGATAAATTAACACTTCCGCACCCGCCATTGCCATTAATCTTGCCCCTTCAGGGAACCACTGGTCCCAACACACTAATACGCCTAATTTACCTATACTGGTTTGAATTGGTTCAAAACCCATATCGCCAGGCGTGAAATAAAACTTTTCGTAAAAGCCCGGATCATCTGGAATATGCATTTTACGGTATTTTCCAGCGATTGAACCATCTGACTCTATCACTACGGCGGTGTTGTGATAGAGACCCGTTGCGCGTTTTTCAAATAAGGATGCAACGATGACAACGTTAAGTTCTTTTGCTAATTCGCCTAGCGCAGCGGTTGAAGGGCCGGGAATTGTCTCAGCTAAATCAAATAATGAAACGTCTTCATGTTGACAAAAATACACTGAGCGATGCAATTCTTGTAATACGACTAAGTCAGCGCCTTCGGCTGCGGCATCTCTTATGCCTTGCATGGTTTTTTTAAAGTTTGCATCAACATTATTGCTGGTTGCATGTTGAATTAATGCTGCTTTAATTTTGTTTTTCATAACTTGTAACTCGTTAATCGTAACGTTGAAAGTTGTTTATTGTTCAAAGGATATATAGCCTACAGCTACAAAGATAAAGTACCTTTCGGTAATTGCATGGTAATACAGTGCAAGCTACCAAATTGATGCACCAAAGGTAAGCAATCAATACCAATCACATTATGATTTGGATATGCCTTGGCAATAACATCTAAAGCGATTTGATCATTGTCATCTTGATAAGTTGGCACTAGCACGCAATTATTGATAATTAAATAATTGGCATAAGTGGCTGGCAGCCTTTCGCCATCATTATTTATTTTTTTACTTGGCCACGGAAGGGGAAACAAGCGATAAGCAGAGCCAGCTTCTGTGCGAAAAGAAGCTAATTGTGTTTCCATCTTTTTCAGGGCTGCGTAATGTTCGTCGTCTTTATCTGGACAGGCGATATAAACAATGGTGTTATTTGGGGCAAAACGTGCCAGCGTGTCAATGTGCGAGTCGGTATCATCGCCTGCTAAGTAACCATTATCTAGCCATAGAAAGTGTTTAACGCCTAACTTTTCTCTAAGTGTATCTTCAATGTTTTCTTTAGATAGGTCAGGATTTCTATTGTTGTTTAATAAACACTCTGACGTAGTAAGCAGCACACCGTGTTCATTAATTTCAATACCGCCACCTTCTAATACCATTGGAATATGTTCAATGTTGGTATCGTTAAAAAAATGGCTCGCGAAAAGGTGGTTATTTATTTCATTGTCGAGCTGATGTTCATATTTTTCTCCCCAACCATTAAAAGTAAAGTTAAGTACTTTTATTTTTGAACCGTCTGAAACAGTAATAGGGCCGTGGTCGCGTGCCCATGTATCATTTGTGTTGGTGATTACCCAATAAACTTTATCAAGTTGTTCACTGGAAAGGCTGGGATTAAGTAACGCTGAAATTCGTTCTTTTTCTTTTTCACTATGCGCAACAATAACTAAATTTTCGTGCTCGAGAATGTGCTTAGCGATATTTAAATATACGGGCTCTACGCTGGTTAATATTGGTGCCCAGTCAGTGTCTTTATGTGGCCACGTTAACATCACTGCGTCTTGCGCTGCCCACTCAGGTAATAATTGATATTGCATGTTAGATATTTTGTTTCTTTAATTCTGATTTACGTTTTAGCTGTTTAGACTGCTCGTGCAAGCTAGCCTTAACCACAATTTCTCTGTCTTCTTCACGAATAAGCGAAAATACCGCGCTATAGGCGTTATCCTCAATTTTTACTATTTCGCCATAGCAATATATAGCCGCGGCTTCCTGTGATAAAAATAACTTTAATAACAACTTTTGACCTAGTTGCAAATTTAACTCAGACGTAAATCTAAGGCCACCTCCGCCATAGGCAAGGGTCGCGTGCCGATGTTCTGGTTCGTCTTGCATGGTTAGAATATGACTCATAATAAGGTCAATTTTGCGTGACTGCGCTCTTAGGAACTCAGCAAGCTCTTCAGCGTGATCACCTAAATGACGCAACGGGCGCAATGCAGATGTTTCGAGTGTCGATATTTCCGTTGCAAGCTTGAATGGGTCAGGCATTTCAACAATAAAGTCATCGTAATGTGGCATAGCTTCATGCATAGCCAATGGGATGATGTTGACATTAGTTACGTGCTCAATCATGAAATATTCATGTAATTGCTCAATTTTTTCTTCTATTGTTTCAGTCATTAAGCGTGCCTAATTTTTTATGTTCTTGAGTCAAAAGCAATAAGCCCTTATTATCCCGTAACTTTATCCCAATTAACATCTTTGATATTAATTTTATCTATGTTTCATCCATTAAGTATATTTTTAGGTTTGCGTTACAGTCGTTCGAAAAAAAGCGCTGGCTTTCTTTCGTTTATTTCCTTTTTCTCAATGTCGGGTATTTTGCTTGGTGTATTGTCTCTTATTGTAGTTGTTTCTGTTATGAATGGATTCGAAAAACAGTTAAAAGACCGAATATTAGGTGCAGTACCGCATTTAATTATTAATCAGCATGATGAACAAAACACGCCACCCGCAGAGCTAATAACAACATTGGAGCAATTGCCAAGCGTTTCAAGTATTTTGCCTTATCAAGAATCTGAATCAATTGTTCAATCGCCTTATGAATTAAAAGGCGTTATGACTCAAGGGGTATTTGATAAAACAAAAGGGTTTGAAATAATTAAAACCAATATGGTCAACGGCAGCTGGGAATCACTTTTTTCACAAAAATACTCAATTGTTATTGGTCGTTATTTAGCGTCACAACTTAAAGTGCGTATAGGCGATAAAGTAAAGCTTATGGTTACCGAGGCAAGTATTTATACGCCGCTTGGAAGAATGCCAAGTCAGCGTAATTTTACGGTGACAGGCATTTTTGATACAGAGTCAGAAATTGATGACAAAATAGTACTTATTTCCGGTGACGCGTTACAAAAATTATTGCGTAAAAAGAATAAAACTGCAGAACATTGGCGTGTTTATTTACATGATGCGTTCGAGTTTTCAGAGGTAACATCGCAACTAGACAATGCGGGCATTATATACAGCAGTTGGGAGGGTACCCACGGAAAATTATTCCAAGCCGTGAAGATGGAAAAGAATATCATGTGGATATTACTGACCTTAGTGATTGCTGTTGCATCGTTTAATATTGTATCGGCATTAGTCATGATGGTAACTGAAAAAACCAGTGAAATAGCCATTTTAAAAACCCAAGGCATTAAGAATATTACGCTGTATAAAACTTTTGTGATTCAAGGGCTTTATAATGGCGTAATTGGTAGCATTCTTGGGGTCATTTTAGGTGTTCTTATCACTCTTAACATAAACGAAATATCAGCCGTTTTTGGATTGTCGATGCTGGGTCCAAACATTGAATTGCCCATATTATTACAATTGAGTGATGTGCTTATTATATTTGTAGGCGCGTTAGGACTGAGTTTATTGGCCACTGTCTATCCCGCTTATCAAGCAGCTAAAATAGAGCCTGCATCAGTATTAAGATACGAATAACAAATTAAGACCCAATTTGAAAAGAGATTTATATGCAAGATTTTGTAAATTGCGACAATGTTATTAAAACCTATCATGATGGTTCAGTAGATACACAGGTATTAAAAGGGTTAAGCCTGCATATTGCTAAAGGCCAACAGGTAGCGATTGTGGGTAGTTCAGGCTCTGGTAAAAGCACGTTGTTGCATATTTTAGGAACACTCGACAAAGCCACACAAGGCACAGTTTTCATTGATGGAGTAAATACTGCCACGTTAAAAGCGAATGAGCTAGCAGAGTTTAGAAATCAAAAATTGGGCTTTATTTATCAATTTCATCACCTGTTAATGGACTTTACTGCCCTTGAAAATGTGGCAATGCCATTGATGATAAGAAATGAGCCAGTAAATAAGGCGAATGAAATGGCACTCGCCATGTTAGACAAAGTAGGTTTAGCACACCGAGTTAATCATAAACCTAGCGAACTTTCGGGTGGAGAAAGGCAACGCGTTGCAATAGCGCGCGCATTAGTGACTCAGCCAGCGCTGATTTTAGCCGACGAGCCCACCGGAAACTTAGACCAAGAAAATGCAATTAAAATCTACGAGTTACTACGTACATTAAATAAAGAGCTGCATACAACGTTTATTGTGGTAACTCATGATATGGAGTTAGCAAACAAGATGGATCAAGTACTAACTCTCCATAATGGTCAAATAGAAAGTTTGACTGCTACAAACGTTCAAGCGTAGGAAGGTACAGTGAAAATCAATTTTTCCTTTCTGCTAGCAAGAAAGTTTATAAACGGTAAACATGAGAACGGATTTATCGGCTTTATTTCAAAGTCGTCAACATTGGGTATCGCACTGGGTGTTGCAGTATTAATTATTGCTTTGTCGGTAATGAATGGCTTTCAACGTGAACTAGTTAATCGCTTATTATCATTTGTACCACATGTTGAATTAATTGCCGTCGAGCAGCCAATCGATAATTGGGAAAGTAAGTTAGCAATCATTGAAAACCACCCTCAAGTATTAGCCGCGGCACCATTAATAAAATTAACGGGTATGTTGCAAAAGGGAGAAAAATTAAAAGCGCTAGAAATACGTGCAATTGTGCCTGAATTCGAACAAAGAGTGTCTTCAATTAAGCCTTATATAATTAGTGGTGATTTTTCTTCAATCAGTAGCAAATATAATAGCGACGAAAACGCAGGTATTGTGATTGGTCAGCTATTGGCAAAAGAGCTTAACATTGATGTGGGTGACGAAGTTCAGCTGCTTTTACCAAATAAATCGAGTACCAAAAAGCTGTTATCGCCAAAGCTAGCAAGATTCAAAGTAAGCGCAATATTTCGTTTGGGCGGGCAGTTAGATGGCGGTTTAGCTTATATTAATTTAAACCAAGCAAGAGCGTTAGTGGGTATTCCAGCTGATGCTGTTTCTGGGATCAGATTAAAAATTAATGACGTATTTAACGCGCCTATTATTGCCCGCGAAATAGGGTTAAATCTAAATCATTACGTGTATCTTATGGATTGGCTGCGCACCCACGGGCACCTTTACCAAGACATCATGTTAGTTAAGACCATTATGTATATTGCCCTGACGTTAGTAATCGCTGTTGCGTGTTTTAACATTGTCTCCACGTTAGTGATGACAGTAAAAGAAAAGCAAAGTGAAATCGCTATTCTTAAAACAATGGGAATAAAAGATATTCAAATAACACTAGCATTTATGTTTGTGGGGATGATAAATGCGTTAATGGGCATCGTGATTGGTATCGCATTTGGCATATTACTCACACTAAATCTAACGAATATTTTTAAATGGTTAGAGCAGCTTTCAGGCGAGACATTTTTGAAACAGGATGTGTATTTTATTGACTTCATTCCTGTGGAACTTCAAATAGCAGATGTATTAATAGTACCCGTTATCGCATTAGTATTAGCGTTGCTAGCAACTTTATATCCCGCTAGAGTCGCAACCAAGGCAGATCCTGCCACTGTATTAGGGCAGTAAAAAACATTAATTTAAGGATGAACATGACAATAACACTGCAACCAGTGTCGCAAAAAAATTATGAAGATGTTTGTGACCTTGAAGTCGCAAAAGACCAAGAAGACTATGTAGCAGAAAATATGTGGTCTATTGTGGAGTCTACATTTAACGAAGGCTATGAAACCCGAGCAATTTATCGTGACGATAAAGTGGTGGGGTTCTTTATGTGGGTAAAAGAGTCAATAGAAAAAATCTCAATTTGGCGCTTTATGGTAGACAGTCAACATCAGAATCAAGGGATTGGGAGAAAAGCGCTAACTATTGCATTAGATGAAATTAAGCAAGTACCTAAACTGAAAGAGATTGAAATTTGTTATCAGCCAGATAACCCAGTTGCAGGTGACTTCTATGGTAGTTTTGGCTTTATTGAAGTAGGCATGGACGAAGATGATGACGACATGTTGGCGATTATCAAACTTTAAAGAAAATAACTGAAATCAGCTAAGCTTGTCGCACTCAAGAATGGCTAATGAAATAGTAAATTTTTAAGGTTATACTTTTGTTTTTACTCAGCATGTCATTCGGAATAGTATGTTTAGTCGTCGTTTTATTCGCTCTTCACTGTTAGGTTTTTGGTTAGGTTTCTGCTCAACGATTAGCTTCTCGCTTATATCGATTCCTGTGGCTAATGCCCAAGCGTCACAAGCCACAACAAATATATCAAGCGAGCACTACGAAAAGGCATTAAGTGCGTTTAATAAAGAAGACTATGATGTGTCTTTTATCCACTTAAAAAACGCACTGAAAGACAATCCATCACATTTACCTGCCAAGGTGTTGTATGGCAGGCTACTACTGAAAAATGCCTACTATGAAGAAGCGGTAGAAGAATTTAAGGAAGCATTAAAGCAAGGCGCAGATATTAATTTAGTGCTGCATCCGTTAGGTAATGCCTTAATTTTGCTGCGCAAATTTGAAGAAATACTGCAGTTAGACAACCCAGCCAACTTAACCAAGTCAAATCAATTTGAGCTGTTAATGCTAAAAGCAGAAGCAAATGCAGCATTAAAAAATACAAATGAAGCTGAGCAATCATTTAAAGCAGCATTGAAATTGTATCCTGACAATGTGCGCGCATTAAATGGGCTAGCATGGTTTTATATTTCAAATAAACAAATTCCCCTTGCTAATGCGTTAATTGAAAACGCAATAATAAAAACGCCTAACAATGCGAGAACATGGCATTTGAAAGGGCAATTGGCGCAATATCAAAAAGATACATCTACAGCGTTAAAACATTTCAAACAAGCTTATCAGCTAGATAGCAAAGATCCCGTCATCATGAGGTCTTTGGCAAACACCTATTTTGAAAATGGAAACTTTCTAGAAGCTAAAACAATTGCAGACTCAATTTTAACGCAAACTCCTGACGATCCGCATACGCTTTTATTGCTCAGCAGAATTGCACTTGAACTTGATGACCAAGATGAAGCAACAAGAATTAAAGAAAAGCTAACTACTCAGCTGGCGAATTATTCAGACGCAAAGTTTCAAGAAAACAATGAATTACTAGTAGTAAGTGCGATTCTTTCGTTCGCAAATAACAATACTGAAAAGGCAAGAACAGACTTAAACAACTATCTACAAAATAATCCAAACGATTTAAATGCTGTTTCACTACTTGCGTCAGTATTTATTGCTCAAGAGCAGGATGCAAAAGCCATTCAATTACTTGAAAAATATGCTTCGGTGGTGAAACAAGACGTAAGCTTATCAGCTAAGTTAGTTAACTTATATCTTAAAAATAATAAGCAATATCGTGCGAACATCATTGTTGACGATTTGCTTGCCGCGAATCCAAACAACAAAGAAGTGTTAGTCCTTGCTTCGAAAGTATATTTCTCTGGCCAGCAGTATAATAAAGCAATACAAATATTAGAGCAGTCTAGCAACAGTGAAAGCGATGCTTTCTTAATGTTAGTTAAAGGCATGATCTATGTTGAAACGGGTAAATACGAACAAGCGTTGCAACTGTCAGAAAAATTACTGGCGGTGGATAGCGCTCAAATAGACTTTTTAAATTTACAAGCTGCAAGCTTAATTAAGCTGAATAGAAATAGCGAAGCACAAGAAGCGGTCACTAAAATTTTAAATCAAGAACCTGATAATTTTGCGGCTCAATTCAATCAAGCAAACCTATATATTAAGAGCCAGAAATACGCTGACGGTAAGAAAGTTTTAGAAAAACTGCTTGACGAAAGAGCAAAACATACCCAATCAACCTTTATGTTAGCCATTGCCGAGTTCGGACTTAACAATTACAACGACGCAATAAGCCATCTAGAAAGCTTACATATTGCCCAGCCAAAAAATTTGAAAGTACTTGAGCAATTGGTTAACTACTATACAGAAGTTAAGCGTGATGAAGACGTGCTTAAAACAATCAGCAAACTAGAGCGACTTAACTTTTTAGAGCCAAACTATATTTTTAAACGCGCTAATATTCTTATTAAACAAGGTGAAATATTAAAAGCGAAAGAACAACTAAATATTTTGCTTCCTTTATGGCGAACTCAACCAGAAAAGTTACTAAGCCTAGCACTAAAGCAAAAGCAAATAGGTGACTTTGAAGGTGCCAAAGACAGCCTTAATAAAGCGATAAAAGAAAAGCCGGAGTCATTAATTTATCCGCTGGAGCTTGTGAAGCTATTGCTTGAAACAAATAAGCTAGATGAAGCTAGTGTTCAGTTAGATAAGTTAACTATTTCTCATCAAAATGACCCGAATGTCATGATGTTAAAAGGCGATCTCGCTGTTAAAAATGAAGCGCTATCAACAGCCCATGATTGGTACGTTAAAGCGCTTAGTGAAGATAGCCAGTTTACCTTGATAGCAATTAAGTTATACCAGCTTGCCAAGCAGGGCATTAAAGAAAAAGAGTTTGTTAATTTAGTAAAAAAAATGCTTGAACAGCAGCCAGCACGTATAAACGATAAAAAAATTGAGCAACATTACTCAATTTTGAAGCGAGTTCTGGCTGATCACTTTATTAATGCTAATCAACCTAACAAAGCATTGCCTTATTATGAGCAGTTAACTAAAACAGAAATGTTTAAAAACGATCCAATGCTATACAACAACTTAGCGAATTTATACCTAGAGAAACAGCCGCAACTTGCACTTGAAACCATTAACAAAATTCCACCATCACAATCAAATACCGCGCATATTTTAGACACAAAAGGCTGGATCCTCACAAAACTGAATCGCTTTGAAGAAGCACTCACGTTGCTAAGGCAAGCCAGTGTAATGGACTCAACCAATGCCTCTATTCTTTATCATCTAGGATATACATTAGTGAAATTAAACCGTATTGAAGATGCAAAAGTAGAGTTGAATAAAGCGTTAGAAGTTGCTGAAAATGAAAAAGAGCAAGCTAGGCTCACTAAGCTTCTTGAGTCGTTGTAATGCATTTACTATACAACCTATCATTTTTGAACTCGCTCAAGAAGCTCATTAATATGCTGACTATCTTTTAATGCAGCTTCTATTTTATTGAATAAGGTTTTATACACGACACTGCTGGAAATTTTTTCGCCAAGTGCGTGGGTTAGAGTTTGAGTAATAATAGCTTGGCGAGCATCATCAACTGAAGTTATATGTTTTAAGTTCAAGGAAGTTGTGATTTGTTCCACTATGTCAGTTGTATTCTTTATGCTGGGTGAATCTGTTGGAATTGAGTTTGAAACATTGGCAGTATTTTCGCTAGTCCTGCGATGTTTTGATTTACTCGTATATGCACTGGGAAGCTGACTGCTCTTATTTATCATTGCTTTCGCTCTCTACAGTATCAATGCTTACTGTGATAAATATCAAGTAAATGCGTTTTATCTGTTGCTTCTTGCTCGTCAGTGTTATCGTTTTGTTGACTCGTGGACTCAGACTCACTCGGTATAGACAAGCGCGTTAGCATTAATTGCATATCGTTATTTAAGCTAGGATTATCTTGATTTAATGCTATTCCTTGTTCAATACTCGTCGTTGCTGCGGTAAGATTGCTCTCAAAAATATGTAATAGTCCTTGTGCAAATGCTGCTAAGTAACCTTGTGTATGTGCGATGAGTGGCTGTAGCGTAAGGCGTGATGCTTCATACTCTTCTAAAGTGGCTAATAAAAGGCCCAACTGAAAACGTGCGATAGACAATTCTGGCGCATAGGTAATTGCTTGTTGGTAGCTAGTAACGGCTCTTTCATACTCACCCGTTTGCGCCAAAATGGCTGCGTCTAAAAAATATAACTGCCCGTGTTCTGGGTAGTTCTGTAACCCTGTTTGCACTTCTTGTTGTGCTAACAAATATTCCTGCTGAGACATCAGTGTGGTAATGCGACTAATGTAGTGCTCAATGGTCATAACATCCTGCTTTTAAAAATGGGTCAAAAAATCTAAGCCGCAAGAGTAAAAGATTTAATGGTGTGACTCAATCTTTACCTATATGTTTTTTGTATTTTGTGACGGTTATTTACTGTAATCATGCAAGAAGCCATTACAGATACCATCTGTAAGTAACTGATAAAAATAATGATTTAGTATTAGTTTCAGAAAACTCAAAAAAATTAAAAAAAATCGCTAAACATTTTTCTCATTTCTTGGACTTATTAGGATAACTGTATCAGTAGGTACCGATTGCACGGTGCCAACAGAAAAATATTAAAGAAAAAGGAACGGAAACGTGGTTGCAATTGTTTCAGGTGACGCAGCAGGTCTATTTAATTCATCAATATCATCACTCGGCCAACAAGGGGCGGTAGGTCAAGCAGGCATTGGTCAAGCCAATGAACAAGTCTTTATTAATGCCATGACAGGTAACTTAATTGTTCAAGGGCGAGATGATAAATTATCAGCATTAGGTGCAGACTTTGGTGTATTACGTACATACAATAGCTTGGGTAGCATCAATGATAACAATGGTGACGATAACTGGCGTCTTGGTTTCTTAAGTTCAGTGACTGACTACACTGGTAGTTCAGTAAAGCGTGTGACGGCTGACGGCGCGGTGCAAACCTTTACTTATAACGCCATTGAGGGCGCGTACATCAGTACCGATGGTCGTGGTGCACACGACAAAATGGTACGAGATGGTGCAGACTGGGTATACACAGAAGGAACAAGTCTTGCCTCAATGCGATATGCCGCTGATGGCAAGCTTAAGAGTATTGTTGATAAAAATGGCAAAGGGCAACACTTTGTGTATGCCAATGGTCGCCTAGCAAAAGTACTGACAGATAATACGAACGGACAAACGACCACGACGTTTAATTATAATGCCGCACAGCAGCTGGAATCGATAACACTTAATAGTGATGATGCGACGACTCAGGCAGTATACAAGTATGAATATGATACACAAGGTCGCCTAGAGCATGTACGAGTTGACTTAACACCAGATAATGCAACAGACCAAAAAGAATATGTTACAAGCTACACCTACACCAGCAACACATCAGACCAATTACAAACCTTAACGCAGTCAGATGGTACCACGCTAACCTTTCAATACTACAATAGCGGTAAAATTCATAAAGTGACTGATGGTGAGAACCATACAACGACTTACCGTTATTCTGATAATAGCTCTACTATTACTGTTGACGGTACAGAAATAAAACTAGGTTACGATGATGAAGGAAAGCTGCTTTCACGTACGGCAACTGTTAATGGACAAGAAGTTACAACAAAGTACAGCTATGACGCGAGTGATAACCTAGAGACTATTACTGACGGACTGGACAATACGGTAACGTTTGGTTATGACGCAATGGGTAATCAAATAAGTCAGCAAGACGCGCAAGGAAATCGTGTTGAGCGAATATATAACGATAATAATCAAGTTATTATTGAGACTGTCTTTAATGTGCCCGATCCTGATGGAGATGGCATTGATGTACCCAGAGATCCGCAATCTACTCGTATGGTGTATGATGATCAACAGCGATTACGCTTTATTGTTTCAGCGCAAGGTGATGTGACAGAGTACCGCTACAATACACTAGGCCAACGAGAATCACAGCGTATCTATGTTGATAATGGCTATGACCTTTTATCGCTTGGCTATGATGATAGACTGACGGAATCTCAATTAACAGATTGGCTCGCGACACTCACTAATTTTAATACTAATGGCATTTTATTAACAGAGTATGAATATAATTTTAGAGGCCAGCTTCAACATCAAACTCATTTTGAAAGTGTAGATACAAATGGTAACGGTAAAACACAAACCGCTACAACTACCACATTTTTGTACGATGCCCAAGGTCGTTTATTAGCTAAAACTACACCTGAATTGCAACAAACAGCATATAGTTACGATGGACTCGGTCGTGTTGTACACGAATATGACACTGTCAAGGTTACATCGGCTGTAGATATGTCAAACGTTGAGCAACGTACGATTATTAGCAGCCACCAATATGATTCAAGCCAGCAAAAAATTAGTGTGACGGATGCTGAAGGTCTAGTGACGACTACGCTTTATGATAATGCTGGGCGTGTCATTTCAACTTCTCAAGGCAACAGTACTGATACATCTGCACTAGGACACCATGCTTATTATTATGACGCTCATGGCCGACAAGTTGCACAACGCCACCAAAATGGTGCCATAAGCTATCAACTCTACGATGATGCTGGGCGACTACAGTATAGTGTTGACCGTGCTGGTGCTGTAACTGAATATCATTATGATAAAGCCAGCCGATTAGTAGGCACGTATCAATATAGTCAATTAATTTCCACATCCGCATGGCTAGATAGTGCGTCTGCATCCTTAGAAAAAACGAATGATAAGCTAAATGCACTTTCAGACATTGAAACTAAGCTAGTTAATAATGCATCACGTGATAAGTCAGCGGATCGCTCCACTTCAATCCAATATGATGCGGCTGGCCGTAAAACACTAGAAATTGACGCCAGTAATTATGCCACTGAGTATCGATATGATGGCACGGGAAGATTAACCCATACGATTTCTTTTGCGGATGCTGGCGTGACCACATTCAATGCCAATGCAGCTAAAAGTGCAGCCAGAGTTGCCCGATATTTTTACAATCAAGACGGTGAGCGTATTGCCAGTATTGATGGCGAAGGCTATGTCACAGAGTATCACTACGATAGTGCGGGACAGTTAATTGCTGAGCGAAAGTTTGCAAGCGCGTTAAATTTATCGAATCAAGAAATCATCACTCGCCCTCTTGTATTACTTATACCAGTTGCAAATATTCAGGAAGATCGAACAACACAGTATCGTTACGATGGTCGAGGACAGCAAATTGTGTCGGTGACTCCTGAAGGCAAAGTTACAAAGACCAATTACACCTCTGAAGGTAAAGTAGAGACGGTACGTGAATATGCTAACCGTGAAGTTCATATTGGAATAGGTGGGCGAGTTCAATTACCAGTTGAAAGCCAACATGACAGTATTACCACGTATACCTATAACGAACGCGGACAAATTAAGACGCAAACACAGCAGCCAAATAATAAGCTAACCACTTATTATTATGATGCTCAAGGGCGTTTAATTGGTACAAAAGTAGAAGATACTGATACAACTATATCGCGAACGCAGTTGTTAAGTCTTGATGAATTAGGACGTGAAGTAGGTGCCTTGAATGGCATTGAAAGTGAAGGTGTCACGATTAGCGCAGAAAAAATCGCAAAAGCGCTAGAAACGAACGGTATACAACACAACTATGATGCATCAGGCCGTTTAATCAGTAGCACTGATAGGGAAGGCCATAGTACTTTTTACTATTACACCGTCCGAGGTAAGCTTGCCGCAACAATTGATGGTGCTGGAAATGTGCAAAGCATGGGCTATAACACGTTCGGAGAGCAAACGAGCGTACGCCGTTACGCTGCGCCTATTAATGCATTAGATACCTTATCAGGTGGTGATATTGCAGATATAGCTGATACCTTATCTAATCTTGCCAGTCAACAAGACAGTCAGATCACAAGTACATACACTAAACGTGGCCTGCTTAACACAGTAAGTGATTTGGCCGGAGGCCATACCGATCGGAATTATAATGCATATGGTGAGGTTGACTCACTTACCACGACATTAACAGATGATACTGTACGACTAGACAGCTTTACTTATGATAACCGCGGTTTGAAAAGGCATACAACGATTGATAGTGACGGCCAAGCGGTTAAAACCTCTATGGAATACGATGCCTTTGGCCGTATTATCAAAACAATTGATGGTAATGAGAATGCTCGCACCATTACCTACCAAGATCAAGTCGGTAAAACCATTACTTACTATGAAACTACACATGGTACGGTTAATGAGGTCATGGAGGTCGATGTATTCGGCCGAGTGATTAATACTACGGATGCACTAGGCGTTGTAACTTCTACGTACTATGACGAGAGTGAGAGACAAAAATTAGTATTAAATGCTGACGGTGGTGGCACACAATATACCTACAATGTGCACGGCCAATTAACCGATATTGTTAAAGGTGAGGTCAAAGATAACGCATTAATTAATACCTTAACGCATATTCATTATGGGTATAACGAAAATGGCGATAAGGTAACTGAAACTCAGGGATATCAAAGTGATAACCCAATCACGACAACCTATGAATATGATGGTAATCAACGCCTTGTATCAAAAGTGGTTGATAAACATGAAAATGGCTTGAACTTACGTACAGATTACATGTATGACGGTGCAGGACAATTGGTAGGAAGCACAGATGCATCGGGGGCAGTTACACGATATATATATGATGGTAAAGGCCAAAGAATTTACCAATTAGCAGCAGATAACAGCCTTACAAAAAATCACTATGATCCAGCTGGAAGAGTGGTTGCTTACACGCAATATCAAGATGCTATCAGTGATACATTAGCAGGCGACAAAGCAACAAGTGCTTACACGCTAGATATGATTGACGGGTGGAAAAAAGGAACCTCACACACATCATATACAGTATACGACCAAGCTGGACGAGCACGCTTTGATATTGATGCCGAAGGTAGCGTACTGGAAAAAGTATATAACGCAAAAGGGCAAGTGATCGAGTCAATACGCTATGCGCAGCGTATCGACTTAACTGAAGAGCAACAATCTGCCTTGCTACTTGGTGGTATGAATGACAAGGCATTAGCTGCATTACGTCCTAAATTAGATGTAACAACAGATCAAATTACAGCGTCTATTTATGATGATAACGGCCAAGCTGTATACAGCTTACAAAAGCTAAGTAATGGGCAGGCGCAAGTAAAGTCGAGCCGATATGATGCAGCAGGGTTATTAATACAAACAGAAGCTTATGCTCATACTATTGATTATAAAGCAGATTATGATCTTGTCTCTATCGAGCAAGCACTCAACGTTGAAAATGATGAAGCTAAAAACCGTGGAACCCAATTGTTTTATGATAAAGCGGGACGCTTACGCTTTACAGTTGATGATTTAGGTGGAGTAACCGAGCAAGTTTACGACGCAGTTGGCCGTCAAGCGCAAACAGTTGTTTATGCAACGTCCTTACGTGAGCACAATGATTTTACTTTATCTAAAGCATTTAGCAATGAGACACTAACATATGGCATGCTATCTGGCTTATTTGCACAAATTAGTGAAGGCACAGACCGTGTAACGCGCAACGAATACGACAAGGCGGGACGCCTTACATCACGAATAGATGCTGAACAACACGTTGAATCTTGGACTTATTATCAGAATGGGCAAAAAGCAACGTACACAAACCAAAATCAAGATACATGGTACTACGTGTATGATAAAGCAGGACGCTTAACCCGTGAAGTAACACCTGCTGTTAAAGGGTATTGGAATGCTACCGAGGAATTGAAAGGTAGCGAAGTGTTAGGCCGTCAAGTAACAGAAATAAAATATGATGGCTTAGGGAATGTGAAATCACGCCTTCAAGGCCACATCATAGTCGCAAATGCTGATGAGAAGCTAACGCCAGAACAAATAAAATCGGTAGTATTACTCAATACACGCGAAAGCTCGTTTGAATACGATGCGCTAGGTCGACAAACTGAAATCATAGAGCCGAGTGCCAATAATGCTGCTACAAGCCAAGTGGAAGTAACTTATAACGCATTAGGTCAAGCTGTCGTTAACCACATCAAAACGACAGATAATGAAGGGCAAGCACAGAATATTTATAGCTATAAAGTGTTCAATGAGGTTGGCAAAGTGGCCTATGATGTGGACGCAGCAGGCTATGTAACAGGCTATCAATATGACACGCGCGGCAATGTAATCGCACTGACGCGCTATGCAGAAAAGCTAGATACAACTGAACTAGATAACTGGGAAGCAGGGGAAGCGCTGTCTCTTAGTCAAGTTATAGAGCAATTTAATAACGCCTCAGGTCGTATAGTTTCAACGGTGTATAACACCTTGAACCAAAAAGTTAGCGTAAAGCAACCAAGTATTACTTATGCAACGATAACTACAACAGGCCAAGTACGACAGAGCGCTGGTCAACCTGAAACAAGTTACACATATAACGCATTCGGTGATATCACTAAGCAAAGTGAACGTATATCGAATGATTCACACGCACATACCTATTACTACTACGATAAATTGGGCCAAAAAACCCATGAAGTTAATGCAGAAGGATACGTTAGTGAGTGGCAATACAATGCGCAAGGCCAAGTAACAGATTACATAGAATATGCAAAAGCAGTAGATAGCATTGACTTAGACATTGCACCAACGCCAGAGCAGCCAACAAGTAAAGATGGCAAGAACCGTGTGTGGAGCTACGAATATGATGGCCTAGGGCGTAAAACAAAAGAAACACAGCATGCGCTAGTGTTTTTCATTCATGACAATACAGATTTTGAAAAAGCAACACGGATCAAGGAATCCGAATATACAGAAGCTACACTAGAAACACGCTATGACAAGGTTGGCAATGTAACTGCAACAATAGCGAATGAATACGTTGAAGTTAACACAGAATATGATGCATTAGGCCGTGTACGTGAAGTAACACAGCCAAGCACCAACGTAGTAAAAAACGTTGAAGACTTAAAGCAAGGTTGGGACAACGCCACTAATCGTACAGCGTTACGTACACAATATCATTATGACGCTTTTGGTAATGCCGTTAGCATTCTTTCAGGTACTGCAGTGGATGCTAAAGGACAGCTGTTAACACAGGGGGATACCCGTGTTATTCAGCAGCGTTTTAATGCTCGAGACCTAATGGTTAGCTCGACAGATGCTGAAGGCGCAACCACAACCTATACCTATAATCATGCAGGAAAGATTATTAGTCAGTCAACGGCCTTTGAAGGACAGGTTAGTCCGTACACATATTCATTACAGGAGATTAAGGAAAGGAAAGACGGAGACGACTATGGAAATGGTCGCGAAACTGAAGTAGAGGGGAGTGCTCCACAGTGGCTAACCTTAAATAAAGAAACTGGTCATCTTCAAGGTACGCCAACGAGAACAGGACTATTACGTTTAGTACTAAAAGTTACAAACGAGCACGAAGAAGTGGTTTACGACACTGATTATGCAGTGAACGTAGAAAAAGGTAAACCTATCAATATCGTGCCTGATGGAGTATGGCGATTTGCGCCTCCAACGTCAGAAAATCATCATGCGGTTACCAACTACCAATACGATGCTTTAGGGCAACAAGTCGCTACTACGCACATTTTACAAGAAGGTGAAAATAAACAAACCGTAGAGCGCCATCAAGCAGTGCAATATAACGCATTTGGTGAAATTGCCTTTAAGGGCGATCCAAATGACCCGCTATTTGTAAGTAGCCAAAGTCAACCTCTACAAGAGCGTTATCGATACAATAATGCAGGCCAACTAATTAGTAGCAATGCAGGTGATGGTGTCGAGAAAACGTACTTGTATGACCTAGCGGGCAATTTAGTGTATCAGTACCGCCCTGGCAAAGGGGATACGCTAACAGAGTACGACAAATTAGGACGTGCACTAGGGCAGTACGGGGCATCTTTCCTTGTAAAAGGAATAGAGAGCCGCCCTGTGATAACACAACAGTTTGACCGCTGGGGTAACACTATTCGCTTTACTGATGCTCAGCTAAATACCACGCATTATGAATACAACCACGCAGACAGATTAGTTAAAGAAACACGTCCGTTAGTCCAAGTGATGGATGAAGACGGCACAATCGGATTAGAACGACCAACATTTACCAATTATTACGATAGACGCGGTAACTTAATAGGCCGATTAGATGCTAATGGGCATAAAGCACTAGGAAAGGACAGTATCTATGGCAATACTGAGCTAAATTTCCGTTTAATGGAGTACAATGCTCTTGGCAAACAAAGCAAGATAAAAGATGAAGTTGGGAATATTACTGAACTTGCCTACAATGCCTTCGGTGAACAAGTTGCTACTAAAGATGCACTAGGTTACATCACTACTCAAAAACGAGATAAACGCGGCGCCGTTATTGAAACGGGTGATATACGCTTAAACGATCAAGGCCAAATAGATTATCAGCATTTATCACAGTTTGAGTATAACGACTTAGGGCACAAAACGTTACAACGCAATGCACTAGGGCATGAATACCTATATAGCTATGATACGCAAGGGCAAATGACCTACTCTCGTACTACTCAAGGGGTTACCATGTCATATGAATATGACAGACAAGGTAACCGAGTACTAGAAAGCTATGACTTACTAGCAGCGAGTTCTCATGGTGATACACACCGCAATGTATGGACATATAACTACTTCGGACAGCTTCAAACTCTAAATGATTTAGGTGGCAATGTAACTACCTATCAGTATGTCAACGGCCAAGTTGAGACGCTTAAGCGTGACTTAAATAGAACAAATCAAGCCGTAGACCAAACGGTAACATACAGTTACTACGACAATGGCCTAGTAAAAAGTATTCATGATGACGATAGTGGCGCCACTACACACTTTGAGTATGATATAAATGGCCGTGAAAGTGTGGTAGAGCGCATTACCACTAATGCGTTAAGTGCCCAAACACATGAAAAAACCCATAGTTTTTATGACAGTAACGGTCGAGTGACCCGTGTTATTGTTACCCAAGGTGTTAGCAACAAAGTACTATCAGCGATTGATTATACCTACGATGCAATGGGTAACCGCCGCAGCATGAAGGTCATCAATGGTTATACGGGCAGTGCAGAACTTCAAGAACCGAACCGACCGGGGCTTAATCCGGAATTTGAAGGGCTTTTATACCGTTCTGCCTTAGCAGGCACGGCATATGAATATGAAATTGGGCTAGCAAAGGATGTGTTCTATTACGAAGGTGAAGAAGGTGAAACCCTAACCTACGAAATAGTAGACTATGTTGATCCAGTAACTGGTGAAACACATACCGCACCTAATTGGATAACGCTAGACAAACAAGCACTGAACGAAACACCTCCGCGTTTGGTTATCCGTTCAAACCGTGTAACAACTAATGAAGGCCAATATCAATTTAGTATTCGCGCGTCGGTAAAAGATGGGGATACAGATCAATTTGTATTACTACCTGTTCTACTGCCTGTACTAGATAATGCTAAGCCATATTTACAGCATGGTAAAACACTGGCGTTTAACGACTTTGTATTAGGCCGTGAATACAACGAAACACTAAGCAACTTACGTCAACTAATATTTGATCCAGAAAGAAAGCCATTAACCTTTAGTGTAGATTGGGCTGACAGCTACAGCGAAGCAGAAAAAGAAGAGTTAAACGCACTATTTAGCATTGACGACAGCCGCTTAAACCATGGCTCAGGCGAGCTTCGCTTATTTACAACGAATAACGCAGTCGTGCCAGAGTCTTTCTTAGGCAAGAGCATCTCGCTAACACTTGTAGCGTCAGATGGGGTAATGCACAACAAATTTAATGTCACGGCAGCTGGACCCGCATTCAAAGTGTCATTACCTGAAAAACTAGAGTTAAAGCAACGAGAAGATTTTGACATTAACCTTCAAGACTATATTGAAGGCAATGCTGCACAAGCAGTATTCAAAATAGAAGATTTATCAGGTAAACCTGAAGTACTAAGTTTAACGGGCCAACCAGTTCCAAGTATATTAAAAGTTGATAGCGAAAAGGTAATAGAAAACACTGACCGAAGAGTTAAAGTTACTGTTTATCAAGAAAATGCGCTAGGCGAACTTAAAGCAGTTTCAGAGTCAACATTAACAATTACAATTGATGCTAAACCACAACTGCCATCTGAAGCAGCAATAGCTAAGCATTTATCCAATTTAAGCATAAAAGCTGTTGGTAAAGGTAGCTTCACACTGCCAGCATTTAGCGACGTAAATGGTGATGCACTGATTTATGACATTCAGGTGGTAACTGAGAATACTGGACTTACGTTCACAGTAGGCGCCTACGATGCAAGCAATAACACGTACACCGTTACTTATGAAAACACCAATCAGCTATCGTTAAACGAAGGGCAAATACGAATTATTGCTAAGCAAAAGCATGATACGAGTATGCAAAGTGAAGCGTTAAATGTTGGCTTTACACTGTCAAATGCCGATCACCCTCCGTATTTTAATAAATCGTTTACTTGGCCTAAAGCATATAGAAATGTAACACAAGAATTTAGCTTCAGAATTCCTCAAGACACTTTTGTGGATGCAGAAGACAGCACCTCTGTAACCTATCAATTATCATACTTTGGTCAAATAGAAATAGAAGGCGAAGAATCGCCTATAACTGGTGGGCAGGGTGGAGATCCGATCACTTTAAACCCAGGAAATGGAGCAGATAACGGGGAAGGTGAAAGGCAGCCAATTTATATACCGGGCTGGACTGAAGATTTTGGGAGTCACTCTTGGCTGAGCTTTTCTAACGGCATTTTATCGGGAACCCCGAAATCAACCTCTGAAACAGAGACATTTAGGTTAGTTGCAATAGATAGCAAGGGCAATAAGAGTGAGTCGTATGAGTTTGAACTCAAAGTTTTAAATAATAGAGAGCCGTGGGGTGATATCTCCATGGACTCAGTGATTGACGAAGGGCTTGAAAATAAAAAGATAAACCTGAAAGGAACAATGTCTGATGATGAGGCATTAACATTCGAGAACCTTAGAATATATAAGCGAGGGCCTGATAAGAAAGTACCGATTTCTCCAACACCTCCACCAATAGAAGATCGAGCTGTTAGTGCAGTTTCGAACACACCAGACAGGGGGGCAGGTGCACACAAATTGGTAAAAACGTGGATACCACAAGAAGATCCAGCACCAGTAGTTGGTGTTCTTAATGCGGACGGAATGCTATCGATTACAACCAATTATGAAAGTGCAGACGAATATAAAATAAAGGTTGATATAACTGATGGTGACTTAACTGTAACTAGAGAGGCTGAATTTATTGTAGAGGATAAAAACGCCCCTCCGATGCTTAAGGCTGATGGTGTTTACGGTGATATTGAAATTATAGACGGTACTATTGTTAAAGAAGTTACGAAGGGTGACTCAGTAGATATTGATGTACTCACTTTATTTGAGGATTTGGATGGTGAGGACAGTTTATTAGAATTGGCTGCAGTTTCAGCAGATTCTCTTTGGCTAAAAGCGAATTTAACGGATGGAACTTTATCTGGTGATACAAGCGCTTTAGTCCCAAGAACTTATACAAAATTTGTAACAATCTCTGATGGATTTAACATTACCACTACATCAGTCAATATCGTTGTCAATGAAAAAATAAATAATAAGCCTGAGGGTGATATTAAGATGGAGGACATTGATGAAGGTACAGATGGCACCTTTGATATCACTCACACAATGACAGATAAGGATGGTGATAGTTTAACTTATAAAAATGCTGTTTTAGAAATGGAAATAGAGATTGGCGGCATTGAAGGTGGCGGGCAAAATGGTGAGGTTGAAAAAGGCTTGCACCCAGAAGATGGCGGAGATAATGGTAATACTTCGAGAAAAATCTGGGTGCCAGTTCTATCCGATAATATTAGCTACAGCTTATCAACAGATGGTCAATTGACCATTGATTCAAACTATAATAGTGCAGGTAGATATAAGTTAACAGTAGATATAGATGATGGCAAATCACCAGCTATTACTAGGCATACAGAGTTTAATATTCAAGAAAAAAATGCAGCGCCTATTTTACGTCCAGATGGATTTAGTCGTCAGGGTGCAGAGGTAAGAGACGGTGCGATATACCTTAAAGTTGAAGAAGGCAGTGTTGGGCGTCTGGGGATCACTCAATTTTTCACTGACCCTGATGGGGATGATTCAAAACTAAAATATACTTTGTCTTCAAGCGTACCGAGCTGGATAGAAGTACATCATGCAGATGACTTTATTCGCTATGACACAAAGGGCGTTACACAAAAGCATAACTTCATGTATGTTAGGGTGCTTGACGAAAAAGGTGTGAAACATATTGTGAGGGTAAATATTGAGGTTACCCGACCAGCAAATTATAAGCCTGAGGGTGATATTAAGATGGAGGACATTGATGAAGGTACAGATGGCACCTTTGATATCACTCACACAATGACAGATAAGGATGGTGATAGTTTAACTTATAAAAATGCTGTTTTAGAAATGGAAATAGAGATTGGCGGCATTGAAGGTGGCGGGCAAAATGGTGAGGTTGAAAAAGGCTTGCACCCAGAAGATGGCGGAGATAATGGTAATACTTCGAGAAAAATCTGGGTGCCAGTTCTATCCGATAATATTAGCTACAGCTTATCAACAGATGGTCAATTGACCATTGATTCAAACTATAATAGTGCAGGTAGATATAAGTTAACAGTAGATATAGATGATGGCAAATCACCAGCTATTACTAGGCATACAGAGTTTAATATTCAAGAAAAAAATGCAGCGCCTATTTTACGTCCAGATGGATTTAGTCGTCAGGGTGCAGAGGTAAGAGGCGGTGCGATATACCTTAAAGTTGAAGAAGGCAGTGTTGGGCGTCTGGGGATCACTCAATTTTTCACTGACCCTGATGGGGATGATTCAAAACTAAAATATACTTTGTCTTCAAGCGTACCGAGCTGGATAGAAGTACATCATGCAGATGACTTTATTCGCTATGACACAAAGGGCGTTACACAAAAGCATAACTTCATGTATGTTAGGGTGCTTGACGAAAAAGGTGTGAAACATATTGTGAGGGTAAATATTGAGGTTACCCGACCAGCAAATTATAAGCCTGAGGGTGATATTAAGATGGAGGACATTGATGAAGGTACAGATGACACCTTTGATATCACTCACACAATGACAGATAAGGATGGTGATAGTTTAACTTATAAAAATGCTGTTTTAGAAATGGAAATAGAGATTGGCGGCATTGAAGGTGGCGGGCAAAATGGTGAGGTTGAAAAAGGCTTGCACCCAGAAGATGGCGGAGATAATGGTAATACTTCGAGAAAAATCTGGGTGCCAGTTCTATCCGATAATATTAGCTACAGCTTATCAACAGATGGTCAATTGACCATTGATTCAAACTATAATAGTGCAGGTAGATATAAGTTAACAGTAGATATAGATGATGGCAAATCACCAGCTATTACTAGGCATACAGAGTTTAATATTCAAGAAAAAAATGCAGCGCCTATTTTACGTCCAGATGGATTTAGTCGTCAGGGTGCAGAGGTAAGAGACGGTGCGATATACCTTAAAGTTGAAGAAGGCAGTGTTGGGCGTCTGGGGATCACTCAATTTTTCACTGACCCTGATGGGGATGATTCAAAACTAAAATATACTTTGTCTTCAAGCGTACCGAGCTGGATAGAAGTACATCATGCAGATGACTTTATTCGCTATGACACAAAGGGCGTTACACAAAAGCATAACTTCATGTATGTTAGGGTGCTTGACGAAAAAGGTGTGAAACATATTGTGAGGGTAAATATTGAGGTTACCCGACCAGCAAATTATAAGCCTGAGGGTGATATCAAGATGCCAGATATTAACGAGGGTTTATCCAACTATAAAGTTGATATCACGCATACAATGACAGATAAGGATGGCGATGACATAATATTTTCTGATGCAGAAGTACAGAAATATAGAATTGTTGGTTTTGAAACAGTAGATGGAAAGGCTAATAATCGTGTAGAGCCAGAAGTCGGGCCGCCGATTTATGATTGGGTTGAAACGAATATTCCTGTTTCTATTTCTTCGTCAGGAATGCTAACAATATCTACAGGATATAGTCACGCGGGAGATTACAGGCTTAAGGTTTCTGTAAATGATGGTTCTGGGGTGTTACATAAATACGATCATTTTAAAGTGTATAACAGAACGAAGCCTGTTCCAGTTAATGAACCACCAAAGTCTAAAGGGAACTATGGAAGTAAGGTAGTTAAAGTCGGCTCTTCACCATCATTTGGTAGCATGAAATCAATGTTTAGTGATGATAAGGGCGTGATCAACCTTACGATGTCAGGCTCAGCCACGAGTTTTGTAACCTATAATAAAGCTTCAGATACGATTACTGTTAAGCCTCAGAGTGCGCATGCTGGTAGATCTTATACATTAACAATGATTGCATCTGATGGGGTTAATTCGAAAACTGCAAATGCATCTATGACAATTACTGTTCCAGCATTACCAGCCCCACCACCACCAGTTAATGAACCACCAAAGTCTAAAGGGAACTATGGAAGTAAGGTAGTTAAAGTCGGCTCTTCACCATCATTTGGTAACATGAAATCAATGTTTAGTGATGATAAGGGCGTGATCAACCTTACGATGTCAGGCTCAGCCACGAGTTTTGTAACCTTTAATAAAGCTTCAGATACGATTACTGTTAGCCCTAAGAGCAAACATGCAGGTAAATCCTATACGTTAGTAATGACGGCATCTGATGGGGTTAATTCGAAAACTGCAAATGCATCCATGACGATTACTGTGCCAGCGTTACCTAAACCTCCTAAACCTCCAGTAAAAAATGATCCACCTCGGACGAAAGGAGATTATGGCAGTAGGACAGTAAAAGTTGGTGCTTCACAATCAGTGGGTAGCATGAAATCAATGTTTAGTGATGATAAAGGCGTGATCAACCTTACGATGTCAGGCTCAGCTAAGAGTTTTGTAATTTATAATGCAGCTTCAGATACGATCACTATTAAACCTAAGAGTACGCATGCTGGTAAATCTTACAAATTAACTATGACTGCATCTGATGGGGTTAATCCAGAGCGACCGACTGCATCAATGATTATCACTGTACCTGCTTTGAATAGAGCTCCATATATTAAGAAGTCAGCGCCTAGCGTCATTACGGTGCCATACTCAACAGCCGGTAGCATTAATTTAACGGAGTATTTTGATGATTATGACTCAGCTGATAGAGGAAAATTAACCTTCGTAAAAACAGACGGAAATGCCCCTATACATATTGACAACAATACTGGTAGAGCAAGATATATTAATACTTTAGAAATGGGTAAAAGCTTGTATGCAACATTTAAAGCTAAAGATGACGATGGTGAGTATTCTCAATCGCTAACTTTCTACTTTAACTTTAAAAAAGACCCGAATTACGGTGGCGGGGGTGGAGATTTTCCGAGAGATAGGCGCTTCAAGTCAGCAATGATGTTTTCTGAAGCCCCAGCAATGAGCATGATGGCGAGTGCGCCTGTTGTTACAGAAACCGTAATACAAGGTAGTACGTCAACAGATAATTACACCTACCAGCTGGGTGATGGCCATGTTGTGATAAATGATGAAGATGGCACTGACACCCTCACATTTGGTCCGGGTATCACTGAAGACAACATTACCGTAGTAGCGGATGAGGCAGGATTGCACTTCAACATGCCAGATGGTGGTCGTTTGACCTTTACCAATTGGGTTAATGATAAATATGTTGCGCTAGAGTCAGTGAAGTTTGATGATGGCTCTCACTGGAATCGACGCGAGTTGGGCCGCAATTTAAAAGTTACAGGTACCGAGCAGTCAGATAATTGGTCTTATAACAACATATATAATGAGCTTGGCCATGAGGGCGGCTTAGGTGATGATGTGATAGGCGGTGGATTATTTAACGACCGTTACTATTACAATTTAGGTGATGGTAACGACATTATTCGCGACGCAGGTGGTATCGACACGCTGTACTTGGGTGAAGGTATATTGCCTGATAATGTGAGCTTAACTGCGGATGCAGAGCATTTGTACATCCAGCTACCAGACGGTGCAGTGATAACCTTTGAGAACTGGTTTGATGGTAATCGCATTACATTAGAAGGTTTACAATTTGGTGATGGCACCTACTGGAATCACCGCGCAATTGGGCGCCAACTCCAACGGGTGGGCACAGACGAAAACGATAATTGGCATTACGGTGACGCCAAAACCGAACTTGGCCACCGTGGTGGAAAAGGCGATGACGTCATAACAGGCGGCATGTTTGATGACCGCTATTACTATGAGCTTGGTGACGGCAACGACATTATTAACGATACCAACGGTTATGACACCATCCACTTTGGTAAAGGTATTACACCAGATAGCCTACGCGTATATGCTAAATCCGGTATGGCAGGTGACATGTATGTTGAATTACCGAATGGTCACGTTATTACCATCCAAGACTGGTTTGTAGACGGCAACAGTGAAATTCGTATTGAGAACTTCGCATTTGCTGATGGCACCACGTGGAGTCGTCACGATATTGGTCAACACTTTGTAATTGAAGGGACTGACGGTGATGACGAGTTGAATGTGCGTGAAGGTGGCCGTGTTGTAAACAGTTACTTAGGGCACCGAGGAAAACTGGGTAACGACACCATTCAAGGTGGCCACTACGCCGACCGTTACTACTATGCAAAATGGGACGGCAACGACACCATTTTAGACCACGGTACAGGCAACGCGATTTACTTTGAAGACATACAAGCAGATGAGTTAGCTTATTACCAAGATGGCAACGACGCAGTGCTGTTTATTCGCACCACCAACAACACCATGCGAGTAAAAGACTGGTTTGCGGATAACAAACACCGCATGGACTTCTTGTATTTTGCTGATGGCAGCCGAGTACGAGGAGCAGACTTAGCAAGCTCATTTACTGCCTTACCAGACAACTTTGCACCATCGGCTCGCCCGTTAGCTGATATGGTGACCGCGACCGATAAAATAATGTCGTATCCTGTTGCAGGGCATTTTGATGATGCCAACGGTGATGCACTCACCTTAAGCGCTCAAGTGCTTGTAGGCAGTGATGAAACGGGCTGGACAGGCGCACCGCTGCCGGATGGTTTAAGCTTTAATGCTGAAACAGGTACTTTCCAAGGGCAAGTAACGACGCCAGGCACGTATATGATAGCCGTGAGTGCCGATGACGGACAGGCAGTGACGATGCAGCGCTTTACTCTGACGGTAAACGAAGCAAATGTTGCACCAGTGTACCAAGGTGAATCACAAGTTACGGTCACGGCTGGCGAATTTATTAGCGTACCGGTGACCTTTACGGATAAAAACGGCGACACATTAACGTACCAACACAGTACGTTACCAGCTTGGTTGCATCATGATGCAGATAACCAAACGTTATCAGGCATGGTGCCACTGGATGCCACGGGCACGCACAATATTACCTTAACCGCCACAGACCCAGCAGGGTTAGTAGCTAATGCCACAGTGCAATTGACCATAGCAGCGGCCAAAGCGCGCACAATTGCAAGCGTGCCGCTGGCGCATCAACAGATGCATTATGGCAGTGTTCAACATATCGAAATAGCGTCGCACTTTACTCAACCTGATGGGATTCAGCGTGAAAGACTTAGCTATGATGTATCACTGCAACAAGCAGACGGTAGCTACCAGCCACTTTCAAGCAAGGATTGGTTACAGTGGCAAGATGGTCAATTATACAGTGCACCACCTCAAGCAGCTGTAGGCGTACACTATGTACGTATTACTGCCACTGATAGTAGCGGCGAACAGCAGCAAGGTGAATTCCGCTTAACAGTAACAGGCCCTCAAGCCAAAGATGCTGGCGTCATTGAAACCGTTAAAGCCGAGCCGATATCCATCGACGTTCGCCAATACTTCAGTGGCCTTAACGCCAACGCCAAATATGGTGTAAGAGTCAGTTTAGCTACTGAAGAAGCAACACCTGCGCCTTCACCTTCACCTGCTGAGATTAATCTGGCGGCAGTGCCAATGACAATGATGGCCAGCCCAGCGCCAATGACAATGATGAGCAGTCCATCAGTTAGCACTAGTACCGCTGACGATGCCCCCGAAGTAGTGATACCAGAGAGTTTAAAACACTGGTTAACGTTTAACACAGAAACCGGCATATTAAGTGGTAAGCCACCAGAAGACTTCCTAGACCGATTACGCGTGACCTTTTTAGCGGAAACAGAAGAAAATACCGTGCTGGAATCACACGGTGAAATCATGGTGGATGAGCGCGCGACAGAAACCACCTACTGGTTTAGCTATGACGCCGCCAACCGCGTAGTCATTGACGGCGGTAATAGGGAGTCTGATGGCACAATTGGTATCAGCCAACACGGCCAATACTTCGAGTATGACGCAGTAGGGCGTGCTAATTTTATTATCAACAATAAAGGGTTAACGGCACAGCAGCTTAGCTATACCGCACAAGGGTATTTAGATACAGTGCGCCAAACGTATTCGACTCACCCAGATGCAACACATGGCAGAAATACCACGGTTGACCTGTTTGCAGATATTGCAGGAAGAACTAACCAAGCATGGAGTGGCATTAACTGGGCAAACAGCATACGCCATGAATATGACCAAGCAGGACAAAAGTTACTGACAGTGAACCACTTTACGCCAGGTGAAACGCGTACGGTGAGTTCGCCAGCGCCTAAAAATCCAAAAGGTGACTCAACATTTAAGGATAACGAATCTTTTGACGTTGAATTCACCTTAACAGGTGAAGAGTCAAGTCGTAAGGTATTTGAGTACAACGCTGATGGTAAGCTAGACACAGTCACACAGTATGGTTGGACAGGTGATGCATTAATTGAAGAGTTAAAAAGCCAAATACTACCGAGACATGAAAGCCAACAATATAGCCACTATAAAGTGTATGCAAATTTAAGCGGTAAGCTAAGTACAGCAGGCGCAAAGTTGAACAGCAGCACCTATGAATACGACAAAGGTGCGCGTTTAACAAAAATGGAGAGCCAAAACCACTTACTAGGGTATACTCATGGCTACAGCTATGGTTATGAAAAACGCGAAAGCTATTTAGAAAACCGTGTAAGCGGTTATAGCCATAACAAAGACTACCAAGCGGCAACAACAAAGAGTTTTTATGATGCCAGCGGCAATCGTTATGCAATAGAAGAAAGTAATCGCGTAGATGGCAGTAAAATCAGTGCTCGTTACTTTGATGTGTCAGCGGATGGCAAGCTCATTAAAAAAGTGTCGGGTACACAAAACAAAACGCACGTAGGTGCGGTACCGACTGCACCAGAAGAAACCATTCCGGGCGATGATGAAGGCGGTAATAAAGACTTCCCACATGATTGGAAGCCACCACAAGGCCCTAACCTACCCAAAGAGCCAGAAACCGTGGCACATACCATCGGCTTTAGCGAGCACAAAAGTGTACATAACGACGGCAATGGGGCAGAGAAGCGCTCTACTACGAGCCACTACCTGCACGCAGGTGGTCAATACCGTGGCGAATTTAAACGCAATGGTGAAGTAACGGTAAAAAGTGCCCACTTTGAAGGGGTTAGCGTTAGCACGCCAAGTAGTACGCAGCGTCATCAAATTAACCAAGGTGAAACGTTAAAAAGTATCGCCGTGAGTTACTTTGGTAACCCAGACTACTGGTATGTGATTGCAGATGCCAATGGCTTAACCAATGATGCTGATGCCACCTTAACGGCAGGGCAAACCATCATCATCCCAAGCCAAGAAAACACCGCGAATCGATTTGATACGTTAACTGCGTATAGTGTGGCTGAGCATATTGGCGATACCACACCAAACCTACCATACGCACCCGTACCGCCAGAGGCTGCGTGTAATGCGTTGGCAACGATTATTGTTGTGATAGTGGTGATTATTGTGACGGTGTATACCGCAGGGGCGGCTTCAAGTGCAGCAGGCGGTGCAGCAGGTGGTGCGGGGGCAGGTAGCTCAGCAGGTTTTGGTGCCACGATGCAGGCAGGGGCAACCGCTTTGGCAGGCGGGAGTGCTGGTGCGGCTGCAACAGGCGCGATAGTAGGTTCACTTGCAGGGCAATTTGTGGGCAACGTACTTGGTGTACGTGATGGTTTTTCATTGAAAGAAGCATTTGTTTCTGGTGTCACAGCATGGGCAACCGCAGGTGTCGGTGGTGCAATTGGTGCTGCAAATGAAGGCGCCCATTTAATGAAAGCCATTACCGCTGCATCAGGCTCGGTTGCCAATGCGGCTGCTAACAAACTGGTGGGTAATCCGTCAGGGTTTAGCTGGGCGAACGTGGCCGCAGCGGCAGGCACCGCTGCCATTGGTAGTGCCATGGGACTCGGCGCAGATAAAGCCATGGTGGGTACATCCAAAGGCATTGCGGTTGATACCTTAGCCGGCATTGCCCGCTCAGGTATTAGCCACGGCATACAAAAAGTGCTAGGCGGCAAAGGCAAGTTTGACTTTGTGAATGTAGCAGCAGATGCGTTTGGTAATGCCGTTGCCAATAGTGTGATAGCGAAGGCGATAAATAGTCATCGTGCGGAGTCTACAACTAAAGGCGTTAGCGAGCAGACAAGACGACAAGTTGAACAATCTCAAAGGTCTGGACAGCCAATTTCATCAGAGCTTGCTGAGCAATATATTCGTGAAGTTACCGCTAGCAAAAATACAAGTAGTGCGATTAACCTGACTGTAGAACAAGAAGGCCAACAGTTATTTGTTACGGATGGTAATAACCGGGCTACGGTTAATTTAGGTCAAATAACCAATTACCAAGACTTAGTATCAGCAAGAACAGGCTTAGCAGACACATTTGGTGATGCATGGACGGGCTCAGCAGTTGGCCGCGATTTGAATTTAAGTTTCATGAAAGCGCAACGAAAGGTGATGGAGAATACATTAAACACACCAATACATGAATCAGCGGCATATCAAACAGGGATGGCACGTGGTTATAATAGCGCAACTTTCCTCGCACGAGACAGAATAATCCAGCAACAGCACTTTGCTCAAACTTCAAGTCAGTTAAACGCTGTTAATATGCAGTCATTTGAAAAATACGGTGGTAGAGCAGAGGGAAGTTACTTAGATATAGCAATAGGTGCAAGTAAGTCTTTAGTAGACAATACGTTGCATGGTTTTCAGTTTGTAGGTAACGCGCTGATTTATGGTGCTGCACAGGCATTTACTTTCGGTGATGCTGCAAGCTATAACCAAATGGCTAAATATAATCCGTTCGGTGATAATTACCACTCAATCTTTGGGGCGCCTACTACAACCAATGAAGGATTAGGTTATACGTTAGGTAATATTGGCTCGTTTGCAGCAGGTGTTAGAGCTTTGCCTGAATTAGTAAAATCATCTGTGACACTTACAAGTAGTGGTTTAAATGGCGTGAAGAGCTTATTATCAAGTAAGCAGGTTGGTGTACCAACATCTCATTCTACAAATCCTTTAGCTCCTGTTTTAGATTTTGATGGTTATGGTAATGAAATATTTTATCGTTCTATGTCTCCTAGTGACTATAGGCATATGAGGTTAACAGGAGAGATTCCTGCTACAGGGGAAACGTTTATTTCTCCTCTTCAAGCATACTCTGCGGGTTATGATGGCAATCTTATTAGACTTACTGTAAAGCCTGGTACTATGGAAGAGTTGTTTAGAATAGGAAGTACTGGCAACCACGGTACCGCGAAACTTTTACCTGAGCTGCCCAGAACTCCAAAAGGCTGGAGTGTGGACTATGCTCAATTCAAGTTAGAGGCAAAGAATAAGCCTTATATTAATAATGGTTTGGGTGTATTGAATACAGGCTTAGGTAAAGGTGAGGCACTTAATATATTTAATAGTAACTTAATTCGTTTTGATCCTTTGAACTAGTGGAAGATTTTATTTATGTTTTTAATTTTGAATAAAAGTGAAACTCCTCTAAAGCTGGTGTACCAGCTTAAAGAGGACCTAAGAGACAATCCTGAGCCGATGATAAAGGCTCAACAATTGACACAAGATAATTCTAAGCCATTTGGATTAAAAGGAGCTTGTGGTTTGTATGGCTCTGATGAATGGTGGGAAAGTATTAAAGATGGAAAGTTACCAACTAAGCATATATTTGGAATCATTAATAAACTATATGTATCTGGACAGGAGGAAACTTCAAGAGCAAATACGGTAGAATTGCTGTTGGGTGATGGCACTAGCCATCACGAAAGCATATTAGTCAATAATAATGATGATTATCAATTGTTCAGGGTGGGAAGGGAGCTTCATCTTTTTTATGTTTATGATGAACTGAAAGGTGAATCTTTATTTGATGTAGGTCATCTAGATATTTTGCTAGAAGTCGCTGTTGCTAAATAGAAGAAACGGATTTTTCTGTAAAGTATTTATTCGCACCACCAACAACGCTATACGAGTAAAAGACTGGTTTGCGGATGTGAAGCACCGCATGGACTTCTTATACTTTGATGATGGCAGTCGAGTACGAGGTGTAGAGTTAACTAATCTATTTACCGCCTTGCCGGATAACTTTGCGCCATCAGCAAGGCCGTTAGCGGATATGGTCACCGCCACCGATAAAGTGATGGTGTACCCAGTGGCAGGGCATTTTGATGATGCGAATGGTGATACGCTTACATTAAGTGCACAGGTACTGGTAGGTAGTGACGAAACCGGTTGGACTGGTGCACCATTACCAGAGGGATTACGCTTTAATGCCGAGAGAGGCACCTTCCAAGGTCAAGTGACTGCACCAGGCACGTATATGATAGCCGTGAGTGCCGATGACGGACAGGCAGTGACGATGCAGCGCTTTACTCTGACGGTAAACGAAGCAAATGTTGCACCAGTGTACCAAGGTGAATCACAAGTTACGGTCACGGCTGGCGAATTTATTAGCGTACCGGTGACCTTTACGGATAAAAACGGCGACACATTAACGTACCAACACAGTACGTTACCAGCTTGGTTGCATCATGATGCAGATAACCAAACGTTATCAGGCATGGTGCCACTGGATGCCGCGGGCACGCACAATATTACCTTAACCGCCACAGACCCAGCAGGGTTAGTAGCTAATGCCACAGTGCAATTGACCATAGCAGCGGCCAAAGCGCGCACAATTGCAAGCGTGCCGCTGGCGCATCAACAGATGCATTATGGCAGTGTTCAACATATCGAAATAGCGTCGCACTTTACTCAACCTGATGGGATTCAGCGTGAAAGACTTAGCTATGATGTATCACTGCAACAAGCAGACGGTAGCTACCAGCCACTTTCAAGCAAGGATTGGTTACAGTGGCAAGATGGTCAATTATACAGTGCACCACCTCAAGCAGCTGTAGGCGTACACTATGTACGTATTACTGCCACTGATAGTAGCGGCGAACAGCAGCAAGGTGAATTCCGCTTAACAGTAACAGGCCCTCAAGCCAAAGATGCTGGCGTCATTGAAACCGTTAAAGCCGAGCCGATATCCATCGACGTTCGCCAATACTTCAGTGGCCTAAACGCCAACGCCAAATATGGTGTGAGAGTCAGTTTAGCTACTGAAGAAGCAACACCTGCGCCTTCACCTTCACCTGCTGAGATTAATCTGGCGGCAGTGCCAATGACAATGATGAGCAGTCCATCAGTTAGCACTAGTACCGCTGACGATGCCCCCGAAGTAGTGATACCAGAGAGTTTAAAACACTGGTTAACGTTTAACACAGAAACCGGCATATTAAGTGGTAAGCCACCAGAAGACTTCCTAGACCGATTACGCGTGACCTTTTTAGCGGAAACAGAAGAAAACACCGTGCTGGAATCACACGGTGAAATCATGGTGGATGAGCGCGCGACAGAAACCACCTACTGGTTTAGCTATGACGCCGCCAACCGCGTAGTCATTGACGGCGGTAATAGGGAGTCTGATGGCACGATAGGTATCAGCCAACACGGCCAATACTTTGAGTATGACGCAGCAGGGCGTGCTAATTTTATTATCAACAATAAAGGGTTAACGGCACAGCAGCTTAGCTATACCGCACAAGGGTATTTAGATACGGTGCGCCAAACGTATTCGACGCACCCAGATGCAACACATGGCAGAAATACCACAGTTGACCTGTTTGCAGATATTGCAGGAAGAACTAACCAAGCATGGAGTGGCATTAACTGGGCAAACAGCATACGCCATGAATATGACCAAGCAGGACAAAAGTTACTGACAGTGAACCACTTTACGCCAGGTGAAACGCGTACGGTGAGTTCGCCAGCGCCTAAAAGCTCAAACGACGACCCATCGTTTAAAGTTCAGTTTACGTTAACGGGCGAAGAGCAAGGGCGTCAGGTATATACGTACAACGCTGATGGTAAAGTAGACACGGTCACGCAATATGGCTGGTCAGAAACAGCCTTAACAGAGGAGTTAGTCGGTCAGATATTAGAAAAGCATAGAGGTTCCGGCAATAAGGTTTATGCAAATCTAAGCGGTAAGCTGAGTACTACAGGTACGGGGCAAAGCACCAACACCTATGAATACGACAAAGGTGCGCGTTTAACAAAAATGGTGTATCAAAGTTATCGACAAGGATTTACTCATACATACAGCTATGGTTATGAAAAACGCGAAAGCTATTTAGAAAACCGTGTAAGCGGTTATAGTCATAACAAAGACTACCAAGCGGCAACAACAAAGAGTTTTTATGATGCCAGCGGCAATCGTTATGCAATAGAAGAAAGTAATCGCGTAGATGGCAGTAAAATCAGTGCTCGTTACTTTGATGTGTCAGTGGATGGCAAGCTCATTAAAAAAGTGTCGGGTACACAAAACAAAACGCACGTAGGTGCGGTACCGACTGCACCAGAAGAAACCATTCCGGGCGATGATGAAGGCGGTAATAAAGACTTCCCACATGATTGGAAGCCACCACAAGGCCCTAACCTACCCAAAGAGCCAGAAACCGTGGCACATACCATCGGCTTTAGCGAGCACAAAAGTGTACATAACGACGGCAATGGGGCAGAGAAGCGTTCTACTACGAGCCACTACCTGCACGCAGGTGGCCAATACCGTGGTGAATTTAAACGCAATGGTGAAGTAACGGTAAAAAGTGCCCACTTTGAAGGGGTTAGCGTTAGCACGCCAAGTAGTACGCAGCGTCATCAAATTAACCAAGGTGAAACGTTAAAAAGTATTGCAACAAGTTACTTTGGTAACCCAGACTACTGGTATGTGATTGCAGATGCCAATGGCTTAACCAATGATGCTGATGCCACCTTAACGGCAGGGCAAACCATCATCATCCCAAGCCAAGAAAACACCGCGAATCGATTTGATACGTTAACTGCGTATAGTGTGGCTGAGCATATTGGCGATACCACACCAAACCTACCATACGCACCCGTACCGCCAGAGGCTGCGTGTAATGCGTTGGCAACGGTGATTATTGTGATAGTGGTGATTATTGTGACAGTGTATACCGCAGGGGCGGCTTCAGGTGCAGCAGGTAGCTCAGCAGGTTTTGGTAGCACAATGCAGGCTGGGGCAACCGCAATGGCAGGCGGGAGTGCTGGTGCGGCTGCAACAGGTGCAGTAGTAGGTTCACTTGCAGGGCAATTTGTGGGGAATGTACTGGGTGTACGTGATGGTTTCTCGCTTAAGGAAGCATTTGTTTCTGGTGTCACAGCATGGGCAACCGCAGGTGTCGGTGGTGCAATTGGTGCTGCAAATGAAGGCGCCCATTTAATGAAAGCCATTACCGCTGCATCAGGCTCGGTTGCCAATGCGGCTGCTAACAAACTGGTGGGTAATCCATCAGGGTTTAGCTGGGCGAACGTGGCCGCAGCGGCAGGCACCGCAGCCATTGGCAGTGCGCTAGGAATGGGCGCAGATAAAGCCATGGTGGGTACATCTAAAGGCATTGCGGTTGATACCTTAGCTGGCATTGCCCGCTCAGGCATTAGCCACGGCATACAAAAAGTGCTGGGTGGCAAAGGCAAGTTTGACTTTGTGAATGTAGCAGCAGATGCGTTCGGTAACGCCGTTGCCAATAGTGTGATAGCGAAGGCGATAAATAGTCATAATCAAATGCAGGCAATGCAAGAAAATATTAATACTGCATTGGAGCATAAAGCAGAAAGCTTAACGCAAGCACAATCAGATGCTCGTGTAGCAGCTATCGCTGATAAAGTTAGCACTGGCACAAACGGACAAGCAGACCAAATCTTATTAGCAATGGAGCGAAATCAGCAAATTGATGTTGATACTGCATTTGCAGCGAATGACGCGATGCGTGCAGCACGAATGAATAGTTTGGCTGTTGCATCTAATGGGCAAAATCAGAGGTTGAATGCACAATCGCAGGCACTGGCTCAACAGCAAGCTGATCGTATAGCAAGTTCAAAAGAATATGCATCGGCTCACAGAGCAAGAGTGGAAGCGGGTGATGTACAGGCTAGAGCTGCATTTAATGCTTCTTTACCTCAAGGTGCGACTGTGAATTTAGGTTACTCAGAGTCTGAACTTAATGCTATGAGTAAATCAGCTTGGGATAAACGCGAGCCTGCGATAAGTAGAGCAAAGAATATAGCAATATTAAAAGAGTCTCTTCGTACAGGCAGTTATGAGTATAAAATCGATAAGCCAATATCAAGAACATCAGGCGACTTAAATTCAATGCTTGGTAATTTTGGTTTAGGAGCAACTCTGTCACAGGGTACTACTGCAATATTAAATGGTGGCACTAAGTTTGGTACTGAATTTAACACATGGCAAGATGGTTTTACTAATCAACGTATTATGGGAGTTTCCAATTACACAGGGGTTGGAGGAAGCTTTTCTGCAACTAATATTTTGAAAACAATGGAAGGTAATAATTGGCTGTTTGATGCTAATTTCTCCTCTAATGCACATAGGATAGGAGGAGTTGGTGATGATAGTTTCCGTGGTATAGCAAATATTAGCTGGAAGGGGGTTAGTCAAGGGCTTGAGACATTGGGTAAAGGTATATTCTTTGGGCAGACAGCTGTTGGTGTATTTGATACTGGTTGGAATGCGATAATGGATATATATGAATATAATAAACTTACTGATAATACTATTAATATTGGCCTTAATGCTAGTCTAGATGTTGCATTTGGTGCAGTGGGAGTATGGGGAGGGCCAGCTGGAGCTGCTTTGTCAATCGGTTGGGCATTTAGGGAAGATTTCTTCAACAGTGAAATTAACCATTATCAGAGAGAATTAAACTATGGGTATATCGGGCCAAAATATTAAGGAGTTAACCCTGTCCATTGTATTGTAAGGTAGGGTAAATATTATGAAAAAATTATTTCTGTTTATTATTCTTGTTGGAAGAAATTGGGCAATAGGCTCAAGTGAAAGGAATAAATCGGCAAGAGCTAGGCTTGGATTAGCGTCTTCTATTTCCATGTACCTTATGGGAGGGGCTATAAATTTATTACTTGTTGGGAACTTTCCATTGAAAAACTTATTTGGAGGAAACAAAGAGATTTTTATGTTAACTCTATTCTTCACTTTGCTTTTCATTATTATCGCACCAATTTGGTATGTAAAAAAACTTTTCCCAGATGAGCTATTGATGCTTAAAGTCAATCAAGCTGATTATAATATAAAATATAATCGATTGATCTGTCATTTTGTATCAATAATGTTTGTATTTGGAGGTTTTGTTTGCCTATTTTTTTTACCAAGCTGGCTAAACTAAGAATTTGATCGTGTTGATCTTTCTACGGCCTTACGTCGGATTAACTTGTCGGGTGGCGCTGCGCTTAACCGACCTACGCTTAACGTTTATGTGGTGTAGGTTGGAAAAGCCGTAGGCGCCTTCCGACATGTTGAATGACTACGTATGTAATCACAACAATGTGAGCGGTTATTAATATCGCTCACGGCTGAGTAATTGACGGCGGCAATAGGGAAGAAAATGGCACGATAGGTATCAGCCAACACGGCCAATACTTTGAGTATGACGCAGTAGGGCGTGCTAATTTTATTATCAACAATAAAGGGTTAACGGCACAGCAGCTTAGCTATACTGCACAAGGGTATTTAGATACGGTGCGCCAAACGTATTCGACTCACCCAGATGCAACACATGGCAGGAATACCACGGTTGACCTGTTTGCAGATATTGCAGGAAAAACTAACCAAGCATGGAGTGGCATTAACTGGGCAAACAGCATACGCCATGAATATGACCAAGCATGCCCATACGTCGGATTAATTTATCGGGTGGCGCTGCGCTACACTTGCTGTAGGTTGGAAAGGCCGTAGGAGCCTTCCGACATGTTGAATGAGTCAAGGTGAGCTTTTTTACTTTTTGATTGATTGCACTGTTAAACCTGTATTGCAATTGTGTGGCCTAACGGGGCTAAAACAACCAATATTATATGTGGTAATATTTTTCTTGGCTTCATTACATTCCTATAGCTATTCATTGGCTCCCATTCTATCTTTAAACTCTAGAGGAGCCATTCTCTTAGCGCTGCAATCAAAAGTACAATATAAAGAAAAACTACTAATTAAAATTCACTACAGAATTTGCGGATGAAGTCGTATTTTGTACTCAACGATTTGAGTTGTTCAGGTTTTAAATGAAAATAAGCGTAACATTCTGCAAAGTCTTCTGCTGCATTTTTTTTAGCATAATCTGAAATATAAGCATATTTACTTGATATCTGGGTTACCCATTGCTTGCGCTCAAAGCTATTTAATAACTTTGTGTAAACATGGTGACCGATTTCGTGGTGTAGGATGTGCGTAAATTCATCAAAACTATTAAATTTGTATATAGAGATGTAATTAATTGGACTATTATCATATTGGCCAGAAGCGCGATAGTTAATGGTTTTGGGTGATACATAGCTTCTTTGATAGAAGCGCTGAGGATCATAGACGATGCATTCCAAACCAATTAGATGATGTTTTGGGATTTTATTGATTGTTGCTGATATTTGTTCAATTGCAATAATTTGTTGCTTATTGAAACCTTTTATTACTATATTCAAGTCTTTACTTTCTAATCAATTGAATTGTTAAGGGATTATTTAAGTTGTTAGCTCATTCCATAGCTATGTATTCCATTTTGGTATAAGTTAGTTGTAAAAGTTATTAAAGTTGTATTCATTGTGACTGTTAACTTATTTTTCTATTAGTATTAATTACTTAATGTATTTTAACGCAAGTATCTATACGTACAACATTAATATTAGTAGCAATGCAAATGCTGTTCAATTTATCTACAGACCGTGATTTTATTAACTTTTTTGAAAAACACAACACGTAACAGTGAGAAACTGTTAAATCTTTGCAATCTTATGTGAGTAATATTAAACTCCTGCTCCGTTTTGAAGTCGTGGAACAAAAATAAGCATTTTTCATTATAAGTGTTGGTTGTTGTTTCTGTAAAACACGGTTCTGATTAGAACCCATGGATTAGCAGTAAAGTAGTAGGAAGGAATTCATGAACCAGTCTGATAAATTGTCTAAACTTATTTCATTTTGGAATAGAGACAAAAATAATACAAAGTTGACTATAGATATTTTGACTTGTTATACGCAAGTTCAAGATATTGTCGGCCTGAGTGCGTTTTACCAGAAATTGCCTGAATCATTAATGAGAAATCATGATGTGCAATGGACGTATGCACAATGTCTACTCAATTGCGGTGAATTTTCTAAAGCTATTACTACTTTTCAGTCTCTTCCTGATACATCAGACCATTCTAAAGAGTATGCAATTGCTTTATGCTATTTCCTTCAAGGAAAAGTGGAAGATGCACATGCATTATTGCTTAATATTGTATCACCACGTGAGAATGATAATATCGCTAATGAGATTTTTCTGCTGCTTGCTAAGGTAAAATACCATCTTGGGATGTTAGAAGAAGCTCAAAAAATTGCTTTAAATTTATCACATCGCGGTATGGATAATTCTTCGGAGTTATTCGGCTTGCTTGCTATGCTAGCATTGGATTTGACGGATATTCCTGCATCTAAAAAATATGCTGAGCAAACATTATCAATTGATGATAAACATCATGATGGCCTGCTGGCTTTGGCATCTTCTGAATTATATAGACAAAATTTTGGCGAGTGTAACAAAATAGCCTCATTAGGTGTTAAATATTACTCACGAAGCGGACGCATGTGGTCTGTGTTAGGCCAATCTCAATTAGTATTACAAGATGCTGACTCAGCATATTTATCTTTATGTAATGCCACTGTACATATGCCGGAGCATATTGGTACTTGGCATGTAAAAGGCTGGTGTGAATTAACGCTTAATCGTGTTGATGATGCATATAAGTCATTTAAAACTGCACTTGACCTTAATCGCAACTTTGCTGAATCTCACGGAGGCTTAGCGGTAGTTTCTGTCTCACAAGGTAAACATGCCGAGGCAGCTGAGTTAGTGAAAAAAGCTCTACGTTTGGATCCTCATTGTATGTCTGCGAAATATGCCCAAAGTCTTTTAGCAGAGTTACAAGATAACAAAGAAGAAGCTCAAACGATAATAGAGTCTATATTAAAACAAGACTCGCACATTTCAGGTATCAGTTACCAACAGCTTTTACAGTCCCTTAAAAAGTAATATTAAAGACTAATCTCCATGGATTTAGATGTAGCAGTGTCCATTATGGGGCAGATGTTTAGCGTCGGCTTAAAAGTAGCGTCTCCAATATTAATCGTTACTTTACTTGCTGGGATAATCATTAGTATTTTTCAAGTTGTCACTCAAATTCAAGAGATGACTCTTACATTTGTGCCAAAAATATTTATTACTGTGGCTGTTTTATATTTTTTAGGTAATTGGATGCTTACTACATTAGTGACGTACACTCGTGAGCTAATTTCAATGGCTGCAGGATTCTAATGGAAGCCTTATTGATGATTGTGCAACCATTTACATTGATTTTATGCAGGGTAACGCCGCTTTTTCTAGCAACAAGTATGTCACCTTTGGCTAAGTTTCCTGGAATGGTTAGACTAGTTTCGTTGATTGTTTTGTCAATTTGTTTAACAGAAATAACTGTAACAAATTGGCTCATATTGTCTAAAGAGCGTTGGCTATTTAACTTAGGATTAGAGTTAGGTTTAGGCATGCTAATGCTACTGAGCTTTCAGTTAACTATTACTGCAATTCAAATTTTAGGTAGAGTATTAGATATGCAAATTGGATTTGCGGCAGCGGGTGTCGTTGATCCAGCAAGTAACAATAATGATCCTCTATTGGGCTATATATTCAGCTTATTTGTTACTTTAGCTATATTTTTAACGAACACTCACCATGAGATTCTCGCTGTTCTTACTGAAACATTTAAATTGATTCCACCTGGGAGTTGGAATGGTGAGTTTTATGTTTCTCACATTATGGGCTTTTTCTTTTCTCAGCTTTTATTGAGCCTTTTATTGCTGGGTCCTGTAATTATGGGGTTATGGCTTTTAGATATTTTTAACGGTTTTATAGCGAAAACTATGCCCCAAATGAATGTGTATTTCGTGATGCTCCCCTTAAAAATTGGTGTTGGTATTTTTCTACTTTCTGTGGCTGTTTCTCAAATGAAACCATTAATAGCAAAAATGTTTAGTACTATTGTTTCTTGGTTTCAGCTTGGGTGGATTAACTAATGGCTGACGAGAGTAATAAAACGGAAAAGCCAACCCCATTTAAGCTGGAGGAGGCTAAAAAGAAAGGTCAAGTAAGTAAAAGCCCCGAGGTAACAGGCTTACTAATGCTGATTACGTTTAGTGCGACGATGTTTATTGTTGGACAAAATATCTGGGGCGGTCTGTCTGAGCTTATGATTACATTATTGTCAACATCTGGAGAGTTGGCCGTAAATACAGGAAATCTATGGGATTTGTGGAACAAGCTAGGCAAGCAACTATTTGAGTTATTTACTCCATTACTAACAGTGCTAGTGATTGGTGCTATTGGTTTTAATATTGTTCAAACAGGGCCTATTCTTTCTAGTCATCCAATTAAACCTGATTTTAAGAGGTTAAATCCTATTCAAGGAGCGAAGAAAATAATATCAATTAAAGCACTATTTGATTTATTTAAAGCGGTAATTAAAGTTGTAGTAATTGCGTTTGTCTGGAAAGTTTTTGCTGACAATTGGTTAAGTAACATTATGGACAGTTACGGAATGTCACCTCAGTCATTTTTAGCCCACTGGGCTGCACTTTCATTACAAGTTATTTTGATGCTCGTGTGCATTATGTTGCCATTTGCCTTAATAGATTATGCATTTTCCTCCTGGGATTTTGAAAAAAAGATGCGTATGAGCAAGCAGGACATTAAAGATGAGCATAAAAAACGGGAAGGCGATCCGCAAGTTAAGCAGAAGCAAAAACAGATTCAAAAAGAGTTATTAAAAAAAGCTGCATCACTTAAAAGTGTAAAGGACGCTGATGTAATCATAACTAACCCACAGCATATTGCGGTGGCAATTAAGTACGTGCCTAAGAAAATGCTTGCACCTAAAATTTTAGCGATGGGGGAGGATAATAACGCCGCTATTATACGAAAAATTGCAAGAACACATAATGTGCCTATTGTAAGGAATATTCCTTTAGCAAGAGCATTATACAAAAATAGTATTATTGATGGATTTATTCCAGAAGATTGTTATGACGGTGTAGCTTCAATATTTAGAACCGTTTTAGATATGAATAAGTACAACATTCAAGGTAGTAGTAAGTAATGATAAGCATGTTTAAGCAAGGAAAAAGTGAACTTGCCTTAGTATTGGCTGTTGTAGCTATTCTAATGTTATTGTTTGTGCCAATTCCGGGTTCATTTTTAGATCTTCTGTTATTAACCAACTTTTCGTTAGGTTTAGTAATTTTATTGCTTACTTTTTATACAGATAAGCCATTAAGTTTTTCAACATTCCCATCTTTAATTTTAATAGCAACGTTATTCAGATTAGGCTTAAACGTATCTTCTACGCGCTTAATTTTAAATGATGCTGAAGCTGGTCAAGTAATTGGTGCGATAGGTTCATATGTTGTTGGTGGAAATTACGTGATCGGTTTAGTAGTTTTCCTAATTTTAATTGTAGTTCAATATGTTGTTGTCACAAGTGGTGCACAGCGTGTTGCAGAGGTTGCTGCTAGATTTACGCTAGATAGTATGCCAGGAAAACAAATGAGTATTGATGCTGATTTAAATATGGGCATTATCGATGAAGTTGAAGCAAAACAAAGACGTTTAGCAATTGAAAAAGAAGCAAATTTTTACGGAGCGATGGATGGTTCCACTAAGTTTGTTAAAGGTGACGCAATTGCTGGCATCATTATTATATTAATTAATATTGTTGGTGGTCTTTCAATTGGTGTAGCACAACATGGAATGGAGTGGTCAGAGGCGCTGCATACTTTTACGTTACTTACTGTTGGAGATGGTATCGTAACACAAATTCCTTCACTTATTGTTGCTACTGCGACGGGTATTATAATCACTCGTGCGGCCTCTGATTCGCAACTTGGTAAAGAGCTGGCTAAGCAAATAACATCTCATCCTAAAATTCTTTTAATTATTGCTTTAACACTTACTTTGGTTTTATTTATGCCTGGTTTGCCTGCTTGGCCTTTAATTTTGTTAGCTGTTGTTTTTGGGACGATTGCATATTTTGCACATGCAAAGCAAGATGATTCAACACTCACCAACGCAGACAACAACTCCAACTCTGGAATGGAAGATGAACAGTTCAGCGCTAATGATGATGATTTATATGATTTAACAAAAGTTGAAGTATTAGAGTTGAGAATAGGTGCAGACATCAGTGACTTTCTTGAAGATGAGGGCAAAACACTAACAGATAGATTACAAAACTATCGTAAGCAGTTTGCGCTTGAATATGGTTTGGTGTTACCTACAGAGAAAATTATCCATGATAATAGTATTGACACAAAAGGATACATTCTTTCGATTCATGGTGCGCAAGTTGCCAAAGGAGAAATTTTTGCTAAGCACTATCTTGCTATTGATCCCACAGGTAAAAAAAATGAGTTAAAGGGTATTAATACTAAAGAACCAACCTATGGCCTACCTGCATTATGGATTGATTCAGAATTATCAACAGCCGCGAGAAGTAGTGGTTATACAGTTGTAGATCCAGAAACAACACTATTAACTCATTTAACGGAAACACTGAAGAAATTTTCGCCTGAAATTTTGACAAGAGCTGAAACTGAAAAGCTTCTTTCTAAAGTCGCTGAAGCTCAGCCGGGATTACTAGATGAGTTAATTCCAAGCATACTTTCTTACTCTGAAGTTCAAAAAGTTCTTCAACAGTTACTCCAAGAAAAGGTGGCTATCCGTAACTTACCACTAATCCTTGAAGAGCTAGTTGATGCCGCAAAAGTGAATAAGAATATTGCGTACCTTGCAGAAAAAGTTCGAACAAAATTACGTAATCAAATATGCCAGGCGCTAGTCGATCAAGAAGGTTCATTGAATATATTGACCTTTGAGCCACGTTTTGAACAACGACTTGTCGCTGGTGTAGTGAATGATGAAAATAATACTTCCTTATCTCTAGATGGAGAGTTGACAGAAATACTCCTGAAAAGTCTGTCTCAGCATGTCGAGTTGATGATGGGTAAGCGATTAAAACCCATACTTTTATGCACTCCAATTTTAAGGCGTCAACTATTTCTATTTTGTGAAAGAGCGCTCCCGCAATTACATATTTTATCTCTTAACGAGATTCCGACCACTGTAAATGTAAAAGCATTTGCAATGATCTCTGAAAGTACGAATAACTCGGCAGCATAGTGATTAAGATGAGCTCAGCAGAAATAATTTTAAATAGTATTCAAAATAATATTAATCAGGTTGAAGTATTAAGCCATAACGTTGCTAATGCAAATACACCTGGTTTTAAGGCAGCTCAGGTCTTTTCAGAGTTTAACAGCTCAGGAAAAGCAAAGTTGATTAATACAGTTACGAATAAAGCTGGCTCTAGTGTTGTTAATACAAATAGGTCGCTTGATATTGCTTTACTTAACCAAAACTTCTTGCAAGTTGAATATAACAATCAGTTGGTTATGACTAGAAATGGGCGCTTGCACATTGATAGTTCAGGCCAGCTTAAGCACTCTTCAGGAGCTTTTGTTATAGGTGAATTAGGACATATTCAATTGCCTGAAGGTGATGTACAAATCAATAACGCTGGAAAAATTTATGTCAATGGTGAGTACCTTGACAAGTTAGTTAGTGTAAGACCATCTGAAGGTACTACTTTAAATTCTATCGGTTCTGGTCTTTATTCACCGAATGGGAAAGTATCTCCACATATTAATGACTTTCAACAGGGGGCGATAAATTCTGCGAGTGTAGATGTGTCACAAGATATGGTTCGCCTTATTGAGTTATCTAGGCATACACAAAGTCTTCAAAAAGCATTACATGCATTAGATCAAATTTCTAATGCTGGTATTAACGAGTTAGGGAAAAAATAAATGATCGAGTCTTTATATATTGCTGAAACTGGCATGTCATCTCAGCAAAAGCTTATTGAGGTTATTTCAAATAACATTGCGAACTCATCCACAACTGCTTACAAAAAAACACAGCTAAACTTTGTTGACTTAGTTTATCAACAAGATGTTATTGCTGATTCAAATGATGGAACCATAAATCAAGCAAATAGCCACGGCGTTGGAGTGAAAGTATCCACAGATACTAAGGACTTTTCAGTAGGAGAGCTTAAGCAAACAGGTAACCCTTTTGACGTAGCTATTCAAGGAAGTGGTTTTATAGAAGTTCAAATGGAAAATGGAGACACGGCCTATACTAGGGCTGGCAGATTGCGACTAAATAGTGATGGTTATTTGGTTTCTTCTCATGGTTATGTACTCAGCGCAAGCATTCAGCTTCCTCCAGATGCATCAGATATGGCAATCTCAAATAGAGGTGTTGTGACTGCTCTAATAGGTAGCACAGGAGAGCGTATTGAGCTTGGGCAAATAGAATTAACTAACTTTACCAACCCTGAAGGGTTGAAAGTGTTAGGTAGTAATCTTTATAGCGGAAGCGAAAAGTCAGGGAATGTTCTTTATGGTTTACCTGGAGAAATGGGGTTAGGTGAATTATTACAGGGCATGACAGAGGTTTCGAACGTATCTATGACTGAAGAAATGGTTAACCTTATGCTCGCTCAACGAGGTTATCAATTAAACGCCCGTATTATTCAGGTTTCAGATCAACTTCTAGATACGATCAATAACTTACGCAGATAATGAAGTTATTATTCTTTATATCTTTTTGTATGTTGGCAAGTTGGAGCCTGCATGCATTAAGTTTTAAAAAGCCAATTAATAGATTAGTTGCGCCAGTCTATGTATCAGATATTGTTAAAACCAATGAGATTAATAAGTTAGATGGTGTTTTGTGGCCTGCGAGCATGCAAGGCTGGGTTTCTAGTGATGACGTTAAAGCTATTATAGGTAAGCATTCAAAAAAAATTGATTTGACTCGATGGCAGGGAGTTAAAAAGGCTTGGGTAGAGTGGTGTTACCCATTAGATATATCAGAATCTAATAAAAAGTTAAATATGGAAGTAGAACGACTGTTAGCAGAAAAAAAATTGAAACTGTTGAATGGATTGCGCATCAATAATAGTGATATTCCGTGCAGTAAATCGCCTACAAAAAATACTGAATGGATTAGTGCTCAATTGCTGAACCATAAAATCATAAGAGCTAAATTGAGCACCGACGCACAAGAAACATATGTATTTGACTTGCCTTTTGAAGCAAGTGTACAGGCTTATATGCTTAAAAGTAGTGGTAATAAAGGTAGTGATTTAAGTTCATTAAATATGTATCTAACTAATGTTAGGTGGACTGGTAAAGAAGTTACTGATCTATTTGATATTAGGAATAAGCACTTAATGAGAAATGTTACTGCTGGTGAAGTAATAAAGATTAGTGATCTAGCCGAAACATTGGCAGTAAATGCTGGAGATAAAATAAAAGTTAGATTAATGCATAACTCGATTGCTATTGAAACAAGTGGTAAAGCCATTACTAGTGGGCGAATTGGAGAAACGATAAAAGTGAAAATAAGTAATAGTAATAAAGCAATAGATGCAAGTGTTATTGAAAAAGGAGCTGTAAATGTATCTGTTTAAAGTGTTGCTTGTTGGTGTTTTGTTATTTGCATCCGTGAATATTAGTGCAACATCTCTCTACAATGAAAAAACGTTCAAGTCGCTTCATGCGGATAAGAAAGCGTTCAAAGTGGGCGACGGTATTACGGTTTTAATTTATCAAAGTGTTCAAGCTAAATCGAGCGCAGGGGAAGGAAGTAGTGGCGACTTCAAATTTAGTGGTGGAGCAACGGTGCAGGATAGAAATTGGAATGCAGGTATGAATTTAGGATCTTCAAATAAAGGTGATGCTGCAACCAACAGAAACGGCTTCGTACGTGCTCAGTTAACAGCAATGGTTGTAAATGTAGGTGATAATGGCCTGTTATTCATTGAAGGCTCACAAAAAATCACGGTAAATGATGAAGAGCAAATCATTGCAGTTAAAGGAACTATTAGAACAGAAGATATTAGCAATCAAAATACTATTGCCTCATATCGTATACAAAATGCAGAAATTGCTATTGACGGACAGGGTGAAGTTTCTTCAGGCAAAAATGGTAATGTCTTTTCAAGATTAGTGAATTGGATAGGTTTATAGCATGCGTAATGTATTTATTCTCGTGATGTTGCTTTTGATTTGTATAAGTAATGTGTTTGCCTCTGGCGTTAGATTAAAAGAACTTGCAAGAATTGAAGGTGTTCAAGATAACCCTTTAGTTGGTTATGGCTTGGTGATTGGCTTGTCTGGTACTGGTGACTCAAGCAATAATAAGGCGACGATTCAAACACTTGCTAATACTTTGCAAAGTTTTTCAATAACAATCAGTAATGACCAAGTTCGCAGCCGTAATATTGCAGCGGTTATGGTGACCGCTACATTACCTCCTTATGCTCAAAGAGGGGATAAGTTGGAGGTGAATGTATCATCTATCGGTGACGCAAAAAGTTTACAAGGCGGTACATTATTATTGACTCCACTTAAAGCTGCAAATGACCAAATATTTGGTTTGGCGCAAGGGCCTATTTCTGTTGGTGGATACCAATTTGATTATAACGGTAACAAAATTCAAAAGAATCATCCTACAGTAGGGGTGGTGCCAAACGGTGCAAATGTAGAAAAGTCTCTTGATTATAATTTTGATATGGAAAGTGAAGGCTTATCACTTGTTCTGCATCAGCCAGACTTTACAACAGCTCAACGAATTATTACTTCTCTTAAAAATAAATTTCCTGAAAGCCAAGTGCATTCTAATCACCCAGGGAAAATTAATATAGCACTAACATCTCCACAGCCTTTAATGAGTGTAATGGCTGAAATTGAGGCTTTAGAAGTAGATCCAGATACACGTGCTCGAGTTGTGGTGAATGAGCGAAATGGCACTGTAGTAGCAGGTGCAAGAGTCAGAATCGATGATGTAGTTATATCTCATGGTGCATTAAAGTTAAAAATAGTTACAAAGCATAGTACGTCGCAACCTTCAGGCTTTTTTAGTGAAACTCCTAATTCTATTGAATCTTTACGGGTGTCAAACAGTGAGATTTCGGTCGAAGAAGGCATGGAAAATAATATTCATGCTTTACCTGGCGCAAGTATTGGAGAGTTAGTTGATGCATTGAAAGCATTAAACTTATCAACCCGAGATTTAATATCAGTGCTCCAAGCTATAAAAAAAGCTGGCGCACTACATGCTGAACTAATTATTCAATAAGGGAAAATGATGAATGAAGTAACATTAGATTTAGTGAAGCTTTCATTAAATATGCAAACCATTAAACAATCAGTTGCAGCAAAGAATATTGCTAACATTGACTCTAATTCACGTATTACTGTTAATTTTGAAGATCTTATAACACAACTTGAGTCTATGTCAGAGTCACAAAAAAGTCAGTATGTAAAAGTATTAAATGAGAATACAGAGAATCTGAATAAATATATTCAGACAGATAACACTGAGCTAACAAGCATAGAGTCTGAGCATGCAGACTCTACTAAAGCAATGCTTGAGTATCAGGCAATGATTGAGGCATTAAACCGTAAAATTAGTATGAAAGCATTGGTAATGGGAGGAAGTAAATAATGGCCGTTACAGAAATTTTAAATGTTAGTGAATATGGTATGCATTATCAAAAAATGCGGATAGATGCAGCAACGTTAAATATCTCGAATGCGAATATAGTTCAGCCATCTGATGGTAAAGGCTTCAAGCCTTTAGAAGTAACAGTTAATCAAAGCTTCGAATCAACCTTGTTTGATAAATCTTCTATTGAATTAAAAGAAGTTGCGGTTACTGATAGAGTTGTATTTCAACCTGATCACCCTGCAGCAGATAGTAAAGGTTATGTTCGTTTTGCAAATGTTGATATGGCAAAGCAAATGGTGACACTAACTCAAGCAACAAGAGCCTACGAAGCAAATATTAAAGCTTTTAATACACAAATGAATATGTCGTTAAAAGCATTAGAGATTGGAAAATAATTATGCCTATTGAAGCAATTGCCCAAATTGGAAGTTTGGAAAGTCTTCCAAATCTAAACAATATACAAAAAGCACCAAGCCAAAATTTTGAAAAGTTATTTTCAAATGGAATTGAAAGTCTCAATGAGAATCTATTGAAAGCTGACTCCGTGTTGCAGGATATGGCAATGAATAAGCCTGTTAGTGCTCATGAAGTTATGTTGATCATGGAATCAGCAAAGATGGATTTGCGACTTGCTGTAGAAGTAAGAAATAAGCTTTTAGAAGGATATCAAGAAATCATGAGGATGCAAGTTTAAAATGGTTGATGTAATAAATGCTTTAGAGCCAAAGCGCAGACTGGCTTTTTATGCTTCGATTACGCTATTGATAGTGTTCTTTATCTGCAGTGTAGTTTGGTTAATGTTACCGAAGTATGACAGTTTATTTGAAGGTGTAGACGAGGAGTCTGCGGCTAAAATAATAGGGCACTTAGAAGAACAGAAAGTAACGTATGAGGTTAAAAATACAGATACTGGCAGTACCATACTTGTACCTAGCGAGCACGTAGAGAAGCTGCAAGTCACTTTAGGGGCAGACCTTGGGTTGCCTGAAGTAAAAGGGCTGGAGTTATTTGATAATGCTGATTACAGTATGACTGACTTTTCTCAAGATGTTACATATAAACGTGCAATACAAGGCGAGCTGGCAAGAACTATTACAAGTATGCCTGGTATAAAAAATACCCGAGTACACGTAACTTTTGCACCTAAGAGATTGTTTCATGCTGATAAGAAGAAAGCAAAAGCGTCTATCTTTATTGAGCAAAATGAGGAAGTAACCCTCAACCCAGCACAGGTTAGTGGTATTAAACGTCTTGTGGCAAATGCAATTGAAAGCTTGGATGAATCAAATGTATCGGTATTTAATAAAGACGGTACAGAGCTTGATGCATCGGATAAATTGAATTTAGCAAATCAGATTGATAAAAAATATGAGGCTAAAACTTTAGTTGAAGCGAATCTAACGGAGAAAGCTTATCGATTATTAACGCTGTTTATATCACCAGAAAAAATAGCTGTTTCAGTTGACGTTAAGATGAACTTTGATCAAAGACGTAAAACTAAACAAGGGTATGCTACAAATGCCGATGGTGAGGGATTAGTTGTTCGTCAACGTGAAATAAATACAGAAAAACAAGCTGTTGATGCAAAAATTAACTCATCTCCAGTATTTACCAAAGAAATGGAAAAAGAATTTACTCACGGTCAAGAAATGGAAGAAACCGTGTATTCATCTGGTGAAGTTGTGCAACTTAATGTTGGTATTGCGATAAGAGAATCACTCACTTCAGAGCAAATCTTAAAAATCAGAGAAATTATTAGTGTGGGTCTTGGTATAAATACTGCTCGTGGAGATAGATTGGCACTTGAAGTATTGAATTTACCGCCAGTATCAGACCTAAAAAATGTTAAGAATGAAAGTGTAGTAGCAACACCTCAAGCGCTGAATAGCTCACACATTGATTCTGATACTTCGATGAAAGATCAGTTTAATAACTTATTTATTAATAACCCTGTTTTTTGGCTGTTATTGTTATCAATTCTTGTGGCAGTAGGGGGGATAATAAAACATAAACGTTCCGCCCAGTTAAAAGAAAGACGAGCTTTATTATTAGAGTTTCAAAGCTGGCTTAGCAAAGAGGAACAAGTAAATGGAAAACTTTGATCCTGTTAAAATGCTCTCACTTAAATTAACTACTTTAACTAAGCGAGATCAAGCTTGGCTATTAAGTCAGATACCTGAGAATAATCGTAAGAAAATTACAAGTTTTATGAAGTTAGTAGCCAACCTTAAGGGCGCTGATAAGCGTACACTGGCGAAGCATTTACAACCAGACAGTAAAAATATTTCAAGTCAGAAAGGTAAAGCTGCAGCTCTAGAAGTGAGTCAAGAATTAAAGGAACATATAAATTTTCTAAATAACAACTCTCATTTAGTGAGTAACCACGCTTTAAGTATTGTTACAGAAATTATTAATGGTGAGCGCGGTGAAGATTAATAGACAAATTGATGTGATAGGCAGTATGCAATCATACATCCCTTTATCTGAGGAAAAAGCAGCAAGCAATAATGCTCACTCTGCTGAATTTAACGAAGCTTATAGTGAAGTACCTCAAGAGATAGACATTAAAGTGTTGCTTAATCAATTATCGGAAATTGACAGAAAATCTCTGTTAAAAGAGATATTTAGTGTTGAGCTTTCACAGTTAGAATCAAATGCTAAGAATGAGGGCTTTAATGCTGGTCAAGAGTTAGCTCAGAGCACTATGCAATCTCAGTTATCAGATCACCTTTGTGAGTTAGACCAACATATAGATGATTGGTCAAACATGATAAGTAAATTCCAATCAAATCATGAGTGGATAATTAAAGATCAAAAAATATTTAACAGTATTCTTTTTCAAGCAGTAACTAAACTGCTCATTAAAGAAATAACAGATGATGAGTATGTAGAAAACTTAATAAAAAGCCTGATAAGAAATCACGCAATGCATGATCCTAAAAAAATCATAATAAGTTCTGAGCAGTATAAGCAGTTAGTGCGTCTTGATAAACTCAATGATTTATCTTCTGAAATACAGGTTGTAGCTGATGACTCTATTGGTATAGGCAACTTTCGTCTTGAATTAGATGTAGGGAGCATTGAGCACAAGATGGATGATGCGTTAAATGAACTTAAAGTTGGCTTACTAAAATTGGCAATGGCAGATTAGTTAGAATGATTTCTTCTGATGTATATCAAAACTTAATTGATAGCATAGATGCTACAACTTCAGTTGGAAAGGTAGTTCAGTGTATTGGTTTGATTGTTAAGGCCAAATGCGGATTAGCTAGTATTGGAGAAATATGTGAAATCTCATTATCAAGCAGCAGTAATAAGGTTGTTCTTGCAGAAGTAATCGGATTTGATAGCTCAGCGATTTTGTTAATGCCTTATTATGGTTCAAAAAGAATCACACAAGGTGATACTGTCAAGGCCACAGGAAAAATGGCTAAGGTTAAAGTATCAGATTCTCTAATTGGTAGGGTAATTGATGCGTTTGGTAACCCATTAGATACTGCGCCACAGCTTAACAACCTTGTGGATATACCTTTACACAAAGATGTACAAAACCCACTAAAGAGAGAGCCTATTGTAGAAGCTATATCAACTGGTATTAAAGCTATTGATGGTTTTGTAACTATCGGAAAGGGTCAGCGACTAGGTCTAATGGCCGGTAGTGGGGTTGGAAAAAGTGTTCTGCTTTCTTCTATCTGTAAACAAGTTGATGCAGATATAAATGTAGTGGCTTTGATTGGCGAACGAGGAAGAGAGGTAGAAGAGTTTGTATCTACAACGCTTGGTGAGGAAGGGCTGAAGAATTCTATAGTTATCGCAGCAACAGCTCAAGATTCACCCTTAGTCCGGATTCAGGCAGCCTATAGTGCCATTGCAATATCAGAGTATTTTGCCGCCAAAGGTAAAAATGTTTTTTTGACGATGGACTCTATTACTCGATTAGCAACAGCTTTGCGTGAGGTTGGGTTAGCTGCAGGCGAACCACCAACAGTTAAAGGTTATACACCATCCGTGTTTTCTATTTTACCTGACCTTATCGAAAGATGTGGAAACTTCAAAAATATTGGCTCAATAACAGCAATTTTTACAGTTTTGGTAGAATCAGATGACTTTAATGATCCTGTAGTTGACTGTGTGCGGGCTATTCTCGATGGGCATATAGTTTTAACTAGAGAGTTAGCAGAAAAGAGTCATTATCCAGCAATCGACATCTCTAAAAGTATTAGCCGACTTTACCATCAAATTAATAATAAAGAAGTTATATCAAGTGCAGCTCGATTAAAAAAGATCTTTATAGATTATCAGCAAAATAAGGATATTTTAGAATTAAACTTATTCGATACGGGAGACTCTTCAAAAAGGGACGAATTATCAAGTAGTTGGCAAAAACTTGAGTTGTTCTTAAAGCAAGAGATCGACGAATCCTTAAGCTTAAATGATACTCGCCAACAACTCTTAGCGCTTAAGGAAGAGTAATATGTCAGAACAATTAGTTAAAAAAATTAAACAGGTTTCTTTTTTTAAAAAATTTAGTGAACACGAAACAGAAACGCTAAAAAAATTGTTAGTTGAAACTTTAGATGATTTAAAGCCTATTCAGGCTGAAATTAAAATGCTGGAAAGTAATCGTGAGAGTATTCTAAATATAGCTAATCGCTATCTTAATTCGGGCATAGTATGCCCTCATCGAATTAAAGGAATTCACAAGGAATTAGAGCAGAATCAATCTAGAAATGAAGTATTCTCCGAACAAGAAAAGGCCCTACTTGTGGAGTGTGACTCAATTAGAAAAAAGTTACTTAATTCAATTTCGCAAACTAATGCTATGGCATCTAAGGAATTACTAGAAACTCAAAAGCTATGCTTTGAGAAAGAAAAAAAGTCTGATCAATACATGCTAGATCTATTTATGAGTAACAGGGGACACCATGGATATAAGTAATGAAATTCCTGAGAAACTAATTGCATTTGTAGATCACAGAGTTACTGAGTTAACGCCTACTAAGCAAAGCTTTGAAGATATATTTTCTCAAAGCAATCATAGAGATGTTGATGTTAACTTGGAAATTAATCAAAGTGATGTGGAAATTGCTTCAAATAAAGCGCTAGCGCAGTTACCAGGCAATTATTTTGCTCATGTGGAGTTGAGTCAAAATATCAATAACAGACTTTTGGGTAGCACTACATTAATATTAAGTGACTCTCCAGCTGCGCCGGAATTTAGAGAAAATCAAACCTTAATTTATTCTAATTTTGTTTTGAGCGAAGGGTACACTTACCTAACACCTGTTATCTCTACAATTAATATTAATACATCTACTTCTAAAACTGACTCTTTATCGGTACGTTTAATGGAGTTTGGAGCCATAGGGAATGGGTACTTGTCGTATTTTCATTCTAATAGTAAGGCTATAAGTGCATTTATCAATTCACATAAGCAAATCAAAAATGTGCCACTTCCTTTTGCAGAAATGCAAAATAACTATTTACAAAATAACTCTTTTGATAGGGGGCATGCCGTTAAAAGTGTAGGCGACATTAACCTCAACCATACCTCTTTAAGGGTGAATGGTGTAAAAAATCAACTGACCACTGAAAATGTGAAATTAATTTCAGCGGTACAACCTAAAGAATACACAAAGAATAATCTTTTAATTACTGATAATGAGCTTGGTCGCACAATTTGGTTTAGAGATTATGGTGTAAATGTTGAGCAAAAACTAAGTATTAAAGAAAATATTATTAACAGCCAATATGTCAAAGAAAACCATATAAATAGAATTTTTATTAATGGTGAACTTCTGTGGCAGAGAAAGGAGTATCAGAAATGATTGAAGCAATAGGAGGGAATATTTCCCTCGAATCTCAAAACCTTGAGAATTCTTCAATAGGCCAAGAAGATTTTATCAAACTTTTTTTGGCTCAGTTAACAAATCAGGACCCAATGGAGCCTGTGGATAATAGCCAATTTTTAGCCCAAATGGCACAGTTTACTAGCCTCGAGCAGTCACGTTTACTAAACGATAACATGACTAATTTATTAGCTATGAATTCCTCAAATCAAGGAGTGAATTTACTTGGGAAGAATGTATCCGTTCGAAATGGTGTGGGTAGTTTTGAAGGCACTGTAGATGGTGTTCACTTTAATCCACAAGGTGTGAGTTTGACAATTAAGGGTAGTGACGGTCAATTTTTATCAGATGTATCTCTAACAGATATTAGTTTGATTAGAGAGTAAGGGAAATCAATGTTTCAATCATTTTTTACAGGCCTTTCAGGCATGTTTTCATTTTCAAAAAATTTAGATAATGTTAGTAATAACATTGCCAATATGAATACCCCAGGCTTTAAAGGTAGTGACACCTTTTATAGTAGTTTAACTTCTGGCAGTAACTCATTCGGAACTCAAATTTCGGGCGAATCACAAAGGTTTAGTACTGGTGAAGTTAGACAAACAGGCAACCCTGGCGATATAGCGATAGGTGGTGAAGGCTTCTTCATTTTATTGAATGAAGGTGAAGTTCAATACACTAGAGCAGGTCAATTCAAGTTTAACGATGATGGTATCCTTATAGACTCTGTGTCTGGTGGGGAAGTTGCATCTGTCAATGAAAGTGGACAGCTTGAAGTGATTAATATCTCTAACGCTAGAGTGCTTGCTCCTCAAGCGACTTCATCTATAAACTTTAAAGGAAACTTATCATCTGATATGACTTCACATGATGTTTCTGGCATTAAAGTATTTAATGCTTTAGGTGAAGAGCAAGAGCTATCGGTTTCATTTACTAATAATACAGCTGTCGAAAGTGGTAGTTGGTTAGTAACAGTAAAAGATAGCAATGGTGTTGAGCTTCACTCGGGTGAAATTAGATTTAATACAAACGGAACTCCATTATCCCCTCATAACACATTGAAATTTGAAACAACAGATTCTAATGGTGGCAAGTCTGAAATTGCAATGAACTTTGGTAATAGCAATGAGTTTTCTCATGCTACTTCTGTGTCTGGAGGTAATAGTTCAACAATTCAAGCAACTGTTGATGATGGTTATGGTATTGCCTCTTTGACTACAATCGACTTTTCTTCAGATGGAACGCTAAAACTAAATTACTCTAATGGGCAGATAATTGATGGTCCATCAATAGGACTTGCTAATTTTTCTAATTTATCGGCTCTTGAAGTTGTTGAAGGTAGTGTATTCCGCTCGAGTAGCGATAGCAGTAGAGTATTAGGCAAGCCTGGTGAATCAGGTATGGGTAATATCATGTCAGAAAGTATCGAATTATCAAATGTTGATCTATCAAGAGAGTTTGCCGATATGATCATAATTCAGCGTGGCTACCAAGCAAGTTCAAGAATTCTAAATGTCTCAAACGAGCTATTAGATCAGTTGTACGAAAATACTAGGGGTTAATCGATGACTTCTAACTCTCTCTCAGTAATTAATGGTTCATCTCGCGCTGAAATTGAGAATCATTTAGTTTCTAAGATAGATGCATGGGCATCGAAATGGTTTCTATTAACTCCTGAAGTGAACTTTGAATTTAACGATAAACTTTTTTCTTTTGAGTTCGCCAATGACACAGACACGGTATGGCGAGTAGCTGATGGACATATCGCCTTTTCAAATGTTTCTTCGAGCTTCCTCTCTGAATCACTTCTCAATATGAGTGGATATGCTGAAGCACAAAAAGATATTGTATTCTGGGAAGAATTAAAAAGAAGTTTTGAAACTAGCTTCGTAGATGATTGTTTAAAAGGTGAAGTAAAAGAAAAGGTAAATACGAAAAAATTAAGCATAGCTTTAACTGCAACAATATTGGTTGGTGAAAAAGAGCTTAGATTAAAATTTGATATTAATACTTTGGTAAGTATGGGGCTAATGAGTAAGAAATCACATGTAGACCCTAGCGTTAAAATTGTCAGTATTGAAAATGCTCTCATGCTTAATAAAGTGAGGTTACTAGCAAAGCTAAAGGCAGTTGATATTACTTTAGAGCAGCTAATAAATTTAAAATCTGGTGATTTTATTAAATTAAATCATCCACTTGAAGCTCCAGTCATTCTCCAAGCCCCAAGTGGCTCGGTAAATACAAATGCCTTTTTAGTTAAGAATGCAAATATGAAAGCATTATTTTTTAGTAAGTAGGAATATTAGTTATGAAAGAAAAAGATGTTGCACAAAGAATAGAGTTATCAGAAGCAGATGCAAATCATGTTGGTGGTGATGCACTGTTAACTCACAGAGATTTCAGTTTAGTTAAAAGTATGCCTGTTTCGGTAGAAGTAAAACTTGGAGAGCTTGAGATACCAATTGAAAAGTTATTTTCATTGCGAGCAGGTGAAGTATTGAAACTTGACAAAGAAGTGAATGAGCCTATTGAGCTAATACTCAACGACAAAATTGTGGCAACAGGAAATCTTATTGCTATTGACGGTTTTTTTGGTATTGAGATAGCAAAGGTTCAGGAATAAAGCAGTGGACAATATTGAATTTAAAAGCGAAACGATTGTGTCATTTGAACAATTAGCTTTCTTATTTATTTTCATATGTGTTTTGTTTGCTCTAAGCCTTTTATTTAAAAAACGAAAGGCAGAACTTAAATCATTTTTTAATAGTTCTCGAAAAGAGCAAATATGTAATGTAACGGTCCAAAAATTACCTAACAATGCTTTTCTTTATAAGCTTGATGATGAAGATCACGAGTATTTAGTATTTAGATGTAGCGATGGTGTAACCGTAGTAAGTAATCATTCAAAAAAGTAGTAACTAATGATTAAACAAGCCCTTATGCTGATTTTGCCTCTGACGCTGTTTTCGTCGAGTGCAGTTGGGAGTGAAAGCATAGTAACTTTATTAGAAAATAGCTCTTGGATAAATGATTTAGCTCCAGAGTTAAAAATTCTATTTACTCTGACAGCATTATCAATTCTTCCTGCATTACTAATCGCAATGACTGCATTCACACGCATAGTCATTGTGTTATCCCTATTGCGTCAAGCACTAGGCTTAATGCAAACACCGCCAAACGTAGTGATAATCACATTAGCATTCTTTTTGACCTGGTTTGCCATGCAACCAGTATTTAATAAGGTGAAAGATGATGCAATTACACCTTATTTAAAAGAAGAAATCTCTGCCTCATTAGCGTTAGATAATGGGATACAGCCGTTTCGTCAATTTATGATAAGCCAAACTAAAGAAGAAGACTTTGCAGCTGTTTTGGATATGGCTAAACATCCAGTTCCAAATTCTGCTGATGAAATAGAAATACAGCATCTAATTCCCGCTTTTTTATTAAGTGAATTAAAAACAGCTTTTCAAATTGCTTTTGTAATTTTTATACCTTTTCTGCTAATTGACTTAATTGTTGCAAGTACATTAATGGCTCTCGGAATGATAATGGTACCGCCAATCTCAATTGCGTTACCAATTAAAATAATGTTATTCATATTGATTGACGGTTGGACGTTAGTTACTCAGTCATTGCTGGGAAGTTTTCTCAGTTAAAAGTGGTTATTGAAGTATGGATGCCGTATTAATATCTGCTGAATCTCCAGCAGAGTCACCAATCCTTATCAGTGAACAGATATCAACTAGTCCACAGGAGCTATTCAATCAGAATTACCAGTGGGCTAAGTCTGTAGCATATAATATGTTTGCCATGTATAAAGTTGATGGTGTGGATAGTGAAGACTTCGTTCAATACGCTTTAATTGGTTTACTTGAATCATGCAATAATTATGACTCGACAATAAATGTTCCGTTTAAATTATATGCAATAAAACGTCTCAGAGGTGAAATTTTAAACAATATTCTTAGATTTAGTGAAAAGGCGTATGCAAATAACATTTATAATAAGTTGGTCAAAGAACGTATTACTCTTTCAGAAAACCAGACAAGACAACATAATGAGCCGACTTCCCTGATCGTAGAAACAATACTCGATCTAGCAGTAGGTTTTTTGTTGGAAGAAAGTGTTGATGAAAATAATAGTTCTGAGCTATGTGGTGTTGATCTCACTTCACCAGAGCTAAAAACAATGACTAGCAGGATCTATGGGTTAGTAAATAGTCTGCCTGACACCTTGAAAAAGGTTATTAAATTACATTACCTTGAATATAAAAGCTTCACAGAAATAGCTGTATTGCTAAATTTAAGTTTGGGTCGAATTTCTCAGGCTCATAGCCAAGCGATCTTTATACTGCGTAAAAAACTTAGGTGGTAGGGCTAGATAATAACTAGCCCATATAACCAAGTTAATTAAACAATATCAAAACGATCTCCAGCACATCTAAATAGTTTGGCTGAAGCCTCAAAGTCCATAAACAAAATTTCTAACTCTGAGTATGAGCAATACTTGTTAAAATTATTGTAAGGTAAAAATGATTGATAAATTAATAACAGCGTTGGGGAAGTCTTATAGTGACCCTTTGTTGAGTGATGCTTTAAGTGTATTAGAGGTTGATATAAGTAATGAACTAATTCTTCCTGATAATGAATACAGAGTTTATGTTGAGAGACCAGATTATGGTCTTGCATTAACGTTTACAGATGGCAGAGTTTTCACAGGAGCTAAAGCTTCAAATGAACTTTATTTTAGTGGCCTTTTTATTTATTCCAGTGGAGTAGATGATTACTCACAGTTTGAGGGAAATCTACCAGCCAACATAGATTTCTTACATTCTCATCGTGATTTAGTGAAGAAATTTGGAGAACCTACGGTTAACTTATGGATAATAAAATCGCGGGCTTTATTTATTGCCGAAGCTTTTTTCGAGCATTCTAAGTTGTATTAAGGAAGTATTTAAGTGAAAACGATGTATTGCAATATCGTAGCTACGATTTTGTTTGTAACTGCCTCATTAAATGTTAATGCAGGCGTTATTATTAATGACACAGCAACTTTTGAGTTTGGTTATGATTTTGAAGGGCCACAAGATAGGTATCTTACAAGTGCTCAAGATAATGAAGGATATTTCATTGGTGAGTTAAGTTATGACACGATAACGTTTGGTGAAAGTTTTAAAGGTCAAACTATAAGTGATGATGGTATTTTTGAGTCACTCTCAACACTTAATGCAAGTTCATTAGAGCTTCAAACAAATGATATAGCTAAAGATAATATAGCCGTAGTATTTACAGACAACGCTGGACAGGCTGGAGTTTATGGAGGGAACGATAATATGCCAGGTACTGGCAGCATTGCAATGCTTTTCAACGATACGACTGATATATTCCAATTTATGTTATTTGATGGAAATTTCGGCGAGTTTTCTATCAACTTTTATAATGATAGTGCCAAATTATTAGGTAGCTTCACTCAAACTGCATCTGACTACACGCTTTTTGGGTATAAAGTTGAAAGTGGGGATCGCATAGCAGGTGTGACAATAACTAACAAAGATCAAGGAGGTATGGGCATAGGCTTTGTATATGAAGAAAAAATAGCTCGTATCTCTGAACCTCAAACCGTTATCCTTTTTTTCTTGTCACTATTAATGATTTTCCAGTTTACTAGAAAAAGTAGATAAGTACGGTATTAGTCCTTTAGCTTGGCTAGATTTGAAATCTAACCAAGCTAAAACTTTCTAGCAATTAGTTAATATCAAAACGATCTGCATTCATTACTTTAGTCCAAGCTGCTACAAAGTCGTGAACAAACTTTTCTTTGTTGTCGTCTTGGGCGTAAACTTCAGCATAAGCGCGAAGTATGGAGTTTGAACCGAATATTAAATCTACGCGTGTGGCCGTGTATTTTTGTTCGCCGCTTTTTCGCTCTACAATGTTGAAAAGGCCATTTCCTGCTGGTTTCCACTCGAATTTCATATCTGTTAGGTTAACGAAAAAGTCTGTGGTTAGTGCGCCAACATTGTCGGTAAAAACGCCATGACTCGTATTATGGTGGTTTGTACCAATCACACGCATGCCGCCAATTAGTGTTGTCATTTCAGGGGCTGTTAACCCAAGTAATTGAGTATGGTCTAGCATCAATTCTTCTGCGCTTACTGCGTAATCTTTCTTCAGCCAGTTACGGTAACCGTCATGAATTGGTTCCATAGGCTCAAATGACTCTTCATCCGTCATTTCACTTGTAGCGTCGCCACGCCCAGAAGAGAAGGGGACTTGCACATCAAAGCCTGCATTTTTGGCAGCTTGCTCAACGCCAAGATTACCGGCTAGTACAATCATGTCAGCGATACTTGCACCTACGTTATTAGCAATTTCTTCTAACACGTTAAGCACTTTGGCTAAACGTTGTGGCTCATTGCCTTCCCAGTCTTTTTGTGGGGCGAGACGAATGCGTGCTCCATTGGCACCACCACGTTTGTCAGAACCGCGGTAGGTTCTTGCACTATCCCAAGCTGTAGTCACCATTTCATTAATTGATAGTCCGCTTTGTTCAATCATGCGTTTAGCGCTATCAATGTCATAGCTTTTATTTCCAACAGGGATAGGATCTTGCCAAATCAAATCTTCTTCTGGTACGTCTGGCCCAAAGTAGTTCGATTTAGGCCCCATATCACGGTGGGTTAATTTAAACCAAGCACGAGCAAACACCTTTGAGAAATATTCGTGGTCATGACGGAATTTTTCCATGTACTCACGATAAATAGGGTCTACCTTCATTGCCATGTCAGCATCGGTCATCATCGGCATAGTAGGAATAGAAGGATCTTCTACGTCAACTGGCATATTTTCTTCTTTGATATCAACGGGCTTCCATTGATAAGCACCAGCAGGACTTTTAGTTACTTCCCATTCATGATCAAGTAACATTTCAAAATAGCCACCGTCCCACTTAGTGGGATCTTTAGTCCATGCGCCTTCAGGCCCGCCAGTTAGAGTATGTCGCCCTTTACCCGATTTATGCGGGTTGTGCCAACCGAATCCCATTTGTTCAACATCTGCGCCTTCTGGGGCGTCACCAAGTGCTTCAGGATCACCAACGCCATGGCATTTACCAATGGTATGGCCACCAGCAGTTAACGCAGCTGTTTCTTCGTCATCCATGGCCATGCGTTTAAATGTTTCACGCACATCTTTTGCAGTCAGACTGGGATCTGGCTTGCCGTCAACGCCTTCCGGGTTTACGTAAATTAATCCCATTACTACCGCAGCTAGCGGATTTTCAAGTGAACTACGGTCATCCTCTTCTTTGTAACGCTCATCGGTAAGCCATTCGTTTTCCGTACCCCAATATACATCTTTTTCAGGGTGCCAAATGTCTTCTCGCCCAAAGCTAAAACCAAAGGTTTTCAATCCAGCCACTTCGTACGCTGCATTACCCGCTAAAATGATGAGATCGGCCCAACTTACTTTATTACCGTATTTTTGTTTTAATGGCCAAAGTAGGCGGCGTGCTTTATCTAAATTTGCATTATCAGGCCATGAATTTAAAGGCGCGAAGCGAATATTACCTGAACCTGCACCGCCACGACCGTCAGCTAAGCGATAAGATCCTGCTGAATGCCATGCCATCCGAATAAATAGGCCAGAATAACTGCCCCAATCTGCTGGCCACCATTCTTGGCTATCTGTTACTAAGTTAAGCATGTCATTTTTTAGGGCTGCTATGTCAAGTTTGCTAAGTTCATCACGGTAGTTAAAGTCTTCACCATACGGGCTCGTTTTTGTGTCATGCTGATGTAAGATGTCTAGCTGTAATGTTTTTGGCCACCAACGTGTAACAGAGTTTTCATTTAGAGTATTCCCTCCATGCATAACGGGGCACTTATTTGCGTTGCTCATATTCAGATCCTATTTATATTTATTTTGAAATGAATGGACGAATGCCCAACTGCATCATTTGAGTAATACGTACATTTGAAGAATATAGTCACAAATAATTTTAATTCGAATAGAAATTAAAATTTAATCTGGCATTTTATTACTTTACACGTTTTGTCAGTTTATTAAAGTACTGAAATAAAAGAGTTTTATAAATATGTAAGTACAGGTTGAATAGGGGAGATATTGAGCGTTTTGCAGGCACAAAAAAAGTTGGCGTCATAGTCTAAAGTAGAAAATGAGTCACCAACTTTTTAGCGTTGTATTATGTGATTAAGCGAGTTCAGATAAACACATTTCTTCGTGAATTTGTGCGCACCACTGTTTAATGCGTTTTTCTGTTAACTCTGGCTGCCTGTCTTCGTCGATACCTAAACCTACGAAGTGATTTTCGTCTGCCATGCCTTTTGACGCTTCAAAGTTATAGCCTTCAGTTGACCATTGACCAACTAAGATTGCACCTTTGGCTTCTACAATGTCTCTTACCATGCCCATAGCATCTAGGAAGTATTCAGCATAGTCTTCTTGATCACCACAACCAAAAATAGCAACAAGCTTGTTTTCAAAGTCAATTTCTTCTAACTCTGGGAAAAAGTCATCCCAGTCACATTGTGCTTCGCCGTAGTACCAAGTAGGAATACCGAACAATAATAAATCAAATTCTGCAATGTCTTCTTTGCTGCTTTTAGCAATGTCGTGCACAGCCACCATTTGTTTGCCAAGCTGCTTTTGAATAAGCTTTGCTACGTGTTCAGTGTTGCCTGTGTCGCTACCAAAAAAAATGCCTACACTTGCCATTTGCTGATACCTTCTAATCTTTAAACGTTGTATATCTGTCTAATAAAATTGTTTCAATTAGCGCGCTTCTACTCATTTTTTGCTTATCTGCTTCTTCACTGAGCACATCGTACAAATGAGCCGATACTTTAAATTCGATGCGCTTTAATCCTTTTGCTTTATCTCGTTTTAGCTGATTGCGCTTGTTTACCTTTAGCTGCAATTCTCTTGGTAGAGGGTTTGTTTTTGGTCTGCCAGGACGTTTTTCATTTTCAAACAGATCGATAGTTGTGCGATCTTCAACATATTTGGCCATAGATTAAAGTCCAGAACCTTCCATAGATAACTGGATAATGCCTTTAGCAACAAAACCTGCACATCCTAAGAATAGAACTAACCACACAATTGCTCTACCAAATAGAGGCACATCACCTTTTTTTAATACATCGTGAATCGCCATCCCAATAAAGAAAAAAATGATAACGAAAAACAAGTTTAGACCTATGGTTTCAATCTGGTCGATGTATTTAGCGAACATTATGTACCTCGTAAAAATTAGGCCGCGAAATATAGCACAAAATATTCTGAATATTGAGTAATAATCACAATTTATCCACAATTTATGGCGGCACTAAAGCTTTACTCTTTCAGTTTTGATTTAGATCAATCAGGCCACTGTTTGATTTGCCTTATTTAATTTTAATTAAGATTGTAAAAAACGTTCAACAATTTGGTTGAATGCTACTGGTTTTTCAGCATGTAGCCAGTGCCCTGCATTGCTAATAATTTTGGCTTGGGAATTAGGGAAAAGCGAAGTGATAACATCGCGATGTTCAGCGGTAATATAGTCTGAATTCTGGCCCTTTATAAAAAGTACGGGTGCGTCGAAATGACGATATTCATAAGCATCAGATTCATCAAAACCGATAATGTGCGAGTAGTTCTGGGCAAGCCCTGCCAAGTTAAAACGCCAACGAAATTGTTGAGTTGCTTCATCTTTTACCAGACTTTTAAGTAAAAACTGTCTTACGCCTAGCTCATTAATTGATGTAGACAATTGCTTATCTGCATCATTGCGCGATGCTAAGTTTGCCAAATCAACTGATTTTAATGCATTGATAATGTAAGTATGGCGGTCGTTATAAACCACTGGAGCAATATCGGCACAAATTAATTTTTTAACACTTGAAGGGGCTGAAAGTGCAAGGGTCATCGCCACTTTTCCGCCCATAGAGTGGCCTAGTAAATTAAACGTATCGATACCAATGTGATTCATGGTGTCCATCACGTCGTTAGCCATAGATTGATAAGTAAATTCATCACTATGAGGAGAACTGCCGTGATTAGTTAAATCTATATTAATTACTTGATATTGCTTTTCTAGGTGGCGCTGAATTGTGCTTAAATTTTCAAGGCTGCCAAACAAGCCATGCATTAATACCACTGGTTCGCCAGTGCCAGTTAACTTGTAATTTAATACCATTGTATTTATTACTCTCTTTTTAATCTTTACTCAGAAGGTGTATCCAAATCTGAGCAATTATTAGCTAATGTTATTGGTGAAGAAAACATCAGGTAAATCGAAAACATTAATGCGATCTAGTTTATCAGTTTTTTATAAGTATAATCAGCATCTAATATCGTTGGGGATAGTTATAGAGAGTAATCATGAAAACAATAGAAATAGATGACGACATTTATCAATACATAGCAAGTAAAACAGAACAAATTGGTGAGAGTGCGTCAGACATTTTACGTAGATTACTGATAGAAGCTCAAACCAACACAACGGGAACAAATAACGTACAGTTAAACGAAATTTCCAATAATCCTGCTACGCTTGAGCATGCCCAAGCAGACACAACGCCTGCAACAACCAATACAAATGACACTCAGTCAAATACAAATAAAGCAAAGAAAAAGAAAGCTAACAGCAACGTGTTCGACTTCTTAAATAAAGAAGACTTAAACATGCAAAAAAACGTTGTTAGTCGCTTTCTATTTATTTTGTCGTTGTTGAATAGAGCGCATAAAGACAGCTTCAATGTTGTACTAGACATTAAAGGCCGTAATCGTTTGTATTTTGCTGAAACAGAAGAAGAGTTAAACTCATCAGGTAGCAGTACCAATCCGAAGCAAATTCCAAACTCACCGTTTTGGGTATTAACCAATTCAAATACGACTAGAAAGAAAATGATTTTAACCGAAGTGGCAACGCACTTAGGTTATTCTGAAGAACAAGCTGAAAAAATTAGAGAAATGCTTTAGATGTCCGTTCATCAAAATGCAGGTAAATTATCAGACCATCAAGCCTTAATTAACGTTCCTCAGTTAATTTCTGCTTATTATTTATTAGAGCCTGATCTAGAAGCAAATGAAAACGAACGCGTTGCGTTTGGTACATCAGGGCATCGTGGTAGTTCGTTAACGGTGTCGTTTAACGAGTCGCATATTCTTGCAATCACTCAAGCCATTTGTGATTACAGAAAACTGAATAACATTACAGGCCCGCTATTTTTAGGCAAAGATACTCATGCCTTATCAGAGCCTGCATTCAATTCTGCTTTAGAAGTATTAGTTGCTAATCAGGTTGAAGTAAAAATTCAGGAAAATAATGGCTTTACACCAACGCCACTTATCTCTCATGCCATATTGAGTTATAACCAAAGCGATGAATGCCAAACAAATGGTGATTTAGCCGACGGCATTGTGGTTACTCCTTCGCATAACCCACCACAAGATGGGGGCTTTAAATACAACGCCACTAATGGTGGTCCGGCAGATACTAACATCACAAATTGGATTGAAAATCGTGCAAACCAATTATTAGCAGAAGATTTAGTTGCAGTAGAAATCATGCCGTTTAGTGCCGCTATTCGTTCTGGTTTTGTTGAAACCATTGATTATGTAGATGCTTACGTTAATGACCTTGCAAATATAATTAATATAGATGCCATTAAACAAGCAAACATATCAATTGGCGTAGATCCAATGGGCGGCAGTGGTATTGAAGTTTGGAAAGCAATTCAAAAAAAATACAGCCTAAGTATTACGATTGTGAATGATAAGGTCGACCCTACATTTGCATTCATGCCATTAGATAAAGACGGAAAAATCCGAATGGATTGTTCGTCACCTTATGCAATGGCTAATTTACTTACTTTAAAAGATGACTTTGATATTGCGGTGGCAAATGATCCTGACTTTGATCGTCATGGTATTGTTACTCGCACAGCTGGTTTGTTAAACCCTAATCACTATTTGGCGGTGGCAATTGATTACTTATACCGAAATAGAAACTGGCCAACAAACCTAAACATTGGTAAAACACTGGTATCCAGTGCCATGATTGATAAAGTGGCAACTTCTTTAAATCGCAATATCACTGAAGTCCCGGTAGGCTTTAAATGGTTTGTGGATGGATTAGCCAAAAGCGAATTGGGCTTTGGGGGCGAAGAAAGTGCCGGTGCCAGCTTTTTACGTAAAAATGGCAAGGTTTGGACCACAGATAAAGACGGCATTATTTTAGCGTTACTAGCAGCAGAAATATTAGCGGTCACTCATCAAGATCCAGGACAGTACTATCTGCACCTAGTTGATAATTTTGGTCAACCAAAGTATCGCAGGCTTGATGTTCCTTGTAATACTAGTCAGCGTCGTTTATTAAAACAATTATCAACAGAACATGTTGCTGCCAAAGAACTTGCTGGCGAGCCTATTTTGTCTATTGAAACACATGCTTCTGGCAATGGTGCCAGTATTGGTGGCTTAAAAGTTGTGACTGAAAATGGTTGGTTTGCGGCAAGGCCGTCTGGCACTGAAAATGTTTACAAAATATACCTTGAATCGTTTATTAGTGACGCGCATCTTGGCCTAATTGAACAAGAAGCTAAACGCCTAATTCAAAACGTATTTGATGCAGCTGATTAACGTAAATAAGAATAAATAGGTTCCAAGCACGGAACCTTTTTTTATGTCTAAAATATATACACATTTAATTAAATACATAACGTTAACAGCATAGACGTTATAGAAAAAATAACTTGAAGAAATATTGGGGATGAAATGAGTCAGGATAGAATAGAGCAGTTGATGGAGTCGGGTGATTTTCTTTCGCTTACCAGAGAAAATGAATGGACTCTGATGCCTTTTGACTTCACGTTGAAAAATAAAACGCAAGTGGAAGTATGGGACACAGGCGTGATTGTATTCACACCTAAAAAACCTGAAGGCACAGATATTATTCTGTCTAGTGCAATTCACGGAAACGAAACTGCCCCAATCGAAATTTGCGATCAAATGATAAAGGACATTATTTCTGGTGAACTTGCTTTAAGTCAGCGCGCGATGTTCATTTTCGGAAATCCTGCATCAATAAATATTGAAAAGCGCTTCGTAGAAGAAAATTTAAACCGCTTATTCAGTGGTGAACATTCTAAACCTGAGCCTGCCAAATCTGATGAGCGAGTGCGTGCTAAAAAGCTAGAGCAATACGTAGAGCGTTTCTTTACTCGTAATCCTAACCCTGTATCACGCTGTCATTATGATCTACATACCGCTATTCGTGGCTCAAAGAATGAAAAATTTGCCGTATATCCTTTCTTACATGGTAAACCGTGGCATAAATCGCAATTTAATTTCTTATTAGCGTCTGGTGTTAATACCGTATTGCTGATGCAGGCACCTGCAACCACTTTTAGTTACTTTTCTTCAAGTTTATTTAATGCACACTCGTTTACCATTGAACTAGGCCAAGTAAAGCCGTTCGGGCAAAACGATATGACACGATTTGAACAAATCGACAATGCGTTACGCTGCTTACTTACTGCTCAAGAATTAAATGTGCCTGCTTTTGATGAAAGCCAGTTCGACCTTTTTGAAGTGTATCGAACTATCAACAGAGAGACAGAATCTTTTGAACTTAATTTCGCCGATGACGTATTAAACTTTACTGATTTTCCAGTAGGCTTTGTACTGGCGAAAGATGGCGACAAAGAAATTGCAGTAGAAAAAGAAGGTGAAGCCATTATTTTTCCAAATGCGAATGTTGCCATTGGTCAACGTGCAATGCTTACGGTTATACCTACTAGCGTTGATGGCCAAGTTGTTTAAACCAACCAAGTCAGCTTGATGATTAAAGTGGTACGACTCTAAACCAACACAACTACCACTTTAATATTGCTTTTGGTTGATAAACAAACAACCTTGCTTGAAATAGTAAAATCTACGGTACAGCTGTAAAGAATAAATGGTCAAACCAATTAGATATCTATTCGTTAAAACTTGAAATGCCGTTTACGTTAACGTAAAGTTTGCGCGAAATTTATTGTACGATTTTTTGTACTGAGCGTGTTGACCTTTGCAGTATGAGTTTTGTTTAGATGCAATGGTATTTAAAGTGGGATTACTAAAGGTAAAGACCCAGAGTAGAGGTGAAGGGGTTGCATACCTACATCAAAACGCTGTAACCAACTTAAAATACATGTAATTGACGTCATTTGAGCAACGCAACTTTGATTGTGCAAACGATAATGTAAGCACTCGAATCATTGGCAATATAACTTATGGCTACGAAAACATACTGCAAAGGTTTTCACCCTAATTTAGAAAAATTAATTTTTGGCTGTATCAATCGCCAAATCTACAGGTTAAATAACAATACTTAAAAAGAAGAGAACGTTATGACAAATCCAAATAACGTAACCCTTACAGACAACCATACTGTTGAATTTGTAAGTGGTAATGCGTTAGCGATCCCTACACTACGTATCTTAAAAGAAGACGGCACGCTACATAAAGGTGCATCCCTTCCTGACTTAGATAAAGAAACAGCACTAAAAATGTATGACACCATGTCGTTCATCCGTGTATTAGATGAAAGAATGGTTGCTGCACAACGCCAAGGTCGCATTAGCTTTTACATGCAATGCTTAGGCGAAGAAGCCGCAGTAACAGGAAGTGCAGGTGCCCTAGACTTTGAAGATATGATAATGGGTCAGTATCGCGAACATGCAGCGATACACTATCGTGGATTTACGTTAGACCAATTCATGAACCAAATGTTTTCAAACGAAAAAGATTTAGGAAAAGGCCGTCAAATGCCTATCCATTATGGCTCAAATGAATTGAACTATATGACTATTTCTTCACCGTTAGGAACACAAATTCCTCAAGCTACTGGCTATGCCTATGGTCAAAAGCTAAAAGGCGAGGGTAAGTGTACTATTTGTTATTTTGGTGAAGGTGCTGCATCAGAAGGTGACTTTCATGCAGGTTTAAACATGGCCGCTGTACATAAAGCGCCAGTTATCTTTTTCTGCCGCAATAACGGTTATGCTATTTCAACCCCAGCTGATGAACAATTCAAAGGTGATGGTATAGCAACACGCGGCGTAGGTTATGGTATGAAAACGATTCGCGTAGATGGTGCAGACCTATTAGCAGTTTACGCAGCAACCAAAGAAGCACGCAGAATTGCTGTGGAAGACCATGAACCAGTACTTATTGAAGCAATCGCTTATCGCTTAGGCGCTCACTCTACTTCAGACGACCCTTCAGGTTATCGCTCAAAAGAAGAAGAAGAAAAATTCCGCAGTAACGACCCTGTTGAACGTTATCGTTTATGGTTAGTTAAGCAAGGATGGTTAAACGAAGAGGAAGATGCAAAACGCATTGAACAACTTCGTGGTGATATTTTAGATGCGGTTAAAAAAGCAGAAGTGATTGATAAACCCGCTATTGATGAGTTAATCACAGACGTATATGAAGAACCAACACCGCACCTTGTTAAGCAGCTTGAAGACACAAAGCAGCACATTAAAAAATACCCAGACGCATATCCAGTAACAGCAGGGAGAATTTCGTAATGGCGACCATGAATATGCTACAAGCGATTAATAATGCGCTTGATATTGCAATGGCAGAAAATGACAGTACCTGTATTTTTGGTGAAGATGTAGGTTTCTTTGGTGGCGTTTTCCGTGCAACCAGTAACCTTCAGGAAAAATATGGCAAAGAACGTGTGTTTAATACGCCATTAACGGAACAAGGTATTGCCGGTTTTGCGAATGGCTTAGCGGCACAAGGTTCAATACCTATTGCTGAAATTCAATTTGCTGATTATATTTTTCCCGCGTTTGACCAAATCGTCAACGAAACAGCAAAATTTAGATACCGTTCAGGTAACGAATTTAATGTAGGTAACTTAGTATTCCGTACGCCATACGGTGGTGGTATTGCCGGCGGTTTATATCATTCACAATCGCCAGAAGCATACTTTTCACATACGCCGGGTTTAAAAATAGCGGTTCCGCGTAACCCATACCAAGCTAAAGGCTTATTACTTGCGTCAATTCGTAGTAAAGATCCGGTTGTATTTTTTGAACCGAAAAAACTATACCGCGCCTCTACTGGCGAAGTACCAGAAGAAGATTACGAAATCCCGCTAGGAAAAGCAGAAGTAGTAAAAGAAGGCGCTGATATTACTTTATTAGCATGGGGTGCCCAGTTTGAAGCAATTGAAAAAGCCGCTGAAATGGCCGAAAAAGACGGTATCAGCTGTGAGCTAATTGATTTGCGTTCAATTGTACCGTGGGATGTAGAAACGGTAGCTAAATCAGTTACTAAAACAGGAAGACTATTAATTAACCACGAAGCACCATTAACCAGTGGTTTTGGTGGTGAAATTGCCGCCACGATTCAAGAAGAATGCTTCTTGTACTTAGAGTCTCCTATTGCGCGTGTATGTGGCTTAGACACACCATTCCCATTAGCGCACGAGAAAGAATACATGCCTGATCACCTTAAAACCTATGAAGCGATTATTCGCTCTGTAAATTTCTAGGAGCGCAGCCATGATTAAAGATTTTATTTTGCCAGATATTGGTGAAGGCATTGTTGAGTGTGAAGTTGTCGAATGGCTAATTGCCGAAGGTGATGTGATTGAAGAAGATCAACCAGTCGCAGACGTAATGACCGATAAAGCACTAGTACAAATACCTGCAATGTATTCAGGAAAAGTAACCAAGCTTTATTACGAAAAAGGCGATATTGCTAAAGTTCATGCGCCACTGTTTGAAATGGAAGTAGCGGGTCAAGCTAGTGACGCAGCAGTAAGCAACTCATCAGCTAATACACCAACAGAATCGGCACCAAATCCAGCTACAAGTGCTGCTCATCAGCCAAGTAATGCGGCTAGTAATCATGTTGAAGATTTTATTTTGCCTGATATTGGCGAAGGTATTGTTGAGTGTGAAATTGTTGACTGGTTAGTGGCTGAAGGTGACGACATCGAAGAAGACCAACCGGTTTGTGATGTAATGACCGACAAAGCGCTAGTACAAATACCAGCAAAGCACTCTGGTAAAGTCGTTGCCTTACACTATGCAAAAGGTGCTATCGCTAAAGTGCATTCGCCACTATTTGCAATAGAAATCGCAGGAACAGGCAATGCAGCACAAGCACCTGCAGCTCATGCAGTAAGCAACAACACCACAGAAGCTAAGCCTGCTGCTAACACGGCAGCAAACAGCTCAGTAAATAATTCAGTAGATAATTCAGTAGATAATTCAGTAGATAGTTCAGCAAATGCTCGCACAGGCAAAGCAGTTGCTTCACCTGCTGTGCGTCGTTTAGCTCGCGAGCGCAATATCGACTTAGCTCAGGTAAATGGCACGGGTAAAAACGGTCGCGTATATAAAGAAGACGTGCTCGCGTTTATTAACGGTTCGCAGGCTTCAACATCTACTAGCCAAACATCTTCGCAAACAGAGCCAAATGCAAAAGCCTCAACAGTGCGCACAGAAGCTATTCGTGGTGTAAAAGCGGCCATGGCAAAACAAATGATGGCTTCAGTATCGACAATTCCTCACTTTACTTATTGTGATGAAATCGATATGACCAACTTAGTCGCATTACGAAGTGAGCTTAAAGATAAGTACGCGAAACAAGATATCAAACTCACCATGATGCCATTCTTTATGAAGGCCATGAGTTTAGCGCTTAAATCTTATCCTGTAGTAAATAGCCAAGTTAATGAAGACTGTACAGAAATTACGTATTATGACGATCATAATATTGGTATGGCGGTAGACTCGAAAGTAGGTTTATTAGTACCAAACGTAAAAGAAGTTCAGAATAAATCAATTCTAGACATCGCTAACGACGTAACGCGTTTAACAAACTCAGCGCGTGAAGGCCGAGTGTCACCTGATGATTTAAAAAGCGGTACCATTAGTATCTCTAACATTGGAGCACTAGGCGGCACAATTGCAACGCCAATCATTAATAAACCTGAATCCGCCATTGTTGCGTTAGGTAAGTTACAAAAATTACCAAGGTTTAATGACAAAGGCGAAGTAGAAGCACGCTTTATAATGCAAGTAAGCTGGTCTGGTGACCACCGTATTATTGACGGCGGTACAATCGCAAGATTCTGTAATGAATGGAAATCATACCTAGAAGATCCTGCGTCAATGTTAGTAGCTATGGTGTAGCTTTCAGCTCATCATACTGATACTTCTGTAAAGGCAATGTGTACCATTGCCTTTTTTATACACACAATCTACAGCTTCGTCATTCCTGATTACACCACGATTGTAATATCTCAAATAATTCAGTTTATAGGCTGAAAATCGTTCTATCATCCATTCTGTTCTACGATTTAATAATTTTAAATTGAAGAATCAAAAATCTGTTTTTATACTCAATGTTAAGGCACTGTCCAATAACAGCAGATATAAGACAAAATGTCTTTTCTCAACGTGTGAAAAACACACAACCCCAGAGCGCTTATTGCATATAGACTATAGCCGTGGTAAAAACGCATTTGAATATTATTTACCACTTTTGGGTGTTTAAACACACTAAAATGGGATCCAATAAATTGTCATATCGCATGGAAATTCAGATGTGTAAATTAATCGTCCTATCTCTCACTCTCCTAATGACAAGTTCTGTTTTCGCTGAAAAGTGCAACATTAAGTATTGGGAAGAACTTGAATATACGGATATTGAATGACAGTTCTACATGGGAACTCAAGCTTATCGTAATCAGGTCTACTCTGATGCAGCTGTGCATTGGGAATACGCAACTAAAGCAGAGTCAGTTTGAAGGTGATGATTCGTTAAAGGCAATAGCACTAAGCACCTTAACTTTTCTTTATTACCAAGGATTAGGTGTAAAGGAGAATAAAGATTTAGCCGTGAAAAATTGGAATGAAGCAGTAAAAAGAGAGACTTTGAAGCTACAAGGCATTTAGGGTTTGCTTATTCAGATCCTGCTTACAAGCATAAAGATGATGTAAAAGCTTTAGGTTGGTATGAGTATTTTCATGGTTGCAAAAAATACGACGAGCTGGATGAGTGGATAAAAACGTTTATTCAGATGCCTTAGAAACTGCTGAAAAACTAAGGTCACAGTTGTCGGGTGTTCAAGAAAGTAAATCGCTTGAATTCGCTAGGCCAACACTATAAATGCGATATAACAAAAATTTAAACGGGACAAAAACATGGGGTCACTACGCGATTGTAATCCCATGTTTATGCCCTTGGTAATGGATAAACTAAAATTAGTAAAGTAGAAGGATTAAAAATGCCAGACACAGGACACATGAATTTTTTTAACGTAGATCAATGTGGACTCTATAAAGTGGGAAAAGAAGATATCAATGGATGTGGACTCAACGAAACATTCGATCTCATTAAAGAATGGGTTGATGGCAGACCACTGGCTTTAACCATTCCCTGGGACTCGACTGCAGAGAACAGGAATAAGCCTAAGTGCTACTGCAAGGATATATACAAAGACACAAATACTGGTGATTTCTTCTTAGTTCTATGGAAGTCTGACACAGACAGTGCAGGCACATTGCTTGGCGCGCAAGAAGATAGTGCCACAGGAAAAGGTGAGGTTGTTAAGTACACAAATCAATACAGGGGCAAGAAAGTAGTTTGGGGTAGGCCATGCTATTACTGGATAATACCAAGGCATAATTCAATCATTTCAATAAAATTTGATCATTCGGTATGTGATGCGCAACTCTTTGAAGATTATGTAAGGGCGTGCATAAATAATAGGGTAAAACATAAAGATAGAAAAAAAGAATATACTGAAAACGGATACGTACGAATATCACATAAGGATGAGAAGGGTAACATGTTCATGTATAGGTTTAACATGAGCCTCAAGAGCATGGAAACATCAAACTCAGAACTTCAGAAACTAGCAAACAGTGTTACACATATTGTTCGCCGAGAGACAATCCTTGTTGACACAAAAGATGAACGAGAAGAGTGGGTCAAAATATTTTCCGATTTTATACCATTAATTCCTCCTAAACCAAAAGCAAAGAAAAGACGTGTCGAAGTCAAGGCCGAAGCGAAGCCAAACGTTAAACAGATCAAAGATATAATTGAAAAAAATGCGATCGAAAACAGGAAATCAAGTGATTGGGATAACGTTGGTTTTGCAACGGATAGTGGGATTACTTGGGTTGACAGGTACAGATTGAAAGACACCATAGCTGTAGTTAACAAGCCAGAAGGTATTTTTACCGGAGAATCTCTTTGTAAAGAAATTGAAAAGAATAGGGAGCGATACATTTTTCCTATTTGTCGGGCGAATCGAATTGAAGCGGAAAAAAGCTCGACTGGAGGATGATGTGAAATATAGACTGATAGCTTATGTGTTTGGCTTTTTCCTACTCTTTGGTTTGTTTAAAATATTAAAGTTTGATTTTGAATATTCTGATTTTAAAGATTATTTAAACATCCTTTTAGCCATATCTAGTATGGTCTTTACCCTCATGGGAATATGGATAGCGTTCATTTATCCTAATGCTCTCCAAAGAATAGCTGAGCCAAACAAAGTCGAGCATGCAGATTTTACTGAAACGCTCGCAGAAACCCGCCGACTAGAAGGGCTAGTTGGAAGCGTTATGAGGTCTGCACTAGTTGTTCTTGCTGTAATGCTATTGTTTTTAGTAAAGGTTATTTTTTCCGGCTTTAATTTGCCCATTGATCTCGCCATTCTTTGCAAGCAAGGCGCAATTTCTTTAGTCATTGTTTTAAGCATTCTTCAGATGGAATCAATATTCTACGTAATATACAGCAATGTTCTTTTTGTTAATGAATTGCACAACAAAAGAGAAGAGAGAGAAGCTGATGCTGACATATAGGCATCAGAAAACGGCTCACGGGAGCCAATTACGCTCCACATGCATGCGGTTTGCTGCGCAAACTTTACCACATGTTCGTTGCGCTACATTGGCTGACGCCCATTTTTCGCTAATTATAGCCAAGCATTATCCGCATTTTATGCGGCCGTTAGCTATTTTGGGGAGATTAATTTGAATGTAGGAAGTATTGCACAAGGTAACTTTTATATATTTTGTACTCTTTTGGGTTTGTCTCTGATTGCCTCTAGTCTGACTTACTACGACTCAAAGGAGTCAGCATACGATGAAGCGTTGATTGCTGAAAAACGTAACTTCGAAAAGATAGAATACGTTGTTAGAAAATTGAAGCTTTTACTTAAAGCACAGAGTCGAAACCCTTTTAAAGAAAAGTTTAATCACTTTGTCAGCCGAACGGATGACTTACACAAAAAGATATCTGCTCATGTCGTTGAAGCTGAATATCTGAACTTGCTAAATAAACGAAAGGAAAGAGCATTTTATTTATTACTCATTGGTTTTTTTGTCGGAATAGTAGTTACAATATTCGGTATCCACAATTGGTATAATAAAGTGCAAAAGCCCTCAGACAAGTTAAAGCTTTTGGAAATCGAAAGCTAACAAACCAATTAACACGCTGGACGCTTACTCGTTGGCTGCGTCACTAATTTTAGCCAGCGAAAAGTCGCCCGCTATTGGGGCGTTGGCGCTCTCGGACAAAAGGAGAATAAATGAACGACGTGGTTCTTATGCAACTAACAAGCAATGTGTTTTGGATCTTGGTTATCGCTGGCGTTGTCGGCGTTTTTCGCAAAGAACTTGGGAGTTTGATTGCGTCAATTGCGAACTTCAAAGTCGCCGGTTCAAGCTTCGAATTCAGAGACAGAAAAGAGACATTGCAGTCATATATTTTGTTAGCTGAAACGCTAATAGATATGCTCTCTCGAACCGAGCGCATCGACGCGATTACCAGCATTATTACCGCACCTCAGGTTGAAAAGCTTGCTGCATTTGCTTTCAAATACTCGGAAGAGGTGGAGCGGGAACGGTGGAACGAAGAAATGCTCCGAAATATCGCATACTTACTTCTTCGAGCTGGCCGTTATAGTCAAGCCGTCAAGTTATATGATGAACTTCTTGAGAGAAGGCCAGATCATCTTGAATTACTTAATCTTAAGGCTCTGGCGCTAATAACCACTCGGCTGGACGAGAAAGTAAATCAGGCTCTGCCTATTTTACGTGATCTACTTGAACGGTATCCTGAGGCTGGGGTTGTCAGGCTCAACTACGCGCTTGCATGTGCGCTAAGCGATGAGCACGATGAGGCGATAAAGCAAATGGATAAACTTATTCAAAGTGAATATGTGTTTTCCAATAATAATCCCCTTATAGATCCTCTATTTGAACGTACAAGAGTGGCAGAACCAGAGAAAGTTAAAGCTCTCCAGGCCCAATTTGAAAAGAGGTTAAGAGATGGTCAGTCGGGCGTCTAATAACTCGCTATTGTTGAATTTGAGAGGGATTTAGAAACACTCTCTGAGAATTACTTTTGGGCCTCTACTAGAAAATATTTGAATGACCCATGTGAAGGGTTATTTGACGAACAGAGTGTCAATACTGAATTAGATACTATTTTTAAAATTTTTGCTGGGGAAAATAGTGACTCGGCTGGTACATTAGGAAATGTCAAAATAGCAATAAAAGAGGTATTATGGGCATGTTGTGTTTAAAGAGTTCAGCTCGGGTACTCATAAAATAATAAATAAGGACGACTTTGCATCCATTTATAACAACCAGAAAGTTATTGCTGAAGGTCATAATTCTAACTATGGCTTTGAACTTCGACGAATAGTTTTTCGGTAGTATGTGAAATTTAAATCTTGACTGCCTGTGCGGGATATTATTACCAACGATACGGTGGCTTTTAACTAAATATATAAGATTGAGTTTGAAAGGGTGTTGGTTTCTGAAAAGGCTCTAATTGCACACCTAAAAGAACATGAATTGTAAAATACTCTTAGGCTTATAATAGGCGCAGATGAACAAGTTTCAGTTGAAAAAGTCATGAGTTTATCTTCAAAATAAAACGCATATCTAAGAATGCAAGTATTACATGAGTAAGTGATAACAACGTATAACGAACGCGCTATTAAATGCAATCCATGACTTGCTTTTCTGCCTCCATGTTACATTCAGGCCGCATCAAATGTTAAAAATATATTCAGTATATTTATTGAACACAAGTTAGCGAAAGGAGCTTTATACATTTTAACTATTCCCACTTTTTTATGACGAATGGCTTAAAATTATCACTTTCGCACTTGTGTTATTGCAATAAAGTCATAACACTAAGCACTTTCTTATTTATCAACATGCTCACGCTCAATACGAACTCATTTATGCCCACTAATAGCATTAAAAATTTTTATATTTCAGAAGATCAATCCATTTATCTTCTAAGCGCGAATGACGCTAAAAAGCATAAAAAGTGGATTGAGCTATGTATTAAACAGCTTCAAAAACTGGGGTATAGCAATATTACTTTGCTTGGAAAAGGGGCGTACGGTTTTGCGTTTTCTGGTTTTACTGCTGACGATAAAGAATTTGTATTTAAATTTTCACGCATAACTTTGCCACTGCACATTCGTGAGCATCTTGAAGAAGAAGCAATGATGCTAGATCGGGTTAAACACCCAAATGTCCCTGGGTTTATTGAATATTCTGTGCGAAAAAAACAGGGTATTTTGGTGATGGAGCGAGGACTAGGTGCTGACTTGGAGCAATGGTCACTTAAGTTAGGTAAGCTGCCGATAAAGATGTTAGTTGATATTGCGATTCAACTTGCAGAAATATTAAAGGAGTTAAGGAGCAGGAAAGAGCTTGGTATAAAACGTCCGATTGTTCATGGTGATATTAAACCTTCAAACTTAACGTATGATGATAACACTAGAAAACTGTCGTTAATAGATTGGGGTTCTTCTGTATATGCTCAACTAGATGAAAATGGGCATTATATTGTTAATAACGTGATGGACTTAATGTCGAGCGACCTACAGCAAACCAATGCACGATTAGGAGATGTGTACTTTATTGGCGAAGAACAACTAAGTGGTGAGTTATCATCTCCAAGATTTGATGAGCAAGGTGTGGCGAGTACGCTATATGCATTAGCTTCTGCACAGTCTTGCCGTTTCGGTGTATATGCTATTCCGGCAGCATCGCTGGGCCTACCAAAAGAATTTGCGTTAATGATTGATGGTATGTTGAGTTCCGACAGGAAGATAAAAAAAGCTGCTGGAGATTACTTTATTCGTAATATTCACTTTATGAAACATCATGTTTTTCCTAGCAATAAAGTGGTAACAACGAAGGCCGATATTCCTATTTGGACATCAAGTTTTGATAAAGACATTGAATCTGTTGTGTATAGCTCGCGTAAATCTTTTCTCCGTGAAGAAGAGCAGGGTGATAGCCTGCAATCTGTTAACGATGCCCAACTTGATCGCTATTATAAAAACTACCTTAGTGGCATGGGAGACACTGAAAAGGCGTTTATTGCATCAATTAGCCGTCTTGCAAAATACCCTGTAGTCGGAGGTATAGTGGTCAGATGGGAGAAACAAGGTGTTTTTATTGATTCCAGTTTGAATTTATTTGATGAAACAGTTAAACCTGCGTTTTGTGATGCAGTGAATAATGTGATTATGCTTGCTCGGGCAATTCATCGGGTTGGTATTTTTAAGTGTTGTTTATTTAACGTAAAAGATACGATTCACGTTGAGCGTGATAGCTATTTAGAACGGTTTCATCCTGCCGAAGATGTACAAATACCGTACGATATTTCTCCTATAAGCAGTGTGCTTGAGGAAGAAGAAAAGCTTCACTCCTATTTTGAAGACGGACAAGACCCCGACGAAAAGCTAATTTTACCTTATTCTATTATGCAACAAATTGAGCGCTTAAACTCAATCCACCATACAGGCTGCATTATATTTGAAGTGCTACCTAAACATTTAAAAATCCATAATTACTATAAGTTGCTTGATGTGGAGCAGGAAGAAATGTTTAAACAATGTTTACAGAAAATTATTGAATGCGTGCATCAAATAGAGGGTGAGGGCGTTTCTGGCTATATGAAATTGCCATATAAAGACACTCGCTATTTTGAACACTGCCATATTCAACCAACACAGTTCATGCCACGTTCCCCTTTTACTAAAACAATGAAAATAAATACATGAAGTCTTTAGAAATTTATGCAGGCCCAACCGCTAAAAAAATTATTGAAGAAGAGGGCTTTTCACCTTCTATGTTTAAATATCTACTAGGCGCAAGCGGCGGGCCAAAGTGGTTTACTTTATTTGGTCTAGACAAATACATTTTTGGTGAATTTTTTAAAAGTAGTACACATACCGTTAATGCGATTGGTTCTTCTGCCGGTGCTTTTCGCTTCGCTTGTTTTGCTCAAAATAACCCTGTTCAAGCAATCGAAACATTAGCAAAACTATATTCAGAAACAGTTTATTCTGCAAAGCCGACAGCAGAAGAAATTACGAGAATGGCTGTTGAACTCCTTGATGCTGTGTTGGGGTCGAATGGTGTAAGCGAAATTGTTAATAATGACAGAGTAAAAGCACATTTTATTGTTGCACGCACAAAGGGTATTGTTGCCTCTGAAAATAAAATATTGCAAAGCCTTGGTTTATTTAAAAGCTTTGCCAACAACGCTATTAATCGGGGAAAATTAGCAAAGCAGTACGAACGAGTTGTGTTCAAACAGCAAAGCAGCCAAGTAAACGTGCTTGACCATACTCAAATACCTACTGCATACATAAATTTAACCAACTCCAATTTAAAACAGGCATTACTGGCGTCTGGATCGATTCCTTTGGTATTGAAAGGCGTGCCAAATATTCCAGATGCGCCAATAGGCATGTATCGAGATGGTGGCATTATTGATTACCATTTTGATTTTTCATTGTCGGATAGTGCGGCTGAAAAACGTACTAATGACTTAATTCTTTATCCGCATTTTAATAATCAACCCAAAGCGGGATGGTTTGATAAACATTTAAAAAGAAAACCAGATATTGCCCACTATAACAACACAGTTATGCTAGCTCCAAGCGAAGGGTTTATTCGTGCATTACCGTATAGCAAAATCCCTGATCGTAAAGACTTTACTGCGCTTGATGCTAATACCCGCCTTAAGTTTTGGAGAACAGTTCTGAGTGAAAGTGAAAGGCTGGCCGAAGATTTCGACGACTTTATAAATAAAGTACCTCACAATATAAAGTTGCTGTCTTTCTGATGATAATTAAGTGTTTAAAAATAAAGCAATTTGGAATATAATAAGCGAGTCTGTGTCAGCTAAATTTACAGTGTTTTAGTTTATGTGTTTTAAACTGAAGCTAATTTAATGATAAATTTAAAGTTTATTGTATTGGCTTAAAAATTGCTGAAGACAGGAAGTCATAATAGAAAGTACATAATTAGTTGTTTGAGAAATAGTTTTTCTCAAGTGGTAAGTAGGATATGGGGTGTTGTTATGAAAAAGATTTTAGCGGTGTTAGCCGCATTAGCTATTCCTTCTGTTCAAGCAGATACGCAAACATGGGAATGGGATTTACTTGGAAGTGATTCCAATGGCAATGCTACAAGTAGTGGCGTTGGCTATTCTAGTGTTCAATATGTAGACACTAATAATGCTGATAGCATTACAATGACCATGACTGGTTGGTCAGATACTGTTAACCCAAACGACGGTAGAATTGCACAAGGCCAGTTATACAAATGGGGTAATAATGGTTGGGGTGTTGTTGGTCTGTACGATGAAGGCCGAAACGATTATCCAGGCCATGCAGTAGATAACGCTACGTATTCTTGTGATCAAGGCGGAAAAGACTGTAATGACTGGGATTATGTTCTACTTAGTTTCTCAGAAGCGGTTTCACTAACTGATATTGATATTGGTTGGAAATGGGACGATTCAGACGCTTCAGTACTATATTTAGATAGTGGAACGCCAAACTTTTCTGCATCAAACTCTGATACATGGGCTGACGTAGCAAATCTGTGGACTTCAGTTGGTTCATATCAATTAACTAACAGCTATTATTCTATAGCAAACGATACGGTTGGTATTGAATCTCAATACTGGTTAGTAGGCGCATATAATAATGTATTCAGAAACGACAATTGGAGTTCAGGTAATGATGGCTTTAAGCTAAGTGGCTTTAAGGCTTCTACAACTAATACTTCTCCAAATAATAGCATTCCAGAACCAATGAGTGCGTTACTAATTATGCTTGGCTTAGGCTTGTTACTATTACAACGTCGCTCTGCATAACGATTTAAAAAATACAGACACCTCATATTAAAGGAGAGCAATTGCTCTCCTTTTTTGTGCTTGTTTATAAGTTGTTCAGTAGTTTATAAATGAATAAGCGTGTAAATGGCGATCGCTCAGTTGTGCGAAGAAATTCAAAAGAGTGCCAAAATGCAAAACCTGCTTAGTACAAAGTAATAATCAGCTTGGCTTATTTTTACGTTGAGAAAAGGGATAAAAGAAAGGAGTAGCTTTGTTTAGGCTTTGTTTAAGATTGGTATGGAGAGTTGATAATATGAAGCTGACTAAGAGATATTAAAGCAAACAAAGAAGCTGCTAAAAAGCAGCCCCATCAATTAAGCTGCTTGTTTACGCTTTTTCCAAGCTTGAGCCACTGAATAGCGCCATAAATAATTAATACCAAAAAATCCAATGGCACCAAAAATTAAGCCACAAACTACACATCCTAGTAGAAATGAAGGGCCAATCGTTGATAGACTGTTTACCACCCATTCCCATGTGGGTTCAAAGGTAAAGTGTCGATAGGGTTCGTCTAGCACAAAAGAGCCTACTCTATAGGCAACATAAAAAATAGGTGGCATGGTTAATGGGTTAGTGATCCACACCAATGCAACAGATAATGGAAGATTGACACGTAATGGAATGGCCAGTGCAGCGGCTAATACCATTTGAAAAGGAACAGGGATGAACGCAAAAAACAAACCTACCGCAAATGCACCACGGGCTGAACGCCTATTTAAATGCCATAAATTTGCATCATGTAACAATTCACCAAAAACGCTTAATGCTTTATTTTTCTTGATGCTTTCATGATCAGGCATGTACTTCTTAATCAAATTCTTTGGCATAACTCACTTCTAAATTAAGCGTATGTAATGAAATTTTGGCAAACTGCTTTAGTAACAGGTTGCATATTGTCACTATTTTTAAACAATGTGCCACCTTTTTTTGAATTAATCACGCTATTGATTGGTATATTTGGGATTAATGCGGTGCTGTTTAAAGCAAATTTTAAATGCCGCTTACCAGCAGCATTAATAACTAATGTAGTTATAGGATTGCTATGGTGTTTTTTCAATACTAATCTCGTTCAACATTCAGCAACTAGCTATATAAATAACCATGCTCAAAATATGACTGTTAGCGTTTTGAGCATTCCAAAATATAACAAGGGCACGTTAACTTTTATTGGCGGGTTAAAGTCACCAAAAAACACATCTCAATTTAGCATTACCCTTCCTAAAGTAAAAGTTACTGTATTTAATGCACCATTTGCCATAAATTTAGGCGACACATTGGTGTACAGGGGAAAATTACGATCGCTTGCTGCAGATCCGTCTTCTCGTTCACACTCTAGGATGACTTACTTTAAGTCACAAAATGTTTTATTGACTTCTACTGTTAAGCCGCAAAACATTTTACACCACCACACCAATGATAATCTTAGAAGTCGGATAGTGAAAAAAACGATTGCGACTACTTCAGCGTTAGAAAATCAAGGTATTCTGCTTGCCCTTGGTTTAGGTGTTAAGCATTTTATTAATGACGACACTAAAAACTTAATCGCCGATTCAGGGCTCGCCCATTTATTAGCTATTTCTGGCCTACATATTGGTTTAGTGTTTTTATTTGCTAGTTTAACGGTAAAATTTACCGTGATTCCTTTTGTTTATTTTTTTCTGCCCGTTTCAGTAAAGTACAAATCTACAATCAGGTTTATCCCTATGTTTTGCGGATTCATGTGCTCGGTGGGATTTGCATGGCTATCAGGCTTTTCTTATCCCACTATAAGAGCAATATGTGCGCTGGGCCTCTATTGCTTAATTGTGGTAATTGGCAAGAGGTTGGGGGTTAGGGACACATTAACCAGCATTTTTCTGATCATAATTATTGTGTTTCCATTTAGTATTTACTCAAACAGTTTTTGGCTGTCATTCATTGCTGTATTTACTATCTTGTTCAGTTTTTGGTTATTCCCAACTGTTAATCGTACAAATGCGCTGTTTAAATTATTTAAATTGCAGGTGATTTTGTTGATTGTCATGCTACCTGTTAGCGTGTTGTTTTTTGGCAAATACAGCGTTTTTTCACTAGTTACCAATTTATTTGCGGTACCAATAGTAAGTTTATTAGTTATGCCTGCAATTATTGTGGGCCTTGGTGCATTAATCATCAACTGCGATACCTTCGCGCAATATTGTTTTGAATTATCTGACACAATTTTGCAATTTGTATTTTCAGTATTGAAGTATGGTGAACCGGTTACACATTTTCTATCGCTACCGCACTCAAACGGTTTTTGGTTAGTTATCGCTTTTTGCTTCTTGTCCTATGGGTTTTATTTACTTAAGCAAACGCCCTTAAGGTTTCTACTGTTATTGCCATTATTAAGTGCGGTTGTTGGGTTTACTTCCAATACAAATAAAACAAGTTGGTTTGTTGAGGTGTTCGATGTTGGTCATGGCAATGCTGCATTAATTCACAAGAATGGTCATGGTTTGATGGTAGATTTAGGTAACAACCGAGCAAAATTTTATATAGACACATTTATTTCTCAACAGGATGTACGTATTGAAGGTATATTTTTAACCAAATACGATCAATTTCACCTGGGCGACTATCACAATTTTATTCAGAAATACCAGCCAGAATTAATTGTTGCTCCAGAAAATTCAACCATAAATGCGCATAAGTGTACAAATCAGCGAATAAATTGGAGAGGGTTAAAAGTCGTTTTATTTCCTATTTATCGGTTACAGAAATACAGCGATGAAATAACCAGTGACGTATCCGTATGTGTTATTAAAGTAACTGATGAACAAAACCAAGGCGTTATGTTTGCTTCTGACATCAATAAATCAGAAGAGTTAGTACTAATTAAGCAAGGTGTTGATATGAGAGCAGATTTGTTGATATCACCTTCTCATGGCAGTAAAAAAGCATCCTCTTTGCCATTCATTCGAGCGGTAAGCCCTTCGTTTGTTGTACACGCAGTAAAGTTCAATAATCATTATGGTTTACCCTCAAAGGAGGTTATTAAACGATATAATTTACGCAACGTAAAGCAGTTCAACTCTGCTGAACATGGACACATACAGGCTCATTTTAGTGATAAAGAATTAGCGATATCTACAGAGCATTAAGATGAGATCGCGTGAACTTTCTAAGGGTAACAATATGTTTAAGTTGAAGGAATATAAACATACGGGATACAATACGCGCTGAATTTCATTAGGCGTTTTCTATGAGTAATAATACCTCTCCTTTCAAACAGCTACTTCCGTACATAGTAAATTATAAATTGGGATTTATTGTTGCAGTTATTAGCATGCTATTTTACGCAGGTATCGACACCTTTTTTATCTCGCAATTGAAGCCTTTTATCGATAAAGGAATTACCAACAAAGACACCACCGTTCTAACGTGGGCACCTATTGTTGTTGTCGCTATCTTTATTTTACGTGGTTTATTTAACTTTATTTCAATGTATGCACTGAGCTGGGTTGGCTCTAATGTGGTGCGCGATATAAGACAGCGGTTATTTAATCAGCTGATCAATCTGCCAGTTTCATTTCACGATCAAAACAGCACTGGCGATTTAATTTCAAAAGTCACTTACGACACCGAGCAAATTCAACAGGCTACCAGTAAGTCTTTATTAGTATTGGTGCGTGAAGGTGCTTTTGTTATTGGCTTATTAGGGCTGATGTTTTATGAAAGCTGGCGCCTATCGTTAATATTTTTAATTATTACTCCGTTGATTGCCATTATCGTTTCTTACGTTTCAAAACGTTTTAGGTCAATCAGTCGAAATATTCAAAATTCAATGGGTAATGTCACCAAGGGCGCTGAACAAATGCTGGTTGGCCATAAGGTCATACTTGGTTTTGGCGGGCAAGAACTCGAATCTAAGCGCTTTTACGAAATCAATAACAGTAACCGCCAACAAAAGATAAAACTTGCAGCAACCACGTCGTTAAGTGTGTCAGCCATTCAAATAATAGCTTCGTTCGCTTTAGCAACAGTGCTTTATATTGCGAGTTTTCCATCAATGCTAGATACATTAACACCGGGTAAGTTTATGGTGATCATTGGCGCAATGATGATGTTGTTGCGCCCTTTAAAGCAGCTCACTAACGTTAATAGTGAATTTCAAAAAGGCATGGCGGCAACAACAAGTGTTTTCGAAGTATTGTCTCAGGATATTGAAAAAGACACAGGTACAAAAGCACTTGCTGTTATTGAGTCTGACATTCAGTTTAAAGATGTCAGCTTCACTTACCCGACAAGTGAAACTGCGGTGCTTAAAAACTTAAATTTAACGTTGAAAAAAGGGCAAACATTGGCTCTTGTTGGGCGCTCAGGATCAGGTAAGTCAACGATTTCAAATTTATTACCACGTTACTACGACATTCAACAAGGTATGATCACCATTAACGATCAACCTATTGACCACTACACGCTAAGTTCATTGCGCAAAAACATTGCGGTGGTATCACAACAAGTTGTGTTATTTAACGACACCATCGCGAACAACATTGCTTATGGAATGGAAGGTGAAGTAAGTAGAGAGCAAGTTGTAGACGCAGCAACAAAAGCACATGTAATGGAGTTTGTAGAGCAGTTGCCCGAAGGTTTAAACTCTGAAGTAGGGGAAAATGGCGTTATGCTTTCTGGTGGTCAACGCCAGCGCTTAGCCATTGCCAGAGCATTGCTGAGAAATTCTCCTATTCTTATTTTAGATGAAGCAACATCAGCACTAGATACTGAATCTGAGCGTATCATTCAAGATGCACTAAATGAGTTAATGAAAGATCGAACTTGTATCGTTATTGCACATCGCTTATCTACTATTGAGTCAGCAGACCAAATTTTAGTGATTGAGCAAGGCCAAGTTGCTGAACAAGGCACGCACATCGAATTATTAGCAAAAGATGGTATTTATAGCGCCCTTCATAAAATGCAGTTTGGTTCGTAACTAATGAAACGAGTTTATAAATGAGTTTTATTGAAAAGGGATGGTATAAGCAGTCTCGTATTGCAAGTACCGTGTTATTGCTTTTATCTCCGCTGTCGTTGCTATTTTATGCTGTGTCGACTTGTCGCAGATTTTATTACACCAAATGGGTTCAACCTAAAAATGCACAGCCATTAATTGTGGTTGGTAATATAAGTGTAGGCGGTAACGGTAAAACGCCATTTGTTATATGGTTATGTCACGAATTAAAGCAGCAGGGGTTTAATGTTGGCGTTATATCACGCGGATATGGCGGGGAATGTGATAATTATCCTCTTTCTGTAACGGCAGAAACGCCAGCAAGTTTGTGCGGAGATGAACCAAAATTAATTTCGCAAATTACTCAATGTCCTGTGGTCGTTGGTCCCAATAGAAACGCTAACATTCAAATGCTGAATCAAGCACATAATATAGATTACATTATTAGTGATGACGGCATGCAGCATTATGCAATGGCACGTGATGTTGAGGTTGCTATTGTGGACGCTAAACGTATGTTTGGTAATCGTTGGTTGCTACCAGTAGGGCCACTACGTGAGTTAGTCTCGCGCCTAAAAAGTACAGACTTTGTTATCTATAACGGGCAGCCTGACTTAAGCCCATCTCATGATGTTGATAGCTATCAATTAATTGCTCAGCAGCCCATAAACATACAATCAAATCAGGCTACGGATTTTGCTGCAATGCCACACGCTCATGCCATTTGTGGCATCGGTAATCCCCAGCGCTTCTCAAATACGTTAAAACAAAACCGCATTAATACGTTAAGTTTCACAGCATTTAGTGATCATCATCATTATACTTTGGCTGACTTTGATAAATTTGGTGATGAACCAGTCATAATGACCGAAAAAGATGCCGTTAAATGCGCAGCGTTTGCAAAACCTAATTGGTGGTATTTGCCAGTTGCGGTTGAAATGCCAGAAGATTTAAAAAACAGAATACTAAAAAAAGTGATAAATGTAGGAAAAGAATATGGCCTTTGACACTAAGCTACTCGATATTATTGCATGCCCAGTTTGCAAAGGGCGTTTACGTTTAGATAAGCCAAACATGGAATTAATTTGTCGGGCAGACAAGCTATCCTATCAGATAAAAGATGATATTCCCGTGTTGCTTGAAAACGAAGCAACTACGCTAACACAAGATGACATTGAACAAAAAGAGGCTCAAAACTCATGGAATTCGTAGTCGTAATACCTGCTCGTTATGACTCTACGCGCTTGCCGGGTAAACCGCTTGCCGACATTGCTGGAAAGCCAATGATCGAGTGGGTACATAATCAAGCCCTTAAAAGTGGTGCAACCAGAGTCATCGTTGCTACCGATGATAAACGCATTGAAGCTGTTGTTCGGGAGTTTGGTGGCGAAGTGTGTATGACGGCTAAAGATCATGAATCTGGTACTGAACGTCTTGCGGAAGTAATTAATCATTATCAATTAGATGACGACACCATTGTGGTTAACGTGCAAGGTGATGAGCCATTAATCCCGCCTGCCAATATTCAGCAAGTGGCTTCAGGCTTAGCCTCTTCAACAGCTGGTATGGCAACACTGGGTGTGGCAATTGAAGACGTATCAGAAATTTTTGATCCTAACGCCGTAAAACTGGTTAGAGATAAGCACAATAATGCGCTTTATTTTAGCCGAGCGGCTATTCCTTACGACCGTTCATTATTTCCAAAAAATATTGACTCAATAACCAGCGAAGAAAGTAACGCGTTACATAATGTGTTGCCAAACTACTTAAGACACATCGGTATTTACGCTTACCGAGCAGGATTTATTAACAAATATATCTCGTGGGATGCTTCGCCACTAGAACAAATAGAGTCGTTAGAGCAGTTACGCGTACTCTGGCACGGTGAAAAAATTCATGTTGATGTTGCTGAAGAAGTACCGCCAGCTGGGGTAGACACGCCACAAGATTTAGAGCGTGTTAGGGCATTAGTGAGTGGTTAAAAAATTAAACTATGTTTGATTTTGTTTTTGAAAATAACGACTTTATTGTAGTAGATAAGCACCCAGATGTTTCTTTTCATTGTGAGGAGGAACAGTTGGGTTTATTTGAAGCGGTGAAGCAACGCTATCAATTCGACTTACTTTACCCGGTACACCGTTTAGATAAAATGACTTCGGGCTTAGTTATTTTTGCCAAGTCAAAACACATCGCGGCAAAATTTGGTGAATTGTTTGAAGCAAAAAAGATAGAGAAATTCTATCTAGCGATTTCTGAGCAAAAACCAAAAAAGAAGCAAGGCCTAATCAAAGGGGATATGAAACCGTCGCGCCGCAGTGCTTGGAAGCTAATGCGAACGAATAATAACCCTGCAATAAGCCAATTTTTTAGCCACAGTATTGGTAATGGTTTACGACTTTATCTAGTGAAGCCACATACAGGAAAAACACATCAAATACGCGTAGCATTAAACAGTATAGGCGCGCCAATTTTAGGTGATGAACTGTACGCCTCTGCTAGCGCAAGTAAGATAATGGCTAAACGTGGCTACTTACATGCTTATGCTGTTAAGTTTGAATTAAATGATAATACTTTCGCGTTTGTGCAGTCCCCAAATATAGGCATGTATTATTTATTAGATGCTACCCAATCAGCAATAAAAGAATGGCAATCGCCATGGCAAATTACTTGGCCCGCAATATAGCTAAGCAGTTTGCGAAACATATATTACTAGGCCGAGTTGTAATCTAGCAGATTACGCCCCATTTATTATTTCTATGATTTACTTTTTAGTTAGGTTCTATATTCATGTCTCAATCAGAATATGATGTTCGTTTTGGTGGAATAAAAAGGCTGTATGGTGTTCAAGCCTCTGATGTATTGCGTAACTCGCATGTAGCGGTTGCGGGAATTGGTGGCGTAGGCACATGGATAGTAGAAGCATTAGCACGTTCTGGTATTGGCAAAATCACACTAATTGATTTAGATGATATTTGCAGTACAAATGTAAACCGCCAAATTCATGCAATGACGGGGACGGTTGGTCAGCCAAAAGTAGACGTTATGGCTGAACGGGTAAATGCCATTAACCCTGAGTGTGATGTAAACGTCATTGAAGATTTTATTACTGTTGAAAATCTGCGAGACATCATTACAACCGAATTTGACTATATGGTTGATGCCATAGACGGCGTGAAAGCAAAAGCTGCGATGATTGCCCATTGTAAGCGCAATAAAATCCCAATTATTACTACTGGTGGTGCGGGCGGACAAACCGATCCCACGCAAATTACTATGGGTGATGTGGCGCGTACAATTCAAGATCCACTAATGAAAAAAGTACGTAATACGTTGCGACGTGAATATGGCTTTTCAAAAAACCCGAAACGTAAGTTTGGTGTCGACTGCGTTTATTCAACCGAACAGCTTGTTTATCCATCTGCCGACGGCGCGGTGTGTCATCAAAAATCAAATAATGACGGTGCCATGCGTCTAGATTGTAATTTAGGCTTTGGTGCAGCAACAATGGTAACGGGAACGTTTGGTTTTTTTGTTGCGGCTCATGTTGTAAAAAAGTTGATTGCGAAGAATAAGAAATAATTATTAGGGCATTTGACCCTAAGCTACATCCTCAATATCTGAGGCTTACCAGCACAAAATCGAACAGGAACTACTATGCAAAATTTTGAATTTCACAACACCACCAAAATTCTTTTTGGTGAAGGAAAAATCGAAACGCTAGCTAATGAAATACCTAAAGATAAGAAAGTATTACTAGCTTATGGCGGTGGTAGTATCAAAAAAAATGGTGTTTATGATCAAGCAATGACGGCATTAAAAGATCATAAAGTGATAGAGTTTAGTGGAATAGAGCCAAACCCGCATTACGACACCCTGATGAAAGCTGTCGAGCTAGTTAAAAATGAAAATGTAGATTTTATTCTAGCTGTTGGCGGTGGCTCGGTGATTGATGGTTGTAAATTTATCTCAGCAGCTGTGCACTATGAAGGTGACGAGCCTTGGCACATTATGGAAAAGCAAGAAAAAATCGAGTCTGCTTTACCACTAGGCACAATTTTAACGTTGCCTGCGACAGGCAGCGAGAGTAATGGCAATTTTGTTGTAACCCGTGGCAATGAAAAAATGGGTTATTCAAGCCAGCTAGTTTTCCCACAATTTTCGATATTAGATCCTACCGTTACGTATAGCCTGCCAGAAAAACAAACAGCGAATGGTGTCGTAGATGCGTTTGTTCATGTAATGGAGCAATATTTAACGCATCCAGTTCAGGCAAGAGTACAAGACCGATTTGCTGAAGGCTTACTTCAAACGCTTACCGAAGTTGGCCCTCAAATATTAAAAACGCCTGAAGATTATGACCTGCGCGCCAACATCATGTGGTCTGCAACACTTGCGCTAAATACGTTAATTGGTAAAGGCGTACCGCAAGATTGGGCCACACATATGATTGGTCATGAATTAACAGGGTTATTTGGTATGGATCATGCCCAAACATTGGCGATTGTGTTGCCAGCGGTGTTGAAAGAACGCCATGAGAAAAAACACGATAAACTTATTCAATATGCTGAGCGTGTTTGGAACATACAAGAAGGCAGTGATGAAGAAAAAGTGAATGCTGCAATTGAAAAAACAGAAAGCTTTTTTAAAGAAATGAAACTGTCGACTCGATTAAGTGAAGAAAACATTTCTGAAGATGAAATTCCGAATATTTTAAAGCAGCTTGAAAAGCATGGCATGACCGAGCTAGGTGAAGATGGCAATGTTGATTTAGCCATGTCAGAGCGCATATTAAGAAGAGCATTATAATTTTTAGGTTAGGGCATGCGTGCCCTAACACTCATCCACAGCAGTAGAGCTAAATCAGTGTCAGATCTAAAGCAAAATAATACCGTTATTATTCAAAACACACGTGCGTGGGTTCAGCAATTTATTGTTGAACTTAATATTTGCCCATTCGCTAAAAAAGAAGTTGAGCGAAATACTATTCGTTACTTTATTTCATCACCTGATGATGCTGAAACACAAAATAGTCAAACACTGGTAAGTACAACCATACTAAACGATATGATGGATTGCTTTACTGAATTAGACCAAGAAGCGGGACCTGAAACTACTTTAATGATTTTTCCAAATGGATTTGACGACTTTGAAGACTATTTATTTTTAGTCGATACCGCACAAGTCACACTAGAGCAAATGGGGTATTTAGGCATTTATCAGCTTGCCACATTCCATCCAAATTATATTTTTGAGGGTGAAGATGCGCAAGATGCTTCAAATTATACTAATCGTTCCCCTTACCCCATGCTACATATTATTAAAGAAAGTGGCATTGAGCGCGTACTAAAAACCTACAAACACCCAGAACAAATTCCAGAAAATAACATCGCACTAATGAATAAATTGGGTGTGGATTACTTATCTAACCTACTTCACTCATTTAGACAGTCGGCGAAGTAATAACTGCCTATCAATCCACACGGCAGACTTTTTTGAAAGCGTTTGAGCATATTTTAAAAGGCTTCGACATTTAGGTGAAAATAAACTCAAGCAAGTTAAACCAAGCACAATAAAAATCAGTGATGGCCCTGGAATTATCACAAATATCAATCCAATAGCGACTAATACAACGCCGGCCAGCAATAATGAATATCGTTTAACAGTGTGCAGCATCTAATTTAACTCTTTAGTCCTTCTTTTGTAGGTTAAGTATGCGCCATTCATTCCGCATTTACTGTGTTGATTATGTAATTGTTTGTAACCAGATTTATTTTTGTAAGGTTGTTCCCCTTGAATATGCAGCACTGATATAATTTAAGGCAGTTTCCACCCAACCAGAAGTTAGACATGATACCTAAGATAACACCTGAACAAACGCAAACCACCTTAACGCAAGATTATTTAGCAAAAGTACAAACAAGCGCGTTTTCTGGCGATATCGAAAGTAGCTACGCTAGCCGGTTGGTAATGGCTACCGACAACAGTATCTATCAAAATATTCCGCAAGCTATCGTCTATCCAAAACATCATCAAGACATTGTTACATTACTGAAAATAGCTAATACAGCCCCTTTTACAGATATCATATTTAGCCCTCGTGGTGGCGGAACGGGCACAAATGGTCAGTCATTAACGCATGGCATTGTGATTGACATGTCTCGATATATGCGAGAAATCATTGAGATTAACGTTGAAGAAAAATGGGTGCGTGTGCAGGCTGGTGTGATAAAAGATCAGCTTAATGACTTTCTACGTCCTTACGGTTTTTTCTTCAGCCCAGATTTATCAACCAGTAACCGAGCAACAGTAGGCGGTATGATCAATACCGATGCATCGGGTCAGGGCTCATTGGTATACGGTAAAACCAGTGATCATGTTTTAGGATTAAGAAGTGTACTCGTAGACGGTTCAACTCTGGATACCTCACCCATGCCTGTCGAACAGGCTCAGCAAGTTGCGCAACAAACAACAGCAGAAGGCCGCATTTATAAGCAAGTGTTTGATACTTGCTATAACAATCGACAGCAAATTTTAGATACCTTTCCACGCCTTAATCGCTTTTTGACAGGCTATGATTTAGAACACGTATTTAATGATGATCTGACAGAATTCGACTTATCTCGAATTATTACTGGCTCAGAAGGCTCGTTAGCGTTTGTAACCGAAGCCAAGCTAAATTTAACGCCTATTGCTAACCACAAAGTGTTGGTAAACGTTAAATATGATTCGTTTGAATCTGCCTTGCGCAATTCGCCATTTTTATTAAATGCAAATGCCACATCTGTTGAAACAGTAGACAGCAAAGTATTAAATTTAGCGCGAGAAGATGTGATTTGGCACGACGTTTCAACCTATATTAAAGATGTTCCAAATAAAGAAATGCTTGGTCTTAATATGGTTGAATTTAATAGTGAATCAGCTGAAGACATTGAAAGTAAAATCGCTAACTTAAAAAATATGCTCGACTCGTTAATTGATAACAACGAAGCTGGCGTAATTGGCTACCAAGTATTAGAAGACAACGCTGCCATTGGTAAAATTTATGCCATGCGTAAAAAAGCGGTTGGCTTGTTAGGTAATGTAAAAGGTAATAAAAAGCCTATTGCCTTTGCCGAAGATACGGCTGTGCCGCCAGAAAACTTAGCTGACTTTATTTTAGAATTTAGAGCGCTGTTAGATTCGTATAAATTAGACTATGGCATGTTTGGCCACGTTGATGCCGGTGTATTGCATGTGCGTCCAGCATTAGACATGTGCGATCCGGAACAGGAAAAAACTTTACGTTCAATCTCAGACCAAGTAGTTGCCTTAACAGCGAAGTATGGCGGTTTAATGTGGGGTGAGCACGGTAAAGGATATCGTAGTGAATACGGACCAGACTTTTTCGGTGAGCATTTATTTACAGAGCTAAGACACATAAAAACGGCCTTTGACCCAAATAACCGTGTTAATCCAGGTAAAATTTGTACGCCAATAGCCAGTAAAGAGCAACTCGTGTCAGTAGATGATATCAAGCGCGGTACATACGATAGGCAAATACCTGTTGATGTAAAAATGGATTTTAACACCACCGTAAACTGTAACGGTAATGGCTTATGCTTTAATTACGATGTAAATAGCCCAATGTGTCCATCGTATAAAATTACAGGCGACCGACGTTATTCACCTAAAGGCAGAGCAGGGCTGATGCGTGAATGGTTGCGATTAGCCACTAATAACGATTCGGCAGCAGACCTAAACAGCGTGATTAAACAACCAAGTAACGTTTTCACACGCCTTGCAAACAATCGAAAAAAAGCCAAAGGTGACGCCGACTTTTCGCACGAAGTAATGGAAAGTATGGAAGAGTGTTTGGCATGTAAAGCATGTACTAAAGCTTGCCCAATCGAAGTTGATGTACCAACCTTTAGAGCTAAATTTTACCAAGCTTATTACACACGTTATCAACGCCCTTTAAAAGATTATTTTGTGGCAAATGTTGAGTCGTTAGCTCCCGTCATGGCAAAGTTTCCGAAACTGATGAATGCTATTCAACAGAGCCCGCTGGTTAAAAAATTAATCGAAAAAACCATTGGTTATGTAGATGCGCCAGCACTTAGCAGCCCTGCATTATCGAAAAGGCAATTACCTGTTGTTGAGTATAACTTTGCAACATTAAGTAAATTGTCTGCTGAAGAAGCGAAGAAACACGTAATTATTGTACAAGATCCATTCACCTCATTTTATGAAGCTGACTTATTACAATCGAGTATTTCGCTTATTCATCATTTAGGTTATAAGCCTGTTTTGCTGCCATTTACGCCAAACGGCAAAGCCCAACACGTAAAAGGCTTTCTAGAAACCTTTAAAAAAACCGCTCTAAAGTCATCAAAAGTACTATCTAAGGTTGCGACATTAGGTATCCCCATGATTGGAGTCGATGCATCACTTGTACTGTGCTACCGTGATGAGTACAAAAAAGAATTAGCTGATTTACGTGGCGAGTTTGAGGTGTTGTTAGTTAATGAATGGCTAAGTAACATTGATATAGCGCCACAAAATAAAGTCGAAGGTGATGAGTACTACTTATTCAGCCACTGTACTGAAAAAACCAATTTGCCGTTAGCTGCTCATGATTGGCAGACAGTGTTTAAGCAGTTTGGTATTAAGCTCAATTTAATTAGCACAGGATGTTGCGGCATGGCTGGCACATATGGCCATGAGGTTCAAAACCAAGATAATTCAAAAGGATTATTCGCGTTAAGTTGGCAGCCACAAATGGATAAAATTGATACGAGTAAAATGGTCGCAACGGGATTTTCTTGCCGCAGCCAAGTTAAGCGTTTAAACGGTGTTAAGCCAGTACATCCGTTAGAAGCACTGGTTAAGCTAATAAGCTAAGCTACATTGATGCCTATTAAGCGATTGATTTTTATGTGAAACTATTATGTGAAACCATGAAAAATCTGCCTGCAAGAATATAAGGATTAATCAACCCATGGAGCTGTTGGCCTTGTTTGTTCGATAATGAAATCGATAAACATTCTTACCGGAGCAGTTAAGTGCTTATTTGACTGATAAACAATATGCATATTGGAAATAGGGGATTTATATTCTTCTAATATCCAAACTAGCTCTCCCGAGTCAATAAACTGCTTCACGATTGGTAGCGGTAAGTACAAGATCCCCAAATCTTGTATTGCCGCTTGACATAATAAATGCATACTATTAGCTGCATATCGACCCTTGATAGTTGTATTAACGGTTTCATCTTGATGTGAAAACTTCCAGGTTTGGTTAGCTAACGTTTTCCCTAGAATCAGGCAATGATGGTTGATTAATTCATTTGGGTGACGTGGTGTCTTGTGCTTTTGAAGGTATGCAGGGCTTGCGCAACAAACACTGTGTTTTGGCCCAATTGAGCGCGCAATTAAATTAGAGTCTGAGAGTATTCCAGAACGAAATGCTATGTCTATCCTGTTCTCAATAAGGTCAATATAGGAGTCTTCAGCTAAGAGCTCAATCTGAATGTCTGGTTCTTGGTTGAGAAATTGGTTAATCCACGACTGCAAATAGTATATCGAAAAATCAAAAGGAGCCGTAATCCTAACCTTTCCTTTAGGTCTATTTCGAAGTTGCATCGCTATATGATTAGCTTCTTCTATGCCCGCAAGATGTTGCTTGCATCGTAAGTAGTATTCTTTTCCCTCTTCTGTCGGTGCAACGTTCCTTGTCGATCTGTTAAGTAATCTTAAACCTAAAGCCTCTTCAAGTTTTTGCACTTTTCGGCTTACAGAAGTAGAGGGCATTTCTAGCAATTCTCCTGCAGAAGAAAAATTACCTGTCTCAATAACACTTATGAATACTTTAATATTATTCAGATCCATTATTAATTACTCGATATATTGGGATTCTGATTCTTATTCTTGCCATATAAAAAAACTAACTTTAGCTCTTATAATGAGTCTATTGAATTCATTTCAACATTTGTTGATTTATAAAATCAAATGAAGAGTTGTTTAATATGTCAATTATAGCAGTGAAGAAAATTATCAAGCGGTTTTAAATAATTCCAGAGATAGTTAACTTCATAATATATAGAACATATTCGTTTTCTAATCACCTATGTATAAGGCAGGGTATTATGACTAAAAATAGAGCGATAAAATTAAGTGCATTTTTCTTCTTTTTATGGGGCTTACTGCATTTTCTTGTGGGCTATCCGGCTCTACTGTATCCATTCGAAGGCACCAACGTTGTTCTCGATGTTTTTAAGATAAATGCAGTCGGAAATGAAGGAGCTGCTATGAAAGCAGCTTTCACAAATGCTACGTATCTGGGATTAAACTTTTTAATTAACTTAATGGCATTTGGTTTACTTGGAATGTGGCTAGGTTTTTTAATGTGGAAAGAACGTTATGTATCGCTTAGTTATCGATTAAGTCTTGTGATCTTAGGAATTGTTGATATTGCATTTATTGGATGCATGGTGATCACTGAAATATCGCCATTGTCTGAAGCCATTTGGGGACCTCTGTTGTACGTATTGGGTGCGGTGTTTGGCTGGTATGGCGTCTACTCAGATAAGCTAGAAGAAATAAATGCTCAAGGTAGAGTGGAAGATGAAGCGGTATAAACTAGCGAAAGAAAGCAAGAAGTAGGTGCTATAAACTAATATCATCACGTTTTATCATTATAGAACTTCTATTTTCTTGATTGAGCAAGTTCAAAGCACATAAACAGGTGGCCTAAACGCTACGGAAATTTACTAGGGGATTACGTAGCGTTGGCTAAAATAGGAATAAACTAAACATCAGTACAGTAGTCCCAATATCATCTACTATGTCCGATACAGTTAAGTATTGGACATAGTGTATTAAAGCATTTAAACTAGCGCCATCTGTATAATTATACTAAATCATTGAAATTATGGCACTAACTAAACCTTTTCCTCTATATCCAACTTATTCTGAGTTATGTGAATTTAATTTTGATGACTACCCAAAATTAAATCAGTTATTCGGATCACAGCCTGATTGGTGGCTTGAACATTTTAATTGGGGAAAACAGTATCTTGAATATATAGGTCGAAATAAATCTCCGCACACTTACGACCGATTCAGAAATGAAGTTGAACGCTTTTTGCTATGGTCATTTCTAGAAAAGCAAAAACCTATTGATCAACTCCGAAAATCTGATTTGCTTGAGTATGCAGATTTCTGTTGGCTACCACCAATAAGCTGGATTGGTACATCTAATCAAGAACGTTTTAAAATGTTGTCTGGTTACTTCACAGCAAACGAACACTGGGCACCATTTAAAATTCAAGTGCCTAAAGGCCAAAAAGAACAAACTGAACTAAATAAGAAAAAATACAGGCCGTCACAGCAAACTTTAAAATCTATGTTTACGGCAATTGTCGTTTTTTATAACTACTTAATGAATGAGGAACTTTGTTTAGGTAATCCTGCGCAGATTGCTAAAAAAGATTGCCGTCATTTCATCATTGACGCTCAAGTTAAAGAAGTGAATCGCCTTAATGCATCACAATGGGAATATGTATTAGACGTTGCTGTGAACATGGCTGATGAAGATCCTATATATGAGCGAAATTTGTTTGTAATTGCGGCTCTGAAAACATTGTTTTTAAGGATTTCTGAGTTATCTGAGCGTCCTAATTGGTCACCTGTTATGGGACATTTTTGGCTTGATGACGATGAAAACTGGTGGTTAAAAGTCTTTGGTAAAGGCCGTAAATTAAGAGATGTAACCGTGCCACTAGATTTTTTACCTTTCTTACAGCGTTATCGTTTTTCGCGCGATTTATCAGGCTTACCATCTCATAATGATAATTCTGTGTTAGTTGAAAAAATACGTGGCCAAGGCGGTATGTCTTCTCGGCACTTAAGGCGTTTAGTCCAAACTGTTTTTGATCAAGCGTACGAAAAAATGCGCAACGCTGAAGGTGAAAATAAGGCATTAAGACTTAAAGAAGCAACAACACATTGGCTACGACATACTGGAGCCAGTATGGAGATTGAGCGCGGACGCGAGTTGAAAGATGTATCTGAAGACTTAGGGCATGCAAGTATGGCAACTACAGATACTATTTATGTACAAACAGATAATAAATTACGCGCTGAAAGCGGCAAAAAGCGTAAAGTGAATTAATTGAACCATATAAATATTATTTATATTCAATTCAATGATTTACATAGGTAAAATGTTCCGTATAACGCTAATTATACGGATAAGTATTTTATGAGTTTTTTGGGCGAGTTTCTTCCTCTATTTCCGCATGCTGATCAGCTTGAGTTAGGTAATGATGCGATAAATAAGATCGTTACTGAGCTAGATAGAACGATTCATGACGCTAGCTATACCTATGAGTTAGCGATTGAATACCTGGCTGAAAACAGATTTAATGCCAATAACTTTAAATCTATCCGAAGTGAGCTTAATTTATTGTATAATTGGATGTGGTTTGTTGAAGGTATTAGCCTGCAAGACATTAATCGTATTACCCTAAGAAAGTTTATCGATTTTTGTAATCAGCCCCCTACCCAACTTATCGCTCCTACTTCTTACCCTTACTTTGTGGTAAACAAAGAAACTAAAGAGCCTGAAATAAACCCAAAATGGAAGCCATTTGTCCACCGAGGTGATGGCGAATATATTCGTAAGACAACTACCCTTAAAGCACAGCTGTCATTGTTAAGCAGCTTTTTTCTATTTTTAGCTGATTTAGAATATTGTGATAAAAACCCTGCCGCAGTATTGCTACGTCGATTGAATGTAAATAATACTAGAGTGAGTTTGTCTGAGGATGGAGATAAAAGTTTAAGTACAATGCAATGGCAATATGTTTGGCAAGAAGTTAACAGGCTTGCTGATGCCGACCCTGCTAAACACGAACGTACAAGATTATTGTTTGCCCTACTCTATATGCTCTATCCACGAGTATCTGAAATATCTGCTCGGCCGGGCTACACCCCATTAATGAGTAGCTTTATAAAGCATCGAACTGGTAAGTGGATTTTTAAAATACCTAGAAGTAAAGGAGGTAAAAGCAGATCGATTCCTTGCTCATCAGCGCTAATACAATGCTTAGTACGTTATAGAAGATTTTTAGGGTTGCCTGATTTACCAGTACCAAATGAGTCTACACCACTTTTTGTAAGGCATAAGGCAGGAACACACGGTCGTGAGGCTGGTATTTTAAATGCACAATTAGGTATCGAGGCTATTAGTGGCATTGTAAAAGACATATTTAATGTAACTGCAGATATTTTGCAAAACGTTGAACCATACGAAGCGGAAGAGTTAAGAAAGTTTAGTATTCATTCCATTCGACATACCGGTATTTCAAATGCCATAGCTAATAATGAGCCATTGCAAACAGTAATGAAAAACGCTGGTCACTCTGATTTATCTACGTTATCGATTTATACGTCAGGTGAAATACGCTAGCTCATATGCCGCATTTAGCATTAAGTCATCAATTTCATAAATTGAATGCCCTGTAATGATAAATGCGGTGATGGCTATACTCTATACTCTATACTTATGCAATACTTTTATATATGTTTTTTAACGCGGCTAATGGATTATCAGCTTGAGTAATTGGCCTTCCAATCACTAAATAGTCTGAGCCAGCTGCTAGCGCTTTTTCAGGTGTCATTATGCGAATTTGATCACCAGCTGCGGCATCCGCTGGTCTAATACCGGGCGTAATCAACTGAAATTCTTTGCCACATTCCTGTTTTAACATCGCTGATTCTTGTGCCGAACAAACTACCCCGTCTAAGCCTGAATTTAGAGCGAGTTTGGCAAGATGGCTTACATGATCTTTAGGTTCTTTATCAATCCCAATTCCATTTAGTTGTTCTTGATCCATGCTGGTTAATACTGTAACTGCAATAAGTTTTGGTGCTTTATCAGCGTAAGGTTTTAAAATATCTTTTGCAGCTTCCATCATCTTTTTACCGCCAGAAGCATGTACGTTCACCATCCACACACCTAATTCGGCCGCCGCTTTTACTGCTTTAGCAACGGTATTTGGAATATCATGAAACTTTAAATCTAGAAAAACCTCAAAACCAAGTTGGTGCAATTGTTTTACAAATTCAGGACCGAACAAAGTAAACATTTCTTTGCCAACTTTTAATCGACACATTGATGAGTCTAACTGCTCAACTAGCTCAATCGCTTTGTTTTTATTATCAAAATCTAATGCGACAATTATTTTTGGATCTGCAGTCATAAACGCCTCTATTAAAAATTAACGACCATCAAGGCCTTTGCTTGGTTTTACACATTCCCACTTATGACAAGAAGGGCATTGCCAATAACGCTGATTGGAATTAAATCCACAATTTCTACAATTATAAAGCGCTTTTGTTTTTAAGTAGTTCGAAACAAGCACTCGTATAGTTTCAACTAATTCGGTTTTAGAGCGTGCTGCGTCTTTACTAAGTTCCAGTAACTTAATGAATGCTCTGATATTTGGTGTGTCTTGCAGCATTTGCGTCATGTACTGCAATGCATTTTCTGTACTTTCGAACTTTTCAATGTACTTGGCGTATTTAATTGCAAAGGCCACGCATAATTTAGGCTGCGAATAGCTTTTTAAAAACTCATAGAAAACATATTCTTCATTCAAGTTAATATAACAGTGCTCGAGTTGATCAGCTATATCAGCTGAAAACTCTTTATCTACTTCTAAGATTTGTAACAGGTGTTTTTTCGCACTTTTATAATCAGCGTTTTTAATAGAGAAATCTGCTAAGGCAAGTAAGGCTCTGGTGCACTGTGGATCGATTTTTAATGCAGTGTGCAATTGTGCTTCAGTTTTATATTGTGAGCTGAGCAAATCTGCATATTCACAATAAAAGTGAGCAGCAGATTTTTTTAAATCGGTTGAGTGAATTGACTTAATCGTTTGAATAACGTCAATGCCTTTTTTCCACTCTTTTGTAATTTGATATAAGTTCAGTATTTCTTGTACTACTTCTTCATTTTTATTAGGCAATATTTCTAAAAATGTAGATTCAGCATGCCCATAAATGCCAGCTTTTACATAGTCGCGCCCTAACTCTAATTTAACTTTATTAATAAGTTCGTCGGGCAAAACTTGTTGCAGTAAAAATGAATGAATTTTAATCGCGCGATCAAACTCCCCTCTTCGTCTAAACAAATTTGCTAACACAAGATGGGTTTCTATAGTGGAGGAGTTAACTTCTAGAAAGTTGATGAGTTGTTCGATGGCCTCATCTTTTTGACCGTCGAGTAAGAAATTTAAACTTTGTGTGTATTGCTTATAAAATTTTCGCTGATTAGCGACGTCGTCATTGCGTATACTATTTCTACCCATTATCCACCCATAGCCAGCTGCTACAGGTAGTAATAGAAATAATAACTCTAACATCTAATAAAAATTCTCGTAGCTAGATAAATAATGTGATGAATTACTCATGGTCATTTGATGATTCTAGTTTTTCTAATTTTACTTTTAATTTGTTGTTTTCTTTTTCAATTTTGTTTTTCTTAATTGAAAGCTTTGCGACCATGAAATTAGCAGTTATTAAACCAACAAAAAGGCCTGTGAAAAAAATGATACTCACTAACTCAGATATAGTTAATGTAGCCGAACCGACTAAATAGTTAACTGAAATTTGTTCTTTGTTGAGTAATCCGAACGATAAGGCAAGTAGTATTAAGAATAAATAAAGAATAACGAGAAGAAACTTACGCAACGTGGACTCCTAAAATAAAAATTATCCATAAAAAAACGGCACGCTATTTTAGCATGCCGTTTCTATAATTCCAGCTTACGCGTTTAAACTTGCGTTGACGCGTTCTCTAAGCTCTTTACCAGGCTTGAAGTGAGGCACATACTTACCGGTCAGTTGAACACTTTCCCCTGTTTTGGGGTTACGGCCTGTTCTCGGTGCCCGATAGTGTAATGAAAAACTACCAAACCCTCGAATCTCAATACGGTCACCGCTGGCTAACGTATTGGCCATTTGTTCTAGTACTTCTTTAATTGCATCTTCGACGTCTTTAGCAGGTACATGTGAATACTCTAAAGACAACTTTTCAATTAACTCTGACTTGGTCATTAGACCCCCTTTCAATCCTAATACAAAAAACTAAGAGTAAGGGAAGCATTAACTTCCCTTTAAAGCATTAAGATTTTTGAGCGTTTTTGAAAGCAGCTGCCATTGCGTTTTCGAACTCTGGCTCTTCTTTCTTAAGGTTATCTAATGCTTCTTTCTCTTCAGCTTCGAATTTAGCTTTGATAGATAGGCTAATAGTGCGGTTCTTACGATCTACACCCATTAGTCTAGCTTCAACTTCTTCGCCTGCAGTAAGTGCAGTAGTCGCATCTTCAACACGGTCACGTGAAATATCTGCAACACGAATGTAGCCTTCTACACCGTCGATAAGTTCAACAGTTGCGCCTTTAGCGTCAACTTCAGTGATCTTACCTTTAACAATAGCACCTTTTTTGTTTTCTTCTAGGTAAGAATTGAACGGATCTTCGTCAATTTGTTTAACACCTAGTGAAATGCGCTCGCGCTCAGGGTCTACTTGAAGTACTACAGCAGTAATCTCGTCGCCTTTCTTGTATTCACGTACTGCTTCTTCACCTGGAGCATTCCAAGAGATGTCAGATAAGTGAACAAGACCATCGATGCCACCGTCAAGACCGATGAAGATACCGAAGTCAGTGATTGACTTGATCTTACCAGTAACACGGTCACCTTTGTTGTGGCCTTTAGCGAACTCTTCCCATGGGTTAGCAATACATTGCTTAAGACCAAGAGAAATACGACGACGCTCTTCATCAATTTCAAGAACCATAACTTCAACACTGTCACCCAAGTTAACAACTTTAGATGGGTGGATGTTTTTGTTAGTCCAATCCATTTCAGAAACGTGTACAAGACCTTCAACACCTTCTTGGATTTCAACGAAACAACCGTAATCAGTTAGGTTAGTTACGCGACCAGTAAGTTTTGAACCTTCAGGGTAACGACCTGCGATTGCAGCCCATGGATCTTGACCAAGTTGCTTAAGACCAAGAGAAACACGAGTCTTCTCTTTATCGAACTTAAGAACTTTAACATTGATTTCATCACCAACATTAACAATTTCAGAAGGATGCTTAACGCGCTTCCAAGCCATATCAGTGATATGTAGAAGGCCGTCAACACCGCCAAGATCAACGAATGCACCGTAATCAGTAAGGTTCTTAACGATACCTTTAACTTCTTGACCTTCGTCAAGATTAGCAAGAAGCTGTTCGCGTTCTTGGCTATTTTCAGACTCGATAACTGCACGGCGTGAAACAACAACGTTGTTACGCTTTTGATCAAGTTTGATTACTTTGAATTCTAACTCTTTACCTTCAAGGTGAGTTGTGTCACGGATTGGACGTACGTCAACCAATGAACCAGGTAGGAACGCACGAATGCTGTCAACTTCAACTGTGAAGCCGCCTTTAACCTTACCATTGATGATACCAGTAACCGTTTCTTGTTCTTCACACGCTTTTTCTAAACGAATCCATGCTTCATGGCGCTTAGCTTTTTCACGTGAAAGAATAGTTTCGCCGAAGCCGTCTTCGATTGCGTCTAGTGCAACGTCGATTTCGTCGCCAACGTTTACTTCGATTTCACCATTGTGGTTTTTGAACTGCTCTACCGGAATTGCAGATTCTGATTTAAGACCTGCATCTACTAGTACTACGCTGTTCTCGATCGCAACGATAGTACCTTTAACGATAGCACCAGGGCGAGTTTCAATTGTTTGTAAACTTTCTTCAAAAAGTTGAGCAAAATTTTCAGTCATTCTGTTCGTAATTTCTATATTTAGCCACCATTGCGTTCCAGCAATTGTGGGTTTAGTAAAAACTCATTACATCCTTGCTAATGAGACCGGTTAATTAGCTACTTGATTTAACTTCTCGTGTACTACATCAAGTAGATTATCCAACACTTCGTCGATACTTAACTCAGTAGAATCAAGCACTAGTGAATCTTCGGCTGGCTTTAATGGCGCAACTTCACGATTCATATCTCTTTCATCCCTTTGTTGAATATCTTCTAAAAGGCGCCCGAGTGTAACATCATGGCCCTTTTCTTTCAACTCTAAATATCTACGATTGGCGCGCTCTTCAGCCGATGCAGTTAAGAATATTTTAACTTCAGCATGAGGAAAAACGACGGTTGCCATGTCGCGTCCATCAGCAACTAATCCAGGCGATTGCTGGAAAGCACGCTGACGTCTAAGTAATGCTTCACGAACACGAGGTAACGAAGCAACTTTAGAAGCAACCGCACCAACTTCTTCAGTGCGTATACTATTAGTTACATCTTCACCTTCTAGTATAATCTTTGCGTTACCCGTTTTTTCATCTGTTGTGAATTGAACATCTAAATGAGCTGCAATTGGCACAAGTGCCTCTTCATTGCTTGGCTCTACATTATGATGAACTGCCGCGAGGGCAAGCACTCGATAGATAGCGCCGCTATCAAGAATTGACCAGCCTAATTTGTCTGCTAAAAGTCGACATACGGTACCTTTACCTGCACCACTTGGACCATCAATTGCGATTACCGGAGCACTGCTTTGCATATTCATCTTTCTCCTGAAATAAAAACGGCGGTCATTATACGTGAAACTAGCTTAACTTTCGCCATAAAATTACATCTTTAATGTAACGAGTTTTTATTTTGCCACTGAACTAAGTTTTTCAAAATATGATGGAAATGTCTTTGCGGTACATTCAGGTTCATTAATTGTTACTGCAGTATCACTTAGCGCGACCAATGAAAAACACATTGCTATACGGTGGTCATTATAGGTGTCAATCTCGGCATGCGCTAAGTTTTGTGGTGGAGTTATTGAAATATAATCGTGCCCTTCATCCACAATGGCACCAACTTTTTTAAGCTCGGTTGCCATAGCAGCTAACCGATCCGTTTCTTTTACGCGCCAATTATAAATGTTACGTATCGTTGTTGTGCCTTTGGCAAACAGTGCCGTTGTTGCAATCGTCATAGCTGCATCAGGAATATGGTTCATATCCATATCAACAGCATTAAGTGGTTGTCCAGTGACCGAAATTGAATTGTCATCCCATTCAACCTTTGCACCCATTTCAGCCAGCACATCAGCAAACGCCTTATCACCTTGCACGCTTTTTTTGCCTACGCCATGTACCGTAATTGTGCCACCTTTAATGGCAGCAGCTGCAAGGAAGTACGACGCTGAAGAGGCATCACCTTCAACCATGTATTCATTTGGAGACAGGTAACGCTGCTCTCCTGGAATACGAAATACTTGATAATTTTCATTATGAACAACTGCACCAAATCGTTCCATAATGTCGATTGTTATATCAATGTATGGCTTAGAAACTAACTCACCTTTAATTTCAATTTTAGTTTCATGTTGAAGTAACGGCGCTACCATTAATAACGCGGTTAAAAATTGACTCGAAATAGAACCGTCAACTGTAATGGTATTTCCTGTTAATGTAGTACCAGTAATATCTAATGGTGGATAACCATCACTTTCAACATAGTTAATTTTGGCGCCTAATTGATTTAACGCGTCAACTTGATGCTTAATAGGACGCTCTTTCATCCTTTCTTCGCCAGTCAATAATACCTTGCCTTGACTGGCTGCTAATACAGCGCACAAAGGTCGCATAGCGGTACCAGCATTACCTAAATACAGCTCCAAAGGTTCAGGTATGTTAAATAGCCCACCATTTCCCTCTACCGTACATTGCGTTTTATCTTCACTTAATTGATAGCTAACACCTAACTGAGAAAGCGCATTAAGCATGTGGCTAATATCATCACTGTCTAATAAATTAGTGATAGTCGTCGTGCCATGCGCTAACGCTGCCAATAGTAGAGCTCGGTTTGATAAACTCTTAGAGCCGGGTAATTGCACGTTACCGCTTACATGAGCAATGGGAGATAAAGTTAGTTGGTTCATAGTACCTTGCCTTCAAACTCGTGCATAAACTTAACCAATGCTTTGACGCCTTCTAAAGGCATCGCGTTGTATATACTGGCACGCATACCACCAACAGAACGATGGCCTTCTAATGCCAATAAGCCTTGTTGCTCTGACTCTGCAAGGAATTGTTGATTTAAACTTTCATCGGCAAGCTGAAACGGTACATTCATTATTGAACGATTCTGTTCACTAATTGCGTTGCGGTACAGTTTGCTATTATCAATATAGTCGTATAGTAAACGTGCTTTTTCGGCGTTAACTTGCTCAACTTCAGATACGCCACCTTGTTCAAGTAACCATTCGAACACGACGCCTGCTAAATACCATGAAAACGTTGGGGGCGTATTAAACATGCTATTGTTTTCGTATGCTAATTGATAATCTTGAATACACGGGATAGCCGTTTGTTTATTGCCGATGATGCTTTTACGTATAACAACTATTGATAAGCCAGAAGGACCTATATTTTTTTGAGCACCTGCGTAAATTACATCAAACTGATTCACGTCTATTTCTTTTGACAAAATATTTGATGACATGTCAGCAACGATCAGTTGATCGTTAAATGAAGGTACTTCATTTATCTCAATACCATCTACGGTTTCATTAGTACAATAATGAATGAACTTAGCGTTATTGTTTAGGTCCCACTGTGAAACTGGAGTAGTAGATAATTTACCATCTACTCGCTGAATAACATTACAGGCATGAGTTTGACAAAATTTCTGAGCTTCAATTTCTGCGGTTTTAGACCAGGTGCCACTCACAATGTAGTTGCCAATTTGGTCTGACGCGCTCGTTAAATTTAGCGGAACGGCAGAGAACTGACCTCTACCACCACCGTGCATAAATAGCACCGCGTATTCATCACTAATTCCCATCAATTTGCGTAAGTTTTCTTCTGCGCGCTCTGCCACAGATAAAAACGCAGGACTACGGTGGCTAACTTCCATAATTGAGCAGCCAAGGTTTTGCCAATTAATAAACTCTTTTTGTGCTTTTTCCATAACAGCAGCGGGTAACATCGCAGGTCCCGCACAGAAATTGTAAACTGACATTAATACTCCTCAAATAAATTTTATACTCAAAATTGAATTGCATGTATGAAGATATGTTTTGAATTATCGTGCATATTCAAAATTAGGTTGATTAAAACAAAAAACGAGCGGGATAAGCCGCTCGTTTTCTTAATAGTTTATAAACTACTCTTCGTTTGAACCATCGACGTTATTAGCGTCTTCAGGTCCATTTTCTGGATGCTGTTGCTGAGCTGATGTTTCTTCGCTACCTACTTCAGTTGCGTTTTCATCATCTTCATCAATTTGTTCATCAGAACATTGCATCTCATCGATTCTTTGTAAGCCAACTACATGTTCGTTTTCAGCAGTTCGAATTAGAATCACACCTTGTGTGTTTCTGCCTACTACTGACACTTCATGAACACGTGTACGTACTAATGTACCTTGGTCACTAATTAACATCATTTCATCATTATCTGTAACCTGAATAGCACCTACAACGTTACCATTTCTTTCAGATACTTTTATTGAAACAACGCCTTGAGTTGCACGGCTCTTGGCTGGGTATTCTTCTAGTGGTGTACGCTTACCGTAACCATTTTCAGTTACCGTAAGAATTTGTCCTTCATCATTTGGAATGATAAGTGACTTAACCGTATCACCTTCTTTAAGTTTAATACCTCTTACACCTGCGGCTGTTCTTCCCATTGGACGCAGAGCAAGCATCTCTTCACCTGTTTCAGGGTCGATTTTAACTTCACCTGTTTCAGAATCTCTTACTTTTTCGTTAAAACGAACAACTTTACCAAAAGCAGAGAATAGCATGATGTCGTTTTCACCATTTGTGATATCTGCACCAATAAGTTGATCATCATCACGAAGGTTAACAGCTATAATACCGTTCGCTCTTGGGCGAGAGTATGCAGTTAGTGGTGTTTTCTTAACGGTACCTTGCGCAGTTGCCATTAAGATGTATTTATTTTCTTCGTACTCTCTAACAGGAAGAATCGTGGTAATTTTCTCGCCTTCATCTAAAGGCAATAAATTAACGATAGGCTTGCCTCTTGCCGTACGCGTTGCCAGCGGTAATTGGTAAACTTTTAACCAATATAATTTACCAGCATTAGAGAAACATAAGATGGTGTCATGCGTATTAGCTACCAATAGTTTTTCGATGAAATCTTCGTCTTTCATCTTAGTTGCTGACTTACCTTTACCACCACGACGCTGAGCTTCATAGTCAGATAATGGCTGGTACTTACAGTAACCTTCATGTGATAGTGTTACGACAACATCTTCTTCAGAAATTAAGTCTTCAAGACTAATGTCGTGTGAAGCAGCTTGAATATCTGTTCTTCGCTCATCACCATATACTGTTTTCACTTCAACTAGTTCGTCACGAATAACTTCCATTAAACGGTCTGGACTAGCAAGAATGTGTAATAACTCAGCAATTAAATCTAATAGCTCTTTGTATTCGCCAATAATTTTTTCGTGTTCAAGACCAGTAAGTTTATGTAAACGTAAGTCTAAAATGGCTTGTGCTTGCTGTTCAGTTAAGAAATATAACCCGTCACGAATACCGAATTCTGGCTCTAACCACTCAGGACGTGAAGGATTATCTTCACCCGCACGCTCAATCATTGCTTGAACAGCACCTAAGTCCCAACCTTTAGCTGTTAATGCAATTTTTGCTTCAGCCGGTGTTGGTGATGTTTTAATAAGCTCAATAATAGGATCGATATTAGCAAGTGCGATCGCTAAACCTTCTAAGATATGTGCTCTGTCGCGGGCTTTTCTTAGGTCATATACAGTTCTACGTGTAACAACTTCGCGGCGGTGAGTAACAAATGCTTCAAGCATTTCTTTTAGATTGAATAGCTTAGGCTGGCCATCTGCTAAGGCAACTAAGTTCATGCCGAATACAGTTTGCATTTGTGTTTGCGCATATAAGTTGTTAAGAATAACTTCGCCAACTTCGCCGCGCTTCACTTCAATAACAATACGCATTCCGTCTTTATCAGACTCATCACGTAATGCACTGATGCCTTCAATCTTTTTATCTTTAACTAATTCTGCAATTTTTTCGATTAGACGCGCTTTGTTAACTTGATATGGTATTTCACTAACAACAATAGTTTCGCGGTTAGTTTTTTCGTTAACTTCTATTTCAGCGCTGGCGCGCATATAAACTTTACCACGACCCGTTTTATATGCGTCTTCAATGCCTTTTTTACCATTGATAATAGCAGCAGTTGGGAAGTCTGGACCTGGAATATATTCCATCAACTCATCAATTGTGATGTCTTGATTTTGAATTAACGCAAGGCAGCCATTAATCACTTCATTTAAATTATGAGGTGGGATGTTTGTTGCCATACCAACAGCAATACCAGAAGAGCCATTCACTAATAACGCTGGCACCTTAGTAGGTAACACTGCAGGAATATTTTCAGTTCCGTCATAGTTAGGAACAAAGTCGACAGTTTCTTTACCTAAATCTGCTAATAGTTCGTGCGCAATTTTAGCCATTCTGATTTCGGTATAACGCATTGCTGCCGCGGCATCGCCATCAACAGAACCAAAGTTACCTTGACCATCAACTAACATGTAACGAAGAGAGAAAGGTTGAGCCATACGAACAATGGTGTCGTAAACTGCGCTATCACCATGAGGGTGATATTTACCGATTACGTCACCAACAATACGTGCAGATTTTTTGTAAGGTTTGTTCCAGTCGTTGCTTAATTCGTTCATTGCAAATAGAACGCGGCGATGGACAGGTTTTAAGCCATCTCTAACGTCTGGTAAGGCACGACCAACGATTACGCTCATTGCATAATCTAGATACGAGTTTTTTAACTCATCTTCAATGTTGATCGGAAGAATTTCTTTTGCCAAATCTGTCATATAAAGAATATTCCCTGATACTCAATTTTACTACTATACAAGCGATGAAAAGGAGTCTCATCACTTAATAAGAAGATAATTATTATTTTAAATAAGACAGCAATTCTAACACAATATAACTACTGATCTAGTCTTTTATAGGCGCTAGAAATTTAAGCGCAAATATAAAATTTTAATGAGTTAATTCACTAAAAAAAGTAAGATAGCTAAAATTCTAATTTTTACAGTATATGTCATGACTCAAATAGAAAAACTTACCCACCCAAATGTAGATTTAACCGAAATTGCAAAATTTGAAAGTATCGCGTCGCGTTGGTGGGATTTAGACGGTGAGTTTAAGCCCCTACATGAAATTAACCCGTTAAGGTTAGACTTTATCGCTGACAACTGTAATGGCCTATTTGATAAAACAATATTGGATGTTGGCTGTGGAGGCGGAATTTTAGCTGAAAGCATGGCTAAACTTGGCGCTAATGTTACAGGCATCGATATGGGTGAAGAGCCATTACAGGTTGCTCGCCTGCATGGATTAGAAGCTAATGTTAAAGTGTCTTATGAAAAAACAACCGCTGAAGAATTTGCTATTGAGCATCCAGAGCAATTTGATGTTGTGACCTGTATGGAAATGCTTGAGCACGTCCCCTACCCTGAACAAATTATTCAGTCGTGTGCAAGTTTAGTAAAACCCGGTGGAAAGGTGTTTTTTTCAACATTAAATAAAACCTTAAAATCTTATTTATTTGCAATTGTCGGTGCAGAAAAAGTATTAAAGCTTGTACCAGACGGCACGCATGACCATAAGAAGTTTATTAAACCGTCAGTACTCATCAACTGGGCAGAACAAGCAGGACTCAAAGTCAAAGGGATCACCGGCTTAAGTTATAATCCGTTGAATCAAACTTACTCATTAGGCAATGATGTTGATGTTAACTACATTTTGCATTGCGAGAAGCTAATATAATGACGACCAAAAGCAACAACATAACCCAAACCACAAAATCTTATGAATGTGTGTTATTCGATTTAGACGGCACATTACTAGACACAGCTGATGACTTAGGTGGTGCATTAAATATAGTACTAGCGAAACATGGTTTTAACGCTGTTCCAGCAAAACAATATAGACTTGAGGCTTCTAACGGTTCTGCAGGACTACTAAAGTTAGGTTTTGGCGATAAATTGGCAGAATATGACTTCAATGTTTTAAAACAAACTTTCCTAGCAGAATATGAAGCGAATATTGCGACGCATTCAAGGTTGTATGACGGCGTCGAACAATGCATTCAATTTTTAGAAGCTAATAATATTAGCTGGGGGATTGTGACTAATAAACCAGCATATCTGACAGAATTATTAATTGAAAAAATTAGCTTTTTACAAAAAGCCAACGTTGTGGTTTGCGGAGACACGTTACCTGTTGCAAAACCTCATCCCGATCCCATTTTACATGCAACGCAGCAGTTAAGTATGAATACTGACGCTACTTTATATGTAGGTGACGCATTACGTGACATGCAAGCCGGTAAGGCCGCTAACATGGATACATGCGCAGCATTATGGGGCTATGTTAGTGAAGATGAAGTACATAGCTGGCCTGCAGATTATATATTGAGCGATATTTCTCAGCTTACAACTATTGTGCAATGATTTTCACCTATCTTAAGATGACTTACGTTACAACTTTTTTTAGGTCATAAAGTACAGAATTAGTCAAAAAAAAGGCTTGAATTTTTTCATGAAATTCGAGCTTTTTTTTTCATAAAAAAAGTTTGTTTTTTTTTAATTGGTCTTGCTATTTTCGCCTGAGAAAAGTCCGCTTGATTTGATGGGTTAGTAGCTACTAACATGGTTATTTTTCATCAAGCAAGGCAACTTGAAAAAATCCAATTTCCACTCTATCTTGTGATTCCGTACCGAGTTACCCCTATATGTAGTGTATATTCAATTATCGGTAGGTTTTTAACCTATCCATAATTCTTCAACACGCTGTGCGCTAATAAAATAATAAATACGTATAGGGTAATAATACGAATCAAGATTAATATTTGTTTTTATTTACGCCTCACATCACTAATTTAGTAATGCAATTTTGTCTTGCATGGAATTAGCGAGCTGAGGTCGTTGTTAATCAATTACTTAATCTAATTTGTACGTAAATCACACAATAAAAATTAACCAATAAACCTCATATTGATATTGTAGGCAGGTAACATGAATCAAAGTTTGTCCGTTACTAAACGTGATGGTAATAAGGAACCGTTAGATCTTGATAAAATCCACCGTGTTATCACTTGGGCCGCTGAAGGTTTAAGTAATGTTTCTGTTTCTCAAGTAGAAATAAAATCACATATACAGTTTTACGATGGCATTAAAAGTGAAGACATTCATGAAACCATTATTAAAGCAGCGGCAGACTTAATCTCTAAAGAAACGCCTGACTACCAATATTTGGCAGCAAGATTAGCTATTTTCCACCTAAGAAAAAAAGCGTATGGGCGTTTTGAGCCGCCAACGCTATACCAACATGTTGTGGGGATGGTAGAGAAAAACCGTTACGACTCTCACATTCTTGCAGATTATTCAAAAGCTGAATTAGATGAAATGGATAGCTTTTTAGATCACAGCCGCGATCTTAATTTTAGCTATGCAGCCGTTAAACAGCTTGAAGGTAAATACCTTGTTCAGAATCGTGTTACTGGCGATATTTTTGAAAGTGCACAGTTCTTATATATCCTAGTTGCGGCATGTTTGTTCTCTAAATACGATAGGTCTAATCGTATGGATTACATTCGTCGTTTTTACGATGCAACATCTCAGTTCAAAATATCGTTGCCAACTCCAATTATGGCAGGCGTAAGAACACCTACCCGCCAATTTAGTTCATGTGTACTTATTGAATGCGACGATAGCCTAGATTCAATTAATGCCACAGCAAGCTCCATTGTCAAATACGTAAGCCAACGCGCAGGAATTGGCATTAACGCAGGTAGAATCCGTGCATTAGGTAGCACTATTCGTAACGGTGAAGCATTTCATACAGGCTGTATTCCGTTTTATAAGTATTTTCAAACAGCGGTTAAAAGCTGTTCGCAAGGTGGTGTGCGCGGTGGTGCTGCAACTTTGTTTTATCCACTATGGCATTTAGAAGTAGAATCGTTATTAGTACTTAAAAACAACCGCGGTGTTGAAGAAAACCGTGTGCGTCACATGGATTACGGCGTTCAGTTTAATAAAACGATGTATTCGCGCTTGATTAAAGATGATTACATTACATTATTTAGTCCTTCAGATGTGCCAGGTTTATACGATGCCTTCTTTGAAGACCAAGATAAATTTGAAGCGTTGTATGTGAAATACGAAAACGACTCTTCAATACGCAAGAAAAGAATTAAAGCATTAGAGCTATTTTCTTTGTTTATGCAAGAGCGTGCCAGCACTGGCCGCATTTATTTGCAAAACGTTGACCACTGTAATACGCACAGCCCATTTGATTCTAAAGTAGCGCCAGTTAAACAATCTAACTTATGTTTGGAAATTGCCTTACCTACTAAACCGCTGAATAACATTAACGATGAAAATGGTGAAATTGCACTTTGTACACTTTCTGCATTTAACTTAGGCGCGATTAACTCGCTTGATGATTTAGAAGAATTAGCTGATTTAGCAGTCAGAGCGCTAGATAGTTTGTTGGACTATCAAGATTATCCGATGGAAGCGGCTCGTCAAGGTTCGATGGCACGTCGTACATTAGGTATTGGTGTTATCAACTATGCCTACTATTTAGCTAAAAATGGCGTTAAATATTCTGACGGCAGTGCAAATGGTTTAACGCATAAAACCTTTGAAGCGATTCAATATTACCTATTAAAGGCATCTAATAATTTAGCCAAAGAAGTAGGTGCTTGCCCTAAATTTCATGAAACAACGTATGCAAAAGGCTTGCTACCAATTGATACGTATAAAAAAGATTTAGACCAAATTTGTGATGAGCCACTTCATCTTGACTGGAATACACTACGTACAGATATTGTTGAGCACGGTTTAAGAAACTCAACACTTTCAGCGTTAATGCCATCTGAAACGTCGTCACAAATTTCGAATGCTACAAACGGTATTGAACCACCGCGCGGTCATATTTCAGTTAAATCTAGTAAAGACGGTGTACTCAAACAAGTAGTACCGGAATATGACAAACTCAAAGATGCGTATGAATTATTGTGGGATATTCCAAATAATAATGGATACATTCAACTAGTTGGGTTAATGCAAAAGTTTGTTGACCAAGCAATTTCAGCAAATACTAATTATGATCCAAATAAATTTGATCAAGGCAAAGTTCCTATGAAGCTGTTAATCAAAGACTTATTAACCGCTTACAAGATGGGTTTAAAAACCTTGTACTATCATAATACCCGTGACGGTGCATCTGATGAGCAAGAAGAATTAAAAGTCGAAAAAGAAGACGATGATTGCGCAGGCGGTGCTTGTAAAATATAACGAATAACAGGCTGTCTGATGGCAGCCTTATTTACTTAAGGCTTTAGGGCATTTATTAATGAAGTTTACTACGTTCAATCCAACAAATAATAATCCTTTATTAGAGCCGATGTTTTTCGGCAACCCTGTTAATGTTTCGCGTTATGATCAGCAAAAACATGCTATTTTTGAAAAATTAATCGAAAAGCAATTATCGTTCTTTTGGCGTCCAGAAGAAGTAGATGTGAGTAAAGATCGTATCGACTTTCAGCAGATGACGAATAGCGAACGTCATATCTTTATTTCAAATTTAAAGTATCAAACACTGCTTGATTCAATTCAGGGGCGTAGTCCTAATATTGCCCTACTTCCTATTGTATCTACACCAGAACTTGAAACATGGATAGAGACTTGGGCGTTTAGCGAAACGATTCATAGCCGTTCTTACACACATATATTGCGTAACTTATTTACTGATCCTAGTGAAATATTTGAAGACATTGTATTAAACGAAGAAATTCAAAAGCGTGCTTCAGATATTTCTCAGTTCTACGACGAGCTTATTTTCTATACACAGCTTTGGCAGACACAAGGTGAAGGTACTCATACCGTTGGCGGTAAAGAGTATAAAGTTACTATGCGTAAGCTAAAAGAATTACTCTTTTTATGTGTAAACTCCGTCAATGCGCTTGAAGCGATTCGCTTCTACGTGAGTTTTGCTTGTACATTTGCGTTTGCAGAACGTGAAATGATGGAAGGCAACTCTAAAATTATTAAGCTAATTGCGCGTGATGAAAATCTTCATCTTACATCTACTCAGCATATTCTTAACTTGTGGGCGTCGGGCGAAGACGACCCTGAAATGAAAGAAATTTCTGATGAACTAGGGCCTCAAGCTTTCCAAATTTTTATGAAAGCAGTTGAACAAGAAAAGGCGTGGGCTAAGTATTTATTTAAAGACGGCTCAATGATTGGTCTTAACGAAGACATTCTTTGTCAATATGTGGAATACATTGCAAACCACCGTATGAGTGCGCTTGGTTATACACCACCGTTTGAGGTAAAAAGTAACCCACTGCCGTGGATGAATAAATACTTGGTGTCTGACAATGTACAAGTAGCCCCACAAGAGTCTGAAATAAGTTCTTACCTAGTTGGCCAAATTGATGCAGAAGTTGATGCTGCTGATTTTGGTGACTTTGACCTTTAATAGATTTAGGTTCAAGTGCCGAAGATTAAACTAAATGGTGGTGATGCTGTAGTTGAATATACAGATAACCACCCTAACCTGCTTATAGCGTTAGAAAACGAGAATATTGAAGTCAATTATCACTGCCGCGAAGGATTCTGTGGTGCATGCCGTTGTAAATTAGTATCTGGAGAAGTGGTTTATAATCTTGAGCCATTGGCATTTGTTAGAAAAGGTGAAATTTTACTGTGTTGTAGTCAGCCTACTTCTGACATTGAAATAATTGTCGAATGAAACCCACTTCATTTTATTTTCTTACTTTACCAATTCAAACCTACATACCTTATTGATTTAAAAAGCCAAATTTAGCCTACACGTAAGTTTGTTTATCGCTATCCGTGAAAAAATTACACTACGCTTGTTAATCTTTCAGCATTTTACATAAGGCTGCTGCATTTTTTAGGTAACCATTCACGCAGCTATACAATAATTATAGAAATACGTAAAATATTTTACTTTTTAGATATCAACAACTTACATGTGGTGTTTTTTGTTTTTCTAGATTTTTTCCTGCTATTAAAACAACTTGGCCTAGAGCCTGCACTATCTAAACTGTACACAACAAAAATTGTTAACACTAAGAAAGGAGCACACTATGTCAAACCAAGTTGAGCATATTACCGATATTATCCAAGTTCTTAACAGTGGTATTGAATTTTACACAGAGGCACAAAAGAAAGTTGACGATAGCGCACTAGCGGGTGTTTTCTCTCGTATGGTTAATGTAAAAACCATCGCAAAAGAGCAATTACAACCATTTGCAATTATTGAAGAAGGCGAGCGTGAAGATGGTTCTTCATTCGCGGTTGAAGCTCGTAAGTATTACACAAAAATGCTAACTGCCTTCTCTTCAAATGAAGAACATACAATTATCAATCAACTTGAAGAAGTTGAAGATAAAACATTAGCAGAAATAAAAGCAGCGATGGAAAAAGATCAGCCGCTAGAGTGCCAAAAAACGCTGACAAACGTATTAAACTCAATGCAGCAATGCCATGACGAAATGCTAGCGTTACAAAAAGCAACTAGCTAATATTCATTGAATAGCAAATAACAATTTGGCCCGTTAACTCGGGTCAAATTTTTCTGTATTTGAGACTGCCGCAACATTACTACTCTTTCATTTCACAATTTTACTCTACAAACAAAATCACACTTCAAATGGACCTTCTGGATAAGGTAACCCTACACCCCATTGCGCGAATAGGTAATTTCTGCATGTATCATATTCTGTGCCATCAGCAGCTAACCATTTAAACGGCTTGCCTTGGTTATCAATAATGCGACGATAACTTTCCATGACTCTATAGAGTTCATTATAAACTCCGCTAGACCTTAAACTCGGATCGCCTTTAAAGCCAAAAGCAACAGCTGCAAAAGGCGTGATTAACACGCTCAATTCTTCAATTTCGAGTTTATCTAAGGCAGATTTAAAGAGGATCTCTCGACTGGTAACCATGATTCGTTCTCCTCAACGAAATCATCTCGTAATAATAATATCGACAGACATTTCCATAAACATAAATTTATTTCGAGATGGCTAACTTGGTGTACATCAGTTATTAGTAAATACCTACTACATGTGCGGTATGCACAATTAAATTCTAGTTGAGTTGTCGGCTACTCGCCAAAAAACAGATATAAAAAATGCGCCTAAAGGCGCACTTCTTAGAATAAATTTAAATTAGTCTTGAATTTACTCAACTTTTAACGCTTTTCCATCATGAATATGCTCTTCACCGCGTGTTTTTGCTAATTGAATCTGCTTTTCACGTTCTCTAAAGCGTTGTAGTTGGTCAGAAGTTAACTTGTCGAAGCAATGCGAGCACGAAACGCCTTTTTCGTATTTCTCAGACTGTTTTTCTTCTTCAGTAATAGGCATTCTGCAACCATAACATTGGTCGTAGCTGCCTTGCTCTAAACCATGCTTAACGGCAACACGTTGATCGAAAACAAAGCATTCGCCTTCCCACTTTGAGTTTTCTTCTGGTACTTCTTCTAAATACTTCAAAATACCACCCTCTAGGTGATAAACCTCTTCAAAGCCTTGCTCTTTCAAGTATGCAGTGGATTTTTCACAACGAATACCGCCTGTACAAAACATGGCGACTTTTTTGTTTTTATTAGGATCTAGGTTTTCTTTAACCCAAGCTGGAAATTCTCGGAACGATTCGGTGTCAGGGTTAATTGCACCTTCAAACGTACCAATGCCAATTTCGTAGTCGTTACGGGTGTCTACCGTTATTACATCAGGATCTGAAATTAAGTCGTTCCATTCATCAGGTTTAACATAAGTACCAACAACAAGGTTAGGATCGATTCCTTCAACGCCCATTGTTACTATTTCTTTTTTCAGTTTAACTTTTGTGCGGTAAAACGTTTGCGTGTCTGCTAGCGATTCTTTATGAGAAATATTAGCAAAACGTTCGTCTGATTTAAGCCAGTTTAAAACCGCGTCAATACCTTCACGTGGGCCACTAATCGTGCCATTAATCCCTTCTTGAGCGAGTAACAACGTACCTTTAACATCGTTACTGATCATTTGTTGATATAACGGTTCGCGAATGTCTTCAAAATCAGGCAGGGATACAAATTGGTATAACGCAGCAACAACATATTTCATGAATTGTTCTCTTAGATTGCAGCACTAAATCGCAAATTTAGCGCAATTAAAAGATAGTGTTTAAGCTTAAGATCAGTTGACCCTGTACTTAAACACTTAAAATTTGAAGGCGCATTATACTGATTTTTAAACGCGTTACCAGTGCTACTGTGCGAATATTAAACAGCAATTAAGCTTCTAGTGCAGGTCTTGCTTGCGCCATATACCGTTCAATTGTGGTGACAATCGTCATGGTTTGCTGGTCAACTTCAATATTAACTAAGTCACCTTCTTGACGAGTTCCTAAGGTCGTTATATTTAATGTTTCAGGAATTAGGTGAAGTGAAAATCGATTATTTTCTACCTTGCCGACTGTTAGGCTAATGCCATCGATGGCAATAAATCCTTTATGGATGATATATTTCATCCACTGTTGAGGCACTTCAAGTATAAACTCACAATTAGATTGAGTTTTATTTATCAACACAATTTTTGCTTGCGTTTGTATATGGCCAGACACAATATGACCACCTAATTCCGTGCCAAATGTCATAGAACGTTCTACATTAACTTTATCGCCTTGTTTAATTTGCGATAAGTTAGTTAATTTTAGCGTTTCATCGATTACGTCGAAATACACTTGGCCTACAACATCGCTATTGTGTAGTTCGTATTTTACAACGGTTAGGCACACACCGTTAATCGCTATGCTGGCACCGTGATTTAAATGTTGCATATGCTCAGCAGGAACCGAGATTACAATTGATAGAAAATTATCTTTTTCAGCTATAGAAATAACTGTGCCTTTAGTTTGAACAATTCCGGTAAACACGTTTCACCTTTATACTTTTAAATTTTTACTTTGTTAAGCTGTACTAAAAAAGAATACAATGCGCCTTTATACCAAATAACTAAGTCGAGGGAAAACTTGCGTTTTTCAGCATTTGAAGCGGATAAGCTAATTAAGCTTGCCGTACCTATATTCTTGGCCCAAGTCACCCAAGTCATGATGTTTTTTGTTGATACGGTTATGTCTGGCCGTGTTAGTGCTACTGACATGGCAGCTGTATCGGTTTCGCAAGGTTTATGGAATCCTGCGCTTTTTACTATGCAAGGTATTCTTTTAGCGCTAACACCTATTATTTCACACCAATTTGGTGCTAAACAATCTCGTGATATCCCTTCAACCGTTTTCCAAGGTGTTTATATTGCGTTGTTATTATGCGTTATCGGTTTCGTGGGATATCAATTTGTAGAAGTTCCGCTACAAATGCTCAATTTAGAAGCAGAGCTATATCGCCTCACCATTGCTTATTTAGATTTTGTTGTTATCGGTTTGCCACCAGCATTATTGTTTTTTGTTTTACGCAATTTTTCTGAAGGTGTTTCCTATACCAAACCCGCTGTTATTATTAGCCTTATTGGGATAGTAATAAACATTCCTGCCAACTATATTTTTATTTATGGCGAGATGGGTGCTCCTGCTTTGGGTGGTGCTGGCTGTGGTTTAGCAACATCTATCGTGAATTGGGCCATGCTTTTTTCAATGCTAATTTATATACGCGTATCTAAGAAGTTGCACCAGTTTCAAATATTCAGCCGTTTTCATCTTCCAGATATAGCTGAAATTGTTACCATTGTACGGTTAGGCTTACCAATTGCGTTCTCAATCTTATTTGAAACGTGTTTATTTGCATTCATTCCATTATTCATTGCATCTATGGGCAGTGTGTATGTTGCTAGCCACCAAGTTGCTAATAATTTTAGTGCACTGGTCTTTATGCTTCCGCTTAGTTTTTCAATGGCAGTGACTATTCGAATAGGCTATTTATACGGCGGAGGAGCCATAGACAAAATGCGTGACTCAGTAAAAACCAGTTTGATAGTGGCCGGTGCGATAGGTATTACTACGGCACTCTTTACATTGGTTACGCGTAACTATATTGCACAATTTTATACTAATGACCCGGAAGTTATTCTGATCGCAAATTCATTATTAATTCTTGCAGCGATGTATCAAATATCTGATTCTTTTCAGGTTGTGTCGGCTGGTATCTTAAAAGGCTTCAAATTAACCAAACCACTTTTTTATATTACCTTTATTGCTTATTGGCCAATAGGGTTTGGCATTGGGTATATACTTGGTAAAACCGATCTTATTGTGCCTGCGATGGGACCGCATGGCTTTTGGATAGGGATAGTAGTTGGTCTTACCGTAGGCGCAATCATGTTTGCGTTTAAATTACATAGTACGCTTAAGCGACCAGAATTTTCTTGTGCTTAGCACTGAACAAACTTAAGTTTTACTAGCTAACTGGAAAGCACACAGTGATATATACAAAGCATGTATACCAAAACAAAAAAAACAAAGTGCTTATTTTACTTTGTGCTTTTTTACCGTTAGCAGGTTGTACACCAACACCACTGTCAATATTCGATACCTATGAAGCGCGCCTAGAAAAAACATTAACTAAGGCATTGTCAGCAAATAGTAACAGCAATAATCTTCCTTCACTTGAATCAGTGTCTGTCAATCGCCCTACAGCGCCTCGATTTAAATTACTTGAAAGGCCAATACCGGAAATGAGTATGGGCTTAGTAAACACTTTTAAATACGCCAGATGCGGACTTCAAGAGTTAATCGGGCAACGTAATAGTGGTTTAGGCAGACTCATGCCTCCAAGTCATAAACTTAGGTATGAGATCACGTTTATTGATATCGCTGAGATCTGCTTGGCTGAAGAGAAACTACAAAATGATGAAGAATTGAAAACCATTCTTGTAGAAAAACGCCAAGCGTTACCTATCGTATTTAATAACTTTATTATAAATGATAAAGAGTTAAGGCATTTAATTAGTGTGGGCAAAAACGCACTTGAAGAAGAAGGTAATGCCGGACTGACCCAAGCAATTGAGGTGCTGAATTACTTATTAGATATAAGAGCGCAGATTGAGCAATCTTCAATGCCAGCCGTAACACAACTAGAGCCATTGTTATCTGAACTTTACGGAAATAATAGCGTGCCAAACTTGTTAAAAGCGGAACTGCTATTATTACCGAAGTTACAATCTCTTAATCAGTATTTATCAACAATAAGTCACAACCGTATATGTGCTAATAAAGCGTCACTTAAGCACGCTGAAGTGCTGTTCAACATTAATCAAAAATATTTTATTGAAGGGCTACAAGGATATTTAGCAAAATTACAGCGTTATCACTTTAATATAGATAATCTGATTATTTCTTTGTTTATGCCTGTGAATAAAGCACAGTCGACTAGTCAACACGCTGAGTTTGAAAAGTACCTTAAGTATTATTTTACTAGTGAGCCAGACAGCCTACAAAGTCAGCTAAAAAATGAAATACAAGCCCATGTGAAATGGTGGGTAAACTTACGTAAAACTTGCAATAACTATACGTAACGTTGTTTGCGATAGGTTACATATTAATCAAACGCAGCAAGCACTTAAAAAATATCTTGCATATGAAATTCAACCCCATTAGTATACGCGTCGCTGACAACAACTTGTTGTCATTTGTACGACCGTAGCTCAGCTGGTTAGAGCACTACCTTGACATGGTAGGGGTCGGTGGTTCGAGTCCACTCGGTCGTACCAATTTCTATTGTTTATATCCCGCTTATTTCTTAATTTTATTTATTGATATTTAGCTCATCGTAAATGATTCAAATGGCTTACTGCGTCTTTGAATTGCTCATTCAGCTCTTCATGCGTAATTACACGCTTTTTAACATCAAAATTATCATGAAAACAAGGTATTGCTAAACTTGCCTTAACTACCCCATCAAAATAAGGCGCAGATTCAACTGCACTTGCGAGTACGCTACTTCCCCCTCTTGGGCCTGGCGAACTTGAGAACAATACCATTGGCTTATGATTAAACACTTTAGTTTCTATTCTAGAGCACCAATCAAATAAATTTTTGTATGCCGCGGTATATGAGCCATTATGTTCAGCAAAAGAAATAATTATTCCGTCACTATTTCGTATTTTTTCGAGAAAATCTTTCGCTAATTGTGGATGCCCTATTTCAGCTTCTTTGTCTTGGCTAAATAATGGCAATTCATAATCATTTAAATCTAAAACTTCAACTTCAGCGTTTTTCAACAATTGAGCCGCATAGTTAACCAACATTTTATTGATAGATTTGGTGTGGTTACTAGCAGCAAACGCGACAATTTTCATGTTCAATACCTTGATCTTATAAAAACTATAATAATAGCTTCTTCTTACACATTTGCCTCATAGCACTAACATGTCAAAATCACTGCTTTATGTTTACTTTAATCACGCATTTTAATATTGGCTATTAAATAACCTGTCTAAAAGATATTCCGCATTACCCAACATCATGATACCGTGTGGTTATAACTTACTAATTAGCTTGAGTTTCTGTTTGAATAATAAGTATATTCCCCTTTTTATACTGCCACTTATTTTCTTTTTGTTTGCTTTGGTATCTATTGAGGCAATTGCGCATGGCGTAGACGAAACTACACGGCATTTTTTGCTACAAAGTCAGGGCGTACAATTCATGCCTTTTGTATATATTGGCGCTAAACACATGATCACAGGTTATGATCATTTATTGTTTATAGCAGGCGTAATATTCTTCCTGTACAAAAGTAGAGAAATTATTCTTTATGTGAGCATGTTTACGATTGGTCATAGCATAACGCTACTATATGGCGTGCTAAATGACATTCAAATAAACGCTTACTTAATTGATGCAATCATCGGATTATCAATTGTATATAAAGGGTTTGACAACCTTGGTGGCTTTAAGCGCACTATTGGCTTTTCACCCAATCCAAAAGCAGCTGTACTTATTTTTGGCTTATTTCACGGGTTTGGTCTTGCAACTAAAATTCAAGAGTTTGGCTTATCTTCAAACGGGCTGCTAACCAACCTTATCGCCTTTAATGTAGGGGTTGAAATAGGTCAACTAAGTGCCTTAGCACTTATCTTAATTTTCATTAGTTTTTGGCGAAAACATCATAGCTTTAAGCAGTTTTCTGCCACCACTAATACATTGCTGATGAGCGCGGGGTTTATGTTAATGGGCTATCACTTAACAGGTTACGCTGTTAGTTAATATCAGACTGTTAGCCAATATTAATCCGTTTTCAGTTAATTATTTATTTTAGAGAGTGACCAATGCCAGAAACCCTATCCACTGCATCATTAATTAAGTCTACAGTTATATCATTAGTGATAGCCATCTGTGCGTTAGTTACTATTATTCTTCCAGCAGAATACAATATTGATCCCACAGGCATTGGCAAGCTGTTGGGTTTAACAGCATTAGCAAACACACCCCACTCCCCGGCAAAAAGTGATACGGTGCAAAATAACAATGAGCATACTATTAATGAAAATGCGACTGTGCTAACCGATTCCATTACCGTAGAAGTACCCGCTGACCGCGGAATAGAGTACAAGTTTTACATGAAACAGTATCAAAAAATGGAGTATGAATGGGTGACGGATGGCGAACCATTGTACTTTGATCTACATGGTGAGCCTGAAGGTGACACAACGGGCTACTTTGAAAGTTACGCGATTACTACTTCAAATCAAATGAAAGGCAGTTTTACAGCACCTTTCGCGGGCTCCCATGGTTGGTATTGGAAAAACACATCAAGACAACCCGTAAATATTACATTAAACGTTAAAGGTAACTACACCCTTATTGGCTTGAAGCAGTAACATTCACTATTTGCTTACCAACAATTCCACCCGCTAATTGGTTGCGCAATGCACTAGACACTGCCGCTGCATTAAAGCTAACTGGAAATAGCTTAGGAAGCTTTAACGTTTCGTTACTCACACCTTCTAAAAGCAAGTTGCCCATAAAACTCATTTTTTGTTGAGCACATAAACTATTACCAAGCCATGCACCACCTAGAGATACAATGCTTAAATTAGGTGCTTTGCAAAACAGTAGATCATTATCCAACGCAGGTAATGGGTTTAAACATGCAATTCGGCCGCAAAATCGTAATAGCGCTATGTTACGGTTTGTGGTTTCACCGCAAATTGAATCTAATATGGTATCAAATCCTTGTGGCCCAACTTCTTTGCGAATGTTATCTACAAGCTTTGGATCGTTATAATCAAAAACGGCATCTGCACCAAGCTGTTTTAAATATTTATGATTGGACTTTGAAGCGGTAGTAAAAACAATTGCACCCCGTTGCTTGGCAAACTGAATGGCTAACTGCCCTATTGCACCCGCGCCTGCTTCAATTAAAATTGATTCACCTTCTTGTAATTGCAGTTTTTCAAGTGCAATCAATGCTGGCATGCCTGCACAAGGTAATGACGCAGCTGCATCCGAGGTAACATTATCAGGCACCAGAGACACGGCATAATTTGGCACCACCGCATATTCCGACAGCGCCCCTTGCCCTGCTAAATTGGCGTGCCACATCACGCGCTGACCGCAACTTGGAAACATACCCTTGCCAGACTTAACCACTACACCAACAGCATCCAATCCAATAACATGTGGATATTGCCACTGACAAAAACCAGACTTAACAAATTTTGCATCTACTGGGCTTAGCCCAACCGACTCAACTTTTACTAACACCTCACCTTCGTTAAGTGGAGGTACATCTAAGATAAGATCCACTAATTCGATATCTGCACTAGGCTCAGTGATACCAATAGCACGCATGGTGGTTGGAATATCAGAATCGACAAGGTATGTTTGCATATTACCGCCTTATGCACCATTTGATTGTAATAGAGTTAACGCATGGCTCCACTGACCGTTAAAGGCTTTAAACGCCTCAACACGCGAAATTAAAGACGCAACCGTAGAGTCAACCGCATTTTGTTGTGCTATTAAAACATCCTGTCTTGCATCAAGCAACGTTAGATAAGGTACTTGTCCTTCCTCATACATTGCTGTTGCTTGTTCAAATGCACGATTTGCATATTCAAATCTTTTGGTTGCAAATTGATGTTGTTGAGTTTGCGTAAGTAAACGATTTAATGATCGCTCACTATCTGCAATCGCTTCTAACACCGCTTGCTTATAATCTGCATATGCCGCTTCAGTAAACAATAATTGCGTGTCTAATTGCGCCATTAATGCTGGATAGCTAAGTAAAGACCATTCAACTTGCGGCTTAATTTGCCAATGATTAACGGTATTACTTAGCCCAGCGCTATCAACACTTAGCACGCCCGCAAAAGCAGTTAAGTTAATAGAGGGAAAAAGCGCGGCCCGCGCAGAATCACTTAACGCCTGCTCTTTAGCTAATTGGTAGAGCGCTTGGCTAATGTCTGGGCGCTTTGCAATAGCAAGTGAAGGGCTTGCTAATTCAACACGTAATTTATCAATGGTAAATTGTTTTTTAGCATACTGGCTGAGTGTACGTAGTTCATCTGCAACTGTTTTAGTATCTGGAATATTTATATCGCTAGCTGTGCGTCCTGTTAGTACCGCTAACGCAGCTTGGTTATTAAATCTAGCTTGCTCTACTAACGGTAACAACGCTTGTTGTTGATTAAGTTGAGCATAAGCACGATTTAAATCTAACGAAGAGCTATACCCTTCTTCAACCCGAATTTTTAATACCTCAATACTTTCTTCAAGTGCGCTAATTTGCATAGCAATAATTCGATGTTTTTCATTACTGCCATGCCAGTTTAAATAGCTTTGTACAACACCAGAGACTATTTCAACATACAGCGAACGTTGCAGCTCTGCTTGTGCTAATGCATTCGCGTTAGCTGCGCTAATTAACTCATCTATGCGACCAAATAAGTCTAACTGCCAGCTCAAGCCCAAGCCAGCTTTTGCTGACTCGGTTTGAACATTGTCGACAGACTCTTTAGTACTAGCTACTAAAGCGCCACCTTGTGGTAAGTACTGATGTTGCTCGTAACCTAATTGTCGGTATGCCGCTTGAAGGCGCTTGCCCGAGGCTATAAGCGCATTGTTTTGAGTAAGCGCCTCTTCAACCAATGCATTTAATGTGGTGTCATTTAATTGCTGCCACCAATTTACTTCACTTACGCCTTTAAGCTCATCTGCAATGGTAGCGCTTGCTATATATGTATTTAAATTGTCAGACTGTTTTAAATAGTCATTATTACTAGCACAACCTGTTAGCGTAACCATCATAGTGGCAGCTAATAACGTGAAGTTTTTTGCCTGAATTTTTGTCTTAGAGCTAAAAAATGTTTTCATTGCGACCACCTATGCTGACTGCTTATTGATGTTACTAGCGATAGCTTCATTATTTAACTCTTCACTGGCTGCACTCGTCGCATCGACATCAGCGTCTTTAGTCCGTTTATCGCGCGTAACGGCCATGTAAAACACAGGCGTAAATAACAAACCAAATACGGTAACGCCTACCATGCCTGCAAATACTGCGGTCCCCATTGCATGGCGAGTTTCTGCACCGGCACCACTTGCTAATACGAGTGGCACAACACCCGCAGTAAAAGCAATTGAAGTCATCAATATAGGGCGCAAACGCATTCTGCATGCTTTAATAATGGCATCTAATTGTGATAGGCCATGCTCATGCTGCTCTTTGGCAAATTCGACCATTAAGATGGCATTTTTCGACGCCAAGGCCACTAATACAATTAACGCAATTTGCGTAAAGATATTATTGTCACCACCCACTAGCCACACTCCCACTAAAGCAGAGAAAATAGTCATCGGCACAATCAAAATAATCGCTAATGGTAAACGCAGGCTTTCATATTGCGCTGCAAGCACTAGAAAAACCAACAATACAACTAATGGAAATACATAAACCATAGTGTTGCCTGCCAGCTGCTGCTGATAAGTTACTTCAGTCCATTCGTACTCAATCCCTTTAGGTAAATTATCAGCAAGGATTTTTTCGATAGCCACTTGCGCTTGGCTTGAACTATAACCAAAGGCAGGAGCACCATTAAGCTCTGCACTTGGGTAACCGTTATAGTGCATCACACGATCGGGGCCTGTAGTTGGTGTTACTTTAAGCACTGCACCTAACGGCACCATATCTCCGTTGCGATTGCGTACTTTTAGGTTAAGGATTTGTGCCGGGTCTAAACGGTAGTCCGCATCTGCTTGCGCATTAACTTGATAAGTTCTGCCAAATAGATTGAAGTCATTTACATACATCGAACCTAAGTAAACTTGTAACGCATTAAATACTTCTGACAAGGGCACGCCTTGTATTAACGCTTGTTCACGGTCAATATCAATATCCATTTGTGGTACTTGAATTCTAAAACTTGAGTAAATACCCGTTAAAGCAGGATCTTGATACGCTTTGCCAATCACGCCTTGAAGTGTATTAAACAAAGTTTCAAATCCTAAATTCGCTCTGTCTTCAAGTTGTAATTTAAAGCCTCCCGTTGTACCTAACCCCTGAATCGGTGGAGGTGGAAATACAGCGACGAACGCTTCGTCAATAGCTGCAAAACGTTTGTTTAGTTCGCCTGCAATCGCCATTGCTGACTGACTTGGATCAGAACGTTTATTAAAGTCTTCTAACGGTGTAAAAACGATACCGCTGTTCGGGCTCATGGTGAAACCATTAACTGACAAACCTGGGAAAGAAACAGAGTGCTTAACACCTGGCACAGACAGTGCGATTTTCTCCATTTCTTTAATAACTGCTTCTGTTCTGTCTAAACTTGCCGCGTCAGGTAATTGCGCAATTGCAATCAGGTACTGTTTGTCTTGAGCTGGAATAAATCCGCCCGGAACGGTTTCAAATAATTTAACCGTTGAGCTAACTAAGACTAGATAAATAACGCCCACCACTAAACTCATGCGCACAAGCTTTTTAACGACGCGCTCGTAGCCTTTCGCGCTTTTATCAAATAATCGATTAAACGGCTTAAATAACCAACCACCAAATAAAGCATTGAGTAAACGAGTTAACCGATCAGGCTTGTCACTATGAGACTTCAGTAGTAGCGCTGATAATGCAGGCGATAATGTTAACGAGTTAATTGCCGAGATAATGGTTGATATCGTAATCGTTAAAGCAAATTGCTTATAAAACTGGCCCGATAATCCTGTAATAAAAGCGGTAGGAATAAATACGGCACACAGTACCAATGCTATCGCAATAATTGGCCCTGTTACTTCGTTCATTGCTACACGCGTCGCCTCAAGTGGTGTAAGCCCACGTTCAATATTCCGCTCTACGTTTTCAACAACTACAATTGCATCATCTACAACAATACCGATAGCTAAAACAAGGCCAAATAATGACAGCGTATTAATTGACACACCTATCCACTGCATCACAGCAAATGTGCCAACTAGCGACACAGGCACCGCAATTAATGGAATAATTGAGGCGCGCCATGTTTGAAGAAACAACACAACCACAATAACAACCAGCGCAATTGCTTCCAGTAATGTAGTAATTACTGCATCAATTGATCCGCGAACAAATACGGTAGGGTCATAAACAATATCGTACTTCACTCCTTCAGGAAACGACTCAGATAAGCGAGCCATGGTCTCACGCACTTGGTCAGACAACTCAATTGCATTTGAACCTGGGCGCTGGAAGATTGGCATTGCCAAAGCGGGCTGTCCGTCTAGCATCGCACGTAACGAGTAGTTATTTTGACCAAGTTCAAGGCGGGCAACTTCATTTAAACGGATTACAGCACCATTATCACCAACTTTGATCACTACACGTTCAAATTCTTCTATAGTAGATAAACGGCCTTTAACGTTTAGCAATATTTGAAATTGGTTTGAATTAGGTGAAGGTTGTGCACCTAAACTACCCGCTGCAACTTGTTGGTTTTGCTGGCGCAGTGCGGTTACCACATCCATTGCGGTTAAGTCACGGGCTGCTAACGCATCGGGGTTTAACCACACACGCATAGAGTATTTACCGCCACCAAATAGTTGTACGTCTCCTACACCACTTAGGCGTGCAATCTGGTCTTTAACGTATAAATCTGCATAGTTTGAAAGATAAGCCGTATCATGTGTTTTTTCTGGCGAATATAAGTGAACGACCATTGCTAAGTCTGGTGACGCCTTTTCTGCAACCACACCTAATCGTTGCACTTCTTGCGGTAAACGCGGTAACGCACTGTTCACTCTATTTTGTACTTGTACTTGGGCACGATCTAAGTCTGTACCAAGCGAGAAAGTAACGGTTAACGTCATTCTTCCATCACTCGTCGCTTGAGAAGACATATACAACATGTTTTCTGTGCCGTTAATCTCTTGCTCTAATGGCGTTGCCACCGTTTCTGCTATGACCTTTGGGTTGGCGCCCGGATAGGTTGCGGTAACAACCACCGTCGGCGGAACAACTTCCGGGTATTCACTTACGGGCAATTGAAACAGTGAAATACTGCCGCCAATAAATATGATGAGCGACAGTACAGCTGCAAAAATTGGCCGCTCAATAAAAAAGTGGGAAAATTTCATCTTAATTCCTTATGAACCTGATTAATGGCAACTTAATCTTTCGCAGCCAAACGCGGCATATTAGATAGCTGCTGTTCAAGCGTAAAAGCAACGTTTGTGTAATCAATATCAACTTTGTTAGGCGCTATTGGCATACCTGGGCCAACCCGTGCAGGACCATTTACGGCAATAATGTCACCTTCATTTAATCCTTTATTAATCGCACGCAAATGGCCATAACGCTCGCCAAGCTCAACAAGTTTGTATTGCAATACATTGTCTTTACTTACCGTAAGCACAAATCTGTTTTTCAAATCTGTACCAATGGCGCGATCTGGCACAACAATTAACTGTTTCACTTTATTTGTTGCAACCTTAATACGTGCAAATGCGCCTGAACGTAACGCACGCTGTTGAGAGTCAGGCTTATTATTAAATACTGCACGTACTCGCAAAGTGCCTGTATTTTCATTAATCACATTATCAATAAAGTCGATGTAGCCTTGATGAGAGAAGGCATCGTTACCTGTTAATTGCATCACCACAGGCTGTTTAGTGTTGTTGGTAATGTCGCTGAATGATTGATTCCAAGTGCGCTCATCGATGTCAAAATAGGCATACATTGCTTCGTTTGACACAATTGAAGTTAAAACACTTTGTCCCGCAGTCACGTTATTGCCTTTGGTGATTTCTGCACGAGAAATAACACCGTTAATTGGCGATCGAATTTCGGTAAACTCAAGATCAAGTTGAGCAGCTTTCAATTGTGCTTTTAATGCGGTTAATTGCGCTTCTTTCTGCTGAGCGGTTGATGCACGCGATTCTGTTTGTTCTGCTGATATCGCATTTCTGGCCTTTAACCGCGTTGCACGTTGTGCTTCACTGGTTGCTTGCGCTAAGGCCGCTTCGGCGCTTTTAATCTGTGCTTTTAAGGTATCTACGTGAGCCTTAAATTGACGAGCATCTAACTTAACCAGTAAATCGCCTTCGTTAACTACATCGCCTTCTTTAAATTCGATTGACTCTATCACTCCAGACACCCTAGGCTTTAATTGAACGTCTTGGGGTGACTCTAGCCTTGAAGTGTAAGTATGCCAGTTTTGAACAGGCTGAAATGAAACTGATGCAACATCCACAGGTTGCAGAGGTGCTTGAGCTTTTGGTGTATCTGTTGGTGCTTCGCTACACGCAACGAGTACTGTAATAGCAGCAAAGGTAACTGCTACGTTTAATAATGATGTAATAAGCGGCTTAGTCATGTTCGCTCTCCTTGTAAAAATATGAATAGATCTTAGGAGACAATTAACCGATAAAAAAGCATCGATTTATAAATTCATTAATGCCAAAATGGCACCAATTAAAAAATCAACTACACTTTTAGTAAGCCATCTCTAGGAAATATTTTGGATACAACCAGCCGATTAATCATGTTTTTGGAAGTAGTTGAACAAGGCTCATTTGCTAAAGCTGCGTCGTTACGCCACATAGACCGCTCTGTCATATCAAAACAAATAACACGACTTGAAGACGAACTAGGTGTGCGATTACTAAACCGCACAACCCGATCGTTTTCTATTACAGCCGCGGGGGCGGAAATGGTTAAACAGGCTAAAGCGCTAAGAGCATTGCTTAACGATACATTTCGAGTAGCTGAGAATTATCACTTAGAGCCAAAGGGGCTATTGAAAATTGCTTCATCTACCATCATTGGCAAGCGCTATATTCAGCCTGTTATCAACGATTTTCAAAAACGCTTTCCTCAGGTAGAAATAGAGTTGTTGTTGGAAGATAGACTAGTAGACATTGTTGCTGAAGGGGTGGATGTGGCTTTTAGAGTGGGTGAACCAAAAGATTCATCACTTATTGCCAGGAAAATTGCGCGCAATCGCTTGCTTATTTTAGCCTCGCCAGAATATCTTGATACGTACGGAGAGCCAACAACCATTGAAGAGCTGGGCGCCCTACCCGCCGCCAGTTATTCAAGCAGTGCACTACGTGTTGAGTCAATTGATTACATTAATAAAAGCGGGATCCTTGCACAACAAGCAATAAAAAGCGTGTATCGTGCGAACGATGCTGAAGTACTAATGATGAAAACCTTGTCTGGCACCACATTTTTCACTGCACCTGCCTTTATTGTTGCGGACGAAGTGAAAAGTGGACAACTAAAGCCAATCCTTACGCATGTTCACTTAAAAGAATACAGTGGGCTATACGCAGTGTATCCGCACAGAGATTTACCGGTAAGAACACGGCTATTTTTTGATGCAGTAAAAGAATACATCGGAAAAGATAAACCCATATGGGAAAACAACATACCCAACTTCGATGCGATGTACGGTTACAACAAACAACTTACTAAACCAATTAGCGTATTACCCTAGCTACATGCTGTTATTGCCAAGCACCGATAACTTTAGTTAAGTAATCAGCCCATAAATTTTGTGCGTCTAGCCTTGCTTGCTTGTCGGCAATGCCACAATAGCCTCGTAAATTTACAGGCAATTTTCTGTCTAGCATTTGTTCTATCAAAATAGCATTTACGCCCATGCCAATTAAATGCACCTTCATGGTTTCTCTAAAGTCATTAGGCGTAAATTTATCAATACCAAAATTATCTAGATTTCTAGCGATACTGCGTGTCACGCTGCGTTTATCAATTGATATTGAACGAGGATCAGATTTTTTTGTCGTTAACGACGGCAGAATAAATGGGCTATCAATATTTTGTGCTAATGCTTTCAATGTGTTTAATCGTTGAATAATAGCTTCATTCAAACATACGTAATGATCATCGCTATTTACATTTAAAAAGCTAATTGTTTGATTAGGAAAAATCCAAATACCGCTTTTTTGATTTACATGTTGCCACTTACTTGCACACAGCTGATTTAAGCGTAAGCCCGTTAGTAATAAAATTTCCAACGCCGTGGTCACTTGCGGAGTAACCTTTAATTTCTTTAACGTAGAGAACACAGTATCTAACTCTTGCGCATTCAAATAGCGTTTATCCGGAGACGTTATTCCCGTAATGTCTTCTCGTCTAATTCTGTTTAAGGGATTAAACGACAATACCCCCTCATTCACAGAAAAATCTAACATCTGTTTTAACACTAAAAAAACGACACCTGCATGTTGTTTACAGTCTCTGGTTACTATGGGGTCAATACATCGTTCTAAAAGAAAACTAGCATTAAGCTCTGCTATAGACACCCCTTTTAATTTAGGAATAATATCAATAATCAACGTGCGAATAGTATCGCTAGCATCCTTAGATTTAATGCCAGATAGATGGTCTATATAGCGCTTAATCAATTGATTAGCTTGCGTAATATAAACAATAGGATCATTGTCTTCAGCAGGTTTATCTTGAATAAAGTTTGGCTCGATTTGGCCATTTGAATGGTTATTTTTATCTACGCTGTTTTTTGTAAGTTGGCTAATGAGGGATTTTGCTAAGCTTCTTGCTTCGTCTGCAGAAATGGCATCAATTGGGCTTATCTTTATATTTCGTTCTGCACCATTAACGATATCTGACGAGCAATGTAAATAATAATCGCCCTCCCTTTGTCTATTCGCTTTCCATTTTCCTAATCTGACATGAAACCCTTGAATTTCAATATCAGAGATGCGATGAATAGACGGTGGCGCATTTTTTACTGTGTCGTCGTTTATCTTAGTTGAAATAACACCCATATTTCATACCTTTAAAATCAATGAGTTGGTTAATTTGATATAGGCAATGATCCCATCATTTTACGTTAGGTTTATCGTGATAAATCTTCGCAAATCATTTTCATATTTAAAGGGGGTCATCTATCTGAATTTAAGAATAGTGCAATTACCTGAGATTGCACAATATTTAACCAGTGAAGCACAGTTTTAGATCAAAGAATCGTTTACAGAACAGTTAAAATACCATTAGGCAAATATAAGAGAGGTATTTAACTTAACGAAAAATGAAACAACGTCGTTGAAATTAACGCATAGTTGGAGTGACTAAGTAACTATTGAAAACTGATAATGAAACCAATAGTTAAAAGCTTAAAGATAGGCCAAATGTAATCCAAGACTGATCATCATGCTCTTCTCTTTCAACATCTTTATGCGCTTTTGAATGATTAATAGAGCCAATAAATTCTACATTGGGATTAACTTTGAACACCATTTCCACACCGGCTTTTAAATTATTCACGCCGTCATAAGACTCAGACGCATAACCAAAATCAAACCCTTCAGCAATATAAGGGGTAATTAATACTTGGCCATCAGCTAATACCTTTTCAGTATCCACACGTAATTCTGCAAAGCCGCCATCCGCTTCTGTTGAGTAGGTGTAATCTAATGCTAAATTAATACTCGAGGTAGGAGACACTGTTAAACCCGCATAAATTTCATTATCCGATTCATCAGTATCATGCAATTTTATATGGTTATAACCTATATAACCCTCAAATGAAGAATAAGAGAAACCATGCTCTAAATAAACGTTTACTTCACGGTACGGATTGCCCATACCATTGCCATACCAAACACCTGCAGCAAGGTCATTCCACTTTCCAAGCGCATGCAAAGACTGAAACCGACTATCAGGCAAGTTATCACGTCCCTCTGAAACATAGTGACTATGCCAAACAGGGCTAATAGTAAAAAGTGTTTTATTTTCCTCAGCATAAACTGACAAAGACCAAACACCATTAATGGTAACTATCACGCTAAGCAAGAAAAACTGACGGCCATACTGCATAATACTTTCCTTATGTCGGTGTATTTTAAAGTGTAGGTTACGACAATTTATTACGCTAACAGCAAAAAGAAAAAACTAGAATTGGCAAGCTTAGTAAATGATTTATTAGAGAAAATAGTTTTCAAACTCGTTTCACTTGAAACTCAGTATTGTTGATCACGCACCTAATCACCCATTGCAAACATTTGCTTTTTGTTTGAGACAATCATAATCCTCCCCTAATAACTAAATGTCTGCAAACCAGTGAGATTATGCCGCCTTATTGGTTGGTTTAGATTCATATAAAAAACTATGCTCTAATACATAATTAGCACGCACTATCTCTTTACGTTTATTGTTATTTTTATTCCTCTTGGATTTTTTCTTATTTTTACTAACACCTTGAGCATTAAGAATAATTTTTTGATTAAATGTGGCTTTTAAAAGCAGCCGTTTATTCTCCTCACTATTACATAGCTCTACACTAGAAAGACTGAAAGTATGAACAGGCGTCCACATTTTAAAATAAAAAACGTCATGATGAATGGAATTGTCATTTATAATAAACTGGCTTTCAAATTCAGGGATTTTCTTCCTTTTTTTGTGTTGTTTATAACTGTTAGTAGCATTTTTAATAACTTTACAGTCTGTCATATCGTACAGGTCTAGCTTTATCATATAACCACCCGAGCTTACAGAAAAACCACCTAAAAGCTCTAGTTTATATTCATGCACTGAAACACGTCGAACTCTCATTTTTACAGGCTCGTATTTCATTCCATATGTACCAATGGATATGTAATCGTCAACGCTCTCATAAGAAAGTATCATTTTAACAATTAGAAGTAGGCAACCAATAACGGCTATAAAAAGTGCTATATCCATACTCCACAAAACTTCCTTTAATTCATCATCTAGTTGCTTATTTCTAACTCAATGTCATCGCCAAGATGGTTTTTTACTATGACTTTCCTATTGTGCTTATAACCAGAGTGTTCGTAATGAACAATGGCTCTACCACATCCTGTTAATTTCTCGCTTGAATCATGGCTTTCTATGGTTAGCTCGCCTTCAGACAAATATAAATTCACCACAAACAACACCTCACGACATCCGCCTAATGGCGGAATCATATCACTTTGATTTATTTCAAGTAATTTAAAGTCTTTTAATGTAGCTGCGCTTTGCTGTAATGATGTCGCCGAACATACTGCTTTAATAAAAAAAGGTAATTTATCTTGCAGTCTCATGTGATGATGTACGCCAAGCATGTTGCTTGACTCAAGTTCACAAGTAACATCTTCAGCACTCACGGTTACTAGGTAGCGGATTTCACCTTCTACTTTATCAAAGTCACCGTATACGAATAGCTTAATGCTGTTAGAATCAACTTCTGTAGTTACAAAAAAATCATTTTTTGACATACTTTCTGCAAGCTTCTTGCTGTATCCAACCGCTTGAATATTTGAAGTAGACCACCAATATGCAAAAAGCAACCATATGAACACTGCAAAAAATACTACTACTTCCATTTGTAAGCCTTTCCTCAATACCCCAAAGTAAGCTGTCTTAAAATTAACTTGCTACTTTGATAGCCTGTGGGTTTATCAGAAGCCGCTTTTTCAACTGGTATGTCTATCCATGGCTTATCAATCTCTGTTTGTACATTTTTTTTACTGAAGTCGAATATATAAAGCTCATTGGCGATAATCTTTTCCATCGCAGCTTGGCTCTTTCTACTTATGCGATGCCAGTAATTTAGAGGACGATTATTCAAAATATCGTGCTCTGCTGTTACAGGGCATGTATGACGGTAAACTTCAAACTCGGGAGATTCAGGCAAAGGTTTAGATATATCCATAAAGCGTATGATGCGCTCCCAAAATAATGCGCAAAACGTACCTGTAGATGAGTAAAACTCTGAGTAATAACGAAGGCTAAATTCAGGGAATTCACCAAATGATTTGTGCCGTATAGTCGGGATATAGGTTTCTGTAACTGAGTTTGCTCGTCGACGATGGAAAGTAACTTTGCTATATGTGCAAACTACATCCTCCCATTTAAAACAAACATTGCCAAACTCATCACAAGTTACATCACTATATCTTTCATACTTATCAATATATTTTGTTAAACCATGCATAGAAACCGTTTGGTTTTTTCTATCAAAATACATGCAATTTGGTTTCTTAAGAACCTGATACCAAGTATGCACATTAATCCAACAAAAATTCCAACTAATAGTGACTAAAAAAATAATGAAGCTTTGTAATAACTGCTCTGAGTCACCTAATGACATTAACAACAGGGAAACCCACATTATTGTGCCAATACCACCAACAAAGTGAAGAAGTAAAAATAGAAGGTCACCAATAGTAGCAAATACTTTTAAGCGAGCTATATCTTTAACATCCTCGTGGTCTATCACCAGAAATCTGGCTGTGTTCTTCAACGCTGCCCATTCCATGTATCTATTTTTAAAAGACGACTTGGCTAAAATAAAGTTAGAAATATTAATGCCATTGCTACCAGCATTAATTTGCTCCCTTTTAAAAAAATCATGAAATAGTGGCTGTATTTGAAAGAACCTGTTAAACCGTGTCTTTTTAGGTATAGGGTTTTCTGGCATATATCGGTAGCACAAGCCTCTATCAGCATTTCTCTGTAACAATTCATCATATTCCATTACATACTCCTACAGCCTGCCATAATACTGCTGTGTCTTTCGCTTGACTTACCACTTCAATTTTACTCTTACACAACTCATCTAATGAAACTAAAATACCCTAAAGTGATATAAACTTTTTCCAATCAGTTGCTATTTCATAATTTAATTCAAATATCTTCAGCCTTTTTTTTCTTCTTGCTACTCTTTGATTTTTAGCTAGAAACAGAACATTAAATGTCAGTACGCTTAGATTATCCTTGGTTTGCATCAGCTCATTAAAAGGGAAGGATGCAACGTTTGTCCAAGTTTCGTAGGAAATCTCCCCACCTATGGATTCTGGGCTCGATAATGAAAACTCATAGCAAAACCTATCATTGTTTTTTAAACTGGCTGCTGAGCTAGTTGGTAAGATAGAAGATTTTGCTGCTGATGAAGTGTCGTCTACTGTAACTTTTATTTCATACTCATCACTCACAAACTTTAAATTACCTTTAAATAGTACTTTACACATCCCTTCATCGATAATAGTGCGCATTCTTAGCGGTATATAATTTGACCTGAACTCTGGGCTTTGGCCATAAATATAATTTTTTATTTTCAGAAAATACAACACACAGTAGAGGACATTAGTAAAAAGAAAGGCATAAATTAAAAGCTCATAAGTCTCTAATTGCGACATACTTATCTTATGCTCCCTTTTATAAAGTTAATATCTATTTCGCTGCCAAAATCACCGAGCTGACTTAATAGCCCATCTCTTTGATAATAGCGATACTTTAAATTAATAATCTGTGTGGTTGCTATGTGTGCACGGTGCTTAACATGTTGAGCTTTATTTCTAAATGTGAGTTCTACAACAAACAGCACCTTTCGCATGCCACTTTCAGGTGGAACGATATCAATTTTTTCAAACCTAAAAACGTTTAAACCTTTCGTAGCGTCTAATTTATCAATTACATTTGAAAGTAAGTAGCTTTTCTTTGTGCTGAATTGTATTCCGCCTTCTTGGCGCTTGTTACAAGAGTAACCGCATATAGGTAAGGTTTTAGTTGGATGTGTTATATCGTACAAAGATAGTTGAATAGTGCAGAAGTGCATATTTTTATAATGCTCTAACTGACCTTGCAAGCTAACATCAACAAAATTTCGGTTATGAACACTAATGAGAAGTTTAAAAGGGCCATCCTGCTTATTCAGCAGTTTTCTAACATGGCTACTAAGCACTTGAGTGGTTTTCCACTTAAAGTTATAGAACATGTAGATGAAAAATGGCAGGAGTATAATTCCCACAAATGCAATAAATCTAATGGTTGTCATATCAAGCTCACTGTATTTGCTATGTTAGATATTCTCAAAAAATCTTATCTGGGCAATTAGGTCAAATATTTCACGTGTTCGATTAATGTTACTCATCACTTATTAATTAACTTAGCGCACACCAAAACAAAGCTGATACATGATACGCCTGCACTTTTCTTTAAACGTCATTCTGTCTTTTAGTGCGTCATCAATAGTCCAGCGTTCCCACGGTCTTGTAATGTCTTCTTTAGGTGGCTCTGCCAGTAAGTCAAATGTACTGCATTCATCATCTAGTTCTTCTTCAATCTGCATTTGTTGATCAAACCCCATGTCGCGCCAGTAGCGTTCAGGTCGCTGATTTTGTTTATCAAACTCTGCGGTAACGGGACATAAATGGCGGCATACTTCAAACTCTGGCACGTCAGGCAATGGCTTAGTTTTATCCATAAAACGCACGTAGCGCTCCCAAAATCGTACGCTTGGTGTTACGCTACCGCTTGATTCGTGTACTACGCCGATTGATTTAAACCACTTATATTTTTGTCGCTCACGGTGATAAATTTCTGGCATAAAAGCAACAGCGGTGGGCGTAGTCATTTTTCTGTCTATGTCGCAACGAATATCATCCCAATCAAAAATAGGGTTGCCATATTCGTCTCTGTCATTACATTCGGCATTTGCCACCCTCTTGGTCATACCTACCACTTGGTTTACACGATCAAAGAACATAAATTGCGGGCGTTCAAGTAGCGAAAAAATAGGAATTAGGTTCATCCAAGCAATATTCCAAATCATGGTTGAAATGGGCAGCCACCAAGGAAAAGGCTCCTTTCCAAAGGGAAGCCAATACAATGTAAAGAGAATAGTCAAAAATGTAGCTCCCCCCCCACACAAATGGAGGGCCAAAATACAACATGCGCCATGCATTTTGGCCGCACTTTAATACCATGTAGCGTTCTGGCTGCTGTTCGTATGGTGTAAGCTTTTGCAGTAAGTAATCATCTGTAGTGGCATCTCTTAGAGTGCCAAATACTCTCGGTGTAATGCACAGTCCTGTAAACCGATATCTAAAGGTGTTATCAATTACTGCTTCAAAAAAACGATTAAAAAATGTTTGTTTGGGGGCTGGGCAAAATAAACGCGCTTTTTCATACGACTCTAAGTCGGCCATTTTTCGAGTTGGGTTAATACTATTCATAGCTTACTAACTTAGCGAACACCAACACAAAGTTGATACATGATACGCCTGCACTTCTCTTTAAAGGTCATTCTGTCTTTTAGTGCATCATCTATTGGCCAACGCTCCCACGGTCTAGTAATATCTTCTTTTGGAGGCTCGGCCAGTAAATCAAACTTACTGCACTCTTCATCTAATTCTTCTTCAATTTGCATTTGCTGATCAAATCCCATGTCCCGCCAGTAGCGTTCAGGTCGCTGATTTTGTTTATCAAACTCTGCGGTAACGGGACATAAATGGCGGCAAGCTTCAAATTCTGGCACGTCTGGCAGTGGTTTCGTTTTATCCATAAAACGCACGTAGCTCTCCCAGAACCGTACGCTTGGTGTTACGCTACCGCTTGACTCGTGCACCACGCCGATTGATTTAAACCACTGATATTTTTGACGTTCACGATGGTAAATTTCTGGCATAAAGGCAACAGCGGTGGGGGTGGTCATTTTTCTGTCTATGTCACAACGAATATCATCCCAATCAAAAATAGGGTTGCCATATTCGTCTCTGCTTTTACACTCAGAATTTGCCACCCTTTTGGTCATACCTACTACTTGGTTTACACGGTCAAAAAACATAAATTGAGGGCGCTCAAGTAGCGAAAGAATAGGAATAAGGTTCATCCAGATAATATTCCAACTCAGAGTAAGACTGGGTAACTCCCATGGAAAGGGGTCGTTTTGCCAGAAAAAAAACCAAGAGACGATAATTATAATTGAACAAATTGTACCTATACCTCCTAAAAATGGAACCCCCAAGTAAAGCATACGCCATGCATTTTGGCCGCACCCTAAAATCATATAACGCTCTGGTTGCTTGTCATACGGTGTTAGTTTCTGTAATAAATGACCGTCTGTCGTCGTATCTTTCAAAGCGCCAAATAAACTTGGTGTAATACATAACCCTGTGAACTGGTATCTAAAAGAGTCGTCTATTACCGCTTCAAAAAAACGGTTAAAAAATGTTTGTTTGGGGGCTGGGCAAAATAAACGCGCTTTTTCATACGACTTTAAGTCGGCCATTTTTAGTTTACGTGTTGTGCTAGTCATATAGTGTGTAATCTATAGGTAAAGTTAATTCGTTGTTATGAACATAAGTGGGCGTTACTTGCACATTGTCAAGCAAAAACGTTTTTGGCGTGTTAATTTCAAAATGAAACTGTGCAGCAGTAAGCTGGTTATGTTCATTATAAACAGGGGTATAGTCTTTTTTTGCATTGGCTAACACTACCTCCCTTTCATAATGCGTTATTATTGGTTGGCCGGCTTTGTATATGTTAGTTGCTGTGTCCCAAGTATCGTAAGTAATGCGCACAGAAATTGACGACACCCCTTTTTGAAAGTGCGGTAAGCTAACTTCGGCAATAAAGTATGAGCCTTTAACGCAGGTTAATGAAACACTAGGGCTAAACAGTAAAGAGCATAAGTATTTGTATAAGGTATCAGACTTTTTTAAGTTATTGGTTAGGTTATTATTGTTGGGCTCATCTTTTGCAAAGGGGCTGTGTTTTGCCCATAGCTCACCTTGTGTGTCAGTTAGCATGGTCGCAATAATCGACATGCTAATTGCGCCTAAAAATAAAGCCCAACCAATTGGTCCTGCCGAAAGGTAAATAGCACTGTAAATTGCCGAGCTAATACTTAAGCCGCCGGCAATAATGGATGCTATGGCTGCATCCTTATCATGCTTACTCGCAAGTGATAATCCATCAACTATTTGCAGCCCGCCCGTAACTGCACCTACACCCCCTGAGAAGCTACGAAGTATGGTGAATTTTGCAGTGTTTTTTCTTCTGCGAAATGTTTTTGCTATCTCAGTTGCCCTTGCTTTGGTTAACGGGTGCGCTTCCCCTTTTTGTGCATATAAATCCCATAACTCACCTGTTGCTGCGATTACTGAGCCTAACGTAGCTAAGTGCTTAAAAGTTTGATAACCACCAGACTTGCCACCAAAACTCTGTTCATATATCGCATAGGTGTAAATCGCATTAATAGCCGCAATGCCCGCAAAAATTGATGATATAGCATACTGTGAAGTATGCACGAGGCTTTTTAGATCAGTTACTCTGAGTGCTCGCTCAACACCATCATCATAAAACACATTACCCAGTGTTTTGGCTTCACTTTGTGGAATTTTATTCCTAGGAACAATAATGCCAGGGATTTTTTTCACATAAACGTCATCATACAGAATATTTCGGTCTGCCAATTCATGTAGAATGCTTTCAATTTCTGCACGTGTTTGCGGCAATATTGCATCATAGGCTGAGGGGGCTTTACTAAATGCAACCGACGGATTGTTTTTCCATATATGGTGATAAAGCGTAACAACATGGCCTTTGTTAATGGACTTGCCTTCTCTAATATTTTTAATCGAGTTAATAACGGCTTTGTTTGCTTCTTTTGTTTTAATTAACCCTCTGAAAGAATGCTCGGTTACACTGTAATTTATTAGTACATGATCTTTATCTACTTGACCAATCGTACCTATACGACTACCTTCCATCATGTCTGGCAAGTAACTCTTCGCTGTAGCAAAAAATTGAAATAGTATCGTAGGTTTAACTTGTTCAGCACTATCTACCGCATTTTTGAATACCCGTGTGTAGTAATTGAGTAATTCATTAATGCCTCGCTTAATTGTATCTGAGGTATGTAAATATGGAAAAATAGGATCAGGAAAATACTCTGACTCCATCGCAGCTTGAGACACTTTTTTATCATCTAGCTTTTCTGGGGAGTATGCGCCTATAGACGTTAATAATTTAGACTTGTCGGGTTCATTTTTTGATCCATCTTCACCATAAAGCCCCTCTGGCGCCATTAATTGTGTGTATACCCAACTTTTTTTATTTTTCATTAACGATGAAATAATTGCCTGACCATCAGCAATCACAGCTTTTATTGATGCTGTAATGTTATCGCGCTTTTCTTTATTAGTTATCGCTGGTAAATACACTGGCGTTGCTGCCATGGGCAACAAGTGCATATTCAACATATTATAAAGTAACTCAAATGCATGTGTGTAGTTTAAGAGCGATAGACTGGTAAAATCTACCGTTGCAACTTCCCATGCTGGTGGCGGTTGTACGTTTTGTTGGCTACAACAATCACTAAATGGCGTAATCGCGTTATCACTAACCACTTCTTGTTTAAATATGTTGATCAGGGTAGCTCTAGCTTTTGTATATGCTTCGAGTATGTCGCAAACTGCTTCTGGCTCTTCGCCAATAAGATATTTTTCTAATTTATACCTGCATAAATCTTCAGCAATATCTCTTAGATCTTTGCTTTGCCCGTCTCTGTTTTTATAGCGTTCTCTTATTCCAACTCTAATTTCATGATAACGCTCCATTTCATGAAGTTCTTCATCAAAGTAATATCGGTGCGCTAAAATCGCAGATTTGTAGTACCCGTCTGACTCTAATGCATTTTGATTTTGTTTTAGCATGGCCAGTGCTGCGGCAGCATCGGTAGCAATGTCTTGCGCTATACCCAATAAATCATGTACATAAACACATGCTTCACCATTAACCACACCCATGTTTTCAATATTTTCATAATCTGGCGCTGAAGACAGATCAATTGTTTGCATTCGTTTTTGGCGAAGTTGTGTCGCTAATCCAGCGTCATCGCATCGGCTTAACGCGGGCGATAAGTTAAAACGTTCATCCTTTTGATACATTCCGCCTAATGCAATAACATACTCCCAAGACCACTGAATGCGTGAGAAAGCGATTTCAATAATTGGGTTAGTAAGGGTTTTATTTTCATTGAGTAAGCCAATACTTCTGCTAGGGAAAACAATTTCTTTAGCGGCTAACGAGCTGAATGGACGAACGTCTTTATCGTGATATTCTGCCAAATCAACTTCACTTAAGTCACCGTTTGGCAGCGCTGCAATTTCGCGCCATAAAAAGCCATCAATGAAAATATAGTAATAACCAATAGCTTCGGTTGCTAAAAGGGCATCTTGATCTGCCCTCATTGCTACAAATTCAGGATAACCTGCTTTATTCTTGTCTAGCGTTGGTTCTTTAAATACCTTGGGAATAACAGCTACAAAATTTGGAACTTGATCTTCAGGTTTAGGTTTTGACTGAAGTTGTGTTTCAGAAAAGCCAAACGGTATACACAAGGCATTGCCAGTTAACGTTGGTAGCTCTAACTCTAGCTTGCATGGCATATTTTCGTCAGGAATTATTGGGGCAAAAAGTCTATTTTCCATACTATTCAACGCCTTTATCTAATAGTTGACGCTTGGTTGTTGAACCCGCTTTAACTTTAAACCGCCCTTGGCCTACGAGTAAGTTTCCGCTTTTTGCATTAACCGAAAAAACCGATTGAGCAGGGTCTGCTTCATGCGTTTTCTCATCTCTTGGAGAAATAGACAGCCCCTGTGGCGGCGGCCCCGGAGGCTGTACTAAACCAGACGGAGGTGTGTTTTTGTTATTCGACACCATTAAGTCACCTTGACGAACGGCTGGGTTACCTTCAATTAGCACATTGAACGATCCCATTAAAAATTCGGCTTTTTCTTTAATGGTACCGCTGGCAACCCCTTTTTTGTTTCCGGGCTGATCGCCTGTACTTTTCTTGAAGTTGCTTTTTACATGGCAGGCAGGGTTTCCATTAATTAGCACTGAGCTGGCGGTGGCATCTGCATCGCTCGACATTGCTACATTGGGGTACGGAATGGGCACCACTGAATTACCAATTTGGGTTAAACATACATCTACCGTAGAAAGTACGCCGCCGCTATCTTTATGTACTGCTGTGCGCCCGTTAATTAATACGTTATTACCCGACACTTTCGCTACTGTTGGATTAGGTGCATCTGGGTCTTTAACAATTTGCTTTTCAGTGCCCGCTTGCCAGCCTATGTGGGATTCAACCAAACTAATAAAATCATCAACATTAATACTACTAACATAGCTTTGCATATCTAAACCAGACTGTTGCTCTATCCATGGCAGTATGGGTTTATTATTTTCTGCGTCCCACTGTGGAGGCTCAACAATATAGTCAGCAATAAACAGATTGATCATTTCGCCTACTGTTTTAGATTGATGCTTTGGCCTTTGTAACTCTGCTTTAAATGCGTTTTGGCTAGATGATTTATCAGGAAAAACAGCTATTCCTGCAACACTGCCGATTGAGCCATTTTGTTTTGCCATTATATTGTTTGGCATCAAAGCGATATTGTTGTGGCGCCAAGCAGTATTGCCTTCTTTTCGCAAGTCGGCTGTTTTCGCGTCAATATCGTATTGAATAGAGTTCGTTTCATTGCCTTCAATGGCGTTAATGTATTGTGGCATAACAATTAATTCCGTCTTACAGTGTATAACGTTGGATTAAAATAAGATGTATTTGCTGCTAGCTGATAATGCACTACAAACACACGTGGTACATGATTAATCGGTTGTGTTAAAAATGCCGTTGCCAGTGCGAATGCGCTTGGCAAAGTTGCACAACCTAAATAACCAACTACTGAGCACATATCATGTTCAATTAACTCAGCGTGTGTAACGTTATGTTCCTTTATTTCAGCTTGATTGCTGTCATGATTATTCTTGTGATAAAGCGATTGCGTTATTTGATACCACTGTTTAGTCCATATTTCTGACGTAGCACCAGCATGAATAACAAGATCCCCAAGTTTCAAATCAGCTTGCTTAATAAGCTGCGATAATTCGTTTGCACCATTTTGTTGATGAATAGCAATTTCAACTGATGGAATACTTTGTAATGCACTATCAGCTTTAAGTGTTTTGACTGAATTCGCAGTAGGCTTATTTTGGCGTGTTTTTTTTGTCACTTCACGAACGTTTAGTGGCTCAGTTGATATTAAAAACGCGGCTAAACCTTCGCCCACGATCGCACCTACAGGCCCTTCTGCTACTTGTAACATAGTGTGATTATTTAGTTCACTGGCTTGTTCAATTAAAACTTGGCTGTCTAATGCAATGATTAATGTGCCATCTTCTAATGTGTCAAGAGCAGGTAGGGTGTCGGTGTAAGTAATGCATTGAGAAGCGCTGCTTGAAATAGTTTCACTATCAAATGCTGTTGATACAAGATCTGTAATGACATTTGAATTGACTGAATTGGCGCTAGCTTCAACTTCTTCTGCTTTATCTTCTTCTGTCTTTACTATTGGTAATGGACTAACAATTAATATTTTAGCTATTGCAATGTGGTGCGCGTTGCAATATTTACTAGCACGCGTAATTCCTTCTTCCAACAGCATTAATAATCGAGAGCTACGGTCTAGGTTTGTTAGTGCTTCAATTTCTACACTTAAGTAGGAACTAATTAATGAGTCGTCAATTTTAACTGCGCTACTAGCAGGTGTTGCGAATAGCATATTTGTTTCTACTGCACCGTAAAAAGCAGGTAAATTGCAACCAGCCGCGTTCACTGTTGCGATGCATGATACATTTATCATTTAACCTTACCCTCTGCCGTATTATTTGCCGTGTTATTTTGTGCGAGCTTAGCTAATTGCTGCTTTAGTTTTTCTGGGGGTTGTATATAAAAAGCGTCGCTCTTGCCAATTTTCGATATCGGCTGAGAATATCGCCAAATTAAATCAAACCGCTGTGATTCGATATCTATCACCAGGGTATCGCAAACCATATCTAGGTAAGAAAAATGATCGTCACAACCCAATACTAACGAAGGAGGTAGAAACGGTAGCTTTAATTCGATTTCAGACTGATATTCCTGATTAGGCAAAAAGCCACGTAATACAAGCGAGCACCCTTCACAAAACGTATTCTTTATTTGTTGATCTTGCGGTGCATAATTGAATAAATTTTCTGGTTGTAAAGCAGAAAAAGGATATTCCCCTTTCATTAGTGCTGCTTCATCAATCTCTGGTTGTAACGACAACCTAGGCTCCCAAAAAAGAGGGATGGGCCCATAACCTGCTGGAGATATGGTTTTATCAGGGTGTTTTTGAAAGTCGTTCGGATATTCAACGCGTGGTAACTCAACGCCTTTTGCGTGGCGACTTTTCAGCTTATATCCCCTACCCGCTGGATTGAGTTCAAATAGTTTTGGTGGTTTTTCAGGGTTTCGCTCATCAATTACAGTGCCGCCATAAGTGGACTCGTAATTAATTACTTGCTGAGTAATCGGCTCAGGATCGCTGGCAACAGCGCCTAAAAACCCTTTTTTCCACACCCGTTTTCCTGTAACGCGCAATACTTTATTTATTAATTCTTTTTGTCCTTGATCGCTAGTTTGAATCAATGCGACCTTTACTTCTATTACTTTAGCAGGTGTATCTTTCGGCGGATAAGCAACAAAGTTACCATACAGTTCGAAGCCCTGTTTAAACGCAACCATTTCATTTGCACATACTAATGATGAAGAGGTTGGTTCGCCTGAAAAGTCATCAAACTGCACGATAGGCTCTGATGATTCGCAGGGAAAAACATTCCCCTGTTCATCAAATTCAAAGCTTTGCTTTACGACAACAGTAATCACTTTCTCGCTGGTTTGATTCCAGTTTTCACATGTATTACTTTCCCAATTTGTGAAGTTATGAAGCATTCCCTACTCCGTTGATTGTTGTATCATGAAAAACATGAGTATATTGGTTTGCAGTAAGTACTTGGCTAAATACAACAGTGTTACTGAAATGTGTTTTCGCTAAACCTGCTAGCCCCTCATGATTTAATAACAGAGCGCGTTGTATCGCGATTCCTCGAAAGCTTTTTAATTCGTCCTGAATAGAATGGTAACCAAGCGAATGACCTTTAATTAATAGCTCACCTTGTTGTTCCATAAATTGTTGACGATACAACTCTGCCTGATGTTTATTGGGTAACAAAGGCATGTTGTCTTGTTGTTCTTGTGGCATACGTAACGTATTTGTTTTTTCACCTGCAATTCGGATGGCGGCCTCCATGGTTAATGGGCGATCCGTAATATACAGCCAAGCTTGGTAACTAGCTTGCGCAGTATTAGGTATTTGCATGAGCTGAATAATTAAGGGTAAAAAAACTTTGGCATGGAAGCTAATTAATACATCTAATGTAAACTCGGGGTGTGCTTGACAAAAAAGCAGACATGGTTCTACCCACTTAGGATCATGTGTTAACCCAGCTAGGCTTAACAGCTGTGCTTTTTGATGTGGATCTTCCGTATTTGAGAAGCGGTTAAATAAAGCCATCGGTGCAGTTTTATCTTTACGCTGAAAGCCAAGAATAAAGCCAGCAAGTGCGATTTCATGAGAAACATGCTCGTAATGTTTAATTAACTCTGTTGGAGGAATTTGCTGCTGGCTAGTGAGCAACCCCGCTAAAGGCAATGCGACCTTTACAGGTTGATTTAGCAGTTTTTGGCGGTAACCTTTTAAAGCGCTCTCATCCCATTTCAGCGATATTTGCTGAAGTAAGTTGTAACGCTCACTCTGTGAATACTGAATGGCTTTTAATTGCTCAGCAGTATCTATGCCCCATTGCTTAATATTTGAAGGTTGGTCACATACATTATTACTTTGTGCTGCATGGCCTTTTGCATTTGTGAAGTGCGAGATTAATAAACCAAATAACAGCACCATTACTTCAAACTGTTCAGGATCACTTTCATATAACGCAATCAACTCATTCACAAATGTGAGTTCATTATCAGTGCCACTAGTTTTTTCTGCCGACAATAGTTTATAAAAATGAACAAATATACCTAATTCACTTCCTTGACTCGCTACATTTGCAAGCTGGCTTGCCTCATCAGAGAACGCAATTGTATAAGCATGTACTAATAACTTATGCTCAATTTTATGCTGCAACTTTGCATCGAATATAGGTTGCTTTACAAGTTTAGCTCTTCGCTTAAGCAGCAGTTTAAATTGCTGTTGATGGATTGCTACTTTGCTTACTGTTTCAAACATGAGGAATGCTTACCACTTAACACAAGATGACTAATTAAGGCGAACTGGCCAACCCGACAACGTTAAATCATTTTCACTGTCTGCTGTAATCAATTTTGCATCCAAATAAATTTGTCCATCTTGATTGACTTCTATTGACCCCTTTTTGGTGGAAATAGTGACACTTTTGGCGGCTGTAATTTGGATATGCCCGTCATTGTCTTTAATATTTGCAGCTGGAGGCTCACTTTGTGTTGCTAACAAACAAGTGACAATCACGCCTTGTTTCGTATTTTGAACTAACACATGATCGCCCACTTCCGCTTTACTTATGTGTTTTGCTTGCGCTACAACGCCAATAATTTCATACAGTTCTAACCAGCGTACGGCAAGTATCCTACCCTTCTGGTCAATACTGACAACTTCGGCCATTTCAGGAATAGTATGCTGTGTAAGTTTGGTAATGGTATTGTTCATAATAATATCTGTTCTTGAGAATTAATTAGTTGTTGGTAACCGCATTACCTTTAATGACGATATTGCCAGCTGAAAGCGTTATTGTGCTGGCATCTACATTCAAGTTGCCACCTTTATCAATTTCAACAGAACCGCTACCTTGTAAAAGCTGAATGCTTCCGTTGCCGGTACTTTGTAATGTGACATTACTACCTGATGTTAATGCAAGATCTCCCTTATCGGCCTGTAATGTTAAATTGCCTGTTTTCGAGTGGATATTTGTATCTTGCTCAGCTTGTACGGTAAATTTCTGCGCAGATTGCACTTCAAAGTTACCTTCAACTGCTTGTTGGCGAATATTGCTCTCAGCCGTAAATGCAATGTCTTTCGCCGACTTAAGCTCTATGCTGTCTTCACGCGATTGAATTTTTATTGAGCCTTCGACTCTAGTAGACATGTGGCCGCCAGCAACAACTTCATGATTACCTTCTGCAGTCATGCTAATTTGTTTCTTGGCTTGAATTTTCACCTCACCTTCTTTTGATTGCATTAAGGTTTGATGTGCGCCAGAAGTTGCATCTAATTGCAGTAAATTCTTTTTATCTTTGGTATATAACGAAATTTTTTCTTCACCTAACTTGTCGTCCATTACAAACGTGTGGCCAGCTTTGGTGACTAATTTATTTTCGGTTGGATTGTTGCTATTAACTGGGCTTTGCGATTGTTGGTTATAAAGCGCGCCTAAAATAATGGGACGATCTAAGTCACCATTTTCACCTGCAATTACAACCTCTGTTCCCTTGCTTAGTGGGAAGTGCATACCATGCCCTGCGCCACCATAAGGCTGCATTAAGCGAACTGGCTTGCTAGGATTTCCTTCACCATCAAAATTAAATGGCAGATTTATAACGTAACGCCCTAAGTCATCTATTTCTTCTTCAATAGTGGCATTAAACGTAGTGAAAACACGCTTATTGGGTAATAATTTTGCTTTGTAATTAGTGTCGGCAGGAACCACTATACATTGGTTTTTATAATTTAAGTCGCCCACGCCGGTTCCATAATTTACACCACCACGTTGGGAGCCCCTGTGTGATACTGAAATGACCAAGTAATCGCCTGAATATTCATCATGGTCTTTAATCGTTAAAATGGTGCCCGCTCTAAGCGCACGACAATCTGTATCAACAATTAATGAACGCCTAATGCTGTCTTCGGCAGCTTGCATTGTCTTTGCAATTGCGTCGGCTTCACTATTGCTTTTTACATTTTCTCCATAATGTGAAGAATGACCAAAGCCATTAATGCTCGATGTGTTTTGCGTTTGTGTATTAATAACCGCATTTTGTTCATAATTATAATCAGACACAGCAAATGACTCTGCCAACATCTTTACGTTACAACAAATGCCAAACACAGATTCACTTAAACGAACAGTGCCAGTTGAGGCTTGATAAGACAATGTGACTTTCTTGGTTTGTGAAGTCAGCTCAGCTATTTCATTACACACAATTAATTTTGCGTTGCCATCAACTTCTATAACGCTATACACAAAGCCAAATTTACGCATTAATCTAGAAATAAAATCGTAATCTGACTCCTCATATTGAACAATCATTTCTAACTCTGGCCCTGTTGCCTGCATGTCTAATTGAGCCATGTTAAAGCCAGACTTTTCTAGTACACTTGATATAACTTTATCCACTGTCATATTTGTGTATACACGATTATTCAACGTATGTTGTAACGGGCGTAATATAGAGTTAATTGTCACTAAATACTGATTGCCCTCACTATTTTCACCGCGAGAAATAATATCAGAGACTACACCTGAAATCGTTTGGTCCTGAGTCCCCCAAACTATAGATAATTTGGTTGTATTACCTATCAATGACTTTTTATCAATCGGGTGTTGGCAAGTAATATTAATTGTTAAGCAATAGTCCTCGCATAGACTATCCTTCTCAAACTCGAAATCACTTACTGATATGTCGTCATCATTAACGCCGCTCATTAATAAACTAAATTGGCTTTCATTCGCCTTTATGGTTGATAAAAAGTCATCTGGGGTCATTTTTTATATCCTTATGCTACAGGTTGGTTATCTGCAAAAATAGCGTCAATGTTACCGTCTTCACCCAGTGATAAAGTAAGAATGTCAGGCATGTCATCTTGAGCAATAAACTCTAGTATTGAGCGTGCAATACCAGGTAAAATTTGCTGTTCGATAATGGCTGTAACCATACGTGCACCTGAGTCAGACAATGCACACTGATTTGTTAAGTGTGCAATAACATCTTTATCCACCCTAAACTGCATATTGTGGTTTTCCACAATTCTTGCCGCTACTGTCTCTAGCTTCAACGCAACAATGTTACTTAGCGCGTCATTATCTAATGGATAGAATGGTATTACTTGCATTCTGGCAAGTAACGCAGGCGCAAAGTAACGTAGTAAATCGGGCTTAATAATGTCGGTTAATTCGGTGATTGAGGGCTTGATAAATACATCTTCATCATTAATTTCCTGCTCTGTTTGATCTTCAAGAGCTGTTGGCGTTTCTTCAGTTTCAAGACTATTTTCTTCAACGGATTTTTTTGCTTCAGCAAGTAGGCTTTCGGCGTCTTCAAAGCCATCTTCAGGTTGGCAATGGCGCATTAACGTGTCGGCACCTAAATTAGAAGTCATTAAGATCACGGTATTTCTAAAGTCAATCTCGCGGCCTTCACCATCTCGCATAAACCCGCGCTCAAACACTTGATAGAACATGTTCATTACATCTGCGTGAGCTTTCTCTACTTCGTCAAGTAACACAACAGAATATGGGCGTTGACGTACTGCTTCTGTTAATACACCTCCTTGTCCATAACCCACATAGCCCGGAGGAGAGCCTTTTAATTGCGAAACGGTGTGCGCCTCTTGATATTCGCTCATGTTGATTGTAGTTAGGAACTTTTCACCACCGAATAGATTTTCAGCTAATGCTCTTGCAGTTTCTGTTTTACCTACACCTGAAGGGCCAACTAGTAAGAATACGCCTAAAGGACCATCTGTTGGGCTCACCCCAGCTTTTGCAACTCGCAGTGATTGCGCCATACGCTGTAAGCCAGCATCTTGGCCTATAACACTGTTAGATAAGCTGCTTTCTAATGTAATTAAAGTATTTACTTCATCTTTAACCATTGATCCAACTGGCACGCCTGTCCATTCGGCGATAATTTCTGATACAGAGTCAGCATTAACTTCAGAAAACAAGCCATTGCCATCAACGTTAACAGCTTTAAGTTGGCTGCGTAGCTCAAGCAATAGTTCACTCATATCTTGGCTAGAGTGTTCTGTTTTTACGTTATTAATCCGTGCCAATAAATCAATTTGTTGCTGGCGCAGGCCTTGCATTTCATTTAAGTTTTCAATGCATGTTGCTTGCTCAGATTCAATCTGAATAATCAAAGCTTGGTCAACCGCTAAGCCTTGGCTTTGCTCCGTTTTTAGGTTATCAATTCTGCGCTGGAGGTAAGCTAGTCGCTCTACTTCCGTTTCAATTAATGCTGGTTCTGTCGCACCAGACATTCGCACTCTAGCAGCGGCTGTATCGAGTACATCAATGGCTTTATCTGGAAGCTGTCTACCTGTGATATAACGTGCTGAAAGTGTGACAGCCGCTTCAATGGCGTCATCAGTAATTTGAATATTATGATGCGACTGGTATTTGTCTTTTAAACCTGACAACATCAGCTTAGCGGCTTGCTGAGTTGGCTCGTCAACTTTAACTAATTGGAAGCGACGTTCAAGCGCTGCATCACGCTCAAAATACTGCTTATATTCAGACCATGTGGTAGCAGCAACAGTGCGTAATTCACCTCTTGCTAATGCTGGCTTTAAGAGGTTAGCAGCATCGCTCATGCCTGCATCACCGCCTGCGCCTATTAACGTATGCGCTTCATCAATAAACATAATGATTGGTGTTGCAGACTCTTTTACTTCATCAATAACTTGCTTTAATCGACGTTCAAATTCACCTTTAACACCAGCGCCCGCTTGTAACAGCCCTAAATCTAGAGTTAATAGTTTTACTTGCTTTAACTCTTCAGGCACTTGTCCGTCAATAATGCGTTGAGCCATGCCTTCAACAACAGCGGTTTTACCTACACCCGGCTCACCAACTAAAATTGGGTTGTTTTTTCTGCGACGGCAAAGTACATCCACCATCATTCTTATTTCATCGTTCCTGCCAAGCACAGGATCGATTTTTCCCTGCGCCGCTTTTTCTGTTAAGTCTTCACAGAAGTCTGCAAGAGCACTGCCTTGTGATTGCTGATGATTAGCATGTGTTGAGGACAATTGATTGGCCGACGACTCTTTTGCGTTGCTAAATCGCTCACAAGAACCTTTGCAAATTTTTTCTTGGTTTTCACGCAAAAAGCGCTGATCAATTTTGCTTAATAATTCTGACAATCCGAGTACAGGGCTAAGTGCCGCCAAGTCAATCAATGTGTCGACTAACGCAACACCTGTTATCCAGTCGCCATCGTAATATAAATTTGCGGCTAACCATGTTTTTTCTAACCAATCATATAAGCGTCTTGAAAATACAGGTTTAGACTTGCTACCCGCAGGTTGAGTATTTAGATGTTGTAAAATGAGCTGCCAAACTGCGTCTTGATTCACTTCAAAAAAATGGAAGATTCGCTCAAGGTCACCATTAGCCCCTTCTTCCATTAACTTAATCAATAAATGCTCAGGCAATACTTCATAGTGGCTTCTGCTTGATGCAAAGCTAGCCGCTGCCTCTAATGCTGTAGCACTATGACCGTTTAATTTATCAATAAGTTGTTTGATTCCATGTACATCCATCATACTTTCCTATTTATTTAAGCAGCCAACGTTGCGTATTGTGACTGAGTAAAAGATTTAGTTTCAATTGTTGATTTTGCATCGCCTAAAAAACTGGTGTAACCGAGCATAATCATCGGATCACCCATATATTGTGCGGGGCGTGCAGGTTGATTAATTTTTATAGAACAGTGCCAAGGCACATCTGCAGAAAGTTGGCTTTGCATCAGTCGGCATAAGTTTGCTCCGCCTGGGCTACCTGGCTCTAGGTCGTTTGCCTGTTCAGGCGTTAAAGGCCCTATTTTTAATGTGACTTGTCCACCAGACACCAGTGCTCTATTACCTAAAATAATTGAGTTACCAAGCACCATACTTGATTCATCACCTAACTGAGAGGCGGTATCTATCGTTATCCAATTCGGCTGATTATCAAGCACCCACACTTCGTTGATTGCGAGTTCTTGTCTAAGTAGCTCTTGAAGGCCTGCTGCGCTTACTTGTTTTAAACTTGCTACGCCGCTACTAACCTTTCTTTGTTTTGATTCAGCTAAAATTACATTTAATAATTGATCGAACTGATTGGAGCCTAGCCCTTTTAAATTTAACTGAGACTTTTTCCAAGTTTGATAAAGTAAGCAATAAAGAGAGTGGTTGAACAAGTCCAGAAACGCACGAGTACGCTGTGCTTCTTTTTCATCTTGCTGAGTTAATTCAAGTAAATAGTGTGGCATTGGCGAATCTACGCCATACAAGCCAAGGTAACTGGTCGCTAATTTTATTACTCCTCGCTTACCCGACAATAACTCACACTGCCTTAAATCTGATGCAGGAAAACCCAGTCCTTCATAATTGGTAATAAGTACACGCGAGCTTAACCCAGCTGCCAACTCACCTTTTTCTGCCCAGTGTGACTCTAATAAGCTTATTGCTTTATAAAAACTAAACTTCCACGGTGCTTGGATAAGTTGTTCAATACTATCTGGTAGCTTTTCCCAATTTGGCTGCATCACTCCCCCTACAACTGATTACCTTTGCCTGGCTCAATTTGCCATACAAATTCGTTATAACTAGGAATACACTCAACCTTGGTTTGTACACTTTGATTGATTGGCGCGTACATAACAAAAAACTGGTGCAGTAATGTACAAAAGTGATAAATGTCTGACTTACACACAAATTTACTTTCGTCTATAACCAGCTTTATTTCTACGCCAGAAATAAACACACCACGCTTAATTTGATTGATTGCGTGTGTGCTTATATGTTGAATTGACTCAATACGGCGGCGGTTCTCTGTTCTATCAGACCAGTCAAATAATGCTAAAATTCGCTTTAAGTCATCAGCGTTACATAACGAAGCAAATTTTAGGTTTAAAAGGCTAATAAACTTCCACTGCATATTGGGTGTAGGAGCTTCTTTAAATGATGAAGGCCGAGATATATTGCCCACGGTCAGCGAGTTAGATAAGTTTTCACCTGCATTTTTTAAGTCACCTTCACGCAATACATGTCGTGGCCACCCCGCGTTAGAAGCATGAATCTGAACAGATAAACTTTCATCATTTGCACTCTGCTCAAAAGGAACTTGGATATATTGTGAAGGTACTTGAGCGCCAATATCTTTAATATTAACCGTAAATAACCGAAGATCATCACCAAAAACACTTTTATAGCGGGGTATGTAATCGTTGCTAGTTGCAGTTTGTTTATCAATACCCGTGACTTTATTGACTGAATAGACAAAAATGGAATCAATACTATTTCGATTTGCGACAACCAAATAGTCTGTGCGATTAGCTTCAAGTCTAATAGGTTCTGCATCTGCTTTATATAAGTTAACGATGGGGACACAATTAAGTTGAATATTTTTACTATTCAGCTGATGTCCGGGTGGCATTTTAACTTGAGACTTAAAAACCAATTCAAACTTTTCAGCATTTTCAGGAAATTCAATATTGTCTAAACCAGTTAGTTTTAAGAAGTCAAAACGCTCTCGAGCATTAAAGTAATCAAGTAGTAACGCGTAACCAGGATGACTCTGACTAGAGTTAGGTAAGATTGCTCCGGTGTTCTCTAAAAACTCTAATTCACAACTCTTGTTCTTAAGATAAGTATTAAATTCCGAATACCCTTGCCCGAAGTCTACTTTTATATGTTCTACGCCCGTTGTTAAAAAGTGGAACAAGCTGCTGGTTAGCGGCGTATCCCCTTGCAAAAATAAACGAATGGTTGAGAGATCAAACTTAGACCTATCTCCGTGCACTAACCATTTAAAGGAAATTCTTATTTCTGAGGCGTTGAATGCATCTTGATAAGTGACTTTATCAATTTCAAGTGGAACAACAACGGTATTGCTGGTAGTGGTGAAAGCACATACAACCTTAGATTCTTTGCTAGAACTTGCTTTATCGCTCTCATTATCCTCATCACTTTTATCACCAGAAGAAGAAATCTCTTTACCTTTTGGCACTACTATAGATTCTTGTAACGAAGACTTTGGGTAAAACTTTAGGGTCGCTGTTGAAGGATAAAAATTCAACATTGAAGGGCAAAGTTGTCTTAATACTTGTTCTGAGACTTCAGGTAAGGTGCTATCTAAATTCTTTTGAATATGCGCAGTTAAATAAGCAACACCTTCAAGCAAGCGCTCAACATGAGGATCACGTTCTTTTAATGAATCTATGTTTAGTTGCCCAGCATGCTCTGGGTAGTGCTCAGCAAATTGCTTTCCTGCTTGGGTTAAAAGACGCATCTGTGCATCAAAATACTGCTGCATGATAAAAGAAGATCCTTAAAGCTATAAAATTCCAACAATATATAAGCGTAAAAATTTGCGCGTTGCTATGATGAATAGTTGCTTACTATTGCTTTACCGCCAGTGGCAAATTTTGTATCAAGTGTAATGTCTAGCCCACTGTATAACTGAGCATAAATCTCTAACTTAACCACATAGTCTGACTGACTAATTTCAACTGGAGTTACAGTTACATTAATTATTCGTGTTTCATATTTCTCTATGAGTTGCTTTACTTCTGCGGCTAAGTCTTGTTGCGAGTAAGGTAAGCCTTCATAGATATTCTGAACATCTGGCAAGCCATAATCTGGCAAATGTTTTAATACACCTCGGCGCGAATTCAACAGTTCATTAATATGATTACAAACACTATTGATTTCTTCTGAAGCCTGGGTATTTTCGAAGGATTGCTTAGAGCTAGACGCTAACATATCGAATAAAGCCATATCGATTCCTCTGTTAAGCCATAAATAGTGCCAATATTATTGGCACTATACAGTTGACCTTTAAACTTAGATCTTAACGACCTTCAGTCCAAGAATCAGAGAACTCAATGTTTCCATCAAGGTACGTCCAAGTAATGCGCTTGTAACGGATAGACACAGTTTCAAGGTGCGGGTAACGCTCCTTGTCTAAATCTTTAACGTTATGCATTGTTGGAGTAATTGAAGTGATTTTCACATCTTCAAGTTTGTGACAGAAGTACTCTTTTTCAGTACCAGTGTCATCAATACGATACCATTTAAGTTCAAGCTGCTTTAACGTTTGACCGTTAGCACAAGCTTTATAAAGGTACGGTGTTGCTGCATCAACTGACTTAGTGATAACAAAAGGTTCGTGCTTACGAGTACCTGTTAGTTCACCTGTGTCATTGTCAGTTGGGATACGTAACTCGTGATCAAAGTGCAAAATCTCAATTGAACCTTCACGCTCAGCCACTGTTACAGAGCCTTTGATGTCGTTTGCTTGATCATCTTTAAGCCACATATACGCAGGAATTGCCATTATTACATTCTCCTTATTTTTAATTACAGTTTCCTATTTAATGGCATTCACTCAACAATACAGTTAGTATTTAGAGTGCCCCACAAAACGCGATCCGCTTTATGCCAATGGGGTGCTTGTAGAAGGATGGGTGCCACCATCCTTCTACAAATTCTTTCAAGCTAGAAGATTACTTCTCACCCGGCATTTGACCAACAAGTGCAAGTCTTACGTCAATACCTTCCACTTGGAAATGCGGTACAACGAACGTATTAACACGATAATAACCAGGGTTCCCCGGAATTTCTGATACCACCACTTTTGCTTCTTTTAGCGGGTGTGTAGCAATCAGCTCTTCATCCGGGTTTGTCATCTTAGTAACTAACGAACCAAGCCAATCATTAAGTTGTTGTTCTAACTCGTGACGAGGTTTACTTGAACCAATATTCTCACGTTGTAAAACCTTCAAATAATGCGCAATTCTCGATACTAAAAAGATATATGGTAAGCGAGAGTTAATACGCGCATTCGCTGTTGCTTCAGGGGTATCAAACTCTTGAGGTTTTTGTGTACTGTTTGCAGAGAAGAAACAGGCAAAGTCAGAGTTTTTATAATAACTTAGTGGAATAAAGCCTTGCGTTGCAAATTCTAATTCTTTTGTTTCAGAGATCAGCACTTCAGTAGGTATTTTAGTCTCTAAGCCCTTACCCGCTTCAAATGAATGCAATGGTAAGCTTTCTACTTTACCGCCCGATTGAGGACCTCGAATATTTACTGCCCAACCATTTTTATGGAAGCTATTAATAATATTTGCAGCGAATGGGAAAGACGCATTGCCCCATAAATATTTATTATGGCTTTCTCCAGAAACATCTTCTTCATAGTTGAAGTTACGGATAGGGTTATTTTCACCATAAGGTAAACGTTGTAGATAGCGCGGGAAAGTTAGTCCGATATAACGTGAATCTTCTGATTCTCTAAAGTTTTTCCAGCGTAAGAACTCAGCTCGTTCCATGTAAGAAGACAAATCTTGAATCTTAGATACTTCTTCAAGCGAGTCTTTCAAGAAAAAGCGTGGGCCTGCACTCGCTAAGAATGGGCAGTGCGCTGCAGCAGATACACGAGAAATTTCTTGTAATAGATTTATATCTGGTGCTGAACAGTCAAATTCAAAGTTAGAGACAATTGTTGAAATTGGCTCACCACCTGGAGTGTCAAACTCTGCCGTATAAACATGTTTATACATAGCTGACTGAGTTGTATCAGGTGACTCTTCGAAGTCATCCCTTAATGTTTCTTTATCAACATCAAGTAGCTCAATTTTTACGTTGGCATTTGCCGGATAACGATCAATGAGATATCTTACTGAGCGCCATGCAGATTCCACTTTCTGGAACTCTGGGTGATGTAAAATTTGATCTAATTGCTCAGAGATAATGTTATCAATCTTCGAAACATAGTTATCTAATAAGCCTTTATCGATGCGTGATACATTGCTATCACGAGCCATATCTAAAAATACATTTAAAGCTGCGGTTAAGCGCTCATCAGCTCTTGTTTCAGCTAAATTATTTGCATCTCTAAAGTTATCTAACTTTATTTGGTCGTCTACCGGAGCGATATCTACTAAACCACAAATATTTTCGTATGTGCTTTTAGTTAATTCTTCTTCAACTGTTGCGGCAACGTTTAAGTTTTCTTGCATTGTCATTGATTAACTTCCTTATTTATCAGCGTTACTTTCAGATAGTAACGGAGCGATTTCATCAAGTTTTGCTTTTAGCTCATCAAGCTCTGGCTTGTTTTGAAGTACACGCTCTAATTCTTTTCTTAGTGAAGAGTTATCAAGTAGGTTTGACTTGAGGTCACGCAACAAGTTACGCATTGCCATCATTTTATTAAGCTCAGGCACTTGAGCAGCAACATGCTCTGGGTCAAATGAATCGAAAGAATCAAAGGTAAGGTTTACACCAATTGCCCCTTCTCCATTTATTTTATCATCGACCATAAACTTAGCTTTTGGAGCCATATCTTTAAGTACTTGGCTTACATTATTTTTATCAATTGCTACGCGCTCGCGCTCTGTGAAGTCAGCTTCGTTCTGGCCATTTGAATAATCGCCAACAAGCAACATCTTTAAAGGCAGTTCATTTTTCTTAGATGCGCCATTTGTTTCCAGCTCCAACGATATATTTACGCGTGCTCTTGGAATTTCTTTTTGAAATGTGTCTGACATGTTCTTCCCTTTTAAATTAGAATTTCCGACAACTAAATCATTATATTAACTCTGGGTTAATGGAATGATTTCTATAACCAACTCAATGCTAATTCGGGCTGAGTCACAATCATCAGCTCCTTAATGTTTTGCGAGCGCTTGTAAAAATCATCGTTCACAGTTTCTGATAAAGCATCGAAGCACTGAACCGATGCCCGCCATACTAACATAACAAAATCTTTTTGCCATTTATTAATTTCGTTTTTATTAACAGTTGTTAATAATTGTTCCAATATTGGTTTGGCAAAAATATAATTTTCTGCTTTAATGCAAAACTGCGCTTGTAGCAATGATTTTCGCGCTTTTTCGAAATCATCCAACACTGGCATTGTTGCTATTATTTGTAATGCTTTTTCTAATTGCCCTTTATCAAGCTCTGCTTGTGCTAATTCCGCAGTTTGACTGAAAATATCGTCTTCTTGCTGCTGAGAATGACCTGCTTGATAACTTGTTTTTATACCTTCGATATAATCTTTTGTAGCTGCTGAACACAGTGCTGAACCATCGTCATAACATAACTTGGTTAAGTCTGAAAAACGTTCAACTAACGAAAAGAGCAAAAGCTCATGCTGTTTTTGTAATTGAATATCTTGGAGGCCTTTTAATGCTTTATAAACAAACAGCTGTAGATCAAGATTTAAATGCATCGCACCTTCTAAAAATAAGGCTTCGCTTTTTAATAATGCTTCTTTGTAGTCATTATTTGATAATGCATTTTTAATGGGCGTAAACGCAGCAGACCGAGGAGCAGGTATCCGAGTTTTGCCATTTTCATTTGGTGGAATTTTGACATCCCCCCAACGAGCGGCTCGACTCAAACTAATAGCACGTGCAAAATTGTTCTGATCTTTATCATAAGTTAACAAAGATCTTAATTGTTCAAAGTAAGCAGCATCAGAGTCTAACGTTTTACTAACTGCAACTTGTTGTAATGACGCGCTAGGCTGCGCTTCCGCTGATGTGTTATGTGCTTGTGTATTCTGTTCTTGTTTACTGTGTGCTGGTGAATCAGGTGTATTATTTTTAACTTCTTCTTTAACCACAGGTGCGGGCATGCTTTTAAGCTTTTTATCAACCCATTGCCCCACTTCAGATAGCGGACCACCATTTTCATCTAACAAACCAACTGATTCGGTGCCATACTTTACAAGTGCTTCTTTTAAAGTCGTTAAATCGTCACGCTCGTAACTGCCTTGTTGTTCGAGCATTGCGACTAAGCGCGACTGCTGTCCTAATAACCATGTATGAACTGACTTTCTTGCTTTAGCACTTGTTGGATGAATATCCTCTTGGTGTGCGCGAAGTAATTGATTGAAAAGTGCAAGACCATTCGCAACACCTGCTACTCCAAACTCACTTGAAGAAGCAGACATTACGTAACCAACTATTCGGATATCCTTTGACTTTTTAGACAGTAAATCCGTACCTACCGTAAATACTTTCTTATAATCCACATCGGCTAAGCTCGAAAAGCTAGATTTTAAGTATTTAAAGTCTTCTTCATATTTCAAGTCTTCACCACAAGGTAATGACTCTAGCGGTTTAGCGAGGTCGGATAACCACTCGTCCCAATTATTGTATGTATATATACTCATGCTTTGCACCAACGCCTTAGTGCATCATACATACTCACATTGTCCATTTTAGCCAAAGACATTGCTTTCTCGCTGCATTCTGTATTCAACGTTAGTGAGGTTAAATCAACAACACTTTTGGTACTTGTATTTATATGCCAAATACTTTCAAAACAGGAAGCAGGTACTGGACGAGCAAAAATTGTCATACTCGTTTGCTGCGACTGCTCGTTGAAATGATAAAAAAACCATGGTCGCCAATTATGATCAGCAACAATCATTGTTACTAAATGTAGCCAGAATGCGCCTAAAATAGCGTTTTCATGGGTAAAATGCGGCATTGGAAAACGCAAGCCGAACTGCGAACGTAAACACCCTCTGTTAGCCATAGACTGTAAAATAGCTGATGACTCATGAATAAGTTGAGCGCGATCATTTACGTCATCGTATCCAATTGCCTGCCATAGCACTGACATTGGTATTTGTCGGAATCGGTTTACTTGCTCATTGATATTCGGAGATTGTTTAAACTGTTCTACTATTGGTTTTAAATGATCCGCAACGGCGTCCATCTTTTCGGTAGAATCTGCTTCATGCAACGAACTAGTAACACCAATTAGTGACTCAATACTCTGAGTGTTATTCATAAACAGCATTGAAGGATGCAGCTTTATAACATCTTGACCACAATGCACAAAACTCACAAAGGGGTAATAACGGCCACTACTATCTAAACTCGGCTTAATCACGCCTACTAAAGACGATTCTGATTCGCCACCCGCCATATAAAATAAACTTGTTTCACCATTACTTGCTGGATTACTGGCAATTTTTATTTGTCGATTGGCATTTGCAAAACCCTCTTGAATCCAGTGATCAAGTGCTACGCTTTCCCGCGAATTTATGTTCTTCTTCAAAAAGTCAGGACGTAAACGAGTTTTACCAACATAACCATGTTCGTCTCGTCTTACGATAGCCGGTTGAGATTGTTTTTTATTCTTAAATAAACTAAACATTGCTCCCCCAATTACTGACGATTATCGGCATCAAGTGTGGCTACCTGTACAGTGTCATCAAACAAGCTTTGCGGAAGCTTAAATGTCGTCATTGTACTACGACTGAAGATGCCACTGTTACGTCCAGATTTAAGATTAAACTTAACCGTTAAAGGAACACGTCGGTCTTTGTTTTCAGCTTTAAACTGCCATTCTGCGCTATATTCAGTGCCTTTTTGCCACTTAATAGAAGCATCATTTAGTAGCCTTAATAGCGCCCATGGGCCTGATCGCTCTACACTTACCCGGCGACCAGCACTATCTATACCGTATACTCTTGCCACTTCAGCTGAACCTTTACCTGGCCATGTAAAACGGCGCCATTCTTCGGGTTCATTTCGATAACGGTAGCTCTGTTCACTAAAACCAATATAGGTTTCGCGGACACCGCGTTGAGCAATAGGAAGTGCTTGAAATTTAAATTCGGTGTTTTCGCCATCTTTTGGGAATAATGAGCGAGAAACACGCTGCGCTTTATCTAAACCAGATAACATGTCTTTGCTAAAACCAATACCCATGCCATTCCAAGTGCGCTCTTCCCAACGACCTTTTCTAATTTTCAAAAAGGGCTTTAGCTGTATTTCAACAAAATTCCATAATAAGCCTGAACGACGATTAAGCAGCTCTGCTACATCTGCAATTGCAGCATCCGCACCACTGCGCTGGAACGGGAATTTGCCTTGTATGCCCTGCGCATACAGACTATAAACTTGGTTATTCCACTCTTCATTTAACTGTCTTTTTGCAACATCAGCAATTGCCTTGAAACTAGACTCAAGTGGACTTTTAAACAGGCCTTCTAAGGCTTTCTTAGTCATAGGCTCTAGTGCACGCAACTGGCTTTCAACGATAATCCAAGATGATTGCAACGAATTCTGGCTGTCTTCACCCAACAGTAGTGCTTGAGCAAACTCCATTGCTTGAGCGTCTGGCTCATTACTGCCAGCTAGTGTTTTAAGATCAGAATGAACTGTACTTAAGGTTCTTATATATTGCTGTAGAAAATCAGAATTCTGCCCTTTATCTGAAATATGCGTAAAGCGGCGTAAATCTGCTAAGCGGTTTTCTAACTCTGGCACACGCTTGATTAGGGTTTCTGCCACTTCTAAATTAACTTTTTTAGTTAATTTTTCAGCTGCTTTGGCTGCTTTTTCAGCGTGCTGGGCAACTTCTTTGGCTTTTTTCGGTGTATCTCGTAATACGATATTGTCATTCACCTTTGTCATCAGCTCAGAGAATGGTCCCTCTAATGATGACAATCGCGCCAATGAAACACTGGCATCAGCTAGTCCATTAAACTTTCTAGATTTAATTCCGTTTAAAAAATCTAACCAAGTATTTGCATAATCTTTAAAATAAAGCGCTCTTATTGCCCTTGCTAATGCATCTGCTTTAGCTTTATCAACTAAGTTTTCACCGTGCTCATTCGCTGTTCCCATGATCCAGTCACCTGAACTTGCAAGTGTTACAACACGTTGAATTTCTGGGTAAACGTAATCTTCCCAGCCTTTTTTGGTATACGCGTAAGGAACAGTACGGCTACTTTCAAGTAGTTTACGGTTTGCAGGGCTAAGTAATCTTGAAAGCGATAGCGCTCGCTGTTTAGCACTTTTACTTGAAATAATTTGCTGATAAAGCGGATCTGGTTCAGGCTGAGTATCTAAAGACAGTCTGGCAACTGATACGCTATCTTCTGCTAGCTCCCAGAATGCGATGGCACCCGGTTTCTCAATATCTGTGCCTAGCTCATTTAAGAACATTGATACCATTTTGTTGAGTTTTACTTGAAGCTCTTTTGTAGACTCGTCATTTTTGTCAATGCGTAGCGAGTGCATCCAGCGAGAAACAATTTCAGATTGCGCAAACTCTTTATCTAGTTTTTCTGGGTGTTTCGCTAACATCAAGTGAAGCTTCAACGTATTGTAGTATTCTGAACGTAGAGCATTACGTGCTTCCATGTCTGACGCTATCGACCACTTATTGCTCATATCCGCTAACTGATTAAGTACCATATTTTCAATTGGCGCAGATAATATTTTTTCTATTTGATGAAGTGTCAGTTCACGCATCTTATCTAATGTTTCATCACCTTCATAAATACCAAATATAAAATGCCATGGTAAGTCGTCTTCGTACTGCTCTAATACTTGATAATGTTCAAATAGTGCTATCGTTTGCTCAAGTGTATCGGCGGTACTGCTGCTATTTAAACGCGCTTCTACTAATGCTTCTACCCTACTTTCACCGTCACTTATTAATACTTGGTTACTGGTCAGTGATGTCATTAATAGCGCTGTTGTTCCAGCAATTGAGGCTAATGTTGCTGATACGGCTAAACCTTTAAGCCATCTTTGAATTTTTCTTTGGCGTCGATTGCCACGAGTTAAATCTTGTAACTTAAATAGCACATCATTAAATACACTATTGATGAAGTAGCTTTTGGTAATGGTTTCTTGCTTCTGCTCTAGTTCAACCGAGCAAAACTGCTCTTGAACACCCGAAACTATTCTCTCTACTGGCGTACCTTCCTGTGTGCCAGATGTAAAGTAAATACCTGAAAACCAAGGCACTTCTTGATATGGATTTTGTTTGAAGAGTAAATTAACAAATTCTGTTAATTTAGTAGAAGCCGACTTAAATTGATTTGGAAAGTCGAAAATTAATGACTTACGATGAATATTTCTTTCACGCGCCATTTTTCCTAGTCGCTGCTCACAAAGTCTATCGTATAAGTCTTCCATTCGCAGCTCGAACAGTTCAGCAGGATCTTGGCTCTGATCTTCACTGTCATCTAGCAGGTATGTACCCCAAACCTGATCACGTTCTTTCTCAGACAAGTCTGCAAAGAAGGGTTCAAAACCGCTAATCAAATCACTTTTAGTAAACACCACATAAACTGGAAAGATAACTCCAAGGTGATCAATGAGTTCTTGTATACGCTCTCTAATAACTTTGACATGTTGTCTAATATCTTCGCTGTCACTCGTTAAGACATCAGCAACACTGATTGACACCATAATGCCGTTAATAGGAAGTTTTGGACGATATTTTTTCAATAAACCTAAGAATGATAGCCACTCTTTATTATCAGCAGATTCCGTTGTGTACCTGCCGGCAGTGTCTATAAGCACGGCCTGATCTGAAAACCACCAGTCACAGTTTCGTGTTCCACCGAAACCTTGGATATGTAGTTCATTCGAATTTGAGTAAGGAAAATGCAAGCCAGAGTTAGCAAATAATGTACTTTTCCCTGTTGCTGAAGGGCCAATTATCATATACCACGGTAGTGCATATAACGCGGCGTTACCACGGTATCCAGCTCCTAAATGCGATGTTTTAAGTGATTGCAGCACATCTTGCATTTTAGTTTGAATTTCGTCGATTTCAGCTTGAGAACTTGCATTATGCCCTGCTAACTCTGCCACTAATCGATCGCCCGAACGCTTTGTCCAGAACCATCTCGCTACAAGGTACAAAATAAAAGCGCCAAATACGGCAGCCATTGCGATTAATTTTTGATTGACTGTATGAAGCCCTACTATTTGGCCAGCAAACCAAACAATGCTAAGAACTGCAATGAACCCGATAAATTGACCAGTTGCTCGTGAAGAAACAAGGCCTAATAAAAAGTGAACTAACCCACTTGTATTCATACGACGTTGCATTTACTTGCTCTCCTTTACTGCGCCAACGTGATCAAGTTGTGATAGCACTTCAATTTGCTTATCCATGTATTGATTACTTTCTTTTGCATCTTTTGTAATGACAAAATGGAAACCCATAAAGAGAAACATAATGATGCTAAGACCAATGCTGAATATCACCCAATAAGGTAAATTTCGTCCAACTTTCATAACAAAACCTTCGCTAGGCACGCCATCTTCAGAAAGAACTAATGAAGGAGCACCGTTGGCATCTTCAAGTTGTGCACGAACGTCCACAATTAGTGCTTTTAATTGCTCGATGCCTTTAAGTTTATAAGTACCTTCAAAGCCTAACTGTAAACAGACATAGTAAACCTCTAATACCGCTAATCTACTTTCACCGCCCACACGTAATTTGTCTAAACGTTCAAAAAATTCTTCACCAGCACGGTTATTACCATAAAACTCTAATTGCAGCGGTCTTGCCATCCAGTCCATTCTGAAATTTGCACCTGAACTCATAACTAATTCATCACACGTTGCTGTAAGCGCAAACTTTGCTTCTTGCATCTGTGAGGTTGTAATTTGGTGTTCATAACAGTTTTTTTCGAATTGATCGAAGCAGTCGATGATTTTATCTCGATAGCCCATATCCAACTGTTCTACTGCATGGTTTAGTTTGAGCGGCAATAAAGCGTGTAGTACTGGTCCTATACACGCTAATAAATCTTGTTTTTTATCTGAAGAATCCATGAATGCCCTTTTGACGTTCAGTATTTAATTTAAATTTAAGGACTAATGCTTATCTACGGTGACTAGCTCAATACTTGCACTCTGCATACTAAATGGAATAAACACGCCCATGCTCTGCTCTTCCACTATTTGATGCCAAAAGTCGCCATACGACTCTATTCTGAAGTACTCATATCCACTTTTTACAGCTAGTTTATTTGGCGGTCTTTGACAGTGCGTCAGTTGAACCCCGTTCAGAGCTGATGACACTATCAACTCAAGATTCTCGGCTGAGCCAATTTTTACTTGCTCTGGAAAGGTTTCTATCCATTTACTGTCTGACGACTCAATAAATACCGCAAGATAGAAATCATTTCTTTCAAACATGCTCGAATCAATGGTTTGTACCTGGTATATCGAGTCTGAAAGACGCTCTAACTTAAGGCCAGACATACGTTTAGGCACAACACCTTCAAGCATTTGATTGAAAATCAGATCAAAGCTAGCAAATACATCCGACAAGTTATCATGCTGATACTGCGGAATATTCGACATAAGCTCACTGTGCTCAAATATAGAAATTCGGCTTAATAAGTTCAGCAATTCACAGTACAAACGCTCTGGATGTACTAAAGCAAGAGACTTTATGTGCTCGAGCTGTTTAGCTCCCGGTAACAAGCTACTTAGTAGTAAAAAGCTATTTAATTCGTTTGGACCAAAGTCTGTGACTGAGCCAAAGCTCTGCCTTCTGTTTAACAGCACATTAGCTTTAGCGTTAACCAAATTGCATGTTCGATTGAGTAGCTGCTGCAAATATTTAGAGCTATTAATATTTAATAAAGGAGGAATAAAAGCGTCGTCGATAACAAAATCGCCGTCATCGCCTCGAATTAATCGTACTAATGGCAATGTGTCAAAGTACGACTTTTGATCTTGATCTGTTAGTAATACTAAATTGGGGTTTGATACTAACACTTCTCTACTGCGCGAAGGGTCGTGCAGGTCAGCAACCTCAATGTACTCTGCTTTATAAGCTGTAAGTTGTCCGTTATTTCCGTATCCCTCTATTTCCCCAACCGAGTTATTAGAAGCAATACCGATAAAAATCGTAACGGAAGTTCTATCACTAGGAATTTCAAGTTTTAGTTCATTAGTTTGTTGACGTGAATATTCAATTAACCTACCGTTTTTTAGTACAAACGCGGTATTTAATACGTTAACAATGCCTCGCGACAAGGCAGGCATATCTAAACTAATTGATTCAAAGCCATAAGCAAATGACTGAAAGTACGATTGCCGCTTTGCATGCTGCTGTTCGTTATAACTGTCATAAACCTGAAAATGTTGCTGTCCTAGCAACACCCCTTCGGCCCATACTGGTTTTCTTGACTCTATAAAACTCATGGCTAATCGACTTCTTTAACATTTGGCAGCTTTACAGAGTTGCTTGTTAATAACACTTCAAGTGAAGTAGATAGCTTTAACGTGCCAGAGTTCAAATCATGGAATACTCGCCAATTGTCATCAGAACGGTCTCTGAATAACGCAAATACCCCTACGTACTTTGCTGTTTCAGCTTGCTCAAATTTAATCGTTAATTTTTCAGATGGATTGACTGTTCTTTCTTCAACAGTAATTAAGCTATTTGCGAGTACTGACTTGTCTGATTTCCAAAGCTCTTCAAAAGTTGCCGTTTTAAAACTTTGTATATCGGATAGTTGATATACACGAAGCACCACTGGAAGGGCTTCATCAAAACGGTTCATATTCAAGTTATCCGTTGCAGCCACCTCTAATTTAACCTGTGTTGAGGTACACGCAGTCATCAATATTGCAAACATTGCGATTGAGATTATCTTCAAAAATTTCATTTTAGTTACTTCCATATTTGTGGGGTGGTTATGTATCTACTTTATTCAGTAATTTTTGTTCTAATACAGGCCCAATAACTCGATTAAATCGCAGCTGAGCAGAGGTATGTAAACTTGGTGTTGAAAACAATAAGCGCTCTTTTAATGACGCTTCATTTTTTAACTTTTTTTCTTCTTCTACAGAATGAGTGACGATTTTGTCCATTGATGAAATTATTGACGAATAAATACGAAGAAGATCTTGGTTAAGCTGTTCAACATGCTCACTTGATAGGTCGCTAGAGTTGTAACACACAGCAATATCTGTATTAATTAAACGTAAAAACATATCAAGTGAAGTTGCATGTAATACTCTGTGGTAAGGAATACCTACTTGATCAAGTACTGATGCAACTAAACGGGTTTGCGTCCACAGAGAGTTGATTAATTGTCTTTTATAATTCTTTTCGTTATTTGTTGAAGACTCACATTCAGTGAATGAGGTACTGCTTGATTCTTCACTTTCTGACATAAGTGCTATTTCCATTTCTTATTACAGCTTCCCTTTCATTACGAAATAAATGCAAAACAGCAGCATCATAGAACATGCTGTTAACTTTTTTAGAGCATGATATGCATTTTGAAAATCATGTCAAATACAAATTAACAATATTTCTACAAAAATATAGCTATTACTTACTCTGTAAAAAAATTAATAGAATAAAAATATAAAGTTATGAATATTTATCGTGAAATGTACTAATTTTTAATTTGGTTAATTTTTGAAAACATATATAACAAAACTTTAATCCGATGATGCTCGAATAAGCATCTAGATTTTTAACATGTTTTGTAAAGACTAAGTGCTCGACTCATTTCAAGCAGCCCTTCACATTATCTTTCTGTTTATGGATGAATAAATTTGAAAATTAAATCAGATAGTTAATGTTGCTTATATTTTATACAACAAGACTTATAAAGTATTAAGAAGAAATTAATATAAAAAACATGGTGCATAAATAGTCAATAAAGGCTAATTTATATTCACCACTTAGGAGCGAGTCGTTTTAACTCCGTCAAGCTAAACGAATGATGATAACAACTTCAACTGCCTGCATAGTCTAAAATAGATAGCAAAGAATATATGCTAGAAGCACCTTTGGGCAGTTTTAACGCTATGAATCGTTTAGGAACAAGTGAGAGGTAACTAAATGAAGTATTTACTGAAGACATTACGAAAGTCTAAGACCCCAGCTATTGCAGCGTCTTTGCTTTTTGCCCTACCCTGTTTTGGTAAAGCAAAAGCAGGCGGCTCAAACTATCTTGATGCCAGTGCTTCAAGTGTTAAATTAGCGTTTAATAATTACACTCAGCATATCACCCCTCCAGCCATAGATATAAACAGGGTGCACGAGCTTGAAGGTATTCAACATGACAGCTTCCATTTAGCAAGTAACTCTCTGTTACAGCCAGATGCAACATTGTTCGATATTTATCATCTTGAACTGGAGCCAGCTTCTGAGCCAATACACAATAACAGCAAAGCGCATAATTACTTTTTAACCGATGTGAGTAATTTGCCATTCACTGTTTCAACGAATCAGGTAAATATTAACGACAATCAAATCACTCGCTCTAAAATATCATTATATGGTGGGCTAGATGATTGGGCGTTTAGTATGAGTGGCAGCTACATTTCAGCCTCTACCGAACCACCAATTTTCGATAATTATTCAACCGTAGAAGAAAATGAAAAGACATATAAAGGTTTATGGTTAATTGGTGGGAATATTTATTACAAAATAAACAAAGACTTTAATTTAATCATCAGTGGTCGCAGCTCATTTAATAAAAAAGCAATTAAATATGCTGATGGAGCAAAAAAATTACGCCAATTATGGGTGGGAATTAGTTATAAATTTTAATTGTGTTAGCTTAAATCTATTTTTGGCTGATATTCTAGTGATTATAAACAAATCTTAGCTATTTAATTTAAAAATAACATCACATCATTCTCATTATCCACGTATAATATGCCTAAGTATTTTTACAGAGGCATTTCTTTTTTGTCGTTCGAACAACTCACACTACACAAGCAGCTTCAAACCGCATTACAACACCAAGGTTTTGAAGCACCTACTCCAATACAGTTACAAGCAATTCCACATGCGAATGCAGGCCGTGACGTAATGGCGTCTTCAAAAACAGGTTCAGGCAAAACGCTTGCGTTTTTACTACCTGCAATTCAACGTGTCTTGACCAAAAAAGCATTAAGCAAACGAGATCCAAGAGTGCTTGTGTTAACACCCACTCGAGAACTGGCTAATCAGGTATACGCTCAATTAAAAATGCTAGTTGCTGGTACCATGATAAAAACGGCAAAAGTATTGGGTGGTGATAATTACAACGACCAAGTAAAAGCATTACGTAAAGATCCACAAGTTATTGTTGCTACACCGGGAAGACTGGCAGATCATTTAGAAAAACGTTCATTTTATCTGAATGGTTTAGAGCTATTAATTCTTGATGAAGCAGACCGAATGCTAGACCTTGGATTTACTGATGCATTAAACGCCATCAATGGCGCAGCTGATCACCGCCAGCGTCAAACATTAATGTTTTCTGCCACCCTTGAGCATGCAGATATAAACCTGCTTTCTAAAAGTATCTTAAATTCGCCACAACGCATAACTGTTGGCTCTGAAACAGAACAACATTCTGATATTTCTCAATCTTTCTATTTAGCTGATCATGTTGAGCACAAAGAGTCGTTACTAAAATATTTCGTCAATCAAGATGATACAAAGCAAATTATTGTGTTTACAGCAACAAGAAAAGACACTGACCGTCTAGCTGTAACATTACAAAAAGAGAATATAAAAGCTGAAGGCTTAAGTGGTGATCTTCCGCAAAGTAAGCGGCTTGAAATGATGGACAACTTTAGCCGTGGGCAATTTGAAGTATTAATTACCACCGATGTTGCGTCTCGTGGATTAGATTTATTAAATGTAAGCCATGTAATTAACTTTGATATGCCAAAACACGCAGAAGAGTATGTTCATCGAATAGGCCGAACAGGTCGTGCAGGCTTCAGTGGTTTTGCTATCTCATTCGTTGGCCCTAAAGATTGGCAAAGTTATACACGTGTTAAAAGCTATTTAAATATCAGCGATTCATTCTCAACTGTAGAAGGATTAGCTGCAACGTTTGCAGGACCAAAACCTAGCAAGCGTCAACCAAACAAGCCAACCAAAGCCAAAGAGGCTAGCAAGAAAAAGGTAGCTGATAAAAAGTCTCATCAGCAAAACAAAACAAAGGTGCCAAGAAAGCCTAAGAAGGTTGTTTTGCCTGACTTTGCGCAAGATGAAGGCTTTACGCCAATGCGGAAAAAGAAACAATAACCTTTACACACAAACTTTAAACACATATTGAAAAGCACAAAACGCTTTACATATATAATGATATTTTAGGTAAATAAATGGCCAACTTAGGAAAAACAAATTCACTGGTGATCATAGACATAAAGGATGATCACTTTTTTGTTGATGGTGAAAATTTCGGTTATTTACCCATCGAGTTTTCAGAGCTTCCAGACCAGAACGCGATTGATAATTTAGCAGTCGATATGCATATCGATGTATTTATCTATCTAGATAATAGCGACCAACCTGTAGCAACACTTGAAAAGCCAATTGCACAAGTTGGTGAAATTGCAATGTTAAACGTTAAAGCTGTTACCAACGTAGGTGCGTTTTTAGACTGGGGTTTACCGAAAGACTTATTAGTACCATTCGCTGAACAACGTCCAAAAATGCAACCCGACCATACCTACCTTGTCTATCTTTATTTAGATAAAGCAAGTGGCAGAATTGTTGCTACATCTAGAGTCAGAAGGCATTTATCAAACGTAGATGCAAATTATAAAACTGGGCAAGAAGTTGAGCTATTGATACTTGATAAGTCAGACTTTGGATATAACGCTGCAATCAATGGTAAACATTTAGGCACTTTGTTTAACAACGAAATTTTTAGTCCTATTTTTCCAAGCCAAAAAATGAAAGGCTTTATTAAACAACAACGTGATGATAATAAAATTGATTTATGTTTAACAAAACCAGGATACGCACGAATAGATCCGCTTGCTGAGCAAATTTTTGACCGCTTAACAAAAGAAGGCGGTTTTATGGCATTAAATGATAAAAGCTCACCTGAATTGATTAATAAGATTTTTAGAATGAGCAAAAAGAACTTTAAGCAAGCGATAGGACGCTTATATAAAGAAGAGCGTATTACCATTGAAAGCGACGGTATACGTTCAACCCAGTAAGTAAATGAAAGATATCGGCATCGTTATTATTCAAAGCGCTGCCGACATCAGTTTCGCGTATGTCTTTGAAGGTTGTTCATCTTAGCAATGATAAATAACCATTAGTCATCTGGGTGAAGCATATAAAATTGAAGAAATGGGTAAGTTTTTTCAAATACGATGGGAACTAACTTTCCTGCGAGTTCCAAGCCGTTATCACTATTTGTTAATACAACCATGGCGAGATCTTGCTTTGCCGAACCTATAGCTAGCGATTTATATCCAGGATTTGAACCCCAATGTAAAAACAGATGCTTGCTATCATTATATGCCACAGCCCACCCTAGCCCCCAATGCAAATCGATATTTGTATCCACTTCAATATGAGGTACGGTCATAACTTCAAATACTTTGGTTATATTTTCTGACTGAAAATTAGCAAGCATCCGACTTAGAAAACGTCCATAATCTTTAGTATTAGTATGTAAAGAAGAACCTGCATTTGCATTGCGCCATGGCGTGGTTTTCAACATATTACCCCTGCGATCGTGCCCTTTAGCTAACATGTTAGATGGTTTACGCGGTGGTAAGTAGGAGGTATCTTCCATCCCAAGATTAACACTAAGCACTTTATCTTCTGCATCTTCCAAAGGTGTGCCAGATAATTGCTCTACGGCTTGTTGCATTACAGAATAACCAAGACCCGAGTATTGCCACTGAGAGCCTGGTTCATAAGCGACATATCGCTTTTGTTCATGTTCAGAATATGCCAAGCCCGAAGTGTGACTAAGTAAATGGCGTATGGTTATCGATTGTCCTAACTCTCCAGCTACAATAGGGTTATTTAGATAGCTTACAAGCGGCTTATCAAGGTGGGAAGAGTGCTCTTGTAATACTGCATGAGCGAATATTGGCTTTCCTAGTGACGCAGCTTCAAATATGGTCGCTTCTGTTACAGGTGATAACTTGGTGTTATCCGTGTATCCGTAATTTAAAGCTAACTTCACGCCATGTGCATCAACTATTGCAATTGCCACACCCGGCACATGATACTGCTGCATTAGTTTAGGAACGCTTTCATCAAGATTATTTTGTATCTTTATAAAAGAATTATCTGATTGGGTAGATATCTTGGGTTGACTACAACTTATTAATAAAAAAGAGAGTAATACAAACGGGAGCGAAAGCAGTTGATTGAGTTTTTTTCTTTTCAGCATGGTTAATACTACTTCAATAAATTGACATTATGACTAGGGCGTGTGACCTTTCGAGGTCGGATTTTGTTCAATCTAAACGTTTTTTGATCGCAGCGTGACAGGTGTAGCTTAGTTATTCCAAGTGAGCCTAGAGTGATAATTGAGATAACTCATCATAGTAAATAATCAATAATGCTGTTATCGCAACAATTGCAATAATAAGCACATAGTTCACCCAGTTCGAAAATATAGAATGGCTTTCTGGCTCTTCTTCAATTTCAATATCGAAATCTGAAAAATCATCTACCATTTCTAAATCATTTGTCTCATCAGGATCTAGCGCAACACTCCCGTCTTTTTGCAAACTGATTAAATGTTCAACTTTATCGTTTAGTACCTGAATCTCTTCGTATATTTCACCAATGCGCTCTGTAATAAAATCATTTTGCGATGATAATACTTCTTTTAGCACACTTATATCATTAAGCGCTGCACTGCCAGATGTGCCGTTAGGTTTTGTAGTTTGACTAGTCGCTGTTACTGTTTTTTTAGATAACACACTGTCGATACCTTGAGCACTCAATGTTCTTTTAACTGCTAACGCTTTATCGCTATTTTTAAACGATAGAGGTTTATTCGATTTTAATAAACCAAGCAAGATATTATTATCAATTCCCGTCGCATCGCTTATTGAGTGAGCCAGTGACTGAATTTCACTACTGCTTGTAACATCTGGAAATCGCATTAAATATTTTGTTGGCATGTTAAAGTCCTACAAAGTTGAATCATAGAAAATTAGGCTTAGCTTTCGTGCGATTACTAAGCCTATTCTTATTATTTACACCTTAACTGCGTCTTTCATAGAGTCAGCTAATAAGAAGGCCATTTCAAGCACTTGATCGGCATTTAAGCGCGGATCGCACTGTGTGCGATAGCGCGTACTCAAATCTTCATCAGATAATCCATAAGCACCACCAGTACATTCAGTAACGTGTTGGCCTGTCATCTCTAAATGAATACCACCCGCATGACTACCTTCTGCTTTATGAACAGCAAAAAATTGGCGGATTTCTCTTAGAATACTTTCAAAGTTACGTGTTTTATAGCCACTACTCGCTTTCACAGTGTTGCCATGCATTGGATCGCTGCTCCAAACGACTTTACGACCTTCAGCCTGCACTTTACGTACTAATTTAGGCAAATTTTGTTCCAGTAAGTCAGCTCCCATACGGGTTATTAATGTAAGCCTACCCGCTTCATTTTCAGGGTTAAGCGCATCAATGAGTTTTATCAACTCATCTGGCTCCATTGTCGGCCCTACTTTCACCCCAATTGGATTTTTAATACCTCTGAAAAACTCGATGTGGGCATGATCAAGTTGTCTTGTTCGCTCTCCTATCCACAACATATGCGCTGAACAGTCGTACCAGTCACCAGTTAAATGGTCACGTCGCGTTAAGGCTTGTTCATAATTTAATAGCAATGCTTCATGCGAGGTAAATAGCTGTGTTTCTTTGATCATTGGTGAGTTTTCAGAAGTGATGCCACACACTTCCATAAATTTAAGTGCTTCTTCAATTTTTGAAGCAAGCATTTGATAACGATCTTTTAATGGGTTGGCGGCTACAAAGCTCATATTCCAGCGGTTAACTTGATGCAAATCTGCCAAACCACCTTGCGCAAAGGCACGTAGCAAGTTAAGGGTTGCAGCGGCATGATGATAAGCTTTTAATAGGCGTTCTGGCTGCGGTTCTCTAGCTTCTGCGGTAAAATCAATTGCATTAACAATGTCGCCACGGTAGCTTGGTAATGCAATACCATTAATCGTTTCAAAGTCCGCCGAACGAGGTTTGGCAAACTGTCCCGCCATGCGTGCAACTTTAACGATGGGCTGTTTGCCACCAAATGTTAGCACCACCGCCATTTGCATTAAAACTTTGAATGTATCTCGAATATTGGTCGCTGAAAAATCATTAAAACTTTCTGCACAATCGCCTCCTTGCAACAAAAAGGCGTTGCCGTTGGCAACATCCCCTAGTAGCTTAAATAAATCTCTCGTTTCTTCAGCAAACACTAGAGGAGGAAAAGATGTTAATTGTTCTTCAACTTGGTGTAATGCCGATTCGTCTTGATATTTTGGTTGCTGCAATATCGGATAATCTCTCCAACTTAAAGGACTCCAGTGTTTCACGTGTTAACTTTCCTATAATTAAATGACATAAGAAGTCGACACTAAAATTTATTTACACGCATTGCAACGACTTTAATACCATAAGCATTAAAAAAGCTATATTTATTCGCTCTTTTCTATAACAACCTTAATGTGTTACTTGCTTTTGCAGCTCCTCAAGTAATCCTTTGCTTGCAGATTCAATTAAATCGAGCACACGCTCAAACCCTTTTTCACCACCATAATAAGGATCTGGCACTTCTAATTCTTCATACTCATTTGAAAAATTCAGAAAAAGCTTAATCTTATCTTTGTGCTCTTCAGAAGCAATTTTGTGTAATTCTTTAATGTTAAATTGATCCATCGCTAAGATATAATCAAAGTAATCTAAATCTCGCTTTTCAACGGGTCTTGATTTGATTTTTTCAAATGTATAGCCTCGTGCAATTCCAACTTGAACAGAACGTCCATCTGGGCGCGCTCCCTTGTGATACCCCTCTGTTCCTGCTGAGTCAACTTCTACATCTATTTTGTGTTCACGAGTTAATTTTCTAAACACTGCATGCGCTGTTGGAGAACGACAAATGTTTCCCATGCATACAAATAGAACTTTCGGCTTGTTCATAGTTTCATTTACCTATTTACATGTTATCTTTAATAGTAGAGTTGATTGCTAAAATATAGACATAAAAATTAAAAAAGACCATGGCACAACATAGACCCGATAAACCTAAAGTACCCATGCACCTGTTCTCGTGGTTCGAAGGACTAAAGGACAGCTACGACGCCAGCTTTAATAAGTTGTTTGGTCGATTTGAAAAGTATCAGCAAGAACAAACTGAGCGCTTTTCTTACACACACGACAAAACTCTTAAGGCATTAGAGGCTAGTCATCAAAATAATGTTGAAGCCTTATCTCAATCTCATCATTCTAAGATTGAGTTACTGCAAAATCAGGTCGAATTCTATCAGCATCAAATAATGAATCAATCCCAAACTATCGATAAGCTAAATGCCCGTTACGATGCAATTATCTTAGCGCTTAAAGATAAATTAAATGACGCTGAATTAGCTGGTGTGATTAAAGATATTTCACCGGAAAATGCCTCACTAGAAAACGGCATCAACACATCTAGTGAGATACACAGCGTATCATTAGAACAATCAGAGCCCAGTATACCTGTCAATAACAATCATGTTGAACATGCAACAGCAGAATCCAACACTCATACTAACAGTTTACACCAAATATCCAGTGAACCACTATCAATTAAAGAAATTCTATTGCAAGCGAAGACCGCACGAGAAGCAAGTGAATTTGTGAAAGCTGTTACCTTATACGAGTCTGCTGCAAATCAAGGTAACGCTCAAGCCATGGGCGCCTTAGGTCGAGCCTATTTTATGGGGGAAGGCGTTGAAAAAAATAGAGAAACTGGCTTAGCGTGGTTAATATGCTCAGCACGTTGCGGCTTTCAACCAGCTCAGAAAAAAGTTGAGTCGGCTCGTGCAAATAATTATGAGTTTTTTTTACAATGTGAGGCTAAAGCAGATGAATTACACCCACATGTGTAATCTTTCACTCTCTTACTTCCTTACAACGTTATTCTTGTCTATCAAATTAAGGCTTTACCGTGTTTAATCAACATGAAGCTCCCTTGTTAATTATTGAAGACACACCAGACGTTACCGAATTTCTGTCTACCGTATTGCGCTCTGTCGGGTACACTAATATACACACCGCTTCAACTGCTAAAGAAGCAATGCAAATACTCTGTAGCCAGCCATTCGACTGGATTTTCTTAGATATAGAATTGCCAGACAGTAATGGCATCACGCTATTACAAACCATTCACGCTGAAGCTGCTAAAAAACAGTATTCGGTAAATGTGATTATGTGCTCTGCCCATAACTCTGTAGAAAATGTAAAAGAGGCATGGGAACTGGGTGCGAAAGGCTTTCTGGTGAAACCGCTTTCTGAACAAAAAATATTGAATGTAATTGAACGGTTAGAATCTATGTCCACTCATAAGTAATTGTTATATTTACTTATGTTATGATAGCGTTTTTTTCAACTGTCTCAGCTAGGTATATACATGCATACATTACTTGGAAATGTTATTACGCAAATCAATAAAGTCGTATTAGGTAAAGAACATCAAGTTAAGCTCGCACTGGCTTGTTTATTAGCGAAAGGTCACCTACTTATTGAAGATTTACCAGGAATGGGTAAAACCACATTGTCTCATGCCTTAGCAGATAGCCTTGGATTAAGTTACCAGCGCGCACAGTTTACTAGTGACTTATTGCCCGCAGATATTATAGGAGTATCTACATTTAATCAAAAAACACAAAGCTTCGACTTTCACCAAGGCCCTGTATTTAATCAAGTTTTATTATGTGATGAAATCAACCGCGCGAGCCCTAAAACGCAAAGCGCGTTATTAGAAGCAATGGAAGAGAAGCAAGTTTCTATTGATGGACAAACCCATCAATTACCATCGCCATTTTTTGTTATAGCTACGCAAAACCCCTTGCATCAATCAGGCACTTTTCCTTTACCAGAGTCGCAGCTAGATAGGTTTTTAATGACCATCTCTCTTGATTACCCTGCTCGCACTGCTGAACTTGCAATGTTAAAAGGTGCAATTAATCCGTTAAGCATTATTGAAACCGTGCTATCACCTGAACAATTGTCTGCAATACAATCTCAAGTTGAAGAGGTTATGGTAAGTGACGTGGTACTTAACTATATTCTTGATTTAGTAACGTTATCGCGTACTTCAGCAGAAATACCTAACCCTTTATCTCCTCGTGCAAGTAAAAGTTTAGTTATCAGTGCTAAAGCATGGGCGGTAATAGATGGAAGAGATTACGTAACGCACGACGATGTTCAAACAGTGCTTGGCCCAGTGTGTGAGCATAGAATGCGCGCTGAAACTGAGCTATTTACTCAACATTCGAACTATAGCAAGTATCTGATCGAGTCAGTGCCTGTTCGTGTATAACGTTTATTAAAAAACGTTAAGGCGTTGTAGTAATGATAAATACAAAAACATATAAATATTATCGTGATAAATGGCTTAGTAAACGCATTCCAACAGCCAAAAGTGTTCAATTAAGTAACCGATCTATCTTTATTTTACCTAGTAAAATGGGAATAGGCTTTTTAGTGCTATGCTTTATTCTTTTCTTAACAGGTACAAATTATCAAAATAACCTCATCTTATTAATTTGCTATATTTCGGTATCGCTATTTATCAGTGCAATGATATTCGCCTACTTTAATTTAAAAGATCTCGTACTTTCACAACACAAACAAGAACGATTTTATGCAGGCTCAAACAGTTTTATTCATATTAAACTTGGGCAAGATAATCAACAAACGTCAAAAAATGCATTCAGTTTGCACTTTAAAATTGAAAATCAACCGAGTGTATCACTAGATAAATTAACGGATCCTTGTGTTGTTCAAATTCCAACTGCTCATTTGCCACGAGGAAAACATAAACAACCCAGAATTAAAGTTTACTCAAACTTCCCGTGCAACTTATTTACCTGCTGGAGCTACGTTGACTTAGACATTCATTTAATCATTTATCCTAGTCCGAAAAATGCTGTTGAAGCGTTAAATACGCGGTCATCTTTGCCAACGAATGAAAGCAAACATTCTCTCCATGGAAAAACAGATTTTGAGAGCATCCGCGATTACCAAAAGGGAGATTCACCCAATATCATAAGTTGGAAACATGTAGCAAAATACAATGATCGTTGGGTTTCTAAAACTTTCGAACAACAGGTTAGTGTAAAGCATTGGTTAGATTACAACGCCATGAGTGGTGATAAAGAAGCACGGCTAAGCCAACTGTGTTACTTGGTTACCCAGCAAGGAAACGTAGAGTTTGGCCTCAAATTACCGAAACAAATAATTGAGCAGAACAAAGGGCAACAACACACTCAGAATTGTTTAGAGGCATTGGCATTATGCTAACAAATAAAGGCAATCCGCTTCTAACTAACAGCACTAGCGACTATAGTTCTGCCAACATTCATCATATTTTTAAGCACTTACCCATTCAAATAGCTACCCTGCTCGCTCTGATAACGCTATCACTATTTTCATCTTTATATCTGTGGGTAATTGCAGTTGTATTATTGCTGCTAACTTGGCAAAGCCAAGCTTGGTTAGCAAAGGCTATTAACAGTAATAAAGAAAACCAACTATATCACCCTTTACAAAAGTGGCTACAAAACGTACTTGCCCTTAGCGTAACCGCTCTCATTGCTGTTGAGGCCATCGAGAAAGGCATGCTGGCAAGTATGGTTAATCTTTTGTTTGTTGCTACTACGCTTAAGTTTGTAGGCGCTACTCAGCGTAAAGATCATAATATCGTTTTAGTATTAAATGTGTTTTTGCTTGCGACTGGTTTTTTATTTAATCAGTCTATAGGCTATTTTATTGTTATTGCTACCCTGTTGTTTTGTAATTTTATCTTGCTAGCAAGCATTAACAGCCGTGCGCTAACCATTAAAGAAGCTAGCTCCCTAATTATGAAGCTAGTGTTACTAGGCCTTCCTATTGCTGCCCTGCTATTTGTAGGCTTCCCGCGCTTAGCTCCTCTATGGAAATTACCGAATCAACAACATGCCAGTACAGGCCTTTCTGATACAGTAGAAATGGGCAGTATTGCGGAACTAACACGCTCAGGCAAACTTGCTTTTCGTGCACAATTTCTTAAACAATCTCCTTTACCGCAAGATCTGTATTGGCGCACCATGATACATGAACGGTATGACGGTAAACGATGGTCTATCGCGCCATTCAGAACTAATCAATCTTTAATTAATATGCCTGCTTTTGCAAATGAAGACGCAGATTATGTAATCACTTATGAGCCTAGTTTTACTAAATTTTTACCGGTAATCGATGGCGGGTACACAAGGCATTCAAGTATATTGTCTTTGCCTTCACGTACTGTTGAGCATAAAGAATTAGTTACCCAAAAAATACAGTACTATGTTAAACAATTTGATGAGCATCCTGATAAGTTTTCGCTAACACCAGAAGAGGTTCATGCAAACCTAACCTTGCCCAAATTTATTAACCCTAAAACAAGAGAGCTTACTAAAGAATTAAGACTACAGTCTCCAGATACTGAACAGTTTGCACAACACGTAATGAATTTATTTTCGCAAAAGCCATTTGCGTACACACTAAAGCCACCGCTTTTAGTATCCTATGGTAACAATCAAATTGATGGCTTTATGTTCGAAACCAAGGCAGGTTTCTGTGCTCATTACGCCAGTGCCTTTACTTTTATGATGAGATTGGCGGGTATTCCGTCACGATTAGTCACTGGATATTTAGGTGGTGAATATAATCAAACACAAAATTACTATAGTGTTTATCAGTTTGACGCACATGCATGGGCAGAAATATGGATACGCGGCAAAGGTTGGACACGCTATGATCCAACATCTATGGTTGCGCCCGAGCGAATATTGAATAGCTTACAAAACGCATTGCCGTCTGAATCTTCAAGTATTGCTAGTAACTCATTTTCTCTTATTAATTATCGACAATACGCTTTCATAAATTGGTTGCGTATATCAATGAATAATGTCGACTTTTATTGGTCTCGTTGGATTTTAAGCTTTGACGCTAAATCACAGAATAATTTATTAGAAATGTTATTCAATAACAAAGGCAGTATCGCACGTGCAATATTTGTAGGTATTGGATTAACGGTTGTTCTTATTGTTGGCTTTATTTTTTCTCGCTTTTTCTTTGCAAACCGTCAACAAAGCCCTGTGCAACTTTGGATTGAAGATATTCGCAAAATATTTCCCGACTTATTAGTTAGCCAATTAAACATTACTCCTAATCAATTATTAGCAGCGGTTGAACTGGCTCATCCCTGCACTAAACCTCAAGTCTTAGAGCTAAAAGGGATAATAAATTCCATTCTATACAAAAACGTACGTTTAACTGCTAGTACACAACGTCGCGTTAAAAGGCTAATTCAGGTATTAAAGCGGCAACAAAAAAAGACTGAAATGAAGAAGTGATTTTTCGCTAAAAGGTGTTGACCTGTGGCCAACACCTAAAACAAGAGAGAGTTTAATGCGATCTTAGTGCAGCTATACGCTTATCAAGCGGTGGGTGTGATAAAAATAGCTCACTGAATGCTTTTTTAGGGGCAATACCAAAGGCCATCATACTACCTTCAAGTTGGCTTTCTTTGCCATATTTAAGGCGTTCTAATGCTGCAACCATCTTGTTAGCTCCAACTAAACGAGCTGCACCTGCATCAGCAGCATATTCACGCTTTCTAGAGAACCACATAACGATGATACTAGCTAAAATACCAAAAATAATTTCAAGTACAATCACGACTCCCATGTAAGCGAAAGTACCTAACCCTTCACCTTCATCATTTGAACTGACGAAGTTATTGATTACCCCTGCTACAAGCCTAGCCAAAAAGATAACGAATGTATTCACAACACCTTGGATGAGGGTTAACGTTACCATGTCACCATTTGCAACATGCGAAACCTCGTGCGCTAATACTGCTTCAACTTCATCCTTACTCATTGAGTTTAACAAACCAGTACTAACAGCAACTAATGAGTTATTTTTACTTGGCCCTGTCGCAAATGCGTTCATATCTTCTGAACGATATACGGCAACTTCTGGCATTTTTATGCCCGCAGCATTTGCTTGTCGTGCAACGGTACCAACTAACCATTGTTCGTCAGCACTCGACGGTTGATTGATTACAATGGCGCCAACCGACTTTTTCGCCATCCATTTGGATATCATAAGTGAAATAAATGCGCCGCCAAATCCAAAAATCGCAGCGAACACAAGTAATCCACCCGTCGTTTGTGTATTCACGCCTAGCAATGACATAACGATACTCAGTACAACGATCACTGCTAAGTTTGTAGCTAAAAATAAAACGATGCGTTTCATTGTTTATGTATACCTCAAGTAATTAATCTAATAACGTTATATGGCTTTGTCGCTATATATCAATAGCGCGATTTCGTGTAAATTGTAAAAATTATTTACTATCTATACGAACAAAAACACTGTGTAGATGATGTTAAAGATAGATTAGGACATAAAAATGATTAATGCTTTATTAATAAGCGCATCAAGAGAAGGTGACACTGGTTATTTAACGCATGCACTGCCAATGATTTCACAATGTATTGAAGACATTACTGATATTTTATTTATTCCTTATGCAGGCGTTACTATTAGCTATGATGATTACGCGAAAAAAGTAGCCGATGCCCTTTCTCCACTAAATATTAAGTTAACGAGTATTCATACTCTTACAGATAAAAAAAATGCGATTAAAAACGCTAAAGCTGTATTAGTAGGTGGCGGTAATACATTTCATTTATTACATGAACTTTATCAAGAAGGTCTAATCAATCCGTTTCAAGAGGCAGTGCAAAACGGCTGTAAATATATAGGTTGGAGTGCAGGCTCAAACATTGCCGGATTAAGTATCAAAACGACCAACGATATGCCAATAATTGAGCCAAAGTCGTTCGATGCATTACAGTTGATGCCGTTTCAAATTAATCCGCATTACACAGATTATCAAGCCCCCGGACATAACGGCGAAACACGCGAAATGCGCCTTGAAGAGTTTATGCAGGTAAATCAAACTCCTATCATTGGGATCCAAGAAGGTTCCGCGTTACTAAGAAAAAATGATAAATTACAATTACTTGGTACGAAAGAGGCTTATCTTTTTAGAAATGGAAGTAAGGAAGTTATCGCTGCAAATTCAGACCTTTCAAGTCTGCTGAATTAAACTCGATTACTATCACACAGTAACATTTGCAATATTGGCTATTGCAAATGTTACTGTGTGATTTTTACCGCTTTACGCCTTTAATAGAATAAGTCAGCGGTACAAGCTGCCCTTTATGCATAAATTTAAACATGTCATTTTCAGCTTGCACTAGCCCCTCATAACATTCATAGGGACTGTACGGGTATTCATCAACAGCCTCAATATCTATGCCCGCGTTTACCAATGCATTAACAACTTCGCTTATGGTATGTGTCCATGTAACAATGGGTAACGCTTCGTCACCACTATTTTCAGTGTAAGTTGCCTCTTCTTCAATATCTGGCGTGTCTTTTGAAAAGTACGAGTAACCAGATAACAAATCCATTACTGGATGAAATTCCACTAAATAAAATTTGCCACCTTGTTTAAGTGAACGACTTATTGTTTCAGCCCATCGTGTTAAATCTGGTAACCAGCATAACACCCCATAAGATGTATAAACAATGTCGTACTTAGCGTCACCTGACATATTGAATTGAAAAACATCAGAACATACAAAGTTGGCATCTAACTTTAAGTCTGATGCCAAGCTGGTGGCTTTATCAATTGCTTCAGATGATAAGTCTACACCCGTTGTCTTAGCTCCTAAACGAGCCCATGACAAGGTATCTAAACCGAAGTGACACTGTAAATGAAGTAAAGACTTAGCATTTACGTCACCGATAAGTGTTAGTTCAATCTCGTTCAGCGAGCTTTTACCTGAAATAAATCCTTCCACGTCATAAAAGTCTGAAGTAACGTGAATTTTTGTACGCTCATCCCACGTTTGTTTATTTACCGCTAAATAATCCATCATAGAGCCTATATATTATTAATAATTAACTACTTAGGTTGGAATTGTAATACGCTGTTTAACCGCAGGCAACTTCCATAAAATAAACAGTGGCAGTAGCGCTAACATTAATAGTGCTACTTGTTCAGCTTCGTTAAGTGGAAGAACCTGAACTATTCCAACTAGTACAGCAGCGCCACTCATTTGGAAAAAACCTAATAGCGCAGATGCTGTGCCCGCTTTGTCTCCGAAAGGTGCTAGCGCCTGCCCCGCACACGCCCCCATAATTAATGCGAAGCCAAGCGAGCTCATAATGATTGGTCCCATAAAGCCTATTGCAGTGTGGCTCCCAGAAAAAACGAGTAGCGCGGCACCACCAATAATCATTGATAACATACCTGCTCCAATAGTCTTTCTTGCGCCAAATCGCTCTATTAATTTAGGCGCGAGCATACAAGCAACAATATTAAATACTGCATTTAAACTAAACCAAAATACGAAGTCTGATTGCGTTAGCCCTAAATTAACCATTAACCATGCTGGTGAGCTACTAACATAAGCGATAATGATTGCCATCGAGATCATTACTACACTCGCATTGAACATAAAAACAGGGTGTTTAATGATTGGCATGTAAGCACGCAGGCTGATGATTTTTTTAGGAATAATAGTATGACTTGGTCGCGTTTCTTTTAATGTAATACTAATGACTATGCCTGCAATTAACGCATAACCGACCATAAAATAAAAATTTGATCGCCAGCCGAACTCTTGCGTTAACCAACTTCCTAGAATAGGTGCTAATGCAGGAATACAACAAATTGCGCTATTTAAATAGCTATACATCGCCCCACTTTGTTCTGCATTAAACTTGTCTCTTACACATGCAAAGGCGGCAACAACAATTGCGCAAGCACCAAAGCCATGAAGTAAACGACTTAACAATAGCATTTCAGTGTTAATAGCAATTGCGCATAAATATGAGGCGATAACGTAAACCAAAATACCAACGATAGCGACCGGCTTACGACCGTGACGATCTGCTAAAGGGCCACTTATTAACTGCCCTAGCCCCATACTTAAAATAAAACTGGTTACCAGCCACTGCATATCCAGTAAGGACGCATTCATTTCTTCGGCAATAATTGGCAAAGCTGGTAAAAAGATATCTATGGCTAACGGGCTAAAAATAACCATGATAATGAGAGTAAACAAGTAAGAAATGTGTTTCATAGTGCGCCTTCTTTCTGTAGAGGCGCGATTATACAGATTAATTCCTTATAAACCGAGTAAAGAATATCTCCGTCTATTACTCACTTTGGTCTATGAAAGCTATCGATCGAAATATTTTTCAATCATTAATGCAAGCTCCTCATGAGCTAAGTCTTCTAACGGTGCTAACTCTTTGTCAAATAGCGACAAATACGCCGTCGTTTTTTGCTCGCTAAGGGTTTTTCCTAAAATAGAATATTGGAGTTCAGGCAAAGCCTTATCGAAACGCGGAACAATTTTCCAATTTATGATGTCACTGTTAATTGAACTGAATTCAGTTTCAGCATATTGGCAAAATCCTTCCACATGTTTCATGCCCTCAGGCCCCAAGCAGCCAGGCTCAACACGGTAGATGATTTGTAATTTTTTATTATCGGGTATTGAGTTCATAAATACTTTATATAAAAACAGTGAGTTACAATTAATATAACAATGTTGACTTATAGCTATATAATAGTCGGTTTGAACACATACTACTGCTTTTTTTAAATATTTATAGCCCTAGATGACCTTTTAGTCTTATTCTACGCTGATTAACGACTTATAAAGTTTTTTACCTTGTCTTTATAGCTCCTACTTACTTTTAATGACTGTCCATTTTTCAGAATGACGTAGTATTCACCACTAATATGGCTAGAAAGCTTTACTATACAGCCCGCGTTAACAATAGCCGAACGGTGTACACGAATAAAGGTGTTAGGGTTCAATTCAGCTTCAAGTTCTTTCATCGTTTTACGAAGTATATGTGTTTGCCCGTCGTTTACATGCACACACATATAATCCCCTGCGGCATCAATCCAGTCTATTTCATCTACTTTTATTCGGCTAATTTCGCCCGCTTCTTTTATTACTAAATTGGTAGCGTACTTACCTTTACCAATTTCTTCTCCTGCCGCTAAACTTCGTAATACTTCTTCACAGTCATCACCTACATATTTGGCAACCAATGCTGCAAGCTTAAGTTTATCTTGCTGATCTTTTTGCGTTGCGCGATAAGATTTAACCTTTTCAATTGTTGCAGCAAGCCTGCAATCATCAACAGGCTTTAATAAGTAGTCTAACGCATGAATTTCAAACGCTTGAATTGCATACTGATCAAATGCAGTAACAAACACGACAGCAGGGAGTGGGATATTATCTTTCTCAAGTGCTTGAATGACCTGAAAACCGTTCAAAAGTGGCATTTGAATATCGAGCAATACTAATTCTGGACCAAGCGCTTTAATTTGCTTTACTGCCTCTTCGCCATTAGCACATTGCGCAACGATCTCAATTTCAGCGTAATCGCCTAAACGTATTGCTAGGCCTTTTCTCGCCAGCGGCTCATCATCAACGATAATTGTTCTAATTTTTTTGTCGTTTGTCATTCACTACGGCCTATTGTTCAAGTGGAATTCGAATATTTATTACTAAACCTTGCGGTAAATTATGCGACAGGTTAAATGAAAAATTTGACTCATATAGCGCATGTAAGCGCTCAACAATATTTTCCAGCCCTACACCACCTTCTTTAGCAAGTTTGCCATTCTCAATTTTTGTTCCAGGGCCGTTATCACTCACTTCAATTAATACATCTTTACCAAACGTTGAGGCTTTCACTTTTATTTCACCTCCCTGTTCTGTAACCGCAATTGCGTATTTAATCGAATTTTCGATAAGTGGCTGTAAAATCATGCTTGGAACCAATGCTCTTTCCGCTTCTTTATCTACCTCTACAGTAAATGTTAGCCGATCTTCAAAACGAACTTTTTCAATTTCCAAGTATAATTTTAATGCTTGTATCTCTTGCTTTAATGGGACTTTTTTAATGGGATCTTTATGCAGTGAATATCTTAAAAATTCACTTAACCGAGTCACCATCTTATTCGCTGTATCATTATCTTTTACTAGTACCAATGTGGATATTGCATTCAGCGTATTAAATAAAAAATGAGGATTGAGTTGATAGCGCAGCATTTTTAGCTGTGCTTCATGCGCCATCGTTGTTGCTTTCAATGCTTTTTCTTTTTCACGCTGTAACATTTGATAATACTTTATGCCAAAGTATAAGCCGCTCCAGCAAAGAATAATGTAGAAAGAACCCGTGGTGTATTTAAAGTAGTAAATCCATTCTTCAGGGCGATAGCCATGTTTGTATACTTCCCAATAATTGAGGTTTTTAACCATGGTCCACACAATCGACATGCTATATGAGGCAAGTAAAGTAACAGACATTAACTTCCATGGTGAGTGATTCCAAATTTTACGATATAAATATCGTAATGGGAGAGTTAACAGCCAACCAGCATAAGCATTTAATAAAATAACGAAAATATATGCACTACGAAGATCGTGCATAATTGAGCCAATGTAATGGATTAATGCAAACCCAGCCCAACCTGATGTATGCAGAATCCAAAAAAAACGATTTCGATCTTCAATAAAGCGATGCCAATTAAACAATACTGTATTCCTTATGCTTTAAACACAAACATTAGATTAGAGAGATATAAATAATCATTCAGATCTAATGCTCAGGTTATCTTCTTGAATTATATCTACACAAGCAAAAGTACACATTACCATCTATCTTGAGTTAGTGGTGTTCCATCGCATTTAGGCTTTATTACGGTGTATCCGTTTTAGTAAGCAATGTTTCTGATGGGGTAATTATTTGAGTGCTTACTGTTTCAATATCACTCCAAGTTGAGTCTAAAGATTGAGCGTTCTCGCTTTGTACAATAACTAATCTTTCTTTTATCACTTGATACTTCGCTACTTGCTTTTCAGTAATGTCCACATTAAAAAAGATAAAAGCACTTCCGTCTCCGCGAACATTAAAATGACTTTCAATTGGGATACCGTTTTCGTTGATAAATACTTCGTAACTACCTTCAAAGTCGTTCACATGACTTCTTACTTTCTTGTCTTTAATAACAACATCTAAAGGCATCGTGAAACTCAGCTTACGTACAATAGCGTTATTTAGCTCAACATTTTCTTCCTTTACGAATTCGTATTTTTTTATTGTACGTAGCAATAAACTAGCTGAAGACAACATGTTACGTAGCTTTATTGCTCTTAAATCATTTATCGCATTTAAAGTTGGGGTTTTAGCATCTTCTTGCTCAACCCTTAAAATAGACTCTTCGTCTACTCTATCTAACACTTCATTACTAAGCGTAATATTCAGGCCATTTTCATTATCAAGCAGATTGAGTTGAACGTAACCATTGGTGATAACATCAGGCTTGCCTCTTTCTGTTTCTGTATATTTGTATTCTAGCTGCGCTGAAATTGAGTCTGTACCTTTAAGCTTTTCTAGTGCGCTGTATAAATCTGATAACCCATCCGCTAGAGCAACATTGGGAAGCATGCCCATGGTGCCAACAAATAATAGACTTGGTAAACTTAACGTTTTAATTTTTTTACTATTGAACACTTTATTGCTCCAATTAATTACAACTTAATAAAAGTGTGACAGATTTTTACGTAAAGCACAGCCTTATAAGGTGTGTTTAACTCAATGAATTTGCAATAAAATGTGTATGAATAAAATATTGGTTAAAACCAATCAAAAATAAACATGAATACGACCGTAAACATTACTTCCCTTTTTAAACTGATGAAAGAATGTATTTTTTTCCTGCCCACCAAAAATATTTGCGCCGATTGTAATTTGTAGACTGTCGCTAACACGGTACTCGCCAGACAACCTTGTGTAGTGGTCTTTATCAGACAGCGAGTAAAAATTAGTTAATGAAAGCTTCAAACGATCTTGCAGCGCCGCTTTGTTCAACATAGTTGTTAGCCACGTTCTATTGAATTCTGGCTCATGTACTTCACCTGAATTAGAGTAAGTAGCATAGTTATGTTCTTGATACAGTTGAAACCCTAAGTTAACGCTTGCAACGGGCTCAAAGGTATAACCCACTAACCAACGAAATTGATCATGAGGCAATGACATATCACTTAGATGTGATTTTTCTAAACCAAGTGTATCGCGCATATAGTTATGGTAAGCAAACTCTGCTTTTATAATTCCGCTACCTAAAGAAAGAACCGCACTAGCACCATAAGTATTGAGAGGATGAACATAACCTGTTAGCTCAGCATTTTTGGCGGATAGGCTATGCACAACTTGAAGGTAAGTGGGCAATTTTGCAAAACCTGAATATCCATAAAGTGCAAAATCTACTCGATTTATATTCTTATAATATCTTATCGCCCATTCTGGCTTATCAGGTTCTTCAATAAATATATGCATGTTTGTGTTGGTAGCTGCAAATGGCGAATAATATGAAAAGTAATCACCATTAATACCCTGATCGCTTTCATAACGCGGTAGCCAAACCGCATTAATGTTACCCCAGCTGGAATAAAAAGAGGCTTTTATTGCGTTGTTAGCAGCCTTTAAATATTTATCATCCCTGCCATTAAAAAATGATTGCCAATCTTTTTTGAACAAGTCATTTAAAAATACATAATCACCTGTTCCCCAAGTTAGAACTTGCCTACCAACAGATAAGTCAATACTACTTGTTAATTTTAATGATGCATTTAGCTCTCGAATATCAAGCTGGAATTGCTTTTCTATACCATTATATAGCCCTTCGACCTTTGCATTAAATGTCACACCATTGAACAGCGCAGTATTAATATGTTGCCACGCCAAGCCTGCTCTTATCTCATTCAATGTGTCTTGTTCTGTTCTGGTTGAGTCGGTATTGATTCTTTTCCCATAACCTAATGCAAGAAATTGTGTGGTAGATGGCTCTGTAGCCTGCCAGTCATCCGCCCAGTCATCATGCTCCCACTCGTTTTGGTTCCACTCATCTTGAGTATTATTAGCTAATGACTCATTAGTTTGCTTGAAATCATTAGATACCCGTTCACCATTATTAATATCTAACTGCGCGTTAACCTCTACCGTACATAGCAGTGCGCAGAAAACACAGAACATATTAGTATGAATAAGCTTGATCATTTAGAAACAGACAGCCATTTATGTGGAGGTGTTCGTAAGCTGCGCTCACTGAAAATGTCGTCTGGCAGGCCAAGATTGTATGTAGTAAACCTGAACTGCATCAATGTGTATCCACCATTTTGTAAATCTGACACTTTAGATTCAGTAACGGTTGGGTAACCCGCTATATTTTGCACTTTTACTGCTTCAACTCGTCGATATACCATCTCTTTATTGTTGGTATATTCAATCTTTACTGGCAAGAATGTTTGTTTATCTATCCAAACTTTGTATGACTTAAATTCTACCTCTTCAGGTTTTTTCGGCATTGCAGTAATAACATACTGCTCATCTGTTTCTGTTTCGAGCGCAAAGATGTCTTTTTCAATGCCCCTGCCAGAAACATCTTCATAATAAAAGTGTGCGCCTACAAAGGAAGTTCGCTTATCACCAGCAGAAATGCGTTTTACTAAATCAAGATCAGGTAAATATAGCCATCTATCATCTTCCCCTTCATTATGTTTTACAACACGAAATACAGTGCCTTTTACATCAGCTGGTCGGGAAAAGAACACTAGCATATCTTGCGCGCCACCCTCTTCCCGATCTTTTCTTAAAATAATGAACTGACGCATTTGCTTTCTGCCGTTGCTATCCACAATCATCATTCTGGCTGCTGTACGCCCATCATTACCGGCGTAATAAGCAGCTAATTCAGCTTTTTTAATAATTGTACCTACATCCATCTGCTCGCTTTTAGCATTAACAAAACATGACAGTAAAAGTAATATTGAATACTTACCTAATTTTAATAACAGACTCATAGTGCATAACCCTTTACATATTGGCATAGACTTGTTGTCGCTTTAGTGAACGTTTTTTTTGAAAATAAATTAAAATAGCGGGCAACATAATCAATGTAACCAATGCTGAAATCGCCATGATGCACGCTAAAAAGATCCCCACGGTTATATACGGTACAAGCGGTGCAAAAAGCAAAGGCGTAAATCCAATTGCAATAACAATTGCATTTCGTGAAATAGCACTGGCGGGTTCTTCAAACATGTACTGCAACGCTACTCCAATATCTTTATATTGACGATAATAAGCCCGAAATCGCTCTAAAAAGTGAATGGCAAAATCCACCGATAAGCCAAGCGTTAGTGCAGACAAAACAGCTATGGGCATATCGTAATCCTTACCAATCCAGCCAATAACGCCGTAAATTAATGTAATCGTAAACGTTAATGGGATCATGGCGAGTACACCGTAAAATAACGATCTAAACAACACTACCATCATAATGAATACGACTACAAAGGCGCTGATTAAGCTGTCTGCCATGCCCGCGACCATCGCTTCTTGCCACACTACATTTAAGTATGCTTTACCCGCCCATTCCATATTAATGCCTTGTGGCAGTGGATTTTCGGCAACATATTTATCAACAAGCTGTATTATCTCAGTCATACTTTGATTATCGCCACTTTTCAGCTGCAACCAAAGTAATGTGGCTGTGTAATCAGGTGTTACAAAATGAGAAAGATCATGAGGGCGGTGTGAGCTTTGATACTGTAATAATGTTTGTGCAACTGCATTAGCTGTTGATGGTGAAACATAATCTTGATCTTTGCCTGAGTGTAGATCGCGGTTCACTGTTTTGATAATCGCATCTAACGAATTTACTTTTCCAACTGAATCAGCACTTGCTATATGGGAATCTAAATCTGCTAAGTAATTTAATACGTTTGGCTGTATAAATACTTTCGTCTTCGCTTGCAACCTATCTAACTGGCTCAATAATGTTTCAAGCTTTTGAGCAATGTCTCCATCAACCTCAAACAGCTTATCATCAATAGCCATAATAAATTGATTGAGTAGTGCCGTGTCTCCAGGTTTATTAGCTAAGTCGTTAAATTTAATCTGATAGCTCTTTAACCAATTTATTGTGTTTAACTCATTTTCGCTTGTACTGCTGCTAATAATTCTATCAATGTAATCCGAAACCTCACTGTAGTAATTATGAGTGGACGACAACACTAAAAATGCATCATAAGTTCCCGAAAAATGTTCGTTAAGTATCTTATCAGCCTGACGAATAGGATGATCTTGTTTAAACCACCTAACTGGATTGTCATTGATTTGAATTTGGCTTATTCCAAAAATTGAAATAATAAACAGCCCTGCAAATACTATGAGCTTGGCTTTTGTGTGTTTAACAGCGTTATTACCTAGTACTTTGATCACTTTTACTAAAGCACTACCCGACGCTCCATCTTTTTGCTTTGCCGTATCATGCCTTTTTTGAAGTTTTAATAAATTCTCTGAACTCATACGAGATAAGTAAGTTGGAATAAATACGATAGTAATTAAATAAGCGAGTAAAATTCCACACCCTATAAATGCACCAAATATTTGAACAGGTGGTATTGGTGTTAACATCAGTGAAAAGAAACCCGCTGAAGAAGTAATTGAGGTATATAGCATTGGTGTAGATAGATGCGACATTACTTCTTTAATCGTTTTATTTACATCGCTACCTTGTTTATATCTATCAGCAAACTCAGACATAATATGTACTGAATCTACCACTGCGATAGGCATTAAGAATATCGCAATCATCGACGACATAATATGGACGGTAAAGCCGCAGCCAATGAGTGCTCCCATAGTGATAAGTACAGTGGCCATTGCCACAATCATAGGCGCACTAATAAATGCGAAGTTTCTAAAAAATACCCACAGCAACACAAATATCATCAATCCAGCTAACGGCGCTGAGATCCCCATTTGTACAAACATTTCATAGCCAAATTGATCTTCCGCTACTGGTAAGCCCGTAACATGCCAGTTTAATGCGCTTTCGCTGTCACTATTAGTATTAATAAATGCTTGGATTTGTTCTGAAATACGGTAACTTTCATTTTTATCAATGATCGGCACATAAATAGCCGCGGCTTTGCCGTTATCACTTACCAACGTATTGTTGAGCAGAGGTAACCGCGAAACAGCTTGTTGGATATCATTTGCTTGTTCATTCGTTTTTGGAATCTTTTTCATTAGCCATTCAAATCGAATCGCGCCCGGCCCTTCTTGTTTTATATTGTCTACCGTAGACAATGTAAGAATATCTCGTTCGACGACGCCCTCAATCGACTTTATAAACTCGGTGACCTGATGTAATTGCGTTAAGGAATGTACGTTGTATATACCCTCTTTTTCATTCACAGCCCCAACAACAATCATGTCATGCATTGAAAACTCTGACTTTACGTGATTATGAAACTGGCGTGCTGCATTATCATCTGGCAGCATGTTTTCGGGATCGGTATCAATTTTAATTGAGGGAATTTGGATTAACGCGAGCAATGTAAACACTATTAAAGCTGTATAAACCCACTTAGCTTTAGTCAAGCTTACATTGAGAAGCCAATTCTTCATTAAGTTAAACCTTATTTCGTTTAGATATATATATATAATTTTTTTGCATACTCTATGTGATTAGCACAAACTAAACAAGTAAGCATTCAGAAGATTAACGTATAAAAATGACAAAAACGATAACAGAATCAAAGGTTGGATGTGTTTCAAAATAAGCAGCAACAATTTTAGTCAATATTTTTGTGAAATACATGTTGCAATGTAAATTAATTTCCGTAACATTCGCACCCCATATTTACTTGTCTTCAATCGTTGTTTACAGAGGTATTCCCCATGACAAAGGACCTGTCACGTACGCGCATTGCGTTGCATTGTTTAGATTCGCGTTTGTCGGTGATGCATGTGACAGGAGAAGAGCAGTTAAACGGTGCATTTCGTTATTGTGTTTGGATAGAAGTCCCTCAAACGGTTGATTGTTTTTCTATATTAGGCCAAAGCGTGGTGCTGGAGTTTATTGCCCCAGACGGCCACTCTCGCATGTTAGCGGGCACGGTGTGCGAAGTGGAAGCACGTGGCCGTTTTATGCTGTCTAATAGCAGCACCCACCACGTGCCTGTTCCTTATCGTCGTTTTGCTATTACCTTAACCTCTCGCTTAGAAGCACTCCAAGGCACTGAGCACAGTCGGGTGTTTGTTGATACCGATGTTGCTACCTTGTTAACCTGTTTAGCCAGTGAAGCGGGTTATCATCCTAGCCAAATTGATTGGCGCTTGTCTCAATCGCTTCCCGGTTGTCCGCAGTTTGTGCAGGCCATGGAATCAAACTATCAGTTGTTTCAGCGCATTGTGGCGCAATACGGCTTATTGTATTGGTTTGAAACTCAGCATCAGCAAGAAATACTGGTCATCAGTGATGGCAATTTACGTAGCCCGTATTTATCTCGTACGGCCATTGCCGTGTATTCTTCGTATGGGTTTGACCGTGCGGGGTTACAGCTTGATAAAAGCTCTGAGCATCATGGGGATGCCAATACCAATACTGGTACTAATACCAGTAGCCAAACACAAGGCCGAGCACGCCTGCCGTTTGTTGGCTTTAACAGTATCGAAGAACGATGCCGCTATACCGCCAATCGAGTGACCACCACTACGTTGTCGCACCCGCCACTGCGTCATGGCAGTCATCCTAATAACGACACCGCGGCTGCGCGTGCTAATGCCGCTCGGGCAGGCCAAGGTAAGCACCTTGCCCATTATGAGCCAGTCGCTGAAACGGTATCAGCCGCCGCATCATTCGCGACCCATCAAAGCCTCGCTCAACAAGCCTTAGCCACCACATTGACACTCACCGGTAATGTGCCAGATATCTTTGCCGGATGTAGCTTTACCCTTGATGACCGCTCACGCTTAAATGCCAGTGGCGATTACTTATGTATTAAGGTGTCGCACACCAGTCAACAACCTGCTGATGAATCACGCCAAGACGGCTTAAGTAAGCACAGTTGTACGGTTACCTGTATTCCCCGTAGTACGCCGTATAAATCAACCATGCCACGTCCTACTGATAAACCTATGTTATTTTCGGCGCGTGTTGAGTCACCCAGTCAGTATGCCCAATTAACCGCTCAGGGTGACTATATAACGCGGTTAGCATTTGATGATACAGCACGTGCAGTTGGCCAAGGTGGGCGACCACTCAAAAAGCTCGCCATGTATGCCTGTGCCAATCAACCACACGCCACAGGCTGGCATTTTCCTTTAGTCAACGACAGCCAAGTACTGGTTGGCTGCATGAACAACGACCCCAATCAGAGTTATATTGTCGGGTTTTGCATGAACGAAGCCCAACCCTCCGTGGTGACTTCAGCCACGCCACACCATAACCGACTGACCAGCAGTGCAGGCCATCAACTATTATTTGATGACAGCCCCACCGCCCCGCAAATTTTATTACACACCTTAGGGGTAACCCCAGAGCAAAGTGCGCAGCACATTGTGTTAAATGGCAGTACTCAACCCATGTTGGAATGGGTGAGTCGGTTTGGCAGTGTGAATTTATATGCAGGCACCGATTTATGCCTGCACGCAGAAGAGGCCGATGTACGTTATGTGGTACACGGCAATCAATGCATTGATGTTACTGGCAAGGTTAGCCAAACCACCGCCAAAGACAGTATGCATTATCAAGCCGCCACCACGTTAGACACGCACACCGGCAGCCAAACCCACACCGCCAACGCCGATATCAGCTGGTTAAGTGGTCGCAGTGTGAATGCCCATGCTAACAGCGATATTGCCATCAACACCCCCAACGGCGCTATTAACCTCAGCGTACCGCAAGGCAGCACTGTGTTACAGGTGGATGGCAATATCACCATTAAAGGCACAGGCCAAGGTGACATTCGCCTGCACAACCAAGGCGGAGAAATTAAGCTCGACAGCCAAGGCAACGTTAGCCTCATCGGTACCGATATGCTGACTTTAAACAGCCAAAGTATTGTGTTTGATGGAACTGTGGATTATCAAATTAGTGGACCAGAGATGGCCAGTGCACCGAGTACGGTGTCACCCCCTAACCTCCCTGCGATTACAAGCTTTGATATAGATGATGATGGGCTAGCCGTGTTAGCAGATAAAAGCATTACACTAAATTACTTTTATTCCGATGGCATGCCAGTAGAAGATATTAATTATGTGGTTACACATGCAAATCAAAAACGTTACAACGGTACATTAACCAATGGTATTGCGACCATTGAAAACGTGCCACCCGGTAACTTTGCTGTTGAATATTCAGGGGCAAGTGATAGCGATATAGAGACACTAAGACAAGAGCTGCGCACAAATCTCAGCGCCATGGTTGAAGAAATCCGCGCTCAGGCAAAAATTCAAGAAGAAGTGTTAGAGCAGGAGAATTATTTATACCAAGGGCTTATTTATTCAGGTGCATTCTTAACAGGGCTATATGAGCAAGGCGAAACGATTGTTACAGGGATTGCTGAGCTGGTCGAGTTAGGAGTAGATACGGTTTATGATATAGGTGCTGCAGCATGGCGGTTATTAGGTTATGTGGCACGCGGTGATGTTAACGGCTTACGTAAAGAGTTTAATCAATTAGCAAAAAGTGCTGAGCAATCATTTGATACCCTTAGTAAGGCATTTAAAACCTTATGTATGATAGCGCAAGATGAAGAGTCCAGAATCATCTTAACGCAATTCCCTTACGATTATTTTGATGCGCACAGCAGCGTAGAAAAAATAAAAATGGCTGGTAAGTTAGCGCTAGAAATTATACTTGCCCTTGCCACCTACGGTGCAGGCGTTGCCATTTCAGCCGTTGCAAAGTCACGCTACTTTGCACATGCAGGTACAGCACTGGCAAAGTTAGCTGAGGCGATTAAGTTAAAAAGGTTAAACCTTACCAGTAACGGAAATACTGATAATCCAGTAAAAGATACTAAACAGAATATAAATACAGAGTTAGAAACTGGAAATAAAAGTGATACTGATAGAGACGACAATAACTCGGCAAGTTTACCTCCACACCACCAGAAGTTAATAGCTCAAGTTGAGCAAGATGCGATAGACATTATTTCTTTAGGCTATTCAAAAAAAGAAATGAGCCGTTTAGCTGCAATATCTAGAGCTCAAGTGAACGGCGTTACTATCACGCAACGTGCATTTACAAATCTACGAGGTAGTGTTAATAACTTTAAAGGTATAGAGCAGCTAGATGATCAATCATATAGAATAGTAGATTTTAATCTTTATATTAGACGTGTCGAGCGGTTATATATAGATAGTGGACAGCAACTACACCCACGAACAAAAGAGCTCATTAGTAAACACGTAGGTAGTAGTGGTGAAAAGACATTTGAAACATTTGCAGGAATCCCTGGCCTTCATGCAGAAGTTCAGGCGGTAAATGATATATTTAACCAAGTTAAAAATGCAAACTTAAAAGATATTGATGTTGCCACATTCAAAATCTCGAAGGTGGGAAGTAACGGCGAGCCGTTTAAAGCATGTAGTAACTGCGGTGGGATATTAAGGCCACCAATAAATGTAATCACAGGACGAAAATATTAATGCTAAGAGTAAAAGAAAGCGCACTAAAAACACTCGACGAAAAAAAGTATTTCCGAGAAGAGTTATTCACGGGAATTAGCTACAAATTACTAAGTAATAAAGTAGAGGTAAATCGTTACTACCAAGGTTTGTACGTTAATAGCCAGCCTGAAGAACAAGATTTACGCAGAGTTAATAGCGCTAATGAAGTGGTTGTTGACTACGATACTTTAACCGCTAGCGATAGCTATAGCGGTGAGCCACTTAATTTTAGAGGGGATCCCTATAACGGCTTAGCCTATGATTTTGAAGATGATATTCTTACTGGAAAACATGAATATGTTAATGGTATACAAGTTTCTACAATTTCATGGTTTAAATCTGGCGAAATTGAGCATATCTCATTTAGCGATAAACTAAGAACCAATGAAGTTGAGTGGAGAAAGAACGGCTCATTAGTTTTAGCTGAACTAAGCTGCGCTGGCAAGTATATGCTTACACTTGAGTGTAATGAGAATGATCAGGTGACTTCTATTAATGCTGAAGATAACTTTGACCTGCTCTTAGATGATTTAACTACTAATCAAGTTATTTCTCCCTTAAAGCTAGAGATTATCAAAAAAAGAGATAGTTACCATAGATTAAACTTGTCTGGTAGCAGCATGACTGAGCAATTGCTTAAACACTTTTTTAGCCCTTCAAATTTTACAGGCTTATCAGAATTAACTTTGTTTGACACTGAAATCGCTCTAACAAATTTACCAAAACTCTTTAATCATAAAAACTTAAATAATATTCAAGTATATGATGAAAGAGCAGAAACTAAAAATAGCCTCCAAATGATAAAATCTAACTTTCCAAATTGCAAAATTGCACTCAATAGTGAAGTTATTATTTAGTTAATGAGTTATTCAAGTTAACTCACATACAACTTTGAACAGGCTTATTTAATATTGAATTCATAATTAAGAATTTCCACTTGGCTAAAATATTGATGTTAAAAGTAAAAAATAGTGCACTAAAAACACTCGACGAAAAAAAATATTTCCGAGGAGAGTTATTTACAGGAATTAGCTACGCATTATTAAATGAAAATGAGGTGGAAGTAAATCGTTACTACCAAGGCTTGTACGTTAACAGCCAGCCTGAAGAACAGGATTTACGCAGGGTTTATAGCGCTAATGAAATGGTTGTTGACTACGGTTCATTAACCGCTAGCGATAGCTATAGCGGTGAGCCACTTAATTTTAGAGGGGACCCCTACAACGGCTTAGCCTATGATTTTGATGATGATACTCTTATTGGGAAGCATGAATATGTTAATGGTATTCAAGTTTCTACCATATCATGGTTTAAATCTGGCGAAATTGAGCATATAGGATTTAATGACTTAACCAGAGCAAATGAAGTCGAATGGCGAAAAAACAACTCATTAGCTTTAGCGAGCCTTACTCACGTAGGAAAATACAAGTTTGGATTAGAATGTGATGAAAATGACTTTACTTCTCGCGTTACTGCCAAGGGGGATATTAGCGCTTTAAAAGAGGATATTTCGAACCACCTCTTATTACCAGAGATAAATCTTGAACTTCTAACTAAAAAATTTACCAATCAGAGGCTACATCTCTCGGGAAACGCATTAACTGATGAGTTAATGGAAGAAATGATTAACAGCTCTGAGTTAAAGTCATTAACTCATTTAATACTGTTTAATGTAGCTCTTACCTCAAATAAACTTCTTAATATTTTTAAACAAGCTAAGTTAGAAGTGTTGACAGTAAAAGATAAGAGAAATGATATTAAACAGTGCATACAAGCCTTCAAGCAAAATAACGCTAATTGCAAAGTGATTTTAAACCAAGAGGAGAGCACTTAAGCGCTGCTTTTTGAGCTTTACATACCAACTGGTCTGCTGCCCTAGTCGTTTCGGGTAGCCTGAGTTTGGGTGTTAATTTCAACATCCACTCTATTGACGCTGGTAAACTTATACGGTGACCAATTGACACACAAACAGCTTACATTAGTTTGCGTTCTAAGTTCCGCGCTAATAACTTATTTTCTTCATAAACAATGTTTACGGCCCTTTTTCCCGGCCAAGTTTGGACATAAGATGCTAATAAATCCATTTAATCTAACACAGTATCAAAAAGTATTATTTCACGAGCCTGATAATGGCTATGAACATAATGATTTCTATTTGGTTCGAACAGACGACTATTTAGCATTTTTATATGTATGTGAAGCTGATGAACTTGGGGAGCATATTCCCGGATATCAGGTTTTTCAATTTGAATTACCTATCAATGCAGCATCATGGCTTGCAGATGCAATAGAGAATAAATTTTGGAAAAGTGCAGAGTTAGGCGGTTTACCTTCTGGTGTATACCATTATGAAGAAGTGATCGAAGGTGAAAACCTTTATATCACCAGAGAAATGAACGCTGGTGCTAAAGGGCAAAATGGATTTATGGTAATTAACTCAAGTAGAGATAGCTTGATTTTTGCTAATAAAAAACTCCAAAAAGGCTATCTTACCGATAAATTATTGCTAGATAAAAAACTGCTAGAGGCGTTGAAGCAGATCAATTCGCACTGCTAGCAACGCATTTATTAAGCCCCCTACCAAATTGGAGGAAGGCCATTAAGCCATAATTTAACAGATACGCCCTATAATCAATTCTGTATCTTCTGGCTTGCTTTTTTCCATGCGTCAAAGCCACCAGCCATGGAGTAAACGTGATTAAAGCCCATTCTAAGTAATGACTCTGTTGCTAGTGCAGAGCGCCCACCAGATTGGCAGTATAAGTAGATGGATTTTTTGTTCATTTCGTCTAATGGTGATTCTTCATCTTTGAAGTCTGGATGAGTATGAAGTTTTACTTCAAGTACCCCTCTTGGAAAATTGATCGCGTCTGGAAGGTGTCCTTGGCTGTATTCTGCACTTTCTCTTACATCAATAATGATAATATCTTGTTCTTGGCTAATTTCGTCAGCTACTTTTTGCACATTCACTTCTGTGATGTTTTGTTTCGCTTCTTCAATTAATCTCATGCCGCTTTTAATCATAATATGACTCCAATATTAACTCGATATTCTTGACTTATTCATTACGGGGTGTTGCTATTTGGATCTTGAAATGTACTTAATTTATTCTGTGAACGACGAAATAATGGGCACTCACGTTAATTTTTAGAAAAATTATATTAGTGCTAAAGTGACTATAACTCAAACTCTTACCGCTAAAGAACAGCGTTATTTATTTTGAGTGACACTCAGTGAAGTAATTCCTCCTCTTCCACACTATGAAAATCATCAATTTCGGTGCTGTAAAATTGATGCTGATCGCTCACACTTAGCTTTTTACCATCTAGCACCACAGACCAGTGAATGGATCGGTCCAGTGAATAACTAAGTTCTGAAATAAACTCTCTGGATAAAGAAATAATGGTCAAATTTGATAATCCAATGAGCTGCAATTGATTATCTTCAAGCCACTTTCTGTCTTTAAGCATAAAAATAATGACATGCTCGGCAGACTTTGATGCCCGTTTAAGTTGCTTAATTTCTGGCATACCAATATTAATCCAGAAGCCGTAGTTTGCTTCATAGCTTTCAGTGTAAATATCGGGAGTGTCTGTGCTATTTGGATGTTTAGTAAAATGCGGTATACCATCCGGAACAAGACTAAAGGCCAGCACTCTCATCACTAAATGCTCCAGTGTTTCAGCATGATTGAGAGCCACTGTAAAGTGCAAAGAGTCATATCTGTGCTTGTCTAAATTTGCAACGTCAATATGCGTATTAAACAGTATTGCCTTGTCGCCCATGATCAAAGCCTATATGTTTAAGATATTTATTATCGAAGATACGCATAATTTTGCCCTTTTAAAAATGCATCATATCTTAGAACTATAGGATTAAAACTCAAAAAGTACGAGTTTTATAGCAATTGCTAATAACAACACGCCAAAAACACCATTCACAATATAACTATTTCGCTGCACCCACTCTCTTACTTTTACACTGCCTAAAAAGTATGACAAGCCACAAAACCACAACCCGGTCGCTATCGCCATGTATATACCGTAAAATGCTTTTATACCTGTTGTGGTTTCCACCGACACCACAATAGAAAATAACGACACAAAAAATAGTGTAGCTTTTGGGTTCAAGCCATTCGTTAAAAACCCCACCATAAATGCTTTTTTCAGCGGGAATTCTTGTTTAGGGTTACCATGCGCTGTGTAGTTATATTTCGGGTTGTGCTGTTTAGTACTTTCTGCACTTGAATGGGTTTGTATTTGTTCCAAAGAAGGATTTTCCACAGCTCTTTCTTTAAGTGCTGCTTTTAATGAAAGAAAGCCTAAATAACCAAGATATAGTGCGCCAATAACTTGAATCATTTGAAGTAACCACGGCGTAGTTTGCAGGACAATTCCAATTCCCACTAAGCTGTAAGTAACATGCACCAGAATCCCAAGAGCGACACCAATACTGGTTACATAAGCCACTCGGCGGCCATGTAATAGTGAATGATTAAGTACTACCGCAAAGTCGGGGCCTGGGCTTGCTACTGCAAGTAAATGAAGTACTACAATGGTTAGAAACTCAGCCCAATATGGTGCAATGGCACTTATCATATAGCGTCTCTTATTTTTCTTATAAATTGATTGTTTGCGCGAATTTTATTGACCAAATTCAAGGTATAAGGCAATTAGCAACGCAGGGAACACCGTTGCAATAATGTCGTATATATCCCATTTCTCACCCCGAATAAACTCGTCCACCGCCTCTTTTGCACCAGCTATAATAAACGTTACAGCTAGCCCCAAGCGAATACCATTAAATCCGTACCAGTTTGCACAATAAAGGGTTATAAAAAATATTGCTGTGCCATAAATTGCATGAGTAACTTTATCTGCATGTGGAAAGCCTGCTAATGCAGGCAAGTACCCTTGAGAGGTCAAATATTTTGAATCTTTAAACAGTTTAGGCATCAGGTACTTATACTTGTATTATACGTACCTATAACTTAACAAATAACCCAAACTTAACAAGCTAATTTTAAAGCGTTTTTAGATACTCAAGTAACGCTTGTTTGTCACTGGCTGATAATGCTACACCAAACTCATGACCTTGATTACTATTGCCTCTCTCTTCTGTGTCGTAGGCTGTTCCTTCGTTTTTTGCTTCAGTACCTTGTGAAACGAATCCTAATTTATTCTCGTCGTACAATATGTAGCCACGATAAAACAAACTCGGGCGTTCAGAAGCGGGCTGTAACAAGTCATACAAAGTAGGCACTGAACCATTATGCAAATACGGTGCGCGCAACCAAATGCCATCTAGATGTTGTGCCACATAACCAATAAGGTCGGCTTCTACTAACCCTTTTCTTTTTAAACCCATTTCATTCACAACATTATTGGCGGCAACAGCATATTGTTTACCCCAAGTGTTTAATCGTTCATCGCTGGTGCCAATTTCATTTAAGGGGTAAGGCGTTCCTGTTCTTTCACTTTCATGGCAGGCGGCGCAATGTTGATTAAATACCAATTTGCCATGCTCCGCTTCTTTTTCATCAATACTAAATGGAAATTGTGGTGCGGGTGTAGAGCCTAAATAATGTTGTAGCCATGCAACTTGCCCAACAAAGTCTTCGCTGTCATGGGGTTCTGCACCCAATAAACCAAGTGCTGAGTCCATAATAACGGAGTAAGCATCATGTGTAGCGCCATCCCAGTTCATTGTCATGTATTCAGGTTCATACTTTTGTAGATTCCAAATCGACGGCATGTCAGATGGTCCATAAGAGTCATCCATTTCTTCACCTATCATAAAGTACTTGGTTAAATTCATTGCGTCGTCGCGGCCTCTTCCCCAGTCAGGAAAATCTTCGCGGTACACCCATGCAAACTGGCTTTCACGTTCTAATAAGCGCTTCTTTGTGAATGGAATAATAATAAAGCGATACAATAACTTGTCGATAAAAGACAAATCATGAATCATGGCTATTTCTTCAAGAATATTATCGGGGTTAAAGCGTGGGTCTTTGGCACAGTCAACCACAAAGGTGAAGAAACCTTCTATGTTAGCGGTATGAGAAGGCCCTGCAGGTACAAAGTGGCGTTTTCCGTTGGGTGTTTTTTTATATACAGCGGTGTGACACACAGCGCAATTATTGCCGACTCTGGGGAAACCAATGGTTTTTTTGGTAAAGCCTACAGGTAACTCAAACCCTTCCTCCCAAGGTACACCCAACGATGCATAGCCGCCATTCCCAGGTAAATATTCAGGAAACATTTTTGGTAACACCATGAATATCCAATATGGTATACCCGCTTCATGCTCGCCCCCAATGGAGCCATACTTAAAACGCATTTCAGGGGTGGCGGTAACCCACGCTTCTTGGGGTTCTTCTCTAAAAAACTTATACCAACCAAAATAGGCAAAGGTTGCAATCAACGCAAGCAGTAGCAAAACTGTGATTAACGACTTACCGTGAGTGTTATGGTGTTTATTTAACATTTTCATATCGATTCTCCGCGTGCTTATCACGCCTGACTCAATATCTAACCGTTAGAGCTAGTGTTAAAACGTTTTCAAATACTCAATAAGCTCGTATTTTTCACTGTTAGATAAATCAGTGCCATACTGCTTGCCTTCATGGCCTTGGTTGCTATTTCCATCTACTGTTGTGTCATAAAGAAAGAATTCTTCTTCGCCATTGTTTGCTTGGTTGGCAATAAAGCCAACGTGTTTAGGATCATACATGTCGTTGCCGCGATAAAAAGTTACGGGTCTTTTTGTGGCGGGTTGAAGCAATGCCCACAATGTTGGCACTGAACCGTTGTGTAAATACGGTGCTCGTAGCCATATTCCGTCTAGCGGAGCATTCGCGTAGCCATGTGTTTTTTTAAAGTTTTTAAAGCGATAACGTTCGTCGCCAGCATAAAGCATTGACTGATTAAGTGCTAATTTTTGGGTATATGAGTCGAGCCGCCACCTGTCTGTATCGATACTTTCGATGGGTTCTACATGCCCTACGCGTTCGCCTGTAAAGTCTCTACCACTTTTGCCGTGGCAACTTGCACAATAATTCTGATATATTTTTTTTCCTTTATTGGCTTTACCTATGTCAACCACAAAGGGGAAAGTGGGTGGTTCAAGTGTTAATAACCAATCTTCAATTTTACCCAATGCTTGATGATCAGTATAAGGAGGGATACCACCAGCACCGAAGGCGGCACTTAAGTTGCGTTCTTCAACTGTGTTATTATTTCCATCCCAATGCAGATCCATTGGCTTACCATCATCACGGCTTTTTCGCGGTCCTTGCAGCCAAATAGAAGGGAAATCGGTAATGCCAATTAATTCTGATGTATTTGCCCGCTGCCAATCCCAATTAAAGACCGCTTTTGCCGAATTAAAGGTGTCTACTCTACCCGGCCCATATTCGGGTTGTTGGTAAATTAAGCTGAGCCTTTGTTCCACTAACTTAAGTCTTTCTTGAGTTAACCAAATAGCGAGTGGATAAGTAAAATATTGGTCAATAATATCTAAATTTGCTCCTAAGCGTTGGACAAGAGGAATTAGCTCTTTAGCTTTGAATTTAGCGTCGTTTACACATTGAAAGAAAAACTGTTGAAACCCCATAATATCAAAGCGATTTGCTGGCATGCCTAACACCAAATGCCTATTACCACTTTTAAGGTTATTAACGACTAAGGCTTCGTCACTTGGCTTAATTTGATATGTACTGGTATGACACACTGCACAATTTAAAAAAACGCGATCTAACCCTAAATGCCGACGAGATGACACACCTACGGGTAAAGTATTGTCTCCCTCGTATATCATCCCTAACGATTCAAACCCGATGTCAGTCGACTTTTTATTTGGCAGCTTATTTTCACAAAGCGTTGGCATCGCACGCCATAACCAATATGGAATACCCAAATTACGCTCACCGCCCAAAGAGCCATATTTAAAATGTGATTCAATGGTGTTGTAAGTCACAGGTTCATCTGGCAGAAAGCGAAACAACAAATAAGTAATCAATATAATTTGAGTAAGTACAATCATTAAGCAAAGTGTTAAAAGTGTGCTGATGCCACGTTGATGAGACGGCCGCGTTGCTGCTTTATAGCGGTAAAAGTTCATATCGGCATCACTTAAACATTATCATTTACTTGTGTTAGCTTAAACGAAACGCACTTAGCATAAAGCAAAGTCGAGTATCCGTTTTTTGCCCCACCACACCTTGCCAAGGTAAACGCCTTTTTCTACCTCGCGTATTTCGTCTCTGATCTTTTTTGCTACAAAAGAGGTTTGACCATAGTCAATTACGATGGTGTCTTTCTCATCCATCCAGCTTTTATCGCGGTATACTTTCGCTACAATAAAGGTAAGGCTAAACGGAGAAATTTTATTAATCAAAATGCCTTTTTCATAATCGGGTGGAAAAAGATCAAACACTTTGCCCTGCCATGCAAACATTCTTGCAAATTGAGCGAAGCGTTTCGCATTGTCTGAACCTGCTACTATTGCGGTTCCTTTCATTTCACCTTTAGGTATTGCCCCAGCAGGTGCCGAGCGATATATATCGTCTAATTCTTCCCTGCTTAGATTAAGCCACTTTTCAATGGTAGGTTGTAATATTCCTTCACTCATAATTTTTTCCACCTTTTTTAACAAACGAATTCGTTCCATGATTTTGCATTTGCCTGAATGCTGCTAATTGCTTATATACCTCTTTTCTTACTTTATTCATTTCTCCTAAAGGTTTGTGTTCTGCCATTGATTGCCAAGGGTTAAAAGCAATGTCCTCACAGTGTTTTATTTGATTGGCCTGATGAAAAATTTGCGGTTCAATTAATATGGTTGCCACTTTAACAAAGGGAGCACTTTCCTCGCTCCAGACAACTGCGGCATTATCAATTGGCATGTTTTCATTCGGAATTCTTGATTGCACCATAAATTCAAAACATGCTGACTGGTTAGATAAATGAGATTTCATCGCATCGTGTAAATAACCGTTATAAAGCTCATCTGGTAACTCACTGGAATAATTTGAGCAAGGTTTGGCCGTGTATTTTACGGCGTTTTCAGCGCCACTCCCCAACTGATAGGGAGTGGCACTCCAGTAGCGAATATCTAACGGGCTAGAATGATGATCTCTTGCTTGGAGTATGGCCCACAATGACCTGAAGTGGCTATTAAATGGGTTTACAAAAAACCACCACAATTTGTCATCATTGATAGCTCGGATAAAATCTAAAAACTCTTCAGAATTTTTTACAAATAAGCTAGGAGCATTATTTAAAATAAAGTCTTGCTCACCGAATGTTCCCCAAATAACAGGATGTTCGGTATTCATTACTTTAATCGACATACCACGCAAGTCTTTTTTGGTGTCATCCATCTTACTAGCGCTGGCAAAACGTATATACGCCGGATACGTTTTTTCTGTACTAAATAGTCCTAACTTTAGCTGCGGCGCAATATCCTCTTCCACGATAAATTTTGCTTGCACACAGCCCAATGTTTTAACTTGATTAAAGCGCTTTACATGTCCGTAATGCTTTGCCCTTGTCAGGCTTATTTCTTTAATCAACGTAACCATTTCATTAGCAACTTGTTGTTGCTGCTGTGTAAGTTCATTACTATTTTCGTTTGCAAATGCATTAATAAGAAAATAGTTAAATACAAATACAATTAATGCGGCAACAAAGCACATGCCAATAATACGGTATAGCATTTTGGGTGATTGTTGGCTCATGGTCTTCACCGTTTTAGCTTTGTGCTCTAACATAATATGCCGCCACAATATAAATTACTTTTGGAATAAGAGGCTTATTCATTAAATGCAGGATCATTTTCAGCTCCTTTTCGAGGTGTCCACTCAAGTGAGTAATACAAGCCTCTGTCTCTATTCCACGGGTCAAACGCATTAATAACTGGAATTAATTCATCTCGTAATGCTGGAATGTTACGCATTAAAATACGCTTCATTGGCGATACTTCAACTAAATGGCCATTGCTTGTTACAGGCTCCATACAGGCAATTTTTCGACCTAATTTTTCGATGCTAAATGGCGCACCGCACTCATTCCAACCTAGTGTATTTGTTAAATGATTATTTAACGTTTTATCTAAGGGGCCGTTATTATTTACCCAATCAATACCAAAGTGAGAGTAAAATTCAGGCCTAAAGCTTGAGGTAAAAAAGCGATCACTAAATAATCGGCGTGACGCATTAATAATAAAAATATGAAATTGCGTTTCAGAAATAGCAAAACCATGTGGCCGAGTACTCTCAGCCAACCATCCCACCACTAAGTCTAAATCTTCAATATTATCGACTTCTGTTCCATCTGCATGACCTAAGCAATCATCAATAAAATCATTCTTTCCTTGATCACCAAATGCTGCTTGATAATGTGCTTTGGCATAAATAGCGCGGTTAGTTTGTACATTAGTAATTATTTTAGATTTGTCGCAGGTATGCGTTCCATAAAGCTTTCTAAGCTTTTTAACCACGGTTTGCTGCTGCGTTAAATCATCCCCTGTAGCATCTTCATTAATAAAGTCATCAAATGAAGTTAAGGACTTTAAACCAATTTGCCTACGCAATTCATTAAACTTTGGAATACCACGTTCCCGGTCGCGAAGGATGTCTAATGCCACAATATCTAGCGTGGCATCTTTGCCCAAATGTGGCATAGCGAGGTTTTGCAAAAAGCGAGGGTGATTATTCAATGCCAAAATACCTAATCGCTGCCTACCCATACTCGCTCCCCACTGTTCAATACCGCGATGCATTTCTTGTGTCGCCTGTCCGCGAATGGTATTTACTACAGGGATTTTTTGTGTAATTTGATTTAAGTTGGTTAAGTCTCCTCTAAAGTCTATTAAGTCTGGTACGAGTGGATGTAGTCGATACACCGAAACAAATTCTTCAGGAAAGTTAAACGGTGAACCAAAATGATTTACACCACCATTAACGTGTTCAATATTGTCGATGCTCCACTTACCTTTAGGGCGCATCAATCCATCTTTATTGAACTCCATATCATTGCCAATGCCAAAAATACCAACCGCCGACACTAAAGCAGAATACAGTTCATTTGCTTTTGTTATTCGCTCTAAATTACCTACCCTATTCGATAATAAGGTAGTAAATGACTCTTTTTTACCTATGACTTTATTAAGCAGCTTTTTGTCAGATTCTTTCTCGATGACATTGAATAAGCCGTACCAATTAGAGTTCATTCCACGATAAAGCGGTTCGTTATAAAGTAATTGTGTCGTCCACTCGATAGTATGTATTTTTGCAATTTCTGCCGACACCACCAAACGTGCGATTTCAAATAACTCGTCATCTGTTATCTCGGCATAGGTTTTGGTTTTGCTAATATCGTTTTTATTAACGATCCCAGAATCTTTATTGCCATTCAGTTTTTGCATCAGCCTGAAGGCATCAACAAAACTGTTATGTTCTCGTACAAACAGATTATGTAGAAAGCTTAATCCTATGTTCCAGTTATCAGGAAATGCTGCTGACTCTTGCCCTCTCCAATGCGGAGGAAATTTACAATCTTTGCATGAATCAATGGCAGGTAAGTAACCTTCAGCAGTTAGCACTGACTGATTGGTTGAAGCATTAAAGTTATTTCTTGCTACCAACTTTAACTTTGCACCGTCTGAGTTTTGCGTGCTTCGAATAACACGATTAAATGATGTGTCATCAAAGCCATAAATTTGTGAGGCATCCCACCAAGCTGAATTCAAATTGCTGGTGGTTTTTGCAGAGCGTGCAATATATTGCCTTTTGTTATGAGAAAATGTTTTTTCACCTGAATCATCTTCTATTAGCACGCGTTCAGGCGCAAATTTTGGGCTACAGCCTGTTTCCTTAGATACATTGTCGCTGCATCCTGCATCACGCTTTGTGCCTTTCTCGTTGTGTCCTTCTTTTAAGTGCGCAAACCAGTCGTGTGTCATAAACTGGATCCAAAATGCAGCAATCACATTAAAAAATGGCGCTTTGGCATAACTACAATTGGCATCAGAGGAATAGGTAGGCGGTTTACCGTTTTTGCTTGGTTCTAAAATAACGCCATAGCCTGAGTTACATTGTTCATTCTTAGTCGCGCCAACCATTGCATCACGATTAAATAATTCGTAACTAATAATTTGTGGATTTGGATGGAGTATGGATGCAAGGCGGTTACCATGGCGGTTTTTCACCATTTCTGATTGCGACAAGTCAGGATAAGTCGCATCAAAATTTACATTACGAGCAAATAAGGTGTTTGTTGAACCCATTTTAGGATTATACAAATCATTACATATCCCTTCCGTTGTGCGGTGAGTAATCAGGTTTATTCCACAGGTTTGCTCGCCATTTTCTAAAACAATGTCATCACTGTATTTTTGAAGTTGAATGCCGCTAAACTGCATTTCCGGCCACTTTTTAATATTTCTGCCTAATGTTTTTCCTTGCCCTTTTACATAAGTTTCGTAGGTGTAATTATCAAATAAGTTAAGGTTAATTAGCTCCATGCGCTGTACTTCTAAATCAAGTAATGCGCCGGTTACGCCTTTAAAATTATGCGACATTAATTTATCTAAATTGGTTGTCGCATCTTTTTCTAGTCTTATTGAGAACAGATCAGGAGACTTATCTCGGCCTTCATAAGTGCTGGATAAGTCGCCTGTTGCATAATAGTGCCCCCAGTCTACCCAAGGATTAGACTGGCTTTTTTCGACACTACCGCCTCGACACACAATGGCGTTAATAGTTGTAGGTGAGCCAAGAAATCGAGAGTTCTGATCGTTATGATCCGCTTTTAATTGCTTTATTGCAGACGCTATTTCTTTGGTAGTACTACATTTTAAAGTACTTTGGTTGGTTTTATTTGTAGTTGCACTTTTACTGGTGTTGTTGTTATCGCCACAACCAGACAACGCCACAATCACCCCTAGCAAGATAGGGTTTAAAATTGCACAGTGCGCCTTATCATTTACTAGCCTTTGTTTAAATTCCATTTTGTCACCTACAGTAATTTACGTTTCCATACGGCTGGTACTTTGTTAAAGCGGTAAGTCACTCGCCACGGAAGACGCAAGGTTAACGTTGCTAAAATGACGATGTAACAGAAAGTACACTGATAATTAGAAATAAACGCTCTTCAGTGCCAAGACAAATTAACGAGGTGAAATAATACGAGGTAGTGTTATTGCTAATCATTAGCATCAAATTACATCCTTCATCTAAGGTATAGTTTAATAATAATGATTATTCAAATTTTAAATTTATCCTGTTAAATAGAATCCAATTACAGCACCGTGTTACAGAGTGGCGTTAAAGAATGGTGTTAAAAAGTGAGATTACAGTGGAGATGATTTAAATTGACTGGACCATTGCACCGTTTTGCCCGATACCGTTTGATATTCAATTGAAATCTGCCAACGCATATCAGGGTCACTGCATGCACCTAAAAACGTTTTAGCCTCAACTAAGCCGGTCTCTTCATTAGTATCAAACACTAAGGGAATATGTCCCATATACATGCTGGCACCTTCTATCTTGCCTTTTGCTGAAATTATTTCTTTAGATTTAAACGCGATAGTCAATTCTTCTTCCACAGGAATGTAGGTAGGAAAGATAGAAAGTAAAGAATTCGGGGGTAAAAAACAGTTTGTTTGACCTATATCACATACCTCTTTACTTATATTTGGTCTACTCTTGTACTTAATTTGTTGATAGTAATGGCTAATAGCGACAACTAAACTCAAAAATATAAGTGATAAAACAAGTTTCAGGCTGGGACTACTTTTTAGTTTTGTAAGCATGGATAGCGACGGGTGCAAAAATAAAAAACGCATTGTACGTGAATAAATTTTTGCAAACCACCATGAGCTGTACGGAATATGACCACTTAGTTGAATATACTTATATTTTTAAAGGTTATCGCTATCTTTTTTATGGCAAAAACATTATTATCCACGCCCAAAATATAGGCTAATTCTGTGTTTTACAAGTGCAAGCGTAAAACCAAATTAAAACTTTGTAGGGCCATTTATCATTCAAGCTAATTAAAGATGCATCAGATCATCAAGTCGTCACTTTGTTAAGCCATCATGCTTAACACTAAAACGTTACTTAGGTGCACCTTTAAATAATAAGAATAAGTAAATGGGAATGACTAACGCAATCTATATTGCAGCGGAACGTAACATGAGCCAATCAGCAACAACAGAAAGTAATTACAACTATACAGTTGTTCGTCAGTTTACTGTCATGACAGTAATCTGGGGTATCGTGGGAATGTCAATTGGTGTATTAATTGCAGCTCAGCTATTTTGGCCAGAGCTTAACTTCAATACACCTTGGCTAACCTATTCTAGACTACGACCTTTACACACAAATGCAGTTATTTTTGCATTTGGTACAAGTGCATTATTTGCTACTTCATACTATGTAGTGCAACGAACTTGTCAGGTGCGACTATTCTCCAACTTCTTATCTTCATTTACGTTTTGGGGATGGCAAGCAGTCATTGTTGCTGCAGCAATAACGCTACCAATGGGCTTAACGTCAAGTAAAGAATATGCAGAGCTTGAGTGGCCAATTGATATCTTAATCGCTGTCGTATGGGTTGCATATTTAGTTAACTTTTTCGGGACTATGATGATCCGTAAAGTTAGCCACATATATGTAGCAAACTGGTTCTATGGCGGCTTCATTATTACCGTTGCTGTACTTCATATTGTAAACAGCATGGCGATTCCTGTTTCATTAACTAAGTCTTACTCCATGTATTCAGGTGCAGTAGATGCAATGATACAGTGGTGGTATGGCCATAACGCAGTTGGGTTCCTTTTAACAGCTGGTTTCTTAGGTATGATGTACTACTTTGTACCAAAGCAAGCGGGTCGTCCTGTTTATTCATACCGCTTATCAGTGGTTCACTTCTGGGCACTAACGTCTCTTTACATCTGGGCTGGTCCTCACCACTTGCACTACACAGCGTTACCAGACTGGACGCAGTCATTAGGTATGGTGATGTCAGTAATCTTATTCTTACCAAGCTGGGGCGGCATGATCAACGGTATCATGACTCTTTCTGGTGCTTGGGGTAAATTACGCCACGACCCTATTCTACGTTTCTTAATTGTTTCTCTTTCTTTCTACGGCATGTCTACATTTGAAGGCCCAATGATGGCAATCAAATCAGTAAATGCACTTTCTCATTACACTGATTGGACCGTAGGCCATGTGCACTCTGGTGCACTAGGTTGGGTAGCAATGATTTCAATTGGTGCTGTTTATCACCTTATTCCACCTTTATTTGGTCAAGGCCGTATGTATAGCCACAAACTTATTAACACACACTTCTGGTTACACACTGTTGGCGTAGTTTTATACATCGTTGCAATGTGGATTTCAGGTGTAATGCAAGGCCTAATGTGGCGTGCTGTAAACAGCGATGGCACATTAACGTACAGCTTTGTTGAAAGTTTACAAGCATCGTACCCGTTCTACTTTGTACGTTTCTTAGGTGGTTGCTTCATCGTTACAGGTATGCTGCTTATGGCTTACAATATGTTCCGCACAATTGCCTCTGAAAAGGGCACATTGAAAGCCGAATTACAACCAGCGTAAGGAGTAAGTAATGAAAAATCATCACGAAATAATTGAAAAAAATGCTGGTTTGATCGCAATCTTTACTGTGATTGCGATTAGCTTTGGAACATTAGTGGAAATCACACCACTTATGTTCCAAAAAGATACTAACGAGCCAATCGATGGTCTTAAGCCATTAACAGCCCTTGAAATGGAAGGTCGCGATATCTATATCCGCGAAGGTTGTAATAACTGTCACAGCCAAATGATCCGTCCATTCCGTGCAGAAGTAGAGCGCTATGGTCACTACTCTGTTGCTGGTGAGCATGTTTGGGAGCACCCTTTCCTTTGGGGCTCTAAACGTACTGGCCCTGATTTGGCACGTGTTGGCCAGCGTTATTCTGACGATTGGCATTATGCACACTTATACGATCCACGCTCTGTAGTACCTGAATCTAATATGCCTGCTTTCCCTTGGTTAGCTGAAAATGTATTAGATGGCGAGCTAACTGCTAAAAAGTTTGAAGTATTTAATCGACTAACTGAAGGTCGTACACATAAAGACGAAGCTGGTAATTATATTCCTCTGTATTCGCAAGAAGATATTGCCAATGCGAAAGCAGCAGTTGCAGGTAAAACTGAAATGGAAGCGTTAATTGCATATTTACAACAACTAGGTACACACCTTAAGTAATTATGGATTACGGAACTTTCAGAGGCGTTTTTACGCTGGTTTTATTGGTACTTTTTATCGCTATTGCTGTTTGGGCTTATAGCAAAAGAAGAAAAAATGAGTTCGATGAAGCTGCCAATCTCGTGTTTGACGACGAGGATAAGCACAAAAAGGCAGTAGCGAAAGATAAACAGGAGTCAGAAAATGACTAGTTTTTGGAGTGGATGGATAATTGTTTTAACGTTGGCATGTTTAGTCGTCTGTTTTGGACTACTAGTGTGGAATTTGAAAAACTACACACATGTTGAAGAAGGCGAATCAATGGGCCACACCTTTGATGGCATTGAAGAACTTAATAACCCGCTACCTAAATGGTGGACTTACATGTTCTTCGTTGTGTTCATTTGGAGTGCTATCTACTTGATATTCATGCCGGGCATGGGTACATGGGAAGGCTTATTTAAATGGACGTCTTCAAACCAAGGCATCAAGTCACTTGCAGAGTCTGCACAAGCAGTTGAAACGAACCGCGCTGAAGGTAAATATGTTCAGTTAGACGTTGAAAATGTTAAAGCTGAAGAGCGTTTTGGCCCGGTTTTCGAACAATTTGCAAAACGTGATATTTTGGATTTGGCTTACGACACTGATGCGCTTAAAGTGGGTCAACGCTTGTTTATTCAAAACTGCTCGCAGTGTCATGGTTCTGATGCGCGTGGCCAAACTGGCTTCCCAGACTTAACGGATAAAGACTGGTTATACGGTGGAACACCTGCTCAGATCAAAGAAACATTATTGTATGGTCGTAAAGCGGCAATGCCACCGTGGGGTGCTGCATTAGGCGAAGATGGCGTTAAACATATGACCGCTTATGTACTAAGTTTAAGTGGCCGTAAAGTTAATGACAAAGATGCCGCTGCTGGTAAAGCAAAGTTTGCGATGTGTGCTGCATGTCATGGTATGGACGGTAAAGGAAGCCTCGCTAATAATCTACCAATGGGTGCACCAGACTTAACTGATAATATTTGGTTATATGGTGGCTCAGCAGGCGCAATTGAAGCAACGCTTGAAAATGGCCGTAATGGTGTAATGCCTGCATGGAAAGACATTTTAGGTGAAGATAAAGTACATATTCTTACTGCTTATGTTTACCGCTTGTCTAACCCAGAAAGCAAAGAAAATTAATTTACAGTTTAAAATGTGTAAATAATATAAAAAGCCCCATTTTTGGGGCTTTTTTGATAGATATATCTGCACTAACTCTTTAAAATTCACCCTTAGCATTTCTTCCCCGTTAGGAACATTAGGTTGTATGAACAAGTCTCCCATTTGGTATAAGCAATTTTGGCCATGGTTTATCATTATCTTACCGCTCACAGCAGTTGTTGCCGGTATCATTACGTTATTCATTGCGCTTGATAAGTCACCTGAAATGGTGGTTGATGAATATTACAAAAAGGGCAAAGCGATTAACCTCGATTTAAGCAAATACCATCAAGCTGAAAAGATGGGTATTTCGATGGCACTTGCAATTTCAGACTCGGAGCTAGCCGTTAACTTTACTAAAGTTCCAAGACAACCGATTTCAGCACTAAAAGTTGCTTTCTATCACCCTACTCTAGCTAATAAAGATTTTTCATTACTACTCACGTCTGATGCACATGGCACATATCGCCATCAATTAGAGCAGCCCATTACGGGTGCTTGGGATGTAACCCTATCTCCGCATGATGATGTTTGGAAATTACGACAACGCGTTGCTTTACCAAGAAAAGACACTATCGTATTTGAGCCAAAATAATGAGTAGCAAGTGTTTCCATTGTAATGAAGACGTTCCTAATGAATTTAATGTCTTCATTCGATTTAAAGAAGAATTACAACCCGTATGCTGCTATGGCTGTGAAGCAGTAACGAACGAAATCCTAGAAAACGGGCTGGAAGATTACTACACCTTTCGCACCGACAGTGCATTAAAGGCAGAAGGATTGTCTGACGACTTAAATAGTTTGTTAGATACCTTTGATGATAATGACTTTCAACAAGATTTTTTAGTTGATTTAGACCATTCAAAGGAAACGCATCTTAAATCAGTTGTATTATCGATTGAAGGGATGACCTGTGCAGCATGCGCTTGGTTAATTGAGCGAGATTTAAATAAACTAAACGGTGTGACTCAAGTTAATGTGAATTCTACAAGTTTACGCGCAAGTGTAACGTGGGATACGCGCCAGTTATCACTAAGTGATATTTTAAAAAACATACACCGTATCGGTTACCAAGCGTTGCCATTCAACCCAGACGACGAAGAGCAAAAGCGCAATCAAGAAAACAAAAACTATATTGTGCGTTTAGGTGTTGCTGGCATAATGACAATGCAAGTGATGATGCTTGCATTTGCATTGTATTTTGGGGTGTTCGAAGGAATTGAGCAATCTCACCAAGATTACTTGCAATGGATAAGCTTAATACTGTCAACCCCTGTTATTTTTTATTCAGCTTTTCCCTTTCTTCATCAAGCGTTTAATGCATTAAAACGCAAGTCTCTAAATATGGAAGTGCCTGTTAGCATTGCAATTTATGGCGCGTATACTGCCTCAGCTGTGGCAACCGTTAATAACACAGGCGAAGTGTATTTTGAATCCATTTGTATGTTCACCTTCTTACTTTTACTAGGTAAATACCTAGAATTCAGAGCAAGAATGAGAGCGACAGAGTTTTCGGTAAACTTGTTAAAATACATCCCTATTAACGCTAGGTTATTGCAAAACAATCAAACAACTAATATTCCCGCAAAAAAACTTAATATTAACGACGTTATATTAGTTAAAGCAGGTGAAATCATTCCTGCTGATGCTGAAATTATTACCGGCATTACATCAGTCAATGAAGCAATGATGACCGGGGAACATGCACCTGTTACTAAGCAAGAAAAGGACACTGTGTTTGCAGGTACCGTTAATCATGACGGTGTAATCACAGCTAAGGTTTTACAGCGCTTTGAAAACAACCGCATCAATTCAATCATTGCCTTACAAGATAAAACATTACTCAGTCGCCCTTCCGTTTCAAAGCTAACCGACCTCGTAGCACAATGGTTTACACTAATTTTGCTTACGATTGCGACACTGACCTATTTTTATTGGACGCATAACGATAATCCGCATGCTTTTTGGATTACCATTTCCGTTTTAGTGGCGACCTGTCCTTGTGCATTAAGTTTAGCGACCCCAACAGCGCTTACTGGGGCAATTGCATCATTAACCCGCTCTGGCATCATCATAAAAAAAGATCATGTATTTGAAACGGTTAGAAAATTAACTCACTTTGCTTTTGATAAAACGGGCACATTAACACAAGGTGAGTTTGCCATTGAGCATGTCGAATGCATTGAACCAAAATACAGTAAAACAGCGGTATTAAGTTTAGCCGCAGGTTTAGAGGCCTACTCCGAACACCCAATTGCAAAAGCCTTTGCACATATTGATAAAACAGAGGTAACAAATATTGCGGTCGTTGCAGGTTATGGTATCACTGGTAACCATAATGCAGACACGCTGTATTTCGGCAAACATAAAAGTACTGCGTATGAAGACTTTCAATCTGTACTAACCATTAACGACCAGCCAATCGCTTATTTTAAGTTCACTGATATACTTCGAGAAAATGCTCCCCAAACCATCGCGCAACTTAGTGAACAACATATCGAACCGTTAGTTTTAACAGGTGATAACAGTATGGCTGCTGAACAAGTAGCAAACACACTTCACATTAATACGATTAAAAAAGGCTGCACCCCTGTCGATAAAGTACACGAGATAGAGCAGCTTACCCAGCAAGGTGCTATTGTAGGTATGATTGGCGATGGGATAAACGACAGTCCTGTGTTTAACGCTAGTCACTTATCTATTGCAATGAATAGCGGTGCAGATATTGCTAAATCAACTGCCGATGTTATTTTAACTAAAAATGATCTTAGCGGCTTAAGCCAGCTAATTAAGAAAACCCACTTTACCTATCGTGTAATAAAACAAAATTTAGCGTGGGCATTAGGTTACAATTTAGTCATACTACCAATTGCTATCTCTGGTAATTTACCGCCTTGGTTAGCTGTTATCGGCATGTCGGGTAGCTCTCTTATCGTTGTAATAAACTCACTAAGGCTAGCAAAAGTATGAGCGTAATATATTTATTAATTCCAATCGCAATCATTTTTGTAGTTGTCGCCATATTTATTTTTCGTTGGGCAGTAAAGTCTAACCAGTTTAATGACTTAGATAAGCAAGGCTACTCTATTTTATTTGATGACGACGTAAAAAAAACTAATCAAGAAAATACGGATCACAACGTTACAATCATTGCCAATAATAAAAATGACACTACCAATAAAATTGACACCAACCATAAAAGCTAAATGACAGACTTTATTCAACTTTTTATCAGCGCCTTTGTTATTGGTTTATTGGGTGGTGCGCATTGTGTTGGCATGTGTGGTGGCGTTGTTAATGCGCTAAGTTTTGCGATTCCCGCTGGTAAACACCCCACCCCTTACCTTTTACTTTATAACTTCGGCAGGATCATCAGTTATATTGTTGCTGGCACAATTGTTGGTGCTTTTAGCGCATCAATACTTACATTTTCAGACAACGCTGTAATACACCTGCGCTTTTTATCTAGCTTATTTCTTATCTTAGTAGGGTTATACATCGCTAAGTGGTGGTCTGGCTTACTTATGTTAGAAAAAGCAGGTAAACCCTTGTGGCGCATTATAAAAAAGCTAAATAAGTATGTGGTGCCTGTAAAAAGTTATCCGCGTGCTTTTTTGTATGGTGCAATTTGGGGATGGTTACCTTGTGGACTGGTATACAGCACGCTCACTTGGTCGTTAACAACGGGTTCAAGTTACGGTGGCGCAACTATTATGCTTGGTTTTGGTTTAGGTACATTACCCGCGGTTTTAGGTTTAGGCTATTTCAGTGGTCAACTAAATCAATTACTTGCTAAACCGCTTTATAGAAGTATAGCGGGCGTTATTTTAATTATGTGGGGCACCGCCCTTATTTTACTTGATGTAAATCAACTTCTGCTTTAATCTTGCCGCTGTTTTGAGTCTATAGATGTTAACAATATCGCTTTGTTTATTTTACTCAAGCTATTCGCCCAAAACTCTGCCAACAAGTATGTATTTTTAGTAGGACGGCTATATGGAATCTAACACCTCTCATGCAAAAGCGAAAAAAATAAGCGTAAATTGCCAAAACTGTAGTATTAGCGAATTATGCTTACCTTTTTCGTTGTCGGACGACGAACTAACCAAGTTAGATGACATTATTGAACGCAAAAAGCCTTATCAAAAAGGTCAGTATATATTTGCAGCCGGTGAGCCCATGAAGTCAATTTATGCTATTCGCTCTGGTTCGTTTAAGTCGTATATCAATACTGTAAGTGGCGACGAACAAATTACCGCATTCCACTTACCTGGCGATATTATTGGTTTCGATGCCATAGCTGAAAATAAGCACCAAAGCTTCGCAGAAGCCCTAGAAACATCTATGGTGTGCGAAATCCCTTACGAAATTTTAAGTAAACTATCAGGCGATATGGTAAAGCTTAGGCAGCAAATTATGCGCTTAATGAGTGGTGAAATTCAAAACGACCAAACTCTATTAATGTTACTTAATAAAAAAACAGCAGAAGAACGATTAGCAGCTTTCTTAACCAATTTATCTAAACGTTTTGCAGCCCGAGGATTTTCTGATAAACAATTTAGACTAACCATGACACGCTCTGAAATAGGTAACTATTTAGGCTTAACGGTAGAAACAATTAGCAGGCTGCTAAGTAAATTACAAAAATCGAATGTGATTACTGTTGATGGTAAATTAATTAGCATCATAAACTACGAACAACTTACCGCCATTTCGGGCATATCCCCACATTGTGAGATTTAGCAACGTTTAACGCTGTGCCACTCCGCTGGCGCAGTTGAATTTAATGTTCGCTTAAATAGTTTGATCTAACACAATATTTTATTTATCAAACGCTCTATGATTAACTACACTTGTTAACATGATTATAAGTAAATGTAGTTTTTTGTCGGAGGTAAGTAATGGAAAAATTAAGCAATCTTCTTGTGGTACTCGATCCCACATCAGAGGAACAAAAAGCCCTACTAAGAGCAATAGAATTTTCACAAAAGCACCCGTGCAAACTAACCGTATTCCTGTCTATTTACGATTTTTCGTATGAAATGACTACTATGCTCTCTTCTGATGAAAGAGAGTCAATGCGACAAGCAGTGATCACCGACCGTGAAGAGTGGATACATGAACTTTTTTCTACCCTTTCCGTCGATCCCAGCGAAATAGATATTAAAGTGGTATGGCATAACCGACCTTACGAAGCCATTATTGAACAAGTAAAAGAACATGGTTATAACCTCGTCGTTAAAGGCACCCATCAGCACGACACATTAAAGTCGGTTATTTTCACACCTACTGATTGGAATATTCTACGTAAGTGTCCTTGCCCAGTATTATTAGTAAAAGAGCACGCATGGCCAGCAAACGGTAATATTCTAGCGGCAGTTAATGCTGGCTCTGAAGAAGATGCGCATCAATCACTTAACAGTAAAATTATTGAAGAAGCACAGCATTTGGCAGATATCATCGGCGCCAAAGTGCATCTCGTAAATTCATACCCAGGAACACCCGTAAATATTGCAATTGAAATTCCCGAATTCGATCCTCAAGAATATAACGCATCAATGAAACACCATCATATTAGCGCGGTAGAAAAGCTCGCGACACTCAACAACATCCCTATTGAAAATACTCATGTTGTAGAAGGTTTACCCGAGGATGTAATACCTCATGTATCAAAACAAATAGATGCGGAGCTAGTCGTTATGGGTACGATTGGTAGGACGGGATTATCAGCAGCATTAATCGGTAATACCGCTGAGCACGTGATTGATAGCTTACACTGCGATGTATTAGCGCTAAAACCCGTGGGCTACAATACTTAATACAAAATTTATTCTGTAATATTCCTTAAATCAAGCACCTATTCATATAGGTGCTCAGGGCAAGAGCATTTTAATTTCCCCTCAGAAGTAACTCGGCTCTAAAATCATCATCTAATGCCGCCATTTTTAGCTTTCGTTTCATGCTGGCTTTTTTCGTTGTATCTGTTTTCACAATATTCAACGCCAATTTTCTAAATGCATTCATGACTTCAGCTGCATTGCCCCGCCTAATACGTGAATCGTCTTCATGGAATGTCATATCTAGCGTCCAGTGTAAGCAGTTTTCAACGCCCCAGTGATTGCGAATTATGCCATTTAATCGTTCTGCATTTAGTCCTAATGAGCTGATGTAATAACGCGTTTCGGAAGTCATTTTATCTCCAATATGACGCTTAGATTCTACACTGAACCGTTTGAATACTGCTCCAGTTTTCATTATCAATTGGTTATCCAATGTTATCAATTTCCAATTGGGTACACGTTCTTTCTTCTATTCGACCATGGCCGCTGTCAATGTGCTCATAAATACTATGAGCTGTGTTAGCGAGTTTTTCTCTGTGGCACTTATGAAACCATGCTTGAACCTCTTCATTGAGTGTACTTTGATTGCCTTTTAGTGCAATGACGTAATCAGCACCTTTGGATTGAATTTTCTTTGTAATTGCGTGCTGACATCCCATGGCGTCTAACGTAACGGTTGCACCTTTTACATCAAGTAAATCCAGCAGCTTGGGGATGGCTGTTATCTCATTGGATTTATCATCTACTTTTTGTTGTCCTAGTACCAGACCATTGCCACAACTCCATGCACTGACCATATGCAACGGGTTCTTTCTGTCTTTGGTTGTGAAGCTTCTACGAGCGGCTTTTCCATCAATGGCGATAACTTCGCCATCCACTTGCTCGGCGATTTCATTTACCCAATTGATAAAGCTGGTTTGAATGGCTACAGGGTCTAAACGGCTCATTACTCGGGCTATGGTGTCATGCTTGGGAATACCATTTGCAAAGGGGAGATAACGCTTTAACCAGTCAATTTTTACATGTCCGAAATCTTCGATATCTTCCCAGCCTTCTGCGCCTGATAGCACGGCACAGATAGATAAAAATAAAATATCTATCAACTCATGCTTTTTACAACGGTCTATTCGCGGGTCTTCTATGATGGAAAAGTAAGTGATGAAGTTGTTGGTCATGCTAGGAAACCTGTAGTTATTATTTCCCGCTCTGATCATGAAACTATCATTTAGTTCAATTTATAATGATCTTGCCCTGTATAGGTGCTGCACACACTCCCTTTCATTTTGCTAATCATCAGATCAAACTATATAATATGCCGCCTTTTAAACGATGATCTAACTAGTGGTGGTTACCTAGATGTCACATGCTAAACAAGCCAAAGAACAGTATAACTTTAACAAACTACAAAAGCGGTTGCGCCGCAATGTAGGCCAAGCAATTGCAGACTTCAACATGATTGAAGAAGGCGACAAAGTTATGGTTTGCCTTTCAGGTGGTAAAGACAGCTACACCATGCTTGAAATATTGCGTAATTTACAAGCAAGCGCCCCTATTTCGTTTGATATAGTTGCCGTTAATTTAGATCAAAAGCAACCCGGATTTCCTGAGCACGTCCTCCCTGAATACCTAGATAGTATTGGCGTTGATTATCAAATTATTGAAGAAGACACCTATTCCATTGTTGTCGATAAGATTGAGCCTGGCAAAACCACTTGTTCACTATGTTCTCGTTTGCGTAGAGGAATTCTTTATACGACTGCTAAAAAAATAGGTGCAACAAAAATAGCACTTGGCCATCATCGCGATGACATGCTCGAAACCTTATTTTTAAACATGTTCTACGGCGGAAAAATGAAATCAATGCCGCCAAAGTTAAAAAGCGACAATAACGAGCACGTGGTTATTCGTCCTTTGGCTTATTGTAAAGAAAAAGACATCGCCACATTTTCACAATTAAAAGGTTTTCCGATCATTCCGTGTAACCTATGTGGCTCGCAAGAAAATTTACAGCGAAAAGTTATAAAACAAATGCTAAACGACTGGGACAAACAATTCCCGGGTCGTATCGAGACAATGTATAAAGCAATGCAAAACATTGTACCGTCGCACTTAGCTGACACGTCATTATTCGACTTTAAAACACTAAGCACTGAAGATAAAGAAGGCGGCGACGTCGCATTTGACGCACCAGACATCCCAAAAGTGCCTGTTGGTTTAGATGAAGTATCTTCCCAAACGAATACACTGGAATCTAGTGATGTTATTAAAACAATAGAGTTGTGCTAGATAGACTTTCTCAATCAATAGACCGGGCCCTTTGTATTAAAGCGGCCCGTATCGAGTATCTCTTGCCCACTTCCTCAGGCTGCGCTTACAGCATGAAGTGCCCACAGTCATTTAAAATAAAAACGTATTTTTACCTTATTAAATTTATTGCTATTTTTAATAAGTAAAAAAGGATTAAAAACAATCTATCCGTTTTGTAAAGCTGAACCTAATTACTTCTTAATATACGGAACCACATAGCTAACATCCGCAAATGTCTGTGTTTGGGGAAGCTTCTTAATATCGTCTATTAAAATTGAACAACGATTCTCTTTGCATATGAAAGTATTGTTTTCAAGCTTAGCTAAATTTGTAGTGGTGATCGCATCATCAAACACTAGCGTAACGCCTGACATATTAGGCATTAAAAAAGACATCATGCCGGCTAAGTCATCTAGCAGTTCATCTTGCTGCTCATAAATGTTTAATAAACGGGCTTTATCAACCGTTACATTTTCATCCTTATTCTCATCCTTATTCTCATCCTTTGTTGCAGTATTGATGTCTGACTTAATCTGCATTTGTAATACACATTTTCCATAAGGTTCTTCCGTATCTACAACCACTACGCCTTTGTTTGAATCTAAGTCTTTATTAAATGGAGGGAATAATTCACCATTTTCAAACATTAAAGGCGAAGTTGTTTTTTCTGTGTATATATTTCCAGATTTAATCTTACAACGTTGCTTGGTTTCTTTGTTTAACAGGTAAAAACCCATGGTTACATCGTTATACTCGGTTTTATTAACCGTTTTTAACCTGTCATAAAATCCATCATAAGATAAGCTCATTTCGGCGGCAGTACCAATAAAACTGGCACACATTAGTGTGGTTATCATTGTAAGTTTAAACATGGTGATTTCTTTTGATTCTTTATTGGATGATTTTCTTTAAGTGATTGTTGTATACATTGACAATATTACATTGTGTCATCGCATATAGTAGTGCGATGACGCAGTAATATTTAAACTGAGGACTAGTTTACTAAATACGACTTATTTGTTCTTATCATTTGTGTAATTTCTTCTACGTACGCATTACCGCGTGAAGAATAAGACGTTAATCCTTTAACAAGCTCTGTTGCTTTAAGTTTTTCGTTTGCCGCTCTTAACTCAGCACGTTTATCTCTTAAGCCTTTATAGGCCATATTTGTGTTTAGATTTATAAAATAGCGTCTAACACTTTCGTCAATAGTATTGTATTTTGCGACTTCGTAGGTTTTATCATCTGGTCTGCCTGTTGGCACAATGCCGCAGCCTGGTCGGTAACACCATTGCCCAAATAGATTCAAGCCTTGTTTGGCAAATCTTGATGTGCCCCACGCGCTTTCATTTGCTGCCTGCATGAGTACAATTTCTTGTGGAATAACATCAACTCGGCGAAGAAGCTGTTCAACATATTCTAAAGTAGGTTTTGGTTTTTTAACTTTATATGTTTTAGCAATTTCGTAAAATTTATCAATTTCAAATTGGCGCAATTGAACACCACTAGATAGTTTGTATTTGAGTATTTTTAACTTTTGGCGGGTATCTTTAGTAATTAGGTTTTGTCTTTTTACCATAGGCTTTAGAAAGTTAAAAAACGCTCGTTTTTTCTCTTTCACGTCTCTTATCGTTGCAAAATTTGGCAACGTTTTAATATTTAATGGCTTTGGGATTTCCACTTGTTCAATGTACGGATAAGGCACATGAGATTTAAATGCTAATGCACCTTCTTTAATCTCGATAAACGGAAACATAAATGCCGATAACACAACTACAAACATTAATACTCTTATCAACCTCTTAAATAAAGACTCAACTTGCTTCAATTTTGGAATCCTTTTTAAATGTATAAATTTATCAGCAGCGCATCTTCAAAAGTTTTTCTAAGTATAATTTTAGTAATTATTGTCGTTGGTATAGTTTCAATACCATTAATACTAGGTTACTCTTCAGATAATGCTAATTTTGCTATTTCAAAAGACTTATACGTACCAATTATCAAAATGGGTATAAGGCTTGGGCAATAAGCGCGCAATCTTAACAAAATTTGTCACATTACTAAATAATAAACGATAAAACCTGCTGTTATCGGTCTTCGCACACACCTATGACCGAATGAGAAACGATAAGTATTATGAAAAAAATCACAAAATCCCGAAAGCTAAATGATGTATGTTATGACATTCGCGGACCTGTTTTAAAAGAAGCTAAACGCCTTGAAGATGAAGGCCATAAAGTACTTAAGCTGAACATTGGCAACCCTGCCCCGTTTGGGTTCGAAGCCCCTGATCATATTGTTAAAGATGTGATTCATAACCTAGCATCTTCACAAGGTTATTGTGATGCCGCAGGTATCTACTCTGCTAGAGTTGCAGTAATGCAGTACTACCAACAGAAAGGGCTTAACTCGCTTGAAGTAGATGATATTTATATTGGTAATGGTGTGAGTGAGCTTATCGTTATGTCTTTACAGGCATTATTAGATAACAATGATGAAGTGCTTATTCCATCTCCTGATTATCCGCTATGGACCGCCGCGGTCAATTTATCTGGAGGTAAAGCTGTCCATTATGTGTGTGACGAACAAGCTGATTGGTTTCCAGATATCGACGATATTAAAAAGAAAATAACCAAACATACTAAAGCTATCGTCATTATTAACCCAAATAATCCTACTGGTGCGGTATATTCAGACGAATTATTAGAAGAAATTATTGCACTTGCCCGGGAACATAATTTAATCATCTTTAGTGATGAAATATACGACAAAGTTTTATTTGATAAGGCAACGCATACCACTACTGCCACCTTGTGTGATGATGTATTAGTGCTTACCTTTAGCGGATTATCAAAAAATTACCGAATTGCAGGGTTTAGAGCTGGCTGGATGGCAATTTCGGGTCCGCGTTACCTTGCGCAAGATTATATTGATGGCATCGACATGTTGGCCTCAATGCGACTCTGTGCGAATGTGCCGTGTCAGCATGCGATACAAACTGCACTTGGCGGCTATCAAAGTATCAATGAGCTGGTTGTTGAAGGCGGAAGATTATACGAGCAAATGGATTACGCCTATAACAGAATTAATGCGATAGACGGATTAAGTTGTGTAAGACCAAAAGGCGCAATGTATCTATTTCCAAAAATAGATACTAAAAAGTTTAATATTAAAGACGATGAACAATTTATTTTAGATCTATTGCGTGACAAAAAAATATTACTTGTACACGGAAAAGGATTTAATTGGCATCAACCAGATCATTTTAGGTTAGTTTTCTTGCCGCGCCTAGACGAGCTCACTCAAGCCCTAGATGCACTAGAATCTTTCTTAGCTAACTATTCACAATAGAACAACACAGATAATTGAACATGAAACAAAGCCATTTTTTTGCTCACCTTAGCCGCCTTCGCTTAATTAAGCGTTGGCCGTTAATGCGAAATGTGATTGACGAAAATGTACAAGAACATAGTCATCAGGTGGCAACTGTCGCTCATGCATTGGCGTTAATTAGCAATCGGCTATTTAACGGTAATGTAAACCCTGATCGCATTTCTACACTCGGGCTCTATCACGATGTGTCTGAAGTGATTACAGGCGACTTGCCGACCCCAGTAAAATATTACAATGCTGAAATAGCCAAAGAATATAAGAAAATAGAGAAAGCGGCTGAGCAACGCTTACTTCAAATGTTACCAGAAGAATTAAAAAACGATTTCGTCGACTTAATTGACGACGAAACATTTAGCAAAGAAGAAAAGCTGATTGTTAAAGCAGCAGATACATTATGTGCATACATAAAAACACTTGAAGAATTAACCGCGGGCAATCATGAATTTGAAGTGGCTAAAAAACGGTTAGAGAACATCTTAAGAAATTACGACTCACCCGAAGTAAATTACTTTATTGATGTATTTATACCTAGTTTTTCATTAACGTTAGATGAAATTAGTTAAGGATAATCATGGCGGTACATGTTAATAGCTTTTATCACCCGCAAAGCGCGACACTCAGCTATATCGTCACGTGTACAGATACTTTAGCAACCGCCATCATTGATCCCTGTTACGATTTTGACGCTCCTTCAGGGCACCTAAGCACCGACTTTAGTAACGCACTTATTCATCACATAAAAGCCAACAACCTCACGTTAGTTTGGCTGCTTGAAACTCATGCCCATGCTGATCATATTAGCTCTGCTCAATATATAAAAAGCAAACTTGGCGGAAAGGTGGCAATTGGTGAAGGGATAAAAGAAGTTCAGCAAATATTTAAAACTAAGTTTAATTTAGATGACTGGTTTAATGCCGATGGTAGTCAGTTTGATGCACTGCTTACGCATGGGCAATCGCTTAAGCTTGGAAATATTTTCATCAAGGTCGTAAACTCTCCCGGTCATACTAGCGATAGCGTTAGTTATCTTATTGAAGATAACTTATTTGTGGGTGACACACTGTTTATGCCTGACGCAGGTACCGCAAGGTGTGACTTTCCCGCGGGCAGTGCTGCTACGTTATATCATTCCATTCAAAACATCTATTCATTACCCGATAACACCACAATTTGGGTTTGCCATGACTACCAACCTAACAACCGTGAACTAGCATACAAAACAACGGTTCATCAGCAAAAACGCTCGAATATACATGTTAATGCGTGTACCACTGAAGATGAATTTATTGAAAAAAGAGAAAAGCGAGATAGCACGCTGGCTGTGCCAGAGCTACAAACCATCGCAATTCAACTAAATATCAATGCAGGAAAGCTACCACCACAAGACGAGCAAGGAAATTACTTTATTAAATTACCTCTTTTCACTCCTCGTGGAGAGTGATGGAAAGTTGCGCCTTTTACAGCAGGGTTAAACTGCGGCTTTACTTTCCACCTTGGCTTAATTGGGGTTAGCGGCAACACACGCTTTCTTGCCACTATCATATAGACCGAGCCCAAAGGTCCCATATATTTTTCACAAAAACGACGCCACGCTTTGTGCTGCGATAAAGAAGAATGACGCGACAGTGTAGAATAGATAAAGCGCTCATCACTTAATACTTCAAATCCCAATAAATTTAACCAATCTTTCACACGTCCTGCTGAAAAATAACGCCCAGACCACGGTAACTTATTTTTATAATATGGCAGCCACTTTACTGCGCCACTTAAGCTAAAAGGATTAAATGCAGTAATAATGATGTAACCACCAGGTAAAAGTACTCTATGCACTTCTCTTAAAATATGGTGTGGATCTGGGTAATATTCAATGCATTGCGCAAGTAAAGCGGCGTCAACGCTATGCTCAGCTAAAGGTAAATCATCAATTTCACAAATTACGCCTGCCTTTAAATCAGTTTCAGATAACCCAACTTGATGTTTTATAGGACACTCACTTGTGTCTAACTGGCAGCTTAAACCACCCAATTTAATTAAATGATAGCCAAACATTCTTGGCAGCCAAGGCTTAAGTCGCTCTTCTATTTGAGTAGCAATTTCTTCACCATGCGGAAATTCCTGCCAATCAATTGGAACAGAAAAATTATGGATTTTTTCTAAATAACTCAGAGCTGGTTTCATTCACTACACGCTAAAGATATACTTTTTAATAATTTAAAGGTTATAGGGTGACCACCAATGTATCAAGTAATTCCAATCGCTGCATTTTCTGACAACTATATTTGGTGTTTAATTAATAACAATAATGCAGTTGTTGTTGACCCAGGTGATGCAAAACCTGTGCTGCAATTTTTACAAGAAGAGCAATTAACCCTAACAGCCATTTTAGTTACGCATCATCACTGGGATCACACCGATGGAATTGAAGCGCTTCTGACTGCTTATCCCGGCATTACCGTTTATGGGCCGTACAACCCTAGCATTGATGGTTTAACTCATCGTTTAAAAGAGCATGATGAGATTGAAATAAAAAGTATTGAGGCATCGTTTAAAATCCTTGAAGTGCCTGGCCACACCCTTGATCACATCGCCTATTTTGATTCTACAAATTTATTTTGTGGCGATACTTTATTTTCAGGGGGGTGCGGCCGCCTCTTCGAAGGTACTCCAGAACAGATGCACCATTCTTTAACGAAGCTGACTCAATTACCAGATTCCACAAAAGTTTATTGCACCCACGAATACACCAAAGCTAATTTAATGTTTGCTCTTGCTGTTGAGCCTAATAACGCTGCATTAAGTGATTATCGTGACCAAGTGGTTGAATTACGAAACAAAGAAGTGCCTACATTACCTTCAAATATTAAGTTAGAAAAAGAAATTAACCCTTTTTTAAGATCGGCTATATCAAGCATTAAAGAACACTGTGAGCAACACACTGGGCATGAGCTGAACTCTGAAATAGCTGTTTTTGCCGCCACACGAAAGTGGAAGGATAATTTTTAATCATCTTCCCCCTGTTAAACAGACTAAAATGTGTAATAATTCGCGGCCGAATAAAAATCAATACGGTGATATTTTTCTCATGCCTTGCTGCGCACGTACGATATAAAAATAACAAACTGTATAGATACTTAACCTGTTAATTGTATTAAAAACGGAAAATTTATGAACGCTAACCGTTTATTATTAACGTCATTATTATTTTCATCGACTTTTATGTTCTCTGGTTGCGAGTCAACCAGCTTATTTAATCTTCATGATAATGACGCGCTTGAAACATCATCAAAACCACAAGATGACAAATCATACACAGTTGTCGCACCTGCTAATAAAGTGATGCACGACAACAGTATTGCGACAACTTCAGACGTAATCAATGCACTTACAATAGATGCACTATTACATGACAAAAATATTGAAATTGACGACGCCGAATCCCCTGAAGCATTCGATGATTTATGGAAGCGCATTCAATTTCAACTGTCGCTTAATGTGCCACAAAATAGGCAAGTTGTTACACAACGCAACTGGTATAACAAACACCAAAGTTATCTTGATCGTATTTCTAAACGTGCAAGACCTTTTCTTTTCATGATTGTTGAAGAAATTGAAAAGCGAAACATGCCTATAGAGCTAGCTTTATTACCAATTGTTGAAAGTGCCTTTGACCCATTCGCCTATTCGCATGGAAGAGCTTCTGGTATGTGGCAGTTTGTTCCTGAAACCGGCAAACGTTTCGGTTTAAAGCAAAATTGGTGGTATGACGGGCGTCGCGATGCATACGCAGCAACCATAGCAGCACTAGACTATTTATCTTTTTTACATAAAACCCTAGAAGGCGATTGGTTGAATGCGATTGCTGCTTACAACTCGGGTGAAGGTCGTGTTCTTCGAGCAATCAAGCGTAATAAAAAACGCCACTTACCCACAGATTTTTGGTCACTCGATTTACCTAAAGAAACCATTGCGTATGTTCCGAAATTACTCGCCCTTGCTGACCTGTTAAAACGAGATGAAGAGTTTGGTATTGTTTGGAAGTCAATTCCTAATAAGCCTTACTTAGAGATTATCGATGTAGGCAGTCAAATAGACTTAGCTCTGGCAGCAGAAATGGCTAACATGGAAGTAGGTGAATTATATGGCTTAAATTCCGGTTATAACCAATGGGCTACCGATCCTGAAGGACCACATCGTTTTTTATTACCGATTGAAAATGCAAAAGTTTTCAAAGAAAAGCTACCTAATACCCCAGCTGAAAAACGTTTAAATTGGACGCGTTATAAAGTAAAAGGTGGAGACAGTTTAGGGGTAATTGCACAACGTTTTCATACTACGCCTAGCATCATCCGAAAGATTAATGGCATCAAAAATAATATAATTCGCAAGGGTGATCATTTATTAATTCCTGTAGCGGCTAAAGATCTTGACGATTACAGCCTATCATCACAAAAACGCTTAGCCTCAACACAATCTAAATCTCGTGGCTCAGGCTCATACAAAATTGAGCATGCGGTAAAAAGTGGTGATACTTTATGGGACATAAGCCGCGAGTATAAAGTTAACTTACGCTCATTAGCTAAGTGGAATGGCATGGCGCCAACCGACACTTTGTCGCTTGGACAAAAGCTCGTTATTTGGAAGAAACAAGATAGCAAGCATCAGGCCGAAAAAGCCATCATGCGCACAATTTCATATAAAGTAAGACGCGGCGACTCATTAGCACGAATTGCGAATAAATTTAATGTGAAAGTGAATGACATTGTTAAATGGAACAATATAAACACTAAGCAGTATTTGCAGCCTGGTCAGAAGTTAAAATTACATGTAAACGTTACAAAGGCATAAAATAATCTACACTATATTTAAAGGACTTATTTTTAACCTTAGTTTCATGTTAAGAGGATGGTTTGTTGCTTATTTCATAAGTTCAGCATTACATCCTCACTTTTACTATCTGTTAATTTAACCTCAGTCAATTTAAGTAAACAGGAATAGCTCAACTATGAAGAAATATTTTATTGTATTTATTATGCTGTTTACTTTACCTGCCGTTGCCGACTTTAATATTAAAGGCAGTGGTGAAATCACTTTCCCAACTGGCACCACAAAGCCTATTGATTTCGGCTTTGCGTTTAACAAAAGCAAAGGGAAATTTAAAGTAGGTAAAAACGAATTTAGCACCTCTCAAGTTCCCGCAAAATACTCAATTGGCTTAATTCTGCATAAGAGTGAACATATTTGGGTGCAAGAATTCAATAAAGGATATTTTAGTACGTTTAAATGGACGTTAGGAAAACACAAAATAGAGCTATATAAAACGCCTAAAGGAATAGCAAAAATGGGCAATTATGCTCTGAAATTAGACGATCAAAAATTTTTCTTAACCAATAAAATTGCTCAAATTAATTTTCAGTTCTCTGATGATGGCATTAAAAAGATAACCGTTGATGGCATGGCCGCTGATATTGGTTTAAATAATTAAGTAGCCCAAAAACTTCCATAAAAAACACATTTATCACATAAGAGCGGTATTTTTGCGTTTATCCTTTTTAGCTATCTTTAAAGAATTAATTATTAATATTTATTCTATCTTGCACTTCAGTACAAAAAAGCATTCATCTGTATCAATTTAATACAGATGTTGAATTATATTTAATCACTTCTAATTTCTTCGTAAGACATTGGTTACAGCCCTTATAAACGTTGGTTTTACCTAAATTTATACTTTATTTGCGTTAGGGGGCATTTTGGGGTAGACAGATCCATAATTTAGCGTTAGTTTTATTCCTGAACATTTTACGCAATGTTATGTTCGACAAGCAAAAAATAAAATAACAGGTTGTCTAGGGAAGAAAAATGAAAACAAAATATAGCCGTGTTTGCGCCGGCATAAAGTATGCGCTACTTGGTTCTGCAATAATTGCAGGATCGCACTCATCACTTGCCCTTGCTCAGGATTCAGAAGACGCTAAAAAAGCAGCAGAAGAAGATGTCGAGCAGATTGTTGTTCTAGGTTCTCGTGCAGCTCCGAGATCTGTAGGTGATTCACCCGTTCCAGTAGATGTAATTTCAAGCGAAGAATTTGCAAACCAAGGTTCTACAGACATGGTTTCCATGTTACAAAATGTGGTCCCTTCATTTAATGTAAATGATCAGCCTATTAATGATGCATCAACGCTTGTGCGTCCTGCTAACTTACGTGGAATGGCTTCAGATCACACTTTAATTTTAGTCAATGGTAAGCGTCGTCACCGCTCAGCGGTTATCACCTTTTTAGGTGGTGGTTTGTCTGATGGTGCACAAGGCCCTGACATTTCTGTCATTCCTGCCAGTGCAATTAAACAAGTTGAAGTACTTCGTGACGGTGCCGCAGCCCAATATGGTTCAGATGCGATTGCGGGTGTAATGAACTTTAGACTAAAAGACGACACTGAAGGCGGCATGCTTGAAGCGCGTTATGGCTCTTACTATGAAGGCGATGGCGACACTTGGCAGGTAGCCGGTAACGTTGGTTTACCAATGTCTAGCAGCGGCTTTGCTAACTTCAGCTTTGAGTATAAAGAAGCTGATCCAACAAGCCGTAGTGTACAACGTGACGATGCAGCTGCCTTAATTGCCGCAGGTAACACATTTGTAGCTAATCCAGCGCAAATTTGGGGTAGCCCTGAAATAAAAGAAGACTTTAAGTTTTTTGCAAACTTTGGCCTTGATTTAGGTAACGGCAAAGAAGCATACATGTTTGGTAACTACGCTGAACGTGATGTTGAAGGTGGTTTCTACTATCGTAACCCACATAACCGTGGTGGTGTGAACGATGGCGGTATTGAAGCTGCAGATATGAATGGCGATGGTGTAATTGATGATGGTGAAGGTCATCAATTGCTACTAGTTGGCGATTTAACAGGCGATATGTCTGGAAATTGCCCTACCGATATTCGCGTTGGTGCAAATGTACTAGACAATCCTCGTTACATTACCGAAGTTGCCAATAATCCTAACTGCTTCGCATTTAATGAAATGTTCCCGGGTGGTTTTACACCAAAGTTTGGTGGTGTTGTTACCGATGCATCCATCTATTTTGGTACAAAAGGCGAGCTTGAAGGTGATATTTTCTACGACTTCAGCTTCGGTGTAGGTCGTAATGAAATTGATTACGCTATCAGCAATACCATCAACCCATCGATGGGACCAGACAGCCCTACTTCATTCAAACCGGGCAAATATATCCAGTTAGAAAAAACGTTCAATGCAGACTTTTCTAAGTTAATTGAAACTCAATCTATTCAAGGTATTAACCTTGCAGGTGGTTTTGAATATCGTAACGAATCTTTTGAAAGCGTTGCAGGTGATCCGGCGTCATGGACAATTGGTCCACTAGCTTCACAAGGTTTTGGTATTGGCTCAAATGGTTTCCCGGGTTTGTCTGCTAAAAGCCAAGGAAAAACAAGTCGTCATAACATCGCACTGTACGGTGATGTTGAAACACACATTACTGATGACTTCATGATTAACTTTGCGTTACGTTATGAAGATTTCTCAGACTTTGGTAATACCACTAAAGGTAAAATCGCGTCTCGCTTCCAGATGACTGAATCATTAGCATTACGCGGTGCGTATAGCACAGGCTTTAAAGCACCAACAATCGGTCAAAGTAATGTTCGAAATGTAACAACTGCATTCGGTACAGATGGAAAACTAATTGATCGTGCAACGCTGCCTCCTACAGATCCTATTTCTGTACAAAAAGGTGGTTCACAGTTAACGCCTGAAGAGTCTGAAAGCTACAGCATTGGTTTAGTTGGTGAGTTTGATAACGGTTTATTCTTTACTGTCGATTACTTCAATATCGAAGTAACAGATCGTATTAGTACTACATCAGGTATTAAACTTACTCAAGCAGACATCGACGCGTTACTTGCACAAGGTGTTAGCGATGCATCAAGCTTCACTGAAGTTAGCTTCTTCACAAACGACTTTGATACAACAACACAAGGTGTTGATTTAGTTGCTAACTATTCTATGGACATGTTCGGTGGCGATACTAAGTTCTCGTTCGCTTATAACTGGACTCAAACGGAAGTAGACGAAGCATCAAATAATATCTCTGCTGAACGCATTCGTATGCTAGAAAATAACTTACCACCTGTACGTTATAGCCTAACTGCGAATCATATGAATGGTGACTGGAGACTACTTGGCCGCGTTGCATATGCAGGTAGCATTTATGAAGATCACTTAGATTCAGCGTTAGATATTGATCATGTAAGCTCTGAAGTAACGTTCGATGCTGAACTTGGTTATCAGTTCAACGAAAGCATGACATTTGTAGTTGGTGCTAAGAATTTATTTGATGAGCGCCCAGACAAAAATACGCTTTGGGATACTGAAGTGGCTGGTGCAGAGTACCCTGTAACATCACCAATTGGTATTAACGGTGGCTTCTACTATGTAAGAGCCATTTATAACTTCTAATAAATATTAAGTAACGACTATCGTTGCTTAATAAAATTTAGATTAAACAAAAGCCATATCATTTCGATATGGCTTTTTTAATACTAATCAGCTTAATTTGCATCAGCTTGGTTTTCAGGTAATGCTGCAATAAAAGCATCTAACGAATTACAGTTTTCAACAATGCGATTAATTATCGGATAACTAGACATATCTACGTTAAAACGATGCGCATTATAAACTTGTGGAATTAAGCATAGATCAGCTATCGTAACGGTATCGCCAAAGCAATATTTCCCAGCAGTCTTACTTAATTTCTTTTCTAACCCATCAAAGCCTATTTTTATCCAGTGATGATACCACTGCGTTTTTTGTTCATCGGTAACTGCTAACTGACCAGACAAATATTGCAATACTCGTAAGTTATTTAGTGGATGAACTTCACAAGCAATATCGTACGCTAGTGCTCTGACGGCTGCCTTATCTTGTAAATTGCTTGGTAGCAACGGCGTTTCAGAGTGCTTCTCTTCAAGATATTCTAAAATTGCTAACGACTGATTAAGTACTATATCGCTATCAATTAAGGTAGGGACTAATTCATGAGGGTTTAACGCTTTATATTCTTCGGCGTGTTGCTCACCGCCATTCTTTACCAAATGTACAGAAATCAATTCGCATTGAATGTTTTTAAGGTTTAACGCAATACGAACACGATAAGCGGCTGAAGAACGCCAGTAACCATATAATTTCATAGCTCATTCCATATTATTTTTTATTACAGCTAGAAAAAAACCCGCCATTGCGGGTTTAAATATCTTCATTAAAAGTACTAACGCACTTTACTTCTTATATTCAACAACCCTTTGGTGAATAGTACCAAAAATATTGTTACCTTCATCATCAAGCATTTCGATACGAATATTGTCACCAAAGCTCATAAATGAAGTTGCAGGTTTACCGTCACGAATCGTTTCAATCATTCGTACTTCTGCAATACAAGAGTAACCTACTCCACCTTCTTGGATAGACGTGCCGTGCTCAGTACCTTGTTTATTCGAAACTGTGCCCGAACCAATTACTGCACCAGCACCTAATGCACGTGTTTTTGCGGCATGCGCTACAAGCTCTGGGAATTCGAATGTCATATCAACACCCGCATTTGGCTTACCAAATGGTTCGCCATTTAAGTATGACAACAATGGTAAATTAACTTTTCCGCCGTCCCAATGTCCGCCTAACTCATTTGGCGTAACTGCAACCGGAGAGAATGCTGACGAAGGTTTAGATTGGAAAAAGCCAAAACCTTTCGCTAATTCTTCTGGAATCAATCCACGTAAAGATACGTCATTAACTAACATAACCAAACGTATTTGCTTGCCCGCTTCTTCAGGACTTGCAGCCATAGGTACATCGCCCGTAATTACAGCAACTTCACCTTCAAAGTCGATACCATGCGATTCAGAGATAGCAAAAATATCTTCTTGTGGACCAATGAAGTCATCAGAGCCACCTTGGTACATTAATGGATCAGTCCAAAAGCTTGGTGGCATTTCTGCATTTCTTGCTTTACGGACTAATTCAACGTGGTTTACATAAGCACTACCGTCTGCCCATTGGTATGCACGCGGCAAAGGAGATTCACAGTGGCTTTGTTCAAACGGCATTTCACCGTCCAATTGACCTGCGTTTAGTCCTGTATAAATTTCTTCTAACTTAGGGCTAAGCTCGTCCCAGTTATCAAGTAGCTGCTGCATCGTCATTGCAAGCTCTGCTACGGTAATACATTTTGATAAATCTTTGCTAACAACGACTAATTGGCCGTCGCGGGTATCATTTTTTAGTGTAGCTAATTTCATTATTTACCCTTGAATTATATTCATTTTATTAGAATCGCTTTGTCAGTAACGAGTGTATCACTCATCTTACTTTTCTGCTTTCCAACTATATACATATTCTGGATTTTCTACTTGATGCGCGGCATCCCCTACAAACAACTCATTACGAGTGTCTATCATTACAGCCACTTCATCAGTAAATTTCTTTTTATATTCCAATCCAGCTTGGAAGGCTTTTGGATGTGGACCGTGAGTAAAGCCTGCAGGGTGGAAAGTGATCATGCCACGGTCAATATTATCCCTGCTGAAAAAGTCACCTTCATGGTAGAAAAGCACTTCATCATAATCATCGTTATTATGATAAAAAGGCACTTTTAACGCACCAGGATCGCTCTCAATTGGTCGAGGAACAAACGTACATACCACAAAGCCATTTGCAACAAATGTAGTATGCGCAGATGGCGGTAAGTGATAGCGATGACTCATTAAAGGGCGAATATCACGCCAGTTGATGCGTACAACCGACAAGTCACCATGCCAGCCAATTGCATCAAGTGGGTTGAACGGATAGGTAATTACAGACGTTTTACTGTGGCGCTTTACATGTACCGACCACTCGTTTTCTGAGTATTGGGCTTTAAATGAGTCATTTATTTTTGGTACATCTAAACATGCAGGATCAAAAATAGCATGATTGCCCACTAAGCCCTTTTCCGGTAATTGATATGCACTATTTGTTGCTTCTATCATTAACAGGAAAACGGGCGCTTCAAGCTCTAAGCGCCAGTTAGTATTTCGCGGGATAACAACATAATCACCTTTGACTATGTGCATGTGGCCATAGTCAGTAAATAACTCTGCTTCGCCTTCATGAACAAAAAGCAAATCATCACCATCAGCATTACGCACAAGGTATTTCATTGTTTCGTTACAGTGCCAAATACGCATTTTACATTGCGCATTTTCTAAAATCATTGGCACTTGCCACGGCGACTCAGGGGCCGCAGTTGATAATTTGTTTAAATCGAAGCAGCGCGGCTTTAAATCGCCTTCCCAGTTTGACCATCCAGTTGGCGCATGTTGGTGATGAAAGTGCGATGCAGGGCCGAAAAATCCTTCGCGCCCTACTTCTCTTTCATAAATTCCATCTTCAGGAAAATCTGCATGCGCTTGCTTAGATGTTGTTCCCTCTGAGTGAGGAAACGATATCCACTTACGCATCCACTGGATCTCCTTTCAATACACCACGACGGATCTGGTCTTCTTCGATAGACTCGAATAATGCTTGGAAGTTACCTTCACCGAAGCCTTCGTTACCTTTACGCTGAATAATTTCAAAGAATACTGGGCCAATTACAGTTTGCGTGAAGATTTGCAATAACACGCCATCTTTAGCTGGTAGACCGTCGATTAGAATACGTAGCTCTTTTAATTTCTCAACATCTTCATCATGACCCGGTACACGACCATCTATACGCTCATAATAAGTATCTGGCGTAGGCATAAAGTCCATGCCACGGCTGCGTAGCGTACGTACTGTTTCATAAATATCGTCAGTTGTTAACGCAATATGCTGAATGCCTTCACCGTTATACTCTTCTAAGTACTCTGCAATTTGCGATTTATCGTCAGATGATTCGTTAATTGGGATCTTAACCTTGCCACAAGGAGATGTCATTGCACGTGACACTAGGCCAGTTTGTTTACCTTTAATATCGAAATAACGAATTTCTTGGAAATTACCAATGCGCTCGTAGAAACCTGCCCATAAATCCATGTTACCTTGCTTAACGTTGTGCGTTAGGTGATCTAGCACATCTAAACCTACGCTTTGCTTGGCAACGATATCTTCCCAATTTTCGTAGAAATTGAAATCAATGTCGTAAATGTTCTTATCTTTGTAACGGTCAACAAAATACAGCGTGCTTTCCCCAATTCCGTAAACCGCAGGAATTTTTAACTCCATGTATCCTAAGTTGCCTTGGAATTCCTTCGCACCATTTTCAATAGCATGTTCAAGCGCTTTAACAGCATTGTTAACACGAAATGCCATGCCGCATACACTTGGGCCATGAATACGTGCAAACTCTTCTGCTTGAGAGTTTGGCTGGGCATTAACGATAAAATTAATGTCACCTTGTTTGAATAACCACACTTGTTTGCTTTTATGCTTTGCTACTTCAGCAAAACCTAAACCCAAGAATAAATCTTTTAATGCTTGAATACCTGCTTCATCTGCCGCTGTATATTCAACAAACTCAAACCCATCAGTCCCCAAAGGATTATAACTATCTAACATGTGCTTTGTTCTCCAAAGTAAAAACTACAAATTTATCGTTATTGTTTTTATGACATTTTGTAGTGCAATTTAACGCCTGACTAGTCCATTAAAGAAATCAATCTATTAGGGTTTTTAAGATATTATGTAAAGATATAAGTACAGTGGTACTTTTTGAACGAATCAAGGAAGGAAAGTGGCCTAAATCGATTGTTTTTAGGCCATCATGAGGAAACTAATTAGCACATCGCGTAATTAAACCTTTACAGTCTTACGATTTATTCCGTAATCACGTAATTTGTTAGCAACTGCGGTATGACTCAGCCCCAACTTTTTAGCTAACTGTCGAGAACTTGGATACGCAGGATACAGTTTACGTAATACTGTTGCTTCAAAACGCTTAACCGCTTCTTCTAGCGTGCCATCAAAGTCTTGATCCAGATAACCAAAGTTACTGTTGTAAGAAGGTAATTGCAGGTGCTCTTTTGTTAAATAGTCACCTTCTAGCAATGTAACTGCGCGATACAAGGCATTCTCTAACTGCCTAACGTTACCCGGCCATGGATATTGTTGAACAAACTGCTGGCAAGCTTCATCCAGTGATGGCGTTGAACGCCCTAATTGACGAGAGTATTTTTGAATAAAGGCTTGGCATAATGGCAAAATATCTTGCTTACGTTCTCGTAGCGGCGCTATTTCAATTGTAAGTACATTTAAGCGGTAGAACAGATCTTCTCTAAAAGCGCCCTCTTGTACCATACCTGGCAAATCTTTTTGAGTGGTACAAATAACCCGGACATTTACGTTAACTTCGTTTTCTTCACCTACACGCCTAAAGCTACCGTCTTGTAAAAATCGCAGAAACTTTGTTTGTAATTCTGAAGACATTTCACCTACTTCGTCTAGAAATACCGTTCCACCATCAGCTTGCTCTAAAATGCCACGCTTACCCTGTACTGCATTTTCATACGCGCCCATGCCATAACCAAATAACTCCGATTCCGCTACATTATCGGGCAACGAAGCACAACTGAGCGTTAAAAATGGTGCGTCTTTTCTTTCACTCGCGTTGTGGCAAGCACGCGCCACTATTTCTTTACCTGTGCCGGTTTCGCCCATTAGTAATACTGGCGCATCAAGTAACGACATTTTCTTCGCTTCACGTACGATGCGTCGCATTTGCGTACTCACCGCGACAATATTATTAAAACTTTCTTGTTCGTGCCGCCTAAATACGGTGACCTGTTGACCTAAACGGCTTTCAGATTTCAGTGTAATAACTGCGCCAGCCAAAATTTTACTGTCTTCATCATCATTAATATAAATAGGTAAGATATCGGCAATATAGTTTTCGTTATTCGCTTGCAATCGGTTGGTTTGTGCTAATACTTCATCTTGCTCAAGCCACTTAACAAAATTAAAGCCTTTAAGGGTATGATTTATATTTTCTTCTTGAAGAGAGTCCAAATTCGTATTTAATTCATTTAATGCAGAGTTATTAGCAATTAATACATTGCCTTTAACATCAATTGAGATAATACCGTCTGGCAACGTTGTCAGCAGGGCTGCTAACTCATTATGTTCACGCTCGCTGGGCATAAACGAGGTAGTCTTAACGTCTTTCACACCTTCAATTTTACGAATTTCAGGCATGATAATTTGGAATTTTTCGAATTCGATTTGCGGAAAAGAAACAAACATCTTATTTGTGAGGGGATCAACTTCAATTCCCTTCAAATCGATTTCATGCTTCACTAAAATGTTTAGCACATCTAACGCAATTCCTATGCGATCTTCACAAAATATCTCTAATCGCATGTAGCGACCTCTTCATGTTATTTATGGTTATCATTATCGGCGTAATGATACTCGATTACATAAGAGTAAGTGTAGCTTTTTGTAAAGAAAAATAAACGTTTTAGTTTCTGTAAAAGGAACTCCTCGACTTATGCCGAGGAGTGATTTGAATATTTGACGAATAAAAATGTGGGAGTGTTATTAGCCTTCAAGCCCTTGTGACTTCAGATATTCTTCATAAGTACCTTGAAAATCAATAACTTTGCCATCTTTTATTTCTAGCACTCGCGTTGCTAATGATGAAACAAACTGTCTGTCATGACTCACAAATAACAATGTGCCTTCATATTGTTCAAGTGCCAAATTAAGCGATTCAATTGACTCCATGTCCATGTGGTTGGTGGGTTCATCCATTAACAGGATGTTAGGTTTATGCATCATTAACTTACCTAATAGCATTCTGCCCTGCTCACCACCAGAAATCACTTTTACCGATTTATTAATATCGTTTTGAGAAAATAATAAGCGACCTAAGTAACCGCGAACAGCCTGCTCGTCATCACCTTCATGCTTCCATTGTTCCATCCACTCAAATAAATTCATTTCTTCAGCGAAATCGTCAGCATGATCTTGAGCATAGTAGCCAATATTGGCATTTTCAGACCACCTAAATTCACCCGATTTTGGAGCTATTTTTGATGCTAGTGTATTAAGTAAGGTTGTTTTACCAACACCATTCTCACCAATAATCGCTACTTTTTCGCCTACTTCTAAAATAATATTAAAGTCTTCAATTAAGTTTGTATCAAACCCTTGCGTTAAGCCTTCAATTTCAATGGCGTTTCTAAATAATTGCTTTTCTTGAACAAATCGAATAAATGGATTTTGGCGACTTGACGCTTTCACTTCTTCCAGCTGTATTTTATCAATTTGACGTGCGCGTGATGTAGCCTGTTTAGCTTTAGAAGCATTTGCAGAGAATCGCGAAACGAACGATTGCAATTCAGAAATCTGTGCTTTTTTCTTAGCGTTATCCGCTAATAAGCGCTCACGCGCTTGAGTTGCAGCAAACATATATTCGTCATAGTTACCCGGATATAAACGTAACTCACCATAATCTAAGTCTGCCATATGCGTACATACACTGTTTAGGAAGTGTCTGTCATGCGAAATAATGATCATTGTACAATTACGCTCGTTAAGCACTTCTTCTAACCAACTGATAGTGTGAATATCCAAGTTGTTGGTTGGTTCGTCTAATAGCATAATATCTGGATCAGCAAATAATACTTGAGCAAGAAGCACACGTAATTTCCAACCGGGAGCAACTTCACTCATCAGCCCGTAATGTTGCTCTTGCGGAATACCTACACCAAGTAATAACTCGCCTGCTTTCGCTTCAGCAGAATAACCGTCCATTTCAGCAAACTGGGTTTCAAGATCAGCCACACGCATACCATCTTCTTCACTCATTTCAGGTAAAGAGTAAATACGATCACGCTCTTCTTTTACAGCCCATAGTTCGGCATGACCCATAATCACAGTATCAACCACTGAGTATTCTTCGTACGCAAATTGATCCTGGTTTAATTTTGCGACTCTTTCGTTTGGATCTGTACTTACATTTCCAGCAGACGGCTCTAGCTCGCCGCTTAGGATTTTCATAAAGGTTGACTTACCACATCCATTGGCACCAATTAAACCGTAGCGATTACCATCACCAAATTTAACAGAGATGTTCTCAAAAAGAGGCTTTGCGCCAAACTGCATTGTAATATTTGCGGTAGAAATCAAACTTATTTACCTATCTTTAAATGTAAAAAGTGCGCAGACTACAGGCAGGGCATTTATTATGCAAGTGATATTTAAATAATAACGCCAACTATTACCAACGCTAGCGTTAACGCGCTCTTACCTTCAATAAAACGTATAAAAAAGCATACAGATTTTTGCCAAAATCACGACTCAATTATCTTTTATTTTTTGTTTCTGCATTATTTTCGTTATCAACTATAATCTTGGAAGAGTCTGGAAGCTCAGAGTAAATGGAGTAACGTTTATGAACGTTAGATTATTTGTTACCAAAACTGATTTTTGTGTACCAAACCTTGAAAAAGAGTTCCAACAGGTGGGTATTAATTATCATGTTGAATATATTGAAGATAATCCGGAGTTGGCTCTTCAGCATCACATTCGCCACTCCCCTAATATTTTCATTGATGATGAACTTGCCTTTAGAGCACAACCCACTGTCAGTGAATTAAAGCAATACTTCAACATAAAATAACGCCGTCTTATAAGGCAAGATCGCTATAAAAGTGTGCTTGCCTTTTATTCCTTCCCTCACATAGTCACCTACTTGCTTTGCCACCTCGTTCGTTAAAAACGACAAAAATCATTAATTTTATTAGAAAAAATTTATTTATATGCTTAGCTTATTAAGTTGTACTTATCGGAGTTACAGGAAACTATGCCAAATAATACTTATCAAGATGCATTAAATCGTTTAGAAAAAATTGGAAAGCTGGCTGATATTAATGAAGAAGTTGTCAGCACTTTGATGTACCCAAAATCTACGCTGACCGCATCTCTGTGCGTACGCATGGATAATGGTTCAAGAGAATATTTTACTGCTTATCGATGTCGCTATAACGACATTTTAGGCCCTACCAAAGGCGGCGTGCGCTTCCATCCAGATGTCAACCAACAAGAAGTCGAAGCGTTAGCGCTGTGGATGACCATAAAATGTGCCGTAGTCGATTTACCCTTTGGCGGTGGCAAAGGTGGCGTAACGGTTAACCCAAAAAAACTGTCACCTATGGAGGTAGAACGCCTGTCTCGTTCCTTTATTCGTGCCATGGCTGACTTTATTGGCCCAAATGTAGATATACCAGCACCCGATGTATACACCAACGAACGTATTATGGGGTGGATGATGGATGAGTTTGAAGCGATTAAACGTATGAAAACGCCAGACGTTATTACAGGAAAACCACTTAGCTTAGGTGGCAGCGTCGGCAGAGGCGATGCAACTGGCCGCGGCGCTTACTTGTGCATTAAGGAGCTAGAAAAGAAAAATGGTTGGAACCCAGAAGATAAAACAGTTGCAGTACAAGGCTTTGGTAACGGTGGATACAATGTAGTGAAACTACTACAAAAAGATGGATACAAGATTGTCGCAATCTCCGATTCCAAAGGCGCTATATATAGCGACAAAGGTTTCGACGTAGATAGCATCTATCACGCTAAGCAAGAAAGCGACAAAGTAAAAGCTGTATACTGTGAACATTCGGTATGCGAACAAGTGGAGCACGACCGACTAAGCAACGAAGAATTAATATGCCTACCCGTAGACATACTGATCCCAGCAGCGATGGACGGTGTTATCAATTCAGACAATATTGACGACATTCAAGCAAAGCATATTGTAGAAATCGCCAACGGCCCTGTTGTGTCTGACGTTGATGATAAACTAAAAGAAAAAGGTATCACCGTCGTACCTGACGTACTTTCAAATGCAGGTGGCGTGACCGTTAGTTACTTTGAGTGGGTGCAAAATCGCAATGGCATCAGCTGGTCTGAAGAAGAAGTCCATGAGCGTTTAAAAAAACGCATGGTCGAGGCCTTTAATCAAGTATGGGAAATTGCAGAAGAAAATGACTTCAGTTTGCGTGAATCCGCCTACACCCTTGCATTAAGGCGCATTGAAAATGCAATTGAAGCGCACGGTACGCAAAAATATTTTAGTCGGTAATTGAGGACGATTAAGTTATAAAAATCACTCAAAGCTCTGCAAGTGAAGGTAGAGCATCTAAACTTATTAAACTTAAAGTTATATAAATGCTCTCTTCACTAATATTCTGTATTTAACGGTTCGCTATTCTATTTGTTAAAAAGCTTTCAACTTGCTTATAGTACCAAGTTCCAAAAGACTCTTGCGTATATAATCTAGTAGTTTGAGGCTTTTTTAATAGGCCATGGTAAATGAAATCTTTTGCGAAGCAGCCCCACGCTTTCGTACCAGCCGAATATAAGGTTGGGATTTGTTGCTTAATTGTCGCTCTATGACCGTAAAATAAATTAATCGAAATTGATATATCTAAAGCAACAAACGTATGCCACCATAACTTAGGAACAAATATTATCTCCCCAGGCTTAAGTATTGCAGTAGTAACGTTTACACGCTTCATTTTTGGGTACAAATTAAAATCAATATTTTCTATATCTATCTTACTTTTTTGAATAGTATCATGGTATTGATAAACTGACTTTGAATCCTTAGGGTTTACCAGATAAACTTTTTTTCTACCGTATATTTGACACATAATGTTATCAAAAAAGTCAAAATGTAACGAGGATTTGGTTTTCTCCGAACCAAGCCATATGTATTGGTTATATTGTCCACTTTTTTTGCTAACTAGTGACTCAAAATCAATATCATCCGCTACATTTGGAAATCTATTTACAGACTTATTTGATATATAGCAAGGGCTGGTTCTGCTTTTATTCTGAAGATGATCAATAAATTGAGCTATTGTCATTTTACGTAGAACATCACTTGCGTACTGCTCTACAGGAACGTCCTCTCTCAGATTAACTTCCGCATTAAATTCGATATCACTATATTGATTTTTAAAATAGTTAGGGCTCCATTTAGTCCGTGCAGCCCAGTTTTCTAAAGCGCCTTCTACAATGACTGGAATACCCTTTGAAAGGTAGTTATCTTCTAAGTCTTTCTTTGTCGTAAATTTAATACGCCTGATTGGTGAAAAAGAATCCATATTTACTACTTCTTAATGGCTCTACAAAAACGGCCAAAAATTATACACTAAAAATAGAAGTAAATACTAACCAAATTTCTGACGATTTTTCATAATTATCACTAATCGAACATGAAATTCACACAGACTATTAAAATTTAAAAAACAAAATTAAGTACGATGCACCATATTTGCCTTATCTATAATTTGATTCCATGATTCACCTGAAATATCGTGCTCCCACAGTTTTCCTTGAAAATAATTACAACCTAGCTTTTTTAATTCAACTAACTCGGCGCTGTTCGACACGCCAGCCGCAACAGCTTTGCAATCTAACGCTTGCGCAAGCTGTACTAAATTTTGAATGATGGCTCTTGCGTAATGGTTGGTTGTTACCATGGAGCATAAGTGATACGAAATTTTAATTAAGGATATATCTACCATCGCGAGTAATCCATTAGGAATGTATAACTCTCCAACATTTCCTAAACACACCTTTATTCCTTGATCTGACAGCAAATTAAAACTGTCCATAAAAATGGGTTTTGCAGTTAATAGTTGCCAGTCATCAAAGTCGATAACTAATTGCATATTGCGACTTTTTAATGAATTGTGCACATTTATTATGTCTTCAACTAGCTGGTTGTCGAGCAGGTCTTGGATGCTAATTTTGAAGAATAGTTTAAAGTTATTTGTCCCATCAAATTTTACCGCTAGCCTATCTAGCTCTAGCAAGACTTTTTCAAATAATATATTTTCAAACAGCCTTGGCTTGCCAATTTTTCTAAAGTGCGCCAAGGCAGTGTCTGTTTTTACAAAATATTCATTCTCTTTAAACCGAACAAATACTTCACAGCCAATGTACTGGCTTTGATCTTTATACAGAATTGGCTGAATATAAGGCACTATTATTTCGTGAAGCTCTTTAATACTGGGCTTCTCTAGTTCACCTTCCACATAAGTAACAATCTGATCACGCCCATTAGATTTAGCTTTGTATAAGGCATCATCTGCAACTTTGCTAAATTCTTCAGGTGTTTCTGCATGATTGGGAAATAGAGCTATACCAATGCTAGTTTTAATAGTGAGGCTAACGTCGTTATAACAGAACGGTTTCTCACACTCTTTTAATATTTTATTTGCTACGTGCTCTGCATCTTCTTCGGTTCGAATGTTAGTTAGTAATACGACAAATTCATCTCCGCCTACCCGTGCCGCAATATCTGAACCACGTATCGACTTTTGTATTTTTTTTGCAAATGTACAAAGTAACTCGTCACCTGCTGCATGCCCTAAACTATCGTTTACTTTTTTAAATTCATCTAAATCTAAAGCTAGCAGCGCCAATTTCCGCTTTTGTCGAGTTGCTAGTGCCATGTTATAAACAAGACTGTCTTGAAAGGCCAAACGGTTTTTAATTTTAGTAAGTGAGTCAGTGGTGGCAAGCGCTCTAAGCTGCTCTTTCTGCTCAGCTAAGGTAGTCAGCACTTTTAATTTTGCACTTAACAACACGGCTTGAAATGGCTTTTCAATAAAATCAACTGCACCAAACTCATTACATGCTTTTTCTAGCTCTTCAATACAAGTTCCAGATTCGGTGATAAATAAGAATGGCGGACAATTTTCAACGCTTTCACATAAGGCTTTCGCCACTTTTTTACCCTGATCATCTGGCGCTGAATAACTAATTATTACGGCATGTATTTCGTCGTTAACCAATACCTCAACGCCGTTGTTGACAGAGTTTGCATATACTAGGTTCGCGTCAACGTCCGACAGTATACTTTGCATCTCATGCACGCCATCCGCAGCAGTGCTAATGGCAAGTAGGTTTATGTTCAAGTTAACTTTATCCTTAATTATTCTTACTTTATCTCATTAACTCTTATCGAAAATCTACAACGCTATATGCACACTGAATACTAAGCTATCGTTATAAACCTGCAATATGTGCAATAAAAATTCTGATAGCTTACGGCAGCAGCAGTCCATTCGTGCTACACAATAACCATAGCAGAACAATGGCTTATTTGCCGATCAAATCTAGCCCGAACACTATTTATTAGCATTAGAATTATTTATATAGTACGCCATCAAAATTTATATTTGATACATCACATTAAACTTTATGTGGGATTTGCAAACTTTTCCAGTTTCTTTAAAGTAAATTATTGAAAAGTCAGCTTTTGTTTAAGCAGATTAATAAATGCCGAGAAGGCTTTATTTAAGAAGAGAGATTATCAAGAAGATATTTGTAAACTGTTATAAGCAATTACTGAATTGTGGGCATAAAAAAAGCCGATATAAAATCGGCTTTGCTGCAATTAAAGCATCAACAATTAAGCTGATAAACCTTCATTTGCTTTATTAACTAATGCAGAGAAAGCTGTTTTATCATGTACAGCAATATCCGCAAGAATTTTACGATCGATTTCTACAGAAGCTTTTTTAAGGCCGTCAATGAAACGGCTATAAGATAGACCATTTTGACGAGCTGCTGCATTGATACGTGCAATCCAAAGTTGACGGAATTGACGCTTACGTTGACGACGGTCGCGGTATGCGTATTGACCCGCTTTAGTTACTGCTTGGAACGCTACGCGATAAACACGTGAACGAGCACCGTAGTAACCTTTAGCTTGCTTTAAAACTTTTTTGTGACGCGCGCGCGCGATAACACCACGTTTTACTCTTGCCATGTTTCAGTCTCCTCTTAGGCGTACGGTAGCATACGATCGATTAATGCTGTGTCAGATGCGTGAACCATTTCTTTGTTACGCAGGTGACGTTTACGCTTAGAGCTCTTCTTTGTCAAAATGTGACGAAGATGAGACTGTTTACGTTTAAAACCGCCTGAAGCAGTTTTCTTGAAGCGCTTTGCAGCGCCACTGTGGCTTTTGATTTTAGGCATTGACCTAACTCCGCATTGGAACGTTAATACTTAGCAACTTGGCGAATAATATAACTAAAGTTAGATTATTACTTTTAAAGCCAAAGCTACTTCTTGTTAGGGGCTAGCACCATTATCATTTGGCGGCCCTCTACTCTATTTGGGAATGCCTCAACTACAGCAATGTCTTCCATATCGCCTTTAATGCGATTTAAAAGCTCAATGCCTAAGTCTTGGTGAGCCATTTCACGACCACGGAAACGTAGTGTTACTTTGACCTTGTCACCCCCTTCAATGAAGCGACGCAGGTTGCGCAGTTTTACCTGGTAGTCGCCTACATCAGTTCCAGGTCTGAATTTAATTTCTTTAACCTGAATCTGCTTTTGCTTCTTTTTTTGCTCTTTCTGAGCTTTACTTTTCTCGTAGATGAACTTTCCATAGTCCATGATGCGGCAAACAGGTGGGTTTGCAGTTGGACTAATTTCTACTAAGTCTAATCCAGCTTGATCAGCTTGTGCTTGTGCTTCTGAAATTGAAACAATACCTAATGCTTCGCCTTCTGCCCCGTTCAATCGAACTTCTTTAACATCGGTAATTTCTTCATTTAAACGATGTAAAGATTCCTTTTGGATTGGTTTTCTTCCGCCTCTAATGGTGTGTTCCTCCACGAAAATTATAATTTTTTAAGGGAGTGCCCTTCACTCCCGGCCTTAAAACGTATCGGCTAAATTTTGCGATGCTTTACTTCTTCTGAAAGCTTTTCAACAAAATCGCTAATTTTCATTTTTCCTAAGTCTTCACCTGAACGAGTTCTAACTGCAACTTCGCCAGATTCAACTTCTTTATCACCCACAACGAGTAAATAAGGAATGCGTTTTAAAGTGTGCTCGCGGATTTTAAAGCCTATCTTCTCATTTCTCAAGTCCGTTATGACTCTAAATCCATTTTCTTTTAAAGTTTTTGCTATTTTTGTCACATATTCCGACTGATTGTCGGTAATATTCATAATTACAGCCTGTTTTGGGGACAACCAAGTTGGTAATTGACCAGCATACTCTTCAATCAAAATTCCAATGAAACGCTCAAGTGAACCTAAAATTGCACGATGGATCATAACTGGCGTTTTACGTTCGTTGTCTTCAGCAACATAAGTTGCACCTAAACGACCAGGCATTGAGAAGTCTACTTGGATTGTTCCACACTGCCATGCACGCCCTAAACAGTCATAAAGTGTAAATTCAATTTTAGGACCGTAGAATGCACCTTCACCAGGTTGGAAGTCAAAATCAAGCTCATTACTCTTTAATGCATCTTCAAGTGCTTTTTCTGCTTTATCCCAAATTTCATCAGAACCTACGCGTTGCTCTGGTCTTGTAGATAACTTAATAGCCACATTTTCGAAACCAAATGTTTTGTATGTTTCGAATACCATATTAATACAGGCGTTAACTTCTTCTAGAATTTGTTCTTCAGTGCAGAAAATGTGCGCATCGTCTTGAGTGAAACCACGTACACGCATTAAACCGTGTAGAGCACCCGATGGCTCATTACGATGACAACAACCAAATTCAGCCATACGTAACGGTAAATCACGGTAAGACTTTAACCCTTGATTGAAAATCTGAACATGACCGGGACAGTTCATTGGCTTAATCGCATATTCACGATGCTCAGAATTAGTAGTGAACATGTTATCAGCGTATTTGTCCCAATGACCCGACTTTTCCCATAATGAACGATCCATCATCAATGGACCTTTTACTTCATCATAATCATAGTCGGCCAGTTTTTCACGAACGAACTTTTCTAGTTCAGTGTAAATTGACCAACCATCGTTATGCCAAAATACCATTCCTGGCGCTTCTTCTTGCCAATGGAAAAGATCTAACGCTTTACCAATTTTACGGTGATCACGTTTCTCAGCTTCTTCTAAACGCTTTAAATACGCTTTAAGTTGCTTTTTATCTGCCCATGCAGTGCCATAAATACGCTGCAACATCTTATTATCTGAATTGCCACGCCAGTACGCACCAGCTACTTTCATTAATTTAAAGTTTTGGCAGAATTTCATGTTAGGTACATGCGGGCCACGACACATATCAATGTATTCTTCATGGTGATATAAGCCTGGACGATCATCTTGTGCGATGTTTTCATCTAAGATTTCCATCTTATATGTTTCGCCACGCCCTTCAAATGTATCTCTTGCTTCCTGCCAGCTAACCACTTTCTTAACAACATCATAATTTGTTTTAGCGAGTTGCATCATGCGCTTTTCTAGCGCATCAATGTCTTCCTGAGAAAGCGACTTGTCTAAGTCAACGTCGTAATAAAAGCCATTGTCGATAACTGGACCAATTGCCATTTTTACATTTGGCCATAATTGCTTAATAGCATGGCCTAATAAATGCGCACATGAATGGCGAATAATTTCTATTCCATCATCATCTTTTGCAGTAATGATCGCTAAGGTTGCATCCGTTTCGATTAATTCACAAGCATCAACCAACTCGCCGTTAACGCGGCCAGCGATGGTTGCTTTAGCAAGACCAGGACCAATATCATTGGCCACATCCATTACGGATACAGCATTCTCGAATGAGCGTTGACTACCATCAGGAAGAGTAATTACAGGCATGATTTTTCCTTTAAACAGTGGTGGCACCTACCAAGTGTCACTTGTAGTTATTTTGTATTGAAAAGCGCGTATTTAAAACGCGCTTTGTTATGAAATAGTAATGGACATTAAATACGAAGGCTTAAAAATGTGACCTAACTGTTTGACCACTACTAATATATTTTTTAAATGCGCTAAATACATCTTGTGCGCATGCTTTGCAAAGGGCAGACTATATTTTAATTAGTTTTCCATATCAACCTAACGAAGCCGATTTTTCTCTGGATTTGTCTCTGTATGTATAAAAAAATCTCCAACGCGTTTTTCCAATCCGCTCTATTACTATTAATACTGTGTAAATCACCCAATTCATTGGCTGAAACTGCAAGTGGCTGGTCCTTATATAAAGAAACAGAAAGCATTACCGTTTGGTATCAACCAAGTGAGAAAAATAAAAGCCTATATAAAGTTAAAGCAGAAACGCGAACCAATGCATCACTCTCTGCCTTTGTTAATTTGCTTAACGATGTAAGTAATGCAACACGGTGGATTGATAATGTGCAGTCTGTCACGGTGTTGCAGGGCAACCTCATCAACAATAATGACAAAGCAGTGAAATTTGAGAACATTGTCCACACTAAGTTTAACGCCATTTGGCCTGTAAGTGAGCGCGATATGGTAACCCACTCAATTATCGAACAAGATAAAGAGTCTAAAGTGGTCATTATACACGTCGACGATTGGGGCAACCGTATTGCACAGGAACAAGGATATGTACGCATGAAGCATGTAACGGCTAAATGGTCTATTGTACCTGCTGAGAATGGACAAGTTATTATTCGCTATGTTGGGTTTGCTGATCCTGCAGGAAATGTTCCCCTTTGGTTGGTAAATCGGTTTGCTTTAATCTCAATTTATAACACTTTTGTAAACTTAACTGAGCAAGTTAAATCTGCTAACTATCAAACGCCCCTTCCCTACATTTCCGACGTTACCCACGAATAGCATTACTCATGTCTTATATTGGTGAAATAAGCAGCTTATTAGCTGCATGCGTGTGGGCAATCGCAACGTTAATTTATGGTCAATTTAGCCATCAACTAAGCTCGTTGCAGTTGAATCTAATCAAAGGCCTGCTCTCTATTGGCCTGATGTTGATAGCTGTATTAATGTTGCAAGATGCCCCCGTTGAGTTCCAAACTAACCATATTTATATTTTAATGTTTAGTGGTGTACTTGGTATCGCTGTGGGTGACACTGCATACTTTGCTAGCTTACGACGAATAGGGCCACAAAAAACACTACTGCTAGAGTCGCTTGCTCCACCCATTACCGGAATAATCGCCATGTTGTTCTTACAGAAGCACTTGCTATTAACGCAATGGCTTGGTGTATTTTTAACTATTGTTGGTGTTACTTGGGTTGTTACAAAATCCTCAACGACGAGTGATACAAGCACCGAGATGACACCTCTATTAACAAACACTACGTCTTCTCTTACCCGCCTAGACTATAAAGGCATCAGCTTTGGGTTGCTTGCGTCTTTTTGCCAAGCAACTGGAGTGGTGCTTTCACATTATGCATTGGCTGAAACTAATATCAGTGGTCTATGGGGCGCAATTATTCGATTAACCGCGGGAACATTTGCTGTATGTATAATCTTAATGATCACTAATCATAAACAACTTAAGATAATCAGCGCACTTTCTAAGCTAACGGCCAAATCATTAAAATTACTGTTCATAGCTATTTTTATTGGCACGTTTTTAGCGCTGTGGTTACAGCAAATTGCGCTAAAGTTTGCTCACCCTGCAACAGCACAAACTTTAATTGCAACCTCACCTATATTTGTTTTACTGCTATTATTTATGCAGGGAAAGAAAGTTTCATCAAGCGCGCTCGTAGGTACTTTGCTAAGTTTCTTGGGTATTATTTTTATATTTTATTAAGCCTTGTTGATTAATTTCACTATCGTAAGGACAGATCAGTTAGATTAAAACGCCATAAAGTGAGTAAGGTTTATGTGGAATACCATCGCTCAACAAATTTCAGAACACATCAACACAACATTTATCATTTCAGAAAAGCATCAGTTGAGTGGTGGTGACGTTAATCTTGCTTATAAAATTAATGACGAACGACACACTTTTTTTATTAAAATTAACGAAAAACATTATTTAGATAATTTTAATGCCGAGGCATTCTCTCTTGAGAAGCTAACCGCAACCCGCTCAGTAAAAGTGCCAGAAGTAATACTAACTGGTTCAACACTTAATAATGCATATTTAGTGACTGAGTTTTTACCGTTTAATGAAAAAAAATGTAATTGGTCACTATTAGCCAGTCAACTGGCAGCATGCCATCAAAGTGTTGAACAAGAAATGTTCGGCTGGGATGATGATAACTTTATTGGTCATACTCCGCAGCCAAACTGTTGGAAGAAGAAGTGGTGCTCATTTTTTGCTGAACAACGCATTGGCTGGCAATTACAGTTACTAGAAGAACAAAACATCCATTTACTAGATATCAACGAAATCACTAGTTTTATTAAAAATAAGTTGGCGTCGCACCAGCCTACTCCATCCTTGTTACATGGTGACTTATGGCGTGGAAACCTTTCTTTTTGTGATGGTAACCCGGTAATATTCGATCCTGCTTGTTATTTTGGTGACAGAGAGGTAGATATTGCAATGACGGAGCTATTTGGGCGTTTACCCGATGAGTTTTATGCAACTTATAATGAAATTTTGCCACTTTCAGATGGCTATCAAACACGTAAAGAGATATACAATCTTTACCATATCTTAAATCATGCGCTTATGTTTAAAGGCCACTATATTCAACAAGCAAAAGCAATGATTACTAAAATCCTTTGTTAGACTTTTTAAGCTATTTCACTACAATCCACGTATTATCAATTTTAAATGCTTAGGCAGTCTTATATTTAAGCAGATTAAGTCTGAACAATGCTTCTTTAATAATCTCTGCGAACAATAGATAACTCGCCTTAAGTCACTCCCAGCACTATTTATTAGGATCAAGTAAAAATATGACAGTAAAAACGGCTTTTATTACTGGTAGCGCAAAACGTCTTGGTAAGCAAACTGCAAAAACGCTTCACAATGCTGGTTATAATATTATTATTCATTGCAATACTTCTGTTTCAAATGCAGAGCAATTATGCCACGAACTGAATACTATAAGAGCCGACTCAGCATCTTACTTGCAAGCTAATTTAGTAAATGATGCGGCACTTGAGCAACTCGCAAATGCAATAAAAGAACAACATGGTCGACTTGACGTTTTAATCAATAATGCCTCTTCTTTTTACCCAACTCCCGTTGAGTCGTCTACATTGGAGCAATGGGATGATTTAATGGCAACAAATTTAAAAGCCCCCTTTTTTCTTACAAAGTACCTTTCACCTCTACTATCAAAGTACAACGGTTGTGTAATCAATATGATAGATATTCATGCCGACAAGCCATTAAAAGAGCACAGCATCTATTGTATGGCCAAGGCAGGATTAAAGATGATGACAAAGTCGCTAGCAATAGAATTAGCGCCTACAATTAGGGTCAATGGTATTGCACCGGGTGCCATATTATGGCCAGAGCAAGCCTTGTCTGAAGACGACAAAGCAACCATTATTAATCAAATAGCATTAGATAGACTGGGAACAACAGAAGAAATAGCCAATACCATAAAATTTTTAGTCGATGATGCCTCATACATTACAGGGCAAGTTATAGCTGTTGACGGAGGACGTAGCTTAGGAGGCTCAAACAAAGCTTAGGGAGTGTGATATGTTGGAGTTAAAATCACAAACCATAGAGTGTCCACACTGTGGACACCATATTCATGTAACCATTGATTCGTCACAAGGTGATCAGGATTATTTCGAGGATTGCTCTGCCTGCTGCAACCCAATTCGGTTAAAGTTACACATTGATGAAGTTAGACGTAAATTAGAACTGTATGTAGATAGTGACGACGAACAAGTATTTTAATTTTTCACTTTTTATTTGTGCTCTAAACACTATATTTTTGCACGGCTACTTCTACGTTAATGCTTATACCCCTTTACCTTTTTCTTTAACCCAAATAAAACACCTTAATTATTGACTAATTAATACTCACACATTATATTGTGCACAATATAGTTTTAAACAATATATAATTCACTCAACAAGAGAGCAAGATATGAGTAACCTTTACACACATTCCGCCAAACTTAACAATGGTGAAACGATATCGTTCGATCAATTTAAAGATAAAGTACTACTAATCGTAAACACCGCCAGCAAATGTGGTTTCACTCCGCAATATAAAGAGTTACAAGCACTTTATGCGCAATATAAAGATAAAGGGCTAGAAATTCTTGCGTTTCCATGTGATCAATTTGGTAAGCAAGAACCTGGCAATGATAATGACATTCAACAATTTTGCGATTTAACTTTTAATATCTCATTCCCACTTTTTTCAAAAGTTGAAGTAAATGGCGATGACGCACACCCTGTCTATCAGTTTTTAAAAAATGAGAAAAAAGGCATCCTAGGAAGCCGCTCAATTAAGTGGAATTTCACGAAGTTTTTGGTTAATACAAATGGTGAAGTGGTCGAACGCTATGCACCTACTACAAAGCCAAACGACATAGAACAAGATATTGTTAAACTGTTACCATAACCCATCCTTGATGGGTTTTATTCAATTATTATCCTATTTTCGGGTCAAGCTTAGTTAACTACCTTATGACTGATAATTTAAAGCTATCTAACCAATTATGCTTCAAGCTGTATGCATGCTCAAAAGAAGTAACACGACTGTATCGACCATTATTAGCGCCGTTGAATTTAACATATCCGCAATATTTAGTGATGCTAGTATTATGGGAAGCTGACTCACCAATTGCCATAAAGCAGATTGGAAAGCAGTTGCTACTTGATACTGGCACATTAACTCCTTTGCTCAAAAGGCTAGAGGCTAATGCGTTAATTACACGCGAGCGATTAAAAGAGGATGAAAGAGTCGTCGTCATAAAACTAACTAACCAAGGGAAGCAACTTAAAGCTAAAGCAGAAGATATTCCAAAAATGCTTGCTTGCCAAAGTAGCCTGAATTTGAGAGAGTTAGAACAACTAAGCCAAGTGTTAGAAAAGTTACTTAACTCAATGACTCCAACACACAATAAGTGACCTCGCTGAGGTTTAAATTAATAACTCTTTAATTGATGCAAGTATCTCGTTTGGATTAACTGGCTTACTCACTATTTTATTAACCCCAACACGACTACATTCATCTTCTATGAAAAAATCGTCTAGGCCAGTTAATGCAATTACAGGAACACTTCTGTGTTTCTTCATTGCCCTTACCTGTCTCACGCAACTGATACCATCTAAATTAGGCATATTGATGTCGGTGATCATTAAGTCAAAAGACTGCTTTCTGGCAATGTCTACTGCTTCATCACCGTCTATTGCAGACACGTAATCGTATTTATTTTGTTTGCACAACTGCTCCAAAATAGAACGAGCGACTGGGTCGTCTTCTACAATCAGTAAGTGTGCATTATCAGGTGTATTTTCAGACAATTGCTCAGCGCCTTTTGTGTTCAACTGTATAAATTATAATTGATGTACGTATATCTGCTTTTATAATTTTAAATCTCATTTAAATTTAAACAGATGTTGTTATAATCTCTTCTAGACTGATTAATAAAAAAAGATAGCAATGGCAGAAACTAACCAAGAACTAAAAAAAGCAGGCTTAAAAGTCACTTTGCCCCGATTAAAAATTCTTGAGATTTTGAAAGATCCTGAGCACCAACATATCAGTGCCGAAGATGTTTATAAAATCTTATTAGACAATGGCGAAGAAATTGGATTGGCTACTGTTTATCGCGTACTTAACCAATTTGACGATGCCGGCATTTTATCTCGCCACCACTTCGAAAGCGGGAAATCGGTTTTTGAGTTAACGGGAAAAACCCATCACGATCACTTAGTATGTTTAAATTGTGGAAAAGTTATCGAATTTGAAGATGATGTAATTGAGCAACGTCAACTAGATATTGCTGAAGCACATGGTTTGAAATTAACAAACCACAGTTTATATTTGTACGGTGAGTGTAAAGACGAAGAGGCGTGTGAAGAATACGCAAACAGTCAGTAGCTATAATATGTGGCTAGCCGCCTAACAATTCGTGTAACGGTTTACGCAATTTTTTGTAATACGGCTTTGAATTACAACCATGTACCTAATAATGTAAAGCCAGTTAATATAAAAATATTAACTGGCTTTTTTACGCTTACTTTTCTGCTTACTTCAGTAAACAAAGAGCCTATTAGACTCCTTGTTTAAATGAAACGTAATTAATCAGACCACGTATCTCGCAATCCTACTGTTCTATTAAATACTAAGTGTTCAGCAGTGGCATCTACATTATCTAAACAGAAATAACCAAGTCGCTCAAATTGAAAACCTTGTTCAGGTTTTGCATTTGCTAACGATGGCTCTACCACACCTTGCACTTTAACGAGTGATTCAGGGTTGATTACACTATGGAAATCTTCAGCCGCTGCTGGATTAGGCACATTGAATAATCGATCGTACAAGCGTATTTCTACTGGAAGCCCTTTGCTAGCTGAAACCCAGTGGATAACGCCTTTTACTTTACGTCCATCGGCAGGATTTTTGCCTAAAGTGTCGGCATCGTATGAGCAATAAATTGTGCTTACTTCACCATTTTCGTCTTTTTCAACACGCTCAGCTTTAATAACATAAGCACCGCGTAATCGAACTTCTTTGCCTAATACCAAACGCTTGTATTTTTTATTCGCTTCTTCACGGAAATCTTCTTTTTCAATAAAGATTTCACGAGTAAATGGCACTTCGCGTGTGCCCATAGTTTCATCACTTGGATGATTTTTAACTGTAAGTACTTCGCCCTCACCTTCGGCGTAATTTTCAATCACAATTTTAACTGGATCAACAACAGCCATTGCACGAGGCGCATTATCATTTAGGTCTTCACGGATACAAGCTTCTAACATGCCCATTTCAACCATGTTATCTTGCTTGGTTACACCAATGCGTTTACAAAACTCACGAATCGATTGAGGAGTATAGCCTCTGCGTTTCAAGCCGGCGATCGTAGGCATACGCGGATCATCCCAACCTGACACTAAGTTTTCTGTAACTAATGCCGCAAGCTTACGCTTACTCATCAGAGTATATTCAAGATTTAAGCGAGAGAATTCATACTGTCTAGGAACACAATCAATAGTAATATTTTCTAATACCCAATCGTATAAGCGTCTATTATCTTGGAACTCCAACGTACATAAAGAGTGTGTAATACCTTCTAACGCATCAGAAATACAGTGCGTAAAGTCATACATAGGATATACACACCACTTATCACCTGTTTGATGATGGTGAGCGAAACGAATACGGTAAATTACTGGATCGCGCATGCACATGAACGGCGAGGACATGTCAATTTTTGCTCTTAAACAACACTCACCTTCTTTGAACTCACCATTAGTCATTTTAGCGAATAGCGATAAATTCTCTTCTACACTTGTATCTCTATACGGGCTGTTTTGACCAGGCTCTGTTAATGTGCCACGCATTTCTCGCATAGCTTCTTGCGAAGAAAAGTCTACATACGCCAAGCCTTTCTCAATAAGTTCAACAGCATATTTATGTAATTGATCAAAGTAACTCGATGAATAGCAAATATCACCTGACCACTCAAAGCCCAACCACTTAACATCGTCTTGGATAGACTTTACATAGTTGATATCTTCTTTTTCTGGATTAGTATCATCAAAACGCAAATTACATTGACCGTTATAGTCTTGTGCGATACCAAAGTTTAAACAAATTGATTTGGCATGACCTATATGCAAATAACCATTAGGTTCTGGCGGGAAACGAGTATGGATAGCAGTATGCTTTCCATCTTTAAGATCGGTATCAATGATTTGTCTAATAAAATTAGACGGGCGATTCTCTACATCAGCCATGAATTTATCAACCTTTTAACGAGTCTTATCAATAAAAAAGATTGGAATTATAGCATTGTAAAATTGAATAAGGCGAGTGTTTAAAAAATTAAAAAGCCAGTCAAAAAGATGACTGGCTTTACTAAATAATCACATTAAAAATGTTGATTAGAAAACAGGGATATTACCAACCTGTTTTTTCTTTAAGTGCTTTGCCGATATCAGCAAGAGAGCGAACTGTTTTAACACCCGCGTCTTCTAATGCAGCAAACTTCTCATCAGCAGTACCTTTACCACCTGCGATAATTGCACCAGCGTGACCCATGCGCTTACCTGGAGGAGCAGTTACACCTGCAATGTAAGAAACCACAGGCTTAGATACATTTTCTTTAATGTAAGCAGCCGCTTCTTCTTCAGCAGAACCACCAATTTCACCAATCATCACGATTGCTTCAGTTTGAGGATCTTTTTCAAACATTTCTAAAATGTCGATGAAGTTAGAGCCAGGAATTGGGTCACCACCAATACCTACACAAGTAGACTGGCCAAAACCAGCGTCTGTAGTTTGCTTAACTGCTTCGTACGTTAATGTACCAGAGCGTGAAACAATACCTACTTTACCTGGCTTATGAATGTGACCTGGCATGATACCAATTTTACATTCACCTGGAGTAATTACACCTGGGCAATTTGGACCAATCATGCGAACGCCTTTACGATCGATATACTCTTTAACATAAAGCATATCTAACGTAGGAATACCTTCAGTAATACAAACAATAAGCTCCAAACCAGCGTCTGCAGCTTCAATGATTGCATCTTTACAGAAAGGTGCAGGTACATAAATTACAGTTGCTGTAGCGCCAGTTTCTTTAACTGCTTCTTCAACAGTATTAAAAACAGGAAGACCTAAATGCGTTTGACCACCTTTACCTGGGCTAACACCACCAACCATTTTTGTACCGTATTCAAGTGCTTGCTCTGAGTGGAAAGTACCCTGACCACCAGTGAAACCTTGACAGATAACTTTAGTATCTTTATTAATTAAAACGCTCATTATTTGCCCTCCGCTGCAGCTACTACTTTTTGAGCAGCGTCAGTTAATGATTCAGCTGCAATAATGTTTAATTCACATTCTTCCAGTTTCTTAGAACCTAACTCAGCGTTATTACCTTCTAAACGTACAACTACTGGTACATTTACGCCTACTTCTTCAACTGCACCAATAATACCTTCAGCGATCATGTCACAACGTACGATACCACCGAAAATATTAACTAGTACTGCGCTAACAGCTGAGTCAGAAAGGATAATTTTGAACGCTTCAGTAACACGCTCTTTAGTTGCACCGCCACCAACATCTAAGAAGTTAGCTGGCTTGCCGCCGTGTAGCTTAACAATGTCCATAGTACCCATCGCAAGACCAGCACCGTTAACCATACAACCAATGTTACCTTCAAGAGCAACATAGTTAAGCTCCCACTGTGCTGCATGTGCTTCACGAGCATCTTCTTGAGATGGATCGTGCATTTCACGAAGCTTAGGTTGACGATACATTGCATTGCTGTCGATAACAATTTTTGCATCTAAACAGTGAAGGTTACCGTCAGTCTTAATAACTAATGGGTTTACTTCTACGATTGCGCAATCGTAGTCTTCAAACAATTTAGCCATACCAACAAAGATATTAGTAAACTGTTTAATTTGAACACCTGTAAGGCCTAGTTTAAATGCGATGTTACGACCTTGAGCAGCTTGAGCGCCTACCATAGGATCGATTTCACATTTGTGAATTAATTCAGGCGTCTCTTCAGCTACAGCTTCAATATCCATACCACCTTCAGTAGATGCCATGAAAACGATACGTCTTGTACCACGGTCCATTACTGCACTTAAGTACAATTCTTTTTCAATGTCCGTGCAAGATTCTACTAGAATCTTATGGATAGGTTGCCCATTCTCGTCAGTTTGGAATGTAACTAAGTTTTTACCAAGCCATTTTTGAGCAAAATCTTTAATTTCGTCTTTGCTCTTAACAAGTTTAACACCGCCTGCTTTACCACGGCCGCCTGCGTGTACTTGACACTTAACAACCCACTCATTACCGCCAATTTTACTAGCGGCTTCAGCGGCTTCTTGAGGAGTTTCACATGCAAAACCTTCAGAAACCGGTAAGCCATACTCAGCAAACAATTGTTTTGCCTGATACTCGTGCAAATTCATGATGCTCTATCCGTTTTATTAAATTTAAAAAGCCGCACGCTTAAAAACATGCAGCTAAACCAATGGGTGCTTAATACTTATAGCACCAACGAAAAAGCTACAGTTCTAGCTGTAGCTTACATTTCGAAAAACCAACAATTAAACGTCTAATAGTAATCTTGTTGGATCTTCTAAAAATTCTTTTACTGTTACCAAGTAGCCTACTGACTCTTTACCATCAATAATTCTGTGATCGTAAGAAAGCGCTAAGTACATCATTGGTAAAATTTCAACTTTTCCATTTACTGCAACAGGTCTGTCTTGAATTTTATGCATACCTAAAATTGCAGATTGTGGAGGGTTGATAATTGGTGTTGATAACAACGAACCAAATACGCCACCATTAGTAATAGTGAAGTTACCACCTGTCATTTCATCAACAGTTAATTTACCGTCACGACCTTTAAGTGCTAACTCGCGAATTTTCGCTTCAATATCAGCAAGGCTCATCTTGTCGCAATCGCGTAATACTGGTGTTACTAAACCACGAGGTGTTGAAACAGCAATACTTACATCAAAGTAGTTATGATAAACAATATCATCACCGTCAATACATGCATTTACTGCTGGGAAGCGTTTTAGTGCTTCAACAACCGCTTTTACATAAAAAGACATAAAGCCTAAGCGAATACCATGGCGTTCTTCAAAAACATCTTTGTATTGCTTACGAATGTCCATGATAGGCTTCATGTTGATTTCGTTAAACGTAGTCAACATTGCTGTTGAATTTGTTGCTTCTAATAAACGCTCAGCAATTCGCTTACGAAGACGAGTCATCGGCTCACGCTTTTGCGTTCTGTCACCGCCAAGCTCTGTAGGCGCTGCTTTAGCAGGCGCAGACGTTTGAGCTGGTGCTTTAGCAGATGATTTGATGAAGTTATCCACGTCTTCTTTAGTTACTCGACCACCTTTACCTGTGCCAGTAATTTTAGATGCGTCTAGGCCTTTTTCAGCAATCATTCTTCTAACTGAAGGGCTTAACGCATCATTCGAGTCGCTACCACTTGATGCTTCTTCTTTAGGTGCTTCACTTGAAGCTGCGCCCGCTGAAGCACCTGCTTCTAGAATACCGATAACTTGTTCAGCTAGAACCGTATCACCTTCTTCATGCTTGATTTCTGCAACCACGCCGTCAGCTTGAGCAACAACTTCTAGTACCACTTTATCTGTTTCAATATCAACTAAATTTTCGTCACGTGATACCGATTGACCAGCTTGAACGTGCCAAGTTGCTATCGTTGCATCTGCAACAGATTCAGGCAATACAGGAACTTTAATTTCAACTTTCTCGCCACCTGATGATTTAGTTTCAGCAGGCTTAGCCGCTTCAGTAGACTTGCTTGAGTCAGCTTGCGCTGAATCAGCAGCACCAATTTTAGCAATTACTTGCTCTGCCAAAACTGTAGCACCTTCATCTTCAAGAATTTCAGTAATCACACCTTCTTCCGGTGATACTACTTCAAGTACTACTTTATCTGTCTCAATATCTACCAAATTTTGATCTCGGCTTACCTTGTCACCTACGCTTACGTGCCAAGTTGCTACAGACGCATCTGCTACCGACTCTGGAAGAACTGGAACCTTGATTTCAGTTGTCATTGCTCGCTCTATCCTTTTTATACGTTCGAATTAATAATTAATGCGTCATCAATTAACGCTTGTTGTTCTTTAACATGGATCGATGTGTAACCAACAGCAGGAGCTGCAGATGCACGACGGCCCGCATATGTTAGTTTTGCCCCTTCAGGGATTGCTGCTACAAAATTATGTTGGCTACAATACCAAGCACCTTGGTTTTGTGGTTCTTCTTGGCACCACACAAAGTCTTTAACATGGCTGTACTTGCTTACAACTTCATCCATCTCTTTATGAGGGAAAGGATATAGTTGTTCAACACGAACAATAGCAACATTATTTAATTCTTTTTTACGACGATTTTCTAATAGCTCGTAATAAACTTTACCGCTACAGAATACAACGCGCTCAACATCTTTCGCATCAATATCATCTATTTCATCAATAATATTATGGTACTTACCTAGCGACAGGTCTTGCATAGATGAAGTAGCTAATGGATGCCTAAGTAAAGACTTAGGTGACATCACGATCAATGGACGGCGCATTGGTCTTAGCATTTGGCGACGAATCATATTGAACACTTGGGCTGGTGTAGAAGGCACACATACTTGCATATTGTGATCAGCACACAGCTGTAAAAAGCGCTCTAAACGAGCTGATGAATGCTCAGGACCTTGTCCTTCATAACCGTGAGGAAGTAGCATTGTTAAGCCACATAAACGCCCCCACTTTTGTTCACCAGAGCTTAAGAATTGGTCAAATACTACTTGAGCACCATTTGCAAAATCGCCAAACTGAGCTTCCCAAATTACCAGTGACGTAGGTTCAGCAGTTGCGTAACCATATTCGAAGGCAAGCACAGCCTCTTCTGAAAGAACAGAGTCATATACTTCAAACTTACCTTGTTCTTCTTGAATATGTTGTAACGGAACATAAGCGCTACCATCTTCTTGATTGTGCAAAACAGCATGACGGTGGAAGAAAGTACCACGGCCACTATCTTGGCCTGTAATACGAATGTCATGATTCTCTGCAACCAAAGATGCGTATGCTAAGTTTTCTGCAAATCCCCAATCAAGCTGCTTTTCACCATTAGCCATTTTACTACGATCATCATATATTTTCTTAACACGAGATTGTAGCTTTTGACTTTCTGGATATGAAGAAATACTCTCACCAAGTTGCTTCAGTTTTTCAACACTAATAGAACCGTCGTACTCTATGTCCCAATCGTGGCCAATATATGGAGACCAATCAACAGAGTGCTCTTCCATTGGGCGCCATTCTTCAACAACGCAGTCACCATGATCTAATTTTGCACGATAATCATCGATTAATGACTTGATTTTGCCATTGTCTAGTGCATTTTCGGCAACTAATTTGTCAGCGTAAAGCTGACGTGGCACTGGGTGCTTTTTAATGGTTTGATACATTAATGGTTGAGTTGCGTTTGGCTCATCCGCTTCGTTATGACCCCAACGTCTGTAACACACTAAATCAATTACTACGTCACGTTTAAATGTGTTTCGATAATCAACCGCTAATTGAGCAATGAACGCAACGGCTTCAGGGTCGTCCGAATTTACATGGAAGATTGGCGCCTGAACCATTTTTGCGATGTCAGTACAATATTCTGTTGAACGGGTATCTAAAGGGTTCGAAGTAGTAAAGCCTACCTGATTGTTAACAACAATTCTAACTGTTCCACCAACCTTGTATGCTCGTGTTTGAGACATATTAAAGGTTTCTTGTACTACACCTTGGCCCGCAATCGCTGAGTCGCCATGAATAGTGATAGGAAGTGCTTTTGAACCTGAATCACAGCCACGTCTATCAAGACGGGCTTTTACTGATCCCATAACTACTGGGTTAACTATTTCTAAATGAGATGGGTTAAAAGCTAATGCTAAGTGAACATTACCACCTTTGGTAGCAAAGTCAGAAGAAAAGCCTTGGTGGTATTTAACATCACCAGAGCCTAACGATTCATCATATTTGCCAGAAAACTCGTCGAACAGTTCTGATGGATTTTTACCTAGAACGTTAACCAATACGTTTAAGCGGCCACGGTGTGCCATGCCAATAACAACTTCTTTTTGGCCTTGTTCACCAGAACGCGAAATAATTTCTTTAAGCATAGGCACTAATGCGTCACCACCTTCTAACGAGAAGCGTTTCGCACCTGGAAACTTAGCACCTAAATATTTTTCAAGACCATCAGCAGCAATCAAGCCTTTTAATAACCTAGTCTTGTCTTCAGACGATAAACTATTTTTATAAGAAACACCTTCAAGGCGTTGCTGTAACCATCTTTTTTCTTCTGTAGAAGTAATGTGCATATATTCTGCACCAATAGAACCACAATATGTTTGCTGTAAAGACTGGAATAAGTCTTTCAGCTTCATTGATTCTTTACCTGCGGCATAAGAACCAACATTGAATTCTTTTTCTAAATCTTCGCGAGTTAGATCATGATATTCTAATTCAAGATCGCGAACTTTAGTTCTTTGCCATAATCCAAGCGGATCAAGTTTCGCGTTTTGGTGACCGCGAAAACGAAAGGCATTTATTAATTGTAAAACTTTTACTTGTTTGGTGTCAGCTGCACTTGAGGTAGCGACCGTAATAGCCTGCTTATATTTGTTCTTTGCTAACTCTTTAAATTGATCGCGTATCTCAGAATGTTTTCGTTCAACGTCAACTCCATCGACCTTTGGTAAATTGTCAAACAGTTCACGCCATTCTTCTGAAACGCTAGTAGGATCTTCGAGATAGGATTCGTAGACATCTTCTACATAAGCCATGCTACCGCCGCTCATCTGAGAAGATTTGAACCACTCCTTCATTGTGCCTTCGTGCATTAATGTCGCCCTTTTTAAGCGCTGATTATTATTAAACAAAAACTCAAAAGCCCAGCTATTTTCACTGGGCTAAAGAACTATATATTAAACCGAGCGGTTTAATAACATTGATTTGATATGACCAATAGCTTTAGTTGGGTTCAAGCCTTTAGGACATACGTTTACACAGTTCATGATACCGTGACAACGGAATACGCTAAATGCATCATCTAAGTCATTTAAACGTTGTTCAGTAGCGGTATCGCGGCTGTCTGCTAAAAATCTGTACGCATGCAATAGACCAGCTGGACCAATAAACTTATCAGGATTCCACCAGAATGAAGGGCATGATGTTGAGCAACATGCACACAATATACATTCATATAATCCGTCAAGTTTTGCACGCTCTTCAGGAGTTTGCGTGTATTCACGAGCTGGAGGCTGCGTGTCTTCATTGATTAAGAACGGCTTAACTTTCTCGTACTGAGTGAAGAATTGCGTCATATCAACAACTAGGTCACGAATTACAGGTAAACCCGGTAGTGGTCTAATGACAATAGTACCCTTTCCTAACGCTGAAAGAGGAGTAATACATGCTAGGCCATTTTTACCGTTCATGTTTACACCATCAGAGCCACAAACACCTTCACGACACGAACGTCTGAAAGCTAATGATGGATCTTGCTCTTTAAGTTGAAGTAGCGCATCAAGTACCATGATGTCGCGACCACCTTCAATCTCTAAAGAATAATCTTGCATTCGAGGCGCATTGTCCACATCTGGGTTGTAGCGATAAATTGAAAATTTAATCGTTGCCATTACGTCTGCTCCTCTTAATATGTACGTGCTTTAGGTGGGAATGCATCACGAGTAACTGGGCTCATGTTTACATCGCGCTTCATCATAGATTCATCACTAGGACTATAAATAGAGTGACATAACCATTGGTCATCATCACGATCTGGGAAGTCAAAGCGGCTATGTGCACCACGACTTTCTGTACGATAGTTAGCAGATACTGCTGTACTGTATGCAGTTTCCATTAAGTTATCTAATTCTAAGCACTCAATACGTTGTGTATTGAAATCACTACTCTTATCATCTAAACGAGCATGCTTCAAACGTTCACGAATTTCTTTTAATTCGCTTAACCCTTGAGCCATCGCTTCGCCTTCACGGAATACAGAGAAGTTTAGCTGCATACATTGTTGTAATTCTTTTCTGATCTCGAATGGATTCTCACCTTGACCAGGCTTAGAAGATTCCCAACGATTAAATCGAGACATCGCTTCATCAATGTCTGACTGTGAAGAATTATGCGATGCACCTGACTGTTCTAGGGCTTCACCTAAATGCAGGCCAGTAGCACGGCCGAATACCACTAAGTCAAGTAACGAGTTACCGCCTAAGCGGTTTGCACCGTGCACAGATACACATGCAATTTCACCACATGCGAATAATCCAGGCACTACCTTTTGATTGCCATTGGCATCAACAGTTAACGCTTGGCCATCAACATTAGTTGGAATACCACCCATCATATAGTGACAAGTTGGAATAACTGGAATTGGTTCCTTAACTGGGTCAACATGAGCAAACGTTCGAGAAAGTTCACAAATACCCGGCAAGCGTGATTCTAAAACTTCTTCACCAAGGTGATCTAGCTTCAATTTCAAGTGAGGACCCCAAGGACCTTCACAACCTCTGCCTTCTCTGATTTCTGTCATCATTGAGCGAGCAACAACATCACGGCTAGCTAGGTCTTTTGCGTTTGGCGCATAACGCTCCATAAAGCGCTCACCATCTTTATTAAGAAGATAACCACCTTCACCACGACAACCTTCTGTGACTAGTGTACCAGCACCCGCAATACCTGTTGGATGGAACTGCCACATTTCCATGTCTTGAACTTGAACACCTGCGCGAAGTGCCATACCAACACCGTCACCCGTATTAATGTGGGCGTTTGTTGTTGATGCAAATATACGACCAGCGCCACCAGTTGCAAGTACAGTTGCTTTAGATTTGAAGTAAACTAGCTCACCCGTTTCAATGTCGATTGCTGTACAACCTGTAATTTCACCTTGTTGGTTCTTAACCAAGTCTAGTGCATACCACTCACTGAAAACCTTTGTTTTATTTTTTACATTTTGTTGATACAACAAATGTAACAACGCATGACCTGTACGGTCGGCCGCTGCAGCGGTACGAGCAGCTTGCTCGCCACCAAATTCTTTTGATTGGCCACCAAATGGACGCTGATAAACCTTTCCTTCGTCGGTACGAGAGAAAGGCAGGCCCATATTTTCTAATTCAATAATTGCTTCAGGGCCGGTTTGACACATATATTCAATAGCGTCTTGGTCACCAATGTAGTCTGACCCTTTAACGGTATCAAACATGTGCCATTCCCAGTTATCTTCATGGGCATTACCTAAAGCTACAGTAATTCCGCCTTGAGCAGAAACCGTATGAGAACGCGTTGGAAACACTTTAGATAAAAGTGCACAAGACTTGCCAGATTCAGAAATTTGCAAAGCAGCGCGCATACCCGCACCACCTGCACCAATTACAACGGCATCAAATTCACGTACTGTAATTTTCACTTACACACCCCACAAAACAAATAAGCCTACAGCGACAAAGCCAAACGCAACCACGCTTACTAGGAAGCTTAAAACATTACGTAACGCTGCAGATTCTACATAATCAGTTAATACCTGCCATAGTCCAATACGGGCGTGTATCATAATAGAAGCCAAAGCCAATAACGTGAAGGCCTTTACTAAAATATTCGAAAACAATCCGCTCCAATTCTCGTACGTTACAGTAGGAGTTGTAAGGAAGAAGCCGACAATAAAAATTGTATATAACGTTAATACAACAGCTGTTGCACGTAACGACACAAAATCTTGCACACCATTTCTTTTAAGTGATGCTTGATTTAAAAGCATAGTTATTCTCCTGCTGTATTAAACAAATATCCAATATGCTAAAGCGATTGCAACTAGCACCCAAACTACGAAAATTAGTTTTGCACTGTTGCTGCCAGACTCTAATTCTTCGAAATGCCCCATATCCATAAAGATATGTCTAATGCCACCAAGAAGGTGATAACTCAAAGCAATTAGAGTGCCCCACGCTATGAATTTAGCTAGGAAAGAAGTTAGAAGTTCTTTTACATAATCAAAACCTTCAGGAGAAGATAAAGACTCAGCCCAAGCCCACACTACAAAAATAAGTGCGAAAAACATGGCTACGCCAGATATGCGATGTAATATTGATGCCTTTGCGGACGCAGGGAAATCAATGGTTGTTAGATCGAGGTTGACAGGTCTCTGTTTTTTCACGGTCGCTTGCCCATCAGCTCATTAAATGAGCTATTTTATTTATAGTTATTATCAACTACTCTATTAATGAGTAGCACCTAAGTCGGAAAGTTTTAATTGTAACCAATTTATTCAGGTTACTTGAAGAAAACTCTCTTATAACTAAATTGGTATTAAACCCCTCACAGTATATATACGCGGGATTAATAATACAATTTTTGTTTAAATTTAGAGGCTTGCTTTCATTCAAACGCTCAATAATTACGCATTTGAGAATAGATATGGATCATTTTTGCATTTAAATTGACTTTTACTGGCGTTTATAAGTTAAAATAATTCGGTTTGATATTAATAAAACTAAATTTTCGACAGAACATGAAGGAGAAAACTGTATGGCCGACAAAAAGGTGACCATAACGATTGATGGTCAAGAGCCATTTGAGTTGCCAATACTTAACGGTACTGCGGGTAATAGTGTAATTGACGTAAGAACCTTGGGTGCTAGCGGATATTTTACTTATGACCCTGGTTTTTTAGCGACCGCGTCATGTGAGTCAAAAATCACATTCATTGACGGTGGCAAGGGTGAGTTATTACACCGTGGCTACCCTATAGAACAGCTTGCAGATAATTCTAGCTACTTAGAATTATGCTACTTGTTACTAAACGGTGAGCTGCCTTCTGAAAATGAAATGGCAGAATTCACTACTACTATTACTAACCATACAATGGTTCACGAGAAAATTGCCCACTTCTTCCAAGGTTTCTTGGTAGATGCACATCCAATGGCAATGCTGTGTGGTGTTGTTGGTGCAATGTCGTCATTTTATCATGATGATTTAGATATTAATGACCCTGCACAACGTCACCGTAGTGCTTATCGCCTAATCGCAAAACTTCCTACTATCGCAGCGATGGCATATAAGTACAGCATCGGTCAACCGTTTGTATACCCACGTAACGACTTATCTTATTCTGCAAACTTCTTACACATGATGTTCTCTGTACCAGCAGAAAACTACAAAGTAAGCCCAGTTATTGCTAAAGCAATGGATAAGATTTTCATGCTTCATGCTGACCATGAGCAAAACGCATCTACTTCTACAGTTAGATTAGCGGGCTCTTCTGGCGCTAACCCTTATGCATGTATCTCTGCAGGTATTGCATCTTTATGGGGACCAGCACACGGCGGCGCAAATGAAGCTTGCTTGAACATGCTTGAGGAAATTGGTTCAGTTGATCGTATTCCTGAATTCATTACTAAAGCGAAAGATAAAGCTGACCCATTCCGTTTAATGGGCTTTGGTCATCGCGTATACAAAAACTTTGACCCACGCGCAAATGTAATGCGTGAAACATGTCATGCTGTGTTAAAAGAGTTAAATATCAAAGATCCATTACTAGATGTAGCGATGGAGCTTGAAAAGATTGCCTTGGAAGATCAATACTTTGTTGAGAAAAAACTATATCCAAATGTAGATTTTTATTCGGGTATTATCCTTAAAGCAATCGGTATCCCAACTAGCATGTTCACGGTAATTTTTGCAATGAGCCGCACTGTAGGTTGGATATCTCATTGGGATGAGATGCTTAGTCAAGCAGGCCATAAAATTGGTCGTCCACGCCAATTGTACACTGGTGAAACGTCTAGAGATTATGTTGATATTGCAAAACGCAAATAAGTATTTATCTTGTTAATTTTAAAAGGCAGCTCCGCTGCCTTTTTTATTGCGTCACTTTTAAAAAATTCCTTCATCTATCTTCACATCAATAATTGTCAAATCCCTTTGTAAATCTAGCGCTGTACATTTAGCCTCATAATTTAGTCAAAACGACACTTAATTAGTGCAATTAACAATAAAATGGAATGCTGTAAATTGTAATAAAGTGTTATAACTTATTGTTATTTAATATATTTACTATACATTATCACTCTTGGCACAACACCTGCTCCATGTAGTAAAATTATAATTAATGGAATAACCTCATGCTTAACATAAACTTACCATCGCATAAGTCGCTTTTTCTTATTTCTTCTGTGGCTTTTTCCAGCATACTCCTAACAGGCTGTGATGAAGCAACTGCATCAGCAGAAACTAAACCAGAAAAAGAAGAAATTAGTATTCCTATTGAAGTCTCTACTATTGATTCTGGCGATATCAGTTCTACCTACCAAACTACAGCCATTCTTGAAGCCAAAGAAGAAACCGAAGTTACTAGTAAAGTCTCAGGCATTGTTGAAAAGATTTTTGTTGAAGAAGCAGATTATGTTGAAAAGGGACAAATCATTGCTCAACTAGATTCAAACCGTTTTGAATTACAATTACAAAAAGCAAAAGCTGAATATAACAGAGTTAAGAGTGAACTAAACAGAATTGAAAAAGTGCACGGCAAAAAGTACGTAAGCGCAGATCAATACACTCAATTAAAATGGCAATTAGAAGCGGCCAAAGTTCAGTTGAATATAGCTAAATTAGATGTTGAAGAAACCAGCATTAAAGCACCTATCTCTGGATTTATTGCAAAGCGTCATGCAAAGGTAGGTAATTTAATTAATCAATACCAAGAAAATAGCCTTTTTCATATTGTTAACCTAGACGAACTTCAAGGTATTATTCATCTTCCTGAGCAACAACTACAATTTGTAAAACCTAAACTAAATGCTACGTTAAAGTTATCTGCAATCAGCCAACCACAAAAAGCGTATATTGAGCGTATAAGCCCAGTTATCGATGCACAAACAGGTACATTCAAAGTAACACTTAAAGTCCCTAATCCTCAGCACACGTTAAAAGCAGGTATGTTCGCAAAAGTGGATATTAACTATGACACGCATACCAACGTAGTAAGGATCCCACGCACTGCCGTTATTGAAATGGATAATCAGCATACCGTGTATATAGTAGAAGAAAACAAAGTATCTAAGAAAATTCTAGAAATAGGTTACCAAGAAGGTGGCTATTACGAAGTTATTAACGGTGTTGCAACAGGCCAACAAGTGGTTACAGCAGGCCATAACAACTTGAAAGACCAAGCTAAAGTACAAATTGTATCTACACTTTAATAAGGGACTATTGCCATGAAAGTAGTAGAAATTGCAGTAAAACGCCCTGTAACCGTTTGGATGTTCACCGCCGCGATCATCCTATTCGGTCTTGTATCACTATCAAGACTTTCAGTGAATTTATTACCTGAATTGTCATACCCTACTCTCACCATCAGAACAGATTATGAAGGTGCTGCACCACGTGAATTAGAACAGTTAGTCTCTAAACCCATCGAGGAAACAATTGGTGTAGTAAAAGGCGTTCGTCAAGTTCAGTCTATTTCAAAAGCGGGACGTTCTGATGTAGTACTAGAATTTGAATGGGGCACGGAAATGGACCTTGCGAGTTTAGAAGTACGTGAAAAGCTTGATGTAATGCAGCTTCCCCTTGATGTGAAAAAGCCACTCTTACTTCGCTTCAACCCTTCACTTGATCCTATTATGCGATTCGGACTTCAGCTAGGGGAAAACAGCAGCACAGATCTAAAAACATTAAGAACGTTTGCTGAAGAAGAGATTAAACGCAAACTTGAATCTGTTATTGGGGTTGCATCAGTCAAACTTGGTGGTGGCTTAGAACAACAAATACACGTTTTAGTTGATCAACATAAAGCCAGCCAATTAGGTATTTCTTTAGCAACTATTAACCAGCGTTTAACTGAAGAAAATCTAAACCAATCAGGTGGTAAAGTTAAAAGCGAAAATCAAGAATACCTAGTAAGAACAATTAATCAGTTTCAAACGGTTGCTGATATTGAAAACGTTTTTATCGCGCACCAAGATGGAAAAAACATTCGCCTTGCTGATATCGCAACTGTACACGACAGATTTAAAGAGCGCGACTCCATCACACGCATTAACGGCGCTGAAGCCATTGAAATAGCCATTTATAAAGAAGGGGACGCCAATACGGTTGCAGTTGCTAATGCTGTAAAAGTCCGTATTAATGAGTTACAAGGTACATTACCTGATAGCCATCAGCTAATTGAAGTATATGACCAGTCAACATTCATTGCGGGTGCAATTAGCGAAGTAAAATCGGCTGCCATTATGGGTGGTGCACTAGCAATGGTTATTTTATATTTCTTTTTAAGAAACGTATGGTCAACCATCATCATTTCAATCTCTATTCCAGTGTCAGTTATCGCTACTTTTAATTTGATGTATGGTAACGATATCTCGCTAAACATCATGAGCTTAGGTGGAATCGCCCTCGCTGTTGGTTTATTAGTTGATAACTCTATCGTTGTATTAGAAAACATTGCGAGGAAAAAAGAAGAGTCAGGTGAAAGCTTAACTAACGCAGTGGATGGCACTAAAGAAGTGAGTGGCGCTATTCTAGCATCAACACTTACAACAATGGCCGTGTTCTTTCCTTTAGTGTTTGTTGAGGGTATTGCAGGACAGCTATTTAGTGACCAAGCTTTAACCGTTACTTTCTCTCTACTTTCATCACTTATTGTTGCACTAACCGTTATTCCTATGCTCTCTGCGAAAAAAGCAAGAGAACAGCTTGCGGTAGTAGATGATTATATTAAGCCCGTTGAGAAGCCAGTACAGAAAAAAACCGGAGTGCGTAAAGCCTTACACTTTTTATTATTGCCTTTTAAATTAATATTTAATCTTATTTTTAAGTATATACCCGGCTCATTGATTGTTGTTGTGACTGCACTTTATCGAGGAATAAGTCACATCCTTTCAAAACTACTTGCTCCCGTTTTATGGGCTTTTGACAAGTTCTATAATGCTCTAGCAGGCCGTTATCGAGCATTGCTACGTACTTCATTAAACCATCGCACTATAGCAGCAAGTTTAATCTTAATCGTGACTGCATTAAGCTTTTCCACACTCTATAAAGTGGGCATGGAATTAATTCCACGTATGTCACAAGGCGAATTTATCGTTGAGATCACGCTACCACCTGGCAGTCATTTGGATCAAACAGATAACTTATTACAAAATTTAGCTAAGCACACCGAGTCACACGAGTTAGTAAGTAAAACATTCTCAATAGCAGGTACAGGAAGCTTAATGAACGCATCTCCTGCTCAAGGTGGTGATAACTGGGGGCGTTTGAATGTTGTCATGAAAGACGGTTCTACAGGCCAAAATGAAAATGAAGTTATGGCGCATATTCGTGCTCGTCTTGCAAACATGGCAGGCGTACAAAGCCAATTTTCTAAACCTGAATTATTCAGTTTCAAAACACCATTAGAAATTGAAGTAAGAGGCTATAACTTAAACGCCTTGAAACAATATTCTACAGCTATTTCGGAAGCGCTGAATAAAACTCAGCAATTTACAGATATCGAAATGTCATTACGCACAGGTCAACCTGAAATAAAAATTCACTTTGATCATGAAAGAATTTCACAACTGGGATTGTCTGCGCCCGCAATTGCCAAGCATATTGCAGGTAAAATTCACGGTACATCGTCTAGTAAATTTAACGTGAATGACCGAAAGATTGATATTTTGGTGCGCATCGATGAACAGGAACGTAATTCTGTTCAAGACATAAAGAACTTAATTGTTAACCCAAGCAGTAATCAGCCAATTCCGTTAAGCGCAGTTGCTGACATTGAAATGTCAGTCGGTCCAAGCGAAATAACTCGTATCAGTCAAGAAAGAGTGGCATTGGTTACCGCGAACTTGAATGGTGGAGATCTTAAAGATGCAATGATAGTTGCCCAAGAAGTGCTTAATAACCTTCCTGCCCCCCTTTCACTTACCGCTAAAATCTCAGGGCAAAGTGAAGAAATGGAGAACTCATTTAAATCACTGCAATTTGCATTATTACTTGCTGTATTTATGGTTTATATCGTGATGGCGTCTCAATTTGAATCGTTACTACACCCATTACTTATCTTGTTTACTGTGCCTTTAGCGACAGCGGGCTCAATACTCGGTTTATTTTTAACTGGCACTAACTTGAGCGTCATTGTCTTCATCGGCTTAATTATGCTGACTGGTATTGTTGTTAATAACGCGATTGTATTGGTCGACCGTATAAACCAATTAAGAGCCTCCGGTATGGAAAAAATAAGCGCTATTCAGATGGCTGCCGAAACACGCTTCCGCCCTATTCTCATGACAACTTTAACAACTGTTCTAGGCCTACTGCCATTAGCAATCAGCTTAGGTGAAGGTGGCGAGATGAGAGCACCAATGGCCATCACCGTGATATTCGGTTTACTTTTCGCAACTGTACTAACGCTTGTATTTATTCCTGTAATTTACAGCGTATTCGACAGAAAAACATTCAAGGAAACCGCTAATGAGCAATAAGGGATTACATAAAGCGAGTGGCGAAAACGAATCTATTGGTAGTATTTTTGCCGCTTTTTCTTTAAGAAAACCAATCACCGTAACAATGGTGTTTTTATCAACCCTCTTACTCGGATTAGTGTCGAGCAAACTTTTACCACTTGAAATGTGGCCAGGCGTTGATATTCCAGAGCTATTTATTAATGTGCCGTACGCTAACTCTACTCCAGCTGAAGTAGAACGCCTGATCACACGGCCAGTAGAGGAAGCACTTGCCACAATTAGCGGGATTAAGCGTTTACGTTCGTTCTCAAGAGAAAACGGTGCAGAAATAGGGTTAGAGTTTGCTTGGGATGAAAATATCAACGCCAAAAGCATCGAAGCACGTGAAAAAGTAGATGCCATCAGGCATTTACTTCCTGACGATGTGGAGCGCGTTTTAGTATTTCAATTTAACACCAGTGATATGCCAATTTTGCAGTTACGTATATCCAGTGATCGCGACTTATCACTTGCCTATGACTTATTAGAGCGCAACTTAAGACGCCCTATCGAACGCGTAGCCGGTGTTTCACGGGTAACAATGTATGGCGTTCATAAGCGCGAAATATCCATTGAGCTTAACCCAGAAAAAGTATCTAGCCATAACATAAATACAGCTGACCTTGCTGCCAAAATGGCTGAGTATAATTTTTCAATGAATGCGGGACACATTTATGAAAGCAATAGAAAGGTTCAGGTAAAACCTGTCGGACAGTTTCAGAGTATTGAAGAAGTTGAAGATATTATCGTCGCGCAAGGTGTTCGCTTAAAAGATATTGCAACAGTTAGTCTACAACTTCCTGAATTAGAAGAAGGCAGGCATTTAGATCAAACTTATGCAGTTGGTTTAGAAATTTTTAAAGAGTCTAGTGCAAATCTTGTGTCTGTTGCACAAAACGTCATTGATGTAATTGACGAGGCTGGTAAAAGTCCTCAGTTCAATGGCATCAATTTATTTCTAATGCAAAATACCGCGGACGGTGTAACAACATCACTATCCAACCTAATCGATGCTGGGTTAATTGGTGCGCTTTTATCAATTGTTGTGTTGTATTTATTTCTGCGAAATATAACCACCACATTAATCGTTGTACTCTCAGTGCCAGTCGCAATATTTATTACCCTAGGCGCAATGTATTTATTAGGCTATAGCTTAAACTTACTTTCGTTAATGGGATTAATGCTAGCTATTGGTATGCTAGTTGATAATGCGGTTGTTATTACTGAAAGCATAATGCAAGAGCGAACTAATACCTCTGATCCTGTTATAGCCACTAAAAAAGGCGTAAATAATGTAAGTCTTGCTGTTATAAGCGGCACACTCACAACCGCAATTGTATTTTTACCAAACATTATTGGTAAAAAAATTGATGTAACCATATTTTTAGAACACATGGCAATTGCAATTTGTATCTCGCTGCTCGCTTCATTAATTATTGCACAAACATTAATCCCGCTATTACTTAGTAAGTTTGCCCCTTCAAATATAAAAGTTAAAGAACCTAAACATACTCGTTTAAATACTGGCTATTACAAGTCGTTAGATTGGGTGCTAAATAACCAGAAAAAAACACTCGCTATCGCGTTTGCAATGCTGTTTTCCATCGCTATTCCAATGAGTTTAGTCTCTGGTGATGAAGAAGCTTCAGGCTCAAATGATAGGCTCTTCCTCAGCTACAACATTAATGGCAATTACACCCTTGAAGAAGTAGAAAAAACAATTTCAGTCATGGAAACCTACTTATACGCTAATCAAGACGAGTTTTATATTGATTCAGTTTATAGCTACTTCCGCCCCGACTTTGGTATGTCGACACTTAACCTTAAGAAAGACCTAGATATTAGTATTTCTGAGATTAAAGATAGAATAAAAGCTAATTGGCCTACCCTAGTTAGAGCTGAGCCTCAATTTGGATGGGGAAATTCAAACGGTGGTGGCGTTAGGCTGACCCTAACAGGAAATTCGACCAACGTATTACTGGAAATTGCTGACAACCTTGTGCCATCAATCGAATCTTTAAATGGGTTTGAAGATGTGAGAACCGATATGACAAGCGATCAGAAAGAACTTCAAGTGACTATTGATCGTACAGCTGCACATCGCATTAACCGCTCAACGCAAGAGATTGCGCAATTAGTTTCTATGTCTTTACGGGGAATGAATTTACGCACCTATCGCGATCCAGATATGGGTGAAATTAGAGTTAAGCTGAACTTTGATAAAACCGTAAAAGAGTCCTTAGCTACTCTTAAACAAATTCCTATCTTAAAAGAGAATGGCGCAGTCATTACTTTAGATAAAGTCGCTACGTTTAACATCGTGCCAAAACTAAATGAAATTAGACGAATGGATAGGCAAACTGGGTTAGATATTGGGGCTAATCTTAGAGAAGACTTTACTATTGAACAAGCTCGTGACGCTCTGGAGCAGTTAATGAGTCAGGTGACCCTACCCCACGGCTATAGCTGGTCACTAGATGGTAGCTTTAAAAGACAAGATGAAGCGCAAGCAGTAATGTATACGAATATGCTTCTTGCAGTAGCAATGATTTATATTGTTATGGCTGCTTTATTCGAATCTCTAATTCTTCCTACCGCGGTCATTACATCACTCATCTTTTCAATTGTAGGCGTATTTTGGGCGTTCCTAATTACTGGCACACCAATGTCTGTAATGGGAATGATTGGTATACTCATTTTGATGGGGATTGTAGTAAATAATGGGCTAGTGCTAATTGACAGGATAAATCAATTTATAAACCAAGGTATGGAAATGAAACAAGCCATTTTAGACGCTTGTAACAGCCGCATTAGGCCAATATTAATGACCGTTTCTACCACTATTCTTGGTATGGTGCCTTTAGCAATGGGCTCTGCTCAAATGGGTGGTGAAGGCCCTGCTTATGCACCTTTAGCCATTGCAATCATTGGCGGGCTGCTTTTTTCTACTCTAACAAGCCTATTTTTGGTACCACTTAGTTATGTATTGCTGCTAAAACTAAGCTATCGCACTCAGTTATTGTTCAAAAGCAGTAGGCAAATTGCGACAAAAGTTATTAAGCCCTGCTAAAATACTAAAAATCGCTCATTGTTTGGAGAATATAATCTCTGTTATATTCTCCTTTTTATTACTTATCTAAAAATGCGATACCTGCCCAATTAATGCGTATCGTCAAGTAATTAAAGAAACAGATGAAATTAAGTGTATTTTGATGCTTTTGAATAGTTCCTGTTCAAAGGAATTAACTAAAAAGCAAAAAGTTAAGGAATCAATTATCATGTAACAAGACGGCATAATAAGTTGTTGTGTTCAAAAACAACAATATAACTAATTGTTCCTCTCAATAAAGTCCATCTCAAAACGCAATAGTTTTAACTTTGCTTGGACCAGTTCAGAGTTATCATTGTCAAAATAACTAAGCTCTTTTTGCAGTTTTTCTACATCGTTAATTACTACACTTAAGGATTGTAATACAGTAAGCCTCACTAATTCACTGCTGCTATGTTTTGCCTGTGAAATATAATTAATCGATTCATTAATATGCTGTTGATCACCCTCAAAATTCTCTATTGCTTTACCAATAGTGTACACCGCATAGCTGTGGCTCATTTCATCACGTTGACTTGCAATATCAAGTACTTCTTTAAAGAATTGAGGTGAAATAGCCGAAGTGTTCTCTTCAAGATATCTTTCAATGTCATCAAATTGAGCATAAACGTCACCTTGGGCATTATATAATTGCGTAGTAAGATGTTGCTCAATTATCAATGAAATCTCCTCATTTTGATAACCACTAAGCTCTGGTTGTTCAATTCCAAGATATTCAGCGAGTGCTAACAACGCCTCATGGCTTTCAGCGTTATCGGAATGTACTTGTTCTTCTTCATACTTTTTTATCGGCTCTTGCTTATGCTGCTTAGAAGGTAATTTTGACCTCGGTATAGTACTCAAGGAGCTTTGATGTTTTACCGCATTCACTTTATCCGTTTGAGCATCACTAAAAGAATCCATTTTAGCTTTCTCAACCACAGCAACAACCTGAGAATGTTCAGCAACTTGGTTAAATAAAAGTGAGTGCCCGTTTATCAAAATAAAGGCAATCAAGAAGCCAGATAAAAAATAAAAAATTCTGGAGTTAAAAGACAACTTATTACTCATGTAGATTTAAGGGGGTTCAAGAAGTAGAAAAATTATTATCAAGAGGCATAGCTAATAGTAATACTATCAGCTATACCAAACATTAATTAATGAATGTCAAAACGAACGCCTTGGCAGCCATTGTTGTTATGCGTTGTACCTGCACTCTTAATAGACCAGAATACTTCGCCATAAGTTGAATTCGAGTTTGTTGGAGTAAATTTTCTAGTACACGTCTTAGTCTTTTTGTTATTCCAAACTGGCTTACCATGTTTAAGTTTAACAAACGTGTAATCCAATTCCATTTTGTACTCTTTACCGTTGTCTGCACCTAAGTCAGGATAAAAACCATGGCCATAACCAGCAGTTAGATTTTGTTTTCTTCTCTCTTTAAACACAACTGTGTTATCGCTTAATCGAGTTATTTTCAACTTCACGCTTGTTACAGTGTATGCACCACGGTTACAGTAAAAAATCATCGATTTAGTACGACGCGTTGTATTAGCCCAGTTATAAGGGGCTACTTCACGCCAAATTTCACAATCCTGTTTATCGCCAGAAAAATACCCACCGTCAGTCGCCGCTGTGCTGGTTTGTATACTAGCACCTAATAACAATACCGCAGATACGCTATGAATTAGTGTTTTTAATTTTTGCATGTCTCTCACAACTCTCATTTTTATAATTAACGCACTTTCACGACATTTAATATGAAATTAAACGGCGTGCGCGAAAGTATACTAAAAAAATTACGTTTGGTGGTCTAAACAGGTGGCTTTTTATTTATTTCGGTTCATTTAACAACTTTTAATGCATAACACGCATATTAAAATTCACTACTAAACCTAAAAAAGTTTGTTAATTTACTTTAGCTGGATGCAATTGGTTGGAAACTTATTTCGCTACAAACATAAATGAGCTAGCAAGCTGAAAAATGTCACAAGTGGTTACCCATGATTAAAGTAGATAGTTTGTACTGGTAGTGGTAGTGGTAGTGGTATCTACACTCTAGAGAACGGAAGGACATATGTTTACCAGCATCATTAGCGCCGTATTGTTAAAATTGAACAATACAGAACGGCTAAGTATTTTTCGTACCTTCGTATATCACTTTAAACGCTTCAAAGCCGATATATAACACAACTGAAAAAATTGCGATAATTAACAGCCAATATAAAGTGCGTAAGCCTGAATGAACTGGATTATCTTTAGTTTTGGGAGCTACTTTTATTCCGTCTTGCTCTTTTTTAGCATCCGTATCTTTTTTCTTGGCCATTATCACTCCTCAAACTAAAAGCGTGAATCTATTCTACTCAGTTAGATTCACGCCCTTTACTAGTTTATTAATAAAGTTACTTGCCTATATGGGTAATTCCACCCATATAGGATCGTAATGCTTCTGGAACTTCAACTGAACCATCGGCTTGCTGGTAGTTTTCTAAAATAGCAACTAATGTTCTGCCTACCGCTAAACCTGAGCCGTTAAGAGTATGCAATAACTCTGGTTTTTTGCTGCCTTGTCGTTTAAAACGTGCCTGCATTCTACGTGCTTGGAAGTCGCCCATATTACTACAAGAAGAAATTTCACGATAAGTATCTTGCGCTGGTAACCACACTTCTAAATCGTAGGTTTTAGTTGCGCCAAAGCCCATATCACCTGTACACAAAATAACTTTTCTGTAAGGTAACTCTAATAACTGTAGTACTTTTTCTGCACTTTGAGTTAAATCTTCCAGCGCTTGCATAGCATCTTCTGGTTTAACTAAGTTTACTAACTCTACTTTATCAAATTGGTGCTGACGGATTAAACCACGTGTATCACGGCCGTATGAGCCCGCTTCACTTCTAAAGCAAGGTGTATGTGCCGTTAATTTAACAGGTAGCTCTTTCTCATCAAAAATCACATCACGCGCAAAGTTTGTAAGTGGCACTTCAGCGGTAGGAATTAATGATAACTTATTTTGGTTACCTTCAGATAAAGGCTGAGTATGGAATAAATCTTCACCGAATTTAGGCAGTTGCCCTGTTCCAAGTAGCGATTCAGAATTAACCAAATATGGTACATACGCTTCTGTATAACCATGTTCTTCTGTATGAAGGTCAAGCATGAATTGCGCTAATGCGCGGTGCATTTTTGCAACTTGCCCCTTCATCACAGTAAAACGTGCGCCGCTTAATTTAACGCCGGTTTCGAAGTCTAATTCTTTATTTAAACCTTCACCAACATCAACATGATCTTTAATTTCAAAGTCGAACGTACGCGGCTCACCCCACGTTAAAATTTCTACGTTCTCATCTTCATCTTTACCAACTGGTACAGACTCATCTGGCATGTTTGGAATGCTTAACGAAATTGCGTTAATCTGATCTAATAACTCTGCTAACTCATGTTTTGCTGCATCTAATTCATCACCAAGCTTTCCAACTTCAGCGAGTAATGGCTGAATATCTTCACCGCTTGCTTTTGCTTTACCGATGGATTTGGAGCGAGTATTTCTTTCGTTCTGTAGACTTTCTGTTTTTACTTGTAGCGATTTACGCTTGTCTTCTAATTCAACTAATGTTTTAACATCTAATTCGAAGCCGCGGTTTGCTAACTTTTTAGCAGTTTCTTCAAGTTCGTTACGAAGATACTTAGGATCTAACATTTTTATTCTAGCCTTTAATGAAAGTTACGCTCTGCATGCCTATCCATGCAACAAAAATACAAATGACGACATTCAACACAATATTGAGTCCGGCTTTAAACCAATCACCTTGCTGAAGTAACAACAAAGTGTCTAATGAAAAGGTGGAAAACGTTGTTAACGCTCCTAAAAAGCCGATGCCAAGCAAAGTTCGCCATGGCACTATGGTTACAATTTCATGTTGAATGAGGCTGAAAATTAAGCCCATTACAAATGAACCGAGAATATTAACGAGCAAAGTGCCAAAAGGGAATCCCTTTCCGAGCCAATTTAAAACTAAATTGGATAAAAAGAAGCGTAAAGAGGCTCCAACCGCACCACCAATGGCAACAAATAGGTAGGTTTTAATCATATCGCTGTTTTGTGCTCTGCAGATTTAATGACGTCAAGTACGCTAACTTTTCTTTTATTTGCTTCTCTAGGCCACGATCACTTGGATAGTAATATTGAGTGTTAGAAATTTCCGGAGGAAAATAATTTTCGCCTGCTGCAAACGCGTTCACTTCGTCATGCGCATAACGATATTCTGCTCCAAAACCTAATTCAGACATTAATTTTGTAGGGGCATTGCGTAAATGGTTGGGCACTTCATAATTGTGCTTTTGCGCATCTTGCTTTGCTTGACTAAACGCCATATACACCGCGTTACTTTTCGCTGCACTTGCCATATAAATGGCAGCTTGTGCGATAGCGCGCTCGCCTTCTTTTGCACCCACTCTATGATAAATATCCCACGCATTTAAACCAATCGTCATTGCTCTAGGGTCGGCATTGCCAATATCTTCAGTGGCTATCGCCAGTAAACGTCTTGCAACATATAGCGGATCTCCGCCTCCTGCTAAAATTCTGGCATACCAATATAAAGCCGCATCGGGTGAGGAGCCACGCACTGATTTGTGAAAAGCAGAAATTAAATCGTAAAATTTATCGCCATTCTTGTCGTACTGGGCGATGTTCGCAGGTGCCACTTGTTGCAATACCGCTTTATCAATGAGCACCTTATTATCGGTTCTCTGGGCTAAATCTACAGCTAATTCTAATAAATTTAATAAACGCCTAGCGTCTCCTTGTGCAAGTTCACACAACAACACTTGGTCATCATTACTCATTTGCACTTGCGTAGCTCTGTTTTGTTTTAAAAAATCAAAAGCACGCACTAGTACTGGTTGAAGATCTTCTGGCGTTAAACTTTTTAATACGTATACACGAGCGCGAGATAAAACAGCGCTATTAAGCTCAAAAGAAGGGTTTTCGGTTGTTGCGCCAATAAAAATAATGGTGCCGTCTTCAATATAAGGTAAAAAGCCATCTTGTTGGCTTTTATTAAATCGATGCACTTCATCAACAAATAAAACGGTTTGCCTGTTTAGCATTTGCTGATTTGTTTGCGCTTTCGCAATGGCTTCTCTAATCTCTTTAACACCAGATGTTACAGCAGACAGCCGCTCAATTTCAGCGTTGCTATATTTAGCAATTAATTCAGCTAAGGTGGTTTTTCCTGTTCCAGGAGGCCCCCACAAAATCAGGCTATGTGCGTGCCCCGCTTTAATCGCTGTGTGTAATGGGGTTCCTTCACCTAGAATATGTTTTTGCCCGCTGTACTCCTCCAAAGTAGAAGGACGCAGTGCAGCAGCAAGTGGCTTAAACTGATTGCTTGAAAAGTCTAAATCTAAATTCAATGTCAAATGCTCATACAAAGATCATTGATTAACTAACGCAGTTCGTTGATCATCAATATCAACATCTTCTGGCATATCAAATGTAAATGCATTATCAGCAATTTCATCCGTGGTATTCACGTTGTTAAAGTGAAACTTACTCAATTGGCCAGTACCATCTTCGACTTCAAAGCCTTTAATTTTCTCTTTATTAAGAAGAATAGATAATGTTTTAACTTGCGCGCTTTCACTTTTTGCAACGATGCGGTAACCGCTATCAGTACTTACAATGTTGTAATCTGTCCAATACTGGGAGTCAGGATCAGACAATAATACGAATGGCGTCGAGTTAATTGCATCTTTGGTGTGATACAAACTCACTTGCTCTAGAAACACATTATGCAAATACAATGTCTTCCCATCAGAAACCAATATATTCTCATCGGGCTCAATTGCATGCCATCGCAACCTATTCGGTTGTTTTATTTTTACTTTGCCATGCCCACTCATGACAGTTTTACCCTCTGTATCAATCACTGTTTGAGTAAAGTCGGCCGAAAAGTGCTGGAATTTAGATAACACGCTTTTGAAGCCTGCCACTTTTTCTTTACTCGACTCTACGTGTTGAGTAGTTGATTGATGTTCACTGTTTTCATGTGCGAATACCAGTCCATTATTGCCAAATACACTGAACAAGCCCGCTAAACTAAATATTATTTTCAAACGTTTATTCATTAAATTTCCTATCAACTATTCTTTTCGTCGGTGATGTTAAATTAACACTCACTAATCTACTTTCACTGGTGCCGGGGCAAGCACTTCTCGGTTACCGTTATGCCCTGGTGCACTGACTACACCTTGCATTTGCATTTGCTCTACAATGCGCGCAGCACGGTTATATCCGATTCTAAATTTGCGTTGAACACCAGACACTGACGCTCTTCTTGATTCAGTTACAAAGGCAACAGCTTGATCATAAAATTCGTCTGTTTCGCTATCCTCACCTTCTAAAGATTCGCCCGGCAGTAACGTTTCTTCCGTCGGTTCACCATTTAAGATTTCGTCTAGGTAATTTGGTTCACCACGCTTCTTCCAATCACTCACTACAGCATGAACCTCATGATCATCAACAAACGCGCCATGCACACGTGTAGGCACGCCCGACCCTGGTGGCAAATACAACATATCACCCTGTCCAAGCAAGTTTTCAGCACCTTGCTGATCTAGAATAGTTCTGGAGTCTATTTTTGAAGACACTTGGAACGCCATACGAGTTGGAATATTTGCTTTTATTAATCCCGTAATCACGTCCACTGACGGTCGCTGTGTTGCTAACACTAAATGAATACCTGCCGCACGTGCTTTTTGCGCGATACGAGCAATAAGCTCTTCTACTTTTTTACCCACGATCATCATCATGTCAGCAAATTCATCGATGATAACTACAATTGCAGGTAATTTATCTAAAAATGGTGGTTCTTCTGACAAGCTGTCGGTTGGCTTCCATAAGGGATCAATGATTGGGCTACCGTTTGCTTTGGCTTCAGATACTTTTGCATTAAACCCTTTTAGATTTCTAACGCCTAACGCTGACATTAATTTATAACGGCGCTCCATTTCTCCAACACACCAACGCAAACCATTTGCAGCCTCTTTCATGTCGGTTATCACTTCCGTTAACAGGTGAGGAATACCTTCATATACCGACAATTCAAGCATTTTAGGGTCAATCATAATTAAGCGAACATCTTCAGGGCCAGATTTATAGAGCAAGCTTAATATCATGGTATTTACACCCACCGACTTACCTGAGCCTGTAGTACCTGCAACTAATAAGTGTGGCATTTTCGCTAAATCAACAATCACGGGTTTCCCCGATATATCTTTACCCAGCACCATGGTTAATGGAGAAGCAGACTGAACAAAGTTTTTGCAGGCTATCACCTCTGATAATCGAACAATTTCTCTGTGTTTATTTGGCAACTCAAGCCCAATGTACGTTTTGCCTGGTATTACTTCAACCACACGCACACTCATTGCTGACAGTGAGCGCGCTAAGTCTTTTGATAAAGCCGTAATCTTGCTTACTTTTATTCCCGGCGCTAAATCAAGCTCAAAACGTGTAATTACAGGGCCTGGGTAAACGCCTGCTACTTTAGCTTCAATGTTAAAATCAAGTAGTTTCAATTCAACCAAGCGTGATACTTGATCAAGCTCTTCCTGACTAATTGGATTTTCTTGTTTATCAGGTCTATCAAGTAAATCGATTGAAGGGAGCGGTGCCATTTCAGTTTGTGCATTCGCTGTAGGCGTTGACGCACTTATTCCGCTACCATTATTAGCCTGACCTGCAGTTGCATTATCTCCGCCTGAATTACCGCTATTTGGAATGGGTAAATCATCGTCTAAGAATGAACTATCAAAACCACTTTCATCAACAATCGTTGTTTCTGCTGAAACGGTAGCACTATGTTTTTGTGTGTCTTGTAAACCAGTTAATGCTGAGCGAATATCGTCGTCCGATATCTCGTCATCAACCGCTGTAAACGACATTGACTGATCTAAAATATCGTCAAAGTCGACAAACTCAGATTTCTCTTTATCAAGGGTGATGTTTTTCAAATCAACCTGTTGTTTTGATGCTGACTCATTATTTGAAAGAGTTGTATTTCCCTCACTTTGAGGAGTGTCAACTTGTGGTTTTGTAAGCTTTGGCTTTGTAAATAATGGATCATCTAATTCATCTGCACTTTGCTGCTCTTTTCGTGCTTTAAGGGTTGCAGGTAACTGATAAAGCGCAATTGCGGCTTTTGACACAAACATACCAAGTTTATCAACGACGGCCAGCCAAGAAATTCCTGTGGTTAACGTCAAGCCAGTCATTAAAAAGCATAAAAGTAAGAGTGTTGTACCTACAAAATTAAAATTAGGCAGCATCGCGCTACTAATAATATCCCCCACTACCCCACCGGACGAAAAGTAATAAATATCGTTAAAGTTAATGCTGCAAATTGCAGACGCTCCGGCAAAAGTAAGAATCACGCCGATTAATTTTAGGCCGAGTGTTAAATAATCGATTCTGGCTAAGTCATGAAATCGTTTAAATAGCAACCAACCTAAAAACGCAGTTGCCACGGGAAGAAGAAATGCTATCCAGCCAAACGTAAATAACAAAGCATCTGCTAACCAAGCACCTGCAGCCCCACCTGCATTAGCAATTTTGTGTGTTGCGCCGGTTTGAGACCAACCGGGATCGGCAGGATCAAATGTCACTAAAGCAACTAAGATAAAAATAGAAAAAATCGAAGTGATGATCAGGCCAGCTTCTAAAACTCGCTGTAAGCCGCTAAGGGAAGTCGATTCATTCTTTTCTGTTGAATTCAAATGGTAATCCTCTACACAAAAATATTATCTGTGGCACACAATACACCTGCACCAACTTATTGGCCCTAAAATAACAAAAAAAGTCGCTACAATCACTATGGGTGTTAGGGCGTGCTGACCTTTTCAGGTCAAATTTTGTTCAATCTAAACATTTTTTGATCGCGGCGTGACAAGTGTAGCTTGATTATTCCAAGTGAGCGCGTCACCACAAAAAGCATGAAACGTTTAGATGAACCCAAAGGCATCGCTTGTTTGTCATTTATACTACGTTATCGTTTATATCGCATGCGCGTGTGCGCCTACATGGATGTAGGCATCATTAGAATAACACAAGAGCAGTTATCAAGAATAACCACACTTTACATGCTCTGCCTTGTATAAATGACAAACAAGCAGCTGCAAAAATGACCTCGAAAGGTCAACACGCCCTAACCTTGTTTAATTGCAACACGATTAGATTGCTTTACTTCTTCCATGACTACATAAGATCGGCTGCCACTCACTGAGGGTAATGTTAAAACTGTATCACCTAATAGCGCTCGGTATGCCGACATATCTGCCACGCGGGTTTTTAATAAGAAATCAAAATTACCCGACACCAAATGACATTCTTGTATTTCATCTAGCGCCTGCACCGCTTTAGCAAAATCTTCAAATACATCGGGTGATGTTTTCGTTAAGGTTATCTCTATAAATACTAGTAAGGCTCCGGCCATTTTTAGCGGATCGATAATTGCGGTATAGCCTTTAATAAAACCTTCTTTTTCAAGCTTCTTAACACGCTCTAGGCAAGGCGTGGCACTTAGTCCAACTCGTTTTGCTAATTCAACGTTCGCTAAACGGCCGTCGTTCTGCAACTCTTTGAGTATGTTTAAATCAATTCGATCTAGTGGTCTGACGTCTTTACTTGCCATAATAGTGATTTATATTGCTTATTATTAATTAGCGACAATATTCACTTTAAAGTTAGATTATTAAAGTGAATAAAACTATTTATTTGTATATATACTAGCGTTTTTTATTGCCAAGTAAAATGATAGGGCTAAAAGATGTTAATTGGTGTACCTAAAGAAATAAAAAATCATGAATATCGTGTTGGTTTAACGCCTGCAGCTGTTAAAGAGTTTATTGCTCACGGCCACGATGTAATCGTTCAAACGAATGCTGGCACCTCGATTGGCTTTTCTGACGATCAATATATTTCAGCTGGTGCACAAATGATTGCTTCACCAGAAGAAATTTTTGCTCGCGCAGACATGATTGTTAAGGTAAAAGAACCACAACCTAACGAATGTAAAATGCTTCGCAAGGGTCAAACACTTTACACTTACCTTCATTTGGCTCCAGATCCAGTGCAAACAGAACTACTTATTGCTTCTGGCGCAACATGTATTGCATACGAAACCGTCACTGATGCACGCGGTGGACTTCCGTTACTTGCTCCTATGAGTGAAGTTGCTGGACGAATGTCTATTCAAGCTGGTGCGCATCACCTTGAAAAAGCGCAAGGTGGTAGCGGTACATTACTTGGTGGCGTACCTGGCGTAGCTCCTGCTGAAGTACTTGTTATCGGCGGTGGTGTAGTTGGTACGCAAGCTGCCAAAATGGCTCGCGGTATGGGTGCAGATGTAACAATTTTAGATCGCTCTATTCCACGCTTGCGCGAATTAGATGATATTTTTGGCGGCACAGTGAAAACAGTATATTCAACGGTTGATGCCATCGAACAATATTCAAAGCAGGCTGACTTAGTAATAGGCGCAGTACTTATTCCAGGTGCAGCAGCGCCGAAGTTGCTTACACGCGAACATCTTAAAAATATGAAAGATGGTGCTGTAGTAGTAGATGTTGCGATTGACCAAGGTGGATGTTTTGAAACATCAAAAGCGACCACTCACCAAGAACCTACCTATGTTGTTGATGGTGTTGTACATTACTGCGTAGCTAACATGCCAGGAGGTGTTGCTCGCACATCTACCATGGCATTAAATAATGCAACACTTCCTTTTGGTCTTGCTTTAGCCAATAAAGGACCTAAACAAGCAATGCTAGAAAACCCTCATTTGTTAAATGGTCTAAACGTACATGAAGGCAAGGTAACCTACCAAGCTGTTTCTGACGCATTAGGTTATGAATACGTAGCGCCTGAAGTAGCATTACAAGCTTAATCTTCAGTTTACTCTTTCATTATTTTTACTGTAATTAAAGCAGTAGAATGCTACTAAAAAATACCGTTCTATTTAGAGCGGTATTTTTTTCTTTACACATAGCGCTTGCTAAATTAAATCTTGTCTATATATATTCAGTAAAATAATCAATACAATAACTTCTTTGTTATTTTCTCTAAAACAGACATTTTTATGAAACTATTAATAACGATAAATATTTTCAGTTATCATAAAAATATTCGGAGTACCGCATGAGCGACGTAAGACATATCCCATTATTAATTTTAGGTTCTGGACCTGCTGGTTATACTGCTGCTGTGTACGCAGCGCGCGCTAATTTAAAGCCTGTTCTGTTAACAGGTATGCAGCAAGGTGGTCAATTAACCACAACGACTGAAGTAGAAAACTGGCCGGGCGACGCAAATGACTTAACCGGTCCTGCGTTGATGGATCGCATGAAAGAGCACGCAGAAAAATTTGATACAGAAATCATCTTTGATCATATTCATACTGTGGATTTTAAAACTAAGCCATATACGCTTGAAGGCGATGCGGGTAAATATACTTGTGACGCGTTAATTATTTGTACTGGTGCATCAGCCAAATACTTAGGTTTGGAATCAGAGCAAGCATTTATGGGTCGTGGCGTATCGGCGTGTGCAACATGTGACGGGTTCTTCTATCGCAATCAAAAAGTTGCAGTTGTCGGTGGCGGAAACACAGCCGTTGAAGAAGCGCTGTACTTATCTAACATTGCATCTGAAGTTCACTTAGTACACCGCAGAGAAACATTCCGTAGTGAAAAGATTCTAACCAACCGCCTGATGGAAAAAGTTGAGAGCGGTAACATTGTTCTTCACCTAAATAAGAATTTAGATGAAGTTGTAGGCGATGAAATGGGTGTGACGGGCATAAAGCTTAAAGATTCACAGTCAGATGAAATATCAAGCTTAGATGTTGCGGGTGTATTCATTGCTATTGGCCATAAACCGAATACTGATATCTTCGACGGTCAATTAGAAATGAAAGATGGCTATATTATTGTAAATAGCGGTCTGCAAGGTAATGCAACTGCAACTAGTGTAGAAGGTGTATTTGCAGCAGGTGATGTATCTGATCATATCTATCGCCAAGCAGTAACTTCAGCTGGCACTGGCTGTATGGCTGCTTTAGACGCAGAGCGATACATGGATGGCTTAGTTAAATAGCCCATTTGCGTTAAATAATTTTTTATATCGCGTATCCATCGTTATACTTAAAGTTAGTTTAAACGAATTATGCCCCTAAGCTATTCATCAGGGGCATTTGTTTTTAGAGGTGTTGATTGTCTGAGTTATGCGTTTATCAATTACCTACAGATAAGCATTTATTCCCTTCTCCGGAATACGCGCTTGCTGAACCAAATGGGTTACTTGCTGTGGGTGGAGATCTTAATCCACACCGGCTAATGACCGCCTACTACTACGGCATTTTTCCTTGGTTCTCTGATGGCGAACCTATCATGTGGTGGAGCCCAAACCCTAGAGCTATTCTTGACTTGTCTGAACTACACGTAAGTCGTAGTTTAAAAAAACTCATTCGAAAAACCCCTTTTACAATTACTTTAAACCATTGTTTTGAAGATGTTATTCATGCCTGCGCCGCTCCGCGAGACACTCAAGATGAAACGTGGATCACTCAAGACATGATTAACGCGTATACGCAGCTGCATCAAAACGGCAAAGCACACAGCATTGAGATTTGGCAAAATAATATGCTTGTGGGCGGTTTATATGGCGTACTTATTGGCGGGTGTTTTTGTGGCGAATCCATGTTTAGCCTGATGTCTAACGCATCAAAAGTTGCCTATGTTGCGCTGGTTCAATGGCTGCAATCAATTGGAGCCACCATGATAGACTGCCAAATGCAAACAAGCCATTTAGCAACATTGGGCAGCAAGGAAGTGTCTCGTTCTGATTTTATATATCGACTAGAGCAAGTGCGAGATAAACACTTAACGTTACAGTCGCCTGCTCAGCTAACCATTAAGTTAGACCACTTATGATGAGTGATTATAAACACCTCCGACTCGCGCTAACAAAACCATTTGTATGTAGTTATTTAGACGACCAGTTTGAACAGCTATTAGTTGTTATTGATGATACTCAACTTAATCCAAACCACTTTGATAAATTATTAGAGCTTGGGTTTAGACGTAGCGGTAACCAAGTATACCGCCCTCATTGCTCTGACTGTCACGAATGCCACTCGTTGCGCGTTATCGTTGACCAATTCAGTCCAAGTAAAAACCAAAAACGCGTTTTAAAAAAGGCTAAAGATTTCAGTTTTAAAGTAGCGCACAAACCACGAAAAACCTACTACCCGCTTTACGAAAAGTACATCAATACTCGGCATGAAGGTGGCAGTATGTATCCTGCCAACCACAGTCAATACCAAAGTTTTGTTGCATGTGATTGGTTGCAGTCTATTTTTATTGAGCTATATGACGACAAAAAACTAATTGCAGTGGCTGTTACCGATTTATTACCTAACGCACTTTCTGCTGTGTATACATTTTTTGATCCTGATTATGAACATTTTTCTATCGGCACCCTATTAATTTTGCAGCAAGTGGAAGTTGCGAAATTAAACGGTAAAAATCACGTCTACCTTGGTTACCAAATAGATGATTGTGACAACATGAACTATAAGCATAAGTTCAAAACAAACGAGCAATTTATTGGTAATGCTTGGCAGATATTTACTAAGTAATGGCGATATTAAGCAACACTCAGCTAATTATTTATTCAGCTTGAGTAGCTTTGTAACGCATATTGTTGTGGTAAAAATCTTCTGATTTTCCCTCAAACCATGCCGTTTGCTCATTAATTCATCGATTTGTGAATAAATGTTTATACTTACCTTTACATATAAGGCGTAATTGTGCACAATCTGCGCTGCTTTTTATCTTGCTAACAAATGAGGTTATACGATTAATGGCAAAAGAAGATGTCATTGAAATGCAGGGAACCATTTTGGAAACCTTGCCAAATACTATGTTCCGTGTTGAATTAGAAAACGGACATGTCGTTACTGCGCATATTTCAGGTAAAATGCGTAAGAACTATATTCGAATTTTAACGGGTGATAAGGTAACTGTAGAGTTAACACCTTACGATTTATCAAAAGGCCGCATTGTTTTCCGTGCCCGTTAATTAAATCCGTTAATTGTCTATAAATCATTACTAAAACGCCCAGCTAAACTGGGCGTTTTTTGTATCTGAAGGGCTTTATTTACTCCCTACGAAACTAGCTCTTTTTCATCGTCATATTCAAAGCTAATCTCATCTTTATCCACAACAATCTTAACGTTACCACCAGTAGCTAATTTACCGAACAACACTTCATTAGCGAGTGGCTTCTTCAATTTGTCTTGAATCAAGCGAGACATAGGTCTTGCACCCATCGCCTTGTCATATCCTTTATCTGCCAGCCATTGCTTAGCTTCTTCAGTCAGCTCCATAGAGACACCTTTGCTGTCTAGCTGTGCTTGCAGCTCTACAATAAATTTATCTACTACTTGCAATATAATTTCGGTATCAAGGTGATTAAACCAAATAATATTATCTAAGCGGTTTCTAAATTCTGGAGAAAATGTCTTGTTAATTTCATCCATTGCATCATAACTATGGTCTTGCTGCTTAAACCCAATAGACGATTTCGTTGTTTCAAATACACCCGCATTTGTGGTCATCACTAAAATTACGTTTCTAAAATCAGCTTTGCGACCATTATTATCAGTTAACGTACCGTGATCCATTACTTGAAGCAGAATATTAAAGATATCAGTATGTGCTTTTTCAATTTCATCTAACAGCACCACACTATGAGGGTTTTTAATCACGGCATCAGTAAGCAAACCGCCTTGCTCATAGCCTACATAGCCCGGAGGCGCACCAATTAAACGGCTGACCGCATGGCGTTCCATATATTCAGACATATCAAAACGAGTAAGCTCAAGTCCCAGTACCGTCGCTAACTGCTTAGTCACTTCTGTTTTACCTACACCAGTTGGTCCTGCAAACAAAAATGAGCCAATCGGTTTACCTTCACTCCCTAAACCTGAACGAGATAGTCTAATTGCCGATGTAAGCACCTCAATCGCAGGGTCTTGACCAAATACTACTAACTTAAGGTTACGGTCCATGTTTTTGAGAACGTCTTTGTCAGAGGCTGACACGGACTTCTCAGGTATACGAGCAATTTTAGAAATGATTTGCTCAATATCACTTACGTTAATTGTTTTCTTCCGGCGGCTTTGCGGCATTAAACGCTGGCTTGCACCAGCCTCATCAATTACATCAATGGCCTTATCGGGTAAATGACGCTCGTTGATATATTTAGCAGAAAGTTCAGCGGCTGCTCGCATCGCTTTATTGGTATAACGAATATTATGGTGGCTTTCGTACTTCTCTTTCAACCCTAATAAAATTTTTGTAGTGTCATCCACAGATGGCTCAACTACATCAATTTTTTGGAATCGGCGCACCAAAGCATGATCTTTTTCAAAAATCGTTTTAAATTCTTGATAAGTTGTCGAACCAATACAGCGTAATCGTCCACTTGATAATAGCGGTTTAATCAAATTTGAGGCGTCCATAACACCACCCGACGCTGCACCTGCTCCAATGATGGTATGAATTTCATCAATAAACATGATCGCATCATCTTCTTGTTCTAGTTCTTTTAATAAAGATTTAAAACGTTTCTCAAAGTCGCCGCGGTATTTTGTTCCTGCTAACAATGCGCCCATATCTAGCGAATATATGGTTGCGTTCGCAATGACGTCTGGCACGTCGCCATTAATTATTTTAAAAGCCAACCCCTCAGCAATAGCAGTTTTACCTACACCTGCCTCACCAACCAGCAGTGGATTGTTTTTCTTCCTTCTACATAATACTTGTACAGTGCGCTCTACTTCTTTATCTCTGCCCACTAGCGGGTCAATAAAACCAAGCTCTGCTTGTTCATTTAAATTCGTTGTAAACCCTTTTAACGTGGCTGACTCTTCTGCTTGTTGATCGACGGTTTGGCTTTGATCAACCGAGTCTTGGTTTTCATTGAATTCTATTTTCGATATACCGTGTGAAATAAAATTAACAACGTCCAATCGTGTAATATCTAGCTTTTTCAACAGATACACTGCATGTGCTTCTTGTTCGCTAAAAATCGCGACAAGCACGTTAGCACCGTTAACTTCTGACTGTCCCGACGATTGCACATGAAACACAGCGCGCTGTAGTACACGCTGAAATCCAAGTGTTGGCTGTGTTTCTCTATCCGCGTCATCATTAGGAATGACTGGCGTGGTATCTTTAATATATGCCGTTACTTCTTCACGCAACTGCTCTAGGTCAGCTCCACAAGATGAGAGTGCAGTAGATGCACTAGGATTATCAATTAATGCGAGTAACAAGTGCTCTACAGTCATAAACTCATGACGAAGCTCTCTGGCATTACGAAACGCTGAATTAAGTGTGACTTCTAAATCTTTGTTTAACATCGCAGACTCCTAACTTAGACCTTTTATAAGAGCCAAACATTCTTTTTACGCTTGCTCCATCGAACATAGCAAAGGATGTTGGTGGTCTCGAGAATATTTATTTACTTGCGCAACTTTAGTTTCAGCAATATCAGATGAGAAAACACCACATACTGCTTTTCCTTCATAATGAATCGTCAACATGATCTGATTGGCCTTCTCAAAATCCATATTAAAAAAACGCGTTAATACTTCGACTACAAAGTCCATTGGTGTGTAGTCATCATTATTTAATATTACTTTATACATTGGAGGCGGTTTAAGTTCTTGCTTTACCGACTCAATCGTACTTTCTTTTGTAGCCAAAATTTAATATTTCCTGCTTTATTAAAATATAGACCTAGCTATACGAAATTAACAATTTCTATATATACATTAAAGACACATAAAATTACTACCTCCAAAGGAAAAAAGCTTGACTCTCTGCCTAATTTATCTACAGTTAAAAAAGTAAGGTTAATATTTTTAATTTAGTGTGATAACATCATGTTAACATCGAAAGTAAGTTAACATTTTTTACATGTGTAGAAGGAAGTTGGTGTATGGCAACCGGAAAAGTTAAGTGGTTTAATAATGCAAAAGGTTTTGGTTTTATTAAAGAAGATGGCAGGGACGAAGATATATTCGCACATTTTTCAACTATTGAAATGGACGGATACAAAACCCTTAAGGCCGGGCAAGAAGTAGAGTTTGATTTGCAGGAAGGTCCTAAGGGTCTTCATGCAACAAATATCAGATCTGATGGTGAGCATGAAGAGCCTAAAAAGTAGCCCAGCTGCTTTGTAACCGAGCGAAAACACTTATTTAGAACCTTCCTTGTGAAGGTTCTTTGTGTTTTACAGCTCCGTAAATTTTCCCTAATTAATCCCCTATCTATATCTTATTATTCTTATTCAACCAGAAAAATCCTGACTAATCATACATCTATACCAGTGCCCAATATTCTTCTAGTTTATTCAGTAATAGTCATTCTTATGACATCCGTTTGCGTCATAAATTTTATAATACATGTTTTGTAACAATTTGATTTATGCCTATTGGCATCATAAAAAGGCAAAAAGAAGTAAATAGTTTTACCTAAAAAGGGGAAATTTATATTTTAACTTTTATACTAAATGGAAAGGATTCTATACATTAAGATACCCATTGTTTGTGAGTTGCATTAGAAAAGCTTCAATTTCAAATTTAAAAAAGCCTCTTTTCTTGTGTACATAACTAGATAATTTTTATAGAAAAATCAATTATCGTATAATTTTATTTACAGTAAATCCCTCTAATACTGATGCAACCCTATCTGTTTCAGGCGTTTTCCTTTCTAAATACAATAATTGATTAATAACATTGGGGAGCCAGTTAGCAATTGTTCGCTTGAAATAGATAGAGGCTGTCACGAAATCTGTGTAACTGCCTCTGCAATCGCTAGCCTAAATAACATTAATGAGAGGTAACATTAATGCGAGCTGTTGTGATGATCCTACATTAAGCCCGCATCAATATGCCTAAGCGTAAAATACGTGACTGTTTCTATTAACCAGCCGCTTCAACAGCTGTATCGCCTGTTTCACTCTGATTGACGGGAGCAAGAAAGTCTTCCGAAGATTTGTTTAATTGGTCGTAAGTAAACTTATTAATTTCATAATACCAATTTGCTAATTTGCTTTCTTCATCGCTATCTTCAACCGCAACAAAATAACGTTCATTATCGATGCCATCGGACTCGTTAACTATTCCTTTATATAAAAGAAGTAATACTTCCCTTCCACTATATAGCTCTATATTTATCTGTGTTGCTGGTTCTAAGCTATCTAAGTTAACGGCCGTCGCCTGAGCATTACGTTCGTCATTCTGCTTATTCAATTTAGGGAAGACACTTTCAATGCTCAGCTCTGCAATACTTCTAGCTAACGCATTGAGTATCCCTTCGTATTGAAGCACTCGGCCTTCGGGCATATCGTTCATCACAAAATTACTATCTGCTTCATTTTGCTTGCTAACCGTCAACTCATTAGGCTTTATTACGCTTGAATTGGACTCGGATTGAATGCTCGTAATTTGCTTAATTTGTTCATGCTCAAAAGTAAAAAGGGCTTTTACAATCCAATCTTCAGCGTGGGTAGGTGTGGTAATTTGCCGATCAATCAGCCAAGTTTGATTATCGTCTTGTATCCTTGCATATTGGCCATTGCCTCCTTTAGCTTTGTTTCCAAGAATAATTGAGAACATAGGGTTATTCTGACGGGTATCACTCTTAACTAAATTGACTTGAGTTGGCTGAAAATCGTTCACTGTACCATTTTCCCCTTCCGCACTTTCGGTATCATCCGCTACACTTGCTAGCCCTAAGTATTTATGTTTTTGAGGATCGCTTGTTTTAGCTTCAACTTTTTTTGCTGATTTAATCTGACCTATAAACGCTGACAATTTTGCTCTATCAGCAGGGTAGCCATTCAAATTAGTGATGAGCCAATTACCATTATGATTTTTAGCGTTAACTATTAACTCATCATTTTTTCTTAGCTCAATTTCACTTAGCTCAGCGCCCAACACTCCCACTTCAGCGGCCAAATATTCAGCTTCAAAGTGTGATGTTCCTTGATCCTGCATGGACAGAAACAGCCCTAAAGCTCCCAGCAATAGCGCTAAAATTATTAACTTAAAAAATGTATTGAAACCCATTACAGTCTCCTTATTTAGACTCTGTAGGATGAGCTGATTGTCTTCTTAGCGCTTTTCTAGCGATGAAAACCAACAATAAAATGAGTACCAAAGGCGCCACAGCAATATTTAAAAACTTTAAAACACTGCCCAAGTTTTCGATATCTTTGTCTAATTGATGGCGAACTTCCCTTAATTCTTTGCGAATTGATAGCTTTTCTTCCATAAATTGGTTGATTGCTGCTTCTTGTTCCGCACTTAATGTAAGCATGCCAGCATCGGCTTGTTGTGCTTGAAGTTCATTTAACTGTCTTTCTGCATTCGCTAGCCTTTCTTCTAGTTCCTGCTCTTTTGCTCTGAACTTTGCTTCAGCCTCTATCGTTAACTGTTCAACTACATCAAAGGGGCGAGCGTAACGCCCTCGTCCACGCACACTAATAAGACTACTTGTACCACCCAAGCTTTCAATGAGATTAGTTGCAAAATCACCGTTGTTTGCAAAGGGCTGGAGCACCATTGAACCAAAAAAGTTCTGTGTATTTACCCAAAACCTATCTGTCAAAATATCCGTATCTGCCACCACAATAATTTGTGCGTTTTTTGTAGCAGTGAGATGCCCCGCTTTATCTATTCCTTCAGGAACGGCATCAAATGCGCTGTTTATTGTTCCCTCTATTCTTGCTGCTAACGTAAATTCGCTATTTTGGGCGCTAAATGCTTTCAATAGCTGTTCTGGATTACGGCTTTGCATAGCATATAGGCTGGCATCAAACGTACTTGCGTAATTAGAGCTACTTAACAACGTTGTAAATTGAGCTGTTGCATTATTTAATTTAGATAGCACACCAAACGATGCGCCGTTAATCGATTCTAATCCCGCCGTTACAACGTCTTCTTCGTCAATATTTTCACGGTGCAAACCAATAAAACCTAAGTGACGCCCTACACCACCACTTGGCATTCTAATTTCCAACCCCTTTGCAGCGTCAAGTATTACTTTTGAAGGGTCAAATGCAATTCCCCATGCGTCTAGCAGCTTCTTCATATCAGAGCTATTGGCCATCCCCATCCCATTTGCCATATCGGATTCAGCATGAGGATCTAAATAAGCCACCACTTTTCCACCCGAAAGCACATATTGATCAATCGCATAAAGCAATTCTTCACTTAGTTGTTTTGGATGGACCAACATTAATACGTTGGTAGACTTCGGAATAACAGTTGTATCATTAGCTAAAATCTCGGTTTGATACAGTTGATCCAGTTGTTGATAAATAGCCCATGGCGGTTCCATTCCGCCAGTCATTGGGTTCTGGCCACCTTCAATATTAAGGCTCGAAATTATACTTACTTTAATGGGTTCAGGATTGCTAAGTTTATGTATCAACTTAGATATTTCATATTCAAGAAACGCTTCTTGTTGAGGGTCAAAAAAACCGATAATTTCTTGATCGTCTAATGAGTTTGTCGCCCCTAAACCAAAATATAAATTGTCGCCAAGTCCTCCAATATTAGCTGCCGTCAATCCAAATTCAGCTGCTCTGTCTTCTGCTTCAGAAAATGGCTCAGGATCGATAATTTTAATACTAATGTTACCGTCACTATGGCGTTGATATTCTTCCAACAACGCTTTTACTCTGGCCGCATAGTTACGCAGTTGTGGAATGCCTTCTGACGCTTTATCTGAAAAGAAAAAATATAAGTTGATTGGCTCGTTTAACTCGCCTAATAAGGATTTTGTGCCCTCGCTGATTGAATAAATATTATCTTCGGTTAAATCTATTTTAGCTTTATCAAACAGTACGTTATTAACTAACACTGCGGCTAAAAATAAAATAAAAATAACGAACAATGCTAACGAGTTGGAAATTTTATTTTTCATTAATCTATTCCCTTACTGCTTTAATCTGCTTTTCGTTGTTCAATAATTAATAAACCTGCGTATAACCACGCGGTAATTAGAATTGCAAAATAGCCAACGTCTTTTAGTCCTATCACTCCCTTCGCCATATTATCAAAATGGGTTAAAAAGCTGAGTGACGCTAATGTATCTAACAGCACACTGGGTAACCAACCTTTAAACGCTTCAAGTACTATATCAGTGCCAGCCAGCACAAAAAGAAAGCTCACTACTACTGCTAATATAAATGCGACTACTTGGCTTTTGGATAACGCTGACATACAGATACCTATTGCTAACAAAGCCCCAGACATTAACCAACTTCCAATGTACGCCGCTAAAATAACACCATTGTCTGGATGGCCGAGATAGTTCACGGTCAACCACAATGGAAATGTCATCACAAGTGACAGCCCAAGAATCGCCCATCCAGCCAAAAATTTAGCTAGCATTGCTTGCATGGTTGTCACTGGCAATGTCATCAATAATTCAATGGTGCCACTTTTGCGCTCTTCCGACCAAGCTCGCATTGCCATTGCAGGAACTAGAAATAGATATAACCAAGGATGAAAATTAAAAAACGGTAACAAGTCAGCTTGTCCTCGCTCATAAAAGTTCCCCATGTAAAATGTGAACACGCCACTCATTATTAAAAAGATGGCAATAAACACATAAGCTACTGGCGTAGCAAAAAACGAAGCGAACTCACGCTTACATAAAATTTGAGTCATATTCACCGACATCTTAGCTCACCTCTTCTAACTGATTTTTGTCTACTGTGAGATCTCTAAATACATCATCCAGCCGTCCTTTTTCTGCATAAATAGTTTCAATTCGCCAATTATTTGTTTGAATAAACTCAAATACACGATGAAAAATAACAGCACCCTTTTCTGGAAATATTGTTAATTTATCTCCGTTCAGCTCAATACTTTCAACACCCTCTAATGCAAGCACGGAATCAACATCTTGATTTAAGTGGGCTAGCTCTACAGTCACTGCATGCTGGTATTTTGAAAGGTTTCTCAATGCTTCTGGCGTACCGTCAAACAACTTTTGACCACTGGCAATAATCACGGCTCTATTACACACCGCAGTGACTTCCTCAAGTATGTGGGTTGAAACAATCACTATTTTATCTTTAGATAAGTTTTGAATTAGCTTTCGCACATGATGCTTTTGATTAGGATCTAAACCGTCTGTCGGTTCATCTAAAATTAAGACTTTTGGGTCGTGAATAATTGCCTGCGCTAAACCCACTCTTCGTTTGAAACCTTTTGATAAGTTTTCAATTGGCCTATGTAATACTGACTGCAATTCAACATCAGCGATGACTTTTTTAATTCGCTCAGCTTTAAACGCGCCAGTTAACCCCCTCACATCTGCAATAAAGTTTAAAAACTGCGCCGGTGTCATATCACCGTATGCTGGCGCGCCCTCAGGCAAGTAACCTATTAGTTGTTTAACTTGCAGGCTATGATGTTCAATATTAAGTCCACAAATTTCTATCGTTCCACTGCTGGCTTCAAGAAATCCTGTTAACATTTTCATGGTAGTCGATTTTCCAGCACCGTTAGGTCCTAAAAACCCTATCACTTCACCTTCGTTAACCGTAAAAGAAAGGTCTTTGACCGCGCAATATTCGTCAAAGTACTTTGTTAATTGATCTATTTTGATCATGACTTTTCTTTTCCTTCTAAAATCAGACCTATCTAGTTTTTATTATTTACTTGGCTTAGATTGTTTGACTCTACAAAAGTGCCATTAAACTACACATTTAATCGCGCTAATGTCATTTTGAGCAAAAATATAAGAATCTTTAAGATAAATTCAATACCTTTTACTCGTTAAATGTCTTATTTATTTAGCAATAATCCAATCCATGTTGATTGGTTGCATTTTAACCACCCATACAGTTATCTAATACAAATACTAGTAGGATTTTATAAACTTCCTATTTAAAATGCTTTTTACTACGCTATTTTTGTTCATTAGTTAATTTTTACTACATTATATAGGCTCAATAGTTTGGAACAGCAATACAATATAAGTCCCATTGGATACATTCGTTCTCCATATAAGCAAAAGTTTTCAATCCCTCGTCAACCTAGGCTAATCAATGAAGCCAGAGCCGTATTAGAATTTATTCCTCCTTTTATTAACCGAGACGCCTTACGAGGAATTGAAGAGTTCAGTCATTTATGGTTAATGTTTATTTTTCATGAGAATACCGAAAAAGGCTGGTCACACATGGTTAGACCCCCTCGCCTTGGCGGAAACGAACGTAAAGGTGTATTCGCCACTCGGGCTTCATTTCGTCCAAATGGTATTGGTATGTCAGCGGTTGAGTTAATTGACGTTCATGCGTCAAAAGGCAAACTAAGTTTAGAAATTGGCGGCGTAGATTTGTTAGATAACACACCAATCATAGACATTAAACCCTATATTCCATACTCCGATGCTATTGTAGAAGCCAGCGGTGGGTTTGCTGACACAAGACCAGAAACAGGAATGACCGTTTCATTTTCGGAACAAGCCACTCAGGCCTGCGAACAAAATATTGCCCAATATCCTGTGCTTAAAACCTTTATTGAAAAACTACTAAAACAAGATCCACGCCCGGCTTATAAAAAAAATAAGCCCACCGAGCAAACTTATGGTGTAGATTTGTATGAATTTAACGTTAAGTGGACAGTCGAGGCAAACCATAATCATGTTACTGAAATTATTAAATATAAATAAATTAATTATTGTTTGTTTTTTGATGCTAATAACGAGTCTTATTAATCAAAACTCGTTTGCTAAAAATGTGGATGAAATTGCTTGGCCATCAATGCCTGAGCCCGTCTCAAATAACGCTGTAACAAAAGTGACGACCAAAAATGGCAGTTATTTAATTAGCTTTATGGGCTTGGGGAAAAATAAAACGTATAAAGATGTGCACAATAAAGTGTGGGCATTAAAAATTGGGGAGCCAACATGGCAAGAAAAAACACCTGTCCCAAGCAGTTTAAATATAAAAGGAAGGCTGGCCAGTATAGCAACATCCATTAACGACAAAGCCTATATATTTGGTGGATATACCGTTGCGAAAGACCATAGTGAAATATCCACACCCGACGTTTACCAATACGATATAGAAACTGACACATATACCCAGTTAGCAAACATGCCCGTTCCCGTAGACGATAGTATTGCATTACCTTATCAAGACCGTTACATCTACTTAATTAGTGGCTGGCACAATGACGGTAACGTAAATCTGGTACAACTGTTTGATACACATACTAATACGTGGGCACAGGCCTCGCCTTACTTAGCCGAACCGGTATTTGGTCATGCGGGTGGTATTGTAGGTAATAAAATGGTGGTATGTGACGGTGTAAAAGTAGTACCAGAAAAGTTTAAACGCAGAACGTTTAGCGCTGCGCTTCAATGTAGAATGGGCATTATTGATAACACCAATCCAACTAAAATAGATTGGCGATTAATGTCACATCCAACGGGTAAAGCAAGATATAGAATGGCTGCAACTGGCGCTGAAATTGGCAAAAATCAATATATTGTTTTTACCGGTGGTTCAACTAACCCCTACAACTATAATGGTATTGGCTATAACGGTTCACCCTCTCAACCAAGCAATGCCTTTTGGTTGTTTAATTTACAAACCCAAAGCTGGCGATATGTTACCAACCGTTCAATTAGAACCATGGACCACCGCGGGTTAATTCATCACAATGAGACATTTTTAACTATCGGTGGTATGACGAATGAACAACAAGTATTAGATATTGTTGTATCTCGTAAATTAGCGCTTTAGTATCACAACGGGCATTGATAGAATAGCCCGCTAAAAATTTAACGCTCTGGAATCTTCCAGATAATCCTAAATATAAAATGGAAATGCGGAACAAGTATAATGCGTACTAGTCAATATTTATTATCAACACTGAAAGAAACACCTTCTGATGCAGAAGTTATAAGCCACCAATTAATGTTGCGTGCAGGTATGATTCGTAAACTTGCGGCAGGTTTATACACATGGTTACCCAGTGGCTTAAAAGTATTACGCAAAGTTGAGAATATTGTACGCGAAGAAATGACAAAAGCGGGTGCTATAGAAGTATTAATGCCAGTAGTACAGCCAGCAGACTTATGGGAAGAATCAGGCCGTTGGGAACAGTTTGGACCTGAGCTATTAAGAATAAACGATCGTCATCAACGTCCGTTCGCGCTTGGCCCAACACACGAAGAAATCATTTCTGAATTAGTAAGAAAAGAAGTCAGCAGCTATAAACAGTTGCCTATGAACTTATTCCAAGTTCAAACAAAATTCCGTGACGAAGTACGCCCTCGTTTTGGCGTAATGCGTGCACGCGAATTCACCATGAAAGACGCGTATTCATTTCATTTAACGGATGAATGTTTAGAAAAAACATACGCAAAAATGCACCAAGCCTATTGCAATATTTTCGAACGCTTAGGGTTAGACTTCCGCCCTGTATTAGCAGACACAGGCTCTATTGGTGGTAGTCTTTCACATGAATTCCACGTACTGGCTGAATCTGGTGAAGACGCTATTGTATTTAGCTCTGATAGCGATTACGCAGCTAATATCGAAAAAGCTGAGTGCCTTGCTCCAGTAGGCGAGCGCCCTGCCCCAAGTGCAGAATTAGCAGAAGTAGCCACGCCTAATGTAAAAACCATTGATGAAGTTGCTCAACATTTATCAGTTGATAGTACTAACATCGTGAAAACACTCATGGTGTATGGCGAAGCAGAAGAAAATGAAGCCCGCCCTGTTATCGCATTAGTAATTCGAGGCGACCATGAGCTTAACGATGTAAAAGCAGAAAAACTAGCTGGTGTGCAAACTCCGTTAGAAATGGCTTCAGACGAAGATATTCTTAAAACCACAGGTGCAAATGCAGGGTCAATTGGTCCAGTAAACTCATCAATTAAAACTTATGTTGATCGCGCTGCTGCTCACTTGGCTGACTTTGTATGTGGTGCAAATAAAAACGATACACACTTAACAGGTGTAAATTGGGATCGCGATGTTACAGACTACAAAGTTGTAGATATCCGTAACATTGTTGAAGGCGACCCTTCACCTTGTGGTAACGGCACTGTAAACATTAAGCGCGGTATTGAAGTTGGACATATTTTCCAACTTGGAACTAAATACTCAGAAGCAATGAAAGTGGGCGTACTGGATGAGAACGGTAAAAATCGTTTACTCACTATGGGTTGCTACGGTATTGGTGTATCGCGCATTGTTGCCGCTGCAATTGAACAGAACCATGACAAGTTTGGTATTAAATGGCCAGAAGCAATTGCTCCGTTCAAAGTAGCTATTGTACCAATGAATATGCATAAATCTCATCGTATTCAAGAAGTAGCAGAAAAGCTATATGAAGACTTAGTCGCTGCTGGCGTTGATGTACTGTTTGATGATCGTAAAGAACGCCCAGGCGTCATGTTCAATGACATGGAGTTAGTTGGCATTCCACACACAATCGTAATCGGTGAGCGTAACCTAGATAACCAACAAGTTGAGCACAAAAACCGTAGAAGTGGCGATAAAACGTTAGTTGATATTGAAAGTGTGCTTGATTACATCGAAGCGTTATAATAATTCCCAAGACAATTGAACTACAGACAAGCGATAAGCAACTAAATACCCTATTGCTTATATAAACTAGTCGCATTGCATCAGATTATAGGTACAATGCGACTAGTTATTCAACCACTTTTTTCTAACCAATTTAATTAAGCTTGCCGAACAAATACCTACAGCTGCAAACAATGTCAACATTACACTATTAGTGATTGTAAATAAGTAGCTTTCGTAACCTTTGGCCGATAGCAATAGCCTTATAGTAAAGTAGTAGTCCAAGGAAAATATAGTTAGCCAGCAGCCAAAAATCATTAATAAGTTAGTTAGCCTCAGCGCATAGAAGCCGGCTAAGCTTATTCCTGACACGAATAAAAATCCATAATTAAGATTCCCTCCAATTTCATTCACAAATACCATAATGCCAGCTAACGCAAGTATAAAAAGAAAATGAAGAAAAAGCCTCTGAAAATTATTCATGCTCTAACCTCAAGTATTACAGAGCCAGAAGCTAGCAGCATTTTTCTGACTAAATCTGTTTCCTTAGAGCCTGTGACTCCACCTCCAATATCAATACATCCTGCTGACCCCTTGATTTTTCCTCCGTGCAAAAAAAATCCAGAACGACCAAAAGTTTTAGTGCTGCTTCGAGGAGTCAACTTCACTCGCCAATCCCCCCAGTCACCGTGACGAAAATTCCTATACAAATCACCAGCGATATTCGGGTCACTTAAATCAGACGATCTGATTGAATAAAATCCTAAAGGAATTGACCCAACCCATGAAGCTTTTAGGCAAGATTTGGAAGCATTATTTTGACAAATACCCTTTCCACTTGTAGCTGGTATTGTAAACGAGAATGAAGACGACTGAATGTGAAGCCTTCTAGATTCAATACTAAATATCAGTTTCATAAAAAAACCATTATTAACTCAAATAAAAACAATCATTAACAAAGTGGTTGCGCAAGGTAACATAAAACGAAGAATACAGACCAAAAAGTTTTATTGATAGTCTTTTTTAATAATTAAGAAAGAAGCTTGCCTAATATTTTATATACTTCTCATACGCTTATTTCAAAGCGTAAAATTTAAACGCTTGTTTTCATAATCTATGCTTTGCTATTCTCCCTCTTCAATTCATTCAGACGTTCGAAAGAGGAAATATGAAGTTAGCGAAGTTTGCGTCATCAGCATTACTATTTATTGCAGGTACGGCACAAGCCACCGTCATCACTTTTGATGACTTTAGCTCAATAGATGGTTTGACGTTAAATGGCAATGCCCATATTCACGACAACAAATTAAGATTAACTAATAATCAAAATAGTCAAAAAGGCAGTGTATTCTCTACACAACTTATTGATCTAAACGCAGGGTCTTTTTCCACTGAGTTTTCTTTTAATTTTAATGGCCAAAATGGTGGAGGTGCCGACGGTATCGTTTTCGCACTACAAAGTACCAGCAACCAAGCTGGCTCTGGTGGGGGCGGAATTGGTTATTCAGGTTTAAACAATAGTTTTGGTTTAGAATTTGATAACCACAGCAATGGCCCTATTGATAACTTTAGCGATTCACACATTGGGATCAACTTTAATGGCAGTGTAGTTTCAGAAAAAATTATAACTACTAACGATCTTGGGCTGGGCAACTTAGATTCACCTGATACAGTGTGGTATGCATGGGTAAACTACGACAATAGCACAGACATGTTAGACGTATATTTTAATGATAGTGATATTTTACCTACGGTAGCCGCAATCTCTTATCAAGCTGACTTACCATCAATTCTTGGCACCAGTCAGGTTTATGCTGGCTTTACATCTGCAACAGGTGGTGCAAACGCAAATCATGACTTACTTAGCTGGGAATTTTCTGGTACAAGTGGCGGTACGAGTAGCTTTAAAGTACCAGAACCAAGCACAGTATTTATTTTTACAGCTGGTCTGTTTGGATTACTGAGACTTACTAGCAGAAGATAACAACGCTGGCTGTATTTGAGCATCTGTAATGAGTGTGAACTCAGTTTTAGCCATCAATTATTCAACTGTAGTTGATGGCTTTGTATTATTTATTCTCACTAATAGCTATTTATACTCACTAATAGCTATTCGTTAAGAACACAGCTTTCGGTTCTTAATACAGCAGGTAAGTTACCGTGTAAAAAAGCACCCAAACCTGCAAATATTAGGACAAACTTTTACCTGCCCACTTCTAATTTGATGCTGCCTTTCTTTAGAGGTAAAAGCATGGAACAAGCATAAAGAGCAGTTTATCAAACCGAATTAAGTTAACAATTCTTCCAATAAGAAAAATAATCTTCAAAATCTGGCACGGTTCGGTCTGGTACTGAGTGTACGGGGGTGCCTAAGTATAAAAAGCCTACTATTTGATCCTGTTCGGTTAAGTTGAATGCATCGTGTACGTGGCGATTTTCTGCATAACTGCCTGTACGCCACATTGCACCTAACCCCATTGAAAATGCAGCTTGTTGCATGGCCATTACAGTACACCCTGCTGAAATAATTTGTTCAAAATGCGGTACCTTTGGATGTTCTGCATATTTCGCTATACAAAGAATAACCATAGGTGCTCGGTGCGGTAATTGTTTTGCGCGCTCAATTTGGGCAGGTTCAACTTCCGGATCCGTTTTTAATGCAGCATCCGCATAAATTTTGCCAAGCGCAGAGAGTGCTTCATCACCTTCAAAAATAACAAACTGCCATGGTTTTAACGCTGCGTGATCAGGTACGCGTAACGCTGCCGTTTGAATAATATTCATTTGTGCTTTGGAAGGTGCTGGCGTCGTTAAACGTGCGCAAGATTTACGATTTGTTAAAAGTTCATGTGCAGACATGGTTGAAAGTGTAGGATGATTTGTCATAAAAAAGAGACCTGCTAAATTATCTATTTGGCGATAGATTAACAGATCTCGAGATGAAAATTAGGTGGTTAATGTGTTTATTTTTTTATTTGTTTTTTCATAAAATAGTCAACACTGGTGAATTTTCCGCCACCGTAAAAAAATAAGGCTAAAAACATAATAAAATAAGTCGCTGCGAACTCGATGCCGTTATTTAAAATCACAAAATTACCACTTGAAGTAAGCCACTCATAATTACCATGCTCTTGTAATAAGGATTTTGCCGCTTCCACTTTTTCTGGTGCTTCCATAATATTTTTATTGTAAAAAATAGTGCCGTCTGCCAACCAACTTGATGCATCGGCTATGGCCAACCAGCCGTGTTTTAGGTGCACGGTTACTGCTGCAACTAACATTGTAAACATTAATGGAATAGAAATCAGTCGGGTAAATAGGCCGATAAGTATAAGAAAACCGCCCACAAATTCGGTTGTTGCAGCTAGACCTGCCATTAATTCTGGCATAGGCAAACCTAAGCCCCACTCTGCATTACCAAACCACGCTGCCGTATCTGAAAAGTTACTTAATTTATTCCAACCTGCTTGAATCATAATAGGAGCAAGGTAAAGTCGCATTAATAGCGGAGCAATACCTTCAAGAGCTGATACAGAGTGAATTGCAGAATCATATTTTTGGCTTAAGCTTTTGAGCATACGGTGTCGTCCCGAATTAGAAATAGTACAAATTTTTATATAAGAACGTGTTTGTTTGTATTTTCTTTCATAAGTGTAGGATAAATTAATAAATATTTATTTTTAAACATACCTATATTTTTTATAACGTAAAGCAACCAATAACGGGAGATTTAGCATGACCAGCCGGAAACAGAAAATTACTCAAATTAAAAAAACAACCCAGTTATTAGCTGATGAAAAGCAATCTGTAACCAATTTAGTCCGATTATTAGTACAACAAAATCCTGAAAAAACAGCTATTGTGGTTAAACGATGGATTGACGGAAAATAAAGCACTCATTTTACAGCGCCTCACTCACACTTTATCACGCTCATCTAAAATAAATTTGTTCAAGCCAATAGCAGTTACCTATTTTTGCTTATACTGTTTTATATATTTAAATAATGATTTAGCAACTGTGGAGCTAATTTGATCTTAACCATTCAGGATCTTGGTCATACTGTTGTTGATGGTGATCAGCCACGAGAACTTTTCTCCCAATTAAATTTGCGCGTGAATCGGGGAGAATGTATTTCACTAATGGGTGATAGTGGTTGTGGAAAAACCACATTACTCAACTTAATTGCAGGACTTGAGCCCATTCAGAAAGGAAGCATTTGTTTAACCGATGTGGCACTTGAAAAAGCGAATGAGGATCAGCTAAGTCAAATACGCCGTGAAAATTTAGGTATCATCTTTCAGAATTATAATTTGCTATCGGGGCTGAATGTTGAGGAAAACATTTCATTTAGCGCTAAGTTAGCAGATAGATATAATGCCTCTTTGTGTAATGAGCTCGCCGAGCAGTTAGGTATTGGCCAATTACTGAAAAAGCGGCCTGATGAGTTATCCGGTGGTGAAATGCAACGAGTAGCGATTGCAAGAACATTAAGTGCAAAGCCGCAACTATTACTCGCAGACGAGCCAACCGGAAACCTAGACGACAAAAACAGCCAAAGGGTCGTTAAGCTATTAATCTCTTTATGTAAACAATACGCTGCTACTCTAATCATTGTTTCGCACAGCTACAAAGTCGCACAAGAAGCAGACCGCATATACCACCTTGATAGTAACGGAATAAGTGTCGTAAGTTCTCCAACGCCCAATGATGCTTATACAACAACCGAGTAGCTAATGAATGCACGGGCTTTTTATCGCATTATAAATTTGGTTATACGAGCTTATTATGCTGAGTACACAACAAAGCCTTTACTTCATCTTAGTTTTATTATTAGTTTAGCTATCGCCACCAGCACCTTAATAAGTATTCTGATGTTAAATGATGCTAGTAAGCAGCAATATGCGTCAGCAAGCGATTTACTGAGCCCTCCTTTTGCTTTTTACATTTACCCGAAAGAAGGATTGAAGGCAACCAAGCAGGACTTTAGATTAATAAGACAGTTAGGCTTTATAGAAGTTTCTCCTGTACTAGAAGTCAATACGATATTAAACAACGACACCGTGCTTGCCATTTATGCAACCGACCTGCTCGCATTAAGTATTCTGTACCCAGACGTGTTTAACGTAAACATGGCATCAATTACACAAACTCTCGCTCAGCAGCTCTCAATCGAACACCAGCAAACCTCTTACCTACAACTCAAAAGTGGAGAAAAACTCCCCTACCGCATTATTACCGACGCGAATTTAAGAAAACATGATATGGCTATAATCGACTTTTCATTAGCTTGGCAGCTTTTTAAGCCTATCAATGCATTTAGCTATTTTACTGTTACTGCCATGTCGGCTGAAAGAAAACAAACGCTAGCAAATCAACTTCCCTCCCACTTAATGCTATACGAACCTTGGAAGCTGGAAGAAAAGAAAGGTTTTGCAAATGCATTGCATTTAAATTTAACGGCATTAGCATTGCTAGGTTTTTTAGTCAGCCTGTTTATTGCCTATCAGGCTGGGCAGCAAGCATGGCAATACCGCCACCAATTAATTAATCAGCTTAGGTTGTTGGGTGTACCGCTGGTGACAATTCGTATCGCGCTATTGATTGAATGTGCTTTTATTGTTGTCTTTGCGTGTGGATTGGGCATTTTACTTGCTGCCGCAATTGTTATATTTAGTCTTCCCATTGTAGGTGTCACTTTATCTCAAATTTACGATTTACATCTTACCGGACATTTTGAGTGGCATTGGCGCTATTTGTTGTGGGCATTTCTATTGTCTAGCAGCGCGGTCATTACCGCTTTGTTTCATCAATTACGTTTAATTAATCGGCCACAGCTAAAGTCCATACCAATGAAAAGTCAACGCAGTGCAAACGTGTTGTTTATAGGTCGATTGGTTCTTATAACCCTGTTTTTTCTTTTTCTACATTGGCTTATGCCTTTATCTTGGTCTGAATCATTCTTATCACACGGCTTTTCTTCAGAAGTACAGTTATCAAACTGGCTTTTGATAATGATGAAATATGGCTTTTTGTTGCTTGCGAGCATCGCCTTTTTGCCAATATTTCTATTGGCTTTAATAACGGCTTTTCATTCTTTACTACTTATTTTTAATCACTTAAATAGCTCATGGAATAATTTTAAAATTGGCTATTTAATAAAAGACGCGCAAAATCAAATCTATCGACGATATGTCCCACTAGCTGCATTTTACCTTGCACTCACTGCAAGCATTTCAGCTGGGCTTATGGTGAAAAGTTTTAATACCGCTTTTGTTGACTATTTGGATCAGCAACTGTCTCAAGACTTTATTATTAGCGTACCAAAAAACCAAAGCAGCCGCTCCATCCCCCAACCTTCGAGTTTGGATGAAAATAGGCTTGAAGCTTGGCTTAAACAACAAGCCTTTATCGAAGAAGTCATTTTATATCAGCATGCTTGGTTTACTTATAAAAATACCCAATTACGCATTGCAAGAATGAAGTCTATTAACCAATTTAATGCCCTTAGCTTTAAAGCATTAAAAGTAGAAGCCGAGTTCGTACAAGCTCAGTTAGACAAAAATAATAACAACATCCCAATTTGCTTTATTAACGAACAATTCGCATTAAGTAACGCCATTGAACTATCAAAGCCAAAAATCTATCGTATTTTTTTAAGCCAAGCCCAGCAAACCATTGAGTGCGAGGTAAAAGGTGTTTATTTTCAGTATGGCTACCTCGGCCATTCCGCTTATTTAGTTAAAACTAACCATCACCAAATAAATTGGCGAGGAACCAGCTACGGTATTTATTTAAAAGCATCAGAGTCCATAACTTCATTAGCCTTACAGCAACGCATTAATAATGCACTTAACAATCCGTCAAATACCCAGTCAAATATCCAGCCAAATATCCGGTTAATTAGTGAGAGTATTCTTCAGTCTAGTGAACTTAAAAAGTTAGCATTAGAGGTATTTGATCAAACGTTTATCTTAACGCAAGCCACTTCCGCTGTATTGCTAGGCATCGCATGCTTTGGTTTATTTTTGTCTGTTACAAGCTTAGAGCTAGCAAGAAAACCTGATTTACTCGCCTTATATCGCTTAGGCTATAGTAAACGTAACGTGTTTAGCCACATGTTCGTTCAGTGGATGCTTTTACTGATTGGTACCGTACTATTAAGTTGGCCTGTAGCCACGGTTATAGCTGAGGTGCTTGTGAGCAAAGTGTTGCCCGCCTCTTTCGGCTGGTCTATGCCATTAGTAAATGATGTAGGAACACTTTTAATGACTATGTTATCAAGTAGCAGCATAGGCATCATTCTAGTCATTCCCGCTCTTTTCATTCCATTATACTCATTTCATAAAAAGCTACGATGATGATAACAAACAGCAATAAACCATACGTAAATTTCACGCTTAGCCATTTTTTAACATACGTTTTATTCACCACACTATTACTATCCGCAGCGTGTAGCGAACAAGTAGGCAATCAATATTCAAATAAAGAAGATCAATTATTTCGGCTTAAAGAAAAACCCGATAACCGCTTCACGCTGCCATCCGCTAACGAGCCAATTATATTTCCTGAAGCACATTTCCCCAAGCTTCAATACCACCATGAATGGTGGTACCTAAATGCGAATTTGAAAACAAAAAACGGAGAAGCGATGGCATTACAATGGACATTATTTAGAACCGCCATTGGTGAACACCATTTATATTTTGCACATGCTGCCATGGCCGATAAATTCACTCATTCATCCGCATTTCGGCTAGGAAGAAAAGAGTTGGGCAACGTCGTGATTAGTAATAACACGAAGAAAAATAGCCATACTTCATCCACCTCTTTTTATGCTCAAATTGATGATTGGGTATGGCAATCTAGCCAACAATTCTTACCAGCAAATTTATCCTTTGGGTCTGATGCCACGCCTTCCAATACCAAATGGAGCGCATCATTATCACTTAACACCAATACTCGAACAGAGCTTAATCCTGATAGGCCTTTTTATTTTCTTCAAGGGGTCAATGGTTTTAATAAAAAGCACGCAGTTGAAAACATTGCTAGCTATTATTATTCCCAACCATTCATAAACGTAACTGGACATATAGAATGGAAAGGAGAAGAGCGCATTGTTACAGGCAAAGCCTGGTTTGATCGTGAATGGGGGTCACGGTTACTTGCCGAAGATCAGCAAGGCTGGAACTGGTTTTCTTTGCGTTTAAGCGAAAATAAAGCGCTGATGGTTTATCGTTTACGATCAAACATTAGCGATTATATTTATGGCTCAATTATGCATAGTAATGGAAAGATAGAAGTACTAGAGACGAGCGACATTCATATTAAAACAATGCATTCAACCCATAATAAATCAACAACGCACGCCTACCCTCAACAATTCTCTATCATCCTTCCCAATCATAAAATTAATGTGGATATCAGCGTTGTTAATCCCCAGCAGATTATGCGTTTTGGTATCGCATATTTCGAAGGAATGGTACAGTTTAGTGGAAGTCATCAAGGTGAAGGCTTTGTAGAGATGACAGGCTACTAAACAACATTTAACTCCCTGTGCGCTTTTAAACTTTTAGGCATTAACCTATTTAACGAGCCAGTTCTGTTGAACATAGTGTTCTCAGTAAATAGCACAAACACATAGACTGAAATAACAATCAGCACGCATAATTCAGCGATTGAACATATGGATGATTGCGTAATTTTTTACGTAAATTACCTAACCATTGCTTTGTGTCTTTGGTAAGTCGCGCTTAAAAAGCAATATAAGCAAATAGATAAACGCGATAGGTGGAATAATTGCAGTAAAAAAGCCTATTACCGACACAAGAATAGGTGTTTCAGTTTTTCTACGGCCTAAATAAAAGCTAATAGCCGCCATAAATATCCCTAATCCAATTACAAAATAACTCAGTTGTGTTGAACTAATTCCCACTGTTTAATTCCTTTTTCTATTTATATTAACTCTTTATAGGCTGGCAAAAGCTTATTACGATGTCGTAGCAAAGCATAATTTAGCAAGCTGTGAGCAATTGTCTCGAGCAGCTTGATACCCATTGAGCTTACAGGAGGCAACACATCGTATTTTTACCATATAATACTCTGTAAGCCCCCTTAAATTTACGACGTACTAAAAGTCACTACATGTAATGGTCAACTGCATATGCCCAAAAACATGTACCGTTTAATGCTTTATATAATATATTGACGCTAAATCAATTCTCTTTTAGCCATGCAATTACGCTTTCAGCATTTTTATCAGGCGGAAAAACCGGATAAAACACTTTAACAATGCGCTCTTCCCTAATGATTAACGTAATTCGTTTATAGAAACTAACACCGTTCAACTTCATTTCTAACAGTGGAAGATTCAATGTCTCTTTTAATCTAAGGTCACTATCACCAATAAGCGGAAAAGGTAGGTGAAGTCTAGCCACTTCATTTTGCAAATATGGAACATCTTGGGTAGAAAGCCCGAATACGTTGGCCCCAAGAGCAGAAAGCTCAGATTGATGATCTCGAAACGCACAACCTTGTGGAGAACATCCCCTCGCCCCAGGAATAGCATCCCATCCCTCAGGATCAACTGAATCCGCAGATGAACGAGGGTAAATATAAACTACCGTTGTTTTAGGTAGCCCTGCCAACATAATAGGTCCATTGGTTGATTCAAGCGATATTGGCGGGAAAAGCATACCTTCAAGGTGATCACATGCACCATCATCTTCAGGAACGGGTAAATTATCCGGTAAAATTTGTTCGCTCATTATGTATCTCCTATATAAAAGCTAATTCTACTTTAAGTAGTCAGCTAAAACGGACTAAATGGTGTAGCAAAACGGAACCAAAGCCTGCGTTAAAAATCAATTTAACCCGTTTGTGATCCGTTATACATCATATGTATTAGTGGGAATGGATTACCTTGGCCGTCCAACGCTGAGCGTCCAACTTGTTTAAAATCCATTTTTTCGTAAAACCTAATAGCATTAGGATTCTGCTCGTTTACATCCACTTTAAATGCACCTAAATTATTTAATGCATACTTTATAAGCTTCCGCCCGATACCAATACCAAAATACTCAGGCTTTACAAATAGCATCTCAATATTTGAGTCTGCTACACCTATAAACCCTTGTATTTCACCGCTGCGCTTAACAGCACTAAGCTCAACTGCATCAAAGTATTGCTGCAAAATAAGTGGCTTAAGTTCAGAAATATTTTCTTCGGGAAGGAAATCATGAGTTGCTCGCACTGAAGCCTCCCATATTTCGATCAGTTCTTGATAATTACTCTTAGAGACTTTTACTACATCCATTACACTTTCCTTGGCTCCGATATTTTGAACCCCACACAGCCTAGCCTCGGCATTATCGTGGGTTAGCTAAGAGCCAGCGCTATAACTCGTGCTTGATTAACTAAAAAGATAGGCTGGCATGGCTAAACATAACATACTTTTCATTGACTTAGATACTCACAAGCGTTTGTAATGCCACTACAAAGTTAAGCTGAACAAAACCTAACCAACTGCTGGCAACCCCACTTAATGTCATTGTATAAATCAATTATTCTCCGAGAATAATATCGTGCTGACTCAAGCCAGATTTCAAATCAAACCAGTAAAGATTAGCTGCCATTATGGTTAACTTTACTATGTTTAAAAGCCATAAATAAAACATCTAAGACAGTGATAAAAAGAACTGCCAAACAAATAAAATTAGTAGTTGATACAATAAAGCTGGATAAATCAGTTGCAAATGAAATTACGAAAAACAGCCCCAACAATGGGATTATAAAAGTTAAACCAATTAAATATTTAAGTTTCATAACGCCTCTATTTAAATCTATTTAAAAACACAGAAGTTAAATGTAAACCAAAACTCTTTTCGCAATGTAACATAAGGTAACAATGCTTACCCCTTGATTGTGCTTTATAAATTTAACAAGTACGCTCAGCTCTAAAATACAATTAGCTGGGAAAGCTGATAATTATCGAAGATGCGAATTTATTGGCTAACCTCTAACTATTTGGTTCTTCACAGCGACATTTTGAGGTCATTAAGTAGAAATGCATATGTAAAGGCCAAATGGTTAAAACACCCTTACATCATTTTTATACATATATGCTTGATATCAAACATCAAATTTCAAGATAATTTTTTTCATCTAAACAACAATTAAGGTCATTACAAAATGAAATTGGATTATTGTGTTCTTGGTACTAATAACATGCAGCAGGCAATTGAATTCTACGATGCTTTGTTTGAAGGCACAGCTCTCACCCAGGCGTTTAAAACCGACAGAATGAACTATTGGCAATGTGAGAGTTTCGCTTTTGCTATAGCAATACCATTTGATGGTCTACCTGCAACCAATGGAAACGGCACTATGTTTGGCATAAACGTGGGCTCTGAAGAAGAAGTTAATCGACTATACGAACAGGCTATTAAATTGGGTGGCAGCTGCGAAGGAGAACCGGGAGTACGCGGCCCAAAATATTCAGCCTATATAAGAGATCTAGACAGAAATAAAATTGTATTCTCAGCCTGAAAATAATGGTCGTAGGTTCGCACTTTGCCAGCAACTGTAGCGCTTTACGACACCTACCATTTTTAAAGTATTTAATCAAAAAAACATTAAAAAATTCACGCTCCTTATTGGGGCTCCGAACTAAATAAAGGAAATATATAAGGTGTTATTAACCCCAAGATTTAAAGCATTAAGTTTTCTATTTTTTTCAATTATATTTAGTGAGCCAATGTATGCTGATACCAACGATGTGAATCACATTGTCGATAAAGTGATAAAGGCTTACGGCGGAACAAAACTAACTCAAGCAAACAGTATCAAAATCATAGATTACAACAAAGGCCCTTGGCGTGGGGAGAGCGAAGTACCCAACATCCATGAAATATGGCGTATTAATGAAGAATTAACGATAGATTTTAAAAATAAACGTAAAAGCCTACTGACCTATCGCGTTCCTCGCACCACAATAGATTTGGAGAAGTGGATTGTGAGTGAAGATAAAGCAATAGCCTATGATATCTTGCATGGCAAATACGCTGTACATAACTGGGCTAAGTTCGATAGTTTTGGTGGTTTTTACGCCGAATCCTCTAGTGACACTCTTTATGCAAAATCGCTAAATGAGAATCGCCAAGGAGCCACTTTTTCCGGCAAAGAAACCTATCGAGGTAGAGTGCACCAGAAGCTCAACATCGAAAACGACCATGGCTGGACACTGACATACTACATAGATAAACAAGCTGGTGTAATCCGCAAGTTAATTAGATTACACGCAAGTGGCAGACAAATGGTGTATGTGTTTTCTAATCATCAACAGTCAAAAGGGGTTACTTACGCTCGAGATATGAATTTGCTCGTTGATGGTGAGCTAAATTTAGTTTCGATTAAACGAGATATTGAAATGCTCCCTGATTTAGACAATGAGTTCAAGCATTATGAACACTTTGTACCATGGGGAGAAGAGTTCTACACAAACAAAATTACGGCTAAAATGGTAGCTAATGGCGTTTATCAAGCTGGAAAAGGACGAGATCGTACGGTTTTTATTGAGAATAAAGACTATCTAATCGCTATAGGTAGCGCAAAGCACTTGCAGGCCAACTATAAGCAGTTCAAGGAACTTACTGGATCTGAAAAGGCAATAAAATTTTATGTAGTCACTCATCATCATGGCGGCAATTTAAGAGGTTTAAATAATGCTGTGGAAATGGGCGCGACTCTAGTCGTATCGGAAGCGCATCAGCAATTGGTTATCGACTCATTAAGCAGCCCCTTGGCAAAGGAGAAGCTGACGCTAGTCTCCGATAGAAAGCCTCTTACAATAGCCGACCTAAAGCTATTTGATATCGCTACTGCTCACTCTCAGCATTATTTGGTCAGTTATCTTGAGTCAGAAAAACTCGTCATTGCAGATGAACACTATGAGACTAACTTAAAAACAGGCAAGCCTCGCATCTTCAAAGATATGGTGGTATTCCATGATGCAATAAAAAAACTCGATATTCGGGTAGAACACTTGATTGACTTTCGCAGCTTGCGCCTGATTTCTATTGATGAGTTAGAATCTTGGACGCAAAACTTTGAACCAAAGCGCTGTCCACCAGGCTATGCAATTTGTGAGAAGGGGTAATATCCGACTTTAAGGGCTGGCAAACAGCTGGCCCTGAAAGCTTGAAGGTTTAAGGAAAGTTACAATTGAAAAAACCTCTACTCTCTTCAGGTTTATTTTGTTAATCCTCCTTGTAATAAGAAGAGATTGTTAAGCCTATCACAATCGTTCAAGCCCTATTTTTACTACTTATTAGGTATTATTATTTATGAAAACGAGTAAAAGTCCTATGGCTATTATGATCGCCACAATTTTTATTTGCGGCTGTCAGCCAGATATAACACAAATCGATAACGTTCGATACAACAAGGCTGACTCAAGGTATAGGAATATATACCCTGCCAATTATCAAGGTAAAGGACCACACAACCGTTACGATAGAATGAACTTCTTAAAACCGGAAGAAGTGAAAGCGGTAGAAAAATCATTACTCGGATTCGCTTATTCAGGAATTAATAAAACTGAAGGTTTTAGGTACAACGATATGCTTTTTCGCGATGTAGACATAGAAGCCAAAAACATTAACCGAGTCACGTGGTTAGGACATGCTAGCTTTTTGATTCAATTGGGCAATAATGATGCTCTTGTAACTGATCCTGTATTTGAGGAATTTGATGGTTTCGGCTGGCTTGGTAGCAAGTTAGACGATTCACTTAAAAGACTAGGCGCAGCTCCAATTAAAAGTGCACAGTTGCCATTTGTCAGCGGAGTGGTAATTTCTCACAATCACTATGACCACTTGAGTAGCTCAACTTTGAGTGGATTTAGTGAAGGTACTCGACTTTATTTACCGCTAGATAATGCAGATGATGCAAATTTTAATATAGGCTCCATTACTGAAATGGATTGGTTCACTCAAACCCGCCACAATGATACGACTATCCATTTTTTACCGGCAAACCACACTTCAAACCGCAGTTTCTCTGATTATGATGAAAGCCTGTGGGGGAGTTGGCTATTTGATGATGGAACCACACGTATCTATTTTGCGGGTGATACAGGCTACAGCCCAATTTTTCAGGACATTGCACAATACATCGGTGATATAGATGTTTGCTTAATGCCAATTGTAGCCTACCCTGGGCCCGCAAGAAAAATGCACCTATCTCCCGAAGATGCGATACGTGCTGCTCAAGATCTTGGGTGTCGCGTGTTTATTCCCTGGGGCTACGGCACATGGTCACTTGGGTATGAGCATGTAAACGAGCCATTACGAAGATTGGCAAAGGTGGTAGAAGATGTAAAACCTGACTTTATCGTAAAACCACTGAAAGTGGGCGAGCACGTTGACTTTCTTGAGCTATTAAAAATAGCCTTTAATGAATGATCATAGATCGCGCGCTTCGTGCGATTATTATCGATACTCAGTAATCCGTCGAGTGTGTAGGGTTCTTGCCTTTCTTATTGGTTAAAGCAGTATTGAAAACCCAATAAAAGGTAATCAAAATGACAAAGACAACCGGTGCAAGTAAAAACTCAATGGTTCTTATTGCTTCGGGAATATGCATGGCCTGCCCCAGAAAAAAAGCGGCTGTTGACATAAAAAGAGGGAAAAACATTCGCCAAAGATGACGTATCAATTTGTCCTTGCCTTGCAATCCTCCGAGCTTGATATAGCGATAATCTGCGACACTGCAAAAAGCCAATACACTGCCAAATATCACATAAGCCGTTGTACCAAACCCGCCCAGTTTGCCATCAGGCATCAGCGTTGTTTGGTATGCAAACCCGAAGAGCCCCAGAAACAGTAGTGTAGCGAAGCCAAACAGAAACCGGTCGGCAAGGTTGATCTGATTATCTGGCTGTCGAATGACATTGATGGCCGAAAGTACAAAATAGCAAAGGACCAAGCCGTTCATGATTGAAATTGGTACATATCGTACTACCGCAATGATTGTGCCGCTGATGCCTAGAGTTAGCATAGATAAAACATAAACATTGCCCAATTGCCTATGGAATGCGTTGCCTTTTTTTGCCAGGATTGCAGTGAAGCCTGTCAATAACACAACAACACCTGCCGTGATATGAATAAGAATTGCGATGAAAATCATAAGGTACCGCTCCTGTGGTTATTGTGCTGTTTTGTTTTCTGTGGACGCTTCATACAATGGCTTTTTAAAGCCCCAAATCAAAAGATAAAAAGGAACAATAATCTGAGTTATGGCTAAAGGAAGTTGAATAATGTTAGGAATTGACGCTTCGAAAAACGTATGTGCAACGGCGATCAGTTGCAATATCACAGAAAATAGCGCAAATCCGCAAAGTAGAACAGGGAGCAGTTGATTGCGCAACAGCAGTAGGTAGAAGAGCAATAAGCTGAAGCTGGAGATAAAAATGGAGAAAAAATGCGCTTCATTTCTTCCGCTAGTCAGGATAGTTCTCACTAAGGTTGACGTCTCCGCAGATATATCATTGTTGGGTACATTAATGGTGGCCAGATAAGTGACGTACTCAGACAGTTTTGCATATTCATAAGCGCACAATGTAATACCAATAGTGGCGAATACAACAATTGTAATAAACAGTGTGGTGTGCTGGTTGATAGACTTTTTTGGTATTAATAAGCCAAACGCCAAATTCATGGTACTGATCATTAAAGCAACTAGCGTTGCGCCCCCCAGTATGCTAGTGAGGTCACTAACAAGGGTTTCGCCGTTGTAGGCCAAAATAGGTTTCAGAAAATAGAAATTTAGAAGTAACCCCAGAACCATCTGCAACAGCATCATTATGGCAATAATTCTGGCAGAGTGTGTCGGGTTCAGATTCCCTTGTACAAATATTGTTTGCATAAGTTCATTCCTCAAAATGTAGTAGAATGATCTTACTTAACTATGAAAGCCTTTAGGGTAACATAGTGTAACAATCTCATTTGGGGGTTTGTGGTTTGACCTAGCTTGACCCAGTATGGTACTGAACTAAAGAGTAAAATGAACGATGACCAAACTATTAATAATTGACGATGATAGCAGTCTTACCGAAAATTTATCCCTGTTTTTTCAGCAGCATCACTTTGACTTGATTTGTGCAAATGAGCCACAACAAGGATATGAGTTGATTGGGCTGGAGTCTCCAAAACTAGTACTGTTAGACGTGATGATGCCAGGTATTGACGGCTTCACATTGTGCAAGCAAATTCGGCAAGCCTATACTTTGCCTATCATTATGTTAACGGCCAGAGGGCGACTCGAAGATAAAGTACATGGCTTTGAACTTGGAGTGGACGATTATTTGCCTAAGCCATTTGAACCTGCGGAACTCCTTGCGAGAGTGCAAGCGTTATTGCGACGCAGTTTTAGTCAGGAACAAAGCTCAACAGAACAACAGGGAGTCTTGTTTTTTGCCGGTTTAGCTATCTTTAGCGCGCAACAGATAGTTAAAGTGGATGGTGAAAATGTGCATTTATCGGGCATGGAGTTCCACTTGTTAAAGGCGCTAGCTTCTAATCCCGGAAAAGTATTCAATCGTGAACAAATTATCGGTGTGGTGAAAGGTGTAGAAGTGGATTTGTTTGGGCGCTCAGTGGATATTTTACTGAGCAGACTTCGTCAAAAGCTCAATGACTCAGTCTCCTCTCCAAGATTTATTAAAACCATAAGGGGTGTTGGTTACACCTTTATTGCGACACCTTTATGATAATTACACATCTAAATTTATACGCTCGTTTTTTCCTACTATTCACCATCACCACAATTTTGCTAGTGGGGTTCATCATTTTAGGCAGTTTTGCCATCTCTGAACAAGAAGCGGTGGAGATCGTTTCTGACAGAAAAGCAGCGTTGCTAGTCATGATGCAGGAGCTCGTCAAAGAACCCGTTGATATTGAAGCTCTTACTACAGAAGCTAAAAAGAACCGGGTGGAGATTCAAATAACCTATGGAACTGAGAAATGGCTAACGGGCAGCCCTTTACCTTCACCTGAGAAATTGACAAAGGATGCCATTGGTATTGGTGAATTGTATTTCAAAAAGTTAGATTCCAGATACTTTCTATCAACGGAGTTTGACGGCTATACCATTACCGTAACATCAAAAATCGCCAATCTAATAGTGTTTCCCGATTGGATTATTTATTGGCCATGGTTTGCTGTACTTGTCGTATTGTTACTGAGCTACTGGTTATTGAATGGGCAGCTATCAGCTATTAACAGTGCCATAAACAGTGCAACTGAGATCAGTCATGGAAACCTGAAATATCGAATTGCATCACACCCAAACAACGACCTTGGAAAACTCACAAGGGGACTTAATAAAATGGCCGAAAGTCTCGAACAATTGTTCTCTGCCAAAACAGAGTTGTTACTTTCAGTTAGTCACGAGTTGCGCTCTCCTATGGCTAGAATAAAGGTGTTACTGGCGTTACTGGAACAGGGTGAAGTCACAAGAAAGTTAGGCCATGAAGTCGATAAAATGGATGAGATTGTAGAGCAACTACTGGAAAGCGAACGCCTTAAAAACGCAGAAACCTTGCTCAATATCGACACATACTTTTTGCCCAATGTGATCAATACGATTTTGCATTCTTATTTCAAAGAAACACCGGTTCGGGTGAAAGACCACATTCCAGAAATCGCTGTACAAATTGACTTGGGCCGCTTTAAGTTTTTGGTCAAGAATCTTATTGATAATGCTTTGAAACACAGCGGTTCTGAAGCTCCGGTTATCATTCAATGTTTTGAGGAAAATCAGAACGTGGAAATCACTGTTCGCGATTTCGGTGCAGGCATCGAAGCGGAGCATCTTGAAAAGATCTTTGAACCTTTTACGCAAGGCAGCCATATCATTCACCGCTCAAATAAAGGTGTCGGATTAGGACTGTATTTGTGCCGCCAGATTGCACGAGCTCATGGCGGTGATATTTCAGTAAAAAGTGTGGTCGGAAAAGGAAGTGAATTCAGCGCCAGATTACCCATTAATAAGAGTGTAAAAAAATCTGTGTAAGTGGCTTCTTAACCCCAGTTCTGTTTAAGCCGCGATCATAGAATTAAGCTCTGAGTCAGTTAAATTAAGGCTTGGTTTACTGTCTTTAAGGCAGTAAGCCACTAAACCTGCCATTAAATTCAACATAAAACCATTCATACTGCGATGTCTGGAGTGTTCAATTTGGGAAATATTCTTCAATTGGTCATGAATAGTTTCAATAATAAATCGCTTAGATAGCATCGCTCTGTCCCATAACGACATCGCTTTGGCTTTCAATAGACATAATAACTCCCTAAAAGTGCAGATCTCCAATTAATCGTAGGTTAGCTGAAAGCTAGTGCCATAATTGGCTTATTATAACTACGAGTATCCATTGACTCTATATCCTGTCGAAGTTTTAGAGATCGGAAATTTGGCGATGTCCATAAGCTTTTCAACTAAGTTAGTCAACTCATAGCTATCATCAAAAGATGCCACATTTTTAAGCAGTCTTACCCACTTTGTATTACTCATATGAGAAGCGGAAAACTTTCGTGCAATCTTATCATCTAACCGAAGGTAAGTTTTAGTTTGCTTTTCTTCCTGGAGCCGAATTTTACTCATAGCGCTGAATGACTCTCAAATTTAAACCAGAAACCATAGTCCGCCCTTCTTGCGATCAATATTTTTTGTTTTGAGTTCTAAAACAAGTTCTGCATTTATTTTCATAGGTTTCTTTAGCCGTTAACGGAAGTTTCCTTAGCTTTCACAAAAATAACTGAAAGATATACGGCATTTTACGATAAATTACAAAAATATAAGGTTCTACCGTCGAGCTATGGAACGCGAAAGCGTCGGCGATAATTTCGATATGTACGACCCCGCACTTTTCACAGGTAACTGACATAATTGACTTATTAACTTTCTACTAGATTTAGGCGATGCTTCATAATTAGCATTCCAACGCCGTAATTACCTCCAATAATTAACAGCAGTTGTAATGGTCAGCAATACGATATCTATAAACAAAAATTCGATCGGGACATCATCAACTCAACGACTTTATTGCCTGCCCTATGCCATCTATGGTTAATGGGTACATACCGTTCTTCATTATCTCGTTCATTATTTGTATTGATTGGTGATATCCCCACCACTGTTGAGGCTGCGGATTTAGCCAAACGGCTTTATCAAAGTGGTTGAGTACTTTGTTCATCCACACAACGCCGGGTTTATCGTTCCAGTGCTCTACACTGCCGCCTTGATACATAATTTCGTAAGGCCCCATGGTTGCGTCGCCAACGAAAATAACCTTGTAATCTCTGCCGTAAGTTCTAATCACCTCGTCAACATCAATGGTTTCGTGGTATCTACGTTGGTTGTCTTGCCATACGCGCTCATATAAACAGTTATGAAAGTAAAAAAACTCCATGTGCTTAAATTCGGTATGCGCTGCTGAAAAGAGTTCTTCGCAGGCATGAATATGATCGTCCATCGAGCCGCCCACATCAAAAAACATCAGCACTTTTACTGCGTTGTGGCGCTCTTGTTCCATGTGAACGTCTAAAAACCCCGCGTTTTTTGCAGTGGCGCTGATAGTTTCGTTCATGTCTAGTTTTTCACTGGCTCCTACGCGTGCAAATTTACGCAGCTTTTTAAGCGCTAATTTGGTGTTCCGTGTACCTAACTCTCTGTCTTGGTCAAAATTCTTAAATTCGCGTTTGTCCCACACTTTTACGGCTCGGCGATTTCTGCTGCCGTCCTGACCAATTCTTATTCCTTCTGGGTTATAACCGTACGCACCGAATGGAGACGTTCCGCCGGTGCCTATCCATTTATTACCGCCAGCATGGCGTTCATGTTGCTCTTTTAAACGCTCTTGAAGGGTTTTCATTAACTCGTCAAGACCACCTAATGCTTCAAGTTGCTGTTTTTCTTCTTCTGTTAGGTGTTTTTCAAATTCTTTACGTAACCAATCTTCAGGAAAGGATTCAGGAAAAATCTCCATACTTTCAATACCGTCAAAGTATTCTGCACAGGCTGCGTCAAATTTATCGTAATAAATTTCGTCTTTCACTAAGGTGAGTTTTGCGAGTGTGTAAAACGCTTCGATATCTGCAAATACCACACCTTGCTTAATGGCGTTTATAAGATCCAATAATTCGCGCAACGAACAAGGTACGTTGTGTTTTTTTACTGTAATAAAAAAGTCGATAAGCATAGCTTCTAGCGTCCACGGCGGCTCATAAATGCTAGTTTTTCAAGCAATTGAACGTCTTGTTCATTTTTCAGTAAGGCTCCAAATAATGGTATAACAGCTGACCCCTTTGCTGATTGCTTATTCAATAATTGCTCTTTGCTTATGTCGTCAGACATTAATAGTTTTAACCAATCAATTAGTTCTGACGTAGACGGCTTTTTCTTAATGCCTGAAACATCACGCAACTCAAAAAATACTTCCATGGCTTCTGTTAGTAAGTTTTGCTTAACATGAGGGTGATGAACTTCAATAATTTGCTGCATTTCGTCTTTGCTTGGAAAGCGAATGTAATGGAAGAAACAGCGTCTCAAAAATGCATCGGGTAATTCTTTTTCGTTGTTAGACGTAATAATCACAATAGGACGTTGCACTGCTTTAACAGTTTGTTGTGTTTCATACACGTAGAACTCCATTTTATCGAGCTCTTGTAACAAGTCATTTGGAAATTCGATATCCGCCTTATCAATTTCATCGATTAACAGTACTGGCGGTTTTTCCTGTTCAAATGCTTCCCACAACTTACCTTTAACAATGTAGTTGCTAATATCATGAACACGCTCATCACCTAGTTGGCTGTCGCGCAAGCGTGATACGGCATCATACTCATATAAACCTTGTTGTGCTTTAGTGGTCGACTTGATATGCCATTGTATCAATTTGGTATCTAATGCTGCGGCTAGCTCTTGTGCTAATTGCGTTTTTCCAGTACCCGGCTCACCTTTGATTAATAACGGTTTTTGTAAAGTAATGGCAGCATTAACAGCGAGTTTTAAATCATCTGATGCTATGTAATTTTGTGTGCCTGTAAACTGCATAGGTTTTCCTTATTAATAAAAGGGGCATCTTTAAATAAGATTCATATATGTTATAGCAAAACTGTACTTCTAATTTTTAAGTATAACGGTAAGCTACAGTTAATAATTTGATTGTGTGGTTCGTTATTTGTCGTATTGAGTATAAGTTTAACGCTATACCACTGCGCATAACATGTCTTTAATGTTCAATGGTCGTACCACCAATCGCGTAGCCTACATTATTTCAGAATTTAGGAAAATATCATGGCAAATATTTTTAATGACAATTCAATGTCAATTGGTCAAACCCCGCTTGTAAAACTTAACCGCGTGTCTAAAGGTAATGTTTTTGCAAAAGTTGAAGCTCGCAACCCTAGCTTTAGTGTTAAGTGTCGTATTGGCGCGAATATGATCTGGGACGCTGAGAAAAAAGGGCTTTTGACTGAAGGGAAAGAAATTATAGAGCCAACTTCTGGTAATACAGGTATCGCATTAGCGTTTGTGGCTGCGTCACGTGGTTACTCATTAACGCTAACTATGCCGAATACAATGAGCTTAGAGCGCCGCAAGTTGCTTACAGCGCTAGGTGCTAATTTAGTACTTACTGATGGCGCTAAAGGCATGAAAGGCGCTATTGAAAAAGCGGACGAGATTAAAGAATCTGATCCTGAAAAGTATGTATTACTACAACAATTCAGTAACCCTGCAAACCCGCAAATTCACTTCGAAACAACCGGTCCAGAAATTTGGAAAGATATGGATGGCAACATTGATGTCTTCGTTGCTGGTGTTGGTACAGGTGGCACGATTACAGGTGTTAGTCGTTACATCAAACTTGAGCAAGGCAAACAAATAACGTCTGTAGCTGTTGAACCAACTGACTCACCTGTAATTAGTCAAAAACTTGCTGGCGAAGAATTAAAGCCGGGTCCTCATAAGATTCAAGGTATTGGTGCAGGTTTTATTCCTGGCAACCTTGATTTAGAAATGATTGATAAGGTTGAACAAGTAAGCAACGACGATGCAATGGCAATGGCGCACCGCTTAATGAAAGAAGAAGGCATCTTAGCTGGTATTTCTTCTGGTGCTGCGGTTGTGGCGGCAAATCGTATTGCAGACATGCCAGAATTTGCTGATAAGAATATTGTGGTTGTTTTACCAAGCTCGGCAGAGCGCTATTTAAGCAGCCCATTATTTGCAGATGAATTCACTGAACAAGATTTAGTGCAGTAATCCACGTTATTTTGAAACATTGTTAAACGTTTTAAACGCATAAACAAAGATGTTTATGCGTTTTTTGTTTCAATCAATAACAGCTTTGATTTAGTTCAACAGCCCCTAATACTCCATCAAACTTAAATTATTCCCTTCCTAAACTTTACAGTTCTTAAAAAAGCTATCACACTAAAGCTAGCCGTTACTTAACTCGCTGGTATATCGGATATTTCTTTTAAATCAGCTAGCCTAACTTTGCAGTCTATTTTATTTGGCGAGGCAATATAATGACTCAATATACTAAAGTATTTCTTATATTCTTACTCAGTTATCTGCTAATAGCATGCAGTGATACCAGCACTGGAAATGAAGAAGCTGCCAGTCCGGAGCACGTTGCCACCTCATTTTTTAGTTCGATTTATGTTGATGATAATCTTGATGCCGCTGCGGCCGCTAGCACAGACAAACTTTCACGCATTATTAAAAACTATGGCTCTACCCGAGCAGTACAACGTAATCTGCTGAATTTACCGCTAGATAAAGTTGAAATTTCAATTAACAAAAGTGATAGCGGCTTGCGGAATGAGTTTGGTACTAAAGCGGAAATATCGTTTATGCTTTCAGGCCATATTCATGGTAACAAAGTGGATGACGTAAGAACCGTTTACCTAACAAAGACAAAAAACCAATGGTTTGTAAGCAAAATCATTAATGACCCATATAAATAATGCGTAAATAACATACACACATGGAGTAACACACGTGCCTACAACGCTTTTTAAAATTGTATTTTTAATTTTATTATTGAATGGCTGTACTACAGGCCATTTAGAATATTTGAATGCAAAAGGCGAAAAAAGAATAGCATGTGAAACCGAATATACTTGGCAACCCAGTGTAGACAAGCACGCCGTTGAATATGTGCTAAGTTATTGCGCTAAAAAAGCGGCTAACAAAGGGTATACGGTGTTAGATGAACGCTTACTACACTTAGATACCCGTATTCCTAACCCACCAGACAATAAGCAATGGTCATATAAACTTGCAAAAAGTTTACACAACCAAAATAAGCTTACCGACAAAGAGTATGGTTATGTTATTGCTTATATTGATCTAAAGCCGAGCTCTGCAATACGCAATTAACCCATCACATTTATTTTTTAGTGAAGAATTTATTTAAAATCGTTTGGCAATCATCTGATTGTAATAAATCAGAAAAATGTGCCACTTCATCGTCTAGCACTTGTTGGAGCTTTTCATATTTGCCACGGTTTAATAGCATTTTAGTGCGCTTAACTGCGTCTGTAGGCAGTGCTACAATTTGTTTTGCTCTGTTCTCAGCAGCTTCAATCACATTATCAACGTGCATTACATTTGCAACTAAACCAATTTCTTTTGCAGTTTGTGCGTCAAAGCGCTCACCTAAAACGAGTAATTCAAACGCTTTTTGATGACCTGCAAGTTGTGACAGTAAGTAACTAGAACCTGCTTCAGGGCATAATCCTAATTGGCAAAACGGTAATTGGAAAATCGCATTTTCTGCTGCATATACTAAGTCACAATGTAAAAGCATGGTTGTGCCTATACCTACCGCAGGGCCAGCAACCGCTGCAATAATTGGCTTAGTCATGCGGGTCATTTGATAAATAAAAGCAATCGTTGGGTGAGACTTATTTAAATCACCACCTGCTAGAAAGTCTTTTAAGTCATTTCCAGCACTAAAACATTCGTGATTACCTTTTACTACCGCAACCAACAAGCTGTCATCTTCTTCAAACGTTTGATAGGCATGAATGAGTTGGCGGTACATCTCAAGTGATAACGCATTCTTTTTTTCAAAGCGATTCATGGTAATGGTGAAAACACCATTTTCTCGTGTTGTTGTAATTAATTTTTCAGTCATTTTATTTCCCTAGGGCAACGCCTTCTCTGCGAGGATCAGCAGCGCCAATTAATTTATTATTTTCAATTGCAATCGCATGCAGGCCACTGTTTAAATCTCTAACGACAACTTTATGGCCTTTTGCAGTTAAAACTGGTTCTAATGAAGCAATGTCTTTGCCTTTTTCCAGCGTGGTGACCTTATTACGATTGGTAACATGGCCTAAATTAATAGCCGATTGAATATCTAATCCCCAATCTACATATGCAACAATAGTTTGCGCAACATAATTAATAATACGACTGCCGCCGGGCGAACCAATCACAAGCTTAAGATTGTTTTGCGCATCGAACACCATTACTGGCGACATTGAACTGCGCGGTCGCTTTCCAGCTTCAACACGATTAGCCACTAACTTTCCGTCTTTTGATGGTGACAAAGAAAAGTCTGTTAATTGGTTATTAAGCAAATAACCATTAACCATAAGCGCAGATCCGAATGCCATTTCAATACTGGTAGTCATTGATACTGCATGCCCTTCTGTATCAACAATAGAAATATGGCTGGTTGACGGCATTTCAATCGCGTCATCGTCTGCTAGCGCGATGTTCTTAGTCGGCTGGCCAGCATTCGCCTTGCCCATATCTTGCTCTAGCGAAATTAATGCGGAACGCTTTTTCAGATAATTTTTACCCAATAGTGCAAGCGTTGGCACGTTTACAAAGTCACTGTCTGCTATATATCTGGCACGATCGGCAAATGCTAAACGCGAAGCTTGCGTAAATAAATGAACTGCATTTGGATCATTTGGAGAGTATTGATGAAGTTTATAAGGCTCTAACATGCGCAAAATTTGCAACACAGCAACACCACCTGAACTTGGCGGCCCCATGCCACAAACTTTATAGGTTTTATAAGGCGCACATACAGGCTCACGCTCTTTCGCTTTGTAGTCTGCTAAATCTGCCAGTGCCAATGTTCCTGCATTAACAGGGCTTTGTTGAACCGCTTTTACCAGCGCCTTTGCATTATCTCCGCGATAAAAAGCCATAACACCTTGATTGGCAATTTTTTTGTATAACTGTGCTAATGGTTTATTCGTTAGCCTTTGACCTGCTTTTATTCCTTTTCCATTAGGATAAAAGTAATTTTTAGTTTCTGTAAGTTGTGTCATGCCCGGGTTATATTGCATTGCCACCAACTTTTCTAAACGAGGTGACACTATAAAACCTTCTTCCGCTAATTTAATGCTAGATTGAAAAAGCTTATTCCACGCTAACTTACCATGTTTCTTATGAGCTAACGCTAAACCACGAAGCACACCGGGCACTCCTACAGATTTCCCACCAACTAACGCATCAATCCAACGTTGAGGCTTACCTGATTCAGTCATGAACATGTCAGGTGTCGCTTTTTGCGGGGCAACCTCTCTGGCATCAACACTTGTCAATTTTTTTAGTTTATTATCCCAGTGCAAGATAAAGGCGCCACCACCAATGCCTGACGATTGTGGCTCTACTAACGTAAGCGTAAGTTGAATGGCAATGGCAGCGTCAATCGCACTACCACCTTGTTTAATAATGTTGTAACCGGCTTTCACTGCATAAGGGTTTGCAGCCGACACCATAAATTCTTTACCTAATGCCGATTTCTTTTTGGTAAAGCCGCTGGCAGCCTCGGGCTCGCGTTCTTCAATTTGCGGTGAATGAATATGAGGACTATTTTTTTGTTTTTGATTTTCCTCAGCCGTTACTGAAAATGAACAGATTGCTGACGAAAAGAAAGCCAAGCAAAAAATTGAAGTGATTAATAAACTTGGAGAATTTGAATTTATCTGTTTTAACACAACAGGCTACCTAAATTAAACTAATCGGATTTTATTGTTAGTAAACATTTCCATTTAAACACGCACAGAAAAAGTTTAAAACTCTTGATATCAAAAAGATTTAAATTAAAGCTCAGTGCCCTACAAGCATTGATTATTTTTAACAAAAAGCAAACAATGCCGCTTAAACAAATGAAACTGAGATACAAGTGAATAATTTAACTCGCCACCCATTAACACCGTTTATTGCCCTACTCGTTATGATGATTGTTCTACACTTGTTATCTGAGCCATTAAAAGCTTACCTAGAATACGACCGCGTGGATATTAAGCAATATGAATGGTGGCGTTTTCTCACTGCAAATTTAGTGCACTCTAATACTAATCACCTACTTATGAATGGTGCCGGACTGGCCGTTATCGGGCTATTACATAGCCAGTATTATTCGTTACGTTACTTTTTCATCGTTTTTGTTGTCTTAAGCTTAAGTGTCGCTATTGGTATTTATTTTTTCGCCGCAGACATTCGTTGGTATGTTGGGTTGTCGGGTGTATTACACGGGTTGATTACATTAGGTGCGGTGCTAGATATTTTAAAGCATGAAAGAACCGGTTGGTTATTACTTATTGGCACCATACTTAAAGTTAGTTACGAGCAAATTTGGGGAGCCAGCGAAGAAGTCGCAGATTTAATTGGTGTTAGTGTAGGTACAGACGCACATTTATATGGTGCCATTGCAGGCATTATACTGGCACTTGTCTACATTAAATTTCGTCAAAGCGTAAAAGATGAAAAATAAAAATCTGCTACTTATGCCCACCGTACTATGTACGATAAACATAAGCAGCAGACTTAAACTGGTAAGGTTAGTACCGATTTAGAATATTATCTTTTAATAATATTTTCAAACAGTTACTTAACTTTATTTATTGTCACACGTGGTTACTGCAATAGCCTTGTCGCTACTATTACCATATTCCATCGTTGCTTTATTCACTACTTTCTTACCTGTGCTTAATTTACATTTATCTAGTACCGCTTGGAATTGCAGCGTAGCTGTTCCGCCAACACTACTGTCGATACCTAAGCTAGCACCTTGAACCGGAGCTGTACCTTCACCATTATAGTAATAGCTAGTTCCTTGGGTGCCAGAGTCATTTTCAACACCTACAGTAAGTGCCGCAGGTAATTCTGTTAAGTTGTCATAAACCATCCAGATATTCGCTGTGCCTTCTTGAACCCATATTTGGAATGAATAAGCTGATTCTGGTTCACCATATAGCGGTGCGTTTGACCACTCGTATACAGTAAAGTTACGCACGCCATCAGATAAGCCCGACGCCACATACCAGCTGCCGCCATTACTGAGATCTAAATCAGTCCAGAACGGTGCAATTAGGTTGTTAGGTGTAGATTCATCTGGAAGCGCTTTATTTAAGTACGGTGCAGCTGAACCACTAGCCGAACCCACTTCAAGCGTACCATTAATTGACCAGATAACTTGCGTATACGTTTCACCATTGAAGTCAAACGCAGGTACATTCAAAATGTGTGCACCTTCGTCACAGCTTGACGCAGGACATTCGAATGGCTCAACACCAATACTCGCTAACGGTAAAAACCCAAAAGGTGCTGCCGCAGGAGAAAGGCTAATGCTGCCTTTTTCTAATTGAACACTCCACGAAAGCGTATTGTCGTCCATCTCTGCTGGATTAACTTCAGTGCCACCTTCAATTGAAGTTACTAAAGAGTTATCAACATAACTGATATCTTCTGGCAGCATATCCATGATTGAAATGACGTCATCAATATTAGTGTTCGCTACTTTAATTTCATAATTTAGCGTATCACCTTTAACTGCATGCGCTTTATCAACAGTTTTAGATAAAATGTCACTTGTGCTGGTTGCACGCTTAGCAACAACAGGCATATGCAGGTTAGAGTCACTTCTGCCTACAACACGCATGTTTAAATCACCAAAGTTCCAACCGTCTGCCGCTGTTGTTGTGTCAACAGTAACCGTCACTGTTTTACTTTCACCAGCATTTACACGCAGTACTCTAGGCTCCACTTTCATAGACATGGTGTCACTGTCACCACTTAGTAACCAAGTGCCACGGCGGTCAGACTTATTAGTCACTGTACGCGTCCAAGAACACGTGCCGACACATTCGCTATTTTGCATACTGGCAATGTTCAATGTTTTAGGATCACCACCCGTTTCAGGATTAGCCGCTAAGAAGTTTTCAGGTGTTTCGCTTAGTACCAATGCCGCATCTAGTACTTTTTCTAACTGAATACGCCCTGCGCCTACATCAAAATGATCGGTAGCCGTTACACCGTCATCTTTGCGAAGCATGGTGTTTTTTGCCGTCATCATCAGTACTGACTTAATTTCGTATGGTGTCCAATCAGTCAGCATGCTAATTAATGCACCTGCTCCAGCATTGTGCGGGCTAGACATGGATGTACCTGATAACAACCCGAATTCCGGCGCATCAATATTACCGCCGCTGTTTACAGCAGCCATGATGTCTACACCCGGTGCCGCAATATCTGGCTTAAGAATATCAATGGCAAGGTTTGGCCCTCTTGAGCTAAATCCTGCTGTAATATCTGCATTCGAGTCCAGCTCTGTTACTTCTGACCCCAGAATCGTCGCGGTAGTATTAGTGTTGCTCGCAATCCAATTCTTCAGCGTTTGGCCATCGGTATAACCTAAATGTACGCCTGGTAAAAAGTGACCATCGCTTGATGTTGACTCACCGTTTGCTTCAGCATTCGCTAACACATATCCGCCAGCGCCGCCTGCAAGTACGTGCTGCCCTTTCGCTGTACGCGCAATTGAACCACGGTCACACACCACAATTTGACCTGAGAAATGGCCAGCAGGGAACGGATCTAAACATTGCTCTGGAATGGTATCGTTTTGCGAGCCGTTATTAGTTGGAAAGTCACCCGCATAAACAATGGAAGCCGGGCCATAACCTGTAGTAAAGCCTGCGCCTACTAAGTTACCTAAGGATGCACCGTCGCTTTCCATATCGCCTAACGTATTAATAATGCCTCTAGGATGAGTCATTGCTGCCGTAGTACTTACCCATGGGCTGTTATGGCCAGTTGTTGACGCTCCCGGGCCAGCATTACCAGCAGAAGCCGCTACGTATATACCCGCCGCAGTAACGTTTAAGAATGCTAATTCAACCGATGAATTATACGGGTCGTTACCACCTGAAATTGAATAGTTAAGTGCTTGAATACCATTTGGTAACGCTGCTGCATCTTCAACAACCTGCTCTACCGCTGCAATTAACGCAGAACCCGGGCAGCTATCAATACATACATCATACGCGATAATGTTTGCATGTGGTGCCACACCAGAAATCTTACGACTTAACGACGTGGTAGGCGCATTCAGCGTTGCAGGGTCAATCACATTACCAGCAACCGTACCCGCCGTATGACTTCCGTGACCGTCATTATCTTCTGGTGACGATGGATCTTCACCAGACTGCACCATATCCCATGCGCCAATCAGCTTATCGTTACAGAAGTCAGGATTTACCGTGTCACAGTAACTGCCAGGAATGTAATTACCTTCACCTAACGGGTTTGAATGGTCATAGCCATCATGTCCCACATCAGCAAAAGACGGGTGATCATGATTAATGCCTGTATCTAAAATAGCAACTACTGCACCTTCACCTTTAGTGCCGCCCATTTCCTTGCTATTAAAATCGAAAAACTCCCACAATGATTCAGCGCCCATCCATGCAGGCCCCACATCAGTTAATGGAATTTCGTGAGTTTCTCTTTCAATGCTAACTACATTGCTATTTTTTGCTAAAACTTTGGCTTCTTCATTGGTTAATGAAATGGCCATACCATTAAATACATTTTGGTAGGTATGCGTTACTTTAATGTTTCGACCTAACGCATTTTCAAATGATTTTGTGTGTGATTTTTGTTGAGATTTTAAAAAGTTTTTGTACTGTTTGCTTGCCGTACTGCGAGTATTTAGTTTCGTTTTGCCTGTTATTGCATTGCTTGTTGCCGCAATACCCTTAATGCCACCTGTATATTGGGCTAACGCAGGCTCTTTAAATCGAACGATATAAATTTGTTCTTCTTGTTCAATTTTAGATTTAACTTTTTTATCACTTGCTGCAGAAACTTGTTTAACAACAGTCACTCCAGTGCCGGTTGCCACAAGCTTATTTGCACCTGCTGCATTAGCAACGCCATTCGACATTACCAACATTGCAACGGCAACACTCACCGCAGACTTCCGTAAACTACTAAGGCTGTTGTTACTATGTTCTATTTTCATCAGCTTTTTCTCCACCGATTATTATTGTTTTTAATAGTTCAACAGAGACAACATTTACTGGTTAGCCACACTGCTACAAACAACGAGCACAATATTACTCGTATTCCTAATTGGCATTTAGCAAATCATCGTTGATCATTGTGGTACATGTAACTGGGAAGGAAGCTAATTCACCTTAATCAATACTGTGTTAAGACAAAAATTAGCTAGCATCCCTGCTAACAAGATTTAGATTACACACTTTTTAGCCGTTGTACAATTTTTAATCTTAAACTATTTTTTAAGCTGGTAATGTTACATAGCTTATTGTTTTGTAATGGGTACTCACCATTCGCTATTTGTATTCGTAATACTGTTTATAACATTACATCTAATGAAAAACTCGGACCTTTAGGTACTATTTGAGTTGGATTAATCGTTTTATGGCTATAGTAATAGTGCCGCTTAATGTGCTCAAAATTAACAGTTTCTTTAATCCCTGGCGTTTGATAAAGCCGTTTCATATATTCAAAAATGTGATGATAATCCTGAATGCGCTGCTTATTACATTTAAAATGCCCAACATAAACGGCGTCAAATCGAATTAACGTTGTGAACAATCGCCAGTCGGCTTCTGTTAAAGTCGATTCCACTAAATAAGTATGGCTAGATAACATTTCCTCCACCTTATCTAAGGCTGAAAACAACTTATCAAATGCCTCTTCATAAGCAGCTTGCGTAGTTGCAAAGCCACATTTGTACACACCATTATTAATGTTGTGATACACAAACTCGTTAATTTCATCTATTTCTTGTTTTATTGGTGCAGGGTAAAAATCTACAGTATTGTTCGTAACATCGTTAAATGCAGTATTAAACATACGGATAATGTCAGCAGATTCATTAGACACTATCGTCCCCGTTTTTTTATCCCACAAAATGGGCACGGTTACGCGACCAGAGTACTGACTGTCCGCCTTTAAATACACTTGGTATAAATAATCGGAGTGAAAAAGATGATCGGGCAGATTATTTTCAACTGAAAATTCCCAGCCGTTTTCCAGCATATCGGGTGATACCACCGACACATCAATAATATTCTCAAGCCCTTTTAATTTTCTAAAAATCAACGTGCGATGTGCCCAAGGGCATGCAAGCGATACATAAAGGTGGTACCTGTTTGCTTCTGCAATAAAATCTTCATCTTTATTGTTAACCTCATTTGCAGGCACAATAGTTTGTCTAAACTGCGAGTCTTCTCTAACAAATTTTCCCCCGCTCTCCTTGGTGTCATACCACTTATCCTGCCACTTGCCGTTTACTAACAACCCCATACTTCTCCCCTTACCTCATCGTAAAATATAAAATGACCTAATTTTGCAACAAAAAATTCAGACTCAATATAACCAATAAGTGTAGTTTCAATTTTGACAAAATAAGAAATTCTTTTATATTTCAATTAGGTTAAAACAACTTTTTTGGATACGTCTTAACATGTCAGAAAGGGAAAAGTGCAAATATCAATCTCCGGCAGGCCCCAACTGTCAAGAAGTAGACCTAGGTGCAGGCTACTGCTTTTGGCACGACCCAAACTTTGACAAACAAGGACTAGATGTAAAAGAAAAACTCGAAAAGCTTGCAGAATCTGGTGCGTCATTGCATGGATTAAAATTAAAGCGAGTTAATTTAGAAAATGTAAACTTGGTAAAGCGCGGTTGCACAGACGCTTATGGCTACGACCTATCCTATTCAGACTTCTATCGTGCCAACATGCGCGGCGCACACCTTTTCAATATGAAGCTAGAAAACGGCTCACTAATGAAAGCCGACTTACGAGACGCCAACCTGCACTGCTGCAAATTAAAAAACACTAACTTGTTAGGCACTAAGTTAATCGGTTCTAAAATAGATAATTTAGAGATTGGAGATGAATTACTGCAAGAAGCCGTCGCCAAGCAAGCGTTAAAAGATCGAGATATTGAAAAGGCCGTTGATCATTTCGAACAGTCTGAAGAAATTTACCGCGATCTTCGCCGAGCAGCAGAACATCAAGGCTTATTTAGTTTAGGCGGAAAATATATCCACAAAGAACTAACCATGCGACGCTATCAATATCCGCACTACACAAGTAAGCGGCTATTCTCAAAGTTTGTTGACTTATTTTGCGGCTACGGCGAACAACCTTTAAATGTGATCAAGTTTTCACTCAGCCTCATTTTTATCTGCGCCTGTTTATATTTTTTATTTGGTATTAAATACGGCGACACCATTATTCAACTAGATATAAACAGTAACTTCATCACAAATGTATCCGACTTTTTCTCAGCCTTATATTTCAGCGTCGTCACCTTCACCACATTAGGCTACGGCGATTTAACGCCCGTCGGTCCCTCCCGAATTATCGCCGCCGTAGAAGCTTTTACTGGCAGCTTCACCCTCGCCTTATTCGTGGTGGTGTTTGTGAAGAAAATGACGCGATGATAGTAACTGCTTTTCGCTAGCTATACCCTCACATAGAATTTATTAAGCCATAAATATATCGGAAGGCGCTTACGGCTTTTCTAACCCACGGAAAGTGTAAGTCGGTTAAGCACAGCGCCACCCTAAAAAATAATCCAATGTACAGTCGTGAATCAACTAATTAAAGGTACAGCCATAAATACAAAACTTAAGTAGCTAACAGTATTCTGAGCCTTATTCTGTTTCTTTTATCGGCTTCTCAGAAATCCATAGTTTAATATGGCCTTTAACTACTACTATGCTGTTTTCATCATAAGCAGTAACATTTACTAGCATGTCTCCTGGTTTCCAGTCTTCCGCTGATACACTTGCTACGCAGCGAATATCACTGCCAGCTTTAGCGGTATAATCAACCGACATTCCTTTAGGGATCCAGCGAAGACTTGGAGGAATTGAGGCTTCCGCCATCACCCCCATAGCCATCTCTAAACCATTACAAATCGCTATAACATGCACCGTTTGTATGTGGTTAAATACTTTCTTTTGCTTTTTAATCAAGCACTCACAATAATTAGGGGTTAGTGTGGTTATATGAGGGTTAATGGTAGAAAAATAGGGAGCAACTTTGCTAACAACATACGAGAAAATCTTTTTCCCAAAAGGTAGCCGTTTAAGTTTATTAAATGTATTTAGTGTTTTATTAGACTTGCTCATATTCAGGAATAAAGTTTATTGCAAAGTGAGTGACGAGTAGTCACATTGTAACCCTCTCTGATATTGGTATCTACCATACTATTTATGCTAATCCACATATTATCTGAATTTGCGCTTACCAAATTTCGTTCAGTCTGCGATAACACGCTGTGCGCGCTTCTATACTTAGTGTGAGCTAGCCGTTAAGGTTGCTTTTAACAAGGCTATATCTTGCGAAAATGCAGCTAACTCAAAAAAGATTAGCTCTAAAGTCCTTGTTACTTTTTGCAATTTCTTTTGCTTTATTTCTAGCAAACTCTTCTTTAGCACCGTCACCAAGCTTTTGATAAGCATCCGCAAGGCTGTCATATGCATTGGCGGCATTTGGGTATAACGAAACCCAGTATTGAAATAGGGTAACAGCCTCGTCAATTCTGCCTTTCGCTAAAAGCATGTAACCAATTCTTTTTATTCTATTTCTATTGTAGTACCGCTCTCCTTTTGGAAACGCTTCAAATCCGTATTCATTGCTTAAATTACTGTAGTAAGTTTTTAGATTTTTTAACGTTTCACCCGGCGTTTCGCTAAAGAAGTTGCCGTAATTTGGATCCCATGAGTTTGGCGGAAATATAAAATTAAATGCAGACATTACTGAAGGTATAACCGCTGCGTAGCTGTTATAATCAATTAACTCTTGTTTAAACTTAAACTGCTTATTATCTGATTGAGCTAACTCTTTCCTTAAATAATCATAACCTTCAAGTATTTTAGGGTTTCTGCCTCCGCCATTTTTCGGCATTGATATATACAGGTGCCCACCCAATTCTTTGTTGCTATTAACAGTGTTAATAATTTTGTCAAATACGGTGTGCTCACCATAACCCAACGCCTTAAAGTTTGCGGTGTTTATAGCAATATGCGCATTAAACAATCCAGGTTCTTTCCAAAGACTATGAAGAGCAAACTGCCCTGTGGGAGACAATCCCACTAATATCTTAAATTCAGCAGCTGAAAATTGACTATAAATAAGTTGAGACACTTCATCTTTAATAAAATTAAGATACTTGTCTTGATTTCCGCCAAACCCATAGGGTTTACCATTCGAATTCAAAATTGCTGGAGACAAGTCACGTCTTTTTCCACTCTCATTTGGGATCCCAACTACTATTGCTTCAGGCATTTGGCTATTCAAACCAAGAAAGTGAATCTGACTAGCGATAGCGTTAAACATCAACTCTGCATCCATAACAAACACAACCGGGAATTTTTGCCTATCCTTAGCTTCTACATATGAATGTGGCAATGAAACAATAATTTCTTTATTTCCATCTAAATATTTAGATGGCACTACAAAATGAGCAATTGAGGGAGCCCCTAAATCTCCCTTAGCCTGATAGACATCATGAGTTTCGTCTGAAAAACTATTATTTGAAAAACATACTGCGTAAACCGTACATAAAAAAATAAAAATGCGCACTTGCAATTCCCTTATAAATTGAATGGTCCTAATACGTTGAATGATTTGTATAGCAATGTACGCCCAACATTATTTTTGCGCACAATTAAGCTCTTCAAGGCTCATTTTTTGGTATCAAAAGAAGTCAACGTCCAGTGTGTTTGATTTTTATACAAATATCAATTGAAAACTGGTTATTTTCGCGTCAGATATGTGTGAGAGTTCGCAGAAAAGGAAGCCCAAAGGAGCAGAGCTAATGAATTTATCAATCAACAACCTTTTGGCTGCCCCTAAATGCGTTTTAGTTGACCACTACACATTAAACCATACACCATGCTAGAAGGAGCCCTCGGCTTTTCCAACCTACACTACATAAACGTTAAGCGTAGGTCGGTTAAGCGCAGCGCCACCCGACAAATCAATCCGAGGTATGGCCGTTATCATTTGATTTCAGATTGTATGAAATCTTCTACTAACTTTAACAAGCAACAAGCACAACGCAATTAAAGTATTCAGTTTATGGTCTTGATAATTTAATTTGACAATCCCTTCTTCACTAACTGAATTTCTGAAATTAAAAATTAAATCTAGAATACCTGTTGAAGCCTCTTTAGTAGATACAAATCCAATCACGTCTCCATCTGAATAAAAATTATCATTCTCTGGTCTAATCTCAATCTTCTGTGGATGCTTGAATTCCCAAGCCCAATTAAAGACTCCATACTTTTTTTCTGGAACTTGTTGATTTTGAATTTTTATACAATTTCCGTCAATTTGAGCAACTAACTTTTCATTTTCATAAACATCCAACTGAGTTCCTGACTCTGGAATCATCACTGTGTAATCAAGTCGAATATCAGACTCCAAATACAGCTCATGTTTTATACCAGTTGTTCTTTGTGGATAATACTTTATAAATGCCATTATTTCCTTATCTCCAAACCAATAAATAGACTCCACCCAAACACTCATACAGTGAAGGTAATTCAAATTTAAAACGCGTAAGTCGGTTAAGCGAAGCGCCACCCGACAAATTAATCCGACGTACGGCCGTAGAGACTGCATGATATCAATGTATAAGCATAAATTTTTACGCATATTTTTTTATGCCTATCAACGCTACCTCTGCTAATGATTTTTATGGAGTTAAGAATGAAAATCAAACTCATGCCACTGCCAAACAAGACACATAAGCGAAAAAGTTGTTGTTAAGGGCAAAGAAGGTAAACCTTTACAAGTAACCTTTAAAGGTAAGAATATTCGGAATGGGTTTCGTACCACTTTAAACGTTGCATCTTTATGTTTTACTAGAAAGCACTCTTCACCAAAGGCGCTTCCTTTATAGCGATAATATTCATCAAATTCTACAAATAGCTCATTCTTATAATAAACGCGGCTTATATTCATTGCGTCAGTATGACGCTCAATTTTCATCTTTTCGCCACATAAATATAAAGTGTTTATTCCATCTGAATGAAAAACAACCCGCTCTTCCAAAAGGAGCTTAATAATTGTGCCATCAAATTCTACGCTGAATAATGATGTATCTACACCTGCTCCAATCAAATAAGGCTTAGTTACTCTTAGAAATTTGTGCGTAATTGAAATACTCAAAAAACTACACTCTTAATCCGTTAAAAATTCAAAAAGGGCTTGGAAAATAACCTTACTAACCAAGCCACAACCCTTTGATGTTAATACTAGCAATTTGTTATAAAAGAATTACCTCAGATGCATATCAATCACTGCTTACCCGCAATAAGCTGCTCTACGACGCTTGGATCTGCCAGTGTACTGGTGTCGCCTAAGTTTTCTAGTTCATCTTGCGCGATTTTTCTTAAAATACGGCGCATTATTTTACCTGAACGCGTTTTAGGTAATGCCGAGGCAAACTGTAGTTTTTCAGGTTTAGCAAACGCGCCTATTTCTTTTGCTACAAATTGAGTGAGTTCTTGTTCAAGCTCACTTGTAGCTGGAACACTTGCCATTAGTGTGACATAGGCATAAACCCCTTCTCCTTTTACATCATGCGGAAAGCCAACCACAGCCGCTTCAGCAACGGCGGGATGTAATACTAATGCACTTTCAATTTCCGCTGTACCCAGCCGATGACCACTAACGTTGAGCACATCATCAACACGGCCTGTTATCCAGTAATAACCATCTTTGTCGCGCTTTGCACCATCACCCGTGGTGTAATAACCTTTAAACTGTGAGAAATAAGTGTCATAAAACCGTTTGTGATCGCCATAAACGCCGCGCATTTGTCCGGGCCATGATTGTTTCATGACTAGGTTTCCAGCTCCCTCGCCTTCGATTTCGTTTCCATCATTATCAACAAGGGCAGGCTGTATACCAAAAAATGGACGTGTTGCCGAACCTGGCTTTAAAGTGGTTGCACCGGGTAATGGCGTAATTAATACGCCGCCAGTTTCAGTTTGCCACCATGTATCTACAATTTGGCACTGGCCATCTCCAACCACTTCGTAATACCAATGCCATGCCTCTGGGTTGATAGGTTCACCCACTGTGCCTAGTAAACGTAATGATGAACGGTCATGCTTTTGTACGGCCTCGTCGCCAAGACTCATTAGTGCACGAATAGCAGTCGGTGCGGTGTAAAATATATTTACATTATGCTTTTCAATAACTTGCCAAAACCGTGAAGCGTCTGGATACGTTGGTACACCTTCAAATACCAAGGTGGTAGCCCCATTAGCCAATGGCCCGTAAAAGATATATGAATGACCTGTTATCCAGCCAGCGTCAGCTGTGCACCAGTACACTTCACCGTCTTGATAGTCAAAAACGTATTTATGAGTGATTGATGCATAAAGCAAATAACCACCAGAAGTATGCAAAACGCCTTTTGGCTTACCTGTTGAGCCAGATGTATATAATATAAATAATGGATCTTCAGCGTTCATCACCTCGGGTTCACAATATTCCGCAGCACTTTCCATTAGCTCGTGATACCAGCAATCTCGCTGTGCGTGCCAATCAATCTTTCCAGCCGTACGTTTAACAACGATCACAGAATGAACATTAGGGCAAGACGCTACTGCTTTATCTGTATTCGCTTTTAAAGGAATGACTTTCGCCCCTCTTACTCCTTCATCCGCGGTAATCACCACTTGGCAATCAGAGTCTAAAATGCGTGACTTAAGTGACTCAGGTGAAAAGCCGCCAAACACAACGGAGTGCACCGCGCCTATACGTGCACAAGCGAGCATGGCGTAACCCACTTCAGGGATCATGGGCATGTAAATACAAACTCTATCCCCTTTTTTTACGCCTCGTTGCTTTAATACATTCGCGAACTTATTCACGTTATCGTAAAGTGCTTGATAGGTAACAGGATAAGAGTCGTTGGGTTCATCACCTTCAAATAGCATGGCCGTTTGATTCGCTTTTTCAGGTAAGTGTCTATCGATACAATTAACCGACACATTTAGCTCACCATCTGCAAACCAATTAATGTGCGCCTTGGTGTAGTCAACATCTTGCCCTTCGGTAGGTGCTTTATACCACGTCAATAATTCATTGGCTTTTTTAAGCCAGAATGCATCGCTGTTATCAATTGATTGTTGGTATTCTTCAAGGTAAGTATTGTGCGTAAAATAGGTGGGATGAGTAGACTGCTTAACGGGATATTCTTGTTCAAGAGGTCGCATGTTAATCCTTTATAATTATTTTTTATTCAGATTTTTATATACCCACTCTAACTGAAGATACAGCGTTATTGACGACGCTTTCACACTCATCACTTAGTTTGTCTAAGCGCTTGAGGAGTCGATTACTTGTCGCCTAGCTGCCTTTTCAATTGCTTTGGGTATACGTTTTGATTCTGCTACGCTAAAATTTATACAAATTTACTTGCTTCGTCATTAAAAAAATTGGATTATTCACGCCCATTTTATTGTTGCCTAGATAAACTTTGAATACCTTTACTCCTGAAACCATAGCAAACTCTTTTTCTATTCTTGATCAACGCATCAACGAACAGCCCTTAGTGTATTTAGATAACGCTGCCACAACACAAAAGCCACAATGTGTAGTTGATGCTGTTAAACACTACTATGAACACAATAATGCAAACGTTCACCGTGGTGCTCATCACCTTAGTGACTTAGCAACAGCGCAGTTTGAAACAGCCCGAGAAACCGTGGCACACTTTATTAATGCAAATAGCAGTAAAGAAATTATTTGGACGAAAGGCACAACCGAAGCCATAAACTTAGTGGCGCAAAGTTGGGGAATGACCAACTTGAGTGAAGGCGACGTAATAATCCTTAGTCAATTAGAGCACCACGCTAATATTGTGCCGTGGCAATTAGTGGCAGAAAAAACTGGCGCAATCATAAAGGTCGTTGGTTTAACTCAACAACAAATATTTGATTTAGAAGAATACAAACAATTACTCGCCTTAAAACCCAAGTTGGTTGCTGTAAGTCATGTTTCTAATGTATTGGGTAACATTCAGCCCGTTAAAGAAATTATTGAATTAGCGAAATCAGTAAACGCCACCGTATTAATTGATGGCGCACAAGCTGTTGCTCATGTTCCTGTAGACGTACAAGCACTGGACTGTGATTTTTACGTGTTTTCAGGCCATAAGCTTTATGCCCCAACGGGTACAGGCGTTCTTTATGGTAAAGCTGCTTTACTAAGTGCGATGCCTCCTTATCAAGCAGGTGGCGAAATGATAGAGCATGTTTCCTTTAGTGGCACGCGCTTTAACGAAATACCGTTCAAATTTGAAGCTGGCACGCCAAATATTGCGGGAGTTATTGGATTATCGCAGGCGCTTAAGTTTCTGACACAGTTTAATCGCCAAGATATTATTAACCACGAAGACCATATTTATCGTTACGCACTCGCACAATTACAGCAGCTTGCAGGTATTGAAATATACGGCGATACCAAACATAACGTAGGTGTTATTTCATTTAATGTAACTGACGAACATCATTCAGATATTGGCGTGCTTATGGATCAAAAAGGCATCGCACTGCGCACTGGTCATCATTGTGCTATGCCATTAATGGCATATATGGGAGTTAACGGCACTGTAAGGGCATCGTTTAGTTTATATAACACAATTGAAGATGTTGATCGTTTTATTCAAGCGTTAAAAGAAGTGAAGGAGTTTTTAGGATAATGCCAGAAACAAATAATTTAGCGATACCAACATCTGGCTATCAAGGCTTTGATGCTAATGAAGTGTTAGAACGTTTGAATCAAGCGACATCTTGGGAAAGCCGCTATCGTGAAATTATGCTTCTTGGAAAATTACTTCCACGCTTACCAGAAGAATTCAAACGTGAAGACGCTAAAGTAAAAGGCTGTGAAAGCAACGTTTGGCTGTATCACCAACATAACAACGGCACACATACTTTTATAGTAGATTCAGATGCTAAAATTGTTCGTGGTTTAATTTATATTATTTTGGCGTTATTTAATGGCAAAACAAGCACCGAAATCGGTAACACAGATCATACTGCTTTTTTTGAAAATACCGGATTATTGAAACACTTAAGCCCTTCGCGCGGCAATGGCATTAAAGCGATAATTACTGAGATATTAAATAACACTCATGTAGATTCAAACGCTTAAATTGCACATCGGCTTATGGAGCTTTGCAGCACGCATTTGATCGTGCTGCAACATTAAAGACTTATTTCAAAACAACGTATTGAATAGCCATTAGCGCTTTTTATTTAGCGCTTCTTCTAGCTCAAACGGCGAGATTACCAATCCTTCCTCTTTATCGTCTGGGCAAATAACTAACATTAGCTCATCTTCTGCCATGCCATCAGTCCATTTTGTTTCCCAGTCCGCTAAAGATATAGACATAGGCTCACACCCTTCCCACTCTTCTTTCGCCCAATTTTGCGCATCTACTTTATTGCTCCACACAGGAATGCAATCCTCTTCCTGAGCAACCATCATTACTGCGCCCACCTCATCTTTTAAAATCCAGATGGTTTTAGTTTCAATGAACACATTAACTAAATGATTAAAACGCTCTTGCGCAGACATAGTGGCTATATTTGGAGATGACGACATAATTTTTACTCTTATTGGCATATTAGCTGCGAATTATAGCAGCTCAACGTAAAAAGGCTGCTCATATTTGAACAGCCTTTATTTAAAATGAATAGTTAAGCGCTACGGTTATACGCGACGCTTAAGTGCTATAAGCAAACGCTATAGTTAAGCTTGATATTTTTTACCAAGATATAACCACGTTTCTAACACGGTATCTGGGTTTAATGAAACCGTATCAATCCCCTGCTCCACTAACCATGCAGCAAAGTCTTCATGGTCGCTAGGACCCTGACCACAAATACCTACATATTTGCCTTTTTCTTTCGCTGTTTTAATAGCCATAGATAGCAGCTTTTTAATGGCAGGATCACGCTCATCAAATAAGTGGGCGATTAAGCCTGAATCTCTATCTAAACCTAACGTTAGCTGAGTTAAGTCGTTTGACCCAATTGAGAAACCGTCAAAGTACTCTAAAAACTCATCTGCAAGTAACGCGTTTGAAGGTAATTCACACATCATAATAATACGTAAACCATTTTCACCACGCTTTAAGCCTTGCTCTTCAAGTAATTCAATTACTTGGCGTGCTTCACCTACTGTGCGAACAAATGGAATCATAATTTCAATATTGGTCATGCCCATGTTATTTCTAACACGCTTAATTGCTTCACATTCCATAGCAAAACAATCTCTGAAGTCTTCAGAAATATAACGTGAAGCACCACGGAAACCAATCATTGGGTTTTCTTCTTCAGGCTCGTAAGCTTCGCCGCCTACTAAATTTGCGTACTCGTTTGACTTAAAGTCAGACATACGCACAATCACTTTTTCTGGCGCAAATGCACAACCCAGCGTTGCAATACCTTCAGTCAATTTCGCCACATAGAATTCTGTTGGCGACTCGTAGCCCGCCATCATTTCGTCTATTTCCGCTTTTACGTCAGCCGATTGTGCGTCATAGTTGATTAACGCCTTAGGATGCACGCCAATCATACGGTTAATAATAAATTCTAAACGCGCCAAACCAACACCAGCATGCGGCAAACGCGCAAAGTCGAATGCTCTGTCTGGGTTACCCACGTTCATCATTATCTTCATTGGTAGTTCTGGCATCTCATCTACACGTGAAGAAATCACTTCGTAGGCAAGCTCACCTTCATAAACATAACCTGTATCACCTTCTGCACACGATACCGTTACTTTGCTACCGTCAGCAATTTTAGATGTTGCATCACCACAGCCAACAATCGCAGGAATACCTAGCTCACGCGCAATAATAGCAGCATGGCATGTACGACCACCACGATTGGTAACAATTGCAGACGCGCGTTTCATGATAGGTTCCCAGTCAGGATCTGTCATGTCTGTTACTAATACATCGCCTGGCTTCACTTGGTCCATATCTTCAATCGATGCGAGTACTTTAGCGACTCCGCTACCAATTTTATGCCCTATCGCACGGCCTTCTATAATTTTTGAAGACTGTTCATTTAGCTGAAAACGCTCCATCGTGTTGGAGTCTTCATTACTACGCACGGTTTCAGGACGGGCTTGAACGATATAAAGCTTGCCATCAACACCATCTTTAGCCCACTCAATATCCATTGGACGGCCATAGTGCTGCTCAATAATGACAGCTTGCTTGGCAAGTGCTTCAACTTCTTCATTGGTAATTGAAAACTTATTCGAATCGGTACTATCACAATCAATAATTTCAACTTGTTTACCGTGCGACGTATCGTCAGAGTAAATCATCTTGATTGCTTTGCTGCCTAATGTTTTGCGCACAACAGACGGCTTATTAGCTGCCAACGTAGGCTTATGCACATAAAACTCATCAGGGTTAACAGCACCTTGTACGACCATTTCACCAAGGCCATAAGAAGAGGTTATAAATACAACATCTTCAAATCCTGATTCGGTATCAATAGAGAACATAACACCTGAAGAGGTTAAATCTGAACGAACCATACGCTGAATACCAGCAGATAATGCCACACCACGGTGATCGTAACCTTGGTGTACACGGTAAGAAATAGCGCGGTCGTTAAATAGTGAAGCAAATACGTGCTTTACTGCTTCCATTACTGCGTCAATGCCACGCACATTCAAGAATGTTTCTTGTTGTCCGGCAAAAGAAGCATCTGGCATGTCTTCAGCGGTAGCAGATGAACGAACGGCAAAAGAGATGTCTTGAGAAGCATCGCCATGTAATTCACTGTAGGCGGTTCTGATTGCTGAATCTAGTTCAGGCTGGAAAGGAGTATCAATAATCCATTGACGAATATCTTTACCTGCTGCTGCAAGTTTTTGTACATCGTCGACGTCTAGTGTATCAAGAATGGTGTGAATTTTTTCATTCAAACCACTTTGCTCTAGAAATTCATTAAATGCGTGAGAGGTGGTAGCAAATCCGCCCGGCACTTCCACGCCTGCGTTTGCTAAGTTTGAGATCATTTCACCAAGTGATGCGTTTTTTCCACCAACGCGATTCACATCTCCCATGCCTAAGTCTTGATACCAGAGTACGTATTCTTGCACGGCTTTGCTCTCCAAATTGTAATTGTCGATTTGTAATGTTACAAATTGCTTTTCAAAAAAGCGGCGCAATCATACACTTTATAAAAATTAAGGTAAAACACTAATTTTTTATGTAAATTTATTACAACATTACGAGGTTTTTAGTGAGAACAGCTTATTTTATTTCCGACGGTACTGCAATCACATCAGAGGTGTTTGGCAACGCCCTTCTTTCTCTTTTTCCTATCGAATTTGAGCCAATAACCATTCCATTCGTAGAAACTACGGAAGCTGCAACCCGTGTTCAGGAGAAAATTAATGATCGTTATAAAACAACAGGCGAACGACCTTTAGTTTTTTATACGTTTGTCGATCCGGAGCTAACAACGGTTATTAGAGAGAGCGAAGGAGCCTGTTTTGACTTTTTAAACCATTTTGCAGAACCCATGGCGGCAGAGTTAAAAATTGAGCCTAAGCCGAAAGCGCATAGAACTCACAGTATTCATGAAAAAACCTACGACAACCGAATTGAAGCCATAAATTACACCATGGCAAATGATGACGGGCAAAATCTCACACACTTTGATGAGGCCGATATTATTTTAGTTGGTGTCAGCAGAACGGGTAAAACCCCAACAAGCTTATATTTAGCAATGCAATATGGCATTAAAGCAGCAAATTACCCCTTTATTGCCGAAGACATGGACAGTCTTAAATTACCTAAAGTGCTAAAAGAAAATAAGTCTAAACTTTTTGGGCTGACCATCAACCCAGAACGACTTGCCGCTATCCGACATGAGCGCCGTGCGAACAGCCGATATGCCAGTATTAGACAATGTAGAATTGAACTTAGAGAAGTAGAAATGCTGTATAAAAAAGAGAAAATTCAATATATCAATTCAACACACTTATCTGTTGAAGAGATCACCGCAAAGATCTTAGGAATGACAGGCTTAGAGCGACACAAGTATTAATATTAAGTAATCGGACATCTAATAACTATATAGTACTGTGGCACTACATTGATACCAGTTAAGTCAGACCGATTTAATTGGTATTAAAAAATACAGGACAAAATAAAACTGTGTGATTTAAATAGATAAAAATAGAATTTAGATATTATGAATAAAATAATAAAGGAAAGGAAATTTGGAGCGTGTAATGAGGTTCGAACTCATGACCTCAACCTTGGCAAGGTTGCGCTCTACCAGCTGAGCTATACACGCTTCATAAGTAACATCTGGTTGTGTTACAAGCAGTTTACTCGTTAAGATGGTGCCCGGGGCCGGACTTGAACCGGCACGTCCTTACAGACGAGGGATTTTAAATCCCTTGTGTCTACCAATTCCACCACCCGGGCAACGAGTAATTTTTTTTATAGTAGAGATTGGCGCCCTACTTTGAAACTTTGTTTTAAGCTTTAGGTAACTTTCGTTCCCTGCTGCGTTTCAACGGGGCGCATTATTAAAGTTTTCTGCAAAACTGTCAACGGTTAAAAGTGATTTTTTTTAGTAATTCAGTTTGTTCGATTACTTTATGTACATAAACGGTAGAATTGAACACTTTTCCAACTATAACACTACTAAAGCTTGTTGGCTTTTCCTGCCCAAAGCATGGATTAACTCTCTTCTTGTTCTTCTAACGAATTAAACTTTATCGTCCCGTCTTTTTTCCAAAACGTTAATGCTGGTACTTGCACTTCCCACAATGCATTCGCATTCCATGTGTATTCATCTTCAAACCGTTGCTTAAAGTACTCTGGCTCGTATTCAGACAGATTTCTTGCTTCTTTGAAGTAAATATTGGTTTTTTTATCCACCACCACTTCCGTTTGGCTTAACGATTGTATTTGATTTTTAGTGATCTGCTTACAAATTGCTGAATCTGCATCTTCCGGATACAAAGAAGACACTATGCCACGTTCGATAACGCCAGACTCTTGCGAAATAAAAAATATGCCACTTCCCAGTGGAAAGCGCCCAACCATATTTAAAAAGAGTTCTGCATAATCTTGTCGATATCGTTGTTGCTTAGCGCCTTTAGCAATAATGTTATACGCGTCATAAATTTCTTCATAATCGAAGTCCGGCTTGGTAGAAACCATAAACGACGAGTACACCATAGGAATGCGCAAAACATCGCCTAGCTCATTTTGCTGCTGAGAAAGACTATTAAGAATGGACAAGGTAAATTGCATTTTTCCAGACTCATAATCCATATAGGCCTGTTTATCATCCTTATTATCAAAACGCTTAGGCGGTATGCCAATTGCGTATTTCATGTAATCCATAGATTTGGCATGTAAAACTTCAATTAATTGCTCGCGCTCATGCAACGTTAATTGACGATATCTGTCATCATCAAAAATTGCTTCCGCTTCCGGCGAATAGCTTCCTATGTGTTGAATAAGCGCAGCATTCGCAAGCGGCTTTAAAATCTCTTCACGGTACGCAATTTTAACTTCAGCTGGCATTGCTGGGTCGTGTAAGCCTAGCTTAATCGTGTCATTGTTGAAAATTTCAGATAAGTGCCTATTTAAATATTCAACGTTAAAATCAACTTTACAGCGAATCTGATCAAATAATCCAACGGTTAACGCTGCAATATAAATCGGCTTAAATTTTTCATTACGCACACAACGTACTTTTTCATCGGGTAACGGGGTTGAAAGTGCGATCGTGCCTAAAAACTGACTAAATATTTTATTGCTGTCTAATAAATCCAGCATATTGTCTACAAGGTGATCCAAGCCTTCATAACGATGAATACGCTCAGCATTTAGTCGCTGCATCGTTTCTTTATATTCTTTTTTATCTTTATCGTGACTGTTATACAAAGTACGTAAAAATTTTTCTGTAGACTCTTGCCCTTTTACTTTTGGCAGCTTTCCATTTTTCTTTTTATATTCTTCAATGGTATTAATGTGTTCATTATAAGTCGCCATACGTTTTTTTAACTTGTACAGCTGCTTTCTATCATCTTTATAGTTTTCAAAAAACGACTGAGACTCTTCAACCAGATTTCGATGCTGCTCTTTAAATAAAGAGATTTTTTTAGAGATAGCACTTGCCATCGTTGGAATTTCAGACAAACGATCTGTTCGATAAGATTTTATTCTTGAAGAGTGTTGCTTATTCGCCATGACTTAATTCATTAATACTACTTGTTACACTAGCACACGGATTACTGCGCTTCGTGATGAAAATATCCCATACGTCATACAATAACACTAAACGCCTATTCAACTGGCCTAGAACAAATCCAGCTTAGCTTTAATACTATGTACTTAATTCTTATTTAAGCATAAATTTTTCGATTAATCCCACAATCAGAGTTCAAGGGTTAAACTTTATACATCAGTAGCTTAATTAATACGTATTGTTAACACTTAACTATCAAGGTACTTGAATATTTTACTGAAGTAGTGCAAGTTGCGTGGTTGAATAAAATAAACCACTTATATATTCATGTAATTCGCATTAAGAATACAACTTTATAGCTAAATCAAAGGAAGCAATTTTGAAAAAAATCGTCCCTTCACTACTGGTCATGTTACTAGCGGCGTGTAGCCAACCTAGTGATACAGTTAAAGAAACGCAATCTAAAAAAGTAGAACAACAAAACGCGCTTGAAGGTGTTACTTTTATTGAAGAAGTAAAAGCTGAAGCTGGTAAAACAACCATTCCATATAAAAAGTATGAACTAGAGAATGGATTAACCGTTATTCTTCACCAAGACACCTCCGATCCATTAGTGCATGTAGACATCACCTATCATGTTGGTTCTGCACGTGAAAAAATTGGTAACTCGGGATTTGCTCACTTTTTTGAACATATGATGTTTCAAGGCTCAGATAATGTTGCTGATGAACAGCACTTCAAAATTGTGACTGAAGCTGGCGGTAGCCTGAACGGCACAACCAATACCGACCGTACAAATTACTATCAAACCGTACCGGCAAACCAACTTGAAAAAGTATTATGGTTAGAAGCCGACAGAATGGGCTTTTTGCTAGACTCGGTTACTCAAGAAAAATTTGAAGTACAACGCGAAACGGTAAAAAATGAACGTGGTCAACGTGTTGATAACCGCCCATACGGCCGTTTAAACGAACGTGTGAGCATGGCACTTTACCCAGAAAACCATCCATATAGCTGGCCAGTTATTGGTTTTATGGAAGATTTAAATCGCGTTAATGTAAATGATTTAAAAGCATTTTTCTTACGTTGGTATGGTCCAAACAATGCTACCCTTACCATTGGTGGCGACTTTGCAGAAGAAGAGGCATTAGCATTAGTTAAAAAATACTTTGGTTCTATTCCTACAGGGCCAGACGTTAACAATGCCGACAAACCACTAGTAACACTCGATAACGACCGTTATATTTCAATGGAAGATAATGTTCATCTGCCATTACTATATATGTCGATGCCTACCGTTTACGTTCGTCATGAAGATGAAGCCCCACTAGATACCCTTGCCGAAATTTTAGGTGGCGGTAAAACATCTTTACTTTATAAAAATTTGGTGAAGAATCAGTTAGCTGTGCAAGCTTCAGTTAGCCACCCTTGTGCCGAGTTAGCATGTACATTTGATTTATATGCCCTGCCACACCCTGCAAGCGGGAAGTCGTTAGCTGATATTGAAAAAGTGATACGTGACACCTTAGTAGAATTTGAGTCTCGTGGTGTAAAAGACGACGACCTTAATAAAGCAAAAGCAAAAATGGAGGCTAACTTTATCTTTGGCCTGCAGAGTGTAAGTGGAAAAGTTAGCCAGCTTGCTGCTAATCAAACTTTCACTGGAAACCCTAACTATATTGAAGAAGATATTAAGCGTTATGCCAACGTGACCAAAGCAGACATCATGCGCGTGTACAACACTTACATTAAAGATAAACATGCTGTAATCATGAGTGTGGTGCCAAAAGGTCAGTTAGCCGCTGTTGCGAAAAAAGATAACTTTACGCCACCTGCGCGCAATATTCCTGAATCAGAAGCAACCACAGCTGAAAGCTTACAAGTTAGAACAGCACAAGATAATTTCGACCGCAGTAAAATGCCAATTGCTAAAGCTAATAAGCCTGTTGATGTACCAAAAATGTGGAGAGATGAGTTAGCGAACGGCATTACCGTACTAGGCACGCAAAGCTTAGAAACACCAACAACTTCACTACTTTTCAAGATCCCTGCTGGGCACTTGTACGAAACACAGGAACTTAGAGGTTTATCAAGCATTTTGGCCGCAATGCTAAATGAGTCTACTACCGAGCGCTCAGCTGAAGACATGTCTAAAGCACTACAGCTGTTAGGTAGTCGTGTATCGGTTTATGCATCTGGAAAATACATTAACGTTTCTGTTAATGCGCTTTCAAAAAACCTAACGCAAACTTTGATGTTAGTGAATGAAAAGCTAATGAAGCCTGCTTTTTTACCAATGGACTTTGCTCGTGTTAAAAACAACACGATTGAAGGCATCAAAAACGGTAAAAAAGATGCTGGTTATTTGGCGCGCACCGCGTTTAATCAACTACTTCAAAAAGGTGCCTTAAAAGGTCTTCCTTCGTCTGGTACTGAAGCGTCGGTTGCTAATATCAAAGTAGAAGATGTTGTTAAGTTTTACAAAACGCATTTTAAACCTACCAACGGGCAACTTATTACTGTTTCTAATTTAAATAAAGAAGAACTGCTGGCTAGCTTAACGCCGTTTACTAAATGGGCAGGTAAAGGCCCAGAGCTAACGGTAACGTTGTCTGAACAAACTCAGCCAACAAAAGTAATCTACTTAGTTAACAAAGATAATGCCGCACAATCTGCTATCCGCATAGGTAAACGCAGCTTAACTAAAGACATTGCTGGTGAATACTTTAAAGCTGGGTTAATGAACTTTGCATTAGGTGGTGCATTTAACAGTCGCATTAACTTAAATTTGCGTGAAGATAAAGGGTACACCTATGGTGCTCGTTCATACTTTACTGGCGATCAGTATGAAGGTGCTTACATCGCTTCCGCTGAAGTGCGTGCTGATGTGACGGATAAATCACTGATTGAATTTATTGACGAAATAACACGCTACCAAAGCGAAGGGATTACTGATGAAGAGCTTGCCTTCATGCGCAATGCCATTAATCAAAGTGATGCGCTTGAATATGAAACACCTAGAGCAAAGCTTGGCTTCTTAGCACAAATTCTTGAATATGACTTAAAGCCTGACTTTGTGAAGCAGCGCTCTGAAATAGTAGACACAATCACTAAAGAAGAAATTAACGCGCTTGCTAAGAAGCACTTAAATATTGACTCTATGTTTATGGTTGTTGTTGGTGACGCTAAAACACTTAAACCTAAATTAGAAGCACTAGGCTATAAAATAGAACCTTACGAAATATAGTTCGCTTCAACACTTACATAAGTAACATTCAAAAAACTCCGCTTTAATGCGGAGTTTTTTATATCGCTCATTATTAAAACGAATACTTTTACTGAGGTAAGCCAAAACGCTGCTTTGCTAATAACAACTGTTTTGAAGAGATACTATCCCCTTTCTCAACTCTATAGTGATTCATTTTTCTAAGCTTCTGAATATCTGAAGAAGCCATCACGTATTTTTTCTTATTAAAAATAATACCATCACCAACCAAATAAACATGCAGCTTAGTATTTAAACTTGGCATCATAAGTAAAAGCTCGTCTGAATGGTCGTATTCAGCTTTGGCCGGATTTACAGACCGCCCTAGTAAAATGGCATTATCGATTTTTTGTTTAAGTGTTGTAGCGCCCTGATGCCTAGCATAAACGACAGCGCCCTCACCCTGCTTAGATAGCCAATAAACTGATTGAATATATTGCTCTGTATGGGAGTCATACTGATGCTCATCTGTCGCTAATGCGTTCAAAGGTAAAACTAATCCTGCTACTAACAATAAAGTAGAAGTGAGTATTTTCATGAAGATATATCCTTAATAACAAATTTAATTTATACCAAACTTTTATATGACGAAAAGAAGCTGTTCATTAGCTGAGTAATACTTTCTTATTTTAATTTAAAATTAACGGCATAAATAACATAGTAAAATTGTACCTATACTAGGGCGTGTTGACCTTTCTAGGTCGAATTTTGTTCAATCTAAACGTTTTTTGATCGCGGCGTGACAAGTGTCGCTTGGTTATTCCAAGTAAGCGCGTCACAACAAAGAGCAAGAAACGTTTAGATGAACCCAAAGGCAGCGCTTGTTTGCCATTTATACTGCGTTATCGCAGTTGCGTGTGGAATAACCACACTTTACCTGCTCTGTCTTGTATAAATGACAAACAAACTGCTGCAAAAATGACCTCGAAAGGTCAACACGCCCTAGCTGTTGTCATATTTTTTTCATCTATTTTCTAACCTTTTTTCAATATAGGGTTTATGTTTATAAAGCTTGTTATTTTTTCTTATAACAAGCAACTACATAAGTAATGCTTAAAAATAATTAAATGCTTTCGAAAATATAAAAAAGCTAACGAAAGTTGAATACAAATAGAGCATTACTCATTTTTAAAACAACAATCAAACGTTAATACCTACTCCACAATATACGTGGTGTGTATTTCTTTGATTTTTTGGAAGGAAAATAAAAATGAAAAAAGTAAAACTTAGTCTTTTAAGTGCTGCATTACTTGCATTAGGTTTGCCTGCTCATGCAGCAACAGACCTATTTGCAGGTGAAGCATCAAGTGCACAATTAAAGAATAGTCTTATAAAAAAAGACTTTATTGAATCCGTTAGTAATTTTAATTTGAATAAAGGTGCGCTGGATTCATCCACAGCAGCACTAGACATTCAGCTTAACCAAAAGCTTAAAATTAAGTTCACTAAAACAAAAACGAGTAAAAGTAAGTCTGGTTCATTTATTTGGCAAGGCACTGCTTTAGAGAATGCTTCTTTAGGTAGCAGAATATCTGATGTGCTTAAACGCCAACAGAACTCGGCAATTTTAGTTGAAAACAACGGGAAAATTACGGGTACTGTACGTTACGATGGAAAACTTTACCGTATTCGCCCTACAGAAAATAACATTCATCGTGTAGAAGAAATTAACGAATCTAAAATGCCGCAAGATCACCATGACGGTTATGTAGATCCTGACAGTCGTCCACTAAGTAAAAACCTACCCGATGTTTCTACACAAGCAAACCCTGTTATTAACGTATTAGTGGCTTACACCTCATCAGCTGCAAGTCAGTCAGGCGGCATTAACGCATTAATTGACTTAGCGATTACCGAAACAAACAATGGTTATTCTACCAGCGGTGTTAATGCTAGTGTAGCACTAGTACATTCATATCAAGTGAACTATAGCGAAGCAAGCAATTCAGCAACCGATCTTAGCCGCTTAGCAGGCACCAGTGATGGTTACATGGATGAAGTGCACTCACTGCGCGATCAATACGGCGCTGACATGGTGGTGTTAGTAAACGACGTAAATGGTTATTGCGGTCAAGCTGATGCTATTTACGCAAACGCAAGCAGCGCCTTTGCAATTGTGGATTACGACTGTGCAACTGGTTACTACTCGTTTGGTCACGAATTAGGCCACCTTCAAGGTGCGCGTCACGACCCAGCAAACGATCCTACGTCATCTCCTTTTGCCTATGGTCATGGCTACCAAGACCCTAATCAGCAGTGGCGTACGGTAATGGCATATAACTGTAGTTCTGGTTGTACTCGCCAATTATTTTGGTCAAATCCTAATAGAACGCATCAAGGCAGAGCGACAGGTACAGCGTCAAGCAGCGACAACACTCGCGTACTAAACAATACAGCAGCAGAAATGGCAGCTTTTAGAGGCGGCGTTGTTGTTGGAAATAAGCTTGAAAACGGCGTTCCTGTTAATAACCTTTCAGCAAGCAAAGGTAGCACAATAAAGTATGAGCTAGATGTACCGTCTACAGCAACCAGTGTGCAATTTAACTCTTCTGGTGGCTCTGGCGATATGGACATGTATGTTAAATTTGGCTCACAACCTACCACCTCTAATTACGACTGTCGTTCATGGACAAATGGCAACTCTGAAAGCTGTTCATTTTCTTCGGCACAAAATGGCACATACTATGTGTTACTTAACGCTTACTCTACATTTAGTGGTGTTAGCTTAACAGGTGCTTATACAGAAGGATCGTCTGGCAGTTCTGGCAGCGAAACTAACCTTTCGGCAAGTCAGAACAATTGGAGCCGATATACTATTGATGTTCCAGCAGGGTCAAGCAAGCTTGAAGTAACCATTACTGGCGGTAGCGGTGACGCAGATTTATACTTAAACCGTTCTTCTGCACCTACCACGTCGTCTGGTACTTATGTTTGTCGCCCATGGAAAAGTGGCAATGAAGAAACCTGTACCATTAACAACCCAGCCGCAGGTACATGGCATGTTGGGGTTCACGCCTATTCTACTTACTCAGGTGTAACCTCTAATTGGTCTTACTAACTGCGTGTTTATAAATCAGTGTAATTAAGTTTATAGCCCGGTATTAAATAATCATACTGGGCTTTTTTATTATTCTTCAAATAGTAAACGTCTCGTTCTTAAACCCCTAGCTCAAACAGCGCTTGATTACTAAATAAATAATCCAAAAAAGCCTGAAGCTTTTTAGGTTTGTTCAACCCTAGTCGATAAACCGCATTAATTGCCATTGGCGGAACATGCCAACTTGGCAAAATGCGTACTAAACTCCCGCTATTCAATTCATCTTGAATATTATTAATGGGTAACTGTGCAATCCCAACAGCCTGAATAGCAGCTTGCTTCAGTGCTTGAACATTCGCGCAAAAAAAGTTGCCGTTCACGCTTACTACTCTCATATCTTCAGTACTCACAAAGCTCCATTCGGTATCTGAGTGATTATATTGAAAACGAATACAGTTATGGTGTATTAGATCATTTGGATCCAAAATGCTGGCATGATTTGAAATATACTCGGGACTCGCAACTAACACTCTGGTTGACTCACCTAACTGACGAGCGATTAATCTATCATCCCTTATTTGTCCTACACGAAATGCCAGATCAATACCTTCATTAAACAAGTCTTCAAATGAATACGACAGCTTTAATGCAATGGTGACCCTAGGAAATTGCGCTAAGAACTGAGGAATAACTGACTTAGAAATAAACTCACCTAGCGCGGGTGGAGCCGAAATGCGCAAAGTACCCTGAACCTGATCTTCCATAATATGAATATCATCTTTGAGGGCTTTAAAGTCACTAAGCAACTGCCGTGCCTTCGCACAAGCTACGTCACCTGACTCTGTTACTGTAATTTTTCTTGTTGACCGCTCAAGTAGTTGCGCATTCAAATGTGCTTCAAGTTTTGAAATTTCTTTACTGACTGTGGACTTCGGTAACCCCATAGATTCCGCGCTTTTAGTAATATTGAGTGTGTCACACACTGTCACGAATATTAGCAGTGTACGCATATCTATTGTTTCAAATTCACGAACATACATTTTCCATAAGCCTAATTGTTTGCATTTATAGACATAATAGAATGACCTTGTTTTTTCGACAACTCAATATTCAGGAGAATAACTATGTCAACACAATCTATCGCTTTAATTACTGGTTCAAATCGCGGTTTAGGTCTTGAAACAGCTAAACAATTATCTGCTCAAGGTATTAAAGTTATCCTTGCCGGACGCGACACTAGCCAACTAAATGGCATTATTGCTAATTGGAAAGGTGAAAATGCACCTGAAGATTTAGTAAAGCTTGATATTACAAATCAACAAGATATTGATGCTGTAGCAGACTATATTGCAACTAAATACGGCCACTTAGACATTCTTGTTAATAATGCAGGCATTGTTATTGAAGGTGACTGGGTGCAAAACAACAGTGAAAGCGTTTCTTTGGATGAGCTTAAAACAACATTTGACGTAAATTTATTTGGTCAAATTGCCTTAACTCAAAAATTACTGCCACTTATTAAAAAGAGCGAACAAGGCCGCATCGTTAATGTGAGCAGCATACTTGGCTCATTAGCAGTAAATGCCGACACTAACTCTGATTGGGCACCTGTGAAACCGTTTGCATACAATGCTTCAAAAGCTGCACTTAACTTATTTACGATTACGCTTAGCCAAGCATTAGCAGGCACTAATATTAAAGTTAACAGTGCACATCCGGGTTGGGTAAAAACAGACTTAGGTACTGAGCATGCACCTATGGTTGTTGAAGATGGCGCAAAAACCATTGTTCAATTAGCTCTGCTTGATGAAGGTGCGTCAACAGGTGGTTTTTACCACATGGAAGAAAGCCAGCCTTGGTAGGACAAGCGTTTACACCTGCAAATCATGGAGAGTCTCACTCTCCATTTTTTCAGCGTTATTCAATCATTCAACGTTATCCATAAATAATTGAAGTCTGTTCAACCCACACTGCAGGAAAAGCTATGTCATCCCTCACTAGAACTAACGAAAAACAGCCTCTTTTTTCACCTATCAATTTAGGAGGTATTTCGCTTAATAACCGCATAATTATGGCGCCATTAGCCCGTTCGCGAGCGGACGACAAACATCTACCAAATAATTTAATGCAGACGTATTATCAGCAAAGAGCGACAGCTGGGTTGATCATCACAGAAGCGACAATGGTACAACAAGGCCACTCTGCATTCATCAATGAACCGGGTATTTACTCAGATGAACAAATCGTAGGTTGGAGAAAAATCACTGATGCTGTTCATAAAGAAGGTGGCAAAATTGTTATGCAATTATGGCACGGTGGCAGAACATGCCATCCCTTACTTAACGATGGAAAAGCTCCCGTCGCACCTAGTGCAATCCCAATTACCAATGAGAAAGCCAGAACACCGTTTGGTGAACAAGAGTACACGACCCCACGAGCACTCACTGTTGAAGAGATTTTGGAGGTAGAGTCTAGTTTTGAACAAGCAGCAATTAATGCAAAACTCGCAGGGTTCGACGGCGTGGAAGTTCATGCGGCGAACGGCTATCTGCTTGACACCTTCTTAAGAGATGGCAGTAATAAACGCAACGATTTATATGGTGGAAGTATTGAAAACAGGGCGCGCATCGTAACCAACATTTTAGATAAAGTTATCTCGATATGGGGTAGTGACAAAGTCGGTATTCGTTTATCACCGAGCAATAGCTTCAATAGTATGCATGACAGTGACCCACTAGCATTAACGGTTTGGCTCGCTAAAAAGCTAAGCAAATACAATCTGGCTTATTTACACTTAATGCGAAGCGATTTTTTATCACTTGAAACGGCAGATATATTAACCGCGGCGCTAGAGCACTATTCAGGCAACCTTATTTCAAATATGGGTTATGACTATTCTGAAGCGAATAAGTCAATAATAGAAGGTGGAGTAGATGCAATATCATTCGGTAGGCCATTTATTGCAAACCCAGATTTGGTGGCACGCTTTAAAACAAGCGCACCGTTAAATGTATTAAATGAAAACACTATTTATACCGCTGGCCCTGAAGGTTATGTCGATTATCCCACAATGGCCTAGCAATATTTTCGTTTGGTGGCCTAATTCATTAATAATGCAGGGTCGAGCCGTTTATCTAACCAGTTAAAACGCCAATCTAAATGCGGGCCTGTAACACGGCCTGTGGCACCCACTTTGCCAATAACCTGCCCTTGCTTTATTTCTTGGTTTTCCATTACATCAACCGCACTCAGGTGTATGTAGGTTGACGTTAGTCCTAAGCCATGGTCGATAATAATAGTGCCACCAGAATAATACATATCAGCATGTGCTAACGTTACTTTTCCAGCTAATGGTGCCGCAACTGGTGTGCCCGTTTTAGCTGCTATATCTAATCCATAATGCGGGCGCTTAGGTTCACCATTAAAATACCGCTGGCTTCCATAAACACCAGAGATAGGCCCTTTAACAGGCTTTAACATGGGTGATAAAAAATCAAGCCGGTCAGATCTCACCGCTCTTGCATTGGCTATTTGAATATTGTCTTGCTTAATTCTGCTAAGTACTTCTGGTGGAGGGCTAACGTATTTTTTTGCAACCCCTTCGATACGTTGAATTTTATAATCACGCTTAGCAATATTAATCATATGTTTAACTGATTTTTTATCGCTGTTCGTAATTTCCAATACATGCTCTAGCTTATCGTCACGACCAAAGCCAAAAATAAAATCACCTTTAGCAGACATTTGCAATTGTTGCCCATTAAATGTAACGGTATTACCTTCGTCGGTTTTGCCAATGATTAATCCCCCTTGGGTGTAATCTCCGGATAACGATAACTCAATAGCAAATACGGGTTTAATCAAAAATGTAAAAAGGCTAAGTATTATACTTAGCCATAATGCACGATGGATTAAAGGCTGATTAAGCATAAGCAATCGCACCTTTACCTACCCCTTCAAAAGCCCTAACTTTATAATCACTTTCAGGATCTTGTTGTTTTAGGTCGTTTGCTATGTATTGTGCTAAACACTCAACAGTAGTATCGCAGTCAGTAATTTCGCAGTGCTCTTTTGCAATAACTAACTCAAATTCACCTTGCATGGCATTATATTTAAAGCAATGCACAGTGTTGCTAAACTTAGCTAAATCTAAAGCACTTTCACTTTCTGCCACCAAATCTTCTTCTGAACCTAAATAAATATCTTCCCAACGGTTAGCCCAATATTTATTAAGTCGTGGAGACAACAAGCTATTTTCAAAAATCATAATTTTTGAACGATGACCATGCGCAATACGCTGGCAATTACCATCGTGTTTCTTTAAACCATGGCTGTACTGATAATGAAATCCGTTAATCACTTCTTCACGCAGGTTAAGCGTTAGCTTTTTCACGTTACTAGGGAGAATAGGCTCAAGCACAGTTTTTAAGTAATCAATGATGGTGTCTTTAGAAATAACAGGCACATCAATTAGCGCGTAAGCATCTTTTGGACAGCTTAGTCCAATCATGCCATGTTTTTGTGATTCAAAATAAACTTGTTGCATTTGGCCGTTATTTATCAGCTCAAAGCCAGCATACTGAGTAGGAATTGCGAGCTTATGATCAACCGTATCATCAATCACATTTTTAATTTGTTTTTTTACTTTACCAAAATCGAGCACCATGTTTTGCTCGTCTAAGCCACCTTCAAGTTCAATATCAACAATCCAACTTTCACCTAACATACCGCGTTGCTGGCATAAATAAGAAAAATCGATGACAGTTAAATCTTCAACAAACAAAATCATAAAGTAAGTGACCTAAATTAATAAACAATCGTTAATGTCGACATTATATTGCACTCATCGCACAAAACCCACCCGTGTACCGTGCTAAACCGCTATTTTTTATGCTCAGTTAACCAATTATTAAGTAACTGAACCTGTCCGCAGGCCTTAGCCGCATACATTAATCGAATTGCATTACTGACTAACGTGGAGTCATCCCAACCACTGAGCTCACGCACATCTTCATAGCAGGTAATCGCGTCAGGCGACAAGTACGCCCTAATCTCTTTTTTGCCCGCCCCTTTTTGTTTATCACGATAACGTTTTTGTTTTTGTGCAGGTGTTAGTGCCATAACATTTATTCTTTTTTTTATTATTTTAATAAACTAAACAAGAAACTATTCAAACAGTCAAGTAATAGGCACAATCTAATTAAGTTATGAACAGCTGAATATTGTTAACAACTAAAATTAATAAAAAAATTCACTGTTCGGAGTTGTTTGGCGTACACGTGTACGCTAAATTATGCCCACTAAAATTTTAGACGAGACCTCGAGACCAATAATATGGAACAAAAAAGCAGTTACGAAAAAGAAGACTTAATCGCTTGTGGTAATGGTGAACTATTTGGACCAGGTAACAGCCGCCTACCATCAGATAATATGCTAATGATGGATCGCATTGTTGAAATTTCTGAAGAAGGTGGTGAATTTGGCAAAGGCTATGTAATTGCTGAATTAGATATTCATCCAGATTTGTGGTTTTTTGACTGCCACTTTAAAGAAGATCCGGTTATGCCAGGCTGCTTGGGTTTAGACGCTATGTGGCAACTCGTTGGTTTTTTTCTTGGTTGGAGTGGCGGGCCTGGCAAAGGCAGAGCATTAGGTGTAGGTGAAGTTAAATTTACTGGTCAAATACTACCTACTGCAAAGAAAGTGACTTATAAAATCAACTTTAAACGTGTTATTAAGCGCAAACTATTTATGGGTTTAGCCGACGGTAGTGTAGAAGTTGACGGCAAAGAAATTTATGTAGCTAAAGATTTAAAGGTTGGCCTTTTCCAAGATACTAGCCAGTTCTAAGCTAAAAGGTTTCGACCTAGAAAAACGTTAAAAGCCCCTTGAAATAAGGGGCTTCCTCCAACAAATCTTTGTCACTTTTTTATTTAGTTATTTGAATAACCCCAAACTTCGATCTTGGTTAGCTTCTCGCCAACCTCCTAGCCAATTCATCCGCGTTTCTAAGTTTTGGTATGGGCATGCATCTTTGTGCTTACCACTGAGTCCAGCTTTATATCCTTGAGAATGTGCTCTTTCAGAACGATCACGTTTTTGTCTTTTCATAGGCATTTTCCTCAGATTATTTTGTTATTCTTAGAGGCTTTTACTAAGCCCCATATATTAAATAGATTGAGTATTCACCAAGATCAAATCAAAAAATGTACTATTTTAATTGACTTCTTCTAATGTATTAAAATTGAATGATATTTAATCAGAAGTATTTTTTAATAAAAATGAAATTATTTTATGTTAGGGATAAAGGTGCACTGGCCTTTAAAGATTATTTGTTGCTGCAGGATATTTTATATCCCTCACAATTGAGAAATGCCCAATAATCGACACGATTTTTTTAATTTAAACAAAAAAGAAAATGAAGCGTCTGCTCTTTTTATACTAGGTTCATCAGGCTTAAAATTACTTTTGTAAACCTGCCATGTACATCAAAAACAATATCAACCCGCCGAAAAGCAGAATGCCAAATAACACCACTAGGCAAAGTGTTCTTGATTGACTCATTGACCTGCCTAGCTCTCTTACTTGCAGCAGCCCCAATGCAATTAACGTGTTTTCCATGAATTATTCCTCCTTCAGCACAAGTTTCTTCGCTATTAGATTAATATACCGTTTGATATAAAAATGGGCAGCGATACAAAAATAAGGCTTTCAGGGTTAAAAAACAACTGTAGTCACTACCCTAGTCATTAACTAAACCCACCTTTGTACTGCGTCGACAGAATCAAAAGGGCCTGTATTAAAGCAAATTTTAGCGTTTGGAGCTTGACTGTGAATCGTATTTATCAGCTTTTCAAAAAGCAAAAGATATTCGTCAATGGTGCGTACCCCCGCACCAATTAAAACACAGTCATAATCATTCTCTGATAAAAAGCCTGACAAATCATCAGTCGCCGCGTCTTCACCAGTGATCAACCCTAGCTTTGCTTCATACCCCATCGCGTTCATTTTATCTTTATCGCCTTCTAACGCGGCTCTTAATTTTTGAGGTGTTAAACCCGGCCACTTACTATAATCCACTGCATCAGGCTCCCAACCAACTAATAATACTTTTGCTTTTACTGACATTTTAATCTCCATTGTTTAAGGCTTATTAAGCCATTAAAGTAACGATGGAGAAATATTCTTTGCTATTTCTCCATCGTGCATTAATAAAGATTAGTTCATATGTTTTATTATTTCGTCGCCAAACTGCGAACAGGTGACTAATTTAGCGCCTTCCATTAAACGCTCAAAGTCATAAGTTACCGTCTTTGCACTAATCGCGCCCGACATTCCGTTTAGTACTAAGTCAGCTGCTTCTGTCCAGCCTATATGGCGAAGCATCATTTCAGCCGACAGTATTACTGACCCCGGATTTACTTTGTTTTGCCCTGCGTATTTAGGTGCTGTGCCATGCGTCGCTTCAAATATTGCTACTTCATCATTTAAATTAGCACCTGGTGCAATGCCAATCCCACCGACCTGAGCGGCAAGCGCATCTGACAAATAATCACCATTTAGGTTTAATGTAGCAATAACACTGTATTCAGCGGGCCTAAGTAGCACTTGTTGCAACATAGCGTCTGCAATCACATCTTTAATAATAATTTCTTGACCAGTTTTAGGATTGGTTATTGAGCACCATGGCCCACCATCAAGCAAGTCAGCACCAAACTCTTCGCGAGCAAGCTGATATCCCCAGTCTTTAAACGCGCCTTCGGTGTATTTCATAATATTACCTTTATGAACAAAGGTAACCGACTCACGGTTATTGTCTATGGCATATTGAATCGCTTTTCTTACTAACCTTTTTGTTCCTTCTTCTGATACTGGCTTCACCCCGATTCCACAATTTTCAGAAAAACGGATTTTATTAATGCCCATTTCTTCTTTTAGGAAGTTAATCACTTTTTCAGCGTCATCCGTGCCCGCTTGAAACTCAATACCAGCATAAATATCTTCAGAGTTTTCCCTGAAAATCACCATATCAACTTCGCATGGCTTTTTAACGGGACTCGGTACACCAGTGAACCATTGCACTGGACGTTGGCAAACGTAAAGATCTAAAATTTGGCGTAATGCAACGTTAAGCGAGCGAATACCACCACCAACTGGCGTGGTAAGAGGCCCTTTAATACCTACTTTGTATTTTTTGAAAAGTTCTACTGTTTCGTCTGGTAGCCAAGTGTCAGAGTTATAGTGTTGAGTGGCTTTTTCACCAGCATACACTTCCATCCATTCAAGCTTTTTGCTTTGGCCATAAGCTTTTTCAACGGCGGCATTGACGACTTTTATCATTGGTGGGGTTACATCAATACCAATTCCATCCCCTTCAATATAAGGAATAATTGGATTGTTTGGCACGTTCAGTTTGCCGTTTTCGTAGGTAATGGCTTGTCCATTTTCAGGAATGGTAACTTTACTTGTCATCGTTAATTCTCCTTTAGTGTGGATTTTAGCGAGCTGAAACAACCAAGTAGCAAAATTACGTATAGCTATACCGTTTTTTTGAGGCGTACCCAATTTTCGTTGGTATAGCTGCTTAAATTAGCCACTTAACAACACGTCTAAATAGATAGATCACGAAGCTGGGAAATTGCTTTACTTAAAAGTAACACAGATATTTTGGCTTGCTATATTCATGTTAGCTATAGTGGCTATATCAACATGCACTGCAAGAAAAGATAAGACAGTAGTGAAATTGAAGAAGAGACTGTTATATAAAAAGGCTAAGCATATGCTTAGCCTTAACGATAGGAAATTTATTCTTAAAGTAGAATTGATAAGATAAAGTTCAATGTTTGACTAGGACGCATCGCAGCATCTGCTAGTGCATTGTCTGGCTTGTAGTAACCACCAATATCCATTGCAATACCTTGCGCAGAATTTAACTCATCAACAATCTTCTCTTCGTTTTTAGCGAATGCTTTAGCAACACTATAGAAGTTCATTTTTAAGTCTAAATCTTGCTCTTGCTCAGCAAGTGCTTGTGCCCAATACATTGCTAGGTAGAAATGGCTACCACGGTTATCAAGCTCTTTTACTTTACGAGAAGGCGACTTATTGTTTTCTAAGAACTTAGCCGTTGCTTGGTCAAGCGTGTCAGCTAAGATTTTAGCTTTACCATTACCTGTTACATTGCTGTAATGCTCTAAAGACGCAGCTAACGCTAAAAACTCACCTAATGAATCCCAACGTAAGTGGTTTTCTTTTTCAAACTGTTGAACATGCTTCGGCGCAGAGCCACCAGCACCAGTCTCAAACAAACCACCGCCATTCATTAGTGGAACAATAGATAGCATTTTAGCACTTGTGCCCAACTCAAGAATTGGGAATAAATCTGTTAAATAGTCACGAAGTACGTTACCCGTTACCGATATCGTATCTTGGCCTTCTTTCATACGCGCTAATGAAAATTCAGTCGCTTGAACAGGTGCCATAATACGAATATCTAAACCATCTGTATCATGTGTTGGTAAGTATTCATTAACTTTAGCAATGAGTTGAGCATCATGAGCACGGTTTTCGTCTAACCAGAATACAGCTGGTGCGCCTGTCGCACGAGCACGATTAACAGCTAGTTTCACCCAGTCTTGAATTGGCGCGTCTTTAACCTGACACATTCTCCAAATATCACCTTGCTCAACATCGTGCTGAAGTAATACGTCGCCATTAGCATTGATCACTTTAATAGTGCCCGCTTCAGGCATTTCAAACGTTTTATCGTGTGAACCGTACTCTTCTGCTTTTTGCGCCATTAAACCAACATTGGGTACTGTACCCATCGTTGCAGGATCAAACGCACCGTTTTTCTTACAAAAATCGATCGTTGCTTGGTATACGCCTGAATAACAGCGGTCTGGAATTACTGCTTTAGTATCTTTTTGTTTTCCATCTGGACCCCACATTTGACCAGATGTTCTAATCATTGCAGGCATTGAAGCATCAATGATGATGTCACTAGGTACATGTAAATTAGTAATACCTTTATCTGAATCCACCATTGCCATTGCTGGACGAGCGTCGTATACCGCGGCTAAATCAGCTTCAATCTCTGCTTTTTTATCTTCTGGTAAACGGTCAAGCTTGCTGTACACATCACCAATACCGTTATTAGTATCTACACCTAGTTGTTCAAAAACGGCTGCGTGTTTTTCAAATACATCTTTATAGAACACCTTAACAGCGTGACCGAAAATAATAGGATCCGACACTTTCATCATTGTTGCTTTCATATGTAATGAAAATAACACATCTTGTTTTTTCGCATCTTCAACTTGCGCTTCTAAAAAGCTCACAAGTTTTGACTTGCTCATTACTGATGCATCAACAATTTCACCTTTTTGCAGGTTAAGGTGCTCTTTTAACACTTTTGTTGCACCAGCCGTGTTTGTAAATTCAATTGAAACTTGCGTTTCTTCTGCCACAGTGTGAGATTGTTCACTACCGTAGAAATCACCTTCAGACATACTCGCAACGTGTGACTTTGAGTCACTCGCCCATGCGCCCATAGAATGCGGATTCTTACGTGCATATTGTTTTACTGGTACTGGTGCACGGCGGTCTGAGTTACCTTCACGTAATACAGGGTTTACTGCACTACCTTTAATTTTGTCGTACGTACGCTTAATTGATTCTTCCGCTTCGTTTTGCGGCTCTTCAGGGTAATTAGGTAAGTTGTAACCTTTTGCTTGAAGCTCTTTAATCGTAGCAATTAATTGAGGAATAGAAGCACTGATGTTAGGTAATTTAATGATATTCGCTTCAGGTGTTTTTGCTAATTCACCTAACTCAGCTAAATCATCACTAATGCGTTGTTCTTTTTCTAAATACTTAGGAAAGCTCGCAATAATACGGCCAGCTAACGAGATATCACGCGTTTCCACGTCAATACCGCATGGCGATGTATATGCTTTTACAATAGGAAGGAACGAATGAGTCGCCAACGCAGGCGCTTCATCAGTGATGGTATAAATGATCTTCGAAGTATCAGTTGACATATGTTTTCCTAACTTAGTTACAATATTACCCAGAAAAATATTTAGGCATGTTTGCTTTGGCTTGGGTTTAATCAGTACGAACCACATTCGCCGTTAATGTAATAGCGTTTGTGTAATAGCAGTATAAAACCCAAATTTATTATCAGCGCGACATAGTAACTAAATTCATTACGCTTTAAAATACTCGACTAAAAGATTAGGTTTATATAAATGGGAAACAATTCGTGACATCACGCCAACGAAAGAGCACATATAAAGCAACTGATAAAGAAGGGAAATCTCACGCTAAACGATCTTTTCACAACAAGAAGCCTGCTCAAGCCCAGCAACCTAAAAAGCAAATTCTCGTCTTATTTAATAAGCCATTTGACGTATTAAGCCAATTTACGGACGATGCGAAACGCGCCACATTAGCTGACTACATTGATATTCCTAACGTTTACGCGGCAGGCCGCTTAGACAAAGACAGTGAAGGTTTACTATTACTGACTAATAACGGCAAGCTTCAACATAAATTAGCTAACCCCAGCCAAAAAACGGAAAAAGAATATTGGGTTCAAGTAGAAGGCATACCAACTGATGATGCCCTAGGTGCACTACGCAGTGGTGTTGAATTAAAAGATGGGCTAACGCTGCCGGCTAAAGTAAACATTATTGATGAGCCTGAAATAGTATGGCCACGAAACCCTCCTATCCGTGAACGAAAAAATATTCCCACCACCTGGCTCTCAATTAAAATAACCGAAGGACGTAACAGGCAAGTTAGACGCATGACCGCACATATCGGTCACCCCACACTGCGACTCATACGCTATAGTATTGGTCAATATACCCTTAATGGTATAGCGAATGGCGAATTCAAAGTGTATTAATTTTTAGGAAGATACCTGCATGTTTAAACCAAATGCAACGGTTGCAGCAATTGTAAAATTTGAAGATAAATATTTATTGGTTGAAGAAAAAGACAAGCAAACTGGCGATATTGTATTTAATCAACCCGCTGGGCATTTAGAACATAACGAATCGCTCCTTGACGCCGTTTCAAGAGAGTTAAAAGAAGAAACAGGTTACTTACTGCAACCGGACTACTTATTAGGCGTGTATCAATACACAGCGCCAAGTAACAACACAACCTATTTACGCTTTTGTTTTATTTTTGAGCCCGCATTTAAACCTTCTGGCTTTGGTCCAAGTGATAGCGACATAATCAATACGCATTGGCTAACCTACTCAGAGCTATCGGCCAAACCCTTACGCAGCCCACTAGTTGTAAAATGCATAGACGATTACTTAGCAGGACAAAAGTTGCCGTTAACTGCAATCCATAGATTTAATTAACTTTACACATATAGCTTGCGTTGAAATGTCAAAATCATCTATGTCATGAATAAAAAGCTTAAGCGACTTATATCATCGTGATATAATCCGCGCCCTAAATTTCCATGTAACCATTCACGTTTATGCATTTGCTACTTTTACTCAATCAATTGGGTGCAAGTAATGTAAATAGCAATAAACGATGGCTTAAGTAAGATATTTATCCTTTATGAAAGATAATAGTCAAATAAAAGTAATTGTCGGCATGTCTGGTGGTGTCGACTCATCCGTTTCTGCATACCTACTTCAACAGCAAGGCTACCAAGTAGAAGGCTTGTTTATGAAGAATTGGGAAGAAGACGATACAGATGAATACTGCGCTGCTGCTGAAGATCTAAAAGATGCTGAAGCGGTATGTGAAAAGCTTGGCATTGAACTTCATACGGTTAATTTTGCAGCCGAGTATTGGGATAATGTATTTGAATATTTTCTTGCTGAATATAAAGCAGGACGCACACCGAATCCTGATATTATGTGTAACAAGGAAATTAAGTTTAAAGCGTTTTTAGAATTTGCTGCTGAAGCCTTGGGGGCCGATTATATTGCGACTGGTCACTATGTTCAGCGCAAAGAAGTTGATGGCCATTGGAAAATGGTACGCGGTTTAGACAACAACAAAGACCAAAGTTATTTTTTATATACCATTGGTGAAGAACACATTGCACAAACCCTGTTTCCTGTTGGCGGTTTAGAAAAACCAGAAGTACGCAAAATCGCCGAAGAACAAGGCTTAATCACACACGACAAAAAAGACAGCACGGGCATTTGTTTCATTGGCGAGCGCAAATTTAAAGACTTTTTGCAGCAATATTTACCTGCACAGCCTGGTGACATTCAGAATGTTGACGGGGAAGTCATTGGTAAGCACGAAGGACTAATGTATCACACCATTGGCCAACGTAAAGGCTTACAAATTGGTGGACTAGCGAATGCTAGTGAAGAACCTTGGTATGTTGTTGAAAAAGATCTTATCAATAATATTTTAATTGTAGCGCAAGGCCGTAAACACCCTCGCCTATTCTCTAATGGCTTAGTGGCAGAACAGTTACATTGGGTAGATCGCACAGGTCCTTCTGGCACAGTAAAATGCACCGTAAAAACACGTTATCGTCAAGAAGATATTCCATGCACTATGGTTGTGGGTACTGACGGCTGTGTACGCGTCTTGTTTGATGAGCCTCAATCCTCTGTAACGCCTGGACAATCGGCCGTGTTCTATGACGGTGAATTTTGTTTGGGTGGTGGAATAATTAATGAGGTTATTCACTAGTTATGGCGCAACAAAATAACGATAGGTTAATGGCCTTAGCGGCAGTTTGCTTTGCCGCTTCATCGGTGCAACAAGTAGCCCGCACTGGCGAAATAGACGATGACAGCCTTTCATTGATGCTAAATAGCATTTTAGCATTAACGCCAGAAAAACCGGCTGATGTTTATCCTAATAAATATTTATTACAAAAAGGCTACGACCTGATTCGAGAGCAACTTGGCAACAGTAAACAAAAAGATATTGAAATTACAAGATATATCGTTGGTTTACTGGCACTTGAGCGCAAGCTGAGTAAAAACAAAAATGCGCTACAATCGTTAGCCGACAAACTTAGCCAAGTAGAACGTCAACTTACTCACTTTAGTATTACTGATGATAATATCGTGGCGTCACTAGCAGATATCTATTCACAGCAAGTTAGTCCCTTAGGCGCACGCATTCAGGTGGTCGGTAAGCCCATTCTGTTACAGCAAAAGCATAACCAAAATAAAATTCGTGCACTGTTGCTAGCAGGCATTCGTGCCGCAGTACTTTGGCGACAACTAGGCGGTAAGCGCCGACACATTTTATTTTCGCGGAAACAAATTCTAAATCAGTTAAATTAACCCTATAAAATAAGCATATCTCTCAATACAGGAGAACACATGGAACTTTCAGCTTTAACTGCAATATCTCCGATTGATGGCCGTTATGGCAGTAAATCAATAGAATTACGCTCCATATTTAGCGAATTTGGTTTAACCAAATACCGCGTAACCGTAGAAGTAAGATGGTTACAAAAACTTGCTGCCACACCTGCTATTAAAGAAGTTCCTGCCTTTAGCGATGACGCTAACTCTCTATTAAACAGTATTGTTGAAAACTTTAGCGAAGCCGATGCCGCACGTTGTAAAGAGATTGAACGCACGACTAATCATGATGTAAAAGCAGTTGAATACTTTTTGAAAGAAAAAGTAAGCAACCACGATGAATTAAATGCGATTAATGAATTTATTCATTTTGCTTGCACATCAGAAGACATTAACAATTTATCGCACGGCCTAATGCTGAAGGAAGCAAGAGAGTCGGTGATTTTACCGTATTGCGACAAAATTTTAGCTGAAATTAAAGCATTAGCGTTAGAACATAAAGCAGTTCCAATGATGGCAAGAACTCATGGCCAGCCAGCGTCTCCCACCACGTTGGGTAAAGAAATGGCAAATGTGTATACGCGCTTAAAGCAACAGCGGAGCCAAATTGCCAGCGTAGATATACTTGGTAAAATTAACGGTGCAGTAGGCAACTACAACGCTCATCTGTCTGCTTATCCTGAGCATAACTGGCACCAGCATTCAGAAGAGTTTGTTACCAGCTTAGGCCTAAGCTGGAATGCGTACACCACTCAAATTGAGCCGCACGACTATATTGCTGAACTATTTGATGCCATAGCACGCTTTAATACAATCTTAATTGATTTTGATCGCGATATCTGGGGCTATATCGCACTTGGTCATTTCAAACAAAAAACGGTTGCTGGTGAAATCGGCTCTTCAACGATGCCGCATAAAGTAAATCCAATCGACTTTGAAAACTCAGAAGGTAATTTAGGTTTAGCAAATGCGATTTTTGCACACCTTGCAACAAAACTGCCTATTTCAAGATGGCAGCGCGACTTAACTGATTCTACTGTACTTAGAAACTTAGGTGTGGGTGTAGCGCACTCAACAGTGGCTTATCAGGCGACGCTTAAAGGGATCAGCAAGCTACAGGTAAATGAAGAAAGCTTATTAAATGAGCTTGATCAAAACTGGGAGCTATTAGCAGAGCCAATCCAAACTGTTATGCGCCGTTTTGGTATTGAAAAGCCGTACGAAAAACTAAAAGAACTAACTCGTGGCAAACGTGTTAATCAAGCGATTATGGCTGAATTTGTTGACGGCCTAGATATGCCTGACCACGCCAAACAAGCGTTAAAACAATTAACCCCTGCTAATTACATTGGCAATGCTATCGAATTAGTAGAACAATTAGACTAGTATAGTAGCTTCTACATGTAGTTTATTAAGGCGAAAGAAATTCTTTCGCCTTTTTTTGTTTCTCATTTTACACTAGGGCCTGCCCTAAGTATCAACATTATTTTTCAGGTGTTTTTTATGTACCACTTAAGCTTTGACTCACTAACGCCACAACAGTTTTTATCTGAATACTGGCAAAAAAAGCCGCTACTGATTAAGTCTGGGTTTAAAGACTTTGACGATCCTATTTCTCCAGATGAACTTGCTGGCCTAGCCGCTGAAGAGTTTATAGAGTCGCGAATCGTAAAAAATGAAGCAAAGTGGGATGTTGAGCATGGGCCATTTGAAACTTTTGAGCAATATGGCAACACGCATTGGACCTTGTTAGTGCAAGCGGTAGATCAATGGCATGAACATGCTGCCCAATTATTGGAGCCATTCCGTTTTATTCCTAATTGGCGAATTGATGATTTAATGGTGAGCTTTTCCACACCTAAAGGCGGGGTTGGCCCGCACTTAGATCAATACGATGTTTTTATTGTTCAAGGTGAAGGTAAACGCCACTGGAAAGTGGGTGCACAAAACCATGCAATGCAGCAACATACACCTCATCAAGACTTACTTCAGGTCGGGTCGTTTGAGCCTGTTATCGATGCCATTTTAGAGCCTGGTGACATTTTATATATTCCGCCAGGGTGTCCGCACGAAGGCTACGCAATTATCCCTAGCATGAATTACTCAATCGGCTTCAGAGCACCAAACCAAGAAGATATGCTTAGCAGCTTTGTTGACTTGATAATTGACCAAGAGAAAGGCCTCACGCGCTATCAAGATCCAGAGTTAACGGTGTCTGAATCACCAGGTAATATCGATAATGATGTATTCAAAAAAGTCCAAGCCTTAATGATGGAAAGCATGGAAGATCCAACTTTCTTTAAACAATGGTTTGCTAAGTTTATTACTGAGCCAAAATATGATTTTGACATTGAAAGACCTGAACCAGCATACGAAGCAGATGAAGTGCAACAACTACTAGCGCAGCAAGATATTGCCATAAAACGTACAGGCGGTGTTAGAATAAGTTATTACCTAGATAACGATGAAGTTGTACTTGCGGTGCAATCATTCCTATTTAGATGTGATAAACATCAGCTGCCTTTAATTCAAGCGTTAACTGATAACGAGCTAGTGACAACGCAAATGATAAATAGTTCATTAAATGAATTGGAAAACGTTGAACTGTTAACTACACTTTTAAATGAAGGCTTATGGTTTTTTGTGGAGTAACCAATATACAGGCAACCGTTTAAACACTATAGAACGCAGGTTAAGCACATGACTTTTAAAATACAGCATGTAAATTGGGAACAAGCTCATGATCAGTTGTGTGAAGTTAGAGAAAAAGTATTTGTTTGTGAGTATCGAATTCCTAAGACCATTGAATTTGATAACGACGATACCCTTTCAGAGCATGTGCTGTTAACTGAAGATAGTGGTAAACCAATTGCAACAGGTAGAATAAGCCCAAAAGGTGAAATTAGCCGGATCGCGGTGGTACTCTCTCATCGCGATTCTGATGCTGCTGAAGTTGTATTAAAGAAGCTGATGGATATTGCTAAAAAAATTGGTGTCAAACAGGTTTCTGTTAATTGTGAACTTGACGATGTAAAGAATTATATACAGCAAGGTTTTCGTACATCGGGTAGTGTTTATATGGAAGCTGGCATACCAAGGCAACGCTTGATATGCCCTATTAATAAGGTGTCAGTAAAGTATTGTAGGCAAATTCATTAAGCGTTTGCTTGTTGTTGCCACAACTCTTTCTTTTCAACCATCTCATACATACTTTCAGCACGGCTAATTAAAATATTAGCGTATTTAAGCTGGGTTTCGTCTTTTGTACCCGTATTAAGAATTTGCTGTGCTTTCATTTGCCAGTTCAACGCAAAACACCTTAATGCTTCTCTTGCATCTGGTGCATTCTTCGCGTCCATGTGGTCTGTAGGCAAATCACCAGATAGTACCCAATGCTCTCTCTTCTTTTTATCTGCAATTTTCCAGATAGCTAAAAAAGGCACTAAATAGCGGCTTTCAGCCAACTTCACGCTTTCAGGGATTTCGCCTTTAGATGCAAGGTACTGATTTGCCTTTTGATAATGTGTGCGTAACCACTCTTGTCTTTTTTGCTCTACATCTTGCGCTTGAGATTGTGTTTGTTGATCCTTCAATTCTGTCATTTTTACTACTCTTAATAATGTACCTTTAAATCGATGACTAAATGTATTCTGTCGAGTTCAAAATCGCAAGTGCTATCTTACAATCGTGGTAAGACCAGTAACTTTTTCGTGAAAAAGATGGAGATACTTTAGTTGAAGTGCTAAAGTGCCCGCGCTAAAAATCAGGCGTGTTTTGACTATCTAGCGTTAGATTTAAACAATAATGAAATACGCTACATACTTGTCATCACCTCATTTTATTCGGAGAAATATTAGTGGCTGTTTTTAATAAAGTGGATTTCGACAATCACGAGCAAGTTGTTTACTGTTCTGATGAAGAAACTGGCCTTAAGGCGATCATAGCAATTCATAATACTAACTTAGGTCCAGCAGTTGGTGGTTGTAGACTGTGGAACTATGCAAACGAAGATGATGCACTAGTTGATGTACTTCGCTTATCTAAAGGCATGACGTATAAAAACGCTATCGCAGGCTTACCATTTGGCGGCGGTAAATCAGTCATTATTGGTGATGCTAAAACGATCAAGTCAGACGCGTTATTCCGCAAGTTCGGACAATTTTTACAATCTCTTAGCGGTAAGTACTACTCTGCAGAAGATGTAAACATCACCACTGGCGATATTATGATCGTCAACCAAGAGACCGACTATGTGTTTGGTTTGGAAGGTCAAAGTGGTAACCCTGCTCCTTTCACCGCGCTAGGTACTTATCTTGGCCTTAAAGCAGCAGCTAAACACAAATTTGGCTCTGATTCGCTTGAAGGCATTAAAGTGTCTGTACAAGGACTGGGTAGCGTTGGTTTATACCTGTGCGAGCATTTGCACAAAGAAGGTGCCAAATTAGTTGTTACTGATATTAATCAAGCGGCAATTGATAAAGCAATAACAGAGTTTGGCGCAACTGCAGTTGGCTTAGATGAAATATACGCTCAAGATGTAGATATTTACGCACCATGTGCATTAGGCGCAACTATCAATGACGAAACTATCCCTCAATTAAAAGCGAAAGTAGTAGCAGGCTGTGCAAACAACCAACTTGCTGAACCTCGTCATGGTGAAGTACTACGTCAAAACGGTATCTTGTACGCACCAGATTACGTAATCAATGCGGGTGGCATTATCAATGTATCATTCGAACAAGATCCTGAAGGTTACTGTGCAGACAAATCTACTGCAAAAGTAAATGGCATTTACGACACGCTTTTAAAGATTTTTAAGCGTTCTGATAACGAGCAAATTTCTACACATGAAGTTGCCGATGAAATGGCTAAAGAAATTATCGCTGAAGGCCATAAGTAACACCTGAAATAACTTTGGTGTAATACTTTAATCTCATGCTAGTGCCTACTGGCATGAGATTCTGTTAAAAACATCTCTCCCATAACCTTACCATTCACATCAATAGTAACCCCTACTCCGTTGCTAGCCTTACTTTTCGCAAAGCTTCTCTTTATCTTCGTATAATTTATATCTCAGTATCATTTACTGGTGAGTCGATAAATACCAAGGTCGCTAGAATATTTTATGCGCATAAAAACGTATAAACCTGTGAATAAATTCTTAGTAATTTTGTATAAGCATAGTAACCTTATGATTTATAAGACTTATATTTTTTAATGAAAAATTACCAATATTCTAAATGTGGGCTAAACTTTAACTAGTTTTCACCCTAAATATTAGGTGCTGAAAGAAAAGTTAGCGCACGGCTCAACAATGAGCCATTCCCCTAAGCCCAGAACAATGAGGATTCGTTCTGGGCGCTTTTTATTTGCTAAAACACTGTTGTTTCAACTTATTTTCCTAATATAAACCTGGTTTTTTCGCCTGTATTCTGCAACAACGTATAGTTAGCCAAAGTGCCATTTGGATGAAGGTGTATCATTCCAATATTCGCCGTACCAAAAAGCCTACTATGAGTTTTATCTGTACTTTTATGATGCTTAATTGCTAACTTTCTTCGACGGGTAAATAAATTGAAAAAGCTCTTTCTTGCATATAAAAAGCGATTCAGCTTGTCCAGTACCTTTAATAAGCCAGCTGGGAATTCATTCTTAATGCCACTTGCCGTTAATTGCCAAATTTTTCCGTTATCTTTTTTTAATCGTTCATTGGCAGAAAAACAAAATGAATAATGTACGTCGCCAGACAATACGATAATTTCATCGGGTGATTTTGTATTAAGCATCATGCTTAATATTTTTTTAGCGGTTCCCGGATGAGCCATCCAATTCTCTACGTCCACTAACAGCTCTTTACCTACCATCGCAAATACTTTTTGAATAACTTCAATAAGTTTAACGCCAAGTATGGGAGCAGGAGACACAATAATCACTGACTTAGCTTCGCTGGTAATTTGCTCTTCTAACTCACATAAACTTTCCCAATCCATTAAGCCGGATGGGTTATTGAGTGCCCCTTCTGAACGCCAGCGATGGGTACGCGTATCAAGCATTATAATTGTAGGATGAGTATTTAATTCAAAGTGCCACTTGTCATAATCAAGCAGCAAATCAGATGTTTCGGCTAACGTAAGCGTTTTTTTCTTTTCGAGTGCCTTAAAGTGCACTAACCAATCTTGGTTAAATTGATCAATTTGATTTCCCCAGTCTTGAAACAGTGCGTAGGCTGCTAATCCGTTTGCTATTGCTTGTCGAGTTAGCGCGTGCCCGTATACCCTACTTTCCCACTGCGCTGAGAGGTTCCAGTCATCGGTAATATCGTGATCGTCAAACATCATTACTGAGGGGACGTTTGCCATTACCCTTTGTGCACTGGCTAAGCCATTTTTAAACGACTCAATAATGGATAGCTCGTATTTATATCGTGATTGTGAGCTTTTGGGTAACGCTTTCGCCTTATCACACACATCATCCCATATTAATTCCCAGCATGCTGAAGACCATGTGAGTAAGTACAAAGCAATAAATTCTGACAACGTAATTAAATGATTTTGGCGATATAAGGAAGAAATGATAGGCTCAGACTTTTTAAAGAACGCCCATTTCTTAAAATCATAATGAGGTAATAGCGAGTGTCTACCGTACAGATATTGGTTATCAAGTAACATATCTAAACTTACTTCAGCAGATTCTGGTAACGCTTCCGAATAAAACTTAAGTTTTTTAATCAAGGCATGAATTGCTACAAGCATGGGCCCTGCTACATCATCACCATATACTTGATCGCCTGACATTATTAAATAGTCAGGGAGTCGTTGTGCTTTTCCAATCCGTTCATTGCACTCGTTATCAATGGCAGCAAATGTATCTTTACTAGGATGATGAGGTTTACGACAAGAGCCATGTAATAACAACTGTACATTTTTGCTTACCATTACCCGAGGTAATGCTTGGTTGTCATTATCAAAAGCAAGCTGCGAAAAATCAATTAACTCTAATTGCTCATTTTGTTGTAAATAAAGTTGGTAATGGAACTGCCTTGTTTTAGATTCAGGCGTATTGTGTAGCGGTTTAGGTACATGCATTTTTATGTTGCATATATGCAACTCTTCACCTAAAGAAATGCTATTAAATTCTTGATGATCACTAAAAGTATCGTCTTGCTCATCAATTAACTCAAGAACATAAGCTGCCTTTACACGACTTACAAACCAAACCGTAATAAATTCAATTGAGCAATGTCTTAAAAAAGGTCCACATATAATGGGAGAGTTAGCCACTACAGTCTCTCATTCATAGAAAATCATGACGCTATTAGACTGAAATTATTGATAATAAGCAAAGATTGTTTGTAAAAATATCTGAATAGCAGGCTTAAATTTTAGAGGTGAGAGTTAAAAAATGAGTCAGAGCGTAAGCATGTTACGCTCTGCCAATAGCATTATCGCTGTGCTAGAGGAAACAGCGAAAAGAAGTTATCTGAAGTCTGTTTCGCCAACTCACGCGAGTCAATATTCAAATGATCAGCCAAAAACTCACATACATGTTTTACATATGCAGGCTGGTTTTGCTTACCTCTATGAGGAACGGGCGCTAAATACGGCGAGTCTGTTTCTATTAACAGCCTATCCAGCGGGATCTTTTTTACCACATCTCTTAATTCAGCTGCATTTCTAAAGGTGGCAATACCTGAAATAGAGATATAAAAACCTAAGTCTAACGCAGCTTTTGCCATGTCCCAGCTTTCTGTAAAACAGTGTAATACACCCCCACATTTATCTGCTTGGTGCTCACGCATCATCGCAATGGTATCAGCTCTCGCATCACGGGTATGGATAATTAAAGGCTTATTCAACTTATTTGCGACGTCAATATGCTGCACAAATGCTTCTTGTTGGATTTTTTGTGTTTCCTTGGCATAAAAATAATCCAACCCTGTTTCGCCAACTGCAACTACTTTGTCGTGTTGTGCAAGCGAGATGAGCTCTTCACTGTTGAATGCTTCTTTATGATCCAATGGGTGTACACCGCAAGAGGCAAATACATTTTTATAAGGTAAGATTTTTTCCAGCATCGTAGGGAAAGCATCTAACGTTACTGATACACACAAAAAATGTGACACACCAGCTTGTTCGGCATTTTCAATAACGCCAGCAATATCAGTACCTAAATCATCATAATCAAGACGATCTAGGTGACAATGAGAATCTATAAACACAATATTTTTCCGAGGGTTATTTACATAGTATAGGTAGGATCGTCTGAATTAAGCATGCCGCCAAGCAGCTTTTCAATTTTATCCCTCACATTATTTTTATCATCGATAAAACCAATTCCTACACCAGCTGGAGTCGAATTTTGCGCCCCGTTAGGCGTGATCCAAGCTACTTTGCCTGACACACGCTCTGACTCTAACGCGTCTGGCAGCATCACATCTAGTGCAATAGATTGACCCATTGAGTAATTATTAAGTGTTTTGATAAAAATGCCGCCATTTTTTAAATATGGCATGTAGCATCGGTAAAGTTCTTTCAAATCTTGAAAATCAACTGGGATCTCTTCCAACTTCTACTCCCGACATAACGTTCTTTCTATTTTATAAAGCAAGGACCGCAACTGCATATTATGATTCAAGCCAACTGCATGCTGCTCGTTTCTAACAAACTGTAAACATTGCTCTATAATACTGCTAAATGATTCAAAATAACACGATTCATTCGCTAACTCTTGTGTTTGATTATGCTGTTCAGTCAAACGTTGATAAAAGTATAACGATAATTGGTTCATTAGAATGGTAACGCCATCCGGCAACTGAGCGAGCAACGTTAGGAGCTTTTCATTGCTTTCTGATCCATTCAACCAATGTTTAATATGCTCAATGATCTGATAAATAAGTTCAATTCGTCCCTGCTCTGCCCAATCTATTACTTTATAAGGTGCATCGCCACTTAGCGCCAGCAATTCAGTTACATTGTAATTGGCTGTATTTACTTGGCTTTTTATCCACTCAATTGCATTTGCTTTGTCAGTAATATTAATTCGATGTTTGGTACACCGACTCGTTATTGTTGCTGATAGCTGGCTAATATCTGAAGACGTTAAAATTAAATAAACTTTTGCAGACGGCTCTTCAAGGTTTTTGAGTAAGGCATTTGCAGCTGACTCACTCATCTTTTCGGCATTAATTATGCGCACTACTTTGTTGTTTTTTAGTTGGGATGTTTTATTAATGAACTCTGTAATCGCGCGTACTTCATCTACACCAATAGACTTTTCAGCACCATCAATAATCAGTAAATCTGGATGGTTACCTGCCGAAAATAATGTACACGACTGGCAATTGCCACAAGGTGTTAAATATAAATCTGCGCTGCATAACAATTGTGCTGATATCTGCTGGCTAAGCGGTGCTTTGCCAACACCTTTGGTGCCATAAAATAGCAACGCATGATGAAGCCGCCCATTTTTTCTGTTTTCAAATACTTGTTCTGCGAAAGATAACAGCCATGGTGCTAGCATTTATGTTCAAACCACTGCTCGAGTTGGTTAAGAATGTTTTGGTGTACTGTACTCATATCATGTTCAGCATTGATTGTAATAATTGAGTCGTCTTGCTTGGCAATTTCTAAGTAACGGGCACGAGTTCGTTCAAAAAATGACACGTCTTCTTGTTCAATTCTGTCTAACTCACCTCTTCCACGCGCACGGCTCAACCCGATACTTGGTTCTATATCCATATATAACGTTAGGTCTGGTCTAAAATCACCTAGAACCGCTGCACGCAAGGTTTGCAGTAATTGTGTAGATAATTGACGACCACCACCTTGATAGGCCTGCGAAGACAGATCATGCCTATCTCCAATTACCCAAGTGCCTTTTTCTAAATGTGGCTTAATCACATTATGAATTAGTTGTACTCTGCTTGCATACATCATCATCAACTCAGCTTCTGAGGTTAAAAACTCTTCAGAAGTTTGTATCACTAACTCTCTTAATTTTTCTGCAAGCGGCGTTCCGCCAGGCTCTCTCGTATTAATAAATGGCTTACCATTACGAGTAAGGAAAGACTCAATAACTTTAATAGCGCTTGATTTACCAGCTCCTTCGAGCCCTTCCACTACAATAAACTTACCTGAATACATTAATTTTCGTTTCTCAGTTGATATTTGCGAACAGCTTTGTTGTGTTCTGCTAATGTTTTAGAAAAAAAGTGCTTGCCGTTTCCCATGCTTACAAAATATATATAGTCTGCACTAGAGGGGTTTAACGCAGCTTCAATAGAAGCTTCACTTGGCATTGCTATTGGAGTTGGAGGCAGCCCTTTTATACGGTATGTATTGTAAGGTGTTTTACGCCTAAGATCAGCCTTTGTGATATTACCGTTGAAAGTTTCTCCAATACCGTAAATAACGGTAGGATCAGTTTGTAAGCGCATCTTCATTCTGAGTCGATTAATAAATACAGCTGAAATATCGGGGCGTTCGTTCGCTACTGCTGTTTCTTTTTCAATGATGGAAGCAAGTATTAGCGCTTGGTATTTATCCGTTAAAGGTAAGTCCTCAGCACGACGCTGCCATAATTCTTCCAACTTAAGGTTAAGGCTATTGTGTGCCAACTCTAATATTGCACTTTCAGAAGTGCCTTTTGAGAAACGATACGTTTCAGGAAGAAAAAGCCCTTCAGGATTGTCTCTCTCAATATTTAATTTATTAGCAATGCCTTGATAGCTCAGCCCCTGCAAGTCATGCTTAAGTTGAGGTACATCTTTTAAGGTTGCTAACCATTCCCTTAATGTCTTGCCTTCTACTAATGTGACAGCAAACATAAATTGCTTACCTGATGAAAGCTTTGTAAGTAATTGCAACACAGTGTCGCTTTGTTCGAGTTTATATACCCCAAACTTTATTTTTCGAAGATCTTTATGGATTTTGGTATACCACTTTAAAGGCCCACATGCTGATATGTGCTGATGTTTAACTAAGTTTCGACAAACTTGATTAAAGCTTTCACCTTGCTTTATTTCAAATAAACCAGATTGACTCAGTGTTTGCTTTGGAAAATAAAGAAATGTATAACTTCCTACCATGAAGATGGAAATTATGACTAGAAACAATAAAAATTTAAGCTGTTTGATCACTTAAGTACTCATTAACCTGAGAAATAATGGGAAGTACTAATTCTTTATTAAATGAATAACTACCGATTTCAGTGATCGGTGTTACAGCCATTAATGAATTAGAAATAAATACAGCATCAGCATCGCTCAAAGTGGTTATTGGCTCTAGCACTTCTTTTACATCATGGAGTGCTGGAATATTGTCACAAATAAATTGTTTCATTACGCCATTTACCCCGGCAAATGTTAAAGCGGGTGTATACCACTGATTTTTTTTAAGCCAAAAAATATTTGCAATGCTTGTTTCTACGATATTGCCATAAACATCACTTACAACACCATCAAAATCACCTTTATTTTCAATCTCTTGTTTAATTAAAACTTGTTCTAATCTATTTAAGTGCTTAATGCCTGCTAAGCTTGGTGCATGACCCAATGTTAATTCAACAACCGACAAGGCTATGCCAGATTGCTGCCAAACAGAATAATGCGAAGGGATCTCGAATGGGTGTATAGTAACAATGGGTTCGGATACAGCATTAACTGAATAGCCTCTGCCGCCCTCTCCCCGACTAATAATTATTTTTAGCCCACCAAACTGTATTTCCTTACTCAGTTGTCGTACCCGTTCAGATAAGGGCTCAAAGAAATTAAATAAAATATGCAGCTTGCCACAGTCGTGCTGCAAGCGCTGAAGATGATATGACCATAGTTCAGGCTTTCCGTTCCTAACAGCTAGCGTGGTAAAACAGCCGTCACCAAAATGATAGGCGCGGTTAGTTGTTGAAATAGTATTATCTTCACACCACTTTTCCATCTTCACTTCCAATTATATTCAGTGCGCTAACTATGAAGGTATAGTACGAATGCAAAAAAGCCTGATACTAATTACACTGCTCATGTATCAGTATCAGGCCTTGTATAAGGTTCTACCTTAAATATTACCTAATTATTCAACGGTAAGATACGCAAAGAACGCATCAAACTTAAAGTATGTTTATATCTTTTTGAATAAAATAGAGCCGTTAGTTCCACCAAAACCAAATGAATTACATAGTGCATACTCTAATTTAGCATCACGCGCTTCATGCGGGACATAGTCTAAATCACAGCCTTCATCTGGGTTATCTAAATTAATCGTTGGTGTAATAACGGAGTGGTTTAACATTAACGTAGTAAATATAGACTCCACAGCACCTGCAGCACCTAATAGATGTCCTGTCATGGATTTCGATGAACTCACAGCTAACGCCTTAGCATGATCGCCAAACACTCGCTTTACAGCTGCAGTTTCAGCTAAATCACCAGCCATAGTTGAAGTGCCATGTGCGTTGATATAGCCAACTTTATCCTTGGCAACGTTCGCATCTTTAATGGCATTCTCCATCGCAGTTGCGGCTCCTTCACCATCAGCAGGAGGCGACGTCATATGAAAAGCATCACCGCTCATCCCAAAGCCTGCTAATTCGGCGTATATTTTTGCTCCGCGAGCTTTGGCGTGTTCATATTCTTCTAGCACCATAACGCCTGCACCATCACCTAAAACAAATCCATCTCTGTCTTTATCCCAAGGACGGCTAGCCGATTGTGGATCATCATTACGTGTTGATAGCGCACGTGCAGCAGAAAACCCGCCCATACCCAAACAAGTAGACGCCTTTTCTGCTCCTCCTGCCACCATCGCATCGGCATCACCATACGCAATCATTCTTGCTGCATGTCCGATATTATGAACACCCGAAGTGCACGCAGTTACGATTGAGATATTAGGGCCTTTCAAGCCGAACATAATAGAAAGATGACCCGCTATCATGTTAATGATGGTAGATGGAACAAAAAAAGGAGATAACTTACGAGGTGAGCTTGATAATAATTTAGCGTGGTTTTCTTCAATTAATCCTAAGCCACCAATGCCTGAACCTATTGCAGCGCCAATTCTAGGTGCATTTGCTTCAGTAATTTCTAGGCCAGAGTCTTTGATTGCTTGAACACCAGCAGCTACTCCATATTGGATAAACAAATCCATTTTCTTTGCATCTTTTTTTGCCATGTACTCTTCGACATTAAAGTCTTTTACTTGGCCTGCAAATTTTGTGTTGTATTCAGATACATCAAAGTGCGTAATATCAGTGATCCCACTTTCACCTTTTACTAAGGCGTTCCAGGTAGCATCTACAGAATTACCCAAAGGGGTTAAAAGGCCCATTCCCGTTACAACAACTCGGCGTTTAGTCACATCTTCCTCCAAATATGGGGTAACTAAAAAATAAAGAGGAAAAAGAAAGGCAGCCTAGGCTGCCTGTCTTACAAAATTCTTGAAATAGAATTACTCAGCGTGAGCTTTGATATAATCTACAGCAGATTGAACAGTAGTGATTTTCTCTGCTTCTTCATCAGGGATCTCAGTATCAAACTCTTCTTCTAGAGCCATTACTAATTCAACTGTATCTAAAGAGTCTGCACCTAAATCATCAACAAATGAAGCTTCTGACTTTACTTCTTCTTCTTTTACGCCAAGTTGTTCAATAATGATTTTTGATACACGTTCTTCGATATTGCTCATTTTTTTTTCCTTTTTCTCTACGCAATCGCGCACTTTTATGAATTTTGCGGGTAGTGTATTCTTTCAAATTTGAGGTTTCAAGTTTAGGCGCATGAATTTGCTAGTGGTCAAACCTGATAACTCTCCTGATCAATACACTTCGCTGTTATTTATGAACTAGTTTTAACTTATTTGCAACTTTAACTGCAAATTAAACCATATACATGCCGCCATTCACGTGAATAGTTTCACCTGTAATGTATGCAGCTTCGTCAGACGCTAGAAACGCTACCGTAGACGCAATTTCTTCTGGTTGTCCTAACCTGTTAGCAGGCACTTGCGAGAATATCGCTTCGCGTTGCTCGTCGTTTAACTCTTTTGTCATATCAGTATCGATAAATCCCGGTGCTATTACATTCACAGTAATACCACGAGAAGCAACTTCACGACCTAGTGACTTTGAAAAGCCAATCACACCCGCTTTTGCAGCTGCGTAATTAGCCTGCCCTGCATTCCCCATTGTTGCGACAACCGAACCAATATTAATAATTCGCCCGTTGCGCTTCTTCATCATACCACGAAGAACAGCTTTACTTAGCTTAAACACCGATGACAAGTTAGTATCTAAAATATCAGACCACTCTTCATCTTTCATACGCATCATTAAATTGTCGCGAGTGATCCCAGCATTGTTTACCAAGATATCTATTTGCCCATGATGCTCTTTTATCGCTTCAAATAATGCTGCAATAGAAGCATCTTGAGTAACATTTAGCACATAACCTTTCCCATTATCTGCCAAATAATCACTGATTGCTGCCGCGCCATTTTCTGATGTTGCGGTACCAATTACAGTGGCACCTAAGCTGACTAACTTTTCAGCTACTGCTTTGCCAATACCACGGCTAGCTCCTGTTACTAGTGCAACTTTACCTTCCAAACTCATAAAGCTCATTATAATTATTCTCCAATTAACGCATTGATGGATGCGATATCATTGACAGCTTTAGCTGAAATCGATCGATCGATTCGCTTAGTAAGCCCTGTTAATACTTTTCCAGGGCCAAATTCATATAGTTCAGTAACGCCATTATTCGCCATAAATTGCACTACTTCAGTCCAGCGAACTGGCATGAATAATTGACGAACAAGCGCATCTTTTATTTGTTCTTCATTGCTTTCTATTGAAACATCAACATTATTAATAACTTGCAAATTAGATTGTTTGATAGAAATTGACGAAAGGATCTCAGCTAATTGCTCAGCCGCAGGTTTCATTAGCGCACAATGCGAAGGAACGCTGACACTAAGGGGCATTACTTTTTTTGCGCCTGCGTCTTTACAAGCTTCACCAGCACGTTCTACCGCTGCTTTATTACCTGCAATAACTACCTGCCCTGGCGAGTTATAGTTCACCGGTGATACAACATCGCCTTGAGCGGCTTCTTCACATGCAAGTTTAATTGCATCATCATCCAAGCCAATGATAGCGGCCATACTGCCAGTACCAGCTGGTACAGCTTGCTGCATAAATTTGCCACGCTGCTCAACAAGTTGCACTGCATCAGCAAAATTAAGTACACCTGCATTCACAAGTGCAGAATATTCACCTAAGGAGTGCCCAGCTAGGTAAGCAGGACGCTTGTCGGTAAGTGACGCAAATACCCGCCAAATAGCGGTACTTGCTGTCAATAATGCAGGCTGCGTTCGATGTGTTTCATTTAATTCTGTTTCAGGGCCATTGTTCACTAATTGCCATAGATCGTAATTTAACACGTCAGACGCTTCAGTAAAGGTATCACGAACAACTTGGTACTCATCATGTAGTTCTTTCAACATACCCACACTTTGTGAGCCTTGCCCTGGAAATATTATTGCGGAATGATTCATTTGTTTACCTTAAATAGCTCAACTGGAAATTGTTTTTATTTTTTAGTTTTCGACGTTTAACTAAGTCTATTAAATATAACGACTTAGATAAAAACATATAATGCGACTTCTGTTTGATATTAAGCCTAAAGAAATAAAAACAAGGTATAAGCCAGTTTAACAGTTGTATTTTTATGCAAAAAAAGTCTCTACTACTTAAAAAAGTAAATATCTACTTTTCTGTAATTAAAGCATGTTCCAATTTGTTGCTAATTTTTTCAGGAATTTGTCTTTTCACTTCACGTACAGCCTCATCTATTGCACTTAAAAATGCACTTCGAGACGCGTTTCCGTGGCTTTTAATTACGATGCCGCGCAATCCTATCAAACTTGCGCCGTTATACTGGTCGGGGTTCACCCTTTTATAGAGTTTTTTTAACGCTGGTAAGAGAACAAAGGCTAATATTCTGCTTGCTACAGACTTCTGCATTGCTCTTTTTATTTTGGTAATAATTAGGTTAGAGATACCTTCACAGGTTTTTAGTGCTACATTGCCGACAAAGCCTTCACACACAACGACATCCGCTTTACCTGAAAATATATCACTACCTTCAATGTAACCAACGTAATTTATGTGCTCTGCATTGCTTAGCATTTTAGCAGTCGCTTTTATTTTATCGTTGCCCTTTATTTCTTCTTCACCAATATTAAGTAATGCAACACGTGGTTGCTCAATATCTTCTACGTGCTCAACCATGGTTGAACCCATAAAGGCAAATTGAAAAAGCGTCTCTGAACAACAACTAATATTTGCACCTAAATCTAATAAATAAACAGGTTTTTTGGTTGTGGTAGGTAATGACGTTATTAAGGCAGGACGTTTTACACCTGAAAGCGTTTTTAAGACATAATATGCCATCGCAAATAACGCACCTGTGTTACCTGAGCTAACGCAAGCTTGTGCCCTGCCCTGTTCAACTAAATTGAGTGCAACGCGCATGGATGAGTCTGTTTTTGAACGTAATGCAAATGCGGGCTTTTCATCCATATTAACTACTTGTTCAGCATGTTCAATCAGAAGTCGAGGATGAGATAAAGCATCGAGCTTATTAAGCTCAGTTTGGATAAGTTGCGAATTACCGCAAAGAATAAGTGTGAGTTCAGAATAGATATTTACAGCATCAACAGCTGCAGGAATAGTAGAACGGGGGCCGTAATCGCCCCCCATTATATCTAACGAAATCGTTAGATTGTTCTGCACAAAGTTACCGCCTTAAAGAGCTAGTACTTTACGACCTTTGTAGTAGCCATCCGCAGTAACGTGGTGACGACGATGCGTTTCACCAGACGTTGGATCGATAGAAAGAGTTGGACCACTAATAGCATCGTGTGAACGACGCATGCCGCGCTTAGAACGAGTTTTACGATTCTTTTGTACCGCCATTTACCCTTCTCCTAAATTATTTTCGCTTAAGTTCTTTTAATACATCAAATGGATTTGGTTTTTCCGCTGCTTCAGGTAATTTACCCCAGCTCATTGTTCCTTGGTATGCACATGACTCAGGGTCGTGCATAGGAACAATTGGCAAGGCAATGATTAACTCATCTTCAATCACCTGTCTTAGCATCATCTCACCAGCGTCATCAAGAGCAAATGTCTCGTATTCTTCTGGGATCTGTTCTTCTTCAGTACGCTGGGTTAAAGGCGTATAAAAGAAGTTTGTTGCCAAATCCTGCTTCATTTTTTCATTACAACGTTGACACAAAACATTGCCGCTATAACTCGCTTCGCCAGAAATAACTACAAGACCTTGTTCATCAATATTGCAATTAACTTTTACCTTAATATCACCATCCGCCTCAACGAATAATTCGCTTAAGCGGCTAAGTTCCTGCACAGGCACGATACCGTCGTAAGACAATCGTTTTTGAGCAGCCCGAACCGGATCTATAGTGGTTGGAATATTTACTTTTTGCATAAGGCGCGCAGTTTATAGATCGCTAGCAGAAGAGTCAAAGAAAATCTTGTAATTTTCATTGTTTTTTAGATCTCCAGTCATGTTCTACCCACGGTTTAGTTTAAATGCGTTACTATTTACCACCTAAATAACAACAATCTCATCATTATAAGAGTAAACGCTATGCAACCGGCCATCATTTTAGCTTCTACTTCACCATATCGTAAGGCTTTATTAGAAAAATTTGCAATTAAATTTAAAACTGAACAGCCTGACGTTGAGGAAATTGGGCAACCTAATGAATCTGCACAACATTTTGTAAAACGCATGTCTATTGAAAAAGCCAGAAATGTTGCCCTGCGTCACCAACAAGAAGCAACATTGGTTATTGGCTCAGATCAAATTGCTGTTTTCAACGATAATGCGATTGGAAAACCCTACACCCATGAAAAAGCGGTGAAACAACTAACTATGTTCAGTGGACAGCAAGTTACGTTTCTAACAGCAATAACCGTAATCAACTGTATTACGCAACAAAAAATTACGGAAGTGGAGCCTTTTACGGTAAAGTTTAGAACACTTTTAGAAGGTGAAATAAACAATTACCTTTTAAAAGAAAAACCCTACCATTGTGCTGGTAGTTTTATGTGTGAAGGACTGGGTATTTCGTTATTCGAAAAACTGATAGGCGATGATCCAAACGCACTTATTGGCTTACCTTTAATACGTTTGAATCATATTTTGCAGCAGTTTGACTTTAACGTCTTGCTCAATAAGCCAGACGAATACTAATACTTAGTCACCGTTAATATTTCTTCAAATGAATCAATCACCGCAATTGGATTATATACTTGAAGCTCTTGCTCACTATGAACACCATAGGTTACTCCTATGCTATCCACGCCAGCGCTGTTAGCCATGGCCAAGTCGTGAATACTGTCACCTACCATCACCGCTTCACTTTTTTCAATATTTAGCGCTGTTAAGATTTGCTCAATCATTTCAGGATGAGGCTTTGATTGAGCGTCATCTGAACATCGAGAAATAGAAAAGTACTCCTTGTAGTCACCCCAAACTCGCTCCAATCCTTGCCTCCCTTTCCCTGTAGCAACAGCAAGTAATACATCTTGCTGTTTAAACGTACTCAATACATGCGCCACACCAGAAAAATACGGTGTAGGCACACTATTATCTTCTTTATATTGTTTACGATAATGCAATATAAGTGATTGATGCTGCTCAACGCTTTGTTGAGGGAATAATATCGCTACCGCTTTTTCTAGGCTTAGACCGATAATTGATTTAACGTCATGATCACTGGGTACATCACAATTAATTATACGCGCAGCATTTTGCATTGATGACACAATTCGTCCAACCGAATCCATCACAGTGCCATCCCAATCAAAAATAACCAATTTATACTTCATTACATTTACTCTTAACAAAACAAAGCTGCTTAATTAAACCTTGTTAACAAGGATTCCAGTTTACTCTTGAGATAATTTCTCTAGTGCATTTTTTAGCTGCGCATCGAGTGGCGCTTCTACCGACATAGTAGTTTCAGAGACAGGATGGATAAATCGCAGTTGATGAGCATGTAAAAATAAACGTTTTAGGCCAATTGCATTCATTCGCTTCGCAAAATTCTCATCACCATATTTGTCATCACATGCTATGGCATGATTCACACATGCAGTGTGTACTCGAATTTGATGTGTGCGGCCAGTAACAGGAAAGGCGTCAATTAATGTTGCTTCTTTAAATTGTTTTTCAATTCTAAAACGCGTTTCAGAGGCTTTACCCTCTTTATGGTCAACGATAACGATTCGTTCGCCTGATTTCAGTGTATTTTTACGAAGTGGCTCAGTGACTACTTTTATTGACTTAGGCCAAACACCTCGAACGAGCGCTAAATAATTTTTCTGTACCTTTTTACTTCTTAACTGTTCATGTAAGTGTTTCAATACCGAACGTTTTTTTGCAATCATTAAGCAGCCAGATGTATCTCTATCTAGTCTATGAACTAACTCTAAATGTTTAGCCTCTGGCCTTAACGACCTTAGCGCCTCAATAACCCCAAAACTTAGTCCACTACCACCATGTACCGCCATTCCAGATGGTTTATTTAATACAATTAGGGCTTTATCTTCGTATAAAATATGTGACTCCAACGAAGATACCATCGATAAATTTTTTGAAGGGGCAGTATCTTGTGACTCAGACACAGTAACAGGCGGTATTCTAACTACATCACCTGATTGCAATTTGTACTCTGGCTTTACCCGTTTTTTATTAACTCGAACTTCACCTTTACGAATAATGCGATAAATTTTACTTTTGGGCACACCTTTAAGAAATGTTCTCAGATAGTTATCTATTCTTTGGCCCGCATAATCTTCTTCTATATCAATAAATTGAACTTTATTTTGTGTAGATTTATCTTCTGAAATTTCTTTTTTGTTTGACATTGGCAATTTTCGTAAATTAGGACAATAATTTTAGTTGCTTAAAAAGTTATATTAGTGGGATAATACTCCCCGTTTTTTAAGCCTGAAAAACAGGTAATTAATATGGTGCTCTGCAAATACGTAAGAGTGAGAGTGTAGCAAAAACCCGAGAGAATGATCATACTGATAAAAATCATTTTTCCAATCTTTTATTTGTTTCGGGTTCAATACGCATCTTAATTTGAGAAAACGTGTGTAATAAGTTTTCAATAGTAATAAGGCATTTTCACCAGTACCAAACAGAGCAAAAAAAATAACTTAGCCATAACGAATTAGAACAGAATAGAACACCCAGAAATTAAAGCGAAACCGTTTTAATGCATAACAATTAGCACCTTTATTGCCCAGTCGCGAGACTGCACATGTTTTGAAAGGGTATCTGGCAAAACTAGGCAGCACATAATGTCGTTGTGGCTTATACTGTAAAGAGTCACAAATAATGAAGCGTATGTTAATTAACGCGACACAAATTGAAGAATTGCGTGTTGCATTGGTTGACGGTCAGCGCCTTTACGATTTAGATATCGAAAGCCCTGGTCACGAACAAAAAAAAGCCAATATATACAAAGGTAAAATTACCCGCGTTGAACCTAGCCTTGAAGCTGCTTTCGTTGATTACGGAGCAGAGCGTCATGGTTTCCTTCCATTAAAAGAAATCGCAAAAGTATACTTTCCTGAAGGTTATACATTTGACGGCCGCCCTAATATCAAAGATGTTATTCACGAAGGACAAGAAGTACTTGTTCAAGTAGATAAAGAAGAGCGCGGTCAAAAAGGTGCAGCATTAACAACATTTATTAGCCTAGCTGGTAGTTACTTAGTGCTGATGCCAAACAACCCAAGAGCCGGTGGTATTTCTCGTCGTATTGAAGGTGATGAAAGAACTGAGCTAAAAGCTGCACTAAGCCAACTGGACCTGCCTAAAGGCATGGGGCTAATTGTACGCACTGCTGGTGTTGGTAAATCTTATGAAGAGCTTGCTTACGACTTAAAAGCACTGTTGCAGCATTGGGAAGCCATTCAGGAAGCAGCAGACCGTGGTCCGGCGCCTTTCCTTATCCACCAAGAAAGTAACGTTATCTTTAGAGCAATTCGCGATTACTTGCGCCGTGATATTGGTGAAATTTTAATAGATAACCCTAAAATTTTCGAAGAAGCGCGTGCGAATATCGAACGATTCCGACCTGATTTCGTTAATCGTATTAAAACTTATCAAGGTGATGTGCCGTTATTTACTCACTACCAAATTGAGAGTCAAATAGAGTCAGCATTCCAGCGCGAAGTTCGCCTTCCTTCTGGCGGTTCAATCGTGATTGATCCTACTGAAGCATTAACATCGATTGATATTAACTCTTCAAAAGCGACTAAAGGCGGCGACATTGAAGAAACCGCGCTAAATACTAATTTAGAAGCGGCTGATGAAATTGCACGCCAATTGCGACTACGTGATTTAGGCGGCTTAATTGTTATCGACTTTATTGACATGACGCCAATTCGCAACCAACGCGAAGTGGAAAATAGACTGAAAGATGCTGTAAGGCAAGATCGCGCCAGAGTGCAAATTGGCAAAATTTCTCGTTTCGGTTTATTAGAAATGTCACGTCAACGACTTCGCCCTTCATTAGGTGATGCAAGCCAGCATTCATGCCCTCGTTGTAACGGACAAGGCACTGTTCGTGGCACAGAGTCTATCGCATTATCTATTCTTCGTTTAATGGAAGAAGAAGCGATTAAAGAGCATACAACTAGCGTTCAAGCACAAGTACCAGTGTCTGTAGCTACCTACCTATTAAATGAAAAGCGCTCTGGTGTAACTCGTATTGAGAATCGACACAATGTTGCCGTTACGATTATTCCTAATCAACACCTTGATACGCCTAACTACGAAGTTACCCGAATTCGTAAAGATGAAACGGTTGAAGACGTTAGTTACAACCTTGTCGCTAAGCCAGCGCAAGAAAAAATTGAAATTCGTACAGAAGAAGTAAAAAAAGAGCAGCCAGTGTTAAGTGGTGTAGTTACACCAAAAGCGCCTGCGCCAGCACCTGCTAAGGCGAAAGAAAAGGCAACACAAGAAGACTCAATTTTTACTAAGGTAACAGGCTGGTTAAAGTCGTTGTTTGCCACTGAAGAAGAAGTTAAACCTGTTGCCAAAACTAAGCAACAAAGGCCTAATCAAGATAGAAATAAGCGTAAACGTCCCGCTCAGGCTCGTAAGCAGAATGACAGAGATGGCCGTAACGATAATCGTAAACAAAATAATCAACGCGATTCGCAACGAGACGCACATTCAAATCAAACGAATAGAAATAAGTCTCAAGATAATAGGCAGAAAGATCATAAGTCTAAAGAGCAAAAAGTTGCAGAACGCAGACAACGCAGAAATATGCGCAAGAAAGTGCGTGTATCTGAACAACCTGAAGAGCTAGCTTCAAATAACAATGCTGTTGACAATACTGCAAGCGATATAGCTCAACAAACTCCGAAGAAAAAAGCGGCTAACAAACAAGAAGCTAAAAAAGAGCATAAGCGCGAAACTCAAGCTAAAAAGCAAGAGCAGAGCAATGCTACTGATAAAGCTTTTGACACAGCAAATAAGCACGCCGATGTGCAAGCCGAAAATGTTGAGGTAAAAAGCACTGAGCTTAAAAATGCAGAAAAGCATACTGATGAAGTAAGTGATACTGCAGAAAACAAAAAAGAAGGTCGCACACGCAGCCGCCGCTCACCTCGTCATTTAAGAGCAGCAGGCCAAAAACGTAAGCGTAATAATGATTCAGAGGGTGATTTTAACTTTGACAATATAAATAGTGCGGCTGAAGAGGCTAAGCAAACATCTGTTACTGACACTAAGCCTTCATCTGAAGAGCCGCAAGAAGCCCTAAACGAACATCAAGTTGCCACCGATACATCGACAAATGCAACTGATGCGAAATCTTCTTCTGCTCAAATTATTCATGAAGCTGATATGCCAGTAAGTAAAAATGATGTAATTGCAGCTGATGCAAAACCAAAGGCAGAAAAACAGACATCCACTGAAGACGTTAATAGTAATAAGCAGGCTGACAGTAAACAGCCGGTGACGTCTAAAGCTGACTTGGCTGAAAGTGTTGAAGCAGCTTCGGACACATCACTTACAGATGCGAATGTAGCTGCTGATACAGATGCCACTGTTAAAAGCGAAGCGAACAATACTTTAGTGGACTCTCAAGAGAAAGAAAGTAGCAAGCAAAAAGCAGAAGCACATGCCATATCTGCAAATGCTGACAGCACTGAGGAAAAAGCTAAAGTTGAAGTAGAAAGCGAGCTTGATCTAACAAACAATGATGACATGGCAGCCAAAAAATCTGTTATGCCAACATTAAGTGTGGGTAATAGATATAAGCACAGTATCAATGCGCCAATGACCAAAGCACATTCAATTGCATCTAATAATACTGAAGAAGTGATTGGTGCCATGGAAATCAGTGAGCGTGCAGATATTGCTATTGCTTCAAAACAAGCAGGTACCATGCATGCGGAGTATAAGGCATCATCGGAGCCTCATAAGCCAGCATAGTCAATGAGTTTTACTAAATTGTTAGCGTCATACAGGTAAAGCTAAAATGGCGAACATATAAGTAATTCACTAAAATAATCAAGCCAGCACACGTTGCTGGCTTTTTTGTGCGTTTTATTAATTTAAAAAGCCTTCTCCTCTCCTTTCTTCTTACTCCTTTATTTTTTCTTTTACCTAATATTTACACAGATTATTTGAATATTTATTTCTCTGAATTGCCAAACCAAAAATATAAATGCTATGCCCCCACTCATCTTGTCATTCATGAACTATATTTCATAATGTCTATAGTTATTAATTGTTAAGCTTCTATATGTAAATAAGTGCTCCAATTAGTTAACACCTTTAAAAATATGAATACGTAGCACTTGATTTTATTCTAATGTAGTATAAGCGCTCAAAAATTATGAAGCTTAAATAATTAAGCCTGTTTAGAGGTGAAGGTTTGCGTTATTTATTCGGAATTGTTTTATTTTGTGTAGTATTGAATATTCATGCAAAAGAAACAGTTAAACTAGAACAACTCTCGCTTGACGAAGGGCTAAGCCAAGGCGAAGTCCAAAGTATGTTGCAGGATCACGAGGGATTTTTATGGTTAGGCACTCAGCAAGGATTAAATCTATTTGATGGATATCGAATTCAGCTTGTTAGCGGGCCTGAAAATATACTGCAAATCCAAAGCATCAGCAGTTTATATCAAGATAATAAAAATAGGATTTGGGTAGGCTCAACGCCAAATCGTAACTTTATCATCGATAAACAAACTGGTGAGATAGAGGAAATTGATCCTCCTTTCCCTACAGATTATGATATTTGGGACTCTTCTTTTGGTGATATTAAACCCGCTAAAGGCGATGACTTATGGTTAGCGACTCTTACCGCTATCTTTTATTATAATGCTACACAGCATAGTGTTGAATTTTTTACAGAATTCCAAAGTATATTAAACGACAACAATATTATTAGAAAAATCATCCAGATTGATGATTATTTATTTGTCGCTACCAGTAATGGCCTTTACCGTGTTTCTATTGCAACCAAAGAAGTCGTTCATATCGACTACTTATCCTTACTCACTAAAGATAAAGCACCGCCATCAGAAGACAGTTTAAACGTTAAGGGGTTTTATCTTTCCGACAATCGTACATTGTTATTAGGCACTGTTGCTGGTTTATATCAAGTTGCTATCGAGCAGCTACTTACAAATGTAAACTCACAGTCTACAACTCCTTCTATAAGTATCCTTGCAAAAGAACTGGTGCCTGAATTAAATATATGGAAATTAATTGAAGAATCAGAACATTATTGGTTAGCAACGAACGATGGCTTATACAAATTACATAAAAATCAAGAGTTAGAACATATTGTCCGCCTTTCAGAAACTGTCTATCAAATAGCGGATGACGATATTCAGTCAATGATTAAGGATAAAGAAGGGAATATATGGCTAGCTAGTAGGAATGACGGTGTATTTAAGTTAAAACCTGACGAAGGACATTTTACATTCTATTATCAGTCGGGCATTCCAAACTATTCATTAAGTGAAAATACGGTTTGGGCTAGCCGGGAAGATCAACACGGTAATTACTGGGTGGGCACCGATAACGGATTAAATCATATTAATACTCGCACAGGAAAAATAACTCAACTTCTGGTGAACCCAAACAAAAAAGAACGCTTTAGTAACTCAACCGTTATCGATTTAGAAATACAAGGTAATACTGTATGGGCGATTACGGGTGGTGGTATTAAGCGATTTAATACTGAAACGTTACAAGAAGAACTGCTATTAATACCTGAAAATGCAAAAGACGTTTTTCAAGAGGTTGCGAACGATCTTGAGTTTGTCGATGAACACACCATGCTCATATTGAATGATGGCAACATCCTATTCTTCGATACCAATACAGGCAAAATAACAACTAAAGAGTCTGACACGCCAAGCGAAAAAATTACCGACATGTTAGTCAAAACTGTGGGTCGAGATCATAACGATGAAAACACAATTTTAGTGTCAATGGTAGACAAAGTAATAAAGTATGATTTACAAACCGGTGCGCGTAGCTCGCTACATGAGCTACCTCCTTCCGATAAGCCTCGCACCACTGCCACAGATACTGTCAATGACGGCACTAAAACATGGATTGCTTACAGCGGCTTTGGTGTCTACGTTATTGATAATAAAACGGGTAAAGAACTTAATCATATTACGAGTTTAAATGGCTTGCCTGATAACTCCATACATCAACTTTTTGTAGATGATAATGGGTATATTTGGGCTACATCCAATACAGGCTTAATTAGAATTAATCCGTCTAGTTACCAAGTTAGAACTTACGGTACAAAAGACGGATTAATGACCAGTGAGTTTAATGGAGGAGCTAGTACAAAAACTAAAAACGGTACTCTGTTACTTGGCAGTATTAAAGGGTTGGTTAAGGTATCACCTTCCGACCTATTAAAAAGCAATACAGACAGTAATCTAAAAACAAATATAACTAATATTTCTTTACTATCAAGAGATTTAGGTCCCTCATTTGGTGGGCAAGGCGGACAAACCATAGAAATACGCCATGACGATTATGGATTAAAGCTCCAATTCTCGGCTTTAAGTTATTCTTATCCCAAAAAAATGAAGTATAAATATTGGCTTGAAGGGGACACTGAAACGCCGCCCACAGTCGTCTCAACCAGTGAATTGTTCTTACCAAAACTGTCACCGGGTAATACAACTTTTAATGTAAGTGTTATTGACTATGAAACGGGTAAGGAATCCCCTCCGACAAAGTTGTTCCTAGTAGTGCATCCATCACCCTTCTTGTCATGGTGGGCATTACTCATATATTTCACCATTGCATCTATCGCTATTTTCTTGGTATATCGCCAAAAGCGTAAGCGCCAAATAGAGCTTATTAAAGCGCATAAAGTGTTAAAAAGAAGTGAGGAGCGCCTTCAACTTGCTCTCAGTGGGAGTGACAGTGGCTTGTGGGATTGGCAAGCCAATGAAAATCTAATGTTTGAACCTAGAGTGAGTTCTCAGAGTAAACAGGAACAAGTTCCTTTCAATTATAAGCTGTCCTTTATTCACCCTGAAGATCAGGCGTTATTCTTACAAAACTGGAATACATTCATCAGTGGTGAATCAGATGTATTTGACCTAACCTACCGAATGAAGGGCGAACACGACAATTGGGTTTGGTATAGAGATTTAGCACGAGTATCGCAAGAAGGCTCAGCGGGTGATGCTCAACGTGTAACTGGCACATATACAGATATCACAGAAGTAAAAGATGACAAAGATAAAGTAGCGCTGTTTAGTGAGGCATTCCAAAGTACACGTGATGTGGTGATTATTACCAATAAGATTTTAAATGTTATCGCTGCAAATAATGCCTTTTTCGTGACAACAGGCTTCACTCACGATCAAATTATTAATCAATCACCTACCTTTATTCATAGCACAGAAGGAAAAACTAATTTCCTAGCGCACATCACTGGCGCACTTCACGATAAAGGGCATTGGGAAGGTGAAGGTGTACTCGTAAGGCGTCACCGATTGAGCCTGCCTGTATTGATAAATGCGACCTCTTTTACCGATGAGCGAAATAATACGCAGTATGTATTTGCTATTACAGATATTAGCGAGCAAAAAATTGCTGAGCAAAAACTAAAACGTTTAGCCAACTATGATCCGCTTACAGGCTTACCAAATAGAGCACTCATGTTAGATAGGGTTGCACATGCAATCACACATGCAATCAGAACTAATTCCAAGTTCGCCGTATTTTTCCTAGATTTAGATAGGTTTAAGCAAATAAACGATACGTTAGGCCATGACGTAGGTGATGAGTTACTCATTAACGTATCTAGAATGTTGTCGGCTGCGGTAAGACGTGATGACACAGTTGCCCGACTTGGCGGTGATGAATTTGTACTCGTTTTAGAAGAAGTCAAAGAGCCAGGAGCAATTAGCCGTGTTGCACAGCAGATAATTGATGAAATGGCTAAGTTAAGAATGATTTCTCAGCACCCTATTTCGGTATCTCCAAGCATTGGTATTGCCATTTACCCTGATGATGGCGATAACATCAACGAATTATTAAAACATGCCGATGTGGCTATGTATCATGCTAAAACCGAAGGCAGAAATAACTTCCAATTCTTTGAAACAGCCATGAATACCAATGCTCATAAAAAGTTAGCGTTGGAAAATGAAGTGCGCGACGCAATAGAGCGCGATGAATTTAGCCTTATGTACCAACCTCAGGTTGATATGAAAACAGGTAAAATAAAAGGATTCGAAGCACTTGCAAGATGGATTAAAGCTGACGGTACTCTTGTATCGCCGGTAGATTTTATTCCCGTGACCGAAGAGCTTGGTTTAATAATACCACTGACCGAGCAATTGATTCATAAAGCGTTGACTGAATTAAAAAAGTGGCAAAAGCTCGCGCCAAGTTGCACTGTTTCTATAAACTTATCGGCTAAGCATTTACAGAATTATGATTTAATCGGCTTTATCTCAAATGCGCTGAAACAGCATCAAGTTGAACCACAAGCGATTGAGTTTGAATTAACTGAAAGTGTTTTAATGGATGACATAGACGCTGCCATGTCGGTATGCCATAGGCTGAATGAAATGAATATTGATATTTCACTTGATGACTTTGGCACAGGCTATTCATCGTTAAAATATTTACATCAACTTCCAGTGCAAAAGTTAAAAATAGATCGCAGTTTTGTATGGCAAATTGGCGATAGCCAAAGTAATGCAATCATTGACTCCATTGTAAGTTTATCTAAAACATTAGGCATTGAAACCGTTGCAGAAGGTATTGAGAATAAACAGCACTTAGCTTATTTAATCGAGCTTGAATGTAATTACGCACAAGGCTTTTACTTTTCAAGGCCGCTCTCTACAGAGCAGGCATTAGCTGTACTCAGCGAAGAATTTTCATTAGATACATCTGGTACGGCAGACACCTGCGAAGTTTAAACGTTAAGTCAAATAAAGCCGCTGAGAAACTGCACTCGCGTATTGTATTTTTCGGCGGCGGAGCTTTTTATAAAAAGTATTTAACACAGCCTATCGGCTAGGCTCGTGTGCGTCATAGCAAGGCAGGCTAGACTCAACTGTATCCCAATCAGCCTTTGACGAAACAAAATTATGGGAAATAGGTCTTTCAGATATTGCAGTATCTAACGCCCCTAATCTTAAACGTAATCGATTAGTGTCGGAAGCATTCGAACTATACAGTGGTGACGCACAAACTTGGCAAAAATGACGCTTTTTACCCGGGCTCATTTCATAAAATGAAATAAGCTGTTTCCCTTCAGTGATGGTTAAGTCAGAACGGTTAATAAAGCCATTCGTCGCATAGGCAGTACCGCTCGATTTGCGGCACTTAGAGCAATGGCAATGAATAATGCTAGAAATCTCACCCGTTAGCTCAAACTTAACTTGCTTACACAAGCAACTTCCTTTGTAACTTTTCATTATTTTTTATTCTCCATACAACCTTAACAGGCTAAGCTAAGTTGTTGAGAGGCTTTATGATATGCCTCTAATTCATCATCCAAAATTACAGCAGCAATTTTCAGTTGTTTATCAACTTGTTGTAATGTGTATGAGGTTTTGCATTTGAAAATAATACTTTGCTCAACACTTTCAAACACCCAGTTTACTGACACAAACCTCAGCTTATTAGCCAGTGTAAGCTGATGAGTGATCGTCGGCGACACTGATGCCATGCCAATATCTTTATATTGCCTAAGCAAAAATTCGGTATTTTCTTGTAAAGTTTGTTGGTCATGTATTGATACATTTGCCCCACTAGTCATTATTAACGAAGGTACAGAAAACATCTCCATAATTTGTCCTACGTTATATTGACTAAAAGCAACTGCGTATCGATGAATGAAGTCTGATACCTGCTCTTCCATTGTTTACCTTTTTTATTCTTATTATCGTGCCTTGTTTTGAATACAACCCAAAGATTGTGAGCACTCATGTACTCATCAAATTAATTTATACCCAAATATTTATGTAACTGTACAGACAAACGCCAGTTTCGTAGTGTACAGGTTTCAATTGCTAACTTAGTTGCTTTTGCCTTCTGACTGATGGGCTGTAAGTAAATTAACTTACTTTTCAACTCTTCTGCTGTGAAGCACACCTCTAGTAGGTCAGCTAGCTCTTCTACGTGCTTTTCCATTGCAATTGGATGTTTAATTTCATCTGCGCGTTTCATTGCAGATTTAAGCATCTCATAACCGCCTTTCATATTTATTTTAGGAGATACTGTTACCCATGTTTGGGCTGGCGCTTTAACCTCAAAGGTGCCGCTTGTTTCTATTTGAGTCGTATAACCATGTTGATGAAGCAGTTCACACAGCGGGTTCAAGTCGTACATACAAGGTTCACCGCCCGTAATAACAACATGTTTTGCGGTATAATTCTTAAGCTTGAATTGTTCAAGAATATCTTCTGCCGTTGCATCAGCCCACCATTCTGAGTCCGCTGATTTTTCCATAGTTTCAGTAAGGTTTACTTTAAACTCTGTATTCACATCCCATGTATGTTTTGTGTCACACCACGCGCACCCAACCGGGCAGCCTTGTAATCTCACAAATAAAGAAGGCGTACCTGTGTAGCTTGCCTCACCTTGGATGGTTTCAAAGATCTCGTTTATTTTATACAACCTTACTCACCTATACTTTTTTCTGATACAGCGTTAAAATGGTCGGCTTTGATATAATAATTTAGATAATCATTAGCTGACTGTCATTACATGTTTTAAGTATAGAACGTGACCCGTTACGTTAAAGAACAACAGATCCTAGCTCAGCCCCGATTATCACGCTACACTCATTCATGCAAACCTCGCATTATACAAGAGATACATTTTTATGCCGCAAAAAGTTGTTGTAATTTATTCTGGTGGGATGGATTCATTTACCGTTCTTAATAAAGCCTTAAACGAAGGTCACGAAGTTTATGCCTTATCATTCGACTATGGCCAAAAACATGTGAAAGAGCTCGAATGTGCCGCAACCGTGTGCGAAGAAAACAAAATTAATCACAAAGTTATTGATATTTCAGCTATTAACCAAATTATTGCAGGCTCAGCGCTTACCGACGAGATTGATGTACCTGAAGGGCATTATGAAGAAGAGTCGATGAAGACAACCATCGTACCTAACCGTAATATGATTTTGCTATCACTCGCGGTAGGTTACGCCGTATCTATCAAAGCGAGCAAGGTTTTTTATGGCGCGCATTCTGGCGACCATGCGATTTACCCTGACTGTAGGCCTGAATTCGTTAAGAAAATGAATGATGTTTGCAAAATTGCGAACTATGAAGAAATTGAAATTGTAAGCCCTTACCTCAACGTATCTAAGATTGATATTTTAACCGACGGCATCAAAATGAATTTAGATTACAGTAAAACATGGACTTGTTATAACGGCCGTGAAAAAGCGTGTGGCAAATGCGGTGCTTGCCAAGAGCGCCTAGAAGCATTCAAGTTAAATAACGCGAAAGATCCAATCCAGTACGAATCATAACCTCTTCGTTATTGATTTAATCAAATTAAGGGTGTTGTTCCTACCCTAATATCAATGAACAACATCCTTTATACATCTGAAATTAGCTTACAACTCTTTATCTCAGCCTAAACTAATCACTATTCGCACTTGTTTTACCGCCACACACACCGCATTAATAATTAACTATAATAAATTATATTGGTTAAAGTACGCTCTAATAGGGCTAAGTGAAGGAAGGGATTATGGCACGCGAAGTATTGATTATTTCTATTGTATTAATTTGTGTAGGTTACTATTTGATTAAAGATTTGTATAAAAGTAAGTTGAAGTACAAACAAGGTAACGAAAGTGAAATATCTAACGTTAAACATCAAATAAATCAATTGAGTACGCAAATTCAACAACAAGAAGACCGTATAAAAACACTTGAGGCAATCGTCACTGATGAAGGCTATGAAATCAAAAAACAGTTTAAGCAACTCTAGCGCTTCAAGTCATTATCACAAATAAAACCACATATCAACATTTAAATAACATTAAAATCTAACAAGACTTTTATTTTGTGTCAAACTTAAATAGAGCAGTAAAACAAGGGGCAACAAATTAGCGCGATATTAGTGATATATAACCACTAAAATATTATTGCTAAGTTGTATAAACCGTACTTCCTACTTTAGAGGTTTCACATGAACGCGTTGATGCAAAATCAAGTAGATACGCTAAATGATCTACTGAGTTCCAATCAGTTGCTGGACGCACAAATGTACATGGAAAGTATGCACATGCCTTACGACGTACAAGACAAAATTGTTGGTGCAGTTAGTCGTTTGAAAAAAATAACACCGAACAAAGTGGCTGTTATTTTAGAATATTGCAAAAACTCCTCATTTCCTGAGCAGATGAATCATTAATCGGAGTGATATTCTAGCTAGATTTCTTACGGTCACACTACAATCTGCTTAGCGTGATCGTAATCTTCTACTTCTCTTATTCAGATTTAGATTTAAATTCTCGCGGAGAGCAATTAAACCACCTTCTACAGGCTCGGCTTAAAGAACTTTGCTCGTTAAAACCTAAACTTAACGCAACCTCTGACAGGCTAAACTGATGAATTAGCCGTGGAAAGCGTGCTTTGCGCTCTTTATCTAATAGCACTTTAAAATTAGTATTTAATACTCGTAAATGCCGTTGTAGCGTTCTTGGAGTTATTGATAGATGCTCGGCTACATGTAGTAACGTACAATTAGCGAGTTCATCACTCATGGCCAATATTGCACATACTCTTTCATGTAGCAGCTCTGATTTAGCCTGCTGTTTATGCACAAGCTGCTTTAGCTGCTTATCGGATTCATGTTGCAATAAATTGTGCAAGTCGGGATTATTCTTATCAAAACGATACGCTAAATAAGATGCTGGGAACACAAGGCTATTGTGAGATGAATTAATATCTACTTCACAGCCAAACCATTTTGATAATATTGCCTTATGCTCGGTATCCAACGAAAAAGTTAAGGTTAACCGTGTTGGCGTCACTACCTGACCTAATAGCTGCCGCACAGACGCCACCCATGCTGTCATATTTCTTAAAATAACATGCTCATTACTCGGCGAGTATGGTAGCCATGTAAGCACCATGTCATCATCGAGTTCGCTTAGCTTTATTTCACCAATATTTGCAACCAGTGCATCATATTTTAAAAGCGCATTGAGTGCCGTTGTTAGATTGTCACTCGACTCAATTAAGTAACCTAAAATACCAAAATCTGCTATGCGTATCGCTTTTCCTAGATGAAATCCAAACAGCGGATCATGTAACTCCGTTGCGAGTACAGACAATAACTTGCTGTACGCATCAAGATTAATACGCTCAGTCTTTGGTAGCGCGGTAAATGTGGGTAAATGTATTTGCGCTGTTATCTCATTTGTCCAATCTTCTTTTTGCTTCTCGCTCCATGACTGAAAATCACTATATTGAGTAAAAACGTAATGAAAAACACTGACAAAATAGAGGTATGAGGTTGTGGCACTTTGCTGCTGAAACATGAATTTGAACAAATATAGGAGAAAGATAATAAAATAATAAATGATTATTTTGTCGTGTAAAGACAAATTAATGTCGCCATGACACAAGCAGATTTTCAGGTAATAAATTACCTTATAGCTTACACACAACCTCAACATGAGAAAATAAAATGGTTGAAGTGAGTCGTTCACATCGTTTTCCCATAGCAAAAGAACACATAATGGCGCTATTCCTAGAGCATGAACAACTAGATAGGTTTTTTGATGCTAAATTTTCCATTGTTTCAGCACCCAGCGTTAACAATAAACAGCCACATGCTAGCAACCTATCAACACTTCAAGCGCAACATGAAGGATTGATCAGAAAGGTGTCTACTCCCCTGCTCACTTTCAATGAAAAAGTCTTGGCCGTACAGGCTAACCTTATTCGTTACTGTATTATTGGCGAGTGTCTTATTTCAGATCATCAAGGCGATATCGTATTTACTGAAAATAATTCAGGTTGCAAAGTTAATTACACCATACGCTGCAAAGCACCACGCTGGTTTCCTTCATTCCTGCTTAAGTTAATACTTAACGATATGATTAAAAAAGCATTCAAACGCTTAACTGCTTGGCTAAATCAACATGAGAACATTCACCAACAAGAACAAGCTGTTGGTACAAGTAGGAGAAAGTGATGGATAATTTTAATCTTACCAGTATTCCTATAGAAGCTATCTTACTCGCATTAAGCCCTATTTTCTTTGCATGCATTATTATTGAATATAAAAAGCTGCCTAAAAATTACAATGTAATCGATTCAATTAACAATGTGTTATTAGCTGCAATGCATCAATTTGCTGACGCCATCGCGGTGTTACTCGTATTGCCAATATTTGCTTGGATATATCAATACAGGCTCCTAAATATAGAATTAACTGTTTTTACGGTGGTGATGGGATTTGTTTTTCAAGACTTCCTTTATTATTGGTTCCACCGCTGTTCTCACAAAATTAATTGGCTTTGGTCTGCGCACATCGTTCATCACAGTTCAACAATCATGAATTTTTCAACAGCCTTCAGACAAAGCTTTATTTATCCTATGGTCGGAATGTGGATGTTTTGGTTGCCCTTAGCACTTCTAGGCTACCCACCCACATTAATCTTTATGATAGTCGCCCTAAATTTAGGTTATCAGTTTTTTGTGCACACAGAGCTAGCTGCTAATACAGAAACTCGAACATGGTTTAATTTTGTTTTTAATACACCTTCCCATCATCGTGTACATCACGCCATTAACCCAGAATATATCGATAAAAATTTTGGTGGCGTGTTAATCATTTGGGATCGGTTATTTGGCACCTTCTCAGCTGAAAAACTATCTAACCCATGTAAATACGGCATAGCAGGTAAAGAAGAACAACAAGCTGTACGTACTCAAATGTCAAAGATAAACCCTATCACCATTACGCTTTATTATTGGAAGCACATGTTTAAATTAATGAAACACGAACATACACTTGCTAAAAAACTTAAAATACTAGGCATGTCGCCCGCAAAAATGCGTATGATTTATATAGATAGAAATAATAAAGAAGCTATTATTTATCAACATTTTAATACTTAAACCTAAGTAACAGAGTATTAAGTAACAATTTAGACTTTAGCTGCCAACGCTGAATTCGGGATAATCTTTCTATTTCTTTACTTGCTTGGCTAGCTAACTTATCTATTAAATCTTCTACTTCTACATTCAATCCCGTGTCCCAATCGATATAATTGGGGTATTCAATAAGTGAGCAGTAAGCTAGCTCCTCAAGAGATTTATTACTTTCTCTTCGATTAATTGGCACATGATCTTTTGTAAGCCCCCAACCTGCATAAAATGGCTGCCCCCATGTATGAACCTCCACGCCAAAAATTAATGCCTCAAATCCACTTAAGGAGGTCATTGTATGAATTTCATCGATATGAGGAAAAATTTGATATAAAGAGACATTAAATTCAATTAGATTAGTACACGATGATAAGCACTTTTCAGATAAGCTCCCATTACGATTTCCTGAAACTACGTCTGGATGGGGTTTGTAAATAATGAATGCATCAGGCTCCGCTTTCCTTACTGCAAATAGTAACTCTTCGTTACTTTTAATACGAGGACTTCCAAACTGAATTGAGGCATCTCCATCAACTTGTCCTACAACTAAAATGACTTTATTTGATGTAATGGGTCGGCAAAAGTTAGCTGTTAAACCAACATTATATTTACTTACGCCTGATGTTCTAATTCTAAAAAGCAATGCCTTAGCACGAGCACACTGTTGTTCAGTTAAACTTATGCTTTGAATTAACTCTTCTAGATCGCTTGGCTTCTGACTATTAAAATAAATCCCATTTTCATCTAGAGATAAGGAAGAAGGAGGGCATAAATTAGAACCTAAACCTGATGAGCGAATAAAGCCATCTTCAACGCGAATGCAGCTTTCAAGATCAGGATATTTCATTCCCCAAACAGCAATTCGATCATTAGGAGATACTGACTGTGGTAGCTTTTTCTTAAAAATTAGCTTTTCCGCCCTATTGGCACAAAAGCGTGTCATAAATGCTTTTTTCCAAGATGAAAAACCAACCAAATACAAGTTTTTTATCAATACGTTAGTGTTTTTCTGCTTAGCAATAAGCGCAATAACATCTTCAATCTCGCAACGTTTTCCACTTACTGGATTAAAGTAAAGTGGGTAATCAATTAGCGAAGCAGCTACTAGTGACAATAAATCTGCTTTTTTTCTACGCGTGTTTTTCTTAACATCGGTTGTCAGTCCCCATCCTGCATAAAAAGGCATTCCAAAGCAATAAACTGGTTTACCTAAAATTAATGCTTCAAAGCCCATTTGAGAAGAAACCGTATATACAACATCTGCCTCATTTATTAAGGCATGAGGGTGACACCCTTCACTTATTAGAGTGCAATTTTTCGGAAGTTTTTTTAGCGCTTTAGATAAAACGCCCTTTTTTTTGCCAAAGCGGGTATCCGGATGTGTTCTTATTAACAGCTGAGCACTGGGGTGGTTTAACCTTGCCTGAGACAGCATTTCGTAAAAGTCATTCTCTGTGGCCTCAGCTCCTTCGATACCTAGATCCCCTGCAACCTGATCAATTATGAGAATTTTTTCTGCTTTTATTGAATCTATTTTTTTTGCTAAAGATAAAGGTAGTTTATTATTCTGGTATATATTGTACTTTGTAATACCATGCTGCTTTACTTGCTGTACTATTTTCTCAGCGCGTTTTAACTCTGCATCACTGTGAGAACGCTTTATCAATAACTCTAAACGACATTCGCTTCGTGCATCATAGTAAATACCAAAATCATCACGTACCAATGAAACCTGAAAACCTTTCTTCTCAGGATGCCCTATGTAACCAATAAAGCCATCCTCTAAATGTAAGAAGGCGCATCCTTCTTTCTGTGCGTGTAATTTAGTTATTTTCGCCGTTTTCTTATTTCCCCAACCTACAAATACATCACCTTCCATAACCTCAGATGAAGCCGTGTGTAGCATTAGATCTTGTTCAAGACAGGCTACTGCAATACGCTTTCTATTTAACAAACCCTTTGAACAAGTGAACATAGCCATATGTGTTCTCTGCTATTTACTATTTAAAATATCTATCAGGATTAGTGCAAAATGCGATTATCCTGCCCAACACCAAGCAAATTAAGCTCCTTCACGCGAAAAATAGGGGCTCTATTCGCAGGGCAAACTATTTAACATGATATGGACTCTGCATTTCATTAAACGATTTAATCAATATTATCGTAATTTAATTCACGCAAAATCTGCTCACCACCTGTTTGCACGCGTTGCGCAATCTTGGAATGTTAAGTTAAGTCTGACAAGAATAGATTATTTAATTGTAATAACTAAAGCTTTTCGAACAATGAAAAACGCATTTTAATAATTTGATATCTAGAAAACTTTTTGATTTATTATCTTCTGTAAAAATAATCCGAATTATAAATTACTCATCTCGATAGCTTATGAAAGCTACCGAGATGAAAGAAGCTTAATTAAATTGCTTAATATAAAACTTACCTAACTTTCTAAAAGTCTTATTTTTACTATCAGAAAAAAATGCATCTGGATCTCTATTAAACTTCCTTAATTTGTTTTCATTCCTTAGCACGGCCCTCATAACTAAAGACATTGTTTTGCCAGGAAGTTTGTTTGGTTCCTTAACTAAAGTCACTTTATTTTCTTTCACCAATGGATTATTAATTGGCTTATTCTTATGATTTTTAACATATGGAATTCTAAAGAAAACTTCTGTTCCGGCACGCCAAACTGTTTGCTTTAATAGTTTATCTGATAATGGGCCATTTTGTCTTGGAGGTATCATGTATCTCCAGCCTGCTCCCGCAAAGTTATCGTCAAAAGTTACTCCTTCAAATAATTCTGTATCCCTGCCGCTTGGTTTTGTCAAAGTATTCGACCATACAGAAAAACATGAGCTGTTATCAAAATAAACCCCCTCAATAGACGAGCCAAATTTATCCATAACATCCTTAGCGAATGCAACAATCCCTGATTGCATTTTAGGGATAAACTCTCGCTTAACGTCCTCGCCTTCAGTTGATTCAAATACAGGCATATAAGATTGGCCACTCTTAACCATTTTAATAAATGAACCATCTATATTTGAGAAGACGACTTCAAATGCCAGACCTAACCTACAAATAGGATGTAAAGAATGGGCAGGATTTACAAAGTCCCCAGCAAATGCTTTTATGATTTGGCCTTTCTTCTTTAACTTTAATGCGCTCTCAAAGGTCATTAAGTAATAACCCCCAATATCTCGATTAAGAAGTTTGATCATGGCATCTTGCATTGTGCCAGCATACCCAATATCAACTACAGCAACATTCTTATTTAAATCATTTAGACCTTTATCTTCAAAATATTGAAGAAGTAGCTCACCTTCGCTCATTGCACTATCAACAATCTGAGCTGACAGCGCCATTGTTAAATTATATAAATTATCTTTGAGCTCATTAGTATTAATTATGGTATTCAAGCCAAGCTCTTTAAACCCATGAAGTTCCAGAAGCTCTTCAGGTATCAGCTCAGGGTTATAGCCTAACTTATTTTCAAAAAATGATAGCAATGTGCCGCTGTAAAATGCTGAACGAGCCACAACACTCAAATCTTGTTGATTTCTTATTGAAGCAACCCTGGCACTTCTTCGTGATGCTAGCAAATAATGTGATTTAGGCGCGTTCTCGTAATATGGAGACAGTTCATCATAGACTTTTTTTATTATTTCTCCATCTCTCGCTAAGAAGTATAAATCAGTTATTCCATCTTCTATTGCTTGCTCAATAATCCATTTTGTGTACGAAAAGAACATACATCCAAGGCCTAAATACCCCAAGTTGAACACACTTCCATGATAAAAAGTATCTCCCCAATAAGGGAACTTCGGGTCATCGTAGATGCGATTAGCACACATACCCACAGTTATAGATTCAGATAAAGATGCCTTATTTCTGTTCTTAAAAAACAAGTTATTAGCAGGTTTATTCTTATAAAATAAATCTAAAGTTCTAGGTGTATGTAACGCTCTAATTTCTTTATCTCTTGCAGCTTTAATGTCACCGTGTACATTATCACCAATATGAAGGATAGTTTTTGGATTGGATATACCTAATTTATCCATTAAATATGTATATAAATGACCTTCATGCTTTTTTAATCCAATTTCTGAAGAAACAAATAGCGCTTGATACCCATGAATATTATTTTTAGCTAAAATTCTTTCAATCGTCTTATGGCTAAGATACATGTCCGAAGTGATAATCACCTGTTTACCTAATGATTTTGCCATTCGAAATAGTTCCATACCAGAAGGTCTTGGATACAATAATTGAACTTCCGCCTCAATTTCGACACTCTTGATAGCATTTATTAACGACAAGTCAGTTAAATGTGCAAGATTTGCCAATTCTTGATAGATCTCGTCAATTGTAATCTCGTACGTTAAATCTTCTTCATTGATACCCTCTTCAAGAGCTTGTTCGTTATATTCTCGGAGCTTTTTCTTGAGGTTTTGCTCTGCTTTTACTCGTACTAGCGTAAATTCATTCACAATCCCGTTAGTAAGTTCGCAAACTTCATCCTCGATGTACCTAAACAAATCTACAGGTTTTGCGAAGGGTCTAACAAGAAGTGTATCAAAAATATCAAATGAAACTGTTTTCACATGAGGATTAGAGATTTGCTTAAACCACTCTTCTTTATTTTTTACAATTGCCTTTGTATTTTCACAGCCCGTTTCAACTAATTTTCGTATAGCTACGTGAGGCTTTGCTGCTTCAATAAATTCAACTAAATACTTATCAAAATCAGCATGGATTGGATTGGCGACTAACTGCTCGAAGATCTTATTTGAACTTTGTGTTTTGGTAGCCAAGAAGTCAGAATAATTTACGCAATAACTCGTAATAAAGTTGTGCAACCAATCACCTGTATACAAGGTATTAATTGTGAGCGGCATCAGTCGAGATAGAATAAATGCAAGTACGTGATCTTGATCTCTTTTACTCAACACAAAGTCTGAATCAACCAGAGTTTGAAAGCTCTCAGATACAACCTCAATATGGCTATTACCATACATATATACTGGAAGCTGCATAAATGCAGCCTGAAATGCAATACTTGAAGAAGTAGAGATAACACCGTCAACTAATGGTAAAAGGTATTGTGATACGCCATCTAAGGAATCAAATACGGGTTCATATATGAAATTACTAAAATTACTTTTCAGAAATGCAACTGTATCACTATTAATAGGGGTATCTTTCGTATGCCTAGTAACATACTGGGTTACTACGACACCCACGTCATCTGGCACTTGAGCTAATACACTTATCAAAAAATCCATTTGATTTCGGTGTGCTGTATGAAAATCGAAAGAAAAATAGCCTGAAACTTGTAACGGAAGCAGTAATAACTTTCTAAATTTGTTCTCAGGGTCAAGAGATTGACGCGTGAAAGGGGTGTACGAAGATAAATATCCCTCAAAATAGGTCTCTCTTATACCTTTTACCAGCTTCAATTCTTTCGCTGTAGCCTGATAATTTTGAATATCATCCTTAAAAATGCTCATAGCTGAATCTTTAAAAAAGCCACAAGGGTCGAGTAGCGTTAACTCAGGTAGTGGTACTCTCGAAAAAAAGCCAGGCATCATATGCAAACAAGGAACGTCAGAAAATAAGTTTTTAATTACATTGTTAGGTGACTCCCACGAGATTATTAACTCAGGGACAAAACCATTCAGCTTGTTTTCGTAAAAAGAAGCCAGATCATTCAGCTTCTGCTTATCATGGCATTCATAATTTATCTTTGCAGAATGCTCTGCATTACGATAAACACTCAAGATTTCAGGAAGATCTACTTTAATTATGTTCAATCCCGAAAATTCAACTCCTTGATTTATACACTCTTCATAAACATGCTTAGATGTAAATACTGTAATCTCATGACCAAACTTTAATAAGTTTTGAGCCTGGCGGTTTATTGTATTTTTTAATGCTCCGGCGCGAAAAAATGGGTTTTGCTGTTCAACAAGTGACTCTAGATAGTAAAGGATTTTCATATGTAACCAATTGTAAATTTAATTTGTAATTTTTTGCTGCAAATTATTTGCTAGTTCAAACTAATGAACTAATCTCTTCGCCATTAGTTGACGACAACTTCATTTATAAAACTACTGCTCCATGTGCTACCCTATATGTCCTTTGTTGCTACTTGCTTGTATATACACTTCTGTTGAACGCGCATTTATTAAAAAATTCATAATGCCAAAATCACCGCTGCTGATGCAGCAATTTGATATATAACTTGCGAAATATCTTTTGTTAACTGGAACGACTTTTCATCTGGCTTTGCCAATACAAATATTTCATCACCCGCTTCAATTAACATTTCATTATTGAGTTGCTCATTAATGTTTATAAGTGCACCATTTTGCTTCATAAGTAAGATATTCATATCATCAATATCTCCAGAAGCTTCACCTGCATGATTAATGAACTCTGATGCATCCATATTATTCTGATAAGCTACAGCTGTTGGAAATAGCACTTCACCGTGCACCATTACTAGGTTTCGTTTTGCAGGTATAACAATTCGGTCTCCCTGTTGAAGATAAATGCTTGATAAGTCTGCGTTATCGGTTAATAGCACCTGCCCTTTTGTTTCAACTTTACGCGCTTTTTCAATCCACATAAGAATTGTTTCAGCTTCATTTTTACGAAGTTGCGCAGCTTCATTTGTTTCACTGCGAGCAGTTAGCACACTTTGTTCAAGAGCATTTAATGACGAGTTAAGCATTTCTTTTTGACGAACAGCAACAGAGGGCCTAAACAGTTGGATTGCTTGACGGTTTGATAACGGAGTAAATTCAACTTGATTAATTACATCGATTAACCTAGAACCAACAGGCATCACTAGTTCTGTTGAAGAGTGATGTTCTCCAATTAACTCGATTGATAGCTGAGATTGGCGCATCTGAGAGGTTACTTTAATTAAAGAATCTGGCGCTACTGTTACGCCATCTAATTCGTTAATGCTAAATTGCTTTACATTTATTTCTTTACTATCGGCTATGTCACTTGATGAAATAATCGTGACATGAGTTGCAGACTGTTTAGGTGCAACTGATTGTAAAATAGGCTTCAGAAGTGTATTCGATTGCTTTACTTCATAGCTCCCTTCAAAACCAACTTCCCCTTCAATAGCCACGGTGCCTTGTCTTACCCCAACAAAAATAACGTCACCGTCTTGCAGTTGTAGGTAGGGCATTTCACCTTTCTGTATAAAATCATACAGATCGATAGCTTGAATTGTTTTATTATGTCTCTTCACTGCTATTTGGCGTAGACTACCAATATCGGTACGTACGCCGCCAGCTTGGTCAATAAACCTTAAGATACTGTCGCCACTTTGCCCTTCATAAAGGCCTGGCTGCTTAACTAAACCAGAAAGAAACACTTTAACTTTTTGAGTTGATAATAACGTGATGTAACTCTCAACATTCTTTTTATAAACACGATTAATGCTTTTCAGAAATACTTTGTTTAGTTCAGTATTGGTCACACCTTGCAGCTTTATTGGGCCAACTTCAGGAATAATAATATTACCTTGCGGGTCTACCACTACTTCAGATTGATATTTAAAGCCTCCCCACACTTGAACTAACAATTTATCACCTTGAGCTATTTTATAGTTCGGGTTTACTGCTGCAAAAGATGCTTGTTTGAAGCCCCCATTAAATAACCAGCTACCATAAAATTTATTAACGGAAGAGTCCTGTATTGACTCTTTCGTTTCAGCGCTAGCATTGGGCTGAATATTTAAGCTCGCAAGCGTTTGCGCACTAAAAATACAAAATAAAATATAACCAAAAAGTTGTCTTAACATTAGCTGTGCTCCTTAATAACAGCATGAGCAAAACGAGCTATTCCATAAACAGCAAGTAATAGGGTCAAAAACGTAATAATGTTGTAAAGTCGACGTGGGTATTTGTCTTCTTCGGCTAAAGCAGGATTCTCAATTATCAAAAAGTGCTTTAGTTTTCTGAATGCTTCCGTTCTAATTTTCTCTAAACTCACAAGAGAAGTTTGGTATAAATCAGAAGCTAACTTTGCGTTTAGTGTTAAATCTTGATAATCAACATGAATTTTATTTAATGAAGACTGATCATGGCTAGTCAGTCGTGCTTTTTGTATTTCCAGTTGTTTATTTAATGAGTTTAGCTCTATATTTTTTGACTTAACGGCTGATGAATCTGACTGCATGTAAGCCATTAAAGATTTAAGCTCAGTTTCTGCCGCAATTATTTTTGATTCTAATTCATTAATAGCACCAACCAGCGCTGAGCTATGTTGTTCGGGGCTAAAAATATTATTTTCATCTTGAAATTTAACAACATCAGCCTGTGTCTTTTTAAATTCTTGATAAGCACGCTGTACTTCTTCTTGAGCAAACCTTAGCTGATCCTCGACCATATTTTGCCCAAGCTTATTAATAAATTGCTCACTGATTTTTAAAATCGTTTCAGCCACGTGTAACGAGTACTCTGCATTAAACGTTTGAACTTCAACCGAGATGATTTCAGACATTTCATCATATTTAATGTTGATATGCTTTTTATAGAAATCTAAATATGCTTCTGTAGAACTATCGCGTTCTAAGCGGCTAATTATATCGTATTTAGTATCTTCATAATGACGCTTCAATGCCAGTGCTTTATCTAGCTGAAGTGCCATATCACGAGATTGAATATACTCTTTCACGATTAATGCATCACGCGTTGAAGGCGAAGCACTACCAAGTGAAGCAAGTCCAAACACAGGTACATCAGTAGAATTTCCTTGCTTAACAACAAATTGGGATACACTGACATATCTAGGTGATGCCACTCCTAAATAATATATAATCACTAAAATCGCAGCTAAGACCACTATCGCAAACGAGCCAAGTTTAGCCCATGTGTAATAAGCTGAACGACGCGCATTTAGATAAGCTTTTGAGTCAAAAACAAACCTTGCAGGATCACGCTTTAATTTATTTAATTTCCGTTTTAATTTCGGTTTATTAATGTCTAACATAATAGCTTTCATATTCTTCAATAGCAGTTTCAAGTTCACTGAAAAAAAGTAAATCTTGGTCTTTAATCAACAAGCCAGCTTCACAGTGTTTTCGAAGTTCAGTCAAACTATGGTTAACCATAATGACTTTTGTTTTTTTATACTTTTCTATTAATAAGTCTTCACATTTCTGTTTGAAATTTGCGTCACCTACTGCAGTTAGCTCGTCAATTAATAACACATCAAAATCAGAGTCAAAGGCCATTGTTAAGCCAAAAGCAACTCGTGAACGCATCCCACTTGAAAAGTGTTTAACTGGTTCATCAAAAAACTTACCAATTTCGGCAAAGTCACTGACTTTTTGCTCGATCGGTCCCGTATTAGCGTAACCGTGTATTCGCGCCACAAACCTTACATTTTCTCTTGCAGTCATAGAGCCTTGTAAACCACCTTGTAAACCAAGTGGCCAAGAGATGTTCTTGTTAGAAGAAATACTGCCCTTATTAGGGATATCAGCCCCACCCAACATTCGGATTAGTGTCGACTTACCCGCACCATTTGGACCTAAAACACCTATGCTTACATTTGTTGGGATAGTAAGGTTAATATCTTTTAAAACGTAATGTCGGCCTTGCTTGGTACGATAATACTTACTTAAATTTTTAAGCTGAATCATGAAGTAATAAATCTCGCTCGATTCAAATGAAACAATGCTAAACCGGCACTTAAGACACATAATGAAAGCATCGCTAAATATCCGAAACTTCCTACAGGTGTCTCGTAACTCGCGAAGTATGCATCTCTACTTAACTCCAAAACATGAAAAATCGGATTCCAACTAAATAAATACCAATATGACTCCGGTACCATAGTAGCGCTATAAAAGATGCCAGAAATAAAAAACATCGGCTTCATCAGCATTGAGAGGATTTTTGATGTTGAAGCTAAATAGCTCGCTATAGTCGAAACAATTAGTCCCAGCCCTAGTGTTAAGCAAACTAATAAACCACTAGCTACAATCAGTAGGAATGGATCATCAGGAATGACAGAAAACCCTAACCAAGCCATTGCTAGAGTAATAATGATATACACCAAAATAAACGTGACTGTTTCTATTAATAATCTCGCGAGAACAGGATCTATTGCAGTAACCTGACGATATGCTAATAATGCTTTGTTCGCATCTAATGCAGCCGATAATTGTGGTAGCGCTTTTGCAAAAAAACTATATGGCAAAATTCCCGTAATTAGGAATAGTGCAATTGGCACATCTGCAATAGATGTTCTGCCAATTAGTGTAAATATCACTGCAAACACTGCTACTTGCGCAATGGGCTCAGCCAAAGCCCATAAGTAACCAAAATTACCTGGACCAAAGCGAGTCTTCATCTCACGAAACAGCAAAGCATGTATAGAGTCGCACATTATTTTAAATGGCGACCTGCGTACCACTAGCGACATTTACTGATAAAACTCCATTACACCAACGACACTTTCTGTAGCATTGGTAACTAATAAATGTTTTATATGTTTTTCTCGCATTAGTTCTTCTGCGTCAGTCACTTTGGCAGACTCTATAATCGTAATAGGCTGCTCTGACATGATTTCAGTCACTAAAGATGATGTTATATCGAGTTTTTGACTTAATGCACGGCGCAAATCACCATCTGTTACAACGCCATATAATTTTTCTTCATCCAATACAATTGCTAAGCCAATTTTAGAGTTTGTCATCACTAAGATTGCTTCTTCAATCGTAGTTTGTGGTGACACAATAGGCAGATTATCACTCATCATCACATCACTAACTTTGGTTAATAATCGACGACCTAAACTACCTCCAGGGTGGAACATGGCAAAGTCTGTAGGCTGAAATTTACGTAAATGAATAAGCGCAACAGCTAAGGCGTCACCCATAACTAGTGCAGCTGTTGTTGAGGAGGTTGGCGCAAGATTATTAGGGCATATCTCGCGATCCACTTTAGCATTTATTGTAAAATCAGCATTAACAGATAATGTGCTATTTTTATTACCTGTTAGTGCAATTATCTTAACACCAAAGTGTTTTAAGGACGGTATCAACTTTAATACTTCATCTGTTTCACCGCTATTTGAAATAAGAAGAACTACACTATCAGGTGTAATCATTCCTAAGTCGCCATGAAATGCCTCTCCTGGGTGAACAAAGAATGACGGCGTGCCTGTTGACGCTAAAGTAGCGGCTAGTTTTTTACCAATATGTCCTGACTTACCCATTCCACAGATAATCAGGTGGCCTCTCGATTCATGTATGCAGTGTGCAGCCGCTTCAAAATCGCTATCTACTTGCTCAGCTAACGCTCTAATTTGGACACTTTGATCCACAATAGCCTGTTTAGCTAATAAAACACTATAATCCTCAATTGGATCAACTGTATTAGATAACATTGATGTTGCAGCAGAAAATTGAGCAAAATTATTTAAAGATTCCATTGTTACTTCTTTGTGTATTGTTACGATTCAATAATAAAAAAACATAAAGCATTTATTGAACAGCTTTACCGTTTCATTCCGTGTATTAGGTGTACACACATCAACACTTCGTCTTACCTAAAAGACCGAAATAAAGTTGCCATCTATAAACAAGATGCCAGCAATATTCTTTAACATTCTTGGTTCACCAACTTGTATACCATTAACCAAAAACTCACCATTTGTATTATTTCTAGCAAAGTTTAAATTCCAAGAAACTCCATCTTGATTTAGGCCGCTATAACTAAACTTTGTAGGCTTCCCTGAAAATAGCAGTTGTAAGAGCCGACCTTCAAAATAAATAATCAAGTCAAGTTTAGACGTAGAAAGCCCCTCTTTGATGTCATCAAGATTTGCATAGAAGGTTAACACAGGCTCGCCTAAACCATACACAGAAGCAGAGTAAGTAGTAGCAATTTGCAAAGAATTAGAAAGTAGAGTGTCGCTATTTTCAGCATAAATGTTGGGATGAACAAGCGCAAAAGCCAGCTTATGGTCCTGCCCATTACTTGAAAAATCGCCATTTACATAAGCTGATTCTAATACTTGAAAAGTACTTCCGCTTCCCAATGATAAAGTATCTATACGTACATTAACCTCACCAGCATACTTACTTTGTAAGTCAGCGATTTCAGTGTGACCTAAGATCTTAATGAAGCCTGTTCCATCAGCAGTACCAAAAAGATCTTCAGCAGGATTAAGTTGTACGTTAAAATTAGTGTTGTTTAACTGAGTAGCAACATCACCACTTAAAATATTACCGTTAATTTTTGCTGTTAATGAAGTTCCCGTAATTGGATCGTTAGAAAATCGCTCTAACTTTATGCTCACATCCATTTCTAGTTGATTATAGATACCAGATACTTTCCAGCTTAATTGAGAATCTATATATTGAACCTCTAATTGCCCTACTTGATAACTGCCATCACTACTTCCAAGCGGTACTTCGCTAATTACATCGCTAAAGACATTGAACAGCTCAGTTAAAATAGAATCAGAAAATGTTTCAACTAATTGATAGCCTTGCGTAATGGAGTCTGATACTTGATCATAAGCAACGGGATCATTTTCAAAGGTATACAATAAACTTCTAAAGTCTTGAAGTTGTGACTTTGCCGTATCAAGCGGCGAACTTAACGAATTTGGGGATGATAGGTATCCCTTATCAGGAAAGATTGATTTTGTACTTAAAAAAGCTCTCAATTTAGCCAGCTCGACTTTCATGCTATCTTCAACGATTGAAGGATATGTGATGGCAACTTCTTGTAAATATAAAAGCGCATCCTGAAATAAGGTCGAGTTAAGTTGTTGATAAACAGACTCGTTATCAAAAAATTGAGAGTTAAAGAGTCCCCCAATATTCTTTAGTCTACTTGTAGCATTCAATTTTGCCACTTTATCGTCAAACAGAATACCTGCATCGATGGCATCAGATAGCCACCGATTTCTAACCGTTTTTGCAGCAAGTCCATCATAGCCTATTAATCCTAGAGTATTTGCTACTAATGTGTGAGCTTGCTTAAGTTTTAGCTCTGGGCTTAATTCATTCTTATTTTCTGTAAACACTTTTGCAATTAAATCGTTAACTACATTTACTGTTAAAGCTTTGTCCGAATCTAAATGCACAATTGCAGACAATTTAATACGTGTCTGATACGGTGAGTCATAGTCTACAGGCAGTAAAGAGTTGTTAGATAAACTCTCTGTAAAACACCCATTAATATAAGGGCAGCGCAATTTAATCAGCTCATTTTTAGGGTTAAAAATAACCTTAATCATATTACCGCTAGGCAGGCCATTAATTACATGAGTGCTCATCGCATCTTCAGCATTCACAGTAAAACTAGATAACCATTCACTACCATTATTAATATCGGTGATCGCTACCTCAACAGGCTGATAAATATATTTTGGTAATATAGTCAAAGTTAATGAATGTGTATTCACTAGCGTACTTCCTTCTACTACTGGTTCGGCAGCATCATTACTGCTACTCCCACCACATCCAGGCAACGCAACTAGTATAAAAAGTAATAAAGTAAACAGTCTCATTTTAGAAGCCCCACGACAGCCCAACAAATAGGCTTAAGCTATTCGCGTATGAATAATCGGTATTATCAGAAAGAATATCGATATAAAAGTTATGATATTCGGTATGAAGCCCAACTGCCTGAGTATCAATATTGTAGCTCACGGCTACATTAGCATCCGGAGTTATATTCCACGCTCCCATCAGGGCCATCGAATTAAATATCTCATTGCTTTTATATATTAATTTAGCAGTATAATGTTCAAAAAAACGTTGTTCGTATGTTACTGCAACTCGTGTTGGCATATGCTGAGTAAATTGATGGCCACCTTCTGCACTTTCATGTGTTTGAAAGTTAACAGCAGGTGTTTGCTGTAGCACATCACTTTCATCATAATACATTTGATTAACATTAAACTCTCCGATAGCGTAAGGTGAGTTTTTAAAAGTGATAAAGTGAAAAAGATCTTTAATATTAACTATCAACGCTGAGTCTGGTGTCAGGAAATATGTAAAATCGATATCCAGAGAGCCGCCATAACCAGAAGGCGCACTTTCTACATCTAAAAACTTATATAAAGTATCTTCATCAAAATGGTAATTGGCGCTTGCATTTCCTAATTGGGTAATACCGTGTATTGTTCCATCATAAATAAGCCTGTCTTGAAACTTATTCGATTGAAGAACATTTAAGTAAGTTGTTACAGACCAATTAGCCTGTCTATCGTAAGTATAACCAAGCCTAAAACCATATGTTGTCAATCGCTGCTCATGTAAGTCAGCAATAAAATCTCGATCTAAATTTTCTTTAATCGAGTTGTGTCTGTTAAAACGATATTCTGAAACATCAGGATTCATAGATAAGGCATAATCGTAACGATAGACAGCTGCAAAGGAATACGTTGAATTGGCAACACCTATTTGAAACAAATTGTTTGTATATGCTACATCCGCTCGTTCAAATGTTTTAGCCCCTTTCCAAGATCCCGAGAAATCGACTACAGGTACAGATGGCGTGTAGTTATCTGAGTATCCATTAACAAAAAATGTGTACTCGGATTTAGACGCAGTTACATCCATACTTACCACCGATGTAATGTAAAGTGCGATAAAAAAAATGTTCTTCATAAACTTCAAACTTAACTAAAAATTAATACAAATAAAAACGCTCTGATGCAACAGCCTTTTTATTGGTATTATTTCTGCGGATTGCATGTTAAAGAAAGGCCGTAAGATGACTTCACGGCCTTTTCTTATGTATTCAATTTAGTGATTAATTATCACGTAAATCAAAGTATTCACTTAACGCTTGCATCATACCTGCAAGGTTTGCTGGTTTAACGTCTGTATTGCCAATACGCAATACATAGTTAACATCTTTTGCTTCAGTTGGACACGTTTCAGCAAGATCAACAAGTGTTCCTTGTACTGCACCGTTAATTGATGCTGAACCACTCCAGTCACCACACCAAACTGGCTGATTTAACTCTTCTGCCATAGACGCTTTATTAGAAAACACCTGCAAGTTATATGAACTAGGTGTATGCAAAATGTTGATATTTTTGCTAATAAGCTTTCTCGTTGAGCTTTCTGTAGTCTCTTTACTAATAAACACTGTAGAGTTGATGTTGTAATTAGTATTAGACGCACCCGCTAAATAGTTAAGAGTTGACTTAACTGAAGCTTGCTTAAGAATATTTTGCGCGTCAGTAACATTTGCATAATCACCATTTACCTTAATAGTAAGTGTTGCAGAGCCTTCCGCTTTTTTGTTCCAGTCGCCAGTGTATATCGATACATTTTGTAGATTTGCGCTCATAATTGAATCTGGCAAGCTTACATCTATATCGCGGTAAGTAATATCACGTAACACGCCGCCAGCATCTTTTACTTGTTTAGCATACGTTGCTAATTCCGCAGAAGAATAGGTATCACCGTTTTTACCAAAACCAATTGTAATAGTATCTCCAGACTCATCAACACCGCCTGAAGCTAATCCATTGAACCATAATGTACTTTCTAATACAGGCTCATCATCGTTACCGCTACCGTTGAATCCGTATGCTAGTGTAAATGATAATGCTGTCTCGCCGTTTTCTAATGGGTTTGACGATTCATCAACACATGAGCTCGAATCCATCATGCCAGACTCATTTGCAGTACACATAATGTTTGCTGCATTAGCGTCTGTGATTGCAAAGTTAGTCACAACACCTTTAAAGTTATGCGAAACGTTGAAATTCAAACCGCTTAATGATTGCTCTGCTTCATCAGTTACGTAAACGTAAAGAATCTCTCCGGTTAAATTACCGCTGGCATCTTTTACTTCATAAGTAAAAATATCTGAATCAGTACCATTGCTTTGATTACCATCAACATTCAGTGACGTTTTCAACGCTGCTTGAATTGCTTTACGCGCATCACTCGCAGCCTTAATAATTAAACGGTTCGCATCTACTGAAATACCTGTCGCACCAAAGAAATCATTTGTTACATTAATTGCTGTTTCCGCTGCTGTTGGTGCACCAGGGCTAGTTCCGCCGCCAGTTCCGCCGCCAGTTTCGCCGCCAGTTTCGCCGCCAGTTTCGCCGCCAGTTTCGCCGCCAGTTTCTCCGCCAGTTTCGCCGCCAGTTTCTCCGCCAGTTTCTCCGCCAGTTTCTCCGCCAGTTTCTCCGCCAGTTTCTCCGCCAGTTTCTCCGCCAGTTTCTCCGCCAGTTTCTCCGCCAGTTTCTCCGCCAGTTTCTCCGCCAGTTTCTCCGCCAGTTTCTCCGCCAGTTTCTCCGCCAGTTTCTCCGCCAGTTTCTCCGCCAGTTTCTCCGCCAGTTTCTCCGCCAGTTTCTCCGCCAGTTGCTTCATTAACTATTGATGCAATTTCAGAAATTTCACCTTCTGATAATTCGCCTTCAGAATTTTCAATAATGCCAATGATTGATTCAGCTGCATTATTAAGATTAGTTAATTTAGTTGTGTCGACACTTTCATTTATAGAAGAAATTATTTCTGAGTGTAAAGCACCAGAAGTAAGTTGCTCAGCTGAAATAGGGGCAGAAGTATTACCCAGATTATTTTGAAGCTCTAAAAATTCTTGCCCGAATAAAGGGTTATTTAAAATAGAGGTCACACCATTACGAAGCTCGCTTAGACTCGAGTTAAGTGCTTCAATATTTGAACTTGCTAACGAAGAGGTAATATTACTAACTAATTGATTAACGCCTGATGCAACATCATCGCTGTCTGAAGCTCCGCTCATGATTGAAGCGTTGAAACTAGATAGTGTCAGGTTAGCTAAATCAAAACTGTTAGCTTCTTCAGAAGTTAAATCAGAAATACGTGTAAGATCTATAGGCATGAAATCAAATAAACTTGTAACATTTACTGCATTTTCTAACCCTAACCCTGTTAGTACTTGCTGTGAAGCAACCGCTTGAATTGCATTAAATCCCTCTAATGAGAGGCTGGCTTGAGTATTTGATAGTAGTGAATCTGCTACTGTAGAAGCTAGTGTTGTAAGTGCAGAAATAGGAGCTGTATTAGTTACCTCTTCGGCATCATCAATATAAGTAAGGGTAGATAACGTTAACCCTGGTAGATTAGTAACTGTGTCACCAAAACCTGTAGTTCCACAATCGCTAAAGTCACATCTCATTGATGTTTCTAGACTTGATGAAACCTTAACAAGTAAAATACCTTTATACTCTGTTTCAAAATCAAATGAGTAATTACCATTTTCATCTGTAGTAGTTTCTGCAAGTACATTATCCAAATCATCAAGTGCAAATAATTGCACATTTGCATTTGCAAGTACCCCTTTAACAACTGAACCTGATACTGTCACTTGAGTTTTGCTGACTGTTTCGCCGCCTGTTACAGGTGGTGTTACCGGCGGCGTTACTGGTTCTGGCGTTACATTTGTGTTAGATGAACCGCCACCACATGCGCTTAGCGCGAGTGCCGAAGTTAACGCCAAAGCTAGGCGCGAAAGTTTAAGATCAGTCATGCTAATCGAATCCTTATTATATTAATTTACTGATTGAACATTTTTTCAGTTACTGCGTGTAACGTGATATTAGGGTTCCGGTAAAAACTTCCCGGTATTTGACTTTTTTCCAAGAGAAAAGCTTTAAACTTTGCAAAGGTCGTTGGGCATGGTTTGCAACATGATTGCCAAAAATCATCCAGTGACTTCTGACTAGTTACACCATTAATATCATATATCGCCTTCCCCATTACCTTGGTTGGCGTTGAGTGATGTAATGAAGATATTCCAACTGTACTATTAACTGTTATAGTACCCTTTGCATTTTTTAAAAGTGTAGGTAAGTGTGTATCATGGCAGTAGATTACTCGATCAACGACATCATACGCATAACTTAACTTTTTAATATACTTCGTATAATTAACAAATCCACGATCCATAGGGTGGTGCTTCAATATTAAATAGTCACCTTCATTAGCGTTGTGCGCAAACGACTTTACAACTACTCCAATAAACTCCTCTACAGATCTAAATGGAGAATGGAACAGTATTTGACTATCTACACTTACTTGCAATGGCGCTAAGAAATACTGTCCGGACAATTCATTTTTTACAGCACTCAGAAGTTTTGCGTCGTTATTTTTATACTTTAATTTCTTTGCACCAGACATCATCCAGCTGTATAACTCTTCACTTTCCTCCCATGGACGATGATGAATATAGTGCTTATATTTAAACGAAAAAATACTTTTGAAAAAATAATACGCTGACGCCCAATACGCCATATTAATATATGTATGCTTTAATTGAAGCGGTTGTACTTCACTTTTTGAATTTGCTTCAAATGATTGCAACACCTCTGCATCAAAAAGTGAGTTACCATTTACACCTTCCTTTTCAAGAGTGATATATGACGGTCGCAAATATCCTTCCTCGAATGCCCAAAAAGATAACTTTTTTCTTTCTACTACTTTTTTCGCTTCACGATGATAAAAACGACAATCACCAAAAACTATTACGTCTGTAATATTGTGCTTATCAACAAAAGCAGATAGATAAGAGTTCCACTCTTTGGGTTTACCAGTGTAAGGAGTGGCAATATTTTTATTTGCAAACCAATCGTCACCACCATTAAATGTGATTTGGTGCGCAATTACCTTTTTCGTTTTTATTAAATGTTGTGACAATAACTTGATAAAAGGACCAACAGGACCTTGTAGGAATAAAATACGTCTGAGAGCTTCCATTTTTCTACTGCTAACCCATAAATACTAAAACAAAGATACTAGCCATTTTCCACTTGGTTTGAAAAACAGAAGTAAAAAGGTATCAATCAAATTTAAATTAAAACGTATTACTGCGAGCACATAATGATTCTATTTATTCTTTAAAATAAACCATCTGGCGTTATAGTATCGCTAATTTATCTACTACGGGGCATACATTCCCCAAACGAATTAGGATTTGAAATCCATTACCTCATGCAACTGAGGCGCGAAATTATACAGACATTTCCGAGTTAGAGAAAGTAAAACTAATGAAAAATGCTTAAAAAGTACTCATTTTTTCAGTTTTGATAATTTATCAATAGTTTACATAAAACACATAATCATTATTAATCACTACAAACTACATTGTTGGGGACTTCATCGTTTTATCTATATATTCTTGGTTGGTCATACTGGCTTCTACCACACAGATCAATTAAAATCGCGGCTTCAAATACTGAGAGTTTAAGATTTATATGATCATCAAAAATGAAAATGATTTTACTGGGCTAAAAAAAATAGGCCGTATTGTTGCACTGGCTATCCATGAAATGGGTAAAGCTGTTAAACCAGGCATTACCACATTAGAGCTTGATGACATTGGCGCTAAAATTTTAGAGCAGCACGGCGCACGCTCAGCCCCTAAATTCGTTTATCAATTTCCTGCTTATACATGCATTAGTATTAATGAAGAAGCAGCTCACGGAATTCCATCAGATCGCGTTATTAAAGAAGGCGACATTGTCAATATCGATGTATCAGCTGAGCTTAATGGTTATTTTGCCGATTCTGGCCATACTTTTCTAGTTCCGCCATTTTCGCAAGAACAACAATGGTTAGTAGATTCAACAAAAAAAGCGCTAAATGAGTCGATGAATGTTGCCAGAGCTGGCACGAAAATAAATCAAATTGGAAAAGCTATCACAAAAGTTGCAACCGAAGCGGGTTTTACCACTATTCGCGATCTTGGTAGTCACGGTGTCGGTCGTTCCTTACATGAAGCGCCAGAATTCATTCCTAATTACTTTGATAAAAAAGATACCCGACGTTTAACAGACGGTATGGTGATTACAATAGAACCATTTTTATCTACAAAAACACAATATACGCAGACGCTTGATGATGGTTGGACATTAGTGACTGAAACAGGAAATATGTCAGCACAATTTGAACATACAATGGTAATTAATAAGAATAAACCGATTATTATGACTACATTGGATGATTTGTAATGACTCGTATTAAGTTTGAACGAAACAGAAAAAGCTTTTTAGTGTGGTATTCAGTTATCCCATTATTTTTCAGTTTAGGTATTTTTGCTGTTTTAAACGATAAAGCCTTTATTGGCATTTCTTGCCTAACTTTAGGTGTCCTCAATGTCTTGTCATTGCTTGTTTGCTGGAATCGCCCCCTGCTTGAAATTACTGATGAACACATTATTACCTATTCGCAGTTTGGAACGGGATTAAATCAATACCCTAGAGATGCATTCGACGATGTCGAGTACATTACTGAAGGGTTTATGGCCATGCATTTTATTGCAGACAGAACATTACACCTAAATGTCGCTATTTTGGCTAACGATCAATTTCGTGAGCTGCAACTTCAAATGCAAAAATTTATTGAACAAACTAAAACCCAAACTGAAAACACTATATAAATTTAGCATCAGGCAGCTAAAGGTCTAGTGCTATCACACACATATTAAAGCTGCATTACCTATGCTTTTGTTCATGCTGTAACAGCCACGCTTTACGATTTAGGCCACCCGCATATCCTGTTAATGTGCCGTTTTTACCAATTACTCGATGGCATGGCACGGCGATAGCGATTGGATTTTTGCCATTTGCCATTCCAACTGCCCTCACCCCTTTTGGGTTGTTCAACTTTAGCGCTATATCGCTATAGCTTTGCACAATACCGTATGGAATATCTGATAATTGTTGCCACACTTTGTTTTGAAATTCAGTACCTTTAGCAGCTAATGTGAAGGTAAAATGCTTTCTCTTGCCGGTAAAGTATTCTTCAAGCTCTTGTTTCGCTTGCTGTAAATGACGTTGTGAAGTTGGGTTATTGACAAAATTGTCCGTTACTTTACTCGCTTCAAAATCAAACGTAACTTCTGTGACGCCTTGGTTGGACGCGATGATGGTCAGCTCACCAATGGGCGTGTGTAGTGAAATAAAATTCATTTTTCCTCCAAACTTATGATTTCTCTGCTGCTTTCTACTCTGATTACTTAACTAATGCGCGCTGAAATAGTTAAAGATGCTGCCATAACTGAAAAGTTAAATAGCTCCGCCAAGGGCTTGCATTATCAGGCGCTAACTTCCCTTTAAATAAATTATTTGCCTTTTTAATGCCTAAATCTCCATCAAGCCATATATCGGGATGGTTCTCTCCACGAAATTTGGCATAATCTACCGTCCAAGGTCCAATACCTTTCAATGACAGCCAATGACCTAAGTCCCCTTTTTCATTCGCTGAATCACGCATGTAATTGGCAAAATTAATCAATGTCTCTTTGCGTCTTTGCGGCATTGGTAAAAAAGCTAAATCTGAGCTAGCAATGGCTTTGGGCGTGGGGAAATTGACACTCTCACTGTTACAAACGTTATCTTCACCTAGCGCATCCACTAATTTCTGCACTAATGTTCTTGCGGCTTTTACACTGACTTGCTGACCTAGTATTGCGCGTATACCCGCTTCGAATGAAGACCAAATCCCCGGTACTCGCAATCCTTTAATTAATCGCTCTTCAGGAATTCCAGCCCTTACAAGGTGAGGCTCAATAATGTGCAAATTTGCATTTAGGTCTAGACACCTTGAAATATTTGCAATCATGGGTTTTAGCATTTTCAGATCAGATACTTTGATGTCAAGATCAAATGTATTTTGTTCTTCATTGAACGTTGCGCAAAACCAGCCGTGACTCTCGTTATCGATTGTCACTGTGCGACTGTAACTATCAACAGTAACAACCTCTACATTGTCTATTGCTCTTTTTCGCAAAAATTCAGAGAGTATTTGCCAATTATAAGGTGGGCGAAATGCGAGTGACACAGAAATAACATCTTGCTCTTTATTCTGCGCTTTACGGATTTGCGATGGCGGAAACCGAAAGTGTTGCTTAAAACTTGCGTTAAATTGGCGGATGCTATTAAAGCCGCACGCAAACGCAATATCGCTTATCGGCATTTGTGTTTGGTGAAGTAATTTTTTGGCGAGTAATAAGTTATGATAAATTTGAAATTGTAATGGTGTAACACCAACTTTTTCGTTAAATAACTTTCTTAAATAACGGTCTGAAATACCGAGTCGCTCTGCCAAGCTGACCATGCTGGTAGGCTCATTCTCACTGAGCAAAATTGAAATAGCTCTATTCACCGTTGTTTCAGTACCTAACCAAGGGTTAGATTGTGGAGCACTGTCAGGCCGACAACGTAAACAAGGACGATATCCACATTTAGAAGCTTCTATTGCAGACTGAAAATACTCTACATTATCTTCTTTAGGAGCGTTAGCCGGGCATATTGGTCGACAATAAACCCCCGTCGTTTTAACCGCAATAAAGAACACACCATCAAATCTTGGATCGCGCGACATTCTTGCTGTTTGATACTGCTGATTGGTGTACATAGTCTATTATCTTGCTCATATAACTTGGATATCGTTTATTTTAAAGTAAATACTTACGACTACTAGCGGATTTCGGAACTTAATGCTAACTTGCCACCCTCCTCATAAAACGTTCATATAGGTTACTATGCAAACCGCTGCCATTTTTGTAGATGTTCAGAATATTTATTATACCGTTAAGCAACAATATGGTTGTCACTTTAACTACCGCAAGTTCTGGCAAAATATAAGCGAACAATACAATATTGAAACGGCTAATGCTTATGCAATAGACCGTGGTGATAAAAAGCAAATGGGCTTTCAACAGATACTTAAAGATATTGGTTTTAATGTAAAACTTAAGCCTATGATTAGTCGAGCTGACGGCTCTGCTAAAGGCGATTGGGATGTGGGAATTACTATCGATATCATGGAAGCAGCGCGTGATGTTGATAATGTCATTCTGCTATCAGGAGACGGTGATTTTACATTATTGCTTGACCATATTCGCCAGCGCTATGGCGTTAATACACATGTTTTTGGTGTCACTCAGTTAACGGCGGATACGATTATCAACTCTGACGCTGAATTTCATCCAATCAATGAACCGCTATTATTAAAATAAATAATATTCATTTACATTTTTACATTATCTTTAACTTAAAAATACGTTAGATTACATATTATTAGTTAATTTTAAGGCAACATACCAATGAGTAAGATAAAGGATTTTTTTAAAGCTAATTGGGGCTTTTTGCTAATCATATTTTCTTTTGTTTGTGTACGTTCGGCAATTGCTGACTGGTACATGGTGCCCTCCGCATCCATGTACCCTACCATTGAAATTGGTGATCGCGTTTTTGTAGAAAAGAATGCCTATAGCTTACGTGTACCGTTAACAAACATCAGACTGTCTGAGCACGCAACTCCTGAGCAAGGCGATATTGTGGTGTTTGAATCTGAAGCTGCTGACACACGGATGATTAAGCGTGTAATCGGCGTTCCAGGCGATATTGTCACTATGCGTAATAACCAAATAATTATTAACGGCAAAGCTTTACAATACGATAAGGTCAGCGAAGGGACTGACTATCAAACACTGGTTGAGCAACTACCTAAAAAAACGCACCACATACAAACGATGACAAACACTGGAGTGCAGTTTTCAAGCTTTGGATCGGTGACAGTACCCGAAGATCAATATTTAGTACTTGGCGATAATCGGGATAGAAGTTCTGACTCAAGGGTGTATGGATTTGTTCCAAAAAATGAAATAGTGGGTAAAGCAACAAAAGTTATTGTGTCGCTTGATTACGACAATTACTACTTACCGCGTAAAAATCGCTTTTTCGTAGATATTTAAATCGATTTAAGATCCGATAAACAATTGCTAAAAATAAAAAAGACTCGCTTAGAGTCTTTTTTATTTTAAAATGCACTGTCTTAATAAGGTTATTTAAGGACTTATTCCATTAAATCTGACGGCATCTTATTACGCATTTCCATCCAAACTCGGCCACTTTCAATACCGTATTTACGTACAGCAATAATCGCTTCGTCGTGCTTATTTGTTTCAGCAAATTTAATTAAACTTAAGTAATAATCTCGTGCCAGCTTACGCGCTTCTTCAGACGTAAAATAGTAAGCAGCAATCTTCGACCACAACCCTTTAAATCCATTTACGGTTAATACATAAATTGCGTTGCCAGATGCAGCAGCTAACTCATGGTTTAGTTGGTAGTCGAACGTAGCAAATGCATCTGCATCGTCTTCAATTAACTCAGATTTTTTAAGCGCTTCAATCATTTTTTCTGGATTATTTTTAATTGCAGCACGAATATAGATAGCACTAATATTTGTTCTAGCAGATAAAAGCTGATCGACCAACTCTGGCATTTTCTCTTCGTCAAGGCGTGCCAAGGTTTCTAAAATATTTAAACCCGACGTTTCCCAGAAGTTATTTACTTTAGTGGGTTTGCCATGTTGAATGGTAAGCCAGCCATCACGCGCCAAACGCTGTAGAACTTCACGCAACGTTGTGCGAGTTACACCGATAAGCTCAGATAATTCCCTTTCTGCAGGCAAAATAGAGCCTGGTGCAAATTTGCCATTCCATATTGAAGCAACAATATACTCTTCGGCAAAGCCTGCAGGACTTTGTGCTTTTATAATACTCATGTATGCGTTCCGCTTTCATTCGTAATTAACAGCAACTGAACGTCAATGTAGTCAAATTACGAATATATTAAATCTATAGTAGAACTGATTGTACCAGAGCAATTTAATGAAACAAGATTTTATATTTATTTATGTAGTGTCAATAACTACCACTTATTGAATATTTAGCTAAAATTAAGTCGCTATGTTCGTGTTTTTAAGCCATAAATTTTAATTTGTATTTATTTTTACAGTAAATACTTGCACAATTGGGCACTCAAGACATTTCATGTTGGGCTTGTTATCAAGCTACGTCATGAGTAAATACTATAAAAAGAAGGAAGCGAGCGTTAATATGCAACAATCTATTTTAGGCGCTTTTTACAAGAACTTTCTAGGCAACTCACCAGAATGGTATAAATTAACCATTATTGTGTTGTTACTTATTAACCCTATCATATTTGCTATTAATCCATATTTTGCGGGTTGGTTGTTAGTTATAGAGTTTATTTTCACTTTAGCCATGGCGTTAAAGTGTTACCCTTTGCAACCAGGAGGTTTATTAGCTATTGAGGCCGTGGCCATCGGCATGACGACACCTGGCCAAGTTGAGCATGAAATTGCCGCAAACCTTGACGTAATATTACTACTTGTTTTCATGGTAGCTGGTATTTACTTCATGAAAGATTTGCTTCTTTACCTATTTACTAAATTGTTGATCCGCATTAAGTCAAAAACCGTTATGTCTTTGGCATTTGTCTCCGCCTCGGCATTTTTATCGGCATTTTTAGATGCGTTAACAGTAATTGCTGTAATCATCAGCGTAACGCTCGGGTTTTACTCTATTTATCATAAAGTTGCGTCCGGAAAAGACTATCATGTAGATCATGACTACGGCGATGATGAACTTGTTACCCATCCTAACCGTGATGACTTAGAGCAATTTCGCGCATTTTTACGAAACCTGCTAATGCATGCAGCAGTTGGTACAGCGCTAGGTGGTGTGTGCACCATGGTAGGCGAGCCGCAAAACCTAGTGATTGCCAAAACAGCGGGCTGGGAATTTGCAGAGTTTGCCATTCGTATGTCACCTATCACCATTCCTATTGTAATTTGCGGTATTATTACCACGTTTGTACTTGAGAAAACGAAAGTATTTTCTTATGGCGTAACAATGCCAGCAGCCGTAAAGCAAATTTTAAGTGATTATGAGCAATACCAAGACGAAAAAAGAACCCGTAGAGATTATGTTAACTTAGGTGTTCAAGGCATTATTGCTATATGGCTTATGGTTGCACTTGGTTTGCACCTTGCGACAGTAGGACTAATCGGTTTAACAATTATTATCTTTGCTACATCAGCTTCTGGTATTACTGACGAACATCAAATTGGTAAAGCATTTGAAGAGGCATTACCATTTACCGCTTTACTATGTGTGTTCTTTGCTATTGTTGCTGTAATAATCGATTTAAAATTATTTGCTCCAGTCATTAACTGGGTACTCTCTTTTGAAGGTAAAACTCAGCTAGTATTATTCTTTGCTGCTAACGGTGTTCTTTCAATGGTGAGTGATAATGTATTCGTTGGAACGGTGTACATAAATGAAGTAGCAACTGCATTAAGAGAAGGACGCATCACACGTGATCAGTTCGACTTACTTGCTGTAGCAATCAACACGGGTACTAACTTACCAAGTGTTGCAACACCTAACGGGCAAGCTGCATTTTTATTCTTGCTTACATCGTCTTTAGCACCATTATTGAGGCTGTCTTATGGTCGAATGGTTTATATGGCATTCCCTTACACTATTGTATTAACGATTGTTGGCTTGTTCTTCACATATAATGGATTAACTGATGGTACACAATACCTATACGATAACCATTACATTGAACACAGCACTGAAATACCAAGTAAAGGCGGTAATTCAGGCCATTAAATAAAATTCAAATTAAGTTACAAACAAAACCGCGATTTTTCGCGGTTTTGTTTTATTATACTGTTTAAAATAATGTTATAAGCCGTGGTTCGACAACGAGCGCATTGCAATTAACAGAATTTAACCACGCCCTTAGCAAACAAATAGGTAAATAATAAGAAATGAGTAATATTGGTAATTGGCCTACTCAACGATGGCCTTGGATTATACTAGCAGTTACTGCGTTAGCCTTTGAAATAATTGCACTCTATTTTCAATATGGCATGGGGTTAGAACCTTGCATCATGTGTATTTATCAACGTACGGCTGTATTTGGCGTTTTGTTCGCCGCTATTATTGCTGCAATCTCGCCTCAAAATATTTTATTTAGACTAGCTGGTTTTATCGGCTGGGGAGTAAGTGCTATTTGGGGAACGCTTATCGCACTTGAGCATGTAGAAATGCAAACCAATACTAATCCATTTGCATTCTTCACGTGCGAGATTGAGCCTAATTTTCCTTCATGGATGCCACTGCACCACTGGATACCTTCTATTTTCGAAGCCACAGGTAGTTGCGACAGTATCGATTGGCAATTTTTAGGCTTTTCGATGCCACAATGGATGATTGTTGTGTTTGCAGCCTACAGTGTAGTATTTGCACTGATGTTTATCATTCGGTTTAAACACGCAAAGCTCATCTAATCAGCATTACTTACAGGGTTGATGTTTAGGTATGTCAACCCTGTAAAAGTTAGCTTTCCTGCTTTAAATTAGCCCACATTTTATTAACTAATGCTTGATCGGCCTCAACCAACTCACCATTTTTAAACGCTACCTCTAGACTTTGATTAATTTTTGAATCGAGTGCTGGAATATTAAAGTCAATATTATCAACTTCTAACGCAGCCAAGGCCAAATCAAAGTGTCCTCGAAAGTAGCCACTTGCAAAAAGCTCATCGTCGGTACCGTTTACCACCATATCATCGAAGAATTGATTGGCTTTATCTAAAAACTGTTCTAATTTCATGTAAATATTCTTAATTATTTCTTGTCTATGTTTAAAGTAATTTAATAGCTATGTCATGCAATTCAGTAGTTTGCCGATATTTGTATAACGTAGCGTGTAATAAATTTAGCGTTAGTCCATGCATATAAGCTAAAAGGTGATAAGCAGCACGCACTAATTTACGGTTCTGACAGGATACATAACCATATCATTATAACCAGTGGTGACTTTAATTAACCCCGATAAACAGTGATCAAGATCACTGTCACCAGTATCAGAAATTAGCGCTCGTCCACCTAAACCAGTTAACTTGGATTTAGTGCAAACGACAGTAATATTTTCTTTACCTATGTATTTAATAAACGCTGGGCTTAATTGCTGATTTCCACGCCCAAATATATGCCCTTGCCCACCAATCAAAGTGATAATTAACTTAGTCGGCTTTTGCTGGGCAAATTCTAGTAGCTGTTTCGCAGTTACATCACTTGCAACAAGCTCTTGTTGAAACACTACATCTACCCCTAGAAGGGTACTCGGTAAACCCATTTCATCCATTATGGCTTGGGTTGTAGAGCCTGAGCCAACCACATAATAAGAATCGTCATCCATTTGATCAATCACTTGCGCGGCGATATCCGCAAGCACTAACTCGTCAGACTCCTTGCCTCCCATCTTTACCGCTTGTACGTATTGCAATTCTGATACTGTAAGCATCTCACCATAGCGACGCGCTCTAACAATACCTTGACGAAAAGCGTCTTCATCAATGTCCATCACATCAGCTAAAGAAAGCGTAACCAACTCACCTTGCATAAGCATTTCCACCACTCTTCCAGCCGCTTTTGGTGTAATAGCATAAACACCAGAGTGAATTTTACAGCCTGCAGGAATGCCTAACACCGGCGTCACCTCATCCATCACGTTGCATACATTTCTAGCGGTGCCGTCACCGCCCGTAAATAAAATTAGATCAACGTTTTGGGCCAACAAAGCAGCAACAGCGGCTTCTGTGTCATTGGCTGTGGTTTTATCCGACGCCGTTTGATATACGATATGAGTGTCGAAACCGAGCTTTTCAGCCGTTTCTGCTCCCATATTGCCGTTAACGGTATAAATCTCTATTTGCTGTTTTAACGATGAAAGAACTGACAGCGCGGTTTCAGCGCGGTGGTTAGCTAGCGGCTTAGCGCCTAATAAAAGTGCTTTTTCCACCGTTTCTTCACCGTCACTTCCTTTCAAGCCAACGGAGCCTCCTACACCAGCCACAGGATTAATGATTAAGCCAAGCTTATATTTGCGAGTTGCCGTTTCATTCATTATTAATAAACCTGCTCTTCAACCTTATTAGCCAATCGTTTACTTGCTACAAAATGACTTTTATTAAGAGGTAACTCAGTGCCATAAAAACGAGCCAACACATTAATAAACTGCTGTGCACGAGGCGGAAAACCCAACTCAAGGTATTCATCTACTTGCTGCAACACTTTATGACGAAATGCACTGCGATTTGGCTCAACACCATCTAAGTTATCGCAAGAGACGTTAAAGTTAAAATTTGCAGCCACAGAAAGCGCCCACTCTATTGCCTGAGGTTTTATTTCAACGGCTTCAAATGCAGCTTGCTGTTCACTGTCTCTACCATCACCGTTATACCAGTAACCATAGTCTTCTTGTAACCTGCGCTGCGCCCCCGCCAAGCACCAATGTGCAATTTCATGCAGTGCACTTGCAAAAAAACCATGTGCAAACACAATTTGATGATAACAACATTCACTGTTAGCAGGTAAGTAAACGGGCTCGTCGACTCCCTTTATTAAGCGCGTATTAAAGCTTTCATAAAAGGTATTATCAAATAATGTAATTAAGTCAGAGTAATGATGCATACAACAAAAATAGTGTCGCCAATAAAAAATAAGCAGCGATTTTACGTCTTTTAACACGGTTCGTCAGCCTATTTATCCTTACCAAATGTGAACATTGTTCACTTTAACGGCCTATAACTATTGCAAAACACATTTAAACTATTACAGTAAGCTTTACACGCGTGCGGTATTTACCTCAACTTATAGGATAATAAGGCAATATAATTATGCATTCTTCATCACAACCTTCTGCGCACCAGCCAAATAACTTAATTAATGTAGATTGTGTTGGCAGTACTTTACAGCAAATATTTTCCCAGCAAAAAGATGCATACAATGGTCATCCTTACCCTTCGCTTGAAGAGCGTATAAACAAACTTTCTGCGCTAAAAAACCAGTTACTTGAATATAAAGAACAACTCGCTGAGTCTGTTAGTAAAGACTTTGGCCATCGTTCAGAATACGAAACCTATTTTTTAGAAGTGATGACTACCATTGGCGACATTAAGTATACGATTAAGCACTTAAAAAAATGGATGAAGCCACAAAGCAGAAAAACCCACATGTTATTCCAGCCAGGGAATAATCGTATTATGTATCAGCCACTAGGTGTGGTTGGCGTTATTGTACCGTGGAATTACCCTATTTATTTATCACTTTGTCCGCTTATCACCGCAATTGGTGCGGGTAATCGGGTAATGATAAAAATGTCTGAATTTACTCCACATTTAAATGCCACATTAAAAGTGATACTTGCACGCTGCTTTAATGAAAACGAAGTAGCAATCATCGAAGGCGAAGCCGATGTGGCAGCAAAATTTTCTTCCCTTCCTTTTGATCATATCTTGTTTACGGGCTCTACCACCGTAGGCAAACATGTAATGAAAGCAGCGGCTGAAAATTTAACACCTGTTACGCTTGAATTAGGTGGAAAATCTCCGACTGTTATTGCGCCTGATATGCCGGTAAAAGAAGCTGCTAAACGTATTTTATTTGGCAAGTGTGTCAATGCAGGTCAAACCTGTGTGGCACCAGATTACATTTTATGCCCTAAAGACAAGATTGCTGACTTAGTTACCGAGCTTAAAGCACGATTTGCTAAATTGTATCCGGATTTCGATAAAACAGCTGACGTCACTCATATCGTCAATGACAAGCAATATAGTCGATTAATGGAGTGGTTGAATGAAGCTAAAGAGAAAGGCGCAGATGTTATTTCAATGTCAGAAAAGCCTGTCGAGGATTACGAAAATAGACGCATGCCTCTTCAGCTGGTGCTAAATGGTACTGACGATATGCAAATTATGCGTGATGAAATATTTGGTCCAATATTACCGATTTTACCTTACGACAATCTTGATGATGCAATTGCGTATATTCGCGCGCGCCCTCGCCCATTAGCACTGTACATTATGAGTTTTGAGAAGCAGCATCAGCAAAAGTTACTTAAACAAACCCATTCTGGTGGAGTTACAATAAACGATACCTTGGTGCACTTTGCACAAGAAGATTTACCTGCTGGCGGTATTGGTGCATCTGGAATGGGTCAATATCATGGTCATGAAGGCTTTTTAACGTTTTCCAAAGCCCGTGGCATTCACAGTAAAGGGAAGTTCTTTTCTACCCAGTTTGTTTTTCCGCCATACAAAAAGTCAATGATCGACCTAGTGTTAAAACTATTTGTTAGGAAGTAAGTGCTTTAGCAATAACAAAAAAGGCGGTTGTAAATTCAAATAAACACCGCCTTAACATCACCCAATACTAAAACCCATTAGCTTGGCTATTTAATATTTGCAATATCAGGTGTATTGCTTCGCACGTCAATATTTTGAGCTCGATGTCTTAGTAAATGATCCATTAACGTAATAGCTAACATGGCTTCCGCAATTGGTACGGCTCTAATTCCAACACAAGGATCATGGCGACCTTTAGTAATAACCTTGGTTGCCTGACCATGAATATCAATCGTCTCGCCTTCAACACTAATACTGGATGTAGGCTTTAAAGCGATATGCGCCACTATGTCTTGCCCAGTAGATATTCCTCCTAGAATACCACCCGCATTATTCGACTCGAAACCTGTTGGCGTCATAATGTCTCGATGCTCGCTGCCCTTCTGGGTAATACAATCAAAACCAGCGCCAATTTCTACACCTTTAACCGCATTTATACTCATTAGAGAGTGTGCAATTTCAGCATCTAATCGGTCAAACACGGGTTCACCCAGCCCAACCGGAGTATTTTTAGCAACTACTGAAACTTTCGCGCCAATTGAGTTACCGTCTTTTTTTAACTGACGCATATATTCATCTAATTCAGTTAGCTTATTCTCATCAGGAAAAAAGAATGGGTTCTGCTCAATTTGTGAATAGTCGATTGTCTCTGCAGTAATAGGCCCTAACTGAGACAAATAGCCGACTATTTCTATATTGTGCGCTTGTTTTAAATACTGCTTCGCAATGGCACCAGCGGCTACACGAATTGCCGTTTCTCTAGCTGATGAACGGCCACCACCTCGGTAATCTCTAAAGCCATATTTTTGTTGATATGTATAATCAGCATGACCCGGACGAAACGTATCTTTAATATTTGAATAGTCTTGCGAGCGTTGGTCTGTATTTTCTATTAACACCCCAATTGATGTACCTGTGGTCTTTCCTTCAAAGACACCAGATAAAATCTTAATTTCATCAGCTTCTCGGCGGGCTGTAGTATAACGAGACTGTCCTGGCTTTCTGCGATCTAAATCGCGCTGTAAATCTGCTTCTGAAATGACTAATCCAGGCGGACAACCATCAATCACACCTCCAAGGGCGACTCCGTGACTTTCACCAAAAGTAGAAACGGTAAATAAACGGCCAATACTATTTCCAGACATATTTATTCCTTATTCTTTTGGTAATTCAGCGTTTGTCTTTACTTGCTGCGCTGCATTGTAGGCAGTCAATTCTTCACCTGTAATAAAGAATACACCATGACCACCATGCTCAAACTCTATCCAAGTTATGGGCAGTTCAGGAAATGCAGCTTCCATATGCACCATCGAATTGCCTACTTCTACAATCAATATTCCACCTTCATTTAACATATCAGGCGCTTGCGCTAAAATTCTTCGTGTAATATCTAGACCATCATGCCCTGATGATAAGCCCAGCTCTGGTTCATGATGGAATTCATCAGGTAAATCCGCCATGTCTTCTGCATCAACATACGGCGGGTTACTTACAATAATGTCGTATTTAGCGCCTACTAAGCTGTCGAAAACGTCTGACTGGATAGGATAAACACGATTGTCCAGTTGATGCTCTTGAATGTTATGCTCTGCAACTGCTAACGCGTCTTCACTAATATCTACGGCATCAACTTCTGCCTCTTCAAATGCGTAAGCGCAAGCGATAGCGATACAACCTGATCCTGTACATAAGTCTAAAATGCGCTGTACTGGCTTATGGAACGGCCACCACGGTGAGAACTGGGTATCAATTAGCTCAGCAATCGGCGAGCGTGGTACTAGTACGCGCTCATCAACATAAAATGGTAAACCTGCAAAATTAGCTTGATTTGTAATATAAGGCGCAGGAATTTTTTCGTTGATTCGACGAGCGATAATATTCACTACCGCTTCTTTTTCCTGCGTTGTTAAACGAGACTGTTTTACTTGATCATCTATATTAAATGGCAAATGCAATGCAAACGTTACTAATTGCAATGCTTCATCCCACGGATTATCTGTACCGTGGCCATAATAAATCTCACTTTCATTAAATCGACTAACAGACCAACGTATAAAATCACTTATTGTATGTAGATCATTAATTGCTTCATTAATAGTTTGGTTATCCAAAATATGCTCCAAGTACGTGAGAGTTTTTATGGGTTGCTGTATTTAAAGCCTATATTTATATAACCTATAAATACGGCTTAAAAAGTAAATGCTACCCTATTATTTTACGGCTAAATTGATTAGACTGCCGCCATGAAAAAGAAAAATTCTGTGACCAACGAAGATCTTGTCCTGTTTAAACAAACACTCAGTGGCGCTCGCCAGATTGAGCAAGACAAAATACACCCTAAACCCACTAGCAGCAAGCAGAAAAAGCAACAAGTCATCACGAAACGTGAGCGCATTCACGCTGACTTTTACTTTTCGGACGAATTCGAACCCGAATTACCTCAACATGGCCCGATGCAGTATATTAAACCAACTGCGCCAAGCTATTTAGCAAAACAACTTAGACGTGGCGATTTTTATCCTGACTTGATATTAGATTTACATGGTTTACGTAAAGATGATGCAAAAGTGGAGATCACTAGTCTAATTTATGCAGCCAAAAAACAACATGTGAAATGTGTTTGTATTGTTCATGGCTTAGGCGGGTATATTCTTAAACAAAAAGTACCACATTGGCTAGTGCAACATCCCGATGTACTCGCTTTTCATCAAGCCCCTTTAGAGTGGGGAGGACAAGGTGCGTTGCTCGTTCTGCTAGATGTTAACGAAGACATTCGATAACAAATTCAATCAATAACGTCTCTTTACCACTGCTGCCTTACTCATTACACACGGGTTCACAAATCGTCTGGTGATACCATTTCTTCAAATACACCACGCATGTTAGCCATGTCATAACGGACATGGGCACAGCTTGCCGTCATAAATAACGGACTCGTTACGCCCAACGTAAAACACTCTGTTAAAAAGGTAACTAATGGCATGTGGCTAACCACAATAACATGGTCTACCTGATGGGTATCAACTAACGCAGTTATATAGTCGTAAGCTAATTCTGGACTAGCCGTTGGAATTAGATCGTCAGTAACAATTTGCTTAATGGAAGTCGCTTTCTGCTCAGCTTCAAGGCTATTTACAATAATCTCAGCTGTTTGTGCGGCACGGATGTAAGGACTATTAATACTGAGTAAAGAAAGTGGTGTTACAGGCTGCTTTGCTAAAAGCTTTCCTGCAAGCCAAGATGCCGTTTTACGTGTTTCATTAACACCGCGTTCAGTCAACTTACGCTCTGCATCTATTGAGCAGTGCGCTTCAGCCTGACCATGTCGAATAATATAAATATCTATCATACCCGCACACCTAACTTCGCGAGAAACCATGTATGTATCTTACCATTACTTGTATTAGCACCAGAACGCCTTTCTTATATCAAATCCCTCTATAGCGCTAAGGAATTACACTATATACTAAAAATTATAATGCAAATTAATAGTAAGAGGACTTTTTTGAACTACAATTTGCAAAGTTAGTTTTATTATCACTATTTCATGTTTAAGTTTGAACTTAAGTTGCCTGTATTACTCAAAAAGCAATAAATAATTAATAGGTTATCGTCTATAGTTAGCATATTACTGGCGTTATGTTCAGTCGAAAAATCAAGCATATTACGCTTAATAAATGAATTTTAAATAATCATAGGTGTTTATTTGATCACAAGTAGCAATGACGAAAAAAAATATAAAACACTGACGCTTACTAATGGTCTTAAAGTCACTATTGTTCAAGACGTTACAGCCAAAAAATCTGCTGCTGCATTAACCGTCAATGTTGGGCATTTTGACGATCCGATAGATCGACAAGGTATGGCTCACTTTCTAGAACATATGCTTTTTTTAGGCACTGAGAAATATCCTGATCCCAATGAGTTTCCACACTTCGTTAGCCAGCATGGTGGCTCACACAATGCGTGGACGGGCACAGAGCATACCAGCTATTTTTTTGACGTAAATAACCATCATTTCGACGGCGCGTTAGACCGATTTGCACACTTTTTTATCTGCCCATTGCTTAGTGAGGCATTAATCGAAAAAGAACGTCATTCAATCGAAGCTGAATATAAAATGAAGCTCAAAGATGATGGGCGCAGAATCTACCAAGTACACAAAGAAACTCTCAATCCAGCTCACCCATTTGCGAAATTTTCTGTGGGTAACACAGAAACTCTAGAAGATAGGGAAGAAAGTATACGTCATGAGTTGCTTTCGTTTTATCAATCGCACTATAGCTCTGGTTTAATGACACTTGCAGTGTTAACACCTCACCCTATTGAAGAAACCGAAGCCACAATTAAAACACTATTTGAGCAAATTCCTGGCTCTAATAAAGAAAAAACACCCATTGAAGCTCCTTTATACTTAGATGAAAATTTACGCTTAGGGATTGAACTAAAACCACAAAAACCGATGTATAAGCTAATTGTTAGCTTTGCGATGCCTGCAATCGATCATATGTATCGCACCAAGTCTTTAAGTTTTATTTCTCATTTAATTGGCTATGAAGGTAGCCACTCGTTAATGGCTTTGCTTAAGCGCCATGGTTGGATTAATGGCTTATCCGCTGGTGGAGGCATTAGCGGTAGCAACTTTAAAGATTTCAATATAAGCATTAATCTTACACAAGCAGGCTTAGCGTACAGAGACGAAATCATTGAACATATTTTCGAATATATCGATTTTTTGAAGAATACCCACCTACCAAGCTATTTATATGACGACAAAAAAGCCTTGGTTATGCAGTCATTCGAGTTCCAAGAAAAAACCAAGCCTATTACTTGGGTGAGTAATTTAAGCGTGAACATGCAACATTACCCTGAACAAGACTACATTTATGGTGACTATGCCATGGAAGAGTTTGACGAAGATGAAGTTGCAAACCTGCTTAAATACCTTTCTACCGATAACTTGCGTATCATATCCATATCTCCCGATGCCGACTGCAATAAAAAAGCTATGTGGTATCACACACCTTATTCAGTCACAGCTTTACCAGAAGAATATTTAACTTATTTAGATAGCGTAAGGTGCCCCGCTGGACAGTTTCAACTGCCTGAGCCAAATCCATACATTCAAACCAACCCAAGAGTATTGGAAATAGAAAAAGACACTGAGCTACCTTATTTACTGCATACACATGACTATTTTAACTTTTGGTTTAAACAAGACACTAAATTTAGATTGCCCAAGGGAAGCGTGTTTGTTGCACTAGACTGCCCAAATGGTGTGAAAGATTTAAAAGCAAATGCCATGTTGCGCTTAATGATTGACCTGTTCATTGATTCAATCATTGAGCCTCTTTACCCTGCAGAGCTCGCTGGTATGCACTACCATGTTTACGCTCATCAAGGTGGTTTAAGCATTCACACTTCTGGTCTTAGCTTTAATCAAACGGCATTGATTGAGCGGGTGATCTCATCGATTCGGACATACCAACCTAACCAAATGCGATTTAATGAAATCAAACATCAACTTAAAAAGCATTGGGCAAATAGTAATAAAAGCAAACCCGTTTCTCGGTTATTTAATAGTTTAAGTTCGACATTACAACCTAACCAGCCTTGTGCACATGAACTCGCTGAAATAATCGATGAAGTTGAGTTCAACGAATTTTGTTTATTTATAGGAACACTGTTCGACCATATTCATATTGAAGCATTTATGCACGGTAACTGGCATGAGTCTGATGCACAGCAGTTAATCAAAACCATTAAACAACAATTTGAGCAGTGCGAGTTATGTGAAGAAGTAGAACGGCCATTATTAGCGATTAAAAATAAGGGAAGCTTGATAAGCCAGCAAACGTTAGATCATCAAGATACGGCACTTGTTGTGTATTTTCAAAGCCCTGATAATGATGCTGACACCATTGCAAAATACATGATGCTTAATCACATTTTGTCCCCCCATTTTTTTCAAGAATTACGTACCAAACAACAAGTGGGATATCTGGTTGGCGCTGGTTATTTGCCATTGAATCGCTATCCTGCTATCGCGTTTTATATTCAATCTCCTAACTTTACCAGCTCACAGTTATTAACTGCTTGCGAAACGTATTTTAAAAATATTGAAAAGGTGATTGTTGATATTGACGAAGACGACTGGCTACACGCTGTTGAGGGTTTAAAACTACAGGCAATGGAAAAAGATGAAAGTCTAATGATGCAAAATCAACGATTTTGGATGGCCATTACGAATAAAGACGTAAACTTCAATGCTAAACAAGAAATCGTTGAAGCTATAAAGGCATTAACGCAAAAGCAAGTCGCTGCATTTGCTAAAAATATTTTCCAAAAAGGTAACGATTGTATTGTATTAGCCTCGCCGTGCGATGAACTGGGTACTGAGTCATTTAAGCACTATCAACCCGTTACATTAAGTGAGCTCAGTGAAATGTTACCTGTGATTAATCGTTAACGGTAATGGTTAAATAGAATCACCAGAGATTGAAGATGTTAGCTAATCGTTGACTATGGACTGGGGATAGATTACTTTACTAGCTTGGTATTTTGCCTATTTTAGTTGAAGTTATTGATAATATAGCGTTATGCAGTACGTTAAGAATAAAAGCATGTTAAAAAAGCGTTATCCCCTCATACTCATCTTTATGATGATACTTCCTGCGTTTGTAAGCGCCCAAACATCTGAAAAAGCGAGCTCTTTAAGTGACTTCATCTCGTGGCAAAACCCTTATATTATTGGCATATTATTAATTACCTCTGGTTTGGCGCTCTGCTTTGCCTATATCAGTATTGTTAGCCTGAGAAAGTACCAAGGAAAAATTGAAAAAAGTGAAGCTAGATTAAGACTGTCTTTGTGGTCTAGCGGTGAGCAAATGTGGGATTGGAATATTGCGCAAGGCGTACTAGTTCGATCTAACAATATCAAAAAAGCGGATACAACGATAAATGTTTGCGGCATATTTCCTCCCAATAAAAATCATATTCATCCACAAGACGTAAACCGCGTAGCCGAAGCACTGAAAGATCATTTACACGAAAAAACAGAATTCTTTGAAGTCACCTATCGTGTTAAAAATGAAGAAAATGAATGGCGCTGGATGCTTGACCGAGGCAAGGTAGTCGAAACAGATAACCGACATTCCCCTGTTCGTATGACGGGCACGGTAAAAGACATCAGCCAAATGAAGGAAACGCAAGAGCGCCTATCATTATTTGCAAAATGTATCGACAATATTTCAGACGGTATCGTGATATACGATCGCAGCTTAAAAATCATTGAAATAAACCCTTCTTATACTCGGATTACTGGCAAAGATCGTGAAGCCGTTTTGGGGCAAAAGCTTGCCTTTTCACAGTATCCAAATACATACATTGCAAAAGTGATTAAATGTTTACACGAACATGGAAGCTGGTATGGCGAAATAGATGCAGAGCGCGCCAACGGTGAAAAGTACCAAGCAGAACTCACCATGGATGTTATTAAGGGTGATAATAACCAAATACTGCATTACGTTGCTGTTTTTTCAGATATTTCAACACGAAAATCAAATGAAGCGGAACTCAAAAGAATTTCGACCACCGATAAGTTAACAGGGCTACCAAATCGCAACTTGTTTTACACTAATATGCAAAACTTAGTGAATAAAAATAAACGACATGCATTAATGGTGTTCGACTTAGACAATTTCAAAAAGATTAATGATTCTTTGGGCCATAAGCTGGGTGATAATCTACTTTGTAGAATTGCAGAACGATTAAAAAGCATAACTCGACAGCATGATTCCATTTACCGCCTTGGCGGCGATGAATTTGCGCTTATACTTGAAGACACAAACGATATCCACACCATCACGTCTACCGCTAAAGACATCTTAAAAATCATTAATCGCCCTTTCCCTGTAAATTCACATGAACTTGTGATCAGCAGCAGTATTGGCATTGTATTATTTCCTGAAGACGGTCAGTCGCCAGAAAGTTTGCTAAAAAATGCAGACACCGCCATGTACCATGCCAAGAAAGATGGGAATAAATACCTCTTTTTTAGCGACCGAATGAATAAGCAAGCAGTTAAGCGCTTACAAATTGAAAACTTAATACGTCATGGATTAAAGAACGATTATTTTTCAGTTTTCTATCAACCAAAAATGGACTTGCGTACTGGTAAATTAATGGGCATGGAAGCACTGGTTCGTTTTGTTACACCTAAAAGCGGCTTAATTAGCCCAGCATCCTTTATACCCGTAGCAGAAGAAACTGGGCAAATTGTAGAGATTGGTGAAGTTGTACTTAGAAAGTCTTGCCAAGAAGTTAAGCGTTGGATTGACGCAGGCATATTTGATGGCAGGGTTGCTGTAAATTTATCGGCTCGACAATTCTCACAGCCAAACTTATGCCAGCTAATAGATGAAGTACTTGACGAAGCTAACTTACATTCAAGCCACTTAGAATTAGAAATTACTGAAGGTACAGTAATGAACTCACCCACCGAAGCCATCAAAATGATGAGAAAGCTTCGGTCTCGCGGTATTCATCTAGCAATGGACGACTTTGGTACCGGCTATTCTTCTCTTGCCTATTTGAAGCAATTTCCACTTAACACATTAAAAATTGATAAAGCATTTATTGATGATGTAGATAACAAGCAAGGACAAGCAATGGTGAATACCATTGTTACTATTGCTCATAACCTTGACTTAGATGTGGTGGCTGAAGGCGTTGAAAGTGAAAAACAATTGAATTATTTAAAAGGTGCAAACTGCGAAGTACTTCAGGGCTATTTTTACAGCAAGCCTCTTTCATCTAAAGATTTTGAAGCATTTGTTATTAAGCAAAACGAGCTTAAAGCAAAAAAACTTGCTGAACAAAATGCTAAAGCACAGAAGAAGCAAGCGAAAGTGATTCAGCTGCAATCAAGTTAATCAACCACACTAAAAAGCCTGCTATAGAAACCGTTAATTAACTTAACGGCTGTTATGCCCGTAGTTATGCCCGCAATAATACCGCGCCAAATCCAACAGACTTTCTAAAGTGAACTTGCTTTTTTATTGAAAACATTGGCAACAGAATTGGCCCGAATACTAACCCTGCTATCGCCCATTTTTTTTGACATAATCCAGACTTAAAAGCTTGAACATAAAAATACAACGAAGACAACAACAACGCTAAAACTACGAACAACATCCACACTACCTTACAAAATCATTAACCGAAGCACTTTATAAAATTTTTAACAACCGAACAGCTGCGTTGTTAGCGATACTCTGCAAATTGCAGATAAATTTTGAGCGGCGGATTATACATATTTGTGCATATATTAGCCAATAATAATTCTACTAATTTAACCAAAATTCGAGATAATGAATGCTGCAAATAATAAATATATCAATAATATTAGGTGCATAACTTCGAACGGTTCGTTTTAACGCTTTTCAAGAAATTTTGTGCGTCAATAGCTTGTCTATTGTCAGTAAAACTAGCGCTAAAAAAGTCCCATCTGGGCATTGTTAATATCATCAAAGCTCATATCAATAAACCCTAAAATACCGTCTGCAATGGGTTTAATTTGTTTATCAATATAGTGCTGGTAATCAATCTGACTTTGCACATACTCGGCTGGTTCTGGCCCGTTTAAGGTTATCACGTACTTAACCCAGCCTTTATTTTGATACTGCTGAGATAAATTATTTTTTAAGTTGATGTCATCAGCCATTCTTGCAGCTTTAACATGAGGAGGCACGTTTTTAACATATTCAGACAATTTTCTACGCAATCGCTTACGGTAAAATAGTAGGTGATCCAATTCCCCCGCCATCACTTGCTTCACTATTTTATTAATGTAAGCGCTAGGATCTAAGTCGTGAAATACTTTTTGATATAACGTTGTTTGAAATTCACGGGCAAGTGGCGTCCAGTCAGATCTTACAGTTTCAAGCCCTTTAAAAATAATCTTCTCTTCTTCACCATTGTCAATCAACCCAGCGTATCGCTTTTTACTACCGGCTTCAGAACCACGTATAGTCGGCATAAGGAAGCGCTTATAATGTGATTCGAATTCAATTTCTAAATGGTTATTAACGCTAAATTCATCCTGTAATGTCGTATCCCACTGACGGTTTATGTTATCTGCTAGTGACTTACCTACACTGGCCGCTTGCTCTTCAGAATAATCGCCATCTAATAATACAAACGTTGAATCTGTATCACCGTAAATCACTTTATACCCTTCAGCCTCAATCCACTTTGCTGTTTGCTGCATTATTTGATGGCCTCGCAGAGTAATAGAGCTAGCTAATCTAGTGTCGTAGAAACGGCACCCTCCCGAGCCAAGCACACCATAAAATGAATTCATTAATATCTTTATTGCTTGCGAACGGGGTGCATCATTAAGCTTTTTGGCTTCATCACGCTGTTGCCATAGTTCATTGATAATATCGGGTAAAAAATGCTTTTCACGATCGAACACACCGCCACGAAATCCCTCAATAGCGTTTTCTGGTCGCTTCAATCCTTCAATTAGCCCTAATGGATCTATCTTAAATGTGCGGATAATTGAAGGGTAAAGACTTTTATAGTCAAGCACTAATACATGGCGGTAAAAACCTGGTATCGAATTCATTACGTAACCGCCGGGGCTGGCTAACCCGCCATCTGCAGGTAAATTGGGTGCAACATATCCTGCACGGTGTAGCTTGGGTAAATATCGATGAGTGAATGCTGCAACCGACCCTCCCATTTTATCAAGTGGTAGGCCAGTTAAATGACTACGAAATACTAAGTAAGGTAATACTTGCGTATGCTCAAATATATCAAAAACTAATTTACAATCTTCTAGGTTGTATGAAGCCAATTTGGGTTTATTATGAAGAAAGTCGTGGGTGATTGCTTCGCCGCGATTATGAATATTCTCCACATCATCTACTAGCTTCCCACGGCCTAACAAAGTTGACGCAACAGATTCTAAACTAAAGCTTTCGAAATGGTATGTCGCAGACTTTAGCGCATCAATCCCATCTACAACTACCCTGCCTGCAATATTTACAAAGCCAACATTACCGTCTGCTCGCGACTCTCGCCATGTAACAGCACTGCCATCTCGACCCAGCTTTAACTGGCGATTATGTAGTGCGGCTCTTTTAATGAGTAATCTGAAGTCGAAGTTTACAACATTCCAACCAATCAAAATATCAGGGTTTATGTGATGAATTTGCCGTTCAAATTCAGTTAATAACTCAAGTTCATTTGCTACCCAAATAATATCCACACTGGCGTGTTGAGGCTCTCCCACCATTATTACGGTTTGAACCTTAGTTTCGCTGTCACTGCCCATCATGCCATATAGGCCTATAGAATAGAGCGTTCCCGACATTGAACATTCAATATCTATAGATAATACCGACAAACTTGGGGTGTAGTCGTAAGCTTTAACTTTTGGGTTACGAAACTCGTGATAGTTAGGTTTCAGGCCTTTCGCAAAGTATTGCGACTGGGTACATGGTTCACCAGAAAATAGCATCGACCCACAAATGAAGCGCTCCATTAAAAAACGTTCCTGTAGCCGAATGTCGCCTTCTAGTACCTCAATTGAAGCCTGTTTAATGACGTCTTGCGCACGAAAGTATGTGCTTAAAGAGTGAAAATAAAATGCAGTAACGGGCTCATGGCTGAAATCGTTTAAGTGTAATGAAGACGCTGAGTAGCGAATATTGGCATTAGATAATAATTGCTCCACATGTATCGCATATGTGTTAACAATAAAAAAAACTGGACGCTCGCCGTCGATTTGTATTTTAACAGGACCTTGATCAGTCACAAGCCAGAATATTAACTGAGTTTTGCCGTTTATGTCTTTACTTTGCCGAGTAAGCAAAAAACCTTTCTCTATCATTAAATATGCTCACCCGGCTGAATTTTCTTACTGATTACCTTAATTATTGACTCAAACTATCTACGACGACGTTTTTTCTTTTTAGGGTTCTCTTTTTCTTTCTCGGCTTTTAGGGCTTTTTGCTCTGCCAAAATAGCAAGCTCTTGCTCAACCATTTCAGGTGTTTCAAGCGTAATTTCACCTAAAGTACCACTACGGTATTCATTCAATAAAATTTCAGACACTTTATGTAGGTCTGCCACGCCACCTTTACGCAAACATCCTCTGCGCGCTGCAATAGCATCCATTAACTCAATCTCAGATTGGGGTAACTCATCTAATTGATATCTTTTCATTAAAAGTGCTGGATAGTGCTCTAATAAAAATTCAGCTGCGTACATTGCAACATCTTCAAATTCGACAACCGTATCTTTAATTGCACCAGTGATGGCTAAACGATAACCACAATCTTCTGGTTCTAATTTTGGCCATAAAAAACCAGGGGTATCGTGCAACACAATATTGTTTTCCAAACGAATACGCTGTTGCATTTTAGTCACACCCGCTTCGTTTCCTGTTTTTGCAATTATTCTATCGGCAAGTGTATTGATTAACGTAGATTTACCCACATTTGGCACACCACAAATTAATGCACGTAGTAACTTGTCTTGCGCATTTCGGTGCGGAACAACTCTCGTGCATAACGTTAGTAACTCTTTAATTTGTGCAGGATTATCTTGGGTTAATGCAATTGCTTTAATCCCTTTTTCACGCTCTAAATATGCTTGCCATGCTTTGGTTTGTTCTGGATCGGCTAAATCGCTTTTATTCAAAATTTTAATTACTGGCGTATCGCCACGTAATTCAGGCACTAACGGATTTTCGCTGGTTGAAGGAATACGTGCATCAAGCACTTCAATAATTAAATCAACCTGTGGCATGATTTCAGCGATTTCTTTACGGGCTTTGTGCATGTGACCCGGAAACCAATTTATTGACATAGCAAATTCTACTGTGAATTAAGAAAGGGTGGGAATTTTACCGTAAATGTTAAGTAATACCAATTCGCTTACCAGCATAATTTTAATTACTAATTTTATGGCCTTAGAAGAAAACCGCTCAATTGATTAACCACACGTCTATTTAGCGTCTAAAATTATAAATGTCTCTTTGCTTTTTATACTAAATAAAAAACAACTAATCGTCGTTAGCTGAATTATTTCTCTCCTTTAATTTAGCATTTTTAGATCACATTCCCTTTATTGTGATCACGTAAGAAGGAACTGCTTATGCAAATAAAGCATATAAAACTATTTCCGTTCGCCAATATTTTTTTACTTACCGCCCTACTTTTATTTGTTTTTGTTACATTATTTTTTATTTACTCACATGTTGCTGGCTATAGTTGGTCGTCAACATTGCCATGGCATAAGATGATTATTGAGTTACTTGGCGGACTCGCTCTCTTTCTATTTGGCATGGATATTCTTGCAAAGTCACTGAAAAAAGTGGCTGGCGATAAGATGCGGCAGTTACTTGCTTCATTAACCAAAACGCCAACTAAAGCTGCCGCTACAGGGGCACTGGTAACGGCTGTTTTACAGTCATCTTCTGTCACAACTGTTTTAGTGGTTGGCTTTATTAGTGCTAACCTGATGACCTTAGGCCAGTCTGTTGGCATCATTATGGGTGCGAATATTGGTACCACTATCACGGCACAAATCATCGCTTTTAAAGTGTCGCAAATTGCAATGCCCTTAATCACCATAGGGTTTGTTCTTCAGTTTTTTTTCAAACAAGAAAAAGTGATTAGTATCGGCAGGATTATTCTTGGTGTTGGCCTTATTTTTTATGGTATGTCGGTCATGTCTTCTGGCATGCAGCCTTTAAAAGAATCCAATGAAGTATTAATCTTTTTAGAACAATTAAACGCCCCACTCTTAGCTATTTTTTATTCCGCCCTATTCACCGCACTTGTGCAGTCATCATCTGCTACCACCGGCATTGTTATTGTAATGGCCAGCCAACAGCTTATTAGTTTACCCGCAGGAATAGCGCTTATTCTAGGTGCAAACATCGGTACATGTGTTACGGCTTTACTTGCTTCTATAGGTAAACCGAAAGAAGCAATACAGGCAAGTGTGGTTCATGTGCTATTTAATGTGGGAGGGGTATTAATTTGGCTAGCTTTTATTCCGCTGCTTGCTGATACCGTACAGTGGCTTTCTAATGACTTGTCATCTGACAATCACGTGCCTAGACAAATAGCTAACGCGCATACCATCTTTAATATCGCAAACACATTATTATTCCTTCCTTTTACAAAGCAAATAACACAACTAGTTGAGCGGCTGATACCCAATAAAGCGGAACGTGTTTTACACGGCAAGGCCACCCAGCCCAAACACTTGTCGGAAATACTATTAGATACGCCAGCACTGGCGCTTACCGCAGTAGAAAAAGAAATTAAAAGAATGGGAAAGCGTACCAGTTACATGTTAAATGCAATTGTGCCTGCATTAATTAATCACGATGTGGATAAATTGTCCGTTATCGAGCATTTAGATGATGAAGTAGATGCACTGCATCAGGCCATTATTAGTTATTTAGCTAAGTTAAGTAAAAATGATCTATCTGAAAAACAAACTGAGCAGGTACTTAATTTAATTGAAGCGACAAACGCCATTGAATCCATTGGCGATATTATTGAAACAAACTTAGTGTTGCTGGGTAGAAATAAAAGCGCTGACCATCATCATTTTTCTGATGCGTCTCTAAATGTGATTCATTCGTTGCATAAACAAGTTAGTCAGGCATTTCAGGATGCCATCTCTTCGGTTTACCTGCATAACGAAGAACAAGCACGCACCATTATTAAATTAAAGCCAAGTATTAAAGAAAAATTGAGGCTCGCGCAAACTATACAAATGAATGCACTTAAACAATATACAAGCGCTAATATTGCACAATATCAAATAGAAGTGGAATTGTTGTCGCAGTTAAAGCATATTTTTGATTTTAGTAAACGCATCGCTAAAACAGTGTACTAAATTGCATTGCTCTGACTGATTTACTCTAAACGGCATTTCAGTATTATCGGTGATAAAAGCATAAGAAAGCGGCCAGTTTTGGCCGCCAATATGTACTCTATCGTGATGTTAAGGGTAAAACACGACTGCGTTTTGAGTTTGTTAATCTAAACAGCGAGATTACACCTAATAACCCTAGCAAGCGCCAAAGTACGCCACCTGATGATTTCTTCGGTAAGTCTGTTGACGGCTGTTCACCAACAGTAACAGATTTCGCCGATCGCCCTTCTCCTTGGCTATTGTCATAAACAGACAGCGATACTTGATAGGTGCCTGCGGCAGAGAATGTATGACTGAACTTTTGCTGGGCAATTACTTGACCTTCAATCAACCAAAAATACTCCACAATTGAGCCATCAGCATCAGTACTGCTAGTAGCATCAAATTCACACACTAAGTCCGTGCAACTGTGGGTAAAACTTGCCACGGGTAGCGTATTACCAACTAGATTAATCTCTTTTGTTACGGTGTTCGTCATATCATACTTATCTGTAACAGTAAGCGACACGTTATAGTTTTCGGTAATGGCATAATCGAAACGAATCTTTTCACCTTCATAATGGCGACCATTAATGGCCCATTGATATTTTACAATGCCATCATCATCTGTACTCTCATATGCATCAAAATCACAACTTAAATCACTACATGAATAGGTGTACGCAGCATTTGGAGCTTGGTTAACGACCGCCGGAGCTGCGGGGTCAATCGTTAATCTAACCGCACTCATCACGCCAACATCACCTTGTGAATCTTTAACATGAGCGTAAATGTTGTAATCACCTGCTGCCAGATTAGTTGTAACAATCACTGAAAATACCTGCTCGGTAGCTGAGTTCAGTTCACCATCTACCGGCTGCATATTAGTTAAAGCGGCACCATCCGCATTGGGATATTCATTAATACTGTATTGAACAGACTGTATAGTATGTGTCGGCTCAAATTGTGTTTCATTTTCCAAATAGTTGAAATGAGTGTCGGTTGCCAATCCCACCAACTTAACTTGCGTACCCGGCGGCACGGCTATTTTACCTGCACCCTCTAAACGCATATCTAATAAGTCAGGCCCTTTCGGTTTAAGATAAGGCGCCGCCGCGACTTTTGCTGCATACTTTAGTGCAGCAAGGTTTGTTGGTTTTACCTGCTGCTCATAAACCTCACAGCTTTCAAAAAAAGTCGTGCCTAACTCAAATGCAAACGTAGCTACACCAAGTTCGCCATATGTAAAGTCATCAGCGGTACCGTCAGTAGGATATAAGCCTACTGATTGAAAGGGTTGATAATGATTAAATGCCGCCAGCTTTCTTCCCAGTGTTTGTAACGCAACACCATTTGGAGCAATAGTAGAGTCAAACCCCCACGGCCAAATCACCATCCCACCAAAACTATGAATATCTAAATGTAATCCAGCTGTGTCTTCTGGTGCAGCATCTGTTAAGGCTGGGCCTCGACTATCTGGAAAGATCTGTCTTATGTATGCCTCAATGGCTTGTGTTTCAGGCTCTGATGCAGGCTCTGGACCTCTAAAGGTGTTAGAGCACCCTTCTCCACTAGAACCTCCTTCAGTTGAATTCCATAAAAAACTAAAGTTGCGGTTTAAATCTGCGCCTACTCTGTTTGGCTGACTTGCACAGTAATTTGAATTAGCATTCTTACGCCAGAACAAACCTGTTTCCGCTTGTTTACGACCATCTGGGTTCATCATAAATACAATATGAACTTCATGCTCATTGAGCAGCCAATTTACATCCGCATCAGTGGCATAGTCATTCGCTAAATTCTTAGCAAATTCGAGCGTCAATGCTGCGGTGGTGTATTCACGCGCATGCATCGCACTATGAATGAAAAGCGTGGGCTTGTTCGGCTTATTATTGTTTTTTGTAAGTATAAGCACATTGATATCATACCCTGCGTTATCTTCACTATTTTGTTTAACCCATGACTCTCCTATCTTCTGCCACTTAGCAATATCAGGATAAGTTTGTGCAAGATCACTCGCTTGTTGGTAAGTTTCTTCAACCGTGGGGTAACATGAAAAGTTAGGTATGCCCGACAGTGCATGTGTATCGCTGCTATGATTTGAGGATTGAGCTTGCTGATGCAAGGTAGTGTTATTATGTTTGGGAGTAAAAGTAATAGGAAGTAACGTTACACCTAGCCGTTTTAGCTTGTCATGTTCTTCATTTGATAGTTCTAGCATTATATTAGTTGCTGACGCTTTAGCACTTGTATCTGACACCACCGCATGATGGAAAGAGTGTAATATCTTTGCCGCTTGCGTTGCGTTATTTGTTATCACACGATAGCGCTGAATATCTTCAGCAATTGCAGAGTGACCTGTAAGCGTTAACCCCAGTAAACCAACTAGTGATAATTTAGATAGCCGCTTATTTAATCCACATTGAGTGAATGTATTTTTTAAAGAAAAGTTCCGCTCCATGACCGCACTCCCAAAGTTACAAGTATAAGCCTGTTAAAAAACAGGTAAAAGGCTTGTTAAGGCCTGCTAGTGGTAACACAAACGAGCAGAGCCTAAAGACTGATAGAAAAAATCATAATTGATTTACAAGTGATTTTCATTTAGTTTTTAAGCACATTATTAATTTTGGTCCCGCATTGAAGATATTCTTCAGTCTGTAGGGATGATAGGAAAAGACTCATTATGGCTGGTAGTTACCCTGAGCAAATTAAAACCTTGCCCTTATATGATGGACGTTTCGACGCTTATAAACTTGCAGCTAATGCGTGTGACGTATTATTTGCGTCTTACCCAAGTGGCACTAAAATCCCTGAGCATACTCACGACACAGATAATTATGGGGTTATCACAAAAGGAAAGCTTAATTTAATCATGGACGACGAAGTACATGAATTTAATGTAGGGGATTGGTATTTTGTACCTGCACACAAGCCACATGCCGCTTTCTTTGACGAAGAAACAGACGAAATTGAGTTTTGGTTTAAAAAGTAATACAGCAAAACTCAATTTCCATGCGTATTAGTCAGCTTTGGTCAGTTTGCCTTTCCATTTTAACGAGTACAAATCGGGTCGCTGATCTTTTCTGTTGGTAACTGACCCCTCATTCCGTAGCAGTTTCAGTTTTTCTAAATCTAAATCACAAAACATCAGCATTTCAGTATTCGGCGTGGTTTCCGCCATAACGGCATCATGCGAGAAAGCAAAATCAGACGGAGAAAACACTGCTGATTGCGCATATTGCACATCTAAATTATCAACACTTGGCAAATTACCTACACTGCCACAAATAACCACATAACATTCATTTTCAATGGCTCGCGCATGTGAACAATGTCGAACTCTTAGGTAGCCATTTTTAGTATCGGTCCAAAACGGTACAAAAATCACATCAACATCTTCATAGGAAAGTAGTCGACCTAACTCAGGAAATTCGCTGTCGTAACAAATTAGAATGCCCACTTTACCCGCATCTGTATCAAATAAGCGAAGCTCGTTACCGCCTTCTAGCACCCAGTCATTTCTCTCATGCGGGGTAATATGAATTTTTCTTTGCTCTTCAATTTCACCACTTCGGTGGCACATATAAGACACATTATATAAATGATCCTCCTCTAATAACGGCATTGAGCCTGTGATGATATTTACATTATATGACACCGCCATACGAGACATTTCATCTTTAAATAGCTGGGTAAAGCTGGCCAGATAGCGAATGGCTTCAGTTGCTTGCACAGTATCAATTAAGCCCATTAACGGCGCATTAAAAAACTCTGGAAACACTGCAAAATCACTTTGATAGCCCGAAATTGCATCCACAAAGTATTCTACTTGCTTTAGCATATCTTCAACCGACTCTACGCGGCGCATTTGCCACTGTACCGCACCAATTCTTATTTGCGTTTTTGTGGCGTTATACCCTTCTTCTTCTGGCGTGTATAAAATATTGTGCCAAGCCAATAATGTTGCATAGCCTTCTGATTTTTCATCTTCAGGCAAATACTTGGTTAATAAACGCTTAACTACAAAATCATTCGATAACTGAAAGCTAAGTATTGGATCGTATACTTCTTTTCTTCTAACTCGTTCAATATATTCTTGCGGTGTTAGTTCATCAGAGTACTTGTGGTAATTTACTATCCTACCGCCCGCTAAAATCCCTTTTAGATTTAGCTCTTTACAGACATCTTTGCGCGCATCGTACAACCGTCTGCCCAGTCGATAGCCGCGATAATCTGGGTGTATAAAAACATCTAATCCGTAGAGTGCATCTCCATTTTGATTATTTCTAATCGTGTTTCTGGTTGAGATTAAGTCATCATACGAATGTGGCATGGAAAATTTGTCGTAGCTTACTCGCACGGTTAACGCTGCACCTACAAGGTCGTCACCATCTGTTATAGCAAGTTGCCCTTGCGGAAAGTCTGCTACCAACTTCTCAATGGTTGACTGATCCCAAGCGCCTCCCAAATCTGGATATACCCTATCCATTAGCGCTTTTAATTGTGGATAGTGCTCTTGCTCTAACGTCACTACATTTATTTTCAAATCATTCATCGACAAGCTTCACTCCTTAAGTGTTTCCTGAAATCTCAGGTAAACGAATAGCCATTACGCCATCAAACATTGATCAAATCACATTGCTACTGATAATTGCATCAGCACAATATCAAAATGAAGGTAACCCAATGAAACCGTCTAAACTACCCCATATTAGCAAAGTAATTCCAAAGACCGAGTTACTAACTCATAAGTAATCAATGCACTTATTATTGTTAGGTATATCAACTAAATACACAACTTCGTCAAGTCTAACATCTTGATGCCCTACTGAAAGTATAAAATACACGAACGACAGCGTTATTACATTAATATGTAAGCCAAACTGATTAAAGAATGGAGTACAAAACACCATGTTTATACTTACATTCAAGCAGTCGCAGAAGTCATCAACATTTTGCAAAAAATGCCAAATAAATCACATCAAACCGTGCTCACACCATGACCACAACATCAACAGGTGATTTTGGATAAATCCATTTTTTCTATCACACGTTAACGACGAATTTTATAAACAATACATTTTAAATGATCATCTATACTGAACTTTACGTATCAACGTTTACTCTCGTAAAATAAGGAAAGATCAATGAAAAACATACTCATAGTGGTGACTAATCAACATACTCTAGGGGACACGAACGAAAAAAATGGTACGTTTGCACCTGAATTAACCCATGCATTAAATGAGTTTCTAAACGCAGGATACAGTTACGAATTAGCGTCTATTATGGGGAATGAAGCACCAATTTATGGTGAGGATGATGAAGAAGACACAATAACTCAAAAACTATTACAAGACCCGACCTTACAAGAAAAATTAGATAATACTCAAATATATATTGAAATGAATACGAATTCATATGATGCAATATATTTCCCCGGCGGTTTTGGGTTATTAACCGATCTGGCTCATAATGAGCTCGCTGCAAAAATCACCGCGCAACTGTATGAAAAAGGCTTAACTATTGGTGCTGTTTGTCATGGGCCAGCAGCATTGCTACCAGTAGAGCTTTCAAATGGTGAATCAATTCTTGCCGATAAAGAAGTAACAGGATTTACGCGAGAAGAAGAAATTGATTACGACACCATCAATAAAATCCCATTTTTATTAGAAGAGTCACTAACAAGAAAAGCTAAAAAGTTTACAAAAATGCAGCCTTGGACTGAGCACGTCATCACTCAAGATAGGCTAATCACAGGCCAAAACCCAGCATCAGCCGCAGCAGTCGCTAAAGCCATGATTGCTAGATTAGAAAAAAGTTAAGGTAAAATGAATAAGGCGGAGTAATCCGCCTTATTCATAAATACGCTTAAGTATTTAGTCACTTAGAATCGTGACCCGATTTGTACACCAACAGCAGTTCCCAAGTCACCACTAATATATTGCTGAATATACGCACCTACACTAAACTTTTCGCCACTTTTAACAGCCGATAATTTCACAAATGCTCCGCCGTCGATATCAATATCTTCAGAGCGACAATCTGTACACGTTGAAATAGAGCGTTCTGAAAACCCAACAATGCTAAAGCCAGCCTGCATATTCACAGCAGTATCTTGGTTTTCACCATAAAGTTTTTGATAACCACTTGCTATAGAGAAAATCGCGCCGTTTGCTGATGATGATTTTGTCTCACGGTCACCATCATTGTACAAACCAGTGCCCACAACGTCTTGACTAAATTCATTCTCATCATCGTATACAGCTAAATCAAATCCAAATGTTGTGATCCAGCTATTTTTAACGTAATCCATCGTTAGGCCAATGGTATACGCAGAATCACTAATTCCTTCTTTAGCTGCAGCTTCAGAGTCAATACCAATAGCAGACGCAGTAACAGTAAAGCCCCACTCGCCCGATAAATCGTGTTCAACACTACTATCTTGCTCTGCATGTACTTGGCCAGAAGCAAACGCAGTTGATAACAATAACGCCAATACAGTTTTATTTTTAGAAAAAGATTTCATCTTTTTTATCCTTTATTACAACTATCCAATTTTTAAGGGCGCGGATTATACCCGACTCAATTTTGTTTGTCTTAACCAAAATTCTAAATCAGTTAAAAATACTTTAATGGCTTTTCTTATCGTTATTATGTGCAAATAATAGCTAGATAAAGTGTTATAAAATTAGTCTACAAAAGCACAATACTGTTCAGTTAAATTTCAATTACTTATAAGAAAATTAATCAGTACTTAACGCTTTAATATCAGGGCAAGAGCATTTTAATTTCCCCTTACAAGTAGTTCAGCTCTAAAATCATCATCTAATGCCGCCATTTTTAGCTTTCGCTTCATGCTGGCTTTTTTCGTTGTATCTGTTTTCACAATATTCAACGCCAATTTTCTAAATGCGCTCATGACTTCGGCTGCATTGCCCCGCCTAATACGTGAATCGTCTTCATGGAATGTCATATCTAGCGTCCAGTGTAAGCAGTTTTCAACGCCCCAGTGATTGCGAATTATGCCATTTAATCGCTCTGCATTTAGCCCCAATGAGCTGATGTAATAACGCGTTTCGGAAGTCATTTTATCTCCAATATGACGCTTAGACTCTACACTGACGACCGTTTGAATACTGCTCCAGTTTTCATTATCGGTTATCCAATTGTTATCAATTTCAAATTGGGTACACGTTCTTTCTTCTATTCGACCATGGTCGCTGTCAATGTGCTCATAAATACTATGAGCTGTGTTAACGAGTTTTTCTCTGTGGCACTTATGAAACCATGCTTGAACCTCTTCATTGAGTGTACTTTGATTGCCTTTTAGTGCAATGACGTAATCAGCACCTTTGGATTGAATTTTCTTTGTAATTGCGTGCTGACATCCCATGGCGTCTAACGTAACGGTTGCACCTTTTACATCAAGTAAATCCAGCAGCTTGGGGATAGCTGTTATCTCATTGGATTTATCATCTACTTTTTGTTGTCCTAGTACCAGACCATTGCCACAACTCCATGCACTGACCATATGCAACGGGTTCTTTCTGTCTTTGGTTGTGAAGCTTCTACGAGCGGTTTTTCCATCAATGGCGATAACTTCGCCATTCACTTGCTCGGCGATTTCATTTACCCAATTGATAAAGCTGGTTTGAATGGCTACAGGGTCTAAACGGCTCATTACTCGGGCTATGGTGTCATGCTTGGGAATACCATTTGCAAAGGGGAGATAACGCTTTAACCAGTCAACTTTTACATGTCCGAAATCTTCGATATCTTCCCAGCCTTCTGCGCCTGATAGCACGGCACAGATAGATAAAAATAAAATATCTATCAACTCATGCTTTTTACAACGGTCTATTCGCGGGTCTTCTATGATGGAAAAGTAAGTGATGAAGTTGTTGGTCATGCTAGGAAACCTGTAGTTATTATTTCCTGCTCTGATCATGAAAATATCATTTAGTTCAATTTATAATGATCTTGCCCTGGCTTTAATATTTAATACTTAGCAAAAATGAGCATATGGGCGAGCGTATTTATGTACACAAATGCCATAAAAAAGTTAAAATTAGTATTTACGAATTAAAGAAAGTGAACAATTAATGAGAAAACTTATTCTTATTTTAGTTTTTGCTCTATCTGCATGTGCGACCAAAGTTACCTCATTGAACAGTGACGCTGATAAAGCACTAACCGAGGACATGGGCTTTTTACTCATTGGCGTACAAACAAACCAAGACCTTAAAAGTATTCTAATTTCTGGCCCGCAAAATATAGAGTTAAGCTCTCAAGACATTAAAAAAGGTACAAACTATATTCTAATTGATTTAGAAGTGGGTCAATACACTATAGATAAGCTTCAACTTGATAACTACTGGCGGCTATTTTTAGATGATGAAGAACATTGGCAATTCTCTGTTAAATCCGGTCAAATTAACTATGTCGGCCACCTAGAAGTCGTTAAGCATGGCTTTTGGAATCCAATAACTGCAGTTGAATTAGTCAACCGCTCTTCTGAGTCATTGGAGTTTTTAGAAAGTAGTTTCCCTACTATTTTAGCTAACAGGGAATTGATTTATGGTGGGCCTGGCCAAGACCGTTTCTTTAACTTTCTAAAGTCACAAAAGAAGGACTAAAGAATGAAGTTTTTTAAACCAATTTTTGTATTTATATACTTTATCAGTGCAAGTATATATGCAGCACAGCCAATTTCAGCCGAAAAAGTATTTACTTCACCAGATTATGGAATGTTAAAAATATCACCTAACGGTGAGCTTGTGTCATTCTATGGTGTCGGAGAAAAAGATCATTACTTAAGTATATATGATGCTGATACCAGTGCTCTTATTTCAAATGTACTTATTGGTAATGACAATACCTTAAAAGACTATCACTGGCTTAATAATTCGCAATTATTTCTAAGTGTTGTGGTAGATGAAAGTAATAGAAATTTAAGCATTATTGGTAAATTAACTGAAAAAACATTTGAAATGAGGATAGTTAAAACCAACGGCTATTTAGTTGACACATTACCAGAGCAACCCAATAAAGTGATGTTTGCCAAAAAAAGGCGGCGACATTCTAAATTTCATGATCTCTACATTATTGATATTGCAAAACTTGCTGACGATGATTTCAGTGATGCGCAAGAAATTGAACACGACTCTAACTATGTTCAAAGCTATTTTTATGATCAACACTTTCAACGTGTCCTGACCGCTGAATTTGATAAAGATGATAGTAGTATCTCAGTTAAATTCATCCCTATACAAGGTGGTGAGTGGAAAACAGCTTTTATATTAAAAGATATTGATTTTTATTTAGAGCCACTAGGTTTCATTTCAGAACAAAAAATAGCAATACTTACTAACCAAAATACAGATAAAATAGTGCTTCGCGAGTTCGATATTCAAACTCAAAAAATTGGCGAAATTATCTACCAACATCCAGATTATGATCTTGTTTCTGCTGGCTTCACCTCAAAAGGAAAGCTAGATTATGTTAGCTATCGCCAACATGGACTATATCAGAAAACATATTTTGACAAAGGCAAAGCAAGCTTCGTAAAACGTTTGGCAAAAACATTCCCTAATATGGAAGCATATTCCCTTGGTTCTTCAGCCAATAAGAAAAAAACCTTGCTTTACGTTAATGGAGCAGATGAGCCTGGAGAATTTTTATTATTTGATGAAAATAAAAATAATGCCCGCAGGCTATTAAACTCATATCCAGAATTAAGTGACAACGTCTTCTCGCCTTCGGAGCGTATTGAAGTAACAACTAGCGATGATGTTAAACTTGAAGCATTCTTAACCTTACCACAAGGGGTTAATCACTCAACATTACTAGTTATGCCTCATGGTGGTCCAATAGGAGTACAGGAAAGTGATCGCTTTAATAAAGAAGTGCAGTATTTTGCTAGTCGTGGGTTCGCTGTATTACGAGTTAATTTCAGAGGTTCAGCTGGATTTGGTAAAGCATTTCTAGAACGCGGTGTTGGTGAGTTTGGGCAATTAATAGAGCAAGACATAACCACAGCGGTTGAACAAGTAACTAAGCACAATAAATTTGATCATATGTGTGCAATTGGCGCTAGTTATGGTGGGTATTCAGCAACAATGCTTGCTATCAAGCATCCAACAAAATATGACTGTGTAATTGCTACCTTTGGAATATATGACTTACCCCTTCTGTTTAATGCCAGTAATTATCGCTCAGGCAAAGAATATCGAGAATTCATAGCAAAAACTGTTGGTGAAAATTCAGACAAGTTGATAGATGTATCTCCTGTTTATATTGCTCATCAACTAAAAGCTCCAATTTTACTAATAGCAGGTCGAGATGATCGCATTGCGGACTTTGAACACTCTAACCGCTTTAAATATATACTAAACAATCTGGGCCATCCCGTGGAAACAATATTTTACCAAAAAACAGGGCATGGACACAGTAAATGGTCAGGCGATAGGCATGAAGCTGCCATCACTTATGACTACCTTATACGCACATTAAATCTTTCCTATCCGGAACCAAAAACGCTTGATGAAAACGGAAAACATGCGATCGCAAATGACTTTGCTACGATTGCAGACGGTTATCATTTTGATGACTTGGTCGACAATGATGAAAAACAAGCATTTTTATACTACCAAAAAGCTGCTAGCTATGATCATGGCAGAGCAAGCTTTAACATTGCGGCTCACTACCATAGAGGAGATCAAGTTACAAAAGACATGGACAAAGCCATCTCTATTTATCGTAAAAGTGCAGAATTAGACTATGCAGGTGCACATGCACGATTAGGACGTATGTATATGGAAGGTGAGCACGTTAACCAAGATTGGAGCAAAGCTTATACACATCTTAAAAAAGCTCAGTCACTCGACGATACTCCGAGAAATAATATAAGATTAGCTCGTTTCTATTGTATTGCTCCACCCCAGTATCAAAACATATCTCGCTGCTTAGAATTGATGGAGCTGAATCAATATAAGAAGCACTCCAAGCACCTTTTACGTAAGGCACAATATCGTGTAGAAGAAACATTAAGCTGGGTGTTTGCAGAAGCAAAGTTGACTCCTGAAGAGCTAGAAAAAATCAAACAGTTTACTATCAAGTCGTTTAACATTACCCACACAGAAGTAACCTTAGAAAACACTCGTTCAGGACTTTTCCACTTTAAAGAAAGCGAAAGATTTGGCACACCAGGGGAGTATCAATTAATTGACTCTAGCCACCATATAACAGCGACTGAGAATGAAAAAGCTCGATTTGGATTGAAATTTGAAGTGGATACCCCTGGCATTGACAGACATAAATACTTTACAGCTATGGCCATTCGTTGGATTAAAACAACGCCAGACGGCAAACGTGAATTTGATCGCAGCACGTTACTATATGGTTCACCCAAAAGAGATTGGAGCACTAGCTATAAACTAGCGAATATTAAAGAGTCTGCTACTTGGACGTTAGAAATATATAATATGGATCAAAAGCTTATTCATACAAAGGATTATCATTTAACTGTAAAAGCTCCAAGGTAACTATAACAATGCGAATTTTGAACGTCCTCCACTCAGGTTAAATGGTGTAGTAGAAAGTGTTAAATACTGACAGAACAGTTACACCTTTTTTATAACACTTTACGAATGAGATTGACTTTCAATGTATATGATAGCTAGAATCCGACCTTTTTGATTTTTAGTAGCTCAGTACGAAAACTCTCAGATCAGGGGCAGTTTATTTCGCCCCATTCTTGTGCGTGTTCATTAACTTTATTTATGACGCTATTGACCCGAACATAACTTTTTTCAATTAAACAGGCTGTAAATTGTTTCTTAAATCTTTACTAAAAGATGCTTCAAAGCATGGTAAATCAGAGTTAAATAGAATTGACTATCTAGACGGTTGGAGAGGCTTAGCTATTCTCTTTGTGTTAATTAGTCATTTTATGCAGCCACAAATCGGCGAATTTGGAAGATTAGGTGTCGATATATTTTTCGTCTTATCTGGTATGTTGATGTCAAATATATTATTTGTAAAAAGAGTCCCTCTAAATACTTTCTATAAAAGGCGAATCAGTAGAATCCTCCCAGTATTTGTTATATTTGTTTCATCAATATATTTATCAGCATTCTTATTCGATTTATCTAATGAATATGATAATTACTTTTATACCTTAGCTTTCTTAAGAAGCTATCTTCCTACTGATGTAAGTTTGTGGGAAACCGGCTTGCCTATCGGTCATTTATGGTCGCTTAATGTTGAAGAACATTGCTATGTACTACTTAGTTTATTAACGTTAATTTCTGTATTACGTTCTCGAGAATATATTGCCATTCTCATGATAGGTATGGGATGTATTGTCCTACACATTATTTATGTAAAATATCCAACCATTGCACCGACTAACTATGAGTTAAAAACAGAAGTTGCAGCCAGTCACTTAATGCTTTCAGCGGGGTACTTTTTGATACGAGACCGCTTCGCAGCCTATGTACCTTCTTGGCTACCATTACTTACTTTTTTTGCCGCAATGGCTTGTTACGAAGTTGATGCTCCTTGGTTCGCATACTGGTTAATATCTCCTTTTTTATTAGCATTCACTGTCAATCATTTAGATAAAATACCTGCTTTGGCAAAAAAGGCACTTGAAATAAATGCTTTGCGTCTGCTAGGTATGTGGTCATACTCCATCTATTTATGGCAGCAAGTATTTTATTTCTACGGAATTAAAAATGGCAATCCATCAACCTTTCTCGCCATTACCCTATTTGCAGTAAGTATATTTGTAGGCGCTTTATCCTTCCACATAATAGAAAATCCAATAAGAAAGTATTTGAACAATAAGTGGTAAATATATAATACTCTTTTAGTGAGCATTTTGTAGTGAAATAAGCTTTACCTCATTGACACATTTTTATATTTCTCTCGCCCAATAGTAAGATGGTTGCAATGATAGCAGCCCTAGTAGGTGGCCAAATTAACTATGCCACTACACTTATAGTTTATGTTACAATTAAAAAGGTAGCACCTATGTTGCAAATTAATTAAAGAAGTACATTACGCAGTAAGGAAAACTCTAATGCCCACTAGAATGACGACGATTGGAATACTTTTTTTACTTTTCATTAGTCTTCAAACATCAGCTTTAACAATTGAAACCTATTATCAAACTCAGTTAAACATTAATTACTCACCAAACATCAAAATTTCCAAGATTTTAAAAGATGTAAGCTTAAGAGAGAACCTCATTCAAGCCGACTTGAAGCTACACTATAATCGGGAAGATTTAGAACCAACATCAACATTATCTGATTATAATATCAGCAATAATAGCACTGTTAATCTATATATAAAGCCACGAACAATCATAAACCCAAATGGAGAGCCGCACCGTTTCTATAATATAAATCAACAAATTAGCATAGAAGAATTTAATGGTTCAGATGTTACTTTATTATTTTCATTAGAGGACTATTACCTTTTTACAGCAAATGATGGAGTTCATGGTAAACAACTTTGGTCACTCGAAAAAGAAACTGAAAACCTTTCGATGCTAACCAAAATACAAACTAATTCAGAGTATGGAAGCTGGTGGCCACCTACCCGCACTAGTACTAACACAGATACCATAGCCAAACCATCCGCTTATGCATATATAGATGGTTACTTTTTATTTTCAATAAGAAATACTGACGGAAATAGAGAGCCATGGTATTTTGATTCTTCTTTAGGCACTATAAAGCGGCTGGCCGATGAATTTTCAGGGGAGGTTGGTATTAACCCTATATTTGTTGTGTATGATAACAAGCTCTATTACTTTTCTGACGAATATAGCCCATCCAATGTAGAAGAAGACTATTTTCAAATAAATTTAGAACAAAAAACGATTACTTCTGCTGCACGCCCCTTCTTAGAAACTCTTTCTTTTGGTTTAAGTAAAGGGTCTGACCTTATCACCCCGCTTTACTTAGATAAAGAATCAGAACTATATGGGGCAATAGACGCGCCTATTTATACAGGATACGCTACGTTTGGTGAAGAAACCCTATTTGGTGAGAATATGATCATTGATTATTACAAGTCGATGATGGGGTATGTTGGGTCGTGGCTGAACCGTAGAGTATTTAACCTTTTGACGTGGGAATGGACTTACTTATACTTACCTGAAGATAATGAAGATATTTTTGCGAATTATAATAATATGATTGTATCAATTTCAGATACTTCCAATAGCACTCTAACTGCTTGGAATACCGCTCTAGAAAACGTAATAGAGTTTGACATATCGCACAGAACTCAAATCCGTCATGTTATTCATAATGGGTTGATGTATCTAAGTTACAATAAATCACTTAAATATTTCAACTCGCTAAATAGTGAGTTAAAAACAGTTGAATTTTCAGATGACTTTCAAGTTTACCGCATTGAACATATCGATAGTAACAATATAGCATTTATTCAAGGATTGCTCCCTAATGAGGGAAACGAATTAATGTTGTTGCAACTCTCTATAGAGAACAGTGTACCAACTATAACGAGTGACAATCCAACTCGTCACTTCATTAATACTGATGAAACCTACACTTTTGAGCCGAATAGTTTTGATATAGACGGTGATAATTTGGCTTTTACCGTGGCCAATCAACCTCAATGGTTAGAATTCAACAAACAAACAGGAACGCTAATTGGGACTCCTAAAACAGAAGATAACGGTATCTATTCAGATATTAGTATTTGTGTTAATGATGGCCAATTAGAATCATGTCTACCTCCTTTTTCAATCATCGTAGGAAATTTACCACCTCAAATTATGTATAACATACATAGCAGCATTTCTTATGGAGACACCGTAAAGATATACACTGCTAATGAGCCAATCTCAATTAAGTTTGTAATTAGAGATCTAAATGCTGAAGATACACATACTTTTGAAGTGAGTGATGATAAACCAGTGTGGTTGAAGTTTAATAAAGTCACGGGTGAGCTTTACGGACAATCACCAAGCCATAATGTAGACCCCGTGCATGTTTCGGTTGGTGTGAATGATGGATACAATGAAACAGTTTACAAAAATATTAAGATTATTTCTGAACATAAAACAACTCCGTTTAGTATATCAGTTCCTCCTCTGCTAGAAGTTAATCTAACCCCTGATGGTGAGTCAAATACATTTAGACAAAAAGTTAGCATTATTGGTGAGTTGCCTGATGACGAAGAGTTGAGATTCAGCATATTGAACAAGCCAAGCTGGCTTATCTTTGATGAGAGCACTGGTGAGATGTACGGAGAACCAACAATAAATGATGTAGGCTCTTATCAAGATATAATCATTAGCCTACAATCCCACAACTATAAGGTTTACGCTGAATCTTTTTTAATTAACATTAACAGTTATAATCAGTTGCCGATTGCAAAAAGTGATTTCATTTCTATGCAAGTTAATAGCTCAATCATTATCGATGTGCTAGAAAATGATATTGATCCAGAGGGAGCTCAATTAACAATAGAGCAGGCATCATCTGATATTGGCACTGTAAAAATAATTGATAATAAAATCGAGTATACTTCTGTAGACACTGCTTCGACAGCAAGCATTAATTATCAAGTATCTGATATTTTGGGTGGAACCGCATACGGTACTGTTACGGTTCAAATCGAAGATACAGAAACTGATACTGATACTAACAACGGTATCAAAGAGAAAGCTAATAAAGCACAGGCTCGTTCTGGTGGTGGCGTTGGTTATATCTTAATAATGTTTGCAATGCTAGTATCTATACTTAGAAAGTTTAAGCTTTCAGCACTGGCTAATAAATAACTGCTAATCATTTTACTCTCGGTTTTTTAAAAACTCCAAACCGAGAGTAAAATAAATATTTTATTAACTTTATCTAATTGGACTCATAATTAATTATAAAAGCCTAGATAAATTCATTTAATAAAAAGGCAACACTGTACTAAAATTACAACTTATGCTTATCTCGCCAAATATTGTCTAAATAATTAAACACTTCATTACTGGCATTTTCCATTTGCTGGAGGGAGGTCATTGCATGCTGCTTGTAATCTGTTTGTTGTGAGTTAATGATATCGAGTATATCTTTTGTGGCTTTGTGAAAGCGTTGATGAGGTTGCTCTAGCTTGCCAAAATTAGGGGATTTGGCAAAAAATCGTCCGCCCTCACCGTTGTAATACCACTGGCCTAATTCACATTGATGATGATCAATATATTGCATCTCTGTTTGTCCAACACCGACTGATAAGTAAGCGTCAACTTTGATTTGCAAATGATCAACCTTAATCGATGTCATAAAGTCGTTATCTGTTAATACTTTTATATTTTTAAACGAGGACTTTACAGTGCTATTCATACCTGACAATTCATCCTCTAAGGATTGAATTTGCCCTGCATTGTTGGTGATGTTTTCAATTAGTTGCTCTGAATTACTTGCTACTTGCTTAACATTCGCCACCATTGCTTGAATCGATTTATGCGTATCGTTTATCGCTGCTTGAGTTTTTGTGGCTAAGCTTCTTACTTCATCCGCAACAACTGCGAATCCACGCCCTTGTTCGCCTGCGCGTGCAGCTTCAATGGCTGCGTTTAATGCAAGTAAATTAGTTTGTTCAGCTATGCCTTCAATTAAGGTGAGTACAGAGCTTATTTCTTCGGCACGCTCTGTCATTTCAGATACGGTTGCGCCAGAGCTTTTAGCAAGCTCTTCTAGCGCCATAGATTCAGACGCGATTCGATGGATATTATCAGTGATGTTACCAAAGTTATTAAGTACCGTTGATGTTGAATCGAGCGTATCTGCGCCACGCTCTACCGAACGGTCTAAACTTGATTTAACATCATGAAGGCTGTCTCTTAAATACTGATTTTCAAATCGCATTAATTCGGACGAATCATCAGAGACTTCTGGAGCTTCAGACAATAGCTCAATATCTTCATCTTTTTGCGCTATTGTACGCTCTAAAGCTTCGTTCTGTTTACGAAGTTCAGCAACTTCTACTTTAAGTGCTTCTAACTCTGCTTTGTTTCCAAATAATCCCATCTGAAATTCACTCTTAATTTATGATGTTTAGCTTTAGTATTATTCTTTACTAACAATCGGGCTTTTCTTCGCTAAAGAAAGCTGAAACAACAGCCCAATTATTGCTACTAATGTGCTAATTTGAAATAAGTCCAATGAACGGATTCAAGCGAAATAATTATTTTTTATGTGCTTATTCATAATAATAGAATTAAATACTTAGTTGTCTACTTTAGTTGTTCAATTAATGGCGACAAACTCGATAAAACTCAAACCAATCTCAGACTTTAAAATATTCAAAACGGAGTTCTGTGAAGCGTATTTGCCTAAACTTACGCTATGCTAGTTGGCATTTTCTATTGTTATAAAAGTTAACCATGCTATCTATTGCTTCTTGTTGATATGCTCGCAAACCACTCAATACCATGTGCTTTTCTCCAGTACCAACTATTTGTTCAACGCCTTCAATTGTGTCAGTAATGGTGAATTGTAAAATAGCATTTCCGCGTTTACCCTCAACGACTAGCTCAGTATTACTCAACGTTAACTTAGGATTCGTTAACTTCATGTTGTTTAAATTAATGAGCATTTTTTCATAAATAACCAATGGACGTTCTGGATTTATCATTACGTCTTTTTGTTTCATCAGCGGGACTAAAATATGCGGAAAATTCTCGCCAGAAAAAGCGACGTACTCTCTAATTAGGGCATTAAGTGCAGCTTCATCTTTACATATTTCACCCGAGCGCTTTACAACAAGGTAAGTTTTATCGCTTTGATCTTTAATCGATAACTCTTTTGCGGAAAAGTCATCAACAATAAGATTAACGCCACCACCAACCAGCCCGGCAAAAATAAATTCCATATTCTGGCTTAACCCGCCTTGCGCCACTGTTACAGAAAACAGTAAATCACCCGGCACACAAAAGCGCTTAGCATCTACATCGTGAATAGGGTTAAAGTCATTCGCTATATCTTTGGCAAACGAACTCGCTTGTTCTTTGGTAAAGCTGAGGGTTCTATCAGTGTATGTATAAAAATTATCTACAAACATATTTCAATTACTATCATTAATTTGGAAGGCTTATTCTACTTGTTTTTTTTAGCTAGGTGGTCAAGCCAGCTTGGAAGGGAAATAGCGTTAGCCAGCTTACAGCACTTCTTTACCACTTAATGCGGATAATTTTTTCTTCACATGTCTTCCAATATTATTGCATCCATTTATAATCAGAAGTTATTAGATATTCTTTTGTGGAATATAAGTTTTTATTATATTAACTGATTTTTTAGGCGTTTTTATACTATGTCATTGGAAAACTACTTTGCACCTTACCGAAAAAATATCATTGGCATTGACCTTACACATGAGCTAAATGGTGCAATTCGTCCAATCATTTATGCTGACTGGACAGCAAGTGGCAGGTTATACCGCCCTGTAGAAGAATTTATCAGTTATCAACTTGGCCCCTACGTCGCCAATACGCATACAGAAACAAACCTTCTTGGTTGCACCATGACCAACACTTATCATCAAGCGCAACAAACCATAAAAGAGCACGTAAATGCGTGTGAAAATGATGTGCTAATTTGTGCTGGTGCAGGTATGACGGCTGTTATTAATAAATTCCAGCGGATTTTGGGATTGCGTATTCCAGAGCGAATGAAAGATCAGATAACGTTTGAAGACAATGAAAAACCGGTCGTTTTTATTACTCACATGGAGCACCATTCCAATCAAACTACGTGGTCAGAATGTGATGTAACACTCGAGATAGTGAAAGCTAATGACAAAGGGCTGCCTTGTCTTAATCATTTAGATGAATTATTACAACAATATAGCGATCGCAGGTTTAAGATTGGGTCGTTTACCGCTTGTTCAAATGTAACGGGTATAAAAACGCCCTACCATCAACTTGCAGAAATAATGCACGAACATGGTGGCGTATGCTTTGTGGATTTTGCAGCATCCGCTCCGTACGTTGATATAAACATGCATCCTGCAAACCCAAAGCAACAATTAGACGCTATTTTCTTTTCACCTCATAAGTTTTTAGGTGGGCCTGCTAGTTCTGGTGTACTGATTTTTAATCGCGCTTTATATAAGAATAAGGTGCCCGATCATCCTGGTGGTGGCACTGTTAGTTGGACTAATCCGTGGGGCGAACATAAATTTTTCGATAATATTCAAGTACGAGAAGACGGCGGCACTCCCGGATTTTTACAATGTATTCGCACTGCATTGGCAATCAAAGTAAAAGAATCAATGGGAACAGATAAAATAGCGGCCAGAGAGCATGAACTTACTCAATATCTTATGGGTGAACTTACTAAAAATGAGCGGGTGCTAATGCTAGAAGATAAAGCACAAGAGCGTTTATGTATTGTCTCATTTTATGTGTTGGGCATGCATCATAACCTTATTGTTAAAATTTTAAACGACCGTTTTGGCATTCAAACACGCGGTGGCTGTTCATGCGCGGGCACTTATGGTCATATTTTGCTGCAAGTAGATCCCAGTATGTCCAAAAAAATTACTGAACAGATTGATTCTGGTGATTTAACAGAAAAGCCTGGCTGGGTACGAGTTTCATTGCACCCAACAACAAGCGACCAAGAAGCGCGCGCTATTGTGAGCGCAATTAATCAAACTATCGAAAATGCAGACTTATGGGCGCAGGACTACTTCTTTAATCCTTCTTCAGGTGAGTTTAAGCACAGAAATGAGCAAACGAGTTATCCAAGCTTAGATGGGTTTGAAGCAACAACCTGTCACAAGCCGAAACCTAAAAGCAGTATATTAAATAAACTATTCAAACAAACCAGTTAATAAATACAATCGAGCACACTGCATTTTGTGTGCTCTTTTTATATCAATCCTCATAGCGTTTAATTGCTGCCTCACTTCCACCAATATAGCTTAGCCTTACCTAAGAATGGCATGATATCTGCTTTAATAAATCTGAATTGAAATTGTCAAAAGTCTGTCAGGAGGAACCATGGCGTTTTCATCAGAACTAATCACTAATGTAAGTGCAAGCGACGAAACCAATAACGATATCCTACAAATGTTGGGTATTGATCACGATGGTGAAGTGCAATATCACGTATATAAAACGCAACTTGATGATAAAAGTGTGTTTTGTTGTTTGTCTGGCGGTGTTATTGAAGATAATGAAATTGTATTCACACCAGTAGGCCTAGGTGCTTTTGAGGCATTGACGAATGTAAACAGCAATAATCAAGATTATTTTGCGGAAGAGTTGCACGTTGATAATGGCCCAATAAAAGAACAAGTTGAAGAGATTTTACAGCGTGTTCCGGAAAACGCAAAAGTATGCTTTTTAGGCGATATTACTGGCGAACTAAAAGAAGATATTGGGAAGATTTTCAACTTAGCATTAAGTTAATGTTGAGCATTTACCCTGCACCTTATTTTAGGCAACACCTAGCTGGCAACGTTTAACGAGTCTATTGTAAAACCTTTGCTAGCTAGCCATTCTAAAGCTTCCGCTTTGCTAATAAAGGTTTTTGTATAAGCTTTTTGCACTTTCAAGGCATCCGACATAACAACAGCTACATCAAACTGAAAATTAGTAGTGACTAATACCGCCTTGTTAACCAAACCAGCATTGTTTAATAATTGATTAACTTGATTATTAATAAGGTGCGCTTCGGGCGTCGCACCTTGAAATTCGGTTAGATCTACAAAGTAGGCAAAAGCTTGCCCCTTCAATTGCGGCAATAAGTTGTGCTGAACATCGTTATATAATTGTTTGGCGATACGCTCGTTAAACGAACCAATTAATTTTGCATAAACAACAGAGTGTTTGATTTCACACTCATAAGAACAATTATTACGCATAAATACTACCTACTGCTACCACTAACAGCTGCCAAGGCACATGCTAACTTCCTAAGCGCCCTAAGCAACTTTAGTTATCGATACTTATGAAACAATTATTCCCAATATGTTTCTTCTAAACTGTCTTCTCTTTCAGGAAGTCCTTTAGATAGCCTCGGCGAATGTTGCGCCAAAACCTCATAACTCACCCTGTTTGCATATTTACATATTTGCGAGAAAGAAGAATAACACAATGCACCTGCATGATGTTTAGTTGAGCTTGGCACATTAACGCTATGATATACGTTTGCGGTTAGATCATGCAATAGCGCTGATAACGCTGCATCGCCAGCACCATTAGTGTTCTTAATCGAGTCTGGTCCACCCATATATGGTGCAACATGTGAATACACCTTAATTGGCTTAACACACTTTACTTTAAGCATCGGACGCGAGTATTCATAACGGTTAAATTCTGCAATTGCTCCCGGTAAAAGTGCTTTTTCCGTTTCACGCTTATACTGCTCATCAGTATAGCCAGCCATATATAATCCTAACGGGCCAGCTGTGCATAATACTAAGTCCACCCAATCCAGTGCCTTATCAGCAGCTTGAAGTGGATTAGATAGCCCTGTAAGTGCCTCTCCCTCTTCTTCATTCATTGCTAACACTTGAACATGATTAGCAACAAAATTTTGCCACCATGTTGGGTTTTCATCAATCATAAAGCGCGTGCCCATGGTCAATACCACAGGTACATTGTGACGATTAGCATATTCAACCGCTTGGATTGTAGCTTCTTTTAGCCCATCTGACTCTTCACTTCTGGTGAAGTAAGCGCTTATTACTAATGCCGACGATTCTTTAATTAATGCCTCATCAATAAAGCTAGGTTTAAGCTTGTTCATTGAACCAGCATTAATGGCGAAGGTGCGCTCGCCATCATCCGTAATCAGCGTATAACCACGCCCTATTGGCCCTGCTACCGGCTGTAAATAATTCAAGTCAACTCGTGACGATGTATTGCACAAGTATTGGTATGCGTAGCTGCCAATTCGAATATTTTCGCTCATTACGCCATACAGAATTGATCGATCATCAGCAAGTACCGAGTAATTGTGCATAGTATTACCAATCGTACCACCAGCATGCTGACCCGTAATCAATTGACTGTTTTCAAGCTCAGCATATAGCGATTCCGCCACTTCTGTTTCTACAACTTGCGAAAGGCCTTTTTTTAAATTGAACCTTTCTAGTAGTTCGTCACTTACTTTTGCTTCAATATCTACAATAGTTTGATCAATCCCAACAATGTACGGATGTTTAAGCTGCACCGTTTCGGTTAACTTATTCGTTAAAGGGTGTTTTTGATCAACAGGAAAGTAATGTTTGTGTTTACGACTACCAGGAAAGCGCATATTTCATTAACTACAAAATAAAAAGGGGCGTTATTATAACACCCTCTGAATATTCATTGCACCCGTAACTTAGTACAAATATGAAGCAAATAATGAAGAAACATCATTCCTTATCATACAAAATAGAATGCTTATCGCCGCTCTCGGCTACATTAGTGAATAAATTTTATAAAAAACATGGCGCTAGAGGCACAGCTAAAAGAAATGACAATATTTGGGTGGCAAGAAACAATGATCATGAAGTTATCGCTGCTGCGCGTATTACTCGTATTTTTGAATATTCTCTACTAGTTGGTGTATATGTGGACGATAAATACCGCGGAAATGGAGTAGCTAATTCGTTACTAACTGAACTGATGGTTAGTACGAGCCAAGTGTTCTACACATTTCCCTACACTTCGCTAGTAACCTTTTATAGCGCGCTTGGGTTCAAATTAATAGAGGTTGCTCAGCTCCCCCAACCTATTTTGAATAAATTAGAGGTATATCAAAACCAAGGCAGAAACATTGTGGCAATGGCTGCCCATATAGAATGAGAACGTCCAGAATTCTGAGTGCCCTTAAGTGATAACATTAATACATTTTGTCGAGTTCTACGCCGACAATATCAAACGACTTTAAATTTGGCACATGATCTTGCAGCTTGGTTTCGTATTTATCCAACTCTTTTAATCGCCAACAAAATTGTTCTGCTTTCTTCTCCAGCAACCTCGACTTTGCTTGTAATGAACGTGCAATATCGTCATTGATTCTGTCCATATTTTCACTTAAATCAGTTGTTCTAGATTCAAGGCTGTTTCTATCCGCTTTAACCGCTTCTCCTACTGCCACCATGATGGAACCTAACGAGCGCGTCACAATATTTTTTATTTCTTCACCAAGCTCATCTTCAAAAAAGTCTGCAACTTCATCTAATCCTTGAGGTGCAATATAAAAATGCTCACCCGTGCGGTTAAATTTCTTTTTTAATTTAAATTTAATTTCTTTAAAGTGCTCATCTATGCCAGCTCCGCTCTGGCCACCAGATAACCCTTTTACTACATAGTCAATTGCTCTAAGTCCAATATCAACTCCCTCCATTGCAATGTTGACTATTTCTGGTACTTCGCGGCGTAAGCCCAAACTAAACTGCTTAAGTACCTCAGTGTCTTCTTCATTAAGGTGAATCCATTCCCCTTTAATAAATAACTGCTTGTCATTATTTATTTGTAATTGCGTGCGATCTTTTACCATTACTCGAATGTGATCATTATTGATTAATAATCCATAATTCAATCTAACATCGCACTTTCCTGCTAATGCCATTGAAGGGAAAAAAGTCAATAAAATGAATAGAGAAAGTGATAGTTTCGAAAAGCATGTAATAAAAGCTGCTTGCATAACTGCCTTGTTTAAAGTCAAAAAAGTATTATTCGCTGAATAATGCGAGCTGGAATCACGCATATTAAGCGACCTTAACATTTTAAGTAAATATCAAATTGCAGAATAAGTACGCTAATTTGAGATGAACGGATGATTTGGCACGATAATAGGGATAACTTAACCAGGGCGTGATGAAAGATACTTATTTTTCAAACCTAACAAAACGCAAAAATAGGTCAACGCTCTTATCTTTCGAGTTATTTTTACCGTTATAGAAAGCAAAACTCCATGCTCTGGTCGGTTCATTCGTTAATGTTGTTGACGTCCAAAAGTTTTCTGAAGGCGTGTTCGGAAAAAGTGACAAGTTGATGGAGGGCTCAACGCACATTCGCTCAACAATTGAGCTTAACTCTTTAATGTTAGGCAGTCGCCAGTCTGTATAACCTGCAAACGTGGTTGTATTAGCTAGTGTTAGTGCAGCAACCCAAGTGACTTGATTAGCAATGCCTGTGCAACTTTGGTTTGATTCATCCCAAGTTTGCCCGCTCGCGCAACGCGCCCACATCAAGCCCGTTGTATTATGCGTTACAGTGCCATCGGTATTAACCGTAAAAGAGTCACCTGGGGTATTTTCGGGCACACTATCACAGTGCTGCTCTGCCTGTGCGCCCCTACAAGCGATGAACAAAACAGAGAAAAAACACATGCGAAGCACATTTAACCAAGCTGAATCAGTGGAAGTTCTCGAGATCATGGTGCTTCTCCGGCTGGTGTTCTTACCAATCTTATGTAGGCTTTATCAGATTTATTAATAGCGGTATCGTGCCCTGTTGCCATATCAATAACCCAAGCAGTAATATTTGCGCCACCATCGACGTTTGTTTGATCACTCCAATAATACAAATGCCCTAACGAGCCTGCCTGTGGCATGTTTCTAAAGAAATTACCATCTAATAAATGCGGTTGTCCTAAACGTGAATAATCCATCAAGCCTCTTAACTCATCCAGCGTAGCTAAACGCCAATTGGCTCCACCACAATAATTAGTTGTATTAACTTCTGCTAGGTAGTTTTCAATACCGCAATTTACGGTACTTGGGCAAGTTGTTTGTGGATCGCTCTGCGCGCCGTCTACCCCGCCATTATCGCCACCGTATTGCCATGTGTAGGTATTGTTACCAGCACGCAGCTTTGTAGACGGCGGGGTGCCAGTTGGAGGATCTTTAACTTCCCAAATGAGTCCTGTTACATTGTCACGCACACATGCATACTCGGATGACGTTTCAACCACCTCTTTGCCGTTTTCGTCTAGCTTGATAAAGTCAAAAGCGCGAGTTCCTGCGCCTACCTTATCTAACTTGTCGGCATATACATCTCTTCCTACCGCGCCATCTTGCTTTTTACCTAATTCTTCATTGCAATCAATTGTGGTTTGCCCGTTGTAACATGTTACAACACCCGAATCATTAATCAGTCCAAGCGCCAGTTTCCGTACAGTAATGGTTATGCTATCTGTTGCTTGACGATTGTCGTTATCACTTACTAGAAGCTCAAACGTTAGCTTTTCACTATCGTCAACATTTGGTGCTTCAAAATGTGTAACGCACTCTGTTGTCGACTCTATAGTGACGGCTTCTCCTTCTGTTTGCCGCCAGAAACAAGAGAATTCATCAATAGCTTGGCTAAAAGAGGCATCAAGGCTTACCAAATCAAACTCTTCAACTGTTTTATCTTGCCCTGCATTGGCACTAATACGAGTTGTATTAGGTAATACATTAAGATTTATACTATTCGTTGACTGCGCCCCTTCATCGTCGATGACCGTAACCGAAAAGCTGTAAATTGCCGTTTGTGCTTCAACAGGAGCCAAAAAAGATAACTGAGGCTCGTTAAGTACAGAAGTTGTGATTACATTTTTAGCGCCAGCTATTTGTTGCCATTCATAACTGACAATCACGCCGTCTTCGTCAGGATCAACAGAGCCACTGGCGTCAAGGGTCACAGCATCACCCGCTACTACATTTCTATTTGTATGACTGGTTATCACTATTAACGCAGAAGGTGGCTGATTGAGCGGTGTAACAATAACCGAAATCTGATCTTTGGCAGGAATACCAGTACCAGAACTATACTCAACTTCAAACGTTAGCGTTGTTTCGGTTTTCACTGAAGGGGCTGTAAACGTCACTGACTGTGTTGTTGCAGGAAATTCACTGAGTACATCACCAGATACTTGTCGCCATGAAAAACTACCTTCTGCATCTGATGCAGCAGCACTTAATGTGACAGATTGTGACTCAATGACCGTCTTGTCTGCCCCTGCATTTACTGACACTAGTGGCGTATTCACATTGGTATTATCATTATCACCACCCGCTAAGCACCCGCCAAGTAACAAACACAGTAAAATAGTAACGAGCCTCTCTTTTAAAACCATGACATAGCGCTCGTATTTAGTTGTACATATCAAAGTATCAGTCACATAAAGCCTTAATTCTTTCACCTGTATCTAACTAACTATAATCGTTAATGTTTAATTTGCAGTTCTTTTGATCGATATTCTATTCGACACGGGCCAGTTTCGTTGTCAGTTTTTAATCGCGCGTCAGCACAACTCACATGAATACCTGGATATAACTTTTGGTTTATTGTCACGGATAAATAATTAGGAATGTTTTCTATTTTGGCAAGATTAGATTTCCGCTTTCTAACCAGTTGCTTTAATGTTGCAAAATGATGTTCAAAGCTATCTACTGCATCTTTTAAAAGCACTGATTTATCTGAAGAAGGTGGTAAATTTTCACTGAGGTACTTAATCGCCGTTTTCACATCTAAAATCACTAACTGATGAAATTCAATTTTGTCATCTATAAGTACTTGTTGATTAATTAGCCAATCAATGTGTCTATCTAGTGAAATGTCAATTCGACTTCCAGATTCAGCACCAAGCACACCAACAGTAAGACTTTTACCTAATATTAATCGCCCTCCAATTAACTTACCTTGAGGTTTGTCTCCTTGGCCTATCGTTACCACATTGCCTTTTACCAGACTATGCAATAGCTGTTTTTCAACCAGAATATCTTTACCTGCGAATAATGCGACATATTGCCCATGCCCAATTTTAATACTTCCTTTCGCAATTAACTTGGTAGAATACTCGGGTTCCACGGCACCTTTTAATTCAACTTGACGGCCAATTGTGGCGTTATTCACTATAATATCGCCCTGTGCTTCTAAATAAGCTGACTCAACTAATCCCATTACATGAATGTCACCCGTAGAGATAACTCGCATTCCTTCATGTACGTCTTTGTTAATGATTACGCTTCCATCAAACTCGATATGCCCAGTTGAAACATCAACATCTTCAATTTGAAAAATCTTATCAACCGCTATACCGCCTTCTATTTTTTTCGGTAATCCCGCAATTGTTGAAAATATTTTGTTTGGATTATCAGGTAATATTTCAGCCCCTTCACCAGCTACAAAATTAAAATCTTCACCATCGGTAGGTTCTATCGTTTCACCAAGTACTGTTATTCCTGGTTTACCGGGCTGTATAAGCTGTTTTTCCGCAAGTAAAGCGCCTTCTTTTACGCTCTCAATAGTCCCCAAATCTCGCATATCTACTCTATATTTGCTTACAGCCTGAGGCTTAAGTTCGCGCTCATCGGCACTTTTTACATGGTAAATAATGCGTGCATCTCTACCGTTTTTTACCGGCTTACCTTTTGCGATTACCTGCTCAATTTTACTTCCCGGGCTTGCCTTTGCGGCTTGCTCAGCAATAACTTTGATACGGTCTTTATCTATCCCAAACGCTATTTTTTTCTCTAGTGCCGCCTTTACGATTTTTTTTGCTGTAATATTTTTACCGCCATAAGCAGTAATAATATGTGCTTTGGCAAACATATTATCTTCACTACAAATAATCTCTAGCTGGGCATCATGCTGGGTGGCCACAACTTGTTCGAAGCGCTTACTTTTGAATTCTTGCTCGGCTTCTCGCAATTGTGATAAATAATGGCTACATGCTTCAACAAGCGTAGCAATACCATCTTGGTGAATACGGCAACGTTTGAAGTCAGACTGTTTTAATGCATTGGTAATAGAAGCAGACGTTACCGAAGCATCCATATCATGAAGTGTAACAGAGGCAACAATATCATTATCTTTCTGATAAAACTTAACAGCAGTGGCCATATTAATTTTCAAACTAACTCGTTGTTTAATTAAAGTATACGTAGTTATCGGCGAAAATGGCTAAAAATCAAGCAGCAAATTTTTAAGCAATACTAAGGTAAGTAAACCTAGTTTCTCAATTTATATACCTAAATCAACACGATTAATTTGATATGACGAATAAGTGGTGGTGGGATAAGGAAAAAACGGAGCTTATCGCTCCGTCATAACTATAGGAAACTGTCCTGATGTACAGCTATAAATAAGGGGGTTCCTACCTTGGAATAATCAATTTTATATTCTTTACCATCTAGCGCTTGAATAAACACTAACGTTTTTCTGTCGCCAAATATTTCAGGAGTGGTTAACTGTACTACTTCTAAATATTGTTCTTTCGCTTCACGTCTGTTTTTTGGGATAGGCTTATCAAATTTGGTTAAGCCGTTGTGGCTTACTAAAACCGGTGGATCACCATCATCATTCACTAGAACAAGATCAATTTTTTTTACTTTATGAATAAGCGTATTACGCCCACTAACCAAATAATTTTTTTCTAGACTCATAATGTTACCGATTTATTTTTTTAAAATTCGCTTTGTTTAATTAAATATCATGCTGCCAGTAATTTCAATGCTTTAAACAGGATAAATTCCAATTAGACTCTATTTGCATCACGAATTTCTGTAATCAGCTGAATGAATTTCATTTCTTCTCTATCTAATGCAGTTGTGGGTATGTAAAGATCATATCCAAGTAAGGATTTTAAACGCGTCATTCTATTAGCAAACATGGCAATTAAACCGGAATATTGATGCCCACACGAGGTAGTATAGTTTTCATCATCAAATATTAATTCACTAGGGCAAGTACCATCGGGACACTCACTTACCAATGCCGTTTGAATTAGGTTCTTTTGTTCCATTAAAAGTTTAACAGCCAGCCTAGGGTGTAATTGCTGTAAAAAGCTTTGATAATTAATAATATTAATTCCCACATACGATAGCGCAACATACTCTCCTTGACGATGCACACGGGGTATACCCAATCGACGAATATTATTATAAGCTAATTGCCACGTTCCAAATCGATGCTGGTATGACATATCGTGCTCATCAAGCTTAATAGAATAAGCAGGCTCTAACGTTTTAACATACCCTATTAATATTCCAATACAACATGCAAGCAATATAAAAATATCTATTGTGTTAAATGGGCTACTTTTTAGTTTTAGATATAGAATAAATATAATAAGGGCAACGCCAGAAACCAGCATTGTTGTTATACTATTTTTAGTGCTATTTGCACTAATATAAATCGGTAATTTCACGCCTTAAACCCTATATCAACTACTTAGGTTGCCCTAAGTTAATTAAAATACACAAAATATAATAGCATCATTAATATTGCCCAAATGACAATTGCACGAAGACGTTTACAATAAGGACATCCACTTTTTTCTTTCATTTATCGATAACTTACCTAAAATCTAAGACCATCTACCATATAATTACGTAGAAATAGACTATCATAGTGCACCGTGTTGTTGATCAAGAGTAGGAACTCATAATGCAAAAAAAAAATAGAGGTCGCGCCAGTGCTTTTGCACTCATTCTTATATCTGTATTAATCGCACTTGCGATATATATTTTCGGACCTTTTCATACTCAAGAAAGCCAACAACGACCAAGTCAAGCAACCCCTGTTTCTATCACCATCATCGAAAAAGCGCCCTACACCGATGTAATCAAAGGATTAGGCACAGCAATTGCCAACGAAGCGGTAGAAATAAAAGCTGCAAATTCAGATTACATTGATTCTGTTCACTTTCAAGACGGACAGCTAATTAAAAAAGACGACACTCTAGTGCAACTAAAAAGCGATGAAGAACAAGCTAACGTGAAAGAGCTTCAAATTAACCTTGCTGAAGCAAAACGCCAATTAAAACGGCTGTCTGGTTTGGCTAAAAATAATGCCACGTCAGAATCATTATTAGATGAACAAGAAGCAAAAGTTAAGGCATTAAAAGCACAACTTAGTGTTGCCAAAACAAAGCTTAAAGAAAATACCATCACAGCACCTTTCAATGGTGTACTTGGCTTCCGTCGAGTGTCACCTGGCACGTATGTAACCTCTGGAACCATCATCACTACATTAGATGACATTGATATTATTCATGTAGATTTTAATTTACCGGAAAAATATATCCCTGACTTACAACTCAATCAGGTTATTGCAGCCGAAACGAGAGCTTATCAACACACACGCTTTAAGGGCATTATCTCTGGCATTGACTCTCGGGTTGACCCTATCACTCGCTCAATACAGGTTCGTGCTGAAATAAACAATACCGAGTACAAACTTCGCCCGGGCATGCTCGTCACTATTAATGTAGAAAAAAGCGTTGAAGAAACAATACTTGTCAAAGAAAGTGCACTTATCCCCCAACAAGACAAGCAATATGTTTTTATCATCGATACCGACAATAAAGCCAAAAAAGTACCTGTTGAAATTGGCCGAAGGCTACCGGGACTAGTTGAGATCCTATCGGGTGTTAGCATAGGTGACAAAGTTGTCACAAAAGGTGGTTTGCGGTTACGTAACGGTAGCGACGTTAATATTCTAGGGACAATTTAATCATGATTTTATCCGATCTTTCTGTTAAGCGTCCCGTCTTTGCTACCGTAGTTAATTTATTGCTTGTTGTATTTGGTATTGTTGCGTTTTCAATGCTGCCATTACGTGAATATCCGGATATAGATCCCCCTATCGTTAGCATTAATACTTCATACCCTGGAGCATCATCAGAAATAGTAGAAAGTAAAATAACGCAATTGCTGGAAGACCGTATCAGTGGTATTGAAGGCATTAAGAACATTAATTCACAAAGTCGTAACGGTCGTTCTTCAATTTCTATCGAATTTAACGTTGATAGAAACATTGATGCCGCAGCTAACGATGTACGTGAACGTGTTTCAAGAGCACTAAACAACCTTCCCGAGCAAGCTGATCCACCCGAGGTATTTAAAGCCGACAGTGATGAAGACGTTATTGCTTGGTTTGTATTAAACAGCCAAACCATGAGCACGCTTGAGCTAACCGATTATGCTCAGCGCTACATCGTTGATCGCTTCTCGGTTGTTGACGGTATTGCCCGAGTTAGAGTTGGTGGAGGCCGTGATTATGCAATGAAAATATGGTTAGACCGCACTGCAATGGCAGCCCGAGGCGTGACAGTAAATGACATTGAGCAAGTATTAAGAAAAGAAAATGTTGAATTACCTGCAGGTGATGTTAAATCAATCGATCGTGATTTTTCTGTAAGGGTGGAGCGCAGCTATAAAACAGAATTCGACTTCCAACGCTTAGTTATAAAACGTGGTGAAAATGGTTACCTCGTTCGTTTAGGTGAAGTGGCTGATGTTGAACTCACTTCAGAAGACGAAGAAACCACCTTCAGAGGTAACGGAAAAAACATGGTAGGTATTGGCATTATCAAGCAATCTAAAGCCAACACCCTTGAAGTCGTGCAAAATGCACGTGCTGAGTTAGAAAAAATTAAACTAACCCTTCCATCAGGTACCACTATTGAGCCCAGTTATGACTCTTCAATTTTTATAGCAAAATCCATTGAAGAAGTGTATCAAACACTCGCCATTGCTATGGCGCTGGTTATTTTAGTGATATATATTTTTCTAGGTAATATTCGCGCTACATTTATTCCTGCTATTACAGTGCCTGTGGCGCTAATCTCAGCCTCTACACTGCTTTATGCATTAGGGTTCTCAATTAATTTATTAACCTTACTCGCTATGGTGCTAGCCATAGGACTAGTGGTAGACGATTCTATTGTAGTACTCGAAAACATTTACAGGCGCATAGAGAAAGGCGAACCACCGCTATTAGCAGCCTACAAGGGCGCAAGGGAAGTAGGATTTGCTGTCGTTGCAACAACGCTTGTGCTGATTTCTGTGTTTGTACCGTTAGTTTTCTTACAAGGTACTATTGGCAGTTTATTTACTGAATTTGCTATCGCTGTAGCTGCTGCCGTCGCCTTTTCAAGTATTACTGCTCTTACACTCTCTCCTATGTTGTGCTCAAAAATTCTGGTTTATAGAAAACGAGAAAGCAAAATTGGCCACTGGTTAGATAATACTTTTGATAAATTAGAAAATAGCTACCAACGTAGTCTAGACAAGAATATTCATGCTGGTGTAACCATGTTTATCGTCATGGCATTATGCGCAACCGTCGCATACGGGTTATTTAACTTACTACCAAGTGAGTTAGCCCCTAAAGAGGACCGAGGCAACTTCTTTATCATAATGAACACCGCCCAAGGAGCAAGCTACAAAAGTAACATAGAAAATATGGAGCTTATGGAAGACGTATTACTGCCCTACGTTGACAGCGGCGAATTTAACCGAGTAATCGTGCGCGTTCCTGGTTTTGGTGGAAGTGGCGGTATAGCTATCATAGGCATGGATGACTGGGAAAATAGAACACGCCCTACCACAGAAGCCATGATGGAAGTGAGCCAAAAGCTCAGTGACATTTCAGATATTCGTGCCTTTGCCATAATGAGAAGTGGTATAGGTGGTAGAGGCTTAGGTCGCCCAGTTCAATTTGTTATACAAGGCAATACTTATGAAGAGCTTGCTAACTGGCGCGACATTATTATCGCCAAAGCTAGAGCTAACCCTGGATTAATTCGTATTGATCATGACTATAAAGAAACATTGCCTCAGCTTTCTCTAAACATTGATAAAGAAAGAGCCGCTGACTTAGGCATAAGTAACACCAACGTAGGCCGTACCCTTGAATCTATGCTTGGCCAACGCCGTGCAACAACATTTTTAGACCGTGGTGAAGAATACAATGTAATTCTTGAAGGCCGAGACGAATTATTCCGTAGCCCTCAAGATATTAGCGATATTTATTTGCGCTCCGACACCAGCGGTCAACTAGTACCATTAGATAGCATTGTATCAATTTCAGAGAAAGCCACTGCATCAAGTCTAAATCGTTATAATCGTATGCGAAGTATCACTATTTCAGCAAACTTAGCAGACAATTACGCGCTGAGTGATGCCCTCGCCTTTTTGAATAAAGTTGTGGCTGAAGAAATTCAAGGAAATATATCGATAGATTTCAAAGGGCAATCACAAATCTATAGTGAAACTGGTGCTGCTATGGCAGGCGTTTTTGCTCTAGCATTACTAGTCACATTTTTAGTATTAGCAGCGCAATTTGAAAGCTTCGTTCATCCTCTTGTGATAATGCTGACGGTGCCTTTAGGGCTTGTTGGTGCATTGGCTGGTTTATACTTTATGGGCATGACTATTAATATTTACAGTCAAATCGGCATCGTGATGTTAATAGGTTTAGCCTCAAAGAATGGTATTTTAATTGTTGAATTTGCTAACCAGCTTAGAGATGCAGGTTATGAGTTTAAAGATGCGCTAAGACAAGCCGCATCTCAACGACTACGCCCTATTATTATGACGGCTTTTACAACAATAATGAGTGCTGTCCCCCTAATGTTAGCAACAGGCCCTGGCTCTGAAAGCAGAATGGTTATTGGTGTAGTAATATTCTGTGGTGTCGCTTTTGCTACAATTTTAACTTTATACGTGATCCCTACCGCTTACTTTTATTTAGCAAAGAATACGGGATCACCTAAAGCAGTATCGAATAAAATCAAACAGTTGGAACAAGCTGAGAGTTAGTACAACTCACTTTAAGTTTCAAACCACGTAAATATTTATATAAAGGCTCGCTATGCTAGTATAACGAGCCTTTCACTCTTAATTTGGCTAATAAGCCCCTACATAATCGCTATTTAAATTTAAGCACTCCACATTAAGTGTGCCTCTATTTATTTCACGCAAATCGTTATGACAACCTAATTCAGCACCGATATATTCAGCATTGAATAGCACAATTAGCAAAAAGCTGTTACCTCGTTGATACTGAGCCACATTCAAGAACCAAACTCAGATTAAGGGCTTTATTATCAGCACACACATATTAAACAACGAAAATATCAGCAATACAGAATATCAGCTCTGCACCGCGACCAATGAAGACTTAGCACAAATTATCTTAATGCTAAGTGATGATGAGTTAGGAAGCCGAAGAGAAGATGTATCTGTCCCACTTAACGAGAATTATGTTAAGGCATTCAACGCCATCGCCAAGGATGAAAATAACGTATTAGTGGTTGCTAAATGTACCGTAAGTAAACCCAACAACGTCTTAGGTGTTGTTCAACTCACTTTTATTCCTAACTTAACGTACGTTGGTGCTTGGCGTGCCCAAATAGAAGGAGTAAGAGTTCATAAGCTATTAAGAAATAGCGACATAGGAAAAGCATTAATAAATCACTGTATTCAGTTAGCACAGCAGAGATCGTGCTGTCTCGTTCAACTCACGTGCGATAAGCTCCGTCCGAAAGCACATAACTTCTATGAAAAACTTGGATTTGAAGCTAGCCATGTAGGGTTTAAATTAAAGCTTTAACTGTTAAGGGTATCTAAGAAAGGAGAAACAAAGCAGTTATCCATTAAGAGTCGCGGGCAAAGAAGTCACATTCGCAGTATATAAAGCTCAGTGTAAATACCCCAAATACAAAAAAGGCTCCTAACGGAGCCTTTTATTCATGGAAAAACAATTTAAATCGACTGACCTTTACGCTTAGCCGTATCCTTAATATAAGACGCCCAGCTTCTTGCTGTACGCTTAGTAGAAGGATCTTTCATTGCATTCTTAATAGCTTCATGAGCTTCTTTATATTTTTCTTGGTAGAAATATGCTTCTGCCATGCTTAAATATATGCGCCCGCGCTTTTTAGAGCCATGCTTCAACGCTTTTTCGAAGACAGGAATTGCTTCTGCATAACGCTCAGACTCGTTTAATAAACTACCTTGCTTACGATAAAGCTCAGCATCGTTATCAAACTTCGCAGCTTCACCATAATAGTGAGCAGCTTTTCTAGTCTCTTTTGCAGCATGCCAGCTATTCGCTAACGTCGACACCGACTGCTTAGTACGCTTGATTAAAGCAGAATCACCGTTGTTCATGAATTTTTCTTGAAGAACAGCTGCTTTATAAGGAATACTATTTGTCGCATATAACTGTGACAACACTTTTATATGTGACTCTTTATCTAAGTGTCCCTGCTTATAAGCCAATTCCATCGTTGAAAGTGCTTTTTGGTAATCTTCAATCAACAAGTAAAATTGACCTAGCTGAGGCCACCAACGCTTGTCTTCAGGAAATAGCTTAACCAACATTTCAACGACTTTTACAGCCTCATTATACTTTTTACGCTCATAGAACGAAGCCATTTTAAGTACATAAGGTGTTTCATTAGGCTTAGTTTGCAGCTTAATCGCTTTGTCAGCCGGGCCTATTACTTTAGAAAGTTCTTTAAGCTCATAATGAGCATTAGCAATTCGGATATAGACTTTTTCATCTTCCTTGCCAGTAAAGTTCATCCAATCGTAATAGGCTTTTATCGCTTCTTTATACTGCTTTTCTTGTGAGTGTAAATCAGCTAACAAGCGAACTGATTGAGCATGCTCAGTAAAGTTAAGTAAATCTGGCGCAACCGCTTTTTTCAAATGCTTAATTGCTAATTTACCTTTACCTTCTTGACCTGCATACATATTGCCTAAAAATCTAGAAATATATGCAGCATCAAATGGCTTGCTCGCATCAACTTCAAGTAATAAAGCAATTGCTTCATCAATTTGGTCGGCAGAATAAAGCTCAAATGCTTTTGCAACTTTACGACCAACTGACTGACTTAATACTTGAGATTTACGCTTTTTTCGCTCTTCAATTTTTTGCTGATCAGCAGCTTGAGCATAAGAAACAACTGACATATTCACAGTTGTCGCCAATGCCAAAGCCAAGGCAGACGCTTTAAAAATTTGTTTCATTCGTCTCTCCTTCTTAGCCTTTGTTCAGTTTAAATTCAAGCTGTACTGTCATTCCAGGCTGCTTTTCAGCTTTGCCATCAACAATTTTCGGCTTGTATTTCCACTTTTTCAGCGCACGTCTAGCTTCACGGTCAAAGATACGCTTAGGTTCTGCTTCAATCACCTCAACGTCTTCTACACCACCAAGCTCGTTAATAGTAAAGCGAAGTTTAACCCAACCTTCTTTACCATCACGCGCTGCTTGAATTGGGTATTTAGGCTCAATTCGAACAATTGGTGTTGCATCACCATCACGACCAAGTGCACCACCAGGGCCTGAAAGACCAGCACTAGTACCACCAACATTTACCGAAGGCATATTAAATTGCATTGCATTCGGGTTGGCATCCTGAGTTTCTGGCTCTGGTTGCTCTGGTTTAGGCGGCTGCTTAGGTGGCGGTGGCGGTGGTGGTGGAACACGCCTACGCTCTTGAACCGCCGACTTAGGAGGCGCAGTCAAGATTTCTACTCGAATGTCTTCTACTTTTTCCTGGAAGCGTTTATCGCCTCCAGAAATTAAGTATGCCATAAAGACAAACAGTACATAGGTGACCGCAGCTCCGATTATTATTGATAATAAAAAACGGACCATATTAATCATCCTTTGCTGCGATCGAAATCCTGTCAATTCCTGCTGCTTTTATTGCGTCCATGACTTTTACAACAATGCCATGTTTCGCTTCTTTATCAGCTTGAATAACTACAACTTCTGTTGGCGTTTCAGCTAACATTTTTTCTAAGTTTGCACCCACACGCTCAATATCAACCATGCGTTTGTCCATCCAAATCTGACCATTTTCATGGATTGCAATAAATATATTTGCAGATTTAGCTTTAGATGCTTGTGCAGCCTTAGGTTTGTTTACTTCTATACCAGCTTCTTTCAAGAACGAAGTTGATACTATAAAGAAGATCAACATGATAAATACGATGTCAAGCATCGGCGTCATGTCAATGCCAGCTTCTTCTTCTTCACGTCTATGTTTACGAGCCATTATAATCTCTCTTTAATGATGTGGCAGACTATCAACTAAATGTTCTTTAGCTAGTTTTGCTTTAGCTTCAAGGCGTGTACTAAAAAATACACCCGACAATGCCGCTACCATTCCAGCCATAGTTGGAATAGTTGCCATTGATATACCTTCAGCCATCAAGCGTGGGTTACCTGTACCTTGGTTAGCCATGATTTCAAAAACTTGAATCATACCTGTTACCGTACCTAGTAATCCTACTAGAGGACAGATAGCAACTAGTGTCTTAATTGACAGCATGCGCTCGTTTATCTTTTCAGATGCTTCGGAAATCCAAAACTCTCGAATTTTATGTGCGTACCATGAGGTGGTGTCCTCACGTGCATCCCACTTGGCAATAATGTCTTTTTTAATGCCTGGAAATACACCTGTTATAAACCAGTATTTCTCAATCATCATTACCCACATGATAAGCAATACTGCGGCAACGATATAAAGTACGTCACCCCCAGTCGCAATAAAATCCCTGACAGATTCCCATATTTCTATCAGGAATAACATTATGCTTGCTCCTTCTCCGCGTGAGACGCGATGATTCCAGCACTTTGCTCATCCAAGATATGCATAATTGACTTGCTTTTAGCAGCAACAATACTGTGAACGAAAATCAATGGTAGTGCTGCAATTAGACCTTGAGCAGTTGTAACAAGTGCCATTGAAATTGAACCAGCCATGATTCTTGGGTCACCTGTACCGAATAATGTGATTTGTTGGAACGTTTCGATCATACCAACAACCGTACCTAGTAGACCAAGTAGTGGAGCAATTGCTGCCAAAATCTTGATTACTGTAACGCCACGTTCAACTTTAGGGATCTCTTTAAGAATTGCTTCATCAAGTTTCAACTCTAAGTTTTCAACGTCTGCGTTCTTGTTGTTGTGGTAAACCTTAAGAATACGTCCAAGTGGGTTATTGTCGCTTGGGTTAGCAGTGTTCTTAAGCTGAGAACGCATTTTGCTGCCCATAAGTGATAACGTAATTAAACGCTCTAAAGCAATTAATAGACCTAATGCAAGTACACCAGTAATGATGTAACCAACAATACCACCAGCGTGATAGCGATCTTCAAGTGTTGCTTTTTGTGTATTTAGTCTTAACAAGTTACCCATTGATGGATCAATGAATAATGGAGCCATTTCACCAGAAGCAGAGCTAGTGAAGTTTTCGATCGCAGCAAGATAGTGACCATCTGCTTCACGACCTAAAGGCTGAACCTGTTTAGTATCAATGTTATAGATTAGGTAGTTAGTGTCATTCATTAAGTTGAAGTTACCAACACGAGTAACACGTTGAACAGATGTTTCACCGTCTAAACCAACAACTTCAGTATCAAAAGATACCACTTTAGCTGATTCAGTCATTTCTGTTTGTAGTGCAATCCATAACTCTTCTAGCTCTTTAGTAGTAGGAAGCTCTTTTGCTTCAGCTAACTTAACTAATAAGTCATCACGGCCAGGGTATTGAGCACTGATAATTGAGCCAGAAATTGAACCCATAGTGTCAGTTGCTGCACGACGTACAACACCAAACATTTCACCCAAAGTACCCTTTGCATTTTCAAGCTCTGTTGCTTTTTTAGCAAGTGTTACTTCGTTTTGTGCAAATTGATTTTTAAGACGCTCGCCACGTGCTTGTTCAGCAGCTAACTCGCTTTTCGCCTTTTTAAGCAATGCTTGCTTGTCTGCACGAGCGGCCATGAACTCTTGTTCACGCTTCTTATTGATCTTACCTTCAGAGATACGATCTTTTTTAACTTGCTCTAATAATTTGTCCAATGTTGCTGTATTTGCGTTTGCATTTAATGCAACACCAGCAGAAAGTGTCATTGTTGCTGCAAGAGCGATACTTTTAAATACCTTTTTCATTATTGATTACTCCGCCGCTAAAATTGGTAGTTTAATAAGTGTAGCTGCAGCTTGCTTACGAGCGACCTTAATCGCTTGTGTCACTGAACGGTTATATTCTTCATCTAATTTCTCCCAGCTACGAGAATTATTATTCCATACCCAAGAGTTCTTTTGATCTAGAGACTGAGCTACAAACGCGACACGACCGTAATGAACGAAGTCTACTGTGATGTCTGTGCCTTCGTAGTTTAGTGTACCCTGCCATGCACGAAGCATAGAACCGTAATCTTTTTCGATTTGGTAAGCTTCAAGAACTTGACGGTATTTTTCAGAAGTGGTTACTTTAGCGCGAGACATTGTTTCACGTAGTAACTCGATGCGGCTTGCACGTTCTTCTTGAAGAATTGGAATATCAGCTTCCACAAATTCCTCTAATGTATCAATCATTTTATACATCATAGGAATTACTGTTTTCTTCGTAGTTTCGATTTCAGTAATTTGAGAGTTTAACGAGTCAATTTCTGATTGTTGATCAGCAACTAAGCGTGCTACATGGTCGTTATAAACCTTTAGGTTTTCCATTTCATCAACAACAGCACGATACTCAGCAACGATTTCCTGAGTTTGCTCGTATATTCCGTTAATTTTAGACTGCGATTTTGCAGCTGCTTTATGAATTTTTATTTCTGCTTTATGCAGTTCGTTCAGGGGATCTGCAACGGCGTTGCCTCCCACAAGTGCAAATGCACCAACTAGTGCAGTTGCAACTAGACTTTTTCTGATTCTAACAGACATAGTTCCCAACCAATTTAATGTTTAATGTTCTCGCCAATCACGAGTATTACACTTTTTCTTAGCTAATGTTTTAAGCCAAACTTCGGCATAATCCCCCGGATAATCACACAAAAGTAACTTTCCTGTCAACACAAGGAATCACGCTCTGTTTATAATTCAAACGAAATTTGTCCCTTAATTTTTTTATTTTATTTCCAACCCACAAAATTAAACATTTATGTAACATATACATTAAATTTTAAATATTACAGATTTAGTACTGGCAATCACATGTATATGAGCTACACGCTTGCCTTGTAGGCATTCATCACTCACGATACGATGTAAAAGAAAGAACTCCAATAAGTAACGTTTGAAGCGATAAGAAAGGGTTAAATAATTTAATAGGACATAAAAAAGGCCGATATAGCATGATACTAAATCGGCCAAGATGATGACACTAGCAATGTAAATTCAATAAATATCTATTTCATTGAACTTAAAGCTCAGACCGCAACTTGCAAAACTAGTTCATCTATTTTTTGTTTTGCCTGCTCAAAAGCGTCGTTATAAACACTCTCCCCCATTGCCAATCCTTCAGCATAAACAAATTCGATATCAGTTAGCCCTATAAACGCAAAAACATCTGATAAGAATTTGGTTTGCGTGTCTTTATCAGTTCCCTGATATATTCCGCCTCTTGCAGCCATCACAATGACTTTTTTGTTTTTTAATAAACCTACTGGCCCCTGCTCGGTATATTTAAACGTTTTTCCGGCACGCGCTATTCGGTCAATATAACTTTTGAATGTTGATGGAACACCAAAATTATACATAGGCATACCAACTACGATTAAATCTGAAAGCTCTACCTCTTTCAATAATTCATCTGACAAACTCGCAAGCTTTTCTTGCTCAATTGTGCGCTCACTATGTGGTGTCATCCAGGCTCGCATTTCTGCTTGGCTAAGATGAGGAATGGGATGCTGTGTCAAATCTCTATTTATGACGGTGAGATCTTCTACTATCTCTTCTTGAATTTTTGTTCGTAATAGTTGAGTTAGTTTACTTGAGTTACCTAACTCACCATTTATTGATGCATCTAAAAATAAAACAGTTTTCATATTTCAGTTCCTAATCATTTAATATGGGATAACTATAAACTCATTAAATAGAAAATAAATTGAATTAAATTGACCATATAATTCTATAAAATCGAATATTTAAATTAATGAGTAGCAACCGATTTATTCGTTCGACGTTTTGATACTGGATAACTATGTACAAAAAGCGCCACTGACGCTAAAAGTAACAATAATGCCCCTACATATAATGGTGCAGCACTATCGATGAATAGTAACAAACTACCGAAAATAGATATCAACATACTAGAAAGGCAGAATGTAGATGTTAATAACCCCATCATCGCCCCATTTCGCGACTCTTCTTCACCTTCCGTGATATACACAGGAAAGATGCCGTTATAAAGCGCGATAAAAATGCCAGTAACCGCAAAGAAAACATACATTTCGTTTCCGTTGGTTAATGGAATAATGAATAACATTATTGATAGAGAAATAAGCGCGAGCATCATAGTTTTAACTTGCCCGAACCTTTTACTGATAAGCGTAACGAAAAATAAGCTAGAAACTATCATAAAAATGTTCATGCTAACGGTGATTAAAGCTATATCAATTGGCAAGAATTGCTTTTCACTGACTAACCAAGCCGGATAAAACTCATAGAAGGCATTAATGCCTAGTGTCACGATAAACTGTACAATAAATATTCTTCGAATAGATTTAGTTTTTAACAAAGATAGTGAACCGCTTTTTTTTAATTTTCCCCACGTAAACGGTGTAGATGGTTTGAAGCGTTGCTGAGTTGTATCCTTAATGCATATCACAACAACTAATAAACAAAAGCCAACAACCATCGCTGCAACACTAAACACTGTCATATTGCTGTAAGTAGCTAACCAACCACCTGCAAGCGGACCAAGCAACCAACCAGAAAATACTGACGCATTTACTAATGACATTAAGCGTGTTTTATCAAAATAATTTGCTAGATCTAATGCCATAGCTCTCGCTATTGCGATATTACCTTCGCAAAACCCGGTTACTAATCTAGCAAATATAAACAGCGGATAATGTTCACTCCAAATTGCGTATGCTGTGAGCATGTAACCTAAACTGGCGAAAAGCAGTGAATAACTTAATACTTTTTTTCGGCCATAATGGTCTGACATCCCTCCCAGAATACTGCTTCCTATAAGCATCCCTAGCGGATATACCGCTAGTGCCAGCCCCAATAAGAGTTCAGGACTAATCCCTAAAAATAAGTTTAGCGCGCTGGAGGATTCACTTAAAAACATGGGAGCAAGAATAGGATACGGTAGCGCTATTCCTGCACAACTTAGAAAGCTAACGAATAATAATAAAGTGACTTGCATATACTTATTCATGTAAAAACCCTTATATAAACTTTTATGTTTATATATTAGAGTAAACAATAAATATGTAAACCTTTTACTTTATTTAAATTCAATTTTAATTCTATACGTTTCATAACTTGATACTGCTATATAATAAACCTTTCATAATGAGCTTTTTTAAACACTTGGATAAATATGAGAAGTATTTTAGTAAGTTGCTGGACGCTATTAGTTGGCATGTGTATTGTCGGCATCTGCGTAGGTGTACAAAGTAGCCTTATTGCTATTAGAGCCGAACATGAAGGCTTCTCTACTGCTACAATTGGCTGGGTTATGTCGGGGTATTTTCTTGGATTTTTACTTGGCTCTATTCGCGCACCAATTGTTATTAAGCGCGTTGGACATATAAGAGCCTTCGGGGCGCTTGCGTCGCTCGCTTCTATCTCAATATTAATTCATGCGTTATTTATTGATCACTTTGTGTGGTTTTTAATGCGCTTTATTTCTGGTTTCGCTTTTTCAGCCATCTATGTAGTAGCTGAAAGCTGGCTAAACGATAAAGCAGATAATAAGAACAGAGGCACATTACTATCTATCTACATGGTGACCATGTTTACAGGTGTTGGCGCCGGTCAGTTTTTATTAAACGTGGGATCTCCACAAAGTTTTGAGCAATTTACGTTAGTCTCCATTCTTATCAGTGCTGCCCTAATCCCAATGTTAGTGACAGCAACAGATGCACCTAAGATTAGTTCAGGTCAAAAAGTCGCATTTTCAGCTTTAACCAAAACAGCACCATTAGGAATATTAATCGCTTTTTTATCACAGTGTAGTTATGCATCTATTTTCGGGATGGGACCCGTTTATGCCACTCGGCTTGGTATGGACGTCAATCAAATAGCGATTTTTATCGCCGCATTTGTTACAGGTGGCGTATTACTTCAATGGCCTATTGGCCGTATTTCAGATAAGTTGGATCGACGAGTGATCATAGCAATACTCGCTGCGTTAGCGTCTGTAACAATGTATTACCTAGCAAATTTAAATTCAGAAAACTTAATGCATTTGTATTTAATGATGGCATTACTCGGGGCGTGCATCCTGCCGCTATATTCATTGGGAATGGCTCATACAAACGATTACTTAGAACGCGAACAAATGATTGGAGCTAGCAGCGCGTTAGTTAGAGTGGGTGGTACTGGTGCGGTAGTTGGAGCTCCTACAGTGGCAATGGTAATGAGCTACTTTGGTAATGAATATTACTTTTACACGATATCGGTATTTCCCGCTTTAATATGTTTATATGCACTTTGGCGAATAACTCGTCGTAAACAACAACATCATGACGGAAGTTTGTTAGTCATCGCACCAACAACCACCTCAGATGCAGCGCTTTCTGAATTAGTAAAAGATAATAGTAAAGAGAAATAGCGCCGTAAATAACAGTAAAGTATTTGGTGAATTAAAAAAGCGCTTAGCCAAAAGAAAAGGTAAGCGCTTTTTATTAACCATCAATATGTAGTGGCTGCTTAATTTTTCTAGCGAAACAGCACTGACTCTTTTTGGAACCAGTGCACGCAAAACGCAAGTAGTGCGCCTGCAACAGCAACTGTTGAAGCTAAAATCATACCGAATAAAGTATAGTCTAGCGTTCCTTTCAATAGCTCTTTCATTGCAAGTGCAATATTAGTGATCGGAATAGACGCCGTTAAAAATGTAAGTTCCATATTAGGCATCATTGCAGCCACTAGCGGCACAAAAACTAAAAAGCTAAGCGGAGCCATATAGTTTTGTCCCTCTTTGAATGTTTTCGCGTATATTGATAATGCGATCGCAATACTCGCAAAAATTGCTGAAACAGGGATCAGCAAAATAAACATAAGCAAGAGTTCCAACACACCAATTGAACCAACAATCTCTGTTACGATTTCATTACTACCCGCACCTAAAACATATCCCCAAAAGCCCATACTGAATATTGTGATTAGGGCGCATAATATTGCCGTAGTTAATACAGTTAAAAACTTACCAAGTACTAACGAAGTTCTTGGAATTGGTGTGATAAGTAACGTTTCTAATGTACCGCGCTCTTTCTCACCTGCACCTAAGTCTACCGCAGGATATGTAGCTCCCATCAGGCATAATGGAATAAGTAGATAAGGAATGAATGCACCTAACTTTTCGCCTAAGTTTTCACGTAAGTCTGCCGTATCAATCTTTTCAAGCTCAAGTGGCTTAAGGAGTGCTAATTTTGCTTCCCCTGTAATCCCTAAGGATTCTAGTTTTGCATTTTTTAAGCCCTCAGAAAGTTCGTCCGTAATTTCTTGTATATTCTTGTATAAAAAATTGACTGAAGACGAATCATTATAAATCACTTTCCATTTAGCTTGTTTTCCTGCCTCAAAAGACTCAGACAGATTATCCTGAAGGATGATGACCACATCTACTTTTTCGCTTTTTACAGCCTCAATAGCTTCCGCTTCTGTTGCCAACACTAATTCTGCTTTTTTAAAGCTTTTATGGTAAAAAATCTTCTCCACAAATTCTTGAGAATTCGCTTCACTGATAATGGCATAAGTGTTTACTTTTTGCTCTGCATCTAATTGTGCTTTGCCTAATAAAAAACTCATTAGGCCGAACAAAATTGGAAAAATTATCATTGGTAATGCAATAACAAAAAATAACGTCTTTCTGTCTCTGGTTATTTCAAGTAACTCTTTTTTGAATACTTCAAACATTACGCATTCTCTCCTACTACTGCTTTTTCCATCTCGATATTTTGTTCAGATGAGCTGATTTCATCACTTATATTATGAGCCTTATCATGGATCAGAGACATAAATGCTTCACTGATGACATGATTTTCACTTAACGCTTTAAATTCAGCTAACGTGCCTGAGAAACAGCTTTCACCTTCATTAATCACAGCAACCCTGTCGCAAAGGCGCTCTACTTCACCTAAATGATGAGTTGAGAAAATGACAGGGATATTTAGCGCTTTCAATGACTCAATAAAACTAAGCAATGTTTCTGTCGTCATAATATCTAAACCCGTTGTAGGTTCATCTAAAATAACCACTTCGGGTTCATGAATAACAGCACGCGCAATAGATGCTTTTTGCGTCATACCAGTGGATAATTGCTCTGCTTTTCTATTGGCAAATGAGTGCATTTCAAGCAAGTCATAAAGTGCTTTAATACGCTCATTGATTTTTTCTTTTTTCATACCATGCAACTTTGCAAAGTATCGAATATTTTCATCAACAGTTAATTTACCGTATAGCCCTGTTGAACCTGATAAAAAGCCGATTTTTTTTCTTGCTAATATTGGTTTAGATACAACATCTACCCCATTAATTTCGATACTACCTTCATGTGGTTGAAGTGCAGTGGATAGCATTCTCAGGGTTGTTGTTTTACCGGCTCCATTTGGCCCCAACAGCCCAAGCACTTCACCTTTATTACATTCAAAACTGACGTTTTTCACAGACCAAAACATGTCCCCTTCCATTCTTGGATCCATATTATTTTCTTTGTCTGACGATTTTTTAAAGCCTTTTTTTAAGGCTTTGACTGCAATCATATTACTTCCTTAAAGAGATTTTTTAGGTCGAAAATAGTTCGTGTTTTTATAAAAATGTTCATCTTGTACTTCGCTATGCCAGCCAGGGATCCCTAACAGCGGCATGGGTGAGAAAGAGCTATTGCTGGCAAGAATATCTTTTTCATTAATTAATGTCATTAAGTGATTATCAAGTATTTGATACTGAATATTTCGGGAGTGTTGCCAAAAGGTATCTTCTACTGAAACAAACAAAACCTTTCCTGTTAGCCCAATAAATGGTTTAGTGCCCATTTCATAATTAGCATGCCCGAACATAAATGGCTGGATTGTGCTTCCCCACTCTGACTTATTACCATAAAACCCTTCAAGCCACCGATGCTGTTGTAAATGTTGTTTAACTTTATGCTGATCGCTAGATACAGCACAGATAACACCACATTCATCCAGTAAAGTAATAGCATTACGCTTAGCGGTACGTGCTTTCATGCCATACGTATCAATATCCTCTACATGTAGCTTATTAATTAGCGCTTTGGTATTAGGAAATAAACACCAAATCAACGCGCCAAATATATCGTGCCAGTTTTCTGGCCGTGTTGGCACATTTCCAGTCTCGTAAATGTATTTTTCGTAATAACGAGAGTCTGTCCAAACCTCGGGTTGCGGCTCAAATTGAATGTGATGCTCACTTAGCGTTTTTGTATTAGGTTGTAATAACTCAGTGAGTTGTTTGGGCGTTAGCCAGTCGTTATATTGATCAAGAAAAAAAAGCGCATTCAGGTCTAAAAACAGCTTAGATTGATGAAATAGCGCTGTAGACCAATAGTTCGGAGCAATAAACTTCATATTTAGTCAAATAATTGATATAACATTGCCTGCTATTGTAAATGACTGTGATAATGCGTTGTACTTTTATCTTTAGCGAAGATTTAAGGGCATTGCCATTCAAAAATCACAGCAAAGTCCCCGCTTAACAAAATAATAAATAGATATAACTATGAAATTAAAAAAAATTGCATGTGCTAGCCTCAGTGCTACCACACTATTATTAACAGGGTGCATCGACAAGTCGTACGACGAAGCATATCAATCAATTACCGCTGAAGAGTTGGCAGAACACATCAAATTTATTAGTTCTGATGAACTTGAAGGCCGCTTACCAACAGGTAAAGGAGAGAAAATACTTCTTGACTATCTTACTAAAGAATTCAAAGCGTTAGGATTTAAACCAGGTAATGGCGATAGCTTTTTACAGCCTGTTAGTTTGGTAGAGATAACTGCTGACCCAAATATGACGCTTAAAGTTGGCGATAAAGAATACACCTACAAGCAAGATATGGTAATGGGCACAAGCCGAGTATCTGAGTTAGCCGCAATCGAAAACTCAGAACTCGTTTTTGTTGGCTACGGCATTGTTGCACCAGAATATAACTGGAATGATTACGAAAACGCCAATATTAAAGGCAAAACAGCTGTAATTCTGGTTAATGACCCTGGTTATGCAACAGGTGATGCAAATCTATTTACTGGTGAAGCGATGACTTATTACGGTCGCTGGAACTACAAATATGAAGAAGCAAGCCGCCAAGGTGCTGCTGGCGCAATAATTATTCACGAAACTGCACCCGCTTCATACGGCTGGAATGTAGTAGAGAATAGTTGGTCTGGACCTCAATACGGTTTAGAAACGCCAAACAATAATATGGATCGTGTTGCTGTTGAGGGCTGGGTTAAAAAAGCAATCGCACAAGATATTTTCAGTACAGCAGGCTTTGACCTAGAAAAACTCAAAGAAAAAGCAAAAGCAGGCAGCTTTAGTCAACCGCTTGGTGTATCTGCAAGCGTAACTGTAAATAGTAAAATTAAACGCTCAACGAGTAACAACTTTATTGCGACCCTTCCTGGTAGTAAGAAGCCTGAAGAGCACCTAATTTACACTGCGCATTGGGACCATATTGGTAAAGACGAAACTAAAAAAGGCGATCAAATTTATAACGGCGCACATGACAACGCAACGGGTATTGGCGGCATGTTGGAAATGGCGGAAGCCTATAGCAAGTTGAGCAACCGCCCTGAGCGTTCTGTAACGTTTCTTGCCGTTACGGCTGAAGAGCAAGGTCTATTAGGCTCGCGCTTTTATAGCAATAACCCAATTGTGCCACTAGATAAAACAGTAGCCAATATCAATATGGACAGCTTAAATATTCTTGGTAAAACAAAGGATATTTCTGTTACTGGTAAAGGACAGTCTAATCTAGATGACTTATTAGCTCATGCTGCTGCTAAACAAAACAGAACGTTATCTCAAGGTAAAAATCCATCTGCAGGTTACTACTATCGCTCTGATCACTTTAACTTCGCTAAGAAAGGCATTCCGGCGTTATATGCTGGTGGTGGTCATGAAGCATTAGATGAAGAAACGGCAAAATACCGTAAGAAAATGGCGTTAATACAGCGTGGTTGCTATCACCAACCTTGCGACCATTATCGTGAAAGCTGGGATTTATCAGGAGCAGTTCAAGATCTTCAATTATTTTTTGATGTTGGCAACGCAGTAGCAAATTCTTCAGAGTGGCCAAAGTGGTCTGAAAGAAGCGAATTTAGCCGTCAAAAATAATTTCCAAACTTAATACCATCTCAGTTTATACCTATCTAAGCCGTTAACATGTTGAGTTAACGGCTTATTATTTATCCGCACAAAAAGTAATATAAGTATTCCAATTTAATTTTGCTTCATGCCTGTGTATTTTTTATACTGAATGTGGCTTTGAGGTTATTGTGCGCAAAAAGGCATAATAATAAGGTTAGGAAACAATCTTTGAATTAAGAAAAGTGCATTCTTTTCACCATTAGCCTGTATATGCAGTAGTGTCAGGGACAGCAAGCACATGTATATTACATTCCTCGTTTCATGAAAAAATAAAAGGCTCCATAACTATGGAGCCTTTTTACGTTCGGGACTTACTCATATCATTTATCGGCCAGCAAGCAAAAAACCTTAATATTTATAGTCTGCATCAACGAAAGCACATCAAATGCTTATCAACACAAAATTTTACTTGCAATTTTATTCAATCATGGCAGATTCAATAGCAGAAATAGAGTAATTACTCACAATCTAGTGCGTAACGCCTCACTGGACTGATTATTACTTTATATCGCTTTGTTGAAATAACGTGTCGCCAACAGGTTATTTCGAACGTGATTTCGAATTAATAAAACAAAAATAGGATTAAAATTACCATGTGTTCAATTTTCGCAATTCTTGACATCAAGTCAGATGTCAAAGCGCTTAGAAAGCAAGCGCTCGAGCTCTCCAAAAAACTTAGACATCGAGGCCCTGATTGGTCTGGTGTGTGGAATAATGACAAGGCTATCCTTGTTCATGAGCGCTTGGCGATCGTTGACATAAATAACGGAGCTCAACCACTAATTAATAATAATCGAAATCATGTATTAGCCGTAAATGGTGAAATTTATAATCATAAAAATTTAGAACAAGCACTGACTACCGACTATCAATTTAAAACAGCGTCTGACTGTGAAGTTATTTTGCCACTATACGAGCAAGAAGGAGCAAAATTCATTGATAGACTACACGGTATGTTTGCCTTTGTTCTGTATGATGCGGAAAAAGATAAATATTTAGTTGCACGCGATCACATCGGAATTATACCGCTTTACTATGGTCATGATGAGCATGGTAACACCTATGTTGCCTCAGAAATGAAAGCATTGACGCCAGTGTGTACACAAATCCAAGAATTCCCACCTGGCCATTATCTTGACAGTGAAGTAGGAGAAATAGTCGCTTATTATCAAAGAGACTGGATGGATTACGAAAATGTAAAACAAAACCCTGCATCACCAAAGTTGATAAAAGACGCGTTAGAAAAAGCCGTGAAAAGTCATCTTATGTCAGATGTGCCTTATGGTGTTTTACTTTCTGGAGGATTAGATTCCTCAGTAATTTCAGCTATTGCCCAAAAGTTTTCAGCCAAAAGAGTGGAAGACGAAGATCAGAGCAAAGCTTGGTGGCCACAACTGCACTCCTTTGCTGTCGGTTTAGCAGGCTCACCCGACTTAATTAATGCTAAAAAAGTAGCCGAAGACATTGGCACTATTCATCATGAGGTGCATTACACCGTTCAAGAAGGAATAGATGCCATCAAAGATGTTATTTATTACCTTGAAACTTATGATGTAACGACCATTAGAGCATCAACCCCTATGTACCTTATGGCTCGACATATTAAAGCGATGGGCATAAAAATGGTTTTATCCGGTGAAGGCGCTGATGAGATTTTTGGCGGATATCTGTATTTTCATAAAGCACCTAATGCAAAGGAGTTTCATGAAGAAACGTTGCGGAAATTAAATCGCTTGCATATGTTTGATTGCTTACGTGCAAATAAGTCGATGTCTGCGTGGGGCGTTGAAGCAAGAGTCCCCTTTTTAGATAAAGCATTCCTAGATACAGCGATGAGCATCAACCCCGAAGCCAAAATGTGTGGTAATGGTAAGCCTGAGAAAGCTATTTTACGTGAGGCATTTGATGGCTACATTCCTGACGAAGTGTTATGGCGTCAAAAAGAGCAATTTTCAGATGGTGTCGGTTACAGCTGGATTGACAACTTAGTCGAACTTGCCGAACAAGAAGTTAGTGATCAAATGCTAGCATCCGCACAGTTTAAATTTCCCCATAATACTCCTCAAACCAAGGAAGCATATTATTACCGTCAGCTTTTTGAAGAGCACTTCCCTACTACAGCAGCAGCTCATTGTGTTCCTGGGGGGAAATCTGTTGCGTGTAGCACACCTGAAGCGCTAGCTTGGGATGAAAAGTTAAACAGCGTGATCGACCCTTCTGGGCGTGCTGTGCTTGATATTCATGAAAGCAGTTACGAGTAATTAACCAACTATTCATGAGTGATATGGGTGATTGAACAACAATCACCCTTTCACATTTTTTATATCACCTCATAGCTTCAATCAATTGCCACACCTTATAAGTTAAAAATACACTACAAATCAGCAAAGTGGTTCGGTATCATACAGCACATTCATTTTATTAACGTAAGAAGCGTATGAACTTTCCACAAGATCAGAATGGTGAAGTATTACAAGAAATGGCTGATAGCAATTTCAACTTTGATGACGATCACTTAGTTGATTTCTTTTCAGTATTTCATAATGAGAAAGATGCAGACAAAGTTGCCCAAATTTTCTTGAAACGACTTGAAGCTGGCGAACCCTACTTAAAAATTGAAACGCGCCCTTATACTCAAGGCGAAGAAAAAAGCGAGGGTATTGAATTACAAATATCCAAAGTTATGCGTGTAAGTTACGAGTCTATTGTAGAGTTTGAAAAAGAATATCGAAAATTAGTAGAAGCTAATCGCGGCTATCTTGATGGATGGGGTGTATTACAAGACGACGAAGATGACTTTGATGATGAACACGAATACGAAGACAATTTAGATTTAGACGATGAAGCACATTAACGATTTATCATGCCGTTAGTGTAATCGAATCACTAAGGTGACTAAATCACAGGCATAAAAAAAGCATTCATAAGAATGCTTTTTTTTATTATAAATTTTAGCTTATAGCGGAGTTACGTTCTCAGCTTGAGGGCCTTTTTGACCTTGAGTCACTTCAAAAGATACGCTTTGACCATCTTTTAAAGACTTACGACCAGTACCGTTAATAGCGCGGAAATGAACGAAAACGTCAGGGCCGTTTTCTTGCTCGATGAAACCAAAACCTTTTTCGTCGTTAAACCACTTAACTGTACCGCTTACTGTGTTAGACATTGTGCATTCCTATAACATTACAAATATATCTGTTCTTTTTGAACCTTCTTCAAGAACCGCAGCCAATTTATAAAACCAAAACGAATAACACAGCAGGTAAATCGTATAGCGAAAATATAAAGCAGTGCTGACTCTTGATAAAGTTATTATATGAGGATAAATAACTTATGCAAGCACTATTTTGAACAAGAAGAAGTAAAGATTACAACGCTTTACTTCTTCTCCCAGCCCTTAGCAAATATAGCCATCTAGCTATGTTTATGTATTTATTATAATTCCAAATTTAGGTCGCGAATGACTTTAATAAAGGCATTATGTCCATCAACAAGTACTTGCTCATTAACTGGCTTTTCATTTTCATCAAATATAGTGATGCTAGTGCCGTCATCTATTGCTGCAACCTTAATAATATATTTTGCAGGCAATAACTTTAACGTTATATCTTCGCGGTCTTCCCACAAATTATCCCAGAAGCTCTCTTCAGGTTCTTCGTAGTCTACATAATAAACACGTTTTGAAACGTTAAGGTCTGTAACGGTAAAGCCTAACTCTTCAATAACGGGTAATACTTGAGACCATACCGATGCTTCGTTGTACTTAGAGATATAAGCGGCATTTCCGTCTTTATCAAAACCTAAATTTAATGTAACGCGGCTACCATCAGCAGCGGCTTCACTTTGCAGCTTTCTATATTTGTAATCAAAATAAATTAAGAAGCTATTAAGTGCATTTGCTTCCGCGCGTTTTTGCGCAATTGCAGACACATCAGCGGTTAAATCGTCGCCATCATTCACTAAGTACTCATGTAGTTTAGCGGTAACAGAACCCGTTCTACCATGTGGAAGCATCTCAACGGTAAATTCGAAGCGTTTGCCTTCAGAAGTGTCAAGCGACTTCCATAACCAGTAGCCTGACTCTTCCTGTTTTAATACCCAGCCAGAAATTAGCGATTTTTGATCTTCTAGTATTCTATCAACACCAATATTTTCAGCTTCTAAATACTCATGTAACGTATTCCAAATGAAGCTCTGTAGGTTTTTAATTTCTTTTTTCTTATCAATCCAAACTTTTGCTGCAGTTTCGCCTTCATCTACACGAGAGGCTTCTGCTACTGGAATAATTTGAACTGGAGTTAAAAGCTCAAGCGACTCGCCTATTTCACCTTCAAATTGATTTTTTGGTAACTGGTACTCTTCACGAATAATCGGCGAATCTAATCCTTCTGGAGTTTTAATACCTTCTCTTGTTTCTGCCTTGGTGTATGCGTATTCATCATCATGCGTTGTAAAGATGCTACATCCATAAAGTACACTTAATGTGGTTACTAACACACTGATTTTTAAGTACTGCTGCACAAAATTCTCCTGTTATTATATGACTTGAGCAGATTCCATTGCCTCTATGACAATAGTTTGATGAGAAGATTCCATTTTGAGTAACGGTAATCTCACTTGATCGCTGGGGATTCTGTTCAATTTTTTTAGTGCCCATTTAACAGGCACTGGATTTGGTTCAATAAATAAAGCGTTGTGTAATCGTTCTAGTTTTTCATTTAACGCTTCAGCTTGGCTAAAGTCACCGTTTAAAGCAGATTGATAAATAGCTGCCATTTCTGCTGGCATTACATTGGCAGTAACCGATATAACACCGTGTCCACCTAACTTTGTGAATTCAAGTGCTGTTTCGTCGTCACCGCTTAATAATGTAAAAGGTGTATTTATTAATGACTGTAACTGGCTTACTCGTGACTTGTCACCCGTTGCTTCTTTAATTCCAACAATATTATCAATATGTGAAAGTGCAGCCACTGTTTCAGGTAATAAATCACATGCCGTTCTTCCCGGCACATTATACAGAAGAATGGGTTTTACAGTGCTATTTGCAATCGCTTCGAAATGTAATTGTAACCCTTTTTGAGTGGGTTTATTGTAATAAGGCGTTACCGTTAAAAAGCCATCAATTGGTAATTGATCTAACGCTTGAGTTAACTCAATACTTTGCTGGGTGCTATTTAAGCCATTACCCGCAATAACAGGCACTTTACCCGCCACCTGCTCAGCTATCGTTTTTACTACACTAATATGCTCTGACTGCGTTAGCGTACACGACTCCGCGGTTGTTCCCATTGCCACAATAGCATTAGTACCACATTCAAGATGCCAGTCTACAAGAGACTTCAATGTTTCATAGTCAATTTGACCATGCTCATTCATGGGAGTAATTAATGCTACTATGCTGCCTGTAAACAATCCGAACCTCGTTCAATATTAGGAACTGCCTAAATTTTATGGCGGATCATACTACTGCCTGCACTATTTAAAAACAAGAAAAGCAAATAAATGCAATTCATCTGATGTCGAAGGTTATATTGGCGGCATTTTTACACAAACCACTCTAATCGCCATTAAAAATTACAAGTTAAAAACATTCAAAATCATTATATTTACAGCGCTTTTAACTATTTTTTTCAGTTAATTATTAGCCTTTTGAACCGCGTGATTTTTAAACATGATGTGCTACAATCGAATGCTTTATTTATGTTTTAAACTTACGTTGAGCTAATGATAATTCAAACAAATCAACAACTCGTTATTACTGCGGTAGGAACAGACCGCTCAGGAATAGTAAACCAACTTACTTCTTTAGTAAGTGAATGCAGCTGTAACATTTTAGATAGCAGAATGGCAATTTTTGGGGCAGAGTTTACCCTAATTATGTTTGTGGCAGGTGATATGTCGGCAGTCAGTCGACTTGAAAGTATGATACCCGCACTAGGAGTAGAACTTGAATTACTTACTGTAACTAAGCGTACTTCTAGCCAGTTAATGGTTAAAAGTGGGTTTCGTTATGAAATAGAGTTTTCTGGAAAAGACAAGCCTGGCACATTGAGCGCGGTAACTGCTTTTCTTGCGGAGAATAGCATTAACATCATGGCGTTAAAGTCAAATACGCAAAACACCATTTCAGAAAACGAAAGCTTTTCTACTACGAATATTGAAATTAACTCACAAGAAGATATCGCTCAATCAACGATTGAAGATGAATTTGATGCATTATGCGATTCGTTAAACGTTGCAGGTAAAATTACATCACTTTAATTTTTTGCTATTAAAATGGTTTAGTTACGCTCAGGCATTTTAATAGCGAAATATGCACCAAGTATGATTGACGATGCACAAGTGCAAAAATAAGAGGAATGAGATGAATACACTTCAAGCCGGTGACAATGCACCTTTATTTTCATTAAAAAATCAGAATGACGAATTAGTAAACCTAAGTGACTTAATAAATAATCATCAAGTATTAGTGTACTTTTATCCAAAAGCGATGACACCAGGTTGTACGGTTCAAGCTCAAAATTTAAGAGACTTTAAAAAAGAACTGTCTGAATTAAACACGATTGCTGTCGGCATTAGTCCTGACGCGGTGAAACGCTTAACAAAGTTTACTGAAAGAGATGAGTTAAACTTTGATTTGTTGTCAGATGAAGATCACGCTGTTGCAGATGAATTTGGTGTATGGGGTTTAAAAAAGTTTATGGGTAAAGAATACGATGGTATTCATCGCTTAAGCTTTTTAGTGGGCCAAGATGGCAAAATTAAGCATGTATTTAATAAATTCAAAACGAAAAACCATCATGATGTTGTGCTTGACTATTTAAAAGAGAATGCATAATTCCAACTACAACTAAACATAATATGACTCAGTTAATAAAACAGCTGGCTTGCCAGCTGTTTTATTTTGCATTTACTTATTCACTACCGCCGCATCTTCCAGCTCGTTAATACGACTTCTATTCGACCAAGCGTTAAGTATTGCCTTAACTAACGAGGCTAATGGAATGGCAAAGAACACGCCCCAGAATCCCCAAAGGCCGCCAAAAAACAGCACCGCAACAATAATGTACACTGGATGTAGGTTTACAGCTTCTGAAAATAAGATAGGCACTAATAAGTTTCCATCTAATGCCTGAATTATTCCGTAGGCCAACATGATATATCCGAATTCAGCCGACAGACCAAATTGAAACAATGCCACCATCGCAACAGGAATGGTAACCAATGCAGCACCAATATAAGGAATGAGTACCGACAAACCGACTAGGACACCTAACAAGGCTGCATATCGCAAGTCAAATAATATAAACACAACATAAGTGGTTACACCAATAATCAGTATCTCTATCACCTTCCCACGAATATAGTTGATGATTTGCTCGTTCATTTCATGCCAAACTTGAGTAATTAAAATTCTGTCTCTTGGCAGCAGTCCAGTAAACCCGTGCACTAAGTCTTCTTTATCTTTAAGCATAAAAAACACTAATAATGGCACTAACACCAAATAAATCGCGAGCGCTACAATATCAATTAGAGAAGCAAATGAAGCTTGTAAAATTGTTTCACCGAACGTCAATATTCTATTATCAAGGGTATCTAACAAGCTGTACACTTGTTCGGTTGTAATTAAATTAGGAAACTGTTCAGGTAATGATTTTAAGAAATCTTTACCTTGTTCGAGCATCTTCGGCGCTTCTTTTAAAAAGTTAGTACCTTGATTCCAAACTAATGGTAAAAACGCAACTGTTACGGTCGATAACACGCCTATAAATATGGCTAATACTGAACACGTGGCAATACTTCTGGAAACACCTAATTTGGCTACTTTTGAAACTGGCCATTCAAGCAAAAATGCAATAGAAATAGCCACCAGCACAGGCACTATTAATTCACCTACAAAATAAAAGCTCAATCCAACAATTAAAATAACAAAAAAAAGTGTTACTGCATGTGGGTCTGAAAATTTTTCTTTATACCAATTTTTCAGAAGGTGTATCATTAATGCTTCCTACTATTATTTTTAATTGCCAATACCTTTCGGTCTTCATTGACTCAGTTTGCCAACTATTTTTGTTCGCATAGCGCAAAATGTCACGCATGCTTACTTCGTCGTTCAGTTTAATTAATATCGTATCGTCGATATTTGCTTTGTTAACTAACTGCTTAAACTTCACAAATAGCAACGGACAAGACAAAGTGGTTCCATCTAATTCTACTTGCATATAACTAATTATTCGAAACTAATTGTTAAATTCGATTACATTTATTTTCAAAAGTAATCATGTGCCACAACGCTAAAAAGGCATGCCCTAATCCAGTGACAATGATTAGTTGGCAAACAATTGTAAGCTATTTAACATCTCATGTCCGCATCTCATTGTTTCTAAACTTTTTAAGTCATTTTCATTATTGGCGTAAATGTTTAACATACACGATGCTGTTATTGCGCAAATATATAAAACGTGATGCTCACATTCGCTAATAAATCACTGCAAAAACAGTCCGAAAAGATCAACACGCCTCAGTCAAAGATGTTATATTTTAGCTAGAACCGTATTGAATAGGTAAATGTATTTTATGAGTAGCAATCGAGCGTCTTTACCCGCCGATCCCAAGTTAAAAGATATTAATTGGTATAAAAAACAAATTACATGGGGTGAGCTACCGCCCTTTTACCACATGGTTGCATCGTCTGTTGCGGAATCTGAAGGACTGTTTACACACGGATTTGATAATGCCGTGAAACGCATACTGGATAAACGCAATTGGAATATAAATAAACTTGGCGGACACATTAATAATCAAGGCAACATTGTTTGTGAAACGCCACCTCGCATTGCGCTTGAACAAACCTTTACTGAACGCGGCTTTGAAATGTATGCCTACCCATACGCAAAAGACAAAAAAATTGACCAATACGTAAAAAATAACCGCCTAATGGAGTTCTCTGTTTGGGAACCCTACTCCATGAAGCTGATTATCCGCGTTAATCAATTACATAAATTTATCGATTACTACTTTAAATGTGGAGACGATGCGGACCTTGCTCTTATTCAGTATGCGCAAAAAATGGTAGACGACATTATTAACTTCCTCAAAAATAAAGTGAACGTTGTAGAGGTAACTGGGGTCACAATAGACAAAATGTATCAACTTAGAGAGCAACAGTTCGCAAATGATGATGAAGCGTTACTATCAACACTTCAAGGTAGCCAGCAAACTTCTAATAAAGATAAGTAGTCTATGAAAAAAATAACATATTTAGCACTTGCAGCCTGTATTACCTTTTTTTCTCAAGCACCATTCGTTAATGCACAGTCTGCCGGAACAGAATTACCCGACTTAGGCGCAAGTGGCGTAAGCGCCCTAACCATCGAAAAAGAAAAAAACCTTGGTAAGCTTTTTATGCGCCAAGCACGCGCGCAATTACCGATTACACATGATCCTGTGTTAACTGAATACATCAATGAATTAGGGAATCGATTAGTTGCTCATTCGGATGGCGTCAACTTCCCTTTCACATTTTTTATTGTCAATGACGGCTCTGTTAATGCATTTGCATTCTTTGGCGGCCACATTGGCATACATACCGGCTTAATCGAATTAACCGAAACTGAAAGTGAATTAGCTTCAGTATTAGGGCATGAAATTGCTCACGTTACACAACGTCACTTAGCGCGAAGTATTGAAGCCCGAAATAATAATACGCCATTAACACTTGCTGGCATGATTGGCGGTATTTTACTTGCCGCAGTTAACCCTCAGGCTGGTATTGCGGCTATTTCTGCTTCTCAGGCGGGAGGCCAGCAAGCATCCATTAATTTCACTCGCTCAAATGAAAAAGAAGCCGACCGAATTGGTATGCAAATTCTTTATCAGTCTGGTTATGATCCTCATGCTACACCTTCGTTTATGTCTAAAATGGCAAATAAGTTCCGTCATGTATCTAAACCTCCTGCATTTTTGTTAACGCATCCATTACCCGACTCTCGTTTATCAGACAGCCGTTTAAGGGCTGAGCAATTTGGTAAAAAAGATTTCGCTTCAAGTGCCAACTTTGGTTTTGCCAAAGCACGAGTCTTAGTTCGTTATGGAATGTCTGCAGACGATGCTGTTAGGCACTTTAAGCAACAATTAAACACATCAGAAAACATCGTTAATTATTACGGATTAGCCTTAGCCCTTTCAGATGCCAAAAAGAATGAAGATGCCGAGAAAATCATCAGAAAACTCTTAGAGAAAAGCCCAAAAAACTTATTTTTCTTAGACACATATACCGATATTTTAGTACAACAAAAAAAGTATGATGAAGTACTCGCTAGGCTAGAAGCTGAATACCAGTTACGTCCGAACAACCAAGTGATCACATTAAACTATGCAAGCGCGGCGTTAAAAGCAGGCAAACCAGAATTATCGGCCCGTTTATTGAAGTATTTTTTAATTCGTTTTCCCGATCACTTTCTCGCGACCAGCTTATTAGCTGATACCTATGCGGAAACAAAAGATCTTGCAAAATACCATGAATACAAAGCGAATGTACTGGCATTGGTCTCGGCCTACCCAGACGCAATTGCTCAGCTGAATATAGCGCTGAATTATCTTAATGAGAAAAAAGATGAGTTAGAAATAAAACGCATTGAAGCAACCATTAAGCAAATGCGACATCGGCTTAACGAATTAAAGCGGCAATAGCTTTCTAAGTCGACAAATTTTACTTAAAATACGCCAAACATTTTAAATAACCTATTTAAAAAATAATTATCTATATAGAGCGCACTATGACTATTAAGATTTATCACAACCCTCGTTGTTCAAAAAGTCGTCAAACATTACAACTGCTTGAAGATAAAAATATCACTCCAGAAATTATCAAGTATCTTGATACACCACCAAGTGAAGAAGAAATAAAAGCCCTATTAACCAAACTTGGGTTAACGGCACGTCAAGCAATGCGCACCAAGGAAGATATATATAAAGCGCTGAATCTTGGCGATGACAGCGTAACAGAAGCACAGCTTATTAACGCCATGCACAATAACCCTAAGCTAATTGAGCGCCCTATTGTTGTTAATGGCGATAAGGCAAAATTAGGACGTCCACCTGAGCAAGTGCTAGAAATACTATAAAATGACCACAAAAATACTGGTACTTTATTATTCAAGAACGGGCTCTATTGCCAATATGGCAGATGCGATTGCATTAGGCGTTGAGTCTACAGGTTCAGCAGCACACATTAGAGCAGTCCCGTCACTCAATCAGTCATCTTCAAGCAGTGCGGTTTATTCCGAACAACAGAATGACTTTGGTCACCTGTACGTAACTAAACAAGACCTTGATGAATGCCACGGAATTGTTTTGGGTACACCGTCACGTTTTGGCACCATGGCCGCGCCAATGAAAGCTTTTTGGGAGACAACGTCTACTGAGTGGCTCAAAGGGCAATTAATTGATAAACCCGCCAGTGTTTTTACTTCATCATCTAGTATGCATGGTGGCAATGAGGTCACTTTGCTCACGCTAAGCTTACCGTTGATTCATCACGGTATGGTGCTACTTGGTTTACCCTATTCAGAGCCTGCACTTAGCTCAACCAATAGTGGTGGTACACCTTATGGTGCAAGCCATGTATCTGGACTAAGCAATTCAACGTCACTTTCACCAGAAGAACATAGCTTATGTAAAGCTCAAGGTGAACGTATTGCTACTATCGCGCAAAAATTATCCGTAGTGTAACTACGCAACATTACTTTTATCGAGAATATTTCAAGAAATTATGCAACACACATCACCAGAAATACTACAAACTATGCGCAATGTGCCAATGCACCCAATTACAAAAAAGCTGCAATTATTAACAGCAGTAGGCTATATAGGTTTATTTATACTTATTCCTCTATGGTATATCTATTTATTTCCGACAAAAGATATTAGCCTAACACTGTCTTTGGCCATGTTCTGGTTACCATTATTTTTCCCATTAAAAGGCCTAATTAAGGGAAATCCATACACCTATGCGTGGGCAAACTTCGTGGTAATGATTTACTTTATGCATGGTTTAACTGGTATTTGGTTATCACCAGAAGAACGCCACCTTTATATTATCGAAATATTCTTTGCGACCTGTATGTTTATTGGCGCCACCTATTATGCACGTTACAGAGGTCGAGAATTAGGTTTAAAGTTACCTAAATTAAAAGATCAAAAATAACCTAGCAAGATTAACAGTATCTCATTTTCGCACTTATCACTTAGGAAGATCATTATGTCAGATAACGCTTCATCAACTTGCCGATGCCCATGGTTAGATACCAGCAAGCCCGATTATGTTGCGTATCACGACGAAGAATGGGGCGTGCCTATTTATGATGATAATAAGATTTTTGAGTTTTTAACGCTTGAGTCTGCTCAAGCTGGGCTGAGTTGGTACACCATACTTAAAAAACGCGATGGCTACCGCAAAGCCTTTGCTAATTTTGATCCAAACATTGTTAAAACTTTTGACCAAGATAAAGTTGAGTTACTTTTGCAAGATGCAGGGATTGTTAGAAATAGAAAAAAGATTGAAGCAGCCATCAATAACGCAGCATGCTTTCTAGAGGTTCAAAAAGAGTTTGGATCATTTAGCAACTATATTTGGGGCTTCGTTGAACACAAACCCATTGTCACTACCTTTGATGCGTTAGAAGATTTTCCAGCTAAAATCGAAATTTCTGACGCTCTTGCGAAAGACTTAAAGAAGCGTGGCTTTAAGTTCTTAGGGTCTACAACCGTGTACGCGCATATGCAAGCAATGGGCATGGTAAATGACCATTCGATAAGCTGCTTTCGACACGAAGAAGTTAAGGCACTAGCAAAATAGCTAACTCTTACCAAGCGAATAAACATGGGTTGAATCCAACATTGTTTATAGAAGAAATTGAAAGGTAGATAAGAGGTAAAAAGTTAGCTGAATAATGAAAGTATTCAACTAACTTTTTATTTGATAGCGATTTAAAAATAAAACTCTAAACTAAGTTGCACATAATCGTCTTGTCGTACCATATAAGATACTTCTTTAGGGCTTGAAGGTGATAGTATCCACGCGTCTGCACGCCACTTCCAATTATCACTAATTCTACTTGACGCTTCAACGAAAAGTGACTGGCTGTCACTGTAGTCTAGATCTTGCACAAATCCGACTAACACTTCTGTACCTTCTGCGTCGTTAAACACAAAGCGTGCGCCTAGCATGATATCGTTTTGACCCGTTGTAGTCGCATTATCACCTCGCTCGTCATACTGATATTCCATTAACCAGCCAATATCAATAATACTGTCAAACACACCAACACGGGTGTATTCAAACCCTCCAGTCATGGCAAAGTAATTATCACCACCCGTTAAGGTATTGCCAACCAAGCTAGTGTTAACATCGCGATAAATACCTTCAAACTTAAACAACCACGAATCAACTACCGACAGTAAGTCAACGCCTGTCTGCTGCATTTGCGCATAATAAGGGGTGAAAACCAACTCATTATTGACAGTTTGAAGCAAAAGTTCCGGTTCACGAGCAGTACCGTTAAAATAAGAAAGACCCACTTCCCAATCACCAATAGAGTGACTCCAACGTGCCGCAAAATCGATATGTTCTTGTTCGGCACCAGACTCATAAATGGGATCATCTTGCTGAACAGGATAAGGCATACGAAAACGCCCTTCCATGCCACTAAAGGTGCGCTCTCTGAAGCCAGGTAAAATGAATAAATCTAGCAGTCCCCAATCTTTAACAAGGGTAAGATTAATCATTGGCTGACCTAATTTGTCCTCACCATCTATCGCTTCAACTGCGTCTGTTTGATTGATAATATCCACCAAGTGTTGTGATTCGGTTTGCCCCCAAAACACAGCACCGATACCGGTGCGCAGCTCCCAACCTTCACCAACATGTAGCCACATTAACTCCCTTATATCACCATGACTACGCTCATCATCCTGTTCATCCCAGCGATAAAATGGTTTAAACGTGATGCTGTCATTTTCGTTATTCCAGCTGTGATAAATTTCTGGTTCAAACACAACTGATCCATGATTCTGAGACTGTTGCGGATACAATCCTTCATGTAAGAAATAACGGTATTCAGTAGAAATTTGCCCATTAAACTGAGTATCGGCAACGGCAGAAAATGCCGTTGCTGACAGCACAGCCGAGGCTATAGCTGTATACTTGATCATTTTGCTCGCTTCAACGTCGCTTTATTAAAGTCTTTATCGTCTAAACCCGTTTTAAACTGAAGGTTTTTAGTTAGATAAACCGTGCTTTTTCCACTCTGATTATTGGTCATAGTCATTTTCAATGGACGCCAATACTTATCAAGATAAAGCTGGTAATCATCAAAAGATAACGTTTTTAATAGCGTATTTTTTCTATCGTAAAATTCAATGCGTTGTGCACGATAGTGGTCTTTTCCAATCCATGAAACTATCTTGCTGTAACCTGAATATTTATCAACAGGATCGCTTTCAACCACATACGTGTCCAATCCGTTAATTTTTTCGTCTCTTAAATATTTATAGGTATATTTCTCAACTTCAAATGAGCTTAAATCTTCAAAAGCAAATTCACTTCCCATAAAAGGGCCTGATTTATTGCGAGAAGAAATACGCTTAACACGCTTTAATGCGGGTAAATACATCCATTGCTCGTCAGGCTCTAAGGCGTGTGAAAAGCTTAAAAATGCCGTTCCTTTTACATCTCTGGGCTGGTCGAATATTGTCAGCGCTTTATCACCGTCATTTGCAACTTCAAGCGACTTAATACGCATTTTTCGTACTGTTTCGTCACCTTGTGCATTACGTAGAATCATTTCAGATTCAGCAATTGAATCTCCCCAGCCAATGTCTCGAGCTTTACGCTCTTTTGCAATCGCTAAGCCCTTTTCTTCTGCGGTTTCTGCATAACTGGGTAAAGCTATAGTAATTGTGCTCAGTGCCATTGCACCCATTAATGCAGCACTAGGCAACGCTTTCATAAACTTCATTCTTTTTCCTCTGCTTACTTTGTTTTTTATCTAATAGCATTAAGAACGCTGGTAAAAATAGAAAATCAACTACCAGTGCTGCCACTATAATTATTGCTGTTAACAGCCCCATATCTGAGTTTAGCTTAAATGCAGACATGGCTAATATCATAAAACCAACGGTAAGGACTAATGTAGTAATCCAAAGTGCGCGCCCTACGCTTGCAAATGCATACCTAATGCCTTCTTCAGCTGTTTTACCTTCAACTCGAGCGTAACGATACTTACTTAAAAAGTGAACCGTATCATCCACAATAATCCCAAGCGCCATGCTTAATACAACCGACAAGCCCATATTTATCTGCCCCGAGTAAATGCCCCAGATACCAAAGCCGATACCAGCAGGTAGTAAATTTGGAATTAAGCTAATGGCTCCCATTCGCCAAGAACGGAGTGCAAAAACTAATAGCCCAGAGATCAATACAAGCGCGAATAACGTTCCTTTCAGCATGCTTGACATATTTGCTTCACCAATATGAGCAAACATCAAATTTGGACTTGCTGCAGTCATTTTTATACTTGGTGCATTATCTTCAAACCACTTGAAAGCTCTGCGTTCAAATTCTGTAAACTCTTTACTTCCTTGATTCTGCATTGTTACTGTTAAGCGTGTTGCTGACTTATCAATATTAATCTGGTTATTTAAATCTAAACCATAAGGCAACGACATTTCGTACAGTAGTAAATACTGCGCCGCCAATTCTTGCTCTTGAGGTAACCGATGATATGTCTGATCATCACCGTGCATATTTTTATTTAATCGTTTAAATGTATCACTGATGGTGCTCACGTGGTCTACTTCAGGTTGCGTACGTAACCATTCGCTAAAGCCGTCAACTGTCTTTAAGAATGCAGGGCGATTTAGACCAGACGCATCACCACTATACAATGCAAAATCAACCGTAGACATACCACTGATGTTATTCTGCTGGAAGTCGGTTGACTGCCTAAACGCTGTACTTTCATCAAAGTACTCTGTCGCAATATCGTTGATCTGATTATTGAAGGTAAAACTAATTGTGATCACCATCACTACAATTGAAATAGGCAATAAGCGTTTGTGATTATTAATTACCCAATTACCAAAGCGTTCAAAGTTATCTGCTTTAGTTTGCACGCGTGTTTTTGTGCGCATTGGTAATACTTTTAATAGCGCAGGCAGTAAGGTAACTGAAAACACAAAGGCGAGCATAACACCCAGAGCCGTTAAATTACCTAAATCGGCAAGTACTGGTACATTGGCAAAATTTAAGGTTAAAAAGCCAATAGATGTAGTCGCACTGGTAATAAAGATAGGCATTAAATTTAGCTGCATACTGTAACGTAATGCTTCATCTTTGGATTTACCTTGGCGCAGCGCATAAAGCATTGAAGAAATGACATGCACACAGTCTGCCACTGCAAGTGTCATCACCATGGTTGGTACGTTAACCGTTGCAGTACTTAGGAAATATCCCATCCAACCTGATATTCCCATGGTAGAAACAATAGTACCGATGATGACGATAACGGTTGATAGTGTTCCCGTAAATGAACGTAGCAATATCCACAAAATAACAATAATGGCAAGAAACATTAGTGGAACGAGTGTTGATGAATCCTTCTTTGCTTCGGTGGCAAAGGAGTTATTCATAAAGACAATACCGGTATGATAAAACGCATGGCCTGGATATTTTTCTGCGTAACCATCAGTTAACTCTGTTAAGTAAGCCGAAATATCCGTTACTGCTTTGGTTGCATCTTCTGCACCATCTGCAGTACCAGCATCAGGTAATTGTACAGTCACATTGATGACTGCCACATGGCCTTTTTCTGACACCATTCTATGAAGAAGGTTAGGCTCAGATAACGCTACCGCTTTTACCCTCTCAATACTTTCATCATCCAACATCTCTGACTCAAGAATTAAGTCTTCAACAATTAAGTCGTCGTCTTCTGCCCATGTGTGTTGATAATTTGCGATTGAATCGACTCGCGATGAATGTGGCGTTTGCCATGCGTCATCTGTCATCTCTTTAATCATGGTTAGGGTTTCTTTATTAAAAATATTGCCAGACTTTTGTTCAATAACAATGCTAGCATTTTCATTTTTATTAAATATGCGCTGCATTTGCTCAAATGCCATTAGCTGCGGATTTTCTTCCCCAAAAAATATTTTATAATCTCCGCGGAAATACAGCTGACCACCACCGTACCCGGCAGCCATGATGAAGATAATCCCAAGCAACAACGTTACCCAAGGTCGAAGCAAAATTGCATCTAACCAGAACCTTTTCATGATTCCATCCCACATTAATGACGAATCGTCATTTTAAGTTAAAATTTTTACAGCACTAACTACCTACTTAGTGCTGCAACCTCTTCTGCGAATACTTCGTCTTTAATACGTTGCCAAGTATTCAAATAGTCCCATTCGCTTGATAAAGGACGCCATCCCATACCATCCATCAACAAACTTAGGTTATGTAATATAGCCATATCATGATCTAACGTGCGAAGCGTTTCAGTTTCATTCGCCACCATTAATAGTGCATTACTACCAAAAGACATTGCCCAATTAGCAAAATTATAGCTGTTAAAGCCCATTCCCATAGAAATATTTAGCTCTTTCTTTTCAACGGCTTCTTTAAAGCTACCTTCGCAAAACTGCGCCATTTCTTTCTCAAGTAACTCTTGCTGCTTTAAATGATGTTCACTCGCTTTTTCACGAACCGCAGGTGTTTTTGCAGTAAGAATGCAAAAAAACAGCGTTGGATGAGTAATACTGTGCAGCCGATAAGCATAATGAACCGCTAAACTGCGCTCACGACTACTACCTTCAAATGCCAATGTTTTTTTGCATAACTGCAAAGAAAGCTTCAAACCTTTGATGCACAGTGCACACAGCAAATCTTCTTTGCTATTAAAGTGATTGTAAACCGTACCTTTTGAGTAATCGCATGCTGCAACAAGTTTATCCATTGTTAAACCAGCAAACCCTTCGCGTTCCATAACAGCTTCAGCAATTTTGAGCAATTCCTGTTCACGATCAGCAATCGTCTGTTGACGTTTGCTTGTTAACTTTCCTATCAGACATTTTTCGTCTTGGTTTTTTTCTCGCTTACAGAAGTTCATTCCACTTGTTTCATCAATCTAAACACTTGCCACATTATTGCCTACTTATGGCTACTAATCAAAATATGACTAATCGTCAAAGTTTGACGCTTCGTCATTTTAGTTATTAAAAAACATTTTTCAATAGCTAGGCCAAAAAAAGTGCATAAGTTTTGTCCAACCAACTTACTGGTACTTAGGAGTGATTTGCATTGTTTAGCCTAAATCTGTCTGTTAAAATTGCGCGCGCTTATCAAACAAATCTCTATAATGACTACCCTACAGGAAATATAGCAATGAGTCTTAGTGATAAAGTGTTAGCCGTTAATGATAATCTTCCTATTCGTACCGACCTACCTGTACATAGCGGCAAAGTTCGCTCTGTATATTGGTTAACCGATGCCGATAGCCGTCGTTTAATAAAAGAAAAAAATTATGACGTGTCGGAAGATTCACCACTGGCAATTATGGTGATCAGTGACCGTATTTCGGCTTTTGATTGTATTTGGCAAGGCGAAGGCGGTTTAAATGGCGTACCTGGCAAAGGCGCTTCGTTAAACGCCATTTCAAATCATTGGTTTAAACTATTCCGTGAACAAGGCTTAGCCGACAGCCATATCCTTGATATTCCCCACCCTTTTGTTTGGATTGTACAAAAAGCAAAACCCGTAATGATTGAGGCAATATGCCGACAATACATTACAGGTTCAATGTGGCGAGCGTACACCAAAGGAGAGCGTGACTTTTGTGGTATACAATTACCTGAAGGACTTGAAAAAGATAGCAAGTTGCCAGAGTTATTAATTACTCCATCTACAAAAGGCATTTTAACAGGTATTCCAGGTGTACCAGAAGCGGATGATGTAAACATCACGCGCCAAAATATTGAAGATAACTACGAAGCGTTTAACTTCAAACAAAAATCAGACATCAACCTTTATGAAAAGTTACTTCAGGAAGGCTTCGATGTGATTAGTAACGCACTCGCCAGCATCGATCAAATTTTCGTAGATACTAAGTTTGAATTTGGCTATGTAAAAGACGCGCAAGGTAACGACAAACTTATTTACATGGATGAAGTGGGCACGCCAGATTCATCACGTATTTGGGATGGCCCAGCCTACCGCGATGGCAAAGTAGTTGAAAACTCTAAGGAAGGTTTCCGCCAAATGCTACTTAACCACTTCCCAGATCCAGATATTTTGTTGAACAAAAATCGCATGGATGAGCGTTTAGCACTGGCTAGAGATAACGAGTTACCTCAAGAAGTGCTGATGGAAGTGTCAAAAACATATATGGACATCGCAGAAAAAATTACAGGTGAAAAAATTCAACTGTCTGAAAATCCAAAAGCTGAGATTATCGAAATTTTAGCGGACCAATACGGTTTAGTAGATTAACAATTAATCCGCTCGTAAAAACGATAGTCATCGTTTTTACGAGCAATCAAGCTAACACTAGTTAATCATTAATAATTTGCACAATGGTGATTTATCTCTCTAGTATGATTCAACTCTTCTTCAGTGTTAAAAGAAACCCAATCCGCAAAAAGAAAAACATAAAGCATTCATTTAATTCATCCGCATCATCCGAACGGCTGGCACCAAAAAGTAAAATTATAGCTTCTCTATCAGCTTAATTTAGCAGTACAATCTCAAACCATATATATCAAAATTACTAGAAATAATATTCATGAAAGTCATTTCCTTCAATATTAACGGGCTACGTGCTCGACTACACCAGTTAAAAGCCGTTATTGATAAACATCAACCCGACGTCATCGGCTTACAAGAAATTAAAGTGCACGATGAGATGTTCCCTTTAGAAGACGTGGAAGCCATGGGTTATCACGTTTATTTCCATGGCCAAAAAGCACATTACGGTGTAGCCATGCTGTGTAAAAAAGAGCCATTAGCAGTGCAGCGAGGTTTTGCAACCGACACGGAAGAGTCGCAGCGCCGTATGATTATGGTGACTTATGAAGATGATAATGGCAAACCAGTAAGAATATTAAATGGCTACTTCCCGCAAGGGGAAAATATCAGCCATGAAACCAAATTCCCATATAAACGACAGTTTTATGCTGATTTAATGCAGCACTTGAATGACAACCACACCAACGATGAAAGTCTAATTGTTATGGGCGACATTAATATATCCCCTATCGATTTAGACATTGGTATAGGTGAAGTAAACCGTAAGCGCTGGCTAAAAACAGGAAAGTGTAGCTTTCAGCCTGAAGAGAGACAATGGCTTGCCACATTAATGGATTGGGGCTTTAAAGATACGTTTAGAGAAACTCACCCAAATGTGAACGACAAATTTTCGTGGTTCGATTACCGCTCAAAAGGCTTTGATGACAACCGAGGCTTACGTATAGACGTTATTTTGGCAACCCCATCACTTGCCGCACAATGTAACGATGTAGGTATTGATTACGAATTACGCGGTATTGAAAAACCATCTGATCACGCCCCAATTTGGGCAACATTTGGGTAAAAGCTATCAGGGGGGCGTTTAGTTGTCCCCCTAAAATGCTGATTCAAGGCTTGTTGCTGGCAGAAACACTAACAATCTTCCAAGACCCATTCTGTTTTGACCAAACTTGGGCACCACCACCCGCGCTATTAACAATCCTTCCATCGTGCAACTTCATGGATTGAATATATTCATTGACTAGGGCGTGTTGACCTTTCGAGGTCATTTTTGCAGCAGTTTGTTTGTCATTTATACAAGACAGAGCAGGTAAAGTGTGGTTATTCCACACGCAACTGCGATAACGCAGTATAAATGGCAAACAAGCGCTGCCTTTGGGTTCATCTAAACGTTTCTTGCTCTTTGTTGTGACGCGCTTACCTGGAATAACCAAGCGACACTTGTCACGCCGCGATCAAAAAACGTTTAGATTGAACAAAATTCGACCTAGAAAGGTCAACACGCCCTAATATGGCTGTATTTTGATCTATGACAGATATTTTCACATTAGTAAATTTGAGAAGCGTGACTTCCTTTATAGATGAGAAGCCATTATTGATTATTGGCGATAAGTCTTCGATAGAGTTCCAGTTTGTTCCATCACTGTTTAAGCCAACAAATTTGTGAGTATTGAAGTGTTCAAAGTAATGCGTTGCATCCAAGTCCTTAGATGCTTGAACAAGGCTTTGAAATGAAGCTAGCACCTCTTTTTTGATTTCTGTGTTATCTGAATTGGCGTGGGTGAGAAGTGAAAATAAAAGAGCACACAAGCTAATTATAAATTTGAGTTTTAACAAATAAATTTCCTTTTCATGTGATATATAGCCGATAACTGCAGCAGACCTGTTGTTAATGACGTTGTGCAATGATGGCAGAGCCATTAAGAAATCAGTTAAAGTAATTCCTTCCTATTGACGAGTAAGTCGTTCATATGTGCTATACGCTACCCTCTGCTTCCACGACTAAGATTCTTGCTGCACCTACTGGATGAGCGACATGTTCAGTTCCAACTGAAGCATAAAAAATATCACCTGTATTTAAAGTTGTAGATTGCTCGACCCCGTTTTCTTTATAAAACATTTTAACAACGCCATCTAGTACAGCAAAAACCTCTTCGCCATCGTTAATGTGCCACTGGTATGGCTTATCAGTCCAATGCAAGCGAGTTGTAATTCCATTCATATTGGCGATGTTTTTAGCACCCCATGCACGTGTTGCTGTAAACTCTTTACTTCTAATGATTTCCATAATAAATCCAAATTAACTGCACCGCCTGAGCAGCTTATAACATCCCGTTAAACGACAAGTAATAGCGGGTTAAAATAATGAAAAACGCACTCCGCCAGCTGTTAATTGTCTTAACTTGAACTGTCATCTTGCGGCCAGTCTTTGAAACTGTCTCTTACCTGCCTGCTACGAAGTAGGTATAACCAGCACCATAAGTTTGCTACTAAGAATATAGCAATATCAATTTGATAAGATAAATTTGATTGCCATGCTTTATATCCTAGTACGACCAAGTCGAGTGTTAAAGAGGTGATAAGTAACACCTTGCCACGACGCCAAATTGCCCCTAAAAACGCTGGACTGCTTTTTCGTCTTAAGACCATCACCACAAAAACAATCAAGGCAAAAAAACCACTGATAAGCGATAAAAAAAAGCTTTCTTGATTGGGATAAACCCAATCAATCACTTTTTGTTGCGTATTAAACTGGGTCAGTGACACTAACCACACCACATACGCTCTGAGTAATAAAATAAGTAGTAAATAAACGCCGACTGGTACTTTTAACGCGCCTTGGCTGTCAAAATCATCTGGTGTGTACAACTTCATTAGCCGTGCTCTTTTGGTTATTAGTTCGCTGTTAAAGGTGTTTCTTTCGTTCAGCTAGTATACCTATAAAAATAAATACCAGTAAGATCACCACTGGCAACATGTGCTTTGGTATAAGGACTAGTTGGCTAGCCAATAATGGTGCTAAAAACACGGTCAACATGCCATAACCAAAAGCACATACCAATACAAATATCAGGGTACGCATAACAAAATGTAAATTACGAATGTGCTTTTTAATAATGCCGTTGATGGTATCACCGTATATAACCAATAAGCTGGCTACTGCTGTTAACGCTATTTCTTGTATGTAGGGTGATAACCACTTGGCTATTTCAACCATTAATGCTGATAAGCTATTTAATACTTCATTCATTGGTATGTTTACACTGTTATGCCGTGATTATTAAGCAATGTAATTAATTCTTCTTCTGTTAATACATCAACACCAAGATCTTGTGCCTTAGTTAACTTAGAGCCTGCTTTTTCACCTGCCACCAAATAGTTAGTTTTGGCTGACACACTGCCAGCAACCTTTGCCCCTAATGACTGTAAGTAGTTTTTAGCATCGCTTCGCGATAACGCTGATAACGTGCCAGTGATGACGTAGGTTAACTCTGTTAAGGGTTGCTCAGACGCTGCCTTTTTTTCGATTTCGGGCCAATTAACGCCCTGCTCGATTAACGCGTCAATAACCGCTAGGTTGTGCTGCTCTTTAAAGAAGTAAAATAAATGCTTAGCAACAATTTCGCCTACATCTGGCACCGCTTGTAATGACTCAACTGATGCAGCTTTAATTGCGTCTAGCGTAAAAAAGTGGTGCGCTAAGTTTTGTGCTGTAGCTTCACCCACCTCACGAATTCCTAAAGCGTATAGGAAACGAGGTAATGTGGTTTGTTTAGCTGCTTCAAGTGCATTAAGCACATTAATTGCCGACTTTTGCCCCATGCGCTCTAAGCTGGTTAACTGCTCTTCAGTTAATTTAAATAAGTCTGCGGGTGTTTGAATAAGGTTCGCGTCTACCAACTGTTCCACAAGTTTGTCGCCAAGCCCATCTACATCAAATGCTTTGCGCGATGCAAAATGCTTAATGGCTTGTTTACGCTGCGCTGCGCAAATTAAGCCGCCTGTACAACGTAGAACAGCCTCACCTTCTACTCGCTCAACTTGTGAATCGCACACTGGGCAAGTTTCAGGAAAAGCGATCTCTTTTTCGCTCCCATCACGCTTACTTTCTACTACCGACACTATTTGCGGAATAACATCACCCGCTCGACGTATAATTACAGTATCACCTATTTTTATCGCCAAACGGTTTATTTCGTCTTGGTTATGTAAGGTTGCATTACTCACTGTGACTCCGCCCACAAATACCGGCTGTAAGCGGGCAACAGGCGTGATGGCGCCTGTTCTACCCACTTGAAATTCTACATCTTGTAGTGTTGTTAACTCTTCTTGTGCGGGAAACTTATAGGCGATTGCCCAACGCGGGGCTCTTGCTACAAAGCCAAGTTTACTTTGTAAATCAATGCGGTTGACCTTATTGACCACACCGTCAATTTCATAACCTAACGTTGAGCGGCGCTGCATGATTGATTGGTAGTACTCAATAATTTCTGCAACGCCCGATACGGCTTTAATTTCAGGGCAAACTGGCATGCCCCATTCTTTTAATTGCATTAGTCGTTGGAAATGCGTATCCGGCAGTGGTTTTTTTTCGTTCTCGACCAGCCCTACAGAATAGGCGTACATCATTAACGGCCTACTGGCTGTTATTTTAGAGTCTAACTGGCGTAAGCTACCTGCTGCGGCATTTCTTGGGTTAACAAACTGTTTTTCATTATTTTCTGCTGCCAACTGGTTAAAACGATGAAAACCATCCAATGGCATAAAAACTTCACCACGTATTTCTATCGTTTCAGGGAAGTCTTCACCACGTAAACTCAATGGTACATTCTTAATTGTTTTAACGTTTTCAGTGATGTTTTCACCAGTGGCACCATCACCTCTTGTTGCGCCACGCACTAATTGCCCGTTTTTATATAATAGCGAAACTGCCAACCCATCAAGTTTTGGCTCGCAACAAAAGTCCAACGTTTCAGATTGCTTTAATCTATCTTTAATACGTTTATTAAACGCATTTAATTCTTCGTCTGAAAAGGCGTTATCTAGTGAAAGCATAGGCACTTCATGCGTGACTTGGCTAAATTTGCGTAACGCCGCCCCACCAACTTTTTGTGTGGGTGAGTCATCCGTTTTAAGTGAAGGATACTCTGCCTCAAGGGCTTTCAACTGATGGAATAAGCGATCATATTCAGCGTCTGGAATCGTTGGCTGATCTAACACATAATAATTATAGTTATGCTCGTTTAACTGTTTTTTGAGTGACGTAATTGTTGCGGCTGCTTGGGCTTGAGGGTCGTTTTGCATAATTCCAGTTCCAAAAATAAACCTCTTTATGCGAAAGAGGTTTATCAAATTAAATATTTTATCAGTGTTTAGAGAGACTCTTGGCTTAAGAGGTTAACCTGCAATGAGTTTTTTGCGTTCAAACTCTCTAATCTTTTCCACATAATGTCTAACAGTTTGCACGGTAAGTACACTTCTACTGTTATCTAACATTTGTGCGTTATAATCTTCAGCTAACTTTTTAGCCGCGTTATGCATCATATTAAAATTTTGCAGGGCATCGCCCGCACAAGGCAATGTCATAAACAAACTTACACCTTGGGTGCTTACTTGTTCCATCGTATCTATGTCAAATGTACCTGGGTTGTACATATTTGCTAGGCTAAATAGTACTGGACCGTTACCGCTATTATCTTGATGGCGATGGAATAAGCCCATATCTGAGTATTTAAAACCTAATGTCAGTAACGTGGGCAATAATGAAGCACCTGGCATCATCTTGTCTTGTGTTACCACATGAATGATTAACACTTCTTCCGCTTGGAGCTCTTCTTCAACTTCTTCATTGCTGTTTGGGCTACTCTCATCATGCGAGAAAGACTGCTCTTGCGTGCTAACTGGCTCAGTAATAGCTTGCTCAGTGAACGCAGGGGCTGTCTCTACCTTGCTATCTTCAAACGCATCGGCATTATTGTTAGTTATTATAGTATGAGCTGTATTATGAGAAGCATCTTGTGACGTGTCTTGATGCATGTGCTGCGAAGAGTAATAAGGCTCGTTTTCAGAAACCGGCGCATCAACTTGCTCAACACTTAAGCTTGGTTCAATAAACTGCTCGCGCGGCTCTACATTTAATTCAAAACTTGCTGAATTAGCTATGTTAGGCTCAACGGCTTGGTGATTAAAGTTAGGCTCTTGACGAGAGTGCTCACCTGTATGGATTGTTGGTGTTTCGCTTGCCGGCATTTCAGGCGCTCTAGTCGCCTTACTCACCACTTTAACTTTGCCTACACCGTATTGGTCAAACCCTTCAGCGTTTGCATCATTGCTCTGCTTTTCGTCACCCGATTCATAAGCATTTATTGTTGAATTATCTAATTTTGAGGCTTTATTGTTCTTTCTTACCGTCCATAGTCCATGAACTAAGAGTCCGCCAATTGCTAAAGCACCAATAATAATAAGTACTAGTCTTAATTCTTCAGCCATATTCATGTTTAATACCTTTTTTCTAAGTGCCTTCTTGCACTTACTTATTCTTGTTATATGTGGGGTCTGAAGACCTTCATTAAAAGACCTTTTGCCTTTTAAGTATTCTAAAACGGTTATCTTTTCAGCTCATACACGCTGTATAACATAGAGCATGTAAACCGCTCAATATTAACGACCAAATTATGAAATTCAAGATGCATCTGCCATTTTTACGGCTTCATCAACATCTACCGCTACCATTCGAGACACGCCAGGCTCGTGCATTGTAACACCAGTTAAGTGTGATGCCATTTCCATCGCCACTTTATTATGGCTAATGTATATAAATTGCACTGTATCTGACATTTCTTTAACCAATTTACAAAAGCGCCCAACATTCGCATCATCTAACGGTGCATCAACTTCATCCAGCATACAAAATGGCGCAGGATTTAATTTAAAAATTGAAAAAACTAAAGACAACGCTGTTAATGCTTTTTCACCGCCCGATAGTAAATGAATGGTAGAGTTTTTCTTGCCGGGTGGCCTAGCCATAATTGTCACCCCAGTCTCTAACAAGTCATTATCCGTTAATGCTAAATAAGCTGCCCCGCCACCAAATACTTTTGGGAATAGCGCTTGTAATCCGTCATTAATTTCGTCGAACGTAGCTTTAAATTTACTGCGAGACTCTTTATCTATCTTTCTTATTGCGCTTTCTAATATTTCCAACGCAGAGGTTAAGTCGTCATTTTGTGCGTCTAAATATGCTTTTCTTTCAGCTTGTACGTCGTACTCTTCTATTGCCGCTAAATTTATTGCACCTAAACGACTAATTGACGCAAAGGTTTTGTCTAGCTTTTGTTGCCATATCTCTTCATTGGCAGAGGCGTCCATTGCATCAGTAATGTCTTTCACACGTAGTTGCATTTCATCTATTTGCTCAAGTATGTTACTCGCCCGCACTAATTCGCCTTCACGCTTTAACTTTGTTTCTTCTTGCTTATCTCGCATAGCTTGAACTTGCGTTAATGTATTATGTTGCGCTTTTTCTAAATGCGACACTTCATGTGCTAATGACTCACTTTTAATCGCATAAGACTTTACGTCTTCTTCCGCTTGTAAATGCTTTGAAAGCGTTTCTTGCTGCTCTGCCAATAGGGCATCAATTGGCGGCTCACTTTCGTTAAGTTGTTCATTAATCAGTGTATATCTTTCGTTAAGACTCGCTAATTGCGTTTTAGTTCGATTAATTGCTAACTCGTTTGCACTTAGCTGCGAGCGATAGTCTTGCATTGAAAGTTTTAATTGAGTAACAGCAGCTTGTTCTGTGTGTAGTTGAGCATTTATCAACTGAAGTTGCTGCGAATATTTTTCTTTATTCAACACAATATCTTCATGCCCTTGCTCTGCTGTTAATAGCTGTTGCTTTAAGCCATCGTTCTGCTCTTCTAGCTCTGGAAGGCTATGCGCGAGTGTATCTAATTCAGCATTCTTTTCTTGTATTGTGCGGCCTAATTTTTCATGGGTATTTGTTAATTTTAACGAGTGCTGCTTTAGCATGTTTACTTCTGTCGTTAAACCCGCATAACTCGTCTGTGCCTGCTGCAACTTGTTAGTACTATCTTCTAACTTATCTGCCAAAATGCAATTTTGCTGGCTGAACGTGCTAAGTTGTTGATCAATTTTTTCTAGTGACGTTTGCTTTGTTTTAATCGACTCTTTTAATTGGTTTATTGTTTCCTGGCGTTTAAAAAAGCCTAATTGGTTATCTTTGGTTACCGACTTAACCCAGTTATCACCTCCCATTATCCCTTCTGGTGTGATCCAACTAGAAAATTCCGGTGAGAGCAAAGTCGCTCGCTCACTTGCCGATTGATCAACAATTTGTATGTAATTAAAGAAATTAGGGTAGCAACCGTCAACAATAACTGAGGCTAAGCTTTTATTATTTAGATTAGCTTGTGCGTTGTTCTGCCACACCAATAAATAAGAGTCGTCAGGCATTTCGTTAAGTAACAGCTCACTTGAATCTACGAAAATGACTTGTTGTTGTGTTGCGCCCCCCATTAGCGCAACTTCAACGGCGGTTTGCCACCCATCTTTAACTGTTATCTGCTCAAGCAAATAAGATGTAGAAAGGTTTTGTTTGTTTAACCAATTAGATAACTCATTATTCGAGTTTTCAATAAACTGCTGCTGAAATGCTTCAAGCAACTTTAATTCAGCTTGAATATCTAACAATCCCTTTTCCTGCTGGCGTTGCTCTTTATCGCATAATTGCTGCTGTTCTTGTAATTCCGTATATTGCTGCGCTAACTCTGCTTTCAGACGAGTATATGCTTCAATATCATCATGTACTTTTTCTTGCGCTTCTAGCTTTTGCGCGATGACTAATGAGTCAGCCTCAACATCCAAACTGGCTTGCTCTGCAAGTAGCTCTGCTAAACGCTCTTTTACTTGGTTAATTTGATTTCGTTTAGTTTGGATAGCAGAGTTATGCTGAGTTAATTGCTGCTTGAGCTTCGAGGTATTATGAAGCACATGCTCCCATTGATGTTGATTGTGATCGTAATGCGCTTGAGTTTGTTCCAACTGTTCACGAAGTTGCGCTAATCTGGCTTCATGTAAGGCCAACTCTGGCTCAGCAGTACTGAGCAGGGCTTCAAGCTCCTCATGGCGCGCTTGCTCAGTAAGCTGGAAGTCGGTTAGTTGCACTAACGACTCTTTAAGCTGAATTGCTTCTTGATTAAGTGAACGCTTCTTATGTTTTGTATGTTCAATACTTTGTTCAATACGTGTTAAGTCTGCACCAACTTGATAATAGTATTGCTGCACTTCACCATGCTTGGTTTTAACTTCTTCAATCTGCGCTTTAATTGATAAGACTGTTTTTTCACTAGCGCGTTGGTCGGCAATACATTTCTCTATACTTGCATCACTTTCTTTTAATTGTTGCTCAAGCAACATCACTTGTTGGTTGTAACGCTGCCACTTTAGTGCGAGTAGTTCAGACTTATATTTACGCTCTGTCGCTTTTAATTCTTTGTAGCGCTTTGCTGAAGCAGCTTGGCGTTTAAGCTTATCTAGCTGAGTAGAGAGCTCTTCTCTAACATCTTCAAGGCGTTCGAGGTTATCACGAGTATGTCGTATTCTATTTTCGGTTTCTCTGCGTCGTTCTTTATATTTAGAAATACCCGCAGCTTCTTCAATAAATACACGTAAATCTTGTGGCTTAGACTCTATCAAGCGAGAAATCATTCCTTGCTCGATTATCGCGTAGCTGCGCGGCCCTAATCCTGTGCCTAAGAAGATATCGGTAATGTCTCGCCGTCTACATTTAGTGCCATTTAAAAAGTAGGTGGATTTTGACTCACTGGTGACCTGTCGTTTAATCGCAATTTCATTACGATTTGCTAAACTACCTTCCAGTTTTCCTAAGGTGTTAGTAAACAACAATTCTACACTGGCTTGTGATACTGGCTTACGCTGCGTAGACCCATTAAAAATAACATCTGTCATAGCATCGCCACGTAAATTTTTTGCCGAGCTTTCACCCAATACCCAACGTACTGCATCAATGATATTGGACTTTCCACAGCCATTTGGACCGACAATTGCAGTCATTTGATCTGGAAAAGGAATAGCTGTTGGATCAACAAAAGACTTAAAACCAGCAAGTTTTATCTGCTTTAGACGCATTTACCCCATTTATCCTACCAATTACCAGCTTAAATCACTCTTAAAAGCTTTACTGCCATAATGTTGTACTGTAACAGATATCAACATTGATGCCATATCATTATGAATAGTGGCCGCATATTCGTTGTCATCTGGCTATGAATTCAGCGCCAAAAGTAATGGCTATACAAAGTGTTCTTATAGTATTTATAATGCCTAACTTCGCAGTAACAAAAATGGAATGAAAATGTTTAGAGAACAATCACCTGTATTAAGGGCATTACTTATTTGTGCCTGCCTCATTATTATACTTGCTGGGATTAAAGCAGCCAGCGCTATCATCGTTCCGTTTTTATTATCTGTCTTTATTGCCATTATTTGTAATCCATTAGTGTCTTGGCTAATGCGGCTTAAACTTCCAAAATCCTTAGCCGTTTTTACTGTAATCTTGTTAGCACTCACTATCGGTTTATCCATTGCAGGCTTGGTTGGGCAATCATTTAATGACTTTTCTCTGCAAATGCCGACTTATAAAACCAAGTTAAGTGAAGAATTAACATGGATAGTTAACAAACTGGCAGAGTTTAATATTTTTATTAATAAAGAGCAGTTATTGTCGCTATTTGATCCAAGCATTGCCATGTCTATGGTCGCTAAAATGCTAAGCGGTTTGGGCGGAGTTATGGCTAATCTTTTTTTAATTATCCTAACCGTTATTTTTATGCTGTTTGAAGCAAGCTCAATTCCTAAAAAAATTCATGTTGCGTTAGACGACCCAACCATGAAGCTTCAACACATCGATCGTTTCCTACATTCAGTCAACCGTTACTTAGCAATTAAAACCGTCATCAGCCTAATTACTGGCGTCATTGTCACTATTATGCTGTGGGCATTCGGCGTGGATTACTTTTTATTATGGGGGGTGGTCGCCTTCCTAATGAACTACATACCTAATATTGGCTCTATCTTTGCGGCAGTGCCAGCTGTATTAACTGCACTGGTTGTATTGGGTCCTGCACAAGCAGGCTTTATTGGTTTGGGTTATATCTTAATTAATACGTTAATGGGTAACGTGATTGAGCCTCGATATATGGGACGTGGTGTTGGCCTCTCTACACTTGTCGTCTTTTTATCATTAATCTTTTGGGGCTGGTTACTTGGCACTGTAGGTATGCTGTTAAGTGTGCCGCTAACGATGATAGTAAAAATTGCACTTGAAGCCAGTGATGAAGGAAATTGGCTAGCAACGCTGTTAGATTCTGAAGAAAAACATGAAAGTAACTCAGCAGAAGCGCAAGAAGTTGACACTACTAAAGACGCTAAACAAGAAGCGATATCTTAAAACACAGGTAGTACACTATGTTGGAGCTAAGGATTTATGCTTTAGCTCCAATTTTCTGCGTCTGAGCATGCTTTGAAAATTAATAAGCTTGAATTGATAATGAGATTAATGGGCGACTATATTTGAATTGAATTACTGTTTTTTGAATTGAGCTACTGAGCGAGCTACTGAATGAGTATAAAGATGTGAAATAAGTATAAAAATGGCGGAGAGAGAGGGATTCGAACCCTCGTTAGGGATTAACCTAAACACACTTTCCAGGCGTGCGCCTTCAGCCACTCAGCCATCTCTCCGCATTATTCAATTAGCTGTGTCGCTAACTGAGCCGCTATTAACATTAACAGCGGCAGGTATAGTAGGTAATTAATTATTGGGTTTCAAGTTTTTTATGCGTAACCCAGCTTAGTTGCTTAATATTTACTCCTTAACATGCCTTTTCACTCACTTTCATATAAAAGCGCTAAAAAGAACAGGTAGTAATATTATGCGTTACCTTTTACGGTTACCTTGTTCTCTGCTGCAAAGTTAAGCATTCTGTGTAACGGAATGAGTGCTTTTTCTCTTAAATCCGCATCTACAAAAATTTCATGACCTTCAGCATCAAGTAATGACTTTTCAATTGCTTGTAAGCCGTTCATAGCCATCCAAGGACAATGCGCACAACTTCTACACGTTGCACCATTACCGCCTGTTGGGGCTTCAATAAACGTCTTATTTGGTTGCTTTTGCTGCATCTTATAAAAAATGCCTTTATCAGTTGCAACAATAAACTTACTGTTAGGCATTGTTTCACTGGCTTTGATCAGCTGACTGGTTGAGCCAACCGCATCTGCAAGATCTACCACTGAAGCAGGTGACTCTGGGTGTACTAACACAGCTGCATCAGGATGTTGTTGCTTTAATTCTACGAGTGCTTTTGCTTTAAACTCATCATGCACAATACAAGCGCCTTGCCACATTAGCATTTCAGCACCCGTTTGTTTTGAAATATAAGCACCTAGGTGGCGATCTGGTCCCCAGATAATTTTCTTATCTTCAGAGTCTAAGTGTTCAACAATTTCTAGTGCCACACTCGACGTGACAACCCAGTCAGCTCGTGCTTTTACCGCAGCTGACGTGTTAGCGTATACAACAACGGTATGATCAGGGTGTTGATCACAAAAATCTGAGAACTCGTCCGCAGGGCAGCCTAAATCCAATGAGCATGTAGCTTCTAAATCTGGCATAAGCACTGTTTTTTCGGGTGTTAAAATTTTTGCGGTTTCCCCCATAAATTTTACACCAGCAACAATTAATGTTTTCGCCTTATGGTTATTGCCAAAACGTGCCATTTCTAATGAGTCGGCAACACAACCACCTGTTTCTTCAGCAAGTGCTTGAATTTCTGGATCCGTATAATAATGGGCAACTAATACCGCATCACGCTCAATCAATAACTTTTTAATACGTGACTTATACGCTACCTTTTCTTCTACAGACAAAGGCATTGGTTTTTTAGGAAAAACGAAGTCTGTTGAAACTGTTTGAAGCTGACTCATTTATCTCACTATCATTCAATTTAAAAAATAGGGTGCGGATTATACGCCATTTAATACGCCAGTTGTATGCTTTGACCATAAAATATGAAGATTGGTTTATAGCAATTTGCTATAGCGCATAATTAGCTGAAAGCTAAGTTATATAAGGGAGGGAGATTATCAAATACAATGGTGGGTCATGAAGGATTTGAACCTTCGACCAATGGATTAAAAGTCCACTGCTCTACCAGCTGAGCTAATGACCCGCAAAGGGATTGTATAAAATGGTGGGTCATGAAGGATTTGAACCTTCGACCAATGGATTAAAAGTCCACTGCTCTACCAGCTGAGCTAATGACCCCCAATAGGGTTGTATTAAGTGGTGGGTCATGAAGGATTTGAACCTTCGACCAATGGATTAAAAGTCCACTGCTCTACCAGCTGAGCTAATGACCCACTTAATACAGATTTACGTTACAACATTTGACCAAAAAATTGGTGGGTCATGAAGGATTTGAACCTTCGACCAATGGATTAAAAGTCCACTGCTCTACCAGCTGAGCTAATGACCCAAATGTTGTTTCTACTTTTTATATTGCCCACCTAAAAATAAGTGGTGGGTCATGAAGGATTTGAACCTTCGACCAATGGATTAAAAGTCCACTGCTCTACCAGCTGAGCTAATGACCCAATATAAAAAATAGCGGTGGTGGGTCATGAAGGATTTGAACCTTCGACCAATGGATTAAAAGTCCACTGCTCTACCAGCTGAGCTAATGACCCACCGCGGGCGCATATAATACTTATTTAAGAATTTAGTGCAACCTAAAGTTGCGATTAATTACTAATTTAAGCGTTACATGTTCAATAAACGACCTAAAGCACTTAAAGTCGTATATTAATCGTACTTATCGTAATGTTTTCAAGCGAGATTGAGCCAAACCCGCAACTGTAGATTCAGGATATTCTGCGATAACTCTTTCAAAATATGCTTTGGCTTCAGCTTTTTTTCCTAGCTTTTGTGCTACTGCACCCAACTTAAGTAATGCATCACTTCGTTTATTAGAATCTGGGTAGCCGCTAACAACACGTTCGAACTGTGTTTTCGCTTCCGCTAACTCATTCTTGTTAAATAAAAGCTGTCCTAACCAATAATGTGCATTTGGACTATAAGCCGAACTTGGGAAAGCTTTTAAGAACTGTTTAAACTCAGGAATAGCTTGATCGTAGTTACGATCTTTAAGAACTAAATTCACTGCTCGGTCGTAAGCTTCATTTTCGCTCATCGACCCCGAGTAGCCTGAACTATCAACAGTAGGTGTTTGTTGCGAAGGATAGTTAACGGTCGGTTGGCTATAAGCCGCAGATACGCGTTTATCAATTTCTTGATAAAGTTCACGTTGCCTTTCTAATAGCTGCTCTAATTTGTGCGTATGTAACTCTGTAACACCACGAACTTCATTAACCTCATCTTGAATCAAGTCAATTTGCTGTTGAAGTTGGATTTGTGCTTTATTTCTAGCAGTTAATATACGCTCAATGGTTTCTAGTCTTTTTTCAAGGCTAGATCCCGTTGCATCAGAAACAGGAGCGGGAGCAGCCACAACAGTGGAGCTCCCGCATATTAAAGTGGCAACAATTAATACTACTTTATTCATATGTAATATTTATTCTATTAGTAAACTAATACAGCACGGCGATTTTTTGCAAATGCAGCTTCGCTACGGCTCTTATCTAAAGGCTTCTCTTCGCCATAACTAACAATCGAGATTTGGCTATTCATTACGCCTAAGTTTTGTAAGTACTGAGAAACCGCTTTAGCACGACGCTCACCTAAAGCAATGTTGTATTCTGGCGTACCACGCTCGTCTGCATGACCTTCGATTAACACCTTAACACTGTCGTTCTTTACCAAGAAGTCAGCGTGTGCTTGAAGTAACTCAGCAAATTCGCCACTTACCGTTGCTTTATCAAAGTCAAAGTAAACAATGTGCTCTCTGCGAAGTTGTTCAAACTTTTTACGCATTTCTTCTTCAGGTGTTGCTGTACGTTCTATTACAGCAACTTCTGTTGTATTTTGCTCATTTTCAACAGTTGAAGTTTGCTGTGATGAAGTACTCGTACTTGCTCCTTCGCCAGCAGACGTAGAGCTTGTAGAACCACATGCAGTAATTGCAAGAACGGGAAGTGCGACCAATAGCCCTTTAAAGATCTTGTTTAGGTGCATTCTTCGGTTTCCTTATTTTTCTTAACTCAAAATTATGAATGAATTTATTATAAAAATGGCGACCATGCAGGCGACTTAACTTGCCCGTTAGCAGCTGGCAACCTTGCCTTAAAACGACCATCCATCGATACCAATGCTAAAACCTGTTTGCCATGATGTAATGTACTGTAAATAATCATTGAACCATTAGGCGCGATGCTTGGTGATTCATCTAAGCGTGTTTTCGTCAGTACTTGAAACACATTAGAATTAAATTCTTTTTTAGCAATGTGGTAATTACCACGCGTACGATTAACCATAACGAGCTGATTTCCATCAGGTGTAATTGCACCACCTAGGTTCATATCTCCGTCAAAAGTTAAACGTTTTATTTTACCATTACTTAAATTTACGCTATATAACTGAGGTTTACCACCCCGCTCGGAACTAAAAACCAATCTTTTGCCGTCTGGAGACCAACTTGGCTCTGTATCAATAGAGCGATGACGTGTAATTCGTCTTAATTTGCCATTAATCAGATCTTTAACGTAAATTTCTGGATTCCCGTCTTTCGATAAAACAAGCGCCATTTTCTTCCCATCAGGAGACCAGTTAGGCGCCCCATTTATTCCCGGATATGACGTAATAACTTCACGAGAGCCTGAATAAATGTCTTGCATAATAACTTGTGCTTGTCGCTTTTCGAACGTGACATAAGCCAGTTTAGTGCCGTCAGGCGACCATGAAGGTGACATTAACGGCTCTTTAGAACGCAATAAAACTTGTTCGTTTTCACCGTCATAGTCTGCAACAACCAGTTGATAAGGATAGGAATCGTTATCTCGTACAATAACGTACGCTATACGCGTTAAGAATGCGCCACGCTCACCCGTCAGCTTTTCATATACAACATCACTAATGCGATGACCATATTGTCTAAATTGCTGGCTAGAGATCACCGTTTGACGACTATCAAGTACATGGTCTTCACTTTGAATAAGTTCACCACCACTTAACATTTGCGCCTGACCACCGGTAATTTGGCCTCTGATCACATCAATAACTTCGTAAGATACTAAATAGCGATCTAATGAATATTCTTTAATAGTACCAACTACGATTGCCTCTACACCTTCAGATGCCCACATAGAGTAGTCAACTTCACTGTCTGTAGCTGGGAATTGCGGCATACTGATTTCAGAGACAGGGTTAAACTTGCCACTTCTTCTTAAATCAGCCGCTATTACGTCAGTTATACGCTGCGGCGCATTTCCTTTCCCTTCATATTTAAATGGCACAATTGCGATGGGTCTTGCCGTATCAATGCCTTCTGTAATTACTATTTCTAACGTGGCATTTGCCACATTAGACAGTATTAATGCACAGAATAAAAAAAGTTGTTTCATAAGTACCTATACCAATTATTAAAATTCAGGTTCAAACGTTAAGTTAATATCTTTTAGCTCGTTATATATATCAGCATCTTTAGATACAGGCAAAGTTTCTGCTTTATAAATTGCGCGTTGTGCTGCATCACAAGTGATACGATCACCACTTAATATTTTTACTTGTGTAACCAATCCATTAAACGCAAGTTTGATATTTAAACGACACTGCTTTCCTTTCATTGACTCATCAATGATTAGATTTTGCTGTATACGCTGCGTGATTAACGCTCGATACTTAGCTAACTCTGACATTACTTGGCTACGTCTTGCAGCACGTCGTTCCGCCTGCTCTTTAGCTAGCTGCTCCGCCATTAACTTTTCTTGCGCTGCGCGCTCTTTTGCTTCACGTTCTTTACGCTCTCGTTCAACTTTCGCTTTACGTGCCCTTTCTTTTTCTAAACGCAACTTCTCAGCCGCTGCTTTAGCTTCTTTTTCGGCACGCTGTTTTTCTAACTCTTTCTGCTTTCTTTGCTTTTCAAGCTTATCGGCTTTTGCTTTTTCTTGTTGCTGTTTCTTTTTCGCTTTTTCAGCTGCTTCTTCTGCGCGTTTACGTTCAGCTTGTTTTTTCTGTTTTACTTTTTCAAGATCAGAAATTGACTTTTCTTGTTGCTGTCGCTGTTGTTGTGCGCGTTTAGCGCGTTCTTCTAAATCCTTAACCCGTTGTTCTTCTTTTCTTCGCGCAGCGTCTTTTTGTGCTTTAACTTTTTTAATTTGAGACTCAAGTGCGGCTTGATCAATCGTCACCGCCTCTATTACAGGCGCTTGCTTAGCTTGTTTGGGTTTTTCATGTGTTGAAAAGTCAACACTTACAAGAAGTAGAACACCAATTGCAATATGTAAAGCAATTGATTTAATTGAGGGTAAAGTGTAAGTCGTATTTTTCACTAACATTATTCTTCTGTAGAGTCTGTCATTAAACCAACTGACGGAACACCAGCGTTTTGCAGCAACACCATAAGTTGAACTACTTTGTCGTATGGTACCGCTCTATCACCTTTTACAATAACAGGAGTTTCAGGTTCAACTTCAAGGTTGGCTCTCACCAAAACCGCCAACTCACTTGGTTGTAACACTTGATCTTTATTATCCCCAACTGATAAGAAGTATTCACCCTGCGCATTCACAGATGCTATTAGTGGCGGTTTAGAATCTTCTGAAAGTGGTTCGGCGGTTGCCTGTGGCAGATCAACTTTTACTCCTTGAGTTATGAGTGGAGCGGTCACCATAAAAATTATCAGTAATACCAGCATTACATCAATATACGGTACGACATTGATCTCTGATACTGGCCTACGCCTTTTACGTTGATACATGACTATACGCCTTCGTTACCAGATTTAAGCGTAACTTGGCGGTGTAATATATTTGAGAACTCTTCCATAAAGTTGCCATAGCTAGCTTCTATAATTTCAACTTTATGAGAGAAGCGGTTATATGCAATAACAGCTGGAATAGCTGCAAATAACCCCATAGCAGTTGCAATAAGCGCTTCTGCAATGCCTGGCGCGACCATCGCAAGCGTGGCCTGTTGTACCGAGCCTAAAGCAATAAAGGAGTTCATAATACCCCAAACCGTACCAAATAACCCAACATACGGACTAATAGAACCTACAGTTGCCAAAAAAGGTAAATGTGTTTCAAGTTTTTCTATCTCTCTCGATAAGGCAACTCGCATTGCACGGTGGGTGCCATCAAGTGTGGCCAAACTAAGTTGGGTTTTGCGGCTTCTCGCAAACTCTTTAAAGCCAGATTTGAATAAGTGCTCTAATCCATCATTAGAATTAGTGCGTGCCGAAACTTCATTATAAAGCTTCGCAATATCGATGCCTGACCAAAATTTATCTTCAAATTTTCTGGCGTTTTCTTCAGCTTCTTTTAGCGCTTTACTACGCTGAAAAATCATTGCCCATGATGCAACGGAAACACCCAATAAGCTTAACATAACAAGTTTTACAAGCAGACTTGCTTGCATAAATAAATCTAAAAACGATAATTCAGCTGACACTTTTTAACACCTCTAATATCTGCTTTGGAATAGCAAGGGGTTTCATTTTATATAAATCGACGCAAGCAACTTTAAACTTTGCACTATTAATAAGAAGTCCATCTTGATTATGAATTTGTTGCTTAAACACTATAGATACTGACTTAACACTTTCTGTTTCACAAGAAACGATGATTTCATCATTAAACTTAGCAGGCAGTTTGTTATCTACTTCAACATGTTTAACAACAAAGCCTATATTCTGCGCCAATAAGCCATCCTGTTCAATGCCTAAATCCCTTAACCACTCTGTTCTGGCACGTTCATAAAACTTTAAATAATTAGCGTAATAAACAATGCCACCTGCATCTGTATCTTCATAATAAATACGAATAGGGATACTAAAGCGCATTAACCACCCAATTTAATAGTGTTCTTGTTATTTTCTATAATGATAGGTTCGCAAACCTTATATTTCAATGCCTCAGTCATATTTAACTTACAATTAAAGAATAAAATAGAGTCTAATAAATATTTTTTGGTATTGAAAAATAAAACTTGTAACTAAATATGCAGATAAACATGCATAAAGCACCACATTAACAATCCGATCTAATGATTAAACTAATGTGTTTGCATTTTATAAAAAATAGCAAACAAATGAAAAATAAAGAGTTATTTATATTTAATCTTCAATTAAAACTCACTTATAGGAACGGAATACATATTTACCATTATTAAAACTAATGTGAATATCTAATTTTTCTTGTTTGAAGGTAACCATGTTTATCACTATTATAGCGTCCGTATTCAGAGCTAGCGCAAACTTAGTTATTTAGTGATGATTTAACTGATATAGCAGAATACCCAAGAAATTGTCTTAATCCCACAGTTTCTTTAGTTCCCTGGATTTAACTTCCTTCCTTCAACTTGTTGTTGAACCCGTCAATTTGACGGGTTTTTTTTTATCTAAAATTTATTGCAACTCGTTTAGGCACAAAACCCCCACACCTACTAAGCATGAGTGTTTGACTGTTATTAATACAGAAATATGTTATTCGTCGTGGCTAAAGCCTAAGTGTTGAAATGCGCGTTGCGTGGCAACTCTCCCGCGCGGCGTTCTTTGAATAAACCCTTGCTGAATTAAAAACGGTTCAATGACATCTTCAATAGTATCTTTTTCTTCCCCTATTGCAGCCGCAAGGTTTTCTAACCCTACGGGACCACCTGTAAATTTTTCAATAATGGCCAACAAAAGCTTTTTGTCCATGTAGTCGAAACCCTCTTCATCTACATCAACCATAGCCAATGCTTTGTCTGCTATTTCTTTATCAACGTTGCCATTCGCTTTAACTTCTGCATAATCCCTTACTCTACGAAGCAAGCGATTCGCTATCCTAGGTGTGCCGCGAGAACGTTTAGCAATCTCAAATGCGCCTTCTTTATTCAATGCCAAATTTAAATAATGCGCAGAGCGCTCTACAATATCCGCTAAATCTAGGTTGTTATAAAACTCTAAGCGTTGAACGATACCAAATCGGTCGCGTAGCGGTGACGTTAACGCACCTGCTCTGGTTGTTGCACCAATAAGCGTAAATGGCGGCAAATCTAATTTAATAGAACGCGCTGCTGGCCCTTCACCAATCATAATATCTAGTTGATAGTCTTCCATAGCTGGGTATAGCACTTCTTCAACAACAGGGCTTAAGCGGTGAATTTCATCTATAAACAGTACATCATTGGGTTCTAAGTTTGTGAGTAACGCGGCCAAGTCGCCTGCTTTTTCCAATACTGGGCCTGACGTCGTTTTAATATTGACACCCATTTCATTCGCAACAATATTTGCTAATGTGGTTTTCCCCAGTCCTGGTGGACCAAATATAAGCAAATGATCAAGCGGTTCACTCCGTTTGCGCGCCGCTTCAATAAAAATCGCCATTTGCTCTTTTACATGATCTTGACCTTTATAGTCGGCTAACGATTTAGGGCGTATGGCGCGATCAATTGACTCATCTTCAAAGTCAGCAGAAGGTTGTAATAATCGGTCAGCATCTATCATAAATTATTTACCTTAAAGCATGCTTTTTAACGCAAGCTTGATTGTTTCTTCACTATTCATGCTTTCTTTGTAAACAGCTTTAACAGCCTTTTGCGCTTGGCTTTGTGTGTAACCAAGTGATACCAGTGCACTCATTGCATCGTCTGAAGGATCGTCTTTAATAACGAACGTTGATTCTATTTGCATTGTGCCAGATATCTTATTACTGGTATCTGCAGATATATCAACGCCCCAATCTTTAATACGGTCGCGCATTTCAATAATGAGTCGTTCCGCTGTTTTTTTGCCTATACCTGGCAATTTCACAAGCGCTGTTGAGTCGTCATGTTGAACACATTGTACGAATTGTTCAGCCGACATTCCGGAAAGAATTGCCAATCCTAACTTTGGCCCTACCCCGTTGGCTTTTATGAGTAAACGAAACAAATGTCGTTCCGTTTTATTAATAAACCCGTACAAAAGCTGAGCGTCTTCTCTAACCACAAAGTGTGTGTAAATAACAGCTTCTTGATCAACGTCTGGAAGTTGATAGAAGTTAGTCATTGGCATTTGTATTTCATACCCAACACCTGCAGCCTCTATTAATACTTCAGGCGCCTGCTTTTCTATCACTATTCCTCGAATTCTTCCGATCATTTACACTGTACTCTTAATTTTTATTTTTGAATAAGTCTGAAAAAACGGTAATCTCTGTTGCAATTTTTAACGCAACCGCCCACGTACCGTTTTCTTTGCTTTGCCCGCCATTGTAAGCAAACTTTGTTGTGTATTACCATGGCACATTGCAACTGCTAACGCATCAGCCGCGTCAGCTTGCGGTTTAGCAGGTAATTTTAAAATAGCTTGTACCATGTGTTGAACCTGTGATTTATCTGCCGCGCCTGTACCAACAACAGACTGTTTTATTTGTCGTGCAGAATATTCTGAAACAGGAAGGTTGCGCTGTGTTGCGGCCACTATCGCAGCCCCTCTGGCTTGCCCCAGTTTTAACGCAGAGTCGGGATTGTGGGCAAGAAATACTTGCTCAATGGCAAATGTTTGAGGTTTAAACTGAGAAATAATTTCACTGACGCCATTGAAGATGATGTTTAATCGATCAGCCAGCTCACCATCCGTTAAACGAATACAGCCACTGCCTAAATATTCAAAACGATGTCCCACCTGCTTTATTACGCCATAGCCTGTAATGCGAGAGCCGGGATCAATACCTAAAATGACAATAAGAATTTCCTCAATTGAAACGTGTGATTGGGTAGTTATAAATTTCAACAAACTTGGCGGTGTATGGCAAGGCATGTATGGCACTAATTGAATAAGGCATAAATACTAAGCCCGGGGTTCAGTAGTGCCACTGCTTTAGAAGTTATAACTTAAGGGGTATTGCGACTAACAAGTCACAATACCCCTAAGGTAGGTTCGCTTTACGCGTCTTCTTCAGACTTCTTTTGAGCAATCACATTAATCGCTAAGTCATCCAAAGCTGTTGGATTTGCTGGACTTGGCGCATTTGTTAATGGACAAGCAGCAGTGGTTGTTTTAGGGAACGCCATAACATCACGAATCGATGTAGCGCCACACATTAGCATTACTAAGCGATCTAAGCCAAACGCTAAACCAGCGTGCGGTGGCGTACCAAACTTTAATGCTTCTAATAGGAAGCCAAACTTTTCTTCTGCTTCTTCATCAGAAATGCCCAAAATGCGGAACACTGCAGCTTGCATTTGTTGATCGTGTATACGAACCGAACCGCCACCTAATTCAACACCGTTTAAAACCATGTCGTAAGCATCAGAAAGTGCCAATTCTGGTGCAGCTTCTAATTGCTCTGCATTTATTCCTGTTGGTGCTGTGAACGGGTGATGAAGCGGTGTTAAACCGTTACCAAACTCTTCAAACATTGGGAAGTCTACAACCCAAAGCGGACGCCATCCATCTTCAACTAAATCTAAGTCTTCACCAATTTTTAAGCGTAGCGCGCCTAGTGCTTCCGCAACAACCATCGCTTTATCTGCACCAAAGAATAAAATATCGCCTGTTTCAGCGCCTGTTCTTTCAATTAAAGCAGTAGCCGTTTCTTCGTTTAAGAATTTAGCAATTGGAGATTGCATGCCTGCTAAGCCTGCGCTTGCATCATTTACTTTAACCCATGCAAGCCCTTTCGCACCGTAAATTTCTACAAACTTACCGTACTCATCAATATTCTTTCTCGAGAACTTATCAGCACCTTGAGGTACTTTAATAACTGCAACACGACCTTTAGGATCGTTTGCAGGGCCTGAGAACACTTTAAAGTCTACATCTTTAACAAGGTCTGCTACATCAACTAACTCTAGAGGGTTACGTAAATCAGGTTTGTCTGAACCGTAACGCTTCATTGCTTCTGCATAAGTCATTTTAGGGAACGTAGGAAACTCTACATCTAATAAGTCTTTAAATAGCTTACTGATCATACCTTCAGTTACTTCCATAACTTGATCAGCAGACATAAAGGTCGTTTCGATATCTATTTGAGTAAATTCAGGCTGACGATCAGCACGCAAATCTTCATCTCTAAAACATTTTACTATCTGATAGTACTTATCCATACCAGACATCATTAGCAACTGCTTAAACAATTGAGGCGACTGTGGTAAGGCAAAAAACTCACCTTTGTGAGTACGGCTTGGAACTAAATAGTCGCGTGCACCTTCTGGCGTGGCTTTAGTAAGAATAGGAGTTTCAATATCTAAAAAGTCATGCTGTTCAAGATAGCTTCTTACCGCGCTGGTTACTTTTGCTCTAAACTTAATGCGCTCAGCCATTTCAGGACGACGTAAATCTAAGTAGCGATATTTAAGTCTATGCTCTTCCGTATTTTTCTGATTAAAATCTAGCGGTAACGGCTCAGAACGGTTCAATACATTTAACGATTTACCAAGAATTTCAACACCACCTGTAGTCATGTCTTTATTCACTTGGCCTTCCGGTCTAGCACGCACTAAGCCTTTAATTTGTACACAAAATTCATTACGCAAACTGTTGGCAGTATTAAAAACTTCTTCTAAATCAGGATCGAAAACAACTTGAAGAATGCCTTCTCTATCGCGCAAATCAATAAAAATAACACCGCCTAAATCACGACGACGATTTACCCAACCGCATAATTCAATTTCTTCGCCTATTAGCGCTTCGTTTACGTGCCCACAATATAAGGTTCGCATTTACTTTTCCTGTATAAATAATCTGTGCTAGAGCCTTTCTTGATACTGACTCTTACTCTTACGAAATGACGGCTAATTATATATATTTGATAGCCAAAGTCACCCTTCTATGCAGCTAGTTTTTAAGATTAACTGTAATGAAGGGTGGTTTCAGACTCGTAGACCATTCACGGATGTTTTAGCTGTTGTTTACCGTACCAATCAATCAGCAAAGGCAAAGTTATTTTTACCTTGTACTTTCACCTGATACATTGCATCGTCGGCCTTTTTGATTAAGTCACTGCTTGTTAAGCCATTGATAGGGTAAACTGCAATACCTATACTAGCCCCGACCTTAACAGAAGCATTAGACAGATTAAAGCGCTTGGCAATACTGTTTAATATCTTGTCAGCAACTAATTGAGCCTCATTAACATGATTGAGGTTATTAAGTAGCAGGATAAATTCGTCGCCGCCAAAGCGCGCAATCGTGTCAGATTTACGCACACAACGGGCTAGTCGTTTAGCAATTTGAATAAGTAACTCGTCACCAGCGTCATGACCCTGTGAGTCATTCACTTGTTTAAAGCCATCTAAATCGACAAACAATACCGCCAATGTTTCTTCTCGGCGCGCGTGCTGTTTTAACGATGTGGAAAGCCTATCTTTTAACAGGTTTCTATTAGGCAAGCCCGTCAAGCTGTCGTGCGTGGCCATGTGCTTCATTTTTTCTTCAGCAATTCTTCTGCGCTTAATTTCACGCTGTAAACTCCGAGTCCAAAGTAACACTACAACAACGAAAACAACCACCACAGCGGCAACCTTATAGGCAATTTCTTTCACTTCTTTTTGTGATAAACCTTGCTCAATTTTAATTTCAAACCATTTATTGAAAATCGTTTTTTTTGTGTCTTTAGTTATCGTACTCAATGCTTTATTTATGATTGTTAGTGCTAAAGGCCAGTCGTTTCTAATACCTATATGGCCAGACTCTGAAGGTAAGTCTTCCACTAGATGAAGCTTTAAATCAGGTGTTCGAGTATCTTGTATGTATCTCGCTGTAGAGATTAAGGTGTCAACCACACCATCTACATTACCTTTTTTCAGCTCCTTGATACCTGCTTCTAAATCTTCTACAACGGTTATACTTACGTTCGGATATTTTTCTCTCACTTTGTCTACTACTTGGTAGTCTTTAATAAACGCCAGTTTTTTACCGCTGAAATCACCTACACCATTAGTTTTCGCACTTTCCATCAGGGTAATTATTGACCAAGGGGTTGGCCAATAATCAATTGAAAAATTCGCAAACGATTCTCGCTCTGGGGTGTTAGCAATACTCCCTACCATATCAATGCTTTTATCTGTCAGTGCTTGTAGTACAGACTCCCAATTAGCAAAAATCTTATAATTTACTTTTAAACCTGTTTGCTTTTCGATAATGGCGAAAATATCTGCTGTGACCCCTTTTACAATCCCATTGTCGACAAACTCAATAGGAGGCCAGTCTTCTACCACTCCAACGGTGATCGATTTTTTTTCTTTAATCCAGTTGGTTTCAGCAATGGTTAAATCGATTCGTTTACGATTATTAGTAAAATACTGGCCTGTATTTTCTCTTAACCAACGCTGTTCAATTTCAACAAGCTCCCGGTTGTCAATTAATCTAAAGCCTTCTTTAATTTGACTAATTAACGCTTGCTTCTCTGGGTTGACTAGCGCATAAATATTCGCTTCAAATTCTTCAGAATCTAAATAATTAAATTGATCGAGCAAACTCAAATCTCGTAGCTTTACGATGGCCGCCTGAGTTGCTGCAATATAACCACTTATTTCGCCCGTCACGGCTGCTGAAATCATTGCATCAGAAGAAGTAAAATAACGCACTTTAATATGTGGATACTGTTCAATAAAATCTAATTTATAAGGTGCAGTACTATACATACCAATCGTTTTGCCATTAAGTTGATTAAGCGCTGTTATTTCACCAATTTTTTTGGGATAGAAGAAGCGAGACAGCACAGTGTAAACGTGATGTGCCCTGGGTATGCGTGTTGTTACTTTTTCACTTTCTGGATAACCGATATGAATGTCTGCTTTACCAGACTCTACCGATTTCAAAGCACCGGACATGCTCTCAGGCAGAAACAGCACATCTCGTTTGGTTTTTTCTGACCAAAGTTTCCAAATATCTACTAATAAACCAATTGCTGCACCCTCTTCCGACACATCCATATAAGGCTTATTTCCTTGAGCTAATGCCAGTACCAAAGTGTCTTTTTCCGACTCGACACCTAACCATTTCCGCTCTATGGCAATCATTTCAATTGGCGTAATATTCTTCAGCCCTTCAACAATTTTTTTGCGCAACTGGCTGTTACCCTTTTTTACGGCAAATGTTAGCGGTAATTGATCATATTCAAGCTTTTTATATAGCGGAAATGCTTTTGAAAGTTGCACAAATAAAGGGTGACGTGTAGCAATACGCTCCATACCAGTCAGCACTTTAATATTACCTATTACCGCATCTTGGTACATTTCATCACGGCTTTGATACACTTTTAGTGAGAGGTGGGGAAACTGTTTTTGAAAGCGCGCATGATGGGCAGAACCGTTCACAATACCAACATTATAAGGCCCTAGGTCGGCTAGTGTTTTTACCCCAACCACATCCTTATGAATAAACACGCTCATGCCGATATTAAAAATGGGTTCGCCAAACTCCATGAATGCTTCACGGTACGGTAATTTTGTTATACCAGAGTGAACATCAGCTTCTTCATTTTTTATGGCATCTAAAGTTTCTGTCCACGGTTTAGCTAAAAATGTAATTGAATGATTATTCTTTTTTGCCCATAACTTCCAAATATCAATCATTAAGCCGTCGGCTTTGCCCTGAGAGTCCATATATTGATAGGGAAAGGAGTCGTTTCCAACCACAAAAACAATCTCGTTGTTGGTATTTTCATGCGACGAATTATTCGTTTGAGAAACTGAATTAGCAGAGGTTTCAATACTGTAGCAAAGCATATAGAAAAGCCAAGACCACAATAGACTATGCGCAAAATTAAACCTCATTTTTTCAATTTACCTCTCATTGAATTGAAACCTCTACAATCATACACAAACATTAACTATATTTTAATTGCTATTTAATTCTCTGTTATATATTGCGCACTAGGGGAGACGTTGCTATCACTATGATGTAAAATAAAATACATTGAAGCCACATCTACTTTTTGAGTAATTACATTGAGTAAAGATAGCATTTATTCTGCAACACATTCTGAATTAAAAGACTTCACATTTGACGAAACCGTCGTAGAAGTATTCCCCGATATGATCCAGCGTTCAGTGCCAGGATATTCAACAATTATTAGTACTATTGGCAAATTAACTGAGCAATTTCATCAACCTAATTCAAATTTATATGATTTAGGCTGCTCATTAGGCGCAGTAACACTTTCAATGAGGCGCGCACTGCCTGCTGAGTCTAACAGCAATATCATCGCCGTTGACAATTCGAGTGCGATGCTTGAGCGCTGTAAACTTCACCTGCAAGGCTTCAAGTCGCCCATTCATGTTGAGCTGGTCAATGCTGATATAAACGATATAGAAATAGAAAATGCATCTATTGTTGTGCTGAACTTTACTTTACAGTTTATTTCGCCTGAAAAGCGTTTGGCACTACTACAAAAAATATACGACGGCATGCGTAAAGGTGGCTTGCTGATCATTTCTGAAAAGCTTCGTGAAGACGATGATACTTGTCATGGGTTATTAACCAACCTTCATCATGACTTTAAACGTGCTAATGGCTATAGCGAACTAGAAATTAGTCAAAAGCGTTCTGCGCTTGAAAATGTAATGAAGCCTGACACGCGCACTGTACATTATGAACGTTTCCAACAAATCGGTTTCAGTCATTTCACCACTTGGTATCAATGTTTCAACTTCTGTTCAATGGCGATAATCAAATAATTTATGAATCATTTTAATCACTTTTATTCGCTGATTGCGAAAAACAAACTATCGCATTGGCTAGAAACATTACCTCAGCAATTAAACAGTTGGTATAAAGAATCTCTTCACGGAGATTACGGTAAGTGGCAACGCATATTAGAGAATTTACCAAATACACAGCCTTCAACGATCAACATTAGTGACAAAGTAGAATTTGGACTTACTAACGATATATCTGAAGGCGAACAAAAGCGAATTACATCTTTATTGAAGAAACTAATGCCTTGGCGTAAAGGCCCTTACCACATTCATGGTATTCACGTAGATACCGAGTGGCGTTCAGATTTTAAATGGGATCGCTTAAAACAACATATTACTCCGTTAGACGGCAGGTACGTGCTCGATATTGGTTGTGGCAGTGGCTACCACTTATGGCGGATGCGCGGCGCAGGTGCCGAGTTTGTAGTAGGTGTCGACCCTACACAGCTGTTTGTCTCTCAATTTAATGCAATTAAACACTTTAACCCAGATGATGGCGTACACCTACTACCATTGGGTGTAGAACAATTACCAGAGTTAAAAACCTTTGATACTGTATTCTCAATGGGCGTGCTTTATCACCGCCGCTCACCTATCGACTTTTTACAACAGCTCAAACAACAACTAAGGCCAGGTGGCGAGCTGGTGTTAGAAACTATTGTTGTAGAAGGTGGCCCAAACGAAGTGCTGGTACCGGGCGAACGTTACGCTAAGATGCGAAATGTATGGTTTATTCCAAGTACCGACGCCCTTACCGGTTGGATGAAGCGAGTTGGCTTTAAGAATATTAAGGTAGTCAGTGTTGAAAAAACCGATTTCTCAGAGCAGCGCAAAACCGACTGGCTTGAAAATGAATCATTAGAAGATTTCTTAGATCCTAACGATGAAAATAAAACAATTGAAGGTTATCCAGCGCCGTTACGCGCTGTGATTATTGCTAATAGCTAAATTGTAATAAGTGAGTTATGACTATGTATCGACCAAAGTCGACGTTGGAACAGTGGCGCATACTGCAAGCTGTAGTCGACTTTGGCGGCTATGCGCAAGCTGCAAACGCGCTAAATAAAAGTCAGTCCTCTTTAAATCATGCCGTTTCAAAATTGCAGCAACAACTTAACGTACAGCTCTTGGAAGTAAAAGGGCGTAAAGCTTACCTAACCAGTGCTGGCGAGGTTATGTTAAGACGATCTCGTATATTAACCCAAGATATAAGCGATTTAGAATTGCTCGCTGAAAACATACAGCAAGGATGGGAACCAGAGTTAGTTATCGCCGTAGAGCTTGCTTACCCAAAATCATATTTATTTAATGCACTTACTAAGTTTTACCCAGAAAGTCGCGGCTCGCGCATTACCATTATTGACACGGTATTAACTGGTACTGAAGAAATTATTCACGCCGGTCAAGCTGATATTGTAATCAGCTCAAGCGTACCTAAAGGCTACTTAAGTGAACCCTTATGTAATGTAACCTTTGTTCCTGTTGTCGGCAAAAACCATCCACTTGCAAGCTTGTCTGAAATAGATAGCAAAATGCTAGCGCAAGACCTGCAAATAGTGATTAAAGACACGGCTACACAGCCCGTTGAGAAAAGCGGATGGCTAAAGTCTGAAAAACGTTGGACTGTCACTAACTTTGAACACGCTATTTCTATATTAAAAACTGGGCTGGGTTTTTGCTGGCTACCAGAACATGTTATTGCCACTAAGTGTTCATTGCAGGAACTTAAAGTATTAACGTTAGATAAGGGTGGTATGCGCCACGGACATTTATCTTTGGTTTACCCAAAAGAAACAATGATTGGCCCGGGTTGCTCGATGCTGGTGCAATTAATTTTACAGGAACACGCATAATCAGCGATGCCCTAAAGCAATCATCTATAAAATATAAGTAAACTGCTGCAAAAACATACCCCAAACATCCCCCCTACTATTTAACTTGCAAAATTAAACAAGTAGAATAGCGCCTTCTTCAAACGTACATCAACTCTAATTCTCTCGAGGTTTAAAGTGACCGAAAATAAAGCTACCTTAAGTTACAAAGACGCTGGCGTTAACATTGATGCAGGTAATGCATTAGTCGAAAGAATAAAAGGTGTGGTAAAGAAAACCACACGTCCTGAAGTAATGGGCGGCTTAGGCGGCTTTGGCGCACTTTGCGAGTTACCAACAAAGTACAAAGAGCCTGTGCTTGTAGCAGGTACCGACGGTGTCGGCACAAAGCTACGCTTAGCAATAGATTTAAAAAAGCATGACACAGTAGGTATCGATTTAGTCGCGATGTGCGTTAACGACCTAATCGTACAAGGTGCCGAACCACTATTTTTCTTAGATTATTATGCCACTGCAAAACTGGATGTTGATACAGCAGCAGATGTGGTTTCTGGCATTGGTGAAGGCTGTATTCAAGCAAACTGTGCCTTAATTGGTGGTGAAACGGCAGAAATGCCGGGGATGTATCAAGAAGACGATTACGACATGGCAGGCTTCTGTGTTGGCGTTGTTGAAAAGTCAGGAGTTATTGATGGTTCAAAAGTGGCAGCAGGCGATCAGCTTATAGCGCTAGGCTCATCAGGCCCTCACTCAAATGGTTATTCATTAATTCGTAAAGTGCTTGAAGTAAGTAATGCTGATACTAATCAAGAACTTGAAGGTAAAACATTAGGCGAGCACTTATTAGCACCAACAAAGATTTACGTTAAATCAGTACTTGAGTTAACTCAGCAAGTAGATGTTCACGCCCTTTCTCATATTACGGGTGGTGGTTTCTGGGAAAACATACCACGCGTATTGCCAGAAAATACTAAAGCTGTGATCAATGCATCGTCTTGGCAGTGGCCTACAATCTTCAACTGGCTACAAGAGCAAGGCAACATTGATACACACGAGATGTATCGCACCTTTAACTGTGGTGTGGGTATGATCATCGCAGTTCCAGCAGAAAAGTTAGAACAAAGCCTGTCTATCCTTACTGAAAATGGCGAAAAAGCTTGGCATATTGGTGAAATTCAATCTGCTAGCGCTGATGAAGAACAAGTTGTCATTAACGAGCGTTAATTGATGGAAAACAATGATACTAATGCGCATGCCGACCACGGTAATGCGCCCAAACGAATAGTTGTTTTACTTTCAGGCAGTGGTAGCAACCTGCAAGCATTAATTGATGCTCAGCAAAATGCGTTTTTTAATGGCAAAATCGTGTGTGTTATCTCTAATCGCCCTGATGCATATGGGCTAACACGTGCACAACAAGCTAATATAGAAACGCTGTCTCTTGACCACAAAGCATATAACACTCGTGAGCAATACGATGCTGAGCTGGCAAAAGCTATTGAAAATACAAAGCCTGATTTAATTATTTTAGCCGGATTTATGCGTATTTTAACGCCCGAATTTGTTGCTAAATTCAAAGGCAAATTATTGAATATTCACCCTTCATTATTACCTAAGTACCAAGGATTACATACCCACCAACGAGCATTAGACGCTAAAGATAGCGAGCACGGTGTTTCTGTACACTTTGTCACTGAAGAGCTTGACGGCGGACCTGTAATACTACAAGCTAAGGTACCTATCTTTGATGGGGATACTGCGGAAGACCTAGCGGCGCGGGTGCACGAACAAGAGCACCGTATTTACCCGCTAGTTACAAAGTGGTTCTGTCAAGATCGGCTGCTAATGCAAAATGATTCAGCCGTACTAGATAATAATAAGCTGCCTCAACAAGGTTATGCGAGTGAATAATTGAATTAGGTGTTCAGATGTTAAAAAGAGCGTTAACCATTGCTTTAGTCATTGCTAGTTCTATAACAAACGCTTCTGCTACTACGGCGAAGTATGCAACTGAGTTAGTACCTTATATTGCAAAATATAAAGTCTACCGCGGTGGTGACGAACATGGCACAGCACAACGCTCTTTACATCATTTAAAACCTGATCCTACATATAATAATAAGTATAAATTTAGCTACACCAGTGATGTAAATTGGTTAATATTTAGCGACATTCGCCAAGAATCATCAGAGTTTAATGTGGATAACAACTCCTTAACGCCACTCATGTATAAAATGAAGCGAGAAGGCACAGGCCCAGATAGAAAGTACTCACTCACCTTTAAACACGATAAGAATCAACTTATCTCTAATAAATCAAACTCTCCCTTAACCCTTTCTTGCGCTCCAGACTGTTTCGACTCAATGAGCTATCACGTTCAGATGAGCAGAGACTTAGCAGCAGGCAAAACATCGTTATCCTATTTAGTCTACGATAAAAAAGGCAATCCAAAACAATATAGCTTTGAGGTAAAAGAAAAAGAGCTACTTGCGACACCTTACGGCCAAATTGAAGCCATTAAGGTAATGCGCGATTACGGTAATACAAATAAACAAGCTATCGCATGGTTTGCACCCAGCTTAAATTATATTATGGTTCGTTTGCTTAAAGTTAAAGAAGGTGTTGAACAGTTTGATATTCAACTAAACACCTTTGAACAGGATAATAGCCGATAACACTAAGCTAAACAGCTTTATGACTTTCACTTTTTGATAACTATTCAAAAATGATTTTATTCAGTTAGAAAAATGCCTACAGGTTATTCAAGCTACACTAATGTGCGGCTAAACGTAGGTCGGGTAAGCAAAGCGTCACCCGACATTAATACAAATACAACAATCGGAATCGGGCTTCAATCCCCCAAAATTACAACATAAAAAACGCCCCACTAAAGTGAAGCGTTTAAAATCAGAGTATTATTCACATAAATCAAATTGGGTAATTGCCCGTAATCTTAAAGTCGGAAGGCGCCTGCGGCTTTTCCAACCTACAACACATGAGTGCTAAGCGTAAGTTGGTTAAACAAAACGCCACCCGACAAGCTAATCCGACGTACGGCCGTGAAACTCTATTTGGAATGATTGCCCAAGCATCATCTGCAATTGTACTTCCCATATTTGCTTTTTTAAAAATTGAGTCGTCGATTAGCAATTGAAATTTCTTTCCTGACGCCCCTTCCATCACGCACGCCAATACTCGATACCCGAAAGACGTGTAGGACCAATCCGTTCCAGGTTGAAATATAAGCAAGTCATCCTTGAAAAGATCTAGCGGCTGAGTGACACCTTCATACCTAGTATGTTGACTTAGCTGCTCTTGAACCCACTTATACCTCAGTAAATCTGCTTGTACTGGGTCTGAGCTATTCTTTATAAGCTCTGGGAAATCTAAGTATCCCCTAATGCCTGCGGTATGGGTTAACAACTGTCGAGTGGTGATCTTCCATCTCTTCTTAGGGAATTGCGGACAATATGTTTGAATTGGCTTATCTAAATCGAGCAATCCGTCTTCAACTAGTACCATAGCAGAAGTTGCAGTAAACCACTTAGCTATAGAAGCTGTTCTATATTTGCTTTCAGTGCTCGCTAAAACTTTATTTTCAAGATCACTGAAACCAAACGCATTTTCATAAATGACTTTGGACTCATAGCCTATTGCAACTTGAAGTGAAGGTGTTCCGCTTCTTGCAATCTCCTCTTCTATTAACGTATTAATGTTCTTAGATAGAACACTTGTTTTTGCTTCCTTAGCAGCAACGCAAATAGAAGTGCTCAACACAATAAGAACAATCATTTTAAGTAACTTTTCTCTCATGACTTTCCTTGAATCATTTCACTTTAAAGACAATACAAAAACACTTCATGCACGAAGCGAGTTCATGTTTTTGCTCTGTTTGACCACCTTGCTCACATTAATACTGCCTAATCAAATAACCACATGATTTAGCTTAAGCCGAATATAGAAGCAAGAGGAGTTAAGTTTATAACGGAAAGAATTACTTGATTGTCCGCAAAGTATGCAACTTTCGACAGAGCTAACGCCAGTAGGGGAGGTGCAAAATGCGTCAAAAAAAGACAATGACTGAAATGTATATGATGCTTTCTAGAATCAAAGCCACCTCACCTGCTACTGGCGACTTATTCATTATAATTCCTTGCTATGCAACAATTGAAAGCTAACCGTTTATACTGAACTAAAAATAAAGTCGCGTCTTAAATGAAAAAAGTTGAGAGCATTTATAAAAATGCACAATTTAATTTTTAGTCCACATCGATTAATGGCAAGCTATAATCATTGTTGAATATTGAACTATCAGAAATCTCTTTACCATTTTCAAAATGATCTTTCGCGCAAATATAAAGGATATCGTCAACTGAGTCCTGTGCGCCATGCCAATGCCAATGCCAATCAAAATTAGAGTGCAAGTTCCCAGAAGCTCACCCTCTTGATTCAATATGTCAACTCTTCCTTTTGCACATCCAAATAAGAAAAAGATAAGACTAAAATTAATCTCATACTCAACTTTACGTGTCTAACGCTCTAAACCCCAGGTTTTCACTGCTAAGACAAAACCATTCTATTAACCTTTTACCTGATAGTTCAAGCACTACAAAGCCATCATTAAATTCGATTTTTTGTAGCTTTCTACCAACTAAAGTATTCAATTGTTTAAGATGGGCATGTTCTGCCTCTAGCATTTCAGCTTCGAATTCATTTAGCTGCTCTTTAGACTCTGTTAGTGAAGCAAAAAAGCCTATATCTAATGCACCTTTTAGAATCGATTTTGAACTTCGGTATCTCCAGCAACTTGATAGCTCAATCATAGTGTCGCTTTCAAACACTAAACGTAACATTTGGCAAATTGGTACAACTTCAATGCTCTTTATTTTCTTACCAACACACGAATAGGCTTGATAAACACAGCCAAAAGCGACTAAGTAATTGATAACTAAAATAGCCGAGGCTCTAGAGGAAACCAAGCAGTATTTTTTGCGTTTATTACAGCAAGCTTATTAACGTTCCCCTCTAATGCTTGTGCATGTAGTGAGGGCTCAAGCAGAATATTTTTAATTCAAATCTTTTTAACACTTGTTTATTTGCTTGTACTGCCTGTAGCGCTTTTTGCCATAGGCGCTAGAAAAGGCATTCTACTTCTATATGGCGTGTTTTTTGTTTTATCTGCTTTTAGTCGGACATATTCTAGTTGCTTATTTTTTATATTGCCCTAGCCCCATTTTAGGCTTATGTATTTACATCAAAAATAAAGTACAACCACCGAATTAACGTATTCATTTTAACCAGTAACTTTGGCATACAGGTATTCATCAAAACGTTCCTTGTGCTTACATACCGACTGTTTAAGCACCCCTTCTAATGAATAGCTGGCCTTCTCCATCGCTCTTAATGATGCTTTGTTAGGAGCAGACACAGGATTATACAATCGCGTGATTTTGGTTGAAGAAAAAATAAAATCTGTAAAGTGAATAATCGCTTTTGTTGCTATTCCCCGCCCCCAGTACTTTTCAGCAAGCCAGAAGCCCAGTTCAGCCGAGTGTGCATATTCAAGCTGCTGAGTATAAGCGCCAATTACCCCACAAAATACATCATCAACAATAATTGCTTTTACAATGCTATTTTCTTTACTGCCAACATTCACAAACCAACGCGCATCTTCTTGCGTATAGGGCTGCGGAATTCTTGATGAAAGATACCTTGTAACTCGTGCATTATTTAAATATTGCACCAATAATTCTTGGTCAGTGTTTTCTAAGTTTCTTAGCTTAATCATATAACTACCTAAATAAATCTAGCACTATATCCATCACCTAGCTGCTCAGTCATGGGAATATGTTTAACACCTTATGTAACATTATGCTGCTATGTAAGTGCTAACTTAAAGCAAGTTAATAAAAAAGGCAGCTCAAAAGCTGCCTTAATTTAAATACTTATTTGGTTGTTAGCTAGCGCTTAATAAAACGTTTTGCCATTTTCAGCCATTTTCACAAGTAGCTCTGCTGGCTCGAAACGATCGCCATAGCGCTGCTGATATGACTTAAGTTGAGAAACGAGTGCTGCAATCCCCATGCTGTCCATATATCTGAATGGACCGCCAAGGAATGGAGGGAATCCAATACCAAAAATTGCACCAATATCACCATCACGTGGGCTGGCAATAATGCCTTCGTCAAGACAACGCGCCGCTTCGTTTAACATTTGAACAACGCAACGTTGTGAAATCTCTTCAAGGTTGTGCTTGTTAGCCGGTGTTACACCTAAAGTTGAGTATACTGACTCATCAACTTGCTTCTTGCCTTTTTTCGCTTTTTTATCATAAATGTAGAAACCTTTACCGTTTTTCTTACCTTTACGATCATCAGCTTGAAGCTTGTCGAATGCAGTTGGCGCTTCAAAACGCTCACCTAATTCTTTTTCAAGGATAGGAGAGATTTTCGCACCTACATCAATACCCACTTCATCTAATAATGTAATTGGGCCGACTGGGTAACCAAATTTCACAAGCGCTTTGTCAAGCGTTTCAACTGGCTCACCTTCTAATAAAAGGTTTGCGGCTTCGTTCATGTATAGCGCCAAAATTCGGTTTACATAAAAGCCTGCACAGTCTTTAACAACAATCGGCGTTTTGCCTTGTTTTCTAGCAAATTCCATGGTGGTTGCAATGGTTTGCGCTGACGTTTTTTCATGTGCTATTACTTCAACTAAAGGCATTTTGTCTACAGGCGAGAAATAGTGAAGGCCAATAACATTTTCAGGGCGCTCAGCTTTTTCTGCAATTTGACCAATTGGTAACGAAGACGTGTTACTTGCAAAAACAGTTGTTTCTTTGCAGTTTTCTTCAACATCTTTAACCATTTGCTGTTTTAGGGATAAATCTTCAAATACAGCTTCAACAACAATATCTACTTCATTAAATGCAGTGTAGTCTAATCCACCTGTTAGCATTGCCATTTGCTTTTGCATTTCTGATTTGCGCATAAACTTACGCTTAACTTTTTTATTCAATAAGCTATACGTGTACTTAAAGGCTGCACTAATACCTTTATGACTAATATCTTTAATACGCGTAGGCACGCCAGCCTTAGTTACTGTAACAAATGAAATACCGCCGCCCATTAAGCCACCGCCTAATACACCCGCTTTTTTCACTTTTACTGGCTCAACACCATCCACACTGGTTTCTTTTTTCATTTCAGTGGTTGCGAAGAAAATGCTGCGTAGCGCTTTAGACTCTGGCGTCATACATAGCTCACCAAAGTATTGAGCTTCTAATGCCAACCCTTTTTGCATTCCTTCCTCAGCACCTACTTGAATAACTTCAACGATACGTTCTGGCGCTGGGTAATTACCTTTTGTTTTGCTTAATAGCTTTTTAGTTGCTTGATCAAACAATACTTTACGACCGAGTGGGTTTGTCTCTAACAACTTACCCATAAAGTCTAACGATGGTGTGTGCTCTGCACCCTTACCTTTTTTAGCAAGCTTAACTGCCGCTTCAAGTAAGATTGAATGAGGTACTACATCATCAACTAAGCCTGCTTTTTTCGCTTGTTTTGCTCTTAGTTGTTTACCAGTTAGCATCATGTCTAGCGCTTTTTGTAAGCCCACTAGACGAGGTAAACGCTGCGTGCCGCCACTACCAGGCAATAAGCCTAGCTGCACTTCAGGCAAACCTAATACTGTTTTATTATCGTCTGTACAAATACGTTTATGACAGGCAAGTGCTAGCTCTAAGCCACCACCAAGTGCTGGTCCATGAATAGCAGCAACAACAGGGATCTTTAACCCTTCTAATTCGGCAAACATTCTTTGACCAGTACGGCCAATTTCTGCTGCTTCTTCTGCGCTTGTGCAATTATCTAACATAGTTACATCGGCACCAGCCACAAATGAGTTATCTTTTCCGCTAATAATAACTAAGCCTTCAAGCTTATTATTTTTCTTTACGGATTTAAGAATAACGTCCATTTGATCAGCGAATTCTACTTTAAGCACGTTCATCGTTTCGTTAGGAACATCGATGCTTACTACGCCAATATTGTCATCTCTTATTTCAAGTGAAAACGCACTCACAGTTTCTTCTACCTTTTTATTTTCGTTAGCCATTAGTCCACCTCAACAATCATTGCTGCGCCTAAGCCACCTGCCGCACAAGCTGTAGTTAGACCAACTCCACCGCCGCGACGACGAAGTTCATTTATTGTTTGAGTAATCAAGCGAGTACCAGTTGCCGCAAATGGGTGTCCATACGCTAATGAACCGCCGTTCACGTTAAACTTAGCCATGTCAATTTCACCAATTGCTTTACTAAGGCCTAAGTTCTCTTGCGCAAACTTTTTACTTTCAAACATTTTCATATTCGCCAATGTTTGCGCAGCAAATGCTTCATGCATTTCAATTAAGTCTAAGTCTTTTAGTTCCATTCCAGCGCGCGCTAACGCGATTGGCGTTGAATAAGAAGGCCCCATCAACATGTCTTCCCACACATCAATGGCAGAAAATGCGAAGCTCTTAATGTAACCCAGTGGCGTTAAACCTAGCTCTTTTGCTCGGCCTTCACGCATTAAAATAACAGCAGAAGCGCCATCTGTTAGTGGTGTCGCATTTGCAGCTGTTACTGAACCGTGTTTACGATCAAAAACAGGTTTTAACTTTGCATAACCTTCAACCGTAGAATTCGTTCTAATATTGTTGTCCATTTCCAGGAAATCTTTGTATGGTTCTGCATGAGCCACCATTACTTCATCAGCCATCAGGCCGCTTTCCCACGCTTTGGTTGCTAATGAATGCGAGCGATGCGCTAGTTCATCTTGGCTTTTACGAGAGATGTTGTGGGTTTTAGCCATTTGCTCTGCGGTTTGCCCCATACTCAACCCCGTTGAGTATTCTGCAACAGCAGGAGGAACTGGCATAATGTCTTTTAAGCCTAAACGCTTAATGATATTAAGGCGCTGCCCTAGCGTGCGCGCTTTATTTAAATCGACTAATGCGCGGCCTAACTTTTTAGATACACCAATTGGTAATACTGAAGAAGAGTCAGAGCCACCAGCAATACCAGTGTCTATAGTGCCAGCCATGATAGATTCAACCACGTTGGCTGCTGCTTGAAAGCTAGTTGCACAGGCACGGCTAACGCTGTACGCGTCGGTGCCAACGTTCATGCCAGTACCTAACACAATTTCACGCGCAATATTTGGCGCTTCTGGCATTTGCACAACTTGACCATAAACAACTTGGTCGATTTCTTGAGGATCTAAGCCGCTGCGCATCATCATTTCGCTAACAACCATTTTACCCATGTCCAAAGCTGGAACGCCGTGGAAATAAGTCGCTTGTTTTGCAAAAGGTGTTCTCAACCCTGCAACGACTGCAATACGCTCACCGCCAGCCGTTTTTAAATCTATCTTTTTAGATGACATTGTTTACCGTCTCTTTTTAATATATTAGAGGTCAGACCTGTTAAGTATCGATTGTATCTATTTAATTTAAAAATTCAACTTATCCGATTTAATAAACCTTATCTCTTCGCCTTGGTATTAAAACAAACCTGTGATGAATATCAATTTTAACCAAGCCACTACACTGCAAAATAACAGTTTGAAAACAAACATTAGGCTTTTTCAATAGATAAAGTAAAAATCAAGCATTAAGCACTTGTTATTAACCTAATCGGTCCTTATATATTCTGGGATAAGTATAGGCGTTAAATGGTTACTCGTTTATTGGAGCTAATATTTTCTAATTTTATAGTTCAAATTAAATTGAACTATATTACCTCGACTTTTATCTATAGCTCATAAAACGCTATTTAGTGCATGATTCAAACATTAATTTTGTGAGAAGTTGTAACCTTATGACAGCAAAGCATTTTGAACAATTAAAACAATATTTAGATTCTCAAGTTATTGGTCAGCACGCTCTGACCGAAAATATACTCATTGCTTTACTCGCCGATGGTCACTTACTTGTTGAGGGACCTCCGGGTCTTGCGAAAACCCGTGCTATTAATGCACTTGCCTACGGTGTTGAAGGAAATTTCCACCGCATACAGTTTACTCCCGATTTATTACCAGCCGACTTAACTGGTACTGACATTTATCGCCCAGAAACGGGGCAATTCGAATTCCAATCAGGACCATTGTTTCATAATTTAATTTTGGCCGATGAAATTAACCGTGCGCCTGCCAAAGTGCAATCTGCTTTACTTGAAGCCATGGCTGAACGTCAAGTGACTGTTGGTAAAACTACCTATCCATTGCCCGAGTTATTTCTAGTAATGGCAACGCAAAACCCACTTGAGCAAGAAGGCACTTACCCGCTGCCTGAAGCACAATTAGATCGCTTTTTAATGCATTTGAATATTGATTACCCAGATGCAGCAACCGAAATTGAAATTTTACGCCTAACCCGTGGTGAAGCCATAGGTGAAAACAAAGTATCACTTACGCCTATTTCTCAAGAAACGATTATTGAAGCCAGAAAAGAAGTGTTAAAAATTCACTTGGCACCTCAATTAGAAGAGTATTTGGTTGAGTTAATCATTGCTACGCGCCAACCACAAAAATACGACGATAATTTGGCTAAATGGATTGGGTTTGGTGCTAGCCCACGGGCAACTATCTCTTTAGATCGCTGCGCCAGAGCAAAAGCATGGTTGTCGGGTCGTGATTTTGTCGCGCCTGAAGATATACACGCAGTATTTTATAACGTGCTACGCCATCGCTTATTGTTAACTTACGAAGCAGAAGCAGACGGTATCACGCCAGATACAGTGCTTTCTCGCATTTTAGAGCTTGTTGCTGTTCCGTAGTTGATGTGGCGACAGATTAAAAAGTTGCACCCATTCAGCAATAAAGATGAGTAACAATGACCAAAGTAATACGTGTTACGATAATTAAGCATATGTGTGATTACAGAGAGTTTTTATGTCAGTAAATGTATCTCGCACTGAAGCATTAAATAATGAGCTAGAACAGCAACAGTGGATAAAGCAATGGCAGCAATTTGCACATTGCCAAGGTGCTAATTTAACCTTGAAAGAGTTGCTGTACTACCAAAGTAAAACCCAGTTACTTGACCTAAAACCCAAACATGCCATTCAGTCAAAACTTGCTGGCAACTACCTTGCTAAAAGCAAAGGTAGAGGTATGGAGTTTGACGAGGTGCGCCATTATCAACCAGGCGACGATATTCGCACTATTGATTGGCGAGTAACGGCTCGAACGGGAAAAACTCACACCAAGTTATTTAGAGAAGAGATGGAGCGCCCTGTTTTTATTCTGTGCGATCTCTCTTCTTCGATGTTTTTTGGCTCTAAACTACTGCTTAAGTCTGTTCAAGCTGCACATTTAACCGCCCTCATCGCGTGGAGCGCAAAACAACGGGGTGATAAAATTGGCGGCTTAATTGTTAATCAGTTTCAACATTTAGAATTTAAGCCTAAATCTCGCTCGCAAGCCGTACTGCAATTACTTCATGGGTTAATAGAATTACATCAGCACGGCCTTAACGCATTAAGTCGGTCACCTGAAAGCCATAACGCTGACTTATTTGAAGATGCTTGCCAACGATTACGTCGCATCGCTAAACCCGGCGCATTGGTTTATGTTATTTCAGACTTCTATCACTTAACTGAAAATGCCTTAAAAAATTTGGCGCAAATAAAGCAGCATTGCGACCTTATTGCTTGCGAAGTTACTGATCCGATGGAGCATCAACTTCCAAGTGGTAAATTTAATGGTGAACTGCTTGTTAATACTGGTGATAAAAAGGTGGCGATTAACTTAGGCAATCAACAACAAATGCGTGCATACGAAAACGAAGTAGCCGCCTCGTTTACTCGGCAACAACAATTACTAAAGAAACATAGAATTGGCTTACAGCATTTTACTAGTGCAAGCCCACTAGAGATTCAATTAAGAAGAAAGATTAATCGATGAGTGCTCCAACGTCTTCCAGTAATATAAATCCCATGCAACAAGCGCTTTCGCAGTTGCACGATATTCAAACACCAGAAACTATTAGTCAGTTTCCGCCCGCTATTGGATGGTGGATATTAATGGCATTAGTGCTATCTTTTATTGCGATTACAGTTTGGCTGTATCAGCGTCATCAAACGAAACATAGACAGCAAAAACTAGCTTTGGCTGAATTAAACCGTATTGCTATTTCTTCTGATACGGCACTGCAACAAATAAACGCGCTGTTAAAACGCGCCTGTTTAGCCTATTTCCCGAGAGAAAATATCGCGCATTTACATGGGGCGTCGTGGCAACAATTTCTTGATAGTCAGGCACGTTCATATAAAGGTAAACCACTTACATTTAATTCCGAATGGCTAACATTGCAATACCAACCACAACAGAGTAATGCTCAAAAAGCGCCAGCAAGCGCGTTCAAACAATACGCTGAACAATGGATTAAAACCGCTTTACCGCCCTCTTCTACTGTAATGAAAGCGCAAAAGCAGGAGGTTGTTAATGTTTGAGTTCGCTTTTATTTGGGCGTTTATATTATTGCCACTTCCCTTTATTGTTCGAATGCTAATACCCGCAACGAATGAGCAACCCAAAGCAGCGTTGCACATGCCTGCTCTGCGATATAGTCCTAATCAAGCAGTGAGCATGAACAACGCTTCACAGCGTTCGTTGTTTATTCCTGCCTTAATTTGGTTATTGCTAATTACGGCGGCGGCTCGTCCACAATGGTTAGGCGAGCCTATTGCCCTACCCAGCGAAGGGCGCGATTTAATGTTGGCGGTCGACTTATCTGGCAGTATGGATATTGAAGATATGGTTTTAAATGGCAGCCAAGTTAATCGTTTAACAATGCTTAAAAATGTATTGGGTGATTTTATTTCAAGGAGGGTTGGCGACAGACTAGGACTGATTTTATTTGCTGACACAGCCTATTTACAAACGCCGCTTACTTACGACCGAGAAACCGTTCGAACCATGCTACAAGAAGCGGTAATCGGTTTAGTAGGTGAAAAAACCGCAATTGGCGATGCCGTAGGCTTAGCAACTAAGCGTTTCGCTGATAAAGAGGAAACGAATAAAGTATTAATTTTGCTTACCGATGGGCAAAACACTGCAGGTAATCTAACGCCTGAAGAAGCACTTACTCTAGCCGAAGAACACGATATTACCATTTATACTATTGGTGTAGGCGCTGATGAAATGCAAGTAAGAAGCTTTTTTGGCAATCGTAGTGTAAATCCTTCAGCTGAGCTGGATGAAAACTTATTAACTGAACTGGCAAGTAAAACTGGTGGTCAATATTTTCGAGCAAAAGACACCGCTGGTTTGGCACAAATATATCAACAATTAGATGAGTTAGAACCAATCGCAAAAGATACAATCCAAATGCGACCGCTGACAGCTCTATTTTACTGGCCTTTAGCAACAGCCTTGTTACTCTCAGTATTAATGGCATTAAGTGCACTATTCAACAATGTAATAATGAAAAGAAGTAAGTCACCTGATAAAACAGCTTCAATACAAGGAGCTAACTAAATATGGAACAGTTTCATTTTATTCGCCCCGACTGGCTTTTTGCATTAATTCCGTTAGCGCTTATCATGCTGCTTTTGCATAAAGTAAAAATAAAGCATTCAGATTGGCGGGCTATCATTCCTGCTCATTTAGTAAACGTGTTACTTGATTCAAACAGTCAATCTAAACATCACGCCCCACTATGGATGCTATATGTTACTTGGCTAATTGCTACTATTGCGCTAGCAGGACCTACTTGGCAAAAGTTACCGCAACCGGTTTATCAGGTTAAAGCTGCCAAACTTTTAATTATGGATATGTCGCTATCCATGCGAGCAACAGATATAACACCAAATAGGCTTACCCGCGCTCGTTATAAAGCGATCGACTTAATTAACACATTTACTGATGGTGACGCCGGGTTAATTGCTTATGCAAATGACGCCTTTGTGATCTCGCCTTTAACGCCCGATTATAAAAATATCATTAGCCTTATTCCAAGCTTAAAACCAGAGTTAATGCCGGCACAGGGAAGCAACCCTATCGTCGCGCTCAACAAGGCGGATGAACTATTTAGAAATGCCGGATATACACAAGGTGATATTTATTTGATTACTGACGGCATTGACTATCAAGAGTTAAGCGACATACAACGCTTTATTAAAAAATATAATCATCGACTCAATATTTTAGGTGTTGGCACGCAAGAAGGTGCCCCAATCACATTAGAAAATGGTGAGCTATTAAAAGATAACGCGGGTAGCATTGTAATTCCTAAAATAAATACTAGCCAACTTAGAGCGCTTGCACGCTCTACCAACGGTTATTTTGTTTCAGTGTCGTCTTCAGATAATGACATAAAAAAATTAGCCAATATTCCTGAGCTAGAGAAAATGAATGCTGACACTAAAGAAAGTAATGAAGATCAATTTGGCGATCAATGGCAAGACATGGGCGTATATCTCATTTTTATTATTTTACCATTTGCAGCGTATGCATTTAGACGCGGCGTTATTTCTGGCTTTGCTATTGTGCTGTTAATTGGCACACTCAGCCCCACTCCTGTGTATGCAAATTGGTGGGACAACCTTTGGCAAACGCAGAACCAACAGGCTAAACAGCTTTACGACAACAAACAATTTGAACAAGCCGCTGAAACGTTTAACGACCCGAAATGGCAAGGTGCAGCAAGCTATAAAAGCGGAGATTATGAGCAAGCGCTTGAGCATTTTAAAAAGGACAATAGTGCCGAGGGTTTATATAACCAAGGTAATGCATTAGCGCAGCTTAATAAGTTTGATGATGCCATCAATGCGTATGAAGAGGCACTGAAGCTTGACCCCGACTTCGAAGAAGCTAAGAAAAATAAGCAAGTGATTGAGCAAATAAAAGCTGCGATGGAAAATCAGCAGCAGAATAATGATAACAACCAAAGCTCTGACAGTAATGATAGCTCAGAAGATGGCGAACAGTCAGAGCAGAGTAATAAGTCAGATAAAAACGCTAATCAAAACACTAATCAAAACAATGAGCAAGCGGGCAATCAAGAGTCCAAACAAAATAGCGAGTCTCAAAACCAACAAAATAACACGGAACAACAATCTGACAGTGAGCAACAGTCGCAACTAGATAATGCGAGCAACGCTCAAAATAATGAAAACGAGCAGGCTAATCAACAACAGAATGACAGTCCCCAGCCTCGTTCTCCTGAATCATCAAATCAACCTGAAGACCAAAACAAAGACGCGTTAAGTCAAAATAAAGAACAAGACACCCGCGAAAATGAAAATGCAGATCAACAGAATATGATGCAACAAGAGCAAGATAAAGCGGCTGAAAATAAAGACAATGAATCTGTAACAGCCGCAGCCCAACCGACTAGTGAGTTATCTGCGGAAGAAAAAGAACAACAACAAGTCATTCAACAGCTAATGCGTAAAGTAAATGATGATCCTGCTATTTTGCTGCGAAATAAAATGCAGCTAGAACATCAAAAGCGCAGACGTAATGGGTTTAATCGAGGAGCTGATAAAAAGTGGTAACATCTAAACTAAGTGTATTTATTTTTATATTGATTGCATTTTCACAGTCAGTGTTTGCTACAACGCGTGTAACGGCCACTGTAGATCGTAATCCCGCAATTTTGAATGAATCAATCGTATTAGAGGTAATAGCTGACGACAGCTTAGACTCAACAGCTTTTAACAGCAGACCATTAATGCAGGACTTTATTGTTGGTAATACTTCAGTAAGCAGCCATACGCAAATTATTAATGGTGACATGTCACGAACCACGAAATGGACAACCCTGCTAATACCCCGTCAGGCAGGAAAAATCCTAATACCAAGCTTCACGATTGATGGCATTAGCAGCCAGCCCATTGAATTAGAAGTGATTGCAGCCAATGCACAGGCTAACAATCAACATAAAGAACTATTCATCGATAGCCAAGTTGATATTGACTCTGTGTTTGTTCAGCAAATGATTAGCTACACAGTAAAACTGTATATCGCAACCGATTTGCAAAGTGGCAGCCTTACTGAACCTGCTATGCCAGATGCTACCATCAACCAAGTGGGTAAAGATAAAGAAACAAACGAAATTGTAAATGGAAAACGCTACCGCGTGATTGAACGAGTCTATTCCATTACACCACAAAAAAGTGGCACATTTACCATTAGCGGCGTGGTTTTTAATGGTGAGGTAGTGGAAAGCACTCGCCGACGTTCATTCTTTAACTCAATGACCCGCACCAAGCCTATTAGCCGCGTAGGTAATGATATTGAAATCGAAGTTCAACCTATTCCTGATAACTATCCGGAAAATTGGTTACCCAGTGAATTTGTTACCATTACTGAAGAATGGCAACCTATAGCGACAGAGTACAAGGTTGGAGAGCCGATTACCCGCACAGTATCGTTAACCGCTGTAGGTGTGAACGAGTCTATTCTGCCAGAAATCACATTTACGGCTGATGGTAATATTAAAATTTATGCTGACCAAGCCAAATCAACATCAGTGCAAAGAAATGGCAAAGTCATATCTCAACGTGTGGAGTCAGCCGCATTTGTTCCTAATCAGTCTGGAGAGTACACACTTCCTGAAATATCTGTGCCTTGGTTCAACACGATTACCAAAGAAATTAACTATGCCACCCTACCCGCTAAAACGATTACTGTTACCGGCCAAGCAATAAATCAAACGCTAGCCACCAATGACGCTCAACCTTTAACTCAAAATAGTGACGTAACTGACTCTGTTGAGTCTCTGACTACACCAAGCTTTTCGGTTGAACCAAACGTCTCGTTTAACCTGTTAACTCTGCTTAGCTTAGGCTTGTGGCTGCTCACTCTTTTAGCATGGTTGCTTCATGTAAAATACCTCAAGCAAAACCACACTGCTGACATACCAAAAAAACGCGGTGCTGAACCGTCAACGCCTGCGAGCGGCAAAGCATACTGGAATAAAATGCAATCTGCGGTAAAAGCTGACGATACAAACGCATTTTATCGTGCAATGTTAACGTGGTTTAATTGTGTTTATCATCCACTTAATGTGCAAAGCGTTGAAGATATAAAGAAAGTATTGCAAACAGCAAGTACGGGTAAGCAACGTGATTTCTTTTCTGACTTAGAGAAGCAGCTAAATTTACTTAACTACGCGTTGTACTCAAGTAAGCAGTTGGAGTCAAACGAATGGCATGGCGCACAAATGATGAAGCTGCTAAAGCAACTACAACAAGAAAAAAGCATTACACTTGCTCACAAAACTACGCACCCAATACAGCTTGAACCATTAAACCCTTAATATTATTAAATCCATATTTGTTAGGGGTGTTGACCTTTCGAGTTCACTTGGAATAACCAAGCTATATTTGTCACACCGCGATCAAAAAGCGTTTAGATTGAACAAAATTCGACCTCGAAAGGTCAACAAGCGCTAATATGTCTCATTCTTAATTCGGTTATCAGAATGAGACATATTGACGGATGTATTCGCAACGCCTATACCAGATGCCCCCATTCCCGCCGAATCACCACACTTTGCATACTAGAAAACACTGCTTTTGAGCGTTAAACTGTTTTTACTTACCATTCCAGAAAACTAAAATGACATTATTTGGAAAGAAAAATGCAAACGCCTCGGTCTTGTCAAATATGGCAGATAAACAAAAACGATACGAGGCGTTAGTCAAAGCCTATCATACCGAGCTATATCGATATGCATATTGGCTTTGTCACGACCCGACAATAGCAGAGGATTTAGTTCAAGAAGCGTTTTTACGCGCTTGGAAAGCGCTCGACTCTTTAAAAGAGGAAGGGGCTGCTAAGTCTTGGTTGATCACTATTTTAAGGCGTGAAAATGCACGCCGCTTTGAACGCAAGCAGTTTAACTATGTTGATATGGAGCATCAACCCTTAGAGGACTGTATAAGTGCTACAACGGAAGAACAGATTGAGCAACAGCTCATTCGAAAGCAAATTATGCAATTACCAGAAGAGTACCGAGAACCACTGGTGTTACAGGTTGTTGCAGGTTTTTCTGGAGACGAAATCGCAGACATGCTGTCTTTGAACAAAAACACTGTGATGACTCGACTCTTTAGAGCTAGAAACCAGCTTAAAGAAGCGCTTGAAGTAAATAAAGAATTAAAGGGGCAAAGTAATGGATGAGTTAGGATTCCGTCGGCAAATATATGCAGATCCAAAAGGTATTACCGAAGAGATGAATGCAGAAATCATGTCTGATCCTAAAAAACAGCAGTTTGTTTCTGACATTCAACATTTAGACAAAAAAATCGAGCAAAGTTTAAATGTCGATGTGCCTGAAAATTTGGCGGAAAGATTAATTCTTCGTCAAACGTTAACGAACCATAAACAAAGCAAGAAAAAACGCAATACCTTTCTTGCCATGGCAGCTTCAGTTGCAGTTGCGTTTGGCTTAGGCATTAATAGCATTAATTTCAGTGTTGCTGAGACTGGTATCGGCGATCATGCGCTTGCACATATTTACCACGAACTTGATCACACTGCTGATGCAGATTACAGCGTTAGTTTAGCCAAAGTGAATACCAAACTGGCAAGTTATGGCGGTAAATTTTTACAAAGCATTGGCGAAATGAAGTTTGCGAGTTTTTGTACATTTAAAGGGATCAGAAGCTTGCATTTAATTTTAGAAGGTAAAGCAGGGCCTATTACCGTTTTTGTAGTGCCTCAACATGATAAGTTATTAGCGCAAAACACCTTCAATGATAACCAATATCATGGTGAAGTTGTTTCAATGCATGGTAAGCATATAGTAATAGTGGGTAATAAGGCTGAGAATTTAGCCTCAACTAAACAAGAGTTGGTTGAAAGCCTTTCATGGGATGCTTAAGCTTTTCATAAGCACCTTTTACAATAAAGCTCAGCATTAAGCTGAGCTTTATATCAATTAAAACGTGTATTTTAAGCTTAAAGTAGCAAACTCTACATCATCATCATAAGACTCAAGCGATACTTCTAAAGCAAAGTCTTCACTAAAGTTATATCCAGCTCCAACACCAAAGCCAGAATCACTACCTTCTTCCGTAAATGAGTAAGAACTAAACCCTGAAGTAGACGTTGCAGATAATTCTAAAGATGCATGCGTGTAACTGCCAAAAATATAAATATTATTTGAAAATTCGTATTGCGCTTTTAACGCTGCGCTTTTTACACTATCAATTTCTAAGTCAACATTTTCGCCAAGTACCCGTAAGCTATCATCACTGATACCAGTACCCAAACGTAATTCAGGAATAAGATAAAAATTTTCAGCTACTGAGAATTTATAACCTAATGTAGCAGCTAACAAACTCATGTTAATATCATCAGCACTTACAGTAACTTCCTCTATATCTTGAGAGAAACTGATATATGAAACACCCGTAACCCAATTTGCAGATGACGAAAAAGAGGTGACAGCTAGAAGTGTTGTAAGAAGAGTTCTTTTAAACATAATAATCCTTTTACTAAGCAAATAAACTATCCATAAGTTAGTTTATGGATAATATAAAAATGTTATCTGCAAAACTGTGTTTGCCTTATTAGCAAGGCTAAGCCTGACAGGTTTTATTATTAAATAACATTTAAGCGCATGGATTTTACATTTATACCTTATAAAATCAACAAGAAACACTCTGTCATTGGTAACAAAGTGTTTACTGATATTGAGCTATATGAACATAGTTTATTTTAGAAAATGAACAGGGTTATTCATTTGCGTGCTGATACACACTAACCTGATTTCTGCCACCTTCTTTAGACTGATATAAAGCCTCATCAGACGCTTCAATCCATTTAGTGTGATTTGCTAAGGAGTCGGAGTATTCAGCAATACCTAGACTGATTGTAAAGCGGATTTCATTTTCTTCGTATTTAACAACGGATTCTTCAATTGCTTTTCTAATACGCTCTGCAAAAATTTTAGCATCCTCTGCATTCGTATCTGTGAGAATAACTGCGTATTCTTCCCCACCATAACGACCAGCAACGTCTGTTTCACGCAAGTTTGCTCTTAATACATTTGCACAGTGGATAATGGCCGCATCACCAGCAGAGTGGCCGTAGCCGTCGTTCACTTTCTTAAAATGATCAATATCGAACATAAGCAGTGAGCTACCCTTAGAACCTCGACGACGTAGTCGCTTAAACTCTCTTTTTAAACACTCTTCCCAATGACCGCGGTTATTAAGGTTTGTTAGTCTATCGGTTCTACTTTGCTCACCTAATAATGTATTCGCTTTTTCAAGTTCTAACTTATTAACCGCTACGTCAGTCACATCATAAATAATAATACAGATATGCTGAACCACACCTGTAACATCACTTAGCGGGATAAAGGTAGCGTTCTGATACATGTATTCTGCGCTACCTGTGATAGGACGATAGTTTTTAAATTTAAATATGTAGGGGCGCTGCTCCCAAATGGTGAAAGCACGATTTTTTAGTTTGAATACAGGCTCTGATTTATGTCTAAACCACTCTTCATCCAGTTCAGTAAATAATTCAAAAATATCATCTTCACGTACCTGGCTTGGCCTTAATCCACTATGGTTTTCCATAAAACCATTCCAGACTTGAATTTTATATTCTTGATCAATTACCACCAAACCAACATCAACGGTTTGGAACATTTCCATCAACCAGTGAATTTCTGATACTTCTATTTGAGCGTTAGGCATAATTAATCTTCAAGTAAATATTCAACTTTATATTTAAGTGTTTTAAGTGAATCTTCAGTAAACATTAATAACAAATCTACTGTTATGTCGTAATTTTCAATACCGTAGCTTATTTCAATTGCTAAGGTTTTTTTCCATCTTTCAGCATTAGCCTTAATTAATTCTGACACATTACAGTGTTGACCGAGCACTACTGGATGCCCTTGGCTAAAGCCCATATCTAATTGAACAGCAAGGCCAGAAAGTACAGCACCAGTAAGAATGTTTGAAATATCCATAAGCAACTCAAGCTCTACGTCATCACTTAAGTCGCCTTGGTATTGCATTAATTTGGCGATGTCTTTAAAACTGGAATCGTTAAGAATGAGTAGTGCTTCACCCGATACGCCACCACCAATAAATCCTTGGCAGGTGCCAGAGGTTGTATCATTTTCTTCAACAGCACGAAGCGCCATTGATAATTCACTCACTTCGATAAGGTTTACATTTGGAATGGGCAGCTTTACAAATACATTCAGTAAACGAGCTAATAAATCACCTGCTTGCCCCATTGCAACATTAGTCAACTCTTGGAATACATCCCGTAAATCTGGATCTAGTTGCTCTTCAATGGTTGGCGCTAGCTTTTTCATGTCGTCCTGACTTTTAACACCATACTTTTCGAGTAGCTCGGCTAACTTTTCTTTATCAATTGGCTTTTTGATAAAATCTAATGCGCCAAGACTCATTACCCTATCGCGGGCTTCGGGTTGAATATCACCCGACACAACCACAACTAATACGCTAATGCCCTCATCTTTGATGGCTTGCAATACTTCATATCCATCCATCACTGGCATGTTCAAGTCTAAGAAGAGTACCTCACCTTTACCTTCGCGAAGCGCTGTCATCCCCTCTTGCCCATTACCTGCAAATGTTACGTCTACGTCCCAGTTTTCTGGGAGGCATCGCGCCATTTGCTTGCGGGCCATGTTTGAATCATCGCATATTAATACAGGTGTCGACATGGCGTAAATTTCATCCTCACCGCTATGAGTTTAATACTGGGTTATAACCTAACTATCTGACATTTTATGCAAAAAGTGAAGTCCAATCTTTACATCGTATGAAATAAATTAGATCCTAAAAAAGATTCCTCACATAATATTTAGACTATGTTTAACTATCTCGGCAACTACAATCCAAAAATAGAGGCAAAATGATGAAAATTTTAAGGAAAACACTTTTTTTAACTACCGTTCTAGGGATTACTTTTATCTCTTTTTTAAGTGTAGCTGATTGTAAAGATATTGACGAAACTAAAGGGTTAGTCAAAGCAGGCAATAAACATGTAATTCTACAAGGTGAGCAGATAAACGAAGGTGATAAAGCACCTAACTTTAAAGTGGTAGATGGTACTTTTACACCCGTTGAACTTTCTAGTTTTAAAGGTAAAACTATCCTCCTAAGTGTTGTACCAAGCCTAGATACTGGTGTCTGTTCTTTACAAACAAAACGATTTAATGAAGAAGTCGCTAATTTTCCTAACGATGTAGTAATGCTTACGATAAGTGCTGATCTTCCATTCGCACAAAAACGGTTTTGCCAAAATGAAAAAGTAGACAAAATACAAGTTTTATCTGATTCAGTATGGCATGACTTTGGTGCTAAATATGGACTTATGATTAAAGATATGGGATTACTTGCGCGCTCGATACTTATCATTAACAAAGAAGGGAACGTAGCTTATAAAGAAGTGGTCGCGCAGCTATCTCATCATCCAGACTATGTTACCGCATTAAAAGCATTGCAGAAAATTGAAAAATAAAAAACTATACATAATCAATAAATTAGAAAATATTTAAAATATTTTTCATTACTTTCCCTTGAAAACATTTTCCCTGTCCATATTAATTAATCAGGCCGCCGAACAAGGGGCCTGAATCGGAGGAAAGTAGATAAGTTGTTAAAGCTAACATCTTTCTAACGACTCCATTAATAATTAATTTAGTAGTTCATCGCTTTAAAAAAGGTTGAAACTACATACATATTGCTTAATAAAGAGGATATGAAAATGCGTAATATCGATCTATCTCCACTTCACCGCTCATTTATTGGTTTTGATCACCTAGCGTCATTGCTTGAAGGTGCCCAAAGAGCAGAGAAGTCACCTAGCTACCCTCCATACAATATTGAGTTGATAGAAGAAAACAACTACCGCGTAACACTTGCCGTAGCTGGATTTTCTATGAATGAGCTAGAAATTGAAACTCATGAAAATAATTTAATTATTCGAGGCAACAAAGAGTCTTCGAGTAATAAAAGTAAAACAAACTTTCTACATCAAGGTATTGCAGAACGCAATTTCGAGCGTAAATTCCAATTAGGTGACTATGTTCGCGTAGAAGGCGCTAATTTGGAAAATGGTTTATTGCATGTTGAACTAATTCGCGAGATCCCTGAGCAATTAAAGCCGCGAAAAATTCAAATTTCAACTAATAACCACCAAAAGCCATTGCTAGAAGGCAAACTTGATAACAATGAAAAATTAGAAAATAAAGCGGAAGAAAAAGTAGCTTAAACAACTTTCGTTTGATTCTTAATTTATTAGTTTAGTTCTCCCAAAAACATAGCCCCTCCAATCAAGGGGCTATTTTTATGCCTGTATTCCGCTTTGTTTAGTCACTTGTGCCTTCCCAATTTCCAAATCAGACAATGTAATCTTACTACTTACCAACTTTCTTTTACTCAAAAACTTAAGAAAAAACGAATGACAAACGCATTAGTAAGGTCCACAAAAAATGCTGCTACCAACGGTAAAATGAGAAAAGCAGTGGGGGCTGGGCCATTAGCTTTAGTTACCGCAGTCATATTTGCTACAGCCGTAGGTGTCGCACCTAATGCGAACCCACCAAATCCCGCACTAATCACTGCCGCTTGGTAACCTTTTCCCATTAAAGGAAAAACTGCTAATAAAATAAACGCAATCACTCCAATTGTTTGCATCGTTAAAATGATTAGTAAAGGCCCTGCAAGGTTTGCAATGGTCCACAATTGCATGCTCATTAGCGACATTGTTAAGAAAATACTTAGGGAATAGTCTGACACTATTGCTAATGATGGCGTTCTTGCTGGCCAATAGCGCTCGGGAATTAATTTAGCTACTGTATTAGAAAGAATGATCCCGGTTAGTAAACAGGCAACAAACAGTGGTAGCTTAATCCCCAACGCAGCAATAAAATTATTTAGCATATAACCAATAATAATACAGATATGTAATACCAATATTACTACCATAAAATCCAAATGGTTAATGCTGTCGGTTTTCGTTCTGTCAAACTCAATACCAACTGTAGATACTTCATCCTCTTGACCTGAAAGTTGATATTTATTGATAAGAAACTTAGCGATTGGCCCACCAATCAAGCTTGCCACTACTAAGCCCAACGTTGCAGATGCAACGCCAATTTCTAACGCGTTTAACACGCCTAAATTAACTACATCGGGTGCCCACGCTATAACCGTACCATGCCCACCGATTAGTGATGCCGAGCCAGCTAAAACCCCGATAGGTGAAGACAAACCCAGCACTAAGGCACTAATCACACCGATTACATTTTGAAATACAATGAATAATAAGGTTAGACCTAGAAGTATCAATAATGGCTTGCCGCCCTCAGCTAAATCAGTCACTCTGGCGTTTAACCCTATAGCAGTGAAGAAATATACTAAAAGCTGATCTCTGGTAGACAGGTCAAATGAAATTTCACCGCCTGTCGCACTGAAATACGCATACACTAAAAACGAAGCCAGCAAGCCGCCTGTTACAGGCTCTGGAATATTAAAATCTCTTAAAAATTTGATTCGCTTGGTAATCGTTACGCCAACGAAAAATACCAATATCCCAAGTGTATATGTCATAAATGAATCGAGAGAAATATTAGCCATCAGTGGCTCCTTATATTTGAACAGCGCTGGATAACTCTAAGAGTACGATGACTAACGAGTATTCTTTTCCTTAATGAACTCTACCGTAAGAGTTGTACGCATTTTTAAGTATAAATGGTTGATTATAAAAAGCTTCAAACTTCCCGTAATAATTCGCCTTATAGTCAATAAATTAAAAAGGTATTGGCAAAGCCAGTAAGCATTGAGCAATTAACTTGACCGCTATAACCCTTATTAATACATTAGTGGCTAACATTAAAGTCATTTTTACAGGCTTAGATTTAAATCGCCTCCATGTCTAACTGACTTTTATTACAATTTATTTTCTATATTATTGAGCTAAAAACGCGTACATCGCAGTGCTCTGTCCTTAAATATCAAGAATGGGAACGCTAACCTAGCCTAAATTTAATAGGTTACCTACTTGCTGCTAATGACGTTTAAAAATTGAAATAACAAATACACAAGGTATAACTGATGACTATTTCAGGTCACTTACTTTTCTTTTTTAGTGCGCTTGGTGCATTTAATGGTTTGCTTTTAGCTGCGTACTTGTTTTTCTTAAAACCCAAAAGTATTCAACAGCGCTTATTATCAGCCTTAATCTTCATGATTAGCATGCGTATTTCTAAATCCATCTGGTTTTATTTCGACCCCAATATAGGCAAACAGTTTTTGCAACTAGGTTTGTCAGCCTGTTTTCTAATTGGCCCTTTTCTTTACTTTTATACAGCCAGCAATGTTGGCAAATTATATACCTTAAAATTTAAATGGACTTGGCATTTAGGGTTGTTGTTAGCAGTGACCATTAGCGCTGGCATCTTATTTCCATATCAATCTAATACTGAGTTGTGGGGATTATTTTACCGAGTTATAAATCTAAGTTGGGGAGCTTATATATTACTTGCTGGAGTCATGTTATTGCCTAGAATTTTCGCATCGGTACGTAACCAAACACCTTTATCTAAAGAAGAGTGGCTCAGTACTAACGTATTTGTTGGCACAGCGTTAATTTGGTTCTCTTATTTCACTTCTTCATATACCTCTTACATTGTTGGCGCGCTGTCGTTCTCCTTTATTTTGTATGTATCGGTGCTGTTATGGTTCTATTCCAAAAAATACCGGACTAAAGTAGCTAAACCCTACGCAAACAAAAAAATAGATAAATCATTGCAAACTGAGCTGATTAAACGCTTAACAACGTTGATGTCCGAAGAAAAGCTTTATAAAAATTCAAATTTAACTCTGCCATTATTAGCAAAAAAGATGCATATATCTGTTCCTCAGTTATCACAACTCATTAATGATAATTTGCAAAAGTCATTTAATGATTATGTAAATGAATGGCGAATTGAGGAGGCAAAACAGCTGCTAAAAGCATCTCCCGCGATGACGATAGAAGTAATTGCTGAAGCATCAGGTTATAACTCTCAATCTACCTTTTATTCTGCATTCAATAAATTTGAGCAAACTACGCCTGCAAGATTTCGTTCAGAGCAACAGTTATCTGCTTAATCAAGACTACTAAATTATAATTCCGTAGTTCGAAATTATGATAATTTAATGTTTTATAAGCTTTTTTTCCTTAGGTTAGCATTACACTAAGCTTAAGGAAAAATTATGAAAAATTATTTACTATCCCTACTACTCACACTCACTTTGAGCATATTCAGTTTACCTTTGTCAGCTCAAAGCCACGACATCCAACAAATTGAACAAACATTATCAAATTATATTGAAGGCACTTCATTTAACGATCAGTCAAAAATCAAAAACGCTTTTTCAAAACAAGCTAAATTATTACTGGAAGATAAAAACAAAAAAATAAAATCCGTAGATGTTAATGAGTATGCATCTTGGTTTAAAACAAAAAATAAAGGCAAATTTAACGGTCGAATTGGTGAGATTTTATCTATTGACGTTGAAGGAGGCATAGCCACAGCCAAAGTGGAAATTTTGTTGCCTAGCAAGTCGACTCGCTATGTAGATTTATTTTTATTGAAAAAGCTAGCTACAGGCTGGAAAGTGATCAGTAAAACCGCAGCCAGTGAGCAAACATATCATAACGGCGAGCGTATTCTATTTATTGTGTCTAATGCACATTTTCATGGTAACTCTAATCTGCCTACAGGGGTCAGCTTTTCGGAAATAGTGAAAGCATACGATACCTTTAAAGCGGCTGGTTATACTATCGACTTTGTTAGCCCACAAGGCGGAGCAATTCCTCTTGCCTACATCAATACTTCCGAAGCCATTCACAAGCAATATTTGTATAACAGCAACTTTATGTATGCGATTGGACATACAAAGAAGCCTTCAGACATTGATCCATCACGCTACAGAGCGGTGCATTATGTGGGTGGTGGAAACGCCATGTATGGTGTCGCTAACAACAAAACAATTCAAAACATTACAATGACTATTTACGAGCAACAAAATGGAGTTGTATCTTCGGTTTGTCACGGAACTGCTGGTATAGTCAATCTGAAAACCCAAGATGGTGAATATTTAGTCTCAGGCAAGCGCATATCAGGTTATCCAGACGCTTTTGAAAACCCAAACAAAGCTTACTTCAAAGAGTTTCCATTCTTAATTCAAGAAACAATAGAACAAAGGGGCGGCGAGTTTATTCATTCAGACCGAAATACACCACACGTTGAAGTCGACGGTCGAATAGTTACCGGCCAAAATCATTTATCATCCACCTTAGTCGCAGAAAGAATGATCGAAATACTTAAGCAAAGTTAAACACTTGAGATAGAAGCTCGGCTTCACATTGCCGAGCTTTATATACAGCAACCCTTGGATTAGTAGTGTATATAACTCTACTAATCAATCTACTGATCAATCTACTGATCAATCTATCAAGCAAAACACAATTCAGAGAAGCATGCTTAGGTAAGATAGATCTATAGGCTTTCTAAAATATAGGGATTAACCATGTCCGCATGGCTTATGGGGGCCATGTGTCCTGCATTGACTTCGGTAAACCAGGTATTTTTTAAGTGTTGTGTTAACGTGCTTACAACTTGTTTTGCTGAATTGCGACTTAACTTTCCTTGTAACAAATGGCAAGGCATTGTTAAGGTTCTCGCATAATCAGCAAGAGTGTATTGTGTTCCTGTCAACGCTTGAAAATCGCATTTAATCTTGCCAACTTGCGCTTCAAAAATTAATTGAATTTTTACTGGCAATGAATCGAAGTAACCTGAAAAATTCCAATAATCGACAAAATAGCGCGCTGCCTCTTTAGGTGTAGCATTAGCCATATTGGCTACCAAGGCCAATACCTCACCATACTCTAAAGAAGACTCATCCAATAAATTAAACGCGACTGGCTCGAATAAAATAAGCTGCTCAACTTGTAAGTGCAGTTCATGCGCTAATGCTAGTCCTACTGCACCGCCATAGGAGTGTCCTATCACACTGAATGTCGTTACGTGCTCATTTTCTATAAACGAACGTATACGCTGTACTTCTTCTTGCATTGAAAACGATTGAGCATCCACGACATCAGGCGCATTACCATAACCGTATAAATCAACACATATGCACTTATAATTATCTTTTAATTGATTTAATAGCGCGCCCCATTGACCAGACGAACTAAGGGAGCTATGTAGAAAAACAATGGCTTTGGAATGATTATCACCGAGTACTTTTAATCCACCTTTAGACACAATATCCTCTTTAAAAGTAGTCATATTCAGATAAAAAAATACCAGTTATAAAAACTGGTATTTAATTTTAAAATTGAACAACCAATGAGTGGTTAGTTAAACATTTCAGATAACGCTTGGCTAACTTGTTCAACTGGTTGTGTGCCGTCCATATTAGTAAAGGTGCAGTTACCATTTTTCGCTTCATTCTGGTAATAAGCGACTAATGGCTTAGTTTGCTCATGGTAAACAGCTAAACGTTTACGTACTGTCGCTTCTTGATCATCATCACGAATCATCAAGTCTTCGCCAGTTTCATTATCTTTACCTTCCACAGCAGGTGGATTATAAACAGTGTGGTAAACCCTGCCAGATGCAGCGTGAACACGACGTCCGCCCATACGCTCTACAATTACATCGTCTGGCACATCAAATTCAATTACATGGTCAATATTAATGCCATTTTCTTTCATAGCATCAGCTTGAGGAATAGTTCTTGGGAAACCATCTAATAAGAACCCCTTTTCACAATCCGGCTTTTTAACACGCTCTTTTACTAAACCAATAATAATATCATCAGAAACAAGTTGACCAGCATCCATCACTTTCTTAGCTTCTAAGCCTAATGGAGTACCCTCTTTAATAGCAGCTCGTAACATATCACCAGTAGAAATTTGTGGAATGCCAAACTTTTGCATTAGAAATTGAGCTTGAGTCCCCTTGCCTGCACCAGGTGCGCCTAGCAAAATAATGCGCATATCGATGTCCCCTATACGATTCGAGAAAAATAAGTAAAAACAAATTGGCTGAATCTTTACATATTGACCTAGGCATAACAAGGTCTATGTAAATTTTCTGCAATAAAAAAGGGGGCTAGCCCCCTTTTTATACTTGGTTGATTAATTTATAGCTAACTATTTAGTTAATTGCAGCATTAAACCATTTAAACGTGCCACAAAAGACGCTGGGTCTTTTAAGCTACCACGCTCTGCTAATAACGCTTGGTCTAATAATACTTCTGACCATTGCTTAAATTGTTCTTCATCTTGCTCATCTGCAACACGCTTAACAATGGCATGCTCAGGGTTAATTTCAAAAATAGGCTTTGGCTCCGGTGCGCTTTGACCTACTTGCTCCATTAACTTCATCATTTGCGAACTCATGTCGTGGTCATCTGTTACCACACATGCTGGTGAGCTTGTTAGTCGATCTGTAACACGAACATCTTTCACTTTTTCGCCAAGCGCTTCTTTAACGCGAGTGACAAAGCCTTCAAATTCTTTAGCTACTTCTTCTTTCGCTTTTTTCTCTTCTTCGTCTTCTAAGTCACCAAGGTCTAGACCACCACGCGTAACAGACTGGAATGACTTACCATCAAACTCAGTTAGGTGGCTCATCATCCACTCATCAACACGATCAGACATTAATAACACTTCAATGCCTTTTTTACGGAAAACTTCTAAATGCGGGCTGTTCTTAGCTGCTTCAAAACTGTCTGCAACAACATAGAAGATTTTATCTTGCCCCTCTTTCATACGAGAAACATAGTCTTCTAAAGAAACATTTTGAGTCGCATTATCTTCATGAGTACTCGCAAAACGCATTAATTTAGCGATTTGCTCTTTGTTGCTCATGTCTTCAGCTGGGCCTTCTTTAATAACTTGACCAAACTCGTTCCAGAATGTTTGATATTTTTCAGCATCGTTTTTACCCATACGCTCTAGTGTTTTTAATACACGCGTTGTACAGCCTTTACGAATAGCTTGTGTAACTTTGTTATCTTGTAGAATTTCACGAGAAACGTTCAATGGCAGATCGTTTGAATCTAACACACCTTTAACGAAACGCAGGTAGCTAGGCATAAACTGCTCTGCGTCATCCATGATGAATACGCGTTGAACGTAAAGCTTCAAACCGTGTTGTTTATCACGGTTCCATAAGTCAAACGGTGCACGTGCAGGTATGTATAACAAGCTAGTGTATTCTGTTTTACCTTCAACTTTGTTGTGGCTCCATACCAGAGGCTCTTCCCAGTCGTGACCTACATGCTTGTAGAACTCTTTATATTCATCTTCAGAAATGTCTGACTTTTCACGTGTCCAAAGCGCTGTTGCTTTATTTACTGCTTCCCAATGTGCAGGTTTTGCTTCAATTTTTTCGCCGTCAGGGCCTTCACTTTCAGGCACTTCTTCAACAAACATTTCTACTGGAATGCTGGTGTGATCAGAGTACTTGGTTACAATACCGCGTAAGCGCCAATCATCTAAAAACTCTTTTTCTTCTTCACGGATATGTAAAATGATATCCGTACCGCGACCAGTTTTTTCAATATCCGCAACTGAGAAATCGCCTTCCCCCATTGATTCCCATTCAACACCGCGACTAGCGTCTTCACCCGCTTTACGCGTTCTTACTGTTACTTTATCTGCCACAATAAACGCTGAGTAAAAACCAACACCAAATTGACCGATAAGTTGCGAGTCTTTTGCCTGATCGCCCGATAAATTTTTGAAAAACTCTGATGTACCCGACTTAGCAATTGTACCTAAATGCTCAATCACTTCGTCGCGTGTCATACCAATACCATTATCTGAAATAGTAACGGTGCCCGCGTCTTTATTTACGCTAACTCTTACGTGTAGATCTGATTCATTTTCATAAAGATCGCCATTTGATAATGCTTCAAAACGAAGTTTATCAGCCGCGTCTGACGCATTAGATACAAGCTCTCTTAAAAAGATTTCTTTGTTTGAGTACAAAGAGTGGATCATTAATTGTAATAACTGTTTTACTTCCGTTTGAAAGCCATGTGTTTCTTTATGTGCCGCTTCAGACATAAATCGTCTCCTGTAACAACCTTGATGTAACTTAAACTTGTTTCGAATAACTCAAAACAATAAATATGCTGAAAAGTAAAATGGGGGGCAGTAGCATTTTTTCAAGTAAAAAATTACGTTTCAGGCAAATCAAATTATAAAAATATGATGAATAAGTATTTAAGTTACAATTTTGTTCAGGATTAAATGTATCTCTATTTTGCTATGTAATATATTAATGTACTTTGAAGAACAGAGTAGACAAACACAATGTTCAACGTTTTGTTTATTTACTTAATCAGAGTTTGGGGTAATAGTTTGGAGCAATGAGCAGCATTGCTTATTCCGAATTCTGGTTGCTCACATTAACAATTTTTATAAGAGAAACTATGCAACAAAGTGGCGCGTCTTATTTAATTTCGGGGTTATCCTTAATTACCACAAAAGGCTTAAAGCGTTTTGTACTTATCCCGCTATCTGTCAATTTAATACTTTTTGCAGCTGCATTTTATTTTTTATTTTTGCAGTTAGAACAAATATTTGTATGGCTTGATAGCTATATTCCTGATTGGTTAAGTTGGATTCATTTTTTACTTTGGCCCTTAGCTATCATTGTCATTCTGATGGCGTTTTCATATATTTTTAGTGCGGTTGCAAACTGGATAGCAGCACCGTTTAATGGGCTACTTGCCGAAAAGGTTGAGCAACATTTAACAGGCCATATGATTAGTGATGCAGGGTTTACTGAAATACTCAAAGATGTACCAAGAACATTAAGTCGTGAATGGCAAAAACTGGCTTATTATATTCCACGTGCTATCGGCTTTTTTATTCTACAGTTTTTTATACCCGTGGTAGGACAGCTTATTTGGTTTTTATTTATTGCGTGGAACATGGCAATACAATATTGCGATTATTCGTTTGATAATCACAAAGTGCCTTTCCACCATATGAAATCACAACTTGCGCAACGAAAAGGGCTTAGCTATGGCTTTGGTATAACCACTACCCTCTTTTCAATGATCCCGTTTGTGAACTTAATTGTGATGCCAGTAGCAATATGTGGGGCAACAAACATGTGGGTAAAGGAATTTAGAGAAGATAATATTGGGTCAACGCCACTTAATACGTCGTTAAGCCCAAAATAAACCGTTAACTGCGTTAGCATAAGGATGTTGGTTAAACCAACATCCTTAATCAATGTCAGACAAAGGCCACAACACAATATAATCTTCAAAGTCATCTAACGACACTTCGTTATCTTTAATGACTTTATTTCTTACCGACATGCCCGCTTTGTGCATTGCAGATTTTTTCCCGCCATTTAACAATGGGTGCCAAGAAGCTAAGCCTCTTCCTTCATGTAATCGTCTATATGCGCAACTATGAGGCATGTAAAACACATCTTTTAGATTATCTTTTGTTAGCTTTACGCAATCAGGCACTAGCTTTGTGCGTTTGGAATAACAGGTGCAGTCGCAAGATTTCGTGTTTAAGTACTGACAAACAATATTGGTAAAATGCATATCTTCATTTTCTGAAATATGCGTTGTTGTTTGCAACTCTGCATCATCGTCTTCAATAAATTTATGTAGGCAACATTTAGCACACCCATCACATAGTGACTCCCACTCTTGATCGGTCATTTCTTCTAGGCTTTTTACTTCCCAAAAAGGTTTTGTCATTTTTACTACCTACTTAAAACGTTACTTTATTGAGTATATATATGCGATGCTAAACTGACGAGTTTAGGTACCTAATCTGCGTTAATCTACCCGAGCATCAAATCTTTAAAATGTAAATCTATGAAGTTAGTTTGCCGCTATAACATGACTAGTAAATTCATATTTATTAGCCAGTTTCATTACAACGTTATCGCCAGTATACAGCGGCCCAACACCAGCTGGCGTTCCAGTCATCACAACATCACCTGGCAATAAGGTAAAGTGTTCACTCATTTCTTTAATTTGTTGGCAAATAGACCTGATCATTAAACTACTATTCGACTTTTGACGAACTGTTTGATTGATAAGTAATTCAAACTCAATAGAGTCGAGTGTAATATTGTGTACTTTCAACTCTTCGAATGGTACAAAAGGGCTTAAAGGTGCTGAAAAGTCAAAGCCCTTGGCCACTTCCCATGGTCTACCTAATTTTTTTAATCTGGCTTGTACATCTCGTAATGTTAAATCCAAACCAATACCTAATCCCCATATTGCAGATTCAACTTCACCTAAGGAAGCATTCTTAAGTGGCTTGCTTATAAGTGCTGTTATCTCAACTTCATTGTGGCATTCACCTTGGTCAACAGGTATTTTTATGGGGGAATTAAAACAACATACAGAAGTGGTGGGTTTAATAAAAAATAATGCTTCTGGAGCCGTTACACTATTCATTTCTTCAATGTGGTCAACATAATTCTGTCCAATACAGATCACCTTCCCTGATGGTAGTTCAATAACTTCATTGGTAATACTTTTATGATGATAAACGTGCATTCAACACTCCGTAAGCATTGCTGAAATGAGTAAATAAAGATAAGTTGTAAGGATCACCGCTTAAGAAAAAGCGCAGTTATTCAGCTTATCTATAGGTTTTTCTGCCTACAGATAAGCCAGTAGAAAACTAATGCATTCCGTTTTTAATTCGATCTGCTAAATAGCCTATCGTTGTCGCGAAATAATATGAACGGTTCCAGTGCATCAGTGTTTTATAGTTATCATAAATTAAGTACGCTCTGCCGTTTTTATCGTCAGGAAATACTAATGCAGCTTTAATTTCTCTATTTGGCAGTGGCTTACCGTTCATCCTTCGTAAACCTAGCTCATTCCATTGTGGTAGCGTCAGCTCAGTCTTTGACCATTTTTCTAGCCAATCTTTACGTGACTTTGTGCCACGAGGAATCGCATGGGCCATATCAAACTCTTTAGGTAATTTAACTTGTCGTCCCCATGTTAATGAGTTATCCCAACCTTCAGTTTTCAAATAATTTGCAATGGACGCAAACACGTCCGCTTTACTACGCCAAATATCTTTACGGCCATCGCCATCAAAATCTTGCGCATAAGCCATATATGAGGTTGGCATGAATTGCGTTTGCCCCATCGCCCCCGCCCAAGAACCTTTTAAGTCTTGAATGTTAATTTTTTCTGATGTGGCAATATCTAATGCGGCATAGATGTTTTTCTTAAATAACGCTTCACGACGACCATCATAAGCCAGCGTAGTCAGTGCTGAAATCACAGGAATTTTGCCCTGATGCTTACCAAAACTACTTTCTAATGCCCAAATTGAAACAATAAAACGTGGCTGAACACCATAATGGTCTGATATGCGCTTTAATAACTCTCTGTTCTCAGTTGCTAATTTTTTTGCTTTATTTACTACATAGTTATTTACTCGTTTAGGCAAATACGTATCTAGCGTTTGAACAAATTCTGGTTGCGTTTTATCTGCTTTAACTACTTTCTTACGATAAGTTACGTTTTTAAACGCAGCGTCAACTAAAGGTTTAGCATAACCTTTTTCTATCGCTTCAGTTTTTAGTTGTTGCACATATTCATTAAAAGATAGCTTTTGCTCTGAAGCAATGGCCACTTGGCTAGTCAACGATATGGCAGCGACAACGTAAGACAACATCTTCAACATTGTTATTTTCCTGCTTTTTGTTGCTGGTTATTTTCGAGGTGTTGTTTTAATAAATTTTCTTTAGGTGGTGGAATTTGTAGGTAGTAACCGTCATCAATAAGCTTTTGTTTTACCTTAGGTAAATCAGCTTGAGCCAATGTTTCTCTCTTTGCTAAATTGAGCATAATAACAAAGATAGGTTTTCCAAACGTGTCAAGTAACGCTTCAGGGACAGAAGAAAAATCGTCTTTCTTGGGAAGGTAGAGGTAAGTTTCTTCTTTAACACTACTTTTATAAATGGCACACAACATAACTAACCTATCGCATCTTTACTTTATATGAAAATACTAAATACTCGTGTAAAAACACGAATCACTCGTTTTATTTTCTTGCCTTCAAAGATGGCAAACTATACCATGAAGCCCTTTAATTACACACCTACAACGGTGAAGTTTTTATAAGAAATGCAACGAAACGTTGCAGAGAGTAGATGTTTTTTTAATCTGTTCGTAAAATAATAATAAAAACAACCATGTTAAGCCATGAATTAGGGGGTTACGTAGTATATGTCTCAAGCTTCGTTTGAGCTAAAAGGAAATCTTTTCACTATCTCTGTTTTACATATGAAAAGTTACGATCTTGACTGCTTAAAGCTCTCATTAGAGGACAAACTGGCTCAAGCACCAAACTTTTTTTACCGCGCCCCCATCATTATTAATATTTCTACATTAGAAAATAGCACTATCGATTTTGTCGCAATAAAAGAATTAGTATCATCAACAAAAATGGTGCTAGTTGGTATTACAGGGGGAACTGCTGCTCAAAAGCAAGACGCTAAAGACAATGGACTTGCCGTATTAACCTACAGCAAAGACAAAGTGGTGTCTAAGCCCATCCCTAGCGAAGCAAAAACAAATACGGTTGTAGAACAAGTTGTAGTTGAAAAAAATGTATTTCAACCTGCTAAAGTTGTCGAGCAAAGCGTGCGTTCTGGACAGCAAATTTACGCCCAAGGTACCGACTTAATTATAAAAGGTGCTGTTAGTGCGGGTGCAGAAGTAATAGCAGACGGCAATATACATATTTATGGAACACTTAGGGGCCGAGCAATCGCTGGTGCTCAAGGTGACAAAAGCGCAAGAATTTTTTGCTCCAATATACAGGCAGAATTAGTTTCAATATCGGGCACCTATTGGCTAAGTGATTCACTACACGACCAATACTGGAAAAAGCCTGTTTATATTCAATTGATAGACGATAAGCTATCAATTTCAGATTTAGACTAAAGGATACGGCAATGGCTAAAATAGTAGTTATCACATCAGGTAAAGGTGGCGTTGGTAAAACAACTTCTAGCGCTGCAATAGGTACAGGTCTAGCCCTTAAGGGGAAAAAAACAGTAATTGTAGACTTTGATATTGGTTTACGTAATTTAGATTTAATTATGGGTTGCGAGCGCCGCGTAGTATACGACTTTGTTAACGTAATTAATGGCGAAGCTAACCTTAAGCAAGCATTGATTAAAGACAAGCGTGTAGAAAATCTATTTATCTTACCGGCATCACAAACCCGCGATAAAGATGCACTAACTCGAGACGGTGTTGAAAAAGTGCTTAACGAGTTAGCAGAAGAATTTGATTATATTTTATGTGATTCACCTGCTGGTATTGAAGCGGGCGCTCAAATGGCGCTATATTTTGCTGACGAAGCTATTGTTGTAACAAACCCTGAGGTGTCTTCTGTTCGTGATTCAGATCGTATCCTTGGTATCTTGCAGAGTAAATCAAGACGCGCCGAAAAAGGCGAAGTGATTAATGAGCATTTACTACTAACTCGCTACAACCCTGAGCGCGTTGAAAAGGGTGAAATGCTTGGCGTAGAAGATGTAAAAGAGATTTTAGCTATACCGCTACTAGGTGTAATTCCTGAGTCTCAAGCTGTGTTAAATGCATCAAACTCGGGACAACCCGTTATCTTAGACAAAGACAGCGATGCTGGACAAGCGTACCTAGACGCTATTGAGCGTTTACTTGGACAAGATATCGACTTTAGGTTTTTGTCAGTTGAGAAAAAGAGCATATTAAAACGTTTATTTGGAGGGTAGGATGTCACTTTTAGATTATTTTCGTTCTTCTAAACAAAGTACTGCCTCTTTAGCCAAAGAGCGTTTACAAATCATTGTTGCTCATGAGCGAAATCAACGTTCAGGCCCTGATTACTTACCTCAAATGAAACGCGATATTTTAGAGGTTATCAGCAAGTATGTACCTGGTATTAGCCCAGATTCAGTGTCCGTTCAATTAGAACAGAAAGATGATGATTTATCGGTTCTTGAACTAAACGTTACGCTACCAGATGAGTAAGTAAATGAGGGAGATGAATACCTCCCTCACAATTGTTTAGACTACAGTTGTATAGACTTTAGTGACCTGCCGTAAACACTCTGAGGTTATACGGCAGCAAACTAAATCATTGATATAACCGTTAACGGCCTACTTCCCCTTCGCCATCTTCTCGGCCAAGCGTTTTAAGCAGTTTTTGCGCAACTAACTCTTTTCGCCAACCTATTAGCAAATCAGGCTTGTTTGCATCTTGCTCATTTTCTTGCGCTTTCCAAAAATAAGAAATTAATTGATTGATTTGCTTCTTAGAGGCAATTACTTCTTCTGGAATGCTCTCTCGCTTCGCTATAACGTTAATATCTTCACGTAATTGTTTTAACATGCTTTTATAGTCAGGATAGTCAATCAGTCGTTCAATAGGCTCTGGGCGCATTTCTGGTGGTACTTCACATCCTACCGCGACACATTTTAGGATCGCATTTGCGTGAAATTTAATTTCGTTGGGCAGCATACCCGGGATACTTTGTAGTACAGCCATTGTTTTTGGTTTACGTTTAGCAATATTAAATAAGTTATGTTCTTTAACTATAAAATTAATCGCCAAATTTTTACGCTCAGCCTGCTTTCTTCTCCATGCTGCCAATTCACGCAATACCGCAAGGCTATGAGGGTTTAATTGCCACGCATTTTTAATATCGGTATAAAGCTTATCGTAAGGTTTTGTATTATTTCGCTTTTCTCCCATCAAAGCAGACTCATCTAGGGCATACTGATATAAATTACGTGCTTTTAATTCTGTAACTAACTGCTCGTAAATTGGCATTAAATAGAACGCATCATTAGCCGCGTAATTCAATTGCTTAGTCGTCAATGGTCTTGCAATCCAATCTGTGCGCGATTCACCTTTATCAAGCTCTAAACCAACCACTTCTTTGACCATGGCAGCAAAACCTACCGAACCGCCATACCCCAAAAACGCCGCAGCAATTTGAGTATCTAACATTGGTGAAGGTATCAAATTGGCTTGATGCTTAATAACTTCTAGATCCTCAGAGCATGAATGCAATACTTTTAATATACTAGGCTCAATTAGCAACTGCCAAAACGATGACAAATCGCTAACTTTAATGGGATCGATAAGGACGAGTTGCTCGCCATCAAACGCCTGAATGAGCCCTAGTTCAGGATACAACGTTCTTGTTCTTACAAACTCAGTATCTAATGCTAATACCGGTTTTAGTTTCGCTTTTTTGCAAAACGCATTAAGTGACTCTACATTTTCAATTAACTGAAAATCTAACATTAATTATTCCTAAACAATGTTTAGGGCGTATTGCCCAATTTGTTAGATGCAAAAAAAAGCCGGTAACTATGTACCGACTTTCAATGTTTTAACGCATTCAACACGCCGTAAAATTATTGCTCTTTCAATTCTCGGCGTAAAATTTTACCTACGTTTGTTTTTGGTAACTCACTTCTGAACTCAACTAACTTTGGTACTTTATACCCTGTTAGGTGTTCTCGACAGTGGTTAATAATATCTTCCGAGGAAACTGAATCATCTTTTGGAGTTACGAATACTTTTACCACTTCGCCTGACACGTCATGTGGTACACCAACAGCTGCAACCTCAACGACGCCACTGTGCATGGCTACAACTTCTTCAATTTCATTTGGAAATACGTTGAAGCCAGATACTATAATCATATCTTTCTTGCGGTCAACAATATAAAACAATCCGTCTTCAAATTTTGCCACATCACCAGTAGCAAACCAGCCATCTTTTAGCACTTCGTCGGTTGCTTCTTTGCGGTTTAAGTACCCTTTCATTACCTGTGGTCCATACACCCACATTTCACCTGGCTCACCTTCGGCAACTTCATTACCGTTGTCATCCATTAGCTTAATGTTAGTTGATGGAATTGGCATGCCAATACTACCGTTGTAGCCGGTATCTGTAGTTCTGTTGATAGTTACCGCAGGACAACACTCTGTTAAGCCATACGCTTCTAACAGAGGCGTTTTTGTAACTTCTTGCCAGCGTTCAGCGACTGGTCGCTGCACAGCCATCCCGCCGCCTAACGAAAACTTTAAGTTAGAGAAGTCTAGCTCATCAAATCCAGGAGTATTTAATAGCCCATTAAATAGCGTATTTACGCCCGTTAACGCAGTAAAAGGATATTTCTCTAGCTCTTTCACAAAATTAGGCATGTCACGAGGATTGGTAATCAGTAAGTTTGTACCACCATATTTCATGAATGTGAGGCAGTTAGCGGTTAACGCAAATATGTGATAAAGCGGTAGCGCTGTAACAACTAACTCTTCGCCTTTAATGAGCATGCTGTCTAACCAAGCGCTAACTTGTTCTAAATTACCCACCATATTTCGGTGAGTTAACATCGCGCCCTTCGATACTCCTGTTGTTCCACCTGTATATTGCAAGAATGCAATATCATCACCTGAAATATCAGGGCGAGTATAAGTGTAGTTTGCACCTTTGGTTAAGGTTTGGTTAAAAGGAATCGCATTCGGCAAGCTGAAGTCAGGAATCATCTTTTTAACGTGTTTTACCACAAAGTTGACCAACGCACCTTTCACAAAACCAAGTCTGTCACCCATTTTTGTCAAAATTACGTGTTTAACTGGTGTTCTATCCAGCACTTCTTCCAAAGTATTAGCAAAATTAGAAACTATTACGATAGCTTTAGCATTTGAGTCTGTAAGTTGGTGCTCTAACTCTCTTGGTGTATAAAGCGGGTTTACATTAACAACCGAGCAGCCTGCTCTTAGTACCCCTAAAATAGCAATTGGATACTGCAGAAGATTTGGCATCATTACGGCAACAGGATCACCTTTTTTTAAGCCTAATTCATTTTGTAGATACGCAGCGAAACACTTACTTTTCTCATCTAACTCGCCATACGTAATCGACTTACCCATATTAATATAGGCATCTCTATCACGATAAGTTGAGGTGCTTTGCTCAATGATGTCGAGCAAGCTTGTATAGTGCTCAGGGTTTATTTCGGTGGGGACACCTTTTGGGTAATGTTCAAGCCACGTTTTTTCCACCCAAATCTCCTTTTACTTTTAGATTTTCTATGCTCAAGCGTATATTTATTCTAATTTTTAAAATAATCACACATCATTTTTGACGTAAAAACGCTAAAGCGGTACTGAGTTATTGCTCTAATAATCCCACAAATACGCGCGATGCTCAATCATCAATTTAATTCAAGTGCTTTTTAACTATTTATTCACAAACTCTAAAATTACTTTGGCGGTCTGCTCTGGCGAGTCTAAATGACAATGATGCCCACCATCTACCACCTCACACGTCATATACTTATAGTGCTTGCCAAAATGTTCTATTCCTTGCTCCACCATCTTATAGCCGTTGCTACCTTTGATAATAAGAACTGGGCATTGAATTTCCTCAACCAAAGTAACCGCTTGTTGCTCTGTTAATCGAATAATTGACTCTGAACGCAAACGATTATCCGCTCGCCAAGTATAGCCTGTATTTATTTGTAGCAAACCTCTTACTACAATATTTTCAACTGATTGAGCGGAAATATCGCCATGAAGTACTCTGGCTTTAATCGCAGCTTGAACGGATGGATATGTGACTTTCTGTCTAGATATTTGCTTTTGCCGACTAAGAATCGCTTTCCTTACTTGCTCAGGCACTTTACTTTGTTGAGTAACCAATACACCCACGGCTTCAATGTTACACAGTTTAATAAATAGCTCAGGAAATGAAGCCGCTAATACAGTGCTAATCATCCCTCCCATCGAGTGACCAATCAGAGTGATATTTTGCCAGTTATTATGTTGAATTAATTGATAAATATCTTCTGCCCAGTCCAAAAAGTGATAATGGGCGTCGGCCGATTTATGATCAGAATGACCATGACCAGGCAAGTCAATCGCTACAAAAAAATGATCAGGAAATTTATTTTGAATAAAAGCAAAACTACCTGCGTTGTCTAACCAACCATGCAGCGCCAAAAGAACAGGCTTGTCAGGTGATCCTGATACGATTGCCGCAATTTTTCGGTGCGTTAATTGATAAAAAACTTCTTTCACTAAAAAATCAATCTCGTAGTTCAGTTTACGGTTTTATAAACTTCAAAGTCATTCGATCGCTTTCACCAATCGCTAAATATTCTGCTCTGTCAGTTTGCCCCATGCCTAAGGTAGGCGGCAACGCATAAACACCTTTGGGGTAGTTTTTGCTATCTTTTGGGTTAGCATTAATCTCTGAGCTCTCCACCAGCTTAAAGCCTGCTTTATTAGCAACAGCAATAACATAATTAGGGTCCGTATATCCCTCCGCAGCCACTGCGGCGTTTTTGCCTAATGTATCCGCTCGATGCTCTACCACGCCCATGATACCGCCAGATTTTAACGCCCTGAAAGACGCATCGAAAACCGTTTCTAGCGCCCCCACTGAATCCCAGTTATGGATGTTACGAAATGTCAGCACCATGTCAGCATAATTCTCACCTAAGTCAGCTGATTTAGGTGGATCGAAAAGTACATGTTTAGGAGTACCAAAATGCTCGCTATCATCATCAATTCTAGTTTTCAGTTGTTGAGATATTTTTGACCAATGTGCTTTTTTCTTATCTGTGCCGTTATAGCTTGCTAAGTCTGCCAACACTAGTTGCCCTTCGTGCTTCAAATAAGGGGCTAAAATTTCTGTGTACCAACCTCTAGCAGGCCAAAGCTCAATCACTGTCATATTTGGTTTTATATCAAAAAAGCTCAGCGTTTCAGCTGGGTTACGATAAATATCCCTCGCTTTGTTATCAACACTGCGAATAGGGCTAGCTAAAATATCGTCTAGTTGATTAATTTCTTGCGCTGCAATTGAAGTCTGACATAAGCCAATAATGAGCAATGCGAATATACTTCTATTGAACACTTGGTTACTTAAGTTCACAAGCCAACCCCTTTTATTTTGTATTTTTTATGTTGTTGTCGTTATTAGACTTATGTTGTGTTTTTATTTTTTTGTACTTTGGGCCGTACATTCTGTGATGGTAATAAGGATAGTGCCAATATGGCCATGGGTCTATATACTCAATTTCAACTTCTTTAATTTCCTTCCAAATATGCACCTTAGCTTGTACTAATGTAGGAAACTTATACTCAAACTCTCCTATCTTTCCGTCGGTCAGCCCTTCATAAGTTCCTAATACCGTTACAGAACGTCCCTTTTTGTATACCAGCGGATCCAAAAATTGATCGGTGTATACATAAAATCGACCATCTACATTATCATTTACAATCGGTCGACCATATGACTTCAACTTAAAATTTGCGACTTCCAGCCTTGTTCTATTCTTTTCGTTTTTTATATCCGCAATGACCCCGCCCCATCGTGCGAGCTGCTTTGGTGTATTTTCTGATATTTGATTGTAAGCGAGTAACTGTGTATCAGGTGAGACGGTTATTTTATCTGGATAGGTGGCGGCACAACCGCTTAATATTATACTGGCAAGAATAATGTAGAGACGCTGAATTAACATAAATTTCCTAACTGCTATTTACTCATGTACTTTAGACAATGATTTATTACAGACTGCCTAATTTTTTATGAACTTTCTAGTGTTTTCAGAAAACTATTTCTCAAAATAGCTATGAAAATAGAAAAACTTTTAAAAAACAACAAGTTAGCGCTTATTTTTAACAGACTCAAGGCAAGTAAACTAGTTACATAGGCAACTACAAGTGCAGTTACAAGTACAGTTACACAGTTAGATACACAGTTAGATACAATGACAGGCTATAAAAGAAAAAAGCAGCATAGAGAACCTGCTGCTTTTAGAGAATCGCGAATAAAATAGATCAGCGTCGTATTTTAATTTTCGTCGTTATGAAGCTCTAAGCCATTGGCCATAGGTTGAGGATTGGCGTGTTTGGCTGCGTCATTTCGTATCGCGTCTAGCTGATTTAAGTACGCTTGATCAATATCATTCGTAATATAATTACCATTAAATACCGACGTTTCGAAACGCTTTATTTCAGGGTTACATTCCCCCACAGCAGCAACTAAGTCTTCAATTGACTGGAAAATAAGTCCGTCAGCACCGATTAAATCGCTAATAGCCTCTACATCTCTACCGTGTGCAATTAATTCGTTAGCTGACGGCATGTCAATTCCATAAACATTAGGGAAACGAATTTCAGGCGCCGCTGACGCGAAATACACTTTCTTAGCCCCTGCTTCACGTGCCATTTCAATAATTTGTCCCGATGTTGTACCACGTACAATCGAGTCATCTACTAATAGAACATTTTTACCTTTAAATTCAGCCGAAATTGCGTTTAATTTACGACGAACAGACTTTTTACGCTCTGTTTGCCCGGGCATGATAAACGTTCTACCAATATAGCGATTTTTAACAAAGCCTTGGCGGTATGGTAAATCCAATGTTTGCGCTATTTGTAATGCAATATCACATGATGTCTCAGGAATAGGTATTACTACATCAATGTCTACATTTGACCACTCTTTACTGACTTTTTCGCCAAGCTTCTCGCCCATCTTTACGCGAGAACCGTAGACTGAAATTTTATCGATGGTTGAGTCTGGTCTAGCAAAGTAAACATATTCAAAAATACAAGGAGAATACGCAGGATGGTCAGCACACTGCTTCGTGTGTAATTGCCCGTCCAATGTCACGTAGATGGCTTCACCGGGAGCTACATCGCGAACAAATTCAAAGTCATTCGCGTCTAACGCTACAGACTCTGATGCAACCATATACTCAATACCACTCGACGTTTCACGTTTACCAAACACTAAAGGGCGAATACCATTAGGATCCCTAAACGCCAACATACCGTGGCTCATAATCACAGAAACAACTGCATAAGCCCCTTTCAACTTTCGGTGCATGCGTGTAACAGCTTCAAAAATAGTTTCTGGCGATAAAACTTCATCACTTTTAAGTGTGAGCTCGTGCGCCAAGATATTAAGTAAAATTTCTGAATCTGACGTTGTATTTACATGACGGCGTGCGGTTTCAAATAACTGTCGCTTTAACTCAACTGCATTTGTAAGATTACCGTTATGTGCGAGTGTGATGCCATAAGGAGAGTTAGAGTAAAAAGGTTGAGCTTCCGACGAACTTGAGCTACCTGCGGTAGGATAACGAACATGACCAATGCCTACGTTACCTTGTAAACGCTTCATGTGCCTTGTATGAAAAACGTCTTTTACTAACCCGTTAGCTTTTCTTAACTTTAAGGTATTAGTTTGGTCAATTGTTACAATCCCAGCGGCATCTTGGCCGCGGTGCTGTAAAACCGTTAATCCATCATATAATGCCTGATTAACCGGCGACTTTCCTACAATACCAACAATGCCACACATGAATGCTTCCTCACTTAGACCATCTTATGTTCGTTGTATAAAACTTGAATGGTCTTTTAAGAAATCAAAAAACCATTCAATTATGAAACCAAATTCTGGGATTAATACCGATGATTGCCACCAAGCTGCTTTGGGTGCAGGAGTGAACACATCTAGGAAAAACAATATTGCGCTCATAATGAGCACACCACGAAGGCCACCGAAGACAATACCAAGCACTCTATCAGTACCTGACAACCCGGTTCTTTCAACAAGTTGACCAATAACGTAATTGATAAGACCGCCAACAATAAGCGTGGCGATAAAAAGAATAGTGATTGAAACCGCGTTACGAAGGAGAGGCTCTCCAATGTTAGAGAGTAAAACGCTTAAGTCTTCATAAAAATAGCTAGCGACAAAAAAAGCAGATATCCATATTGCTAAAGATATAGCTTCTTTTACAAATCCCCGCACTATACTTACCAGTGTAGAGATCCCAATAATGCCAATGATGACGAAATCTATCCAGACCATTAAAAAATTGCCAGTTAGTAAACTGAGGCGCATTCTATCAAAATCATCACGCCTCTTACCAGTTTATTTTGCAGGTTGGTATCGAGTCACTTTACCACTCACTCCTGTAAGTGCTTTTAATTGCGGTAATTCTTCCGTTAACTTCACTTCGTTTAGCTCTGGGCCAACAAATACTTTTGTTAACCAACCTGACTGTGTTTTTATCGGCCGAGTAAAAGTAATGTAACCCGCTTTGTGTAACTTATCTTCTAATGTTTTAACGTTTGCTTTATGTCTAAAGCTGCCTAGTTGAACAACATAAGCTTCATTATTAGATTTAGAAACAACAGGCTGCGCTGGCTCAGCTTTAGGAGTATTTGCTTTTGCAATTACGCCAGTTTTAACAACCGCAGAGTCTGAAGTGGCAGGCTTAGTTATTTCAATTGATTCGGTTTTTTCTTTTTGTGCCTGCGCAGGTGTGTTTTGGGCAGGCGTATCTGCTGACGATGTATCATCAAGCGCCACATCAGTATCGATAGGCGTTTTCACTTGTGCTATTTTTTCTTGAAACTCTTGCTCAGGAAAACGGTTTATTTTTGCAACAGATTTAAACTCTGGCCTATCAGGTATGGTCTTAAAGTCATCTTTAAAGGTTTCTTTTTTACCATCAAGGATATTGGGTATAAAAATAATTCCCGAAGCAAAAATGATGATTAAACCAACCAAACGATTACGCAATTCAGGTGTCATATATCCCTATTCTCCAGTTCAGACATAATTTCAGCTACAGTAAAGAATGAGCCAAACCCTATGATTAAATCGTTTTTGTTTGCAGTTTGCAATGCAAGCTCACAGCTTTCTTTTAGATTAGCAGTTTGTTGAATGTTAGTGTCTGTATTTTCTGATAAATATTCGAATAACCGAGTTTGTTTTTCGCCACGTGGTACTGACAGAGGCGCCACAATCCATTCATCGATGACATTGAGTAAACACGCTAAAGTCGATTCAATATCTTTATCTTTTAACATCGCAACAACTGCGATGATCTTGCCTTTATTAGCTCGCATCTTATCTAACTGTGTCGCTAAGTATTCTGCTGATTGCGGATTATGAGCAACATCCACATAAAATGCAGGTTGCTTAAGAAGCGGTTGCATCCGTCCTTCAACTGTAAGAGAGGATATTGACTCAATTAACTTCTGCTCATTTAACGTCAAGTTAAGTGACAATAAAGTCGTAATGGCTGTAGCGGCATTTTGAATGGGAATATTCGGCATGGGCAATGATAAAAACTCAACAGACGCGTTCGTATCATCTTGTAAGTGATAGTTATACTGCCAATTTTCACTTGAAGTTAGTTTAAAAGAATAATCACGCTCCACTTCAATCAATTGCGCATTAATGTCATTACCATAATTAACAATCGATTTAGGCGCAGCAAGCGCACCTACAATTGCGGGTTTATTTGCTCTAAATACCCCTGCTTTTTCGTAACCTATTTGCTCAATATCGTCTCCCAGCCAGTCCGTGTGATCTAATCCAATCGTTGTGATCACACTTGCATCCGGCTCAACAATATTTGTTGCATCTAATCGTCCACCTAACCCCACTTCTAGCAATATAAAGTCAACTTCGTGCTTTTTAAATAACCAAAGTGCAGCCAATGCACCAAATTCAAAATACGTTAAGCTGGTTTCGCCACGTTTATCTTCAATGCCTTGAAATGCTGAAATGTGCTCATTATCGGGCAGCATTTCACCATTAATTCTTACTCTTTCGTTATATGTATGAATATGCGGCGAAGAAAAAACACCAACAGTATATCCATGAGCCAGTAAAATGGATTCTAAACAACGCGCTGTAGTGCCTTTACCGTTTGTACCGGCAATTAAAATAATTTTGCTGGGAATAGTAAGTAAGTCGCAAGTACTAGCTGTATGCTTGACTCGTGACAGGCCTAATTCTATTTCATTGGGGTGTATACGCTCTAAATAAGAAAGCCAATCATCCAGCGTATTGAATGATTGGCTTTGATTAATTTCTGTCATTTACTTACAAATTTACACTACTGATGATTTCGCATTTAATTATGCGATTCTATGCTCCTGAGACACAGAAGGCAAATTCATTAATTTTGCAAGTAAGCCAGATATTTTCTCACGCATTTGACGACGATCAATGATCATGTCTATGGCGCCATGTTCTAATAAGAATTCACTACGTTGAAATCCTTCAGGGAGTTTTTCTCTTACCGTTTGTTCAATAACACGCGGGCCTGCAAAACCAATCAGTGCATTTGGCTCACCAATATTGATGTCACCTAACATCGCTAAGCTTGCCGATACACCACCCATTGTAGGATCTGTTAATACAGACACATAAGGTAATCCTTTTTCAGACATTTTAGCGAGTGCAGCACTTGTTTTTGCCATTTGCATTAACGACATTAGCGCTTCCTGCATCCGTGCACCACCACTAGCTGAAAAACAAACAAGAGGTAAGTTATGTTCTAAACACGTTTGCACAGCCTTTACAAACCGAGCACCCACTACCGATGCCATCGACCCGCCCATAAAAGTAAACTCAAACGATGCAACAACAACAGGCACACCTTTAACCGAGCCCTTCATTACTACCATTGCATCTTTTTCATTTGTTGCTTTTTGCGCTGCGGCGATTCTGTCTTTGTAGCGCTTTGAATCTTTAAACTTTAATAAATCTTGTGGCTCAAGCTCTTCACCCAACTCCACTTGCTCGCCCGCATCTAAAAAGTGCTTAATTCTATCTCGTGCACTTAGGCGCATGTGGAAATCACATTTAGGACAAACACCATGGTGTTCATCTACTTGGGTTTTATAGAGTGCTGCATCGCATCCCGGACATTTAATCCACAGCCCTTCGGGAATATTTCTACGTCGTGATGATTTAGTTTTTGGTAGAATTTTTTCAATCCAGCTCATATTTGTCTCTCAAACAGGCTTCATACATCAAAAATCAGATATATATAATAAAATGTTGTTTATTGTGCTTATTCTCTTAGAAAAGAGAATAATTTAGCCGCTAATTAAAACATAGCTGTAAATAGATTTATACTTAAAACTGGTCTTAGTAGTTTAGCGTTAAATGAAACGTTATCCGAATTTAGCACTATATTCGTTCATTTTACGTTCAATTTATACGCTAACTGACTATGGGTTATTCATCTGGCAGAAATAATGGGCCAATTGGCGAGTAAGGTAGCGTAATTTCTTCTGGGTAATCAACTTCAACTAAATATAGTCCAGCGGCTTTTGCTGTTGCTGCCGCTTGGTTACGATCCTTAGCAGCAAGCACCTCTGCAATCCAGTTAATTGGCTTATTCCCCATCCCTATTTCCAATAAACTACCAGTGATATTTCTTACCATATGATGTAAAAATGCGTTGGCTTTAATATCAATAATAATAAAGCTAGAAAAGCGCGATACATTTAAATGAATGAGGTTTCTAAATGGTGTTTTTGACTGACACTGAACCGCACGAAAGGACGTGAAGTCATTCTCACCTAACAGAAGCTGCCCTGCTTGATGCATTTTTTCAACATCTAACGTTTGATGGTAATGGCTCAAACCTGCGCCTAAAATACCGGGCCTTAGCTTGGTATTACTGATGATATAGCGATAACGCCTTGCTGTGGCAGAAAAGCGCGCATGAAAATCTTCATCTACAGTTGTCGCCCACTTTACCGCAACATTCGCAGGCAGGTTTGCATTCACACCCATTGTCCATGCTTTATTATCGCGAATTGATGTCGTGTCAAAGTGCACCACCTGATTAGTTGCATGTACACCCGCATCAGTTCTTCCAGCACAAAATATTTCAACCGTATGATTTGCGACTTTAGAAATAGCCTCCTCAACCACTTGTTGAACACCTATCACTTCGCGCTGTCTTTGCCAGCCATAATAAGCATTACCGTCATACTCAATGCCTAATGCGATTCTCATTAACTACCTACCGATGCTTTAAATGTTAAATGAATCTAAATCCTGCTGAATTTAGATTAAATTATGATGCGTGTATTTAAATGCTATGCAGAAAAGCATAAAAACTAATTCGAGGCATTATAAACCAATACTGACTAAATTGAGTATGTTAAATATGTTTACTGACGTTGGTACTAATCATGCTTCGCTCTTAAATGGACATTAAATTTAATCATGCCACTAGCGACCAACTCGTTCGTTTGCTGCTCTAAATGCTTGCTATCTTCAAATTCGAATGCGTCTAAATGCTCATCAAATTCAATAATTCCCCACCCATCACGGCCTTCTTCTTTTACTTTATAAAGCGCTAAATCTGCAAAGTTAAGTGCAACTTCCCAGTCAACTAATTGCCCACCGATCATTGGTAAAGGATAAAATGCATAACCAATAGAGCATGTAATATTAACCGTTCCACCTTTTGGTAGCATAAATTGTTCTTCAGCAACTTTTGTATTTAAACGACCAACAAACTCTTTTACATTCTCTGCCTGCGTATCACGTAACAAGACTAAAAATTCGTCCCCACCCCATCGAACAACATAGTCCGAACCACGTGTTTCAGCGGTAAGTAGTGCGGCAAACTGCTGTAACACCATATCACCCGCCACTGGGCCATGGGTGTCATTAACATGTTTAAATAGATCAATATCGATAACAAGTACCGCAATACTCTTACCTTCTTTCATTAACGCTTCACGATTACGCTGAAAATGCTCAATATCTTTCGGTAATTGTTCTAATAAAAACTGCCTGTTACGCAACCCGCTTAATTCGTCTTTTTGGCTGTTTTCTTGCAACTGTAAGTTAGCATTATTTAACTGTGTATTTATTTCTTTTAGCTCACGGGTTTTTACTTCAACCAATTGCTTCAGGTTTTTATTTTTAACTTGCTCACGATGTTTGAAAATTTTAAAAAATAGGTATAGTCCATAAAAAATCATCAGGATAATAATGATTCGATAAAATATCGTTTCAGAGAAACGATTATCTATACTAATCCTTAAAGAAGATGTTTCGGCGTTACTCCATTTTTCACTTTTTCTTTTTGCCTGCACCTCAAAAATAAATTGCCCTGACGGTAAGTTGGTAAAAATAGCTTCACGCCTTTTATTCGCATAAACCCACTCTTTATTTAGTGGCAAAATACGATAGCGATACTGGTGATTTTGTGCCGAAATATAGTCGATTGCAGTGTACGCGATTCTGATGTCTCGCTCTTCAACATCAAGAGGAATATTTGTGCGTGTTAATATGTACTGGGAATGATCTTTAGTATTTACAGATTCAATCAGTGGATTTAATTTAGGTAAAATACGTTGCTTTTGAGATAGTTCAACCTCAACAATACCGCGCGTTGTAGGTAACCACAAACTATTGTTAAATGGCACAATTTTACCATCGCCAAACCCATTACAACATCGCCCAGCTTCTGCCCCTAACTGCCTGTCGAATTCGGTAAGAATTTCCTGTGTGGTTATATGCTCAACTTGCTTGATGAGTTGAGCAAATTCAATACGGTAGATGCCTTTTAATGTACTTACCCATAATAGATTGTTTTGCTTATCTTGATACATTGCCATGATTGAGCCATACGGCAAACCATTTGTAGCGTCATAATGCATCCACTCTTGATCGTTGTTACGCACGAACATGCCATTTTCCAGCGTACCTACAACAACCTCACCCGTATCCAATTGCTGAATAGTGGTAATAAACGCAGTGCTTACACTTTCATTACCTTCAATCGCATTAAAACGCGCATCACCTTCAATTGTTAATCCTTGGCTAGTCCCTACCCACAATTGCTCATCAATTTCTCGCACGGCCGTAATTTGCTGTGATGGCAATGTGCTTGAAAGCGTATGTGTTGACAGTGTCTCATTTTGATAACGCATTAACCCACGGTTCGAGCCAATCCAAAACCCGCTTTCATCTGGCTCAATAATCCGAACCTCTTTGCCTAACGTTTCAGTTAAACTTGGTGGGATTAGCACTTTCCCATTTTGATAAATAGCGACCCCATTTTCCGTTCCCATCACCACGCGTTCAGGCTCAAAATGAATGGTGTGCACAACGCGCCTATTTAACATTTTATACCCTAATACAATGTTAAAATAGCCATGTTTATCTTGAACAGCTAACCCTTGCTGAGTCGAGGCCCAAAGTAAGCCTTCGTTTGAAACGGCCAATGTTCTAGAGATAACACTTGAGTAATGATTGACCTGATGGCGTGAAATAATGCCTTTTTCAGACCGCCATAGGCCATCCGATGCACTTGCTAACCACATGACACCTTCATCATCTAAATACAAGTCAGTAAACCAAGGGGCATGCCCCAAATGCTCACTATGTACAACTTGCCAATTTTTGTTTGGCTCCTTATGAAATAGCTGTCCCATTGCAGAAACCCACAAAGCATCGTGCTTATCTCGTATCATTCGATATACGATTGTTCTATCAAGTGTAGGTAACGGAAAAACTGTAAACGTGCCATTCACCGACATTTGGTAGATACCACGCTCTGTTGCAATCAGTAACCTTGAGCCATCCCAAAGCAAATCGTGAATAATGGCATGTTTTAAATAATCAGGCAGCGGTAACGACTTTTCCATAATGCCGTTTTGTAATAAGAAAATATCAGAGTCGCTTGCTGCCCACACACCATATGGCGACAAAGCTAATTGATTTACTAACGCATTATTGGTGTCTACTTTGGTAAACGTACCGCCATTGAAAATATAGATGCCTTCAGCAGCGACATATAAAGAATGAGAAGGGGTTTGTAAAATATCAGTAACATGACCGGTAATGTCGTACTGCGTGAATGCTTGCGTTGTAGGATCAACACCAGCCAAGCCATTTTTTGTGCCAATCCAAACGTATCCATCGTTATCAGTAAACAGCTCAGAAACCCAATTACTCGGTAAAGGAACTGATTGGCTCTTTTGAAATGACTTAAACCGCTCACCGTCGAAACGATTTAAGCCATATAATGTGCCAACCCAAATATAGCCATATTCATCTTTGGTAATAGCACGAGTCGATTGCGAGGATAAGCCATGAGAAGTATTCCATTCCTTTACATCATAATCATAAATCGATGCAAATAGCGGCTTATAAAAAGCAAATAAAAATAGCAGTAAAGCGAGTCTAAACAACCTTTGAACGGCCCCCATGCACTTTGACTATAGTTGGTAGTAAATAATTATTTGCATTACAACAAGGGCATAAAAACCTGCAAGGATATCGTCAACCATGATCCCTAATCCGCCACGCATTTTTCTATCTAAAAAGCCGATTGGCCAAGGCTTAATAATGTCAAAAAAGCGGAATAACGCAAAACCAATTAAAATGTAATGCCACTCTCTTGGTACGGCAATCATCGTTACGAAGAAACCTGCAAACTCATCCCACACAATAGCGGGGTGATCATGAACACCTACGTCAAACGCACATTTTCCACAAATGTAAACACCAACAACACACATTACAGCGGTTATTGCTAAATACCACTGTAATGAAAGTGCACTTGCAAACCAAAAAAGTGGAATTGCAGCTATCGTTCCCACCGTACCTGGTGCAAATCGAGAGAGGCCAGAGCCAAAGCCTAATGCTAAAAAGTGATTAATATCGAACAGGTTAAACTTATTTCTTATGGCGTCTCTAGACATATTAGTCCTGCTTATTTCTGAGAAAAATGCTCAAAGCCAGAATGATTAAAAATAAAAGGGGTGCCACCACGCGTCAGCTGTAGTTTACTATCGCCACCTTTAATTTGTCCTATGCAAGTGGCGGTTAAACCAAATTGCGATAAGCTGATGTCTAAACCACCTTTCTTATCTTCAGGAACGGTAAATAATAATTCGTAATCATCTCCGTAAGATAGAGCATATCTTAATGCTTCTTCAGCTCCAACTGTTTCTAGTAATGCTTTAGACATTGGTAGCTTCTCTACATCAATTTCAGCACTTACTTTAGAGCGCGTTAGTATATGTTGCAGGTCTGATGTAATACCATCAGATACATCTATCGCAGACGAGGCAATACCTCTTATTGCTTCACCTGCAGCAACCCGAGGCGTTGGGTATTCAAAACGGTTCATCAAATAATTCTTGTGCTTAGGCTCAATCTCTACCTTGCCATTAATTGATTCAATCGCTACCCCTGCATCGCCTAAACTACCCGTGACATAAATCCAGTCGCCTGGCTTTGCTCCGCAACGGGTTAAATACGTATCATCTGGCACTAATCCTTTTGCGCAAATGGTTATCGTTAGTGGCCCTTGCGTTGTATCACCGCCGACCACTTCAACGTTATAGTACTCTGCAACTTCAAAAACACCGTCTGAGAATTCTTTTAACCATTCTTCGTCAACAGAAGGAATAGATAACGCCATTGATATCCAAGCAGGTGTTGCGCCCATGGCTGCTAGATCACTTAAATTTGCAGCAACGGCACGATGCCCAATTGCGCGAGCAGGTGTAGAAGAGAAAAAGTGCACATTTTCGCATAGCATATCTGTCGTAATAACAACCTGATTTCCTGCCGCTACTTTGACTACAGCAGCATCATCTCCGGCTCTTAAAACAACGTCTTTACGTGACGCACCACGATTCGTGAAATATGTTCTAATTACATCAAATTCTTTCATACATAAAAAAGCCGACTTACGTCGGCTCTCCTTCGAGCCTGTTGATAATTGAACTAATAACAATTATTCATTCAGGCTATAATTTTTAACTTAGCGCTTAATGCGTCTAACAGCTTTATCAAGTACACCGTTAACAAAGCGGTGGCTATCATCAGCGCCAAACGATTTTGCTAACTCAATACCTTCATTAATGGCCACTTTATAGGGTACATCTTGACGAAATTTCAATTCATACGCACTCACACGTAAAATCGCTTTTTCAACAAGATCTACATCGTCAAATGGACGATCTAAATGAGGCTTAACAAATTCATCTAATTCATTGGCATTTACAGAAACACCACGAATAATATCTTTAAAATACTCTACATCTACTTTACTTGTGTCGGTTTCAAGTAATAACTGATGCTCTACATCAGCAATAGCATTACCACTAACTTGCCACGAATATACGGCTTGAACCGCCAATGATCTTGCTTTGCGTCTAGCAGCAGGTTTCATTCATTACTCCACTAAATTTGTTCTAGTACATTTACCATTTCAAGTGCGCTTAATGCAGCTTCCGCACCTTTATTACCCATTTTTGTGCCAGCGCGTTCAATCGCTTGCTCAATTGAGTCAACAGTTAAAACACCAAATGTAACTGGGATGTCGTATTGCAATGAGATTTGGGCTAAGCCTTTATTACATTCACCTGCAACATAGTCGAAATGCGGAGTACCACCGCGAATTACTGCACCAAGCGCAATAATTCCATCATATTTATTTGATTTAGCCGCGCGCTGCGCTGCGACTGGCATTTCGTAAGCACCCGGTACATGGATCACAGTAATATCTTCATCTGCAACGCTACCAATACGCTTTAATTCGTCAATTGCACCTTCCAACAAACTATTTACGATAAAACTATTAAAACGTGCTACAACAATAGCGAATTTCTTACCTTTAGCGTTGATGCCTGCTTCAATTACCTTCATTGGATACCTTATTAATTATACGGGTGTATTTAACGGACTTACAAAAAGGCGCACATTTTAACATAACGCCTATCACCATCACTACTCTTTTATTCAGAAACGTATTCAACTAACTCTAAACCAAACCCTGAAAGCGCATGGTATTTTTTAGGACTACTTAACAAACGCATTTTTTTAACGCCAAGTTGAGCCAAAATTTGCGAACCAACACCTACGTTTCTTGACGTTCCAGACCACTTAGCGCGAGGTTGAGCCACGCCCTGATCTTCTGCTTCAAACGCTTTAACCCGTGCAATAATATCTTCAGTAGTGTCGTGCTCTGCAAGTAACACAAGCACACCGTCATCTTTCTGAATACGCTGCATGGCATTTTGCAGTGTGAAACTACGATTGACTGAACGGTCTGATAATAATAAGTCACTGAATGTATTTAGTAAATGTACACGCACTAAGGTCGCATTTTCAGGCTCTATTTCACCTTTTGACAATGCGAAATGTACTTGGCCATCAATGGTGTCTTTAAACGTTGTTAAATCAAAATCACCAAACTCGGTTGGCAATTTACACTGCGCCACTTTTTCTATTGTAGTTTCGTTATGGTTACGATATTCAATTAAATCGGCAATTGTGCCCATTTTAATATCGTGCTTTTCAGCAAATTTTTCTAAATCTGGACGACGCGCCATTGTGCCGTCATCATTTAAAATTTCTACAATGACACCGGCTGGCTCAAGCCCAGCTAATCGAGCTAAATCGCAGCCAGCTTCCGTATGCCCTGCGCGTGTTAATACACCACCATCTTGTGCTTTTAATGGGAAAATATGCCCTGGCTGTACAACATCACTGGGTTTTGCATCTCTTGCCACTGCAGCTTTAATAGTGCGAGCACGGTCAGCTGCCGAAATACCTGTTGTTACCCCTTCTGCGGCTTCAATTGATACCGTAAAGTTAGTTGAAAATTGCGCATTATTTTCATCAACCATTAATGGCAAATTTAACTGCTGACAGCGCTGTTTAGTCAGTGTAAGGCAAATAAGACCTCGACCATGTGTTGCCATAAAGTTGATTGCTTCTGGCGTGACATAATCTGCCGCCATAATCAAATCACCTTCATTCTCACGGTCTTCATCATCCATTAGGATAACCATTTTTCCATTTTTGATATCTTCGATAAGTTCTGCAGGGGTATTGAGTGACATCTTAGACCTTATATTTGCGTTTAGTTGTGTAGAGTAAAATGTTTAATAGTTTTCTTAAAATTTATTTCAAAAAGCCAGAGCGAGATAATAAGTCCATCGTCACATTATCCTTATTATGCTCTGTTGAAGACTGCTCTTTATGCGTTAGTAGCTTTTCAACGTACCTAGCCATCACATCGATTTCTAGGTTAACTAAGCTACCCACTTTTAATTGGCTAATTGTTGTTTCTTGCGCTGTGTGCGGCACAATCGTTAATTTAAATTGCGTTTGCTCAACATCATTCACTGTTAGGCTAATGCCATCTATAGTGATGGAGCCTTTTTCAACGATATATTTAGTTAAATGGGAGGGAGCCGACAACCAATATTCTACAGCCCGCCCTAAGTTCTGTATTTTTTCTACTTTTGCAACACCATCAACATGCCCACTAACAATGTGGCCACCAAGTCTGGTGGTTGGTAAAAGGGCTTTTTCTAAGTTAACAGTTTGTCCAGCACTGTAATGTGCAAAGCCTGTTTTATTAATGGTTTCAACAGAAACATCAGCTTCAAACGTATTTTCATTAAACGCCACAACGGTTAAACACACCCCGTTTGTGGCAATACTATCGCCTAAATTAACATCGCTTAAATCAAGTTCACCTGTTGCAACTTCTACGCGAAAATCATCACCATATTGACGGATTGAGTTAATCGAGCCAACCGCTTCAATGATACCTGTAAACATTCAGTGAACCTTTTAATGTGTTAAATTTATCTTTTGGACTGAGGAATAAGGCGATACTTCATATCATCCCCCACTTGTGTTAATTCAGTTTTTGAAAAGTGTAATACGTTTTCCATATCACTTATGGGGGCAAGTGTAAGCATATCCAAGGCTTTATCGCCAAGTAACTTTGTTGCTTGATATAAAATTAACTCGTCAACTAAGTTTTGCTGCATAAATTGCCCACATAACGTAGCGCCCGCTTCAAGCCAAACATTATTTAGCCCCGCAGCACCACACCATGTTAGTAACGCAGTTAAATCTACTTTTCCTTGCGAATTAGCTTCTAGTTCAACTTCTTCAACATGTTCAGGCCATTGGTAACTAGATTGACAGGTTGATTGATTATCAGGCTTAGTACGCACCAACACGATTTTACTTAATACAGAAAATAACGCTAAATCAGGTGTTAGGCGATGCTGGCTGTCGATGATAATTCTAACCGGCTGCCTTCTTAACTGCTCATCAATAGCATTTAATTTGAGGTGTGTTTGCCAACGAACGTTTAACTTAGCATCGTCTTGAAGCACAGTATCAGCACCTGACAAAATTGCGCACGATTGCGCACGGTGTAACTGAACATCGTTGCGGGCTTCTGGACCTGTGATCCATTTACTAAGGCCGTTTTCAAGTGCCACTTTACCATCAAGACTAATTGCTAATTTTGCCGTTAAAAACGGTAAACCTGTTTTCATTCGTTTGATAAAGCCCGGATTAAGCGCTTCCGCTTGCGCTGTTAATAATCCAGTATCAACACTTATGCCTGCCTCAGTAAGTATTGACAATCCCCGACCACTGACCTGTGGATTAGGGTCTACCATTGCAACCACCACTCTTGCTACTTTGGCATCCACCAATGTTTTAGCGCATGGCGGTGTTCGGCCGTAATGACTACATGGCTCAAGCGTAACGTAACAGGTAGCACCTTCCGCCTGCGCCATAGCTTGTTTTAATGCATTAACTTCCGCATGAGGGCCACCCGCATAAAAGTGCGCGCCCTCACCGATTATCTGGTTATTTTTTACAATCACGCAGCCAACATTAGGATTGGGCGATGTAGTAAATTGCCCTTGCTTTGCAAGGTGAATGGCACGAACCATCATTTCATAATCAAATTTATTAAAGTGCATTATATTAGCTCATTTAATATTGCTAGTTCTGTTACGGGTTAGCTTTTACTGATTAGCTTTTACTGATCAAGCTTAGCAATTTCTTCACCAAACTCTTTCACATCTTCAAATGAACGATATACCGAAGCAAACCGCACATACGCCACTTTATCTAGCTCTTTTAACCCTTCCATAATGAATTGACCAATTAACTTACTATCTACTTCACGCTCGCCAGTGGCTCTTAACTTGGCAAATATTTTATTAATCTCTAGCTCGATTGCTTCAGTATCAACTGGGCGTTTTTCTAACGCTCTTTGCATACCATTGCGCAGCTTGTCTTCATTAAATGGTTCACGCGAGCCGTTTTGTTTTACCACTTTAGGCATTACAAGCTCAGCACTTTCAAAGGTGGTAAAACGCTCTTTACAATCAGAACATTCACGACGACGCCTAACTTGGTGGCCATCTGCAACCAAACGAGAGTCAATCACTTTAGTTTCGTGCGTACTACAAAAAGGGCAATGCATCCGCTGTTTCTCTATTTATTACTTTATTTTACAAATTGAAGCAAAAACGGCCGCTAATGCGGCCGAAATATTAATGGTTATGCTTGTACATAGTATTACGAATTATGCGTATACAGGAAACTCGCTACATAATGCTTTTACTTTTTCACGAGTTGCTTCAACCACTGACTCATCATCAGGGTGGTTAACCAAGCCATCAATTACATCGCAAATAAACCCTGCAACCATACCAGCTTGTTCTTCTTTGAAGCCACGACGTGTAATTGCAGGTGTGCCTAGTCTTAATCCAGACGTAACAAATGGCGAGCGTGGGTCATTCGGTACCGAGTTTTTATTCACTGTGATATACGCACGGCCAAGAGCAGCGTCAGCATCTTTACCAGTAATATCTTTATCAATTAAGTCAACTAAGAATAAGTGGTTATCAGTACCATTAGATACAATTTTATATCCACGTTCTTGCATAACACTTACCATTGCTTTAGCGTTTTTCAATACTTGTGCTTGGTAGTCTTTAAATTCTGGCTGCAATGCTTCTTTAAACGCAACAGCTTTAGCAGCAATTACATGGCATAACGGGCCGCCTTGTCCACCTGGGAATACCGCGCTGTTTAATTTTTTGTAGATATCTTCATCATCACAAGCCGAAACAATTAAGCCGCCACGCGGGCCAGCTAAAGTCTTATGAGTAGTTGTAGTTACAACATGAGCATGTGGTAAAGGGTTAGGATAAAGACCAGCAGCAACTAAACCAGCAACATGAGCCATATCAACTAATAAGTATGCCTCTACTTTGTCTGCTATTTCACGGAATTTCTTCCAATCTACAATACCTGAATATGCAGAAAAACCCGCAATAATCATTTTAGGTTTATGTTCAAGTGCTAAACGCTCTACTTCAGCGTAATCAATTTCGCCTGTCTCTTCGCTTAGACCATATTGGATAGCGTTATACAGCTTACCTGAAAAGTTTACATGCGAACCATGTGTTAAATGACCTCCATGCGCCAAGCTCATTCCAAGTACCGTATCACCCGCGTTTAATAACGCTTGAAATACCGCTGAATTCGCTTGTGAACCAGCATGTGGTTGCACATTTGCGTAAGTCGCACCAAATAATTCTTTTGCACGCGCAATCGCTAAGTCTTCAGCAATATCTACATGCTCACACCCGCCATAGTAACGTTTATGCGGATAACCTTCAGCGTACTTGTTTGTTAACTGTGAGCCCTGTGCTTGCAATACCCTAGGACTAGTGTAGTTCTCCGATGCAATTAGCTCGATATGCTCTTCTTGACGAGTAACCTCATCTTCCATCGCTTGCCATAATTCAGGATCAAAATCTGCAATATTCATGTCACGAGTTAACATATACGTTCCTCTGTTTGGAATTAACAAAAATGTATTTGAATGCGTTGGCGGGCATTTTACGCACTATTAATGAAGTTGCCTATAGCAAAGAAAAAATATTCTACAACAAAGTGATATTCATCAATGAAAATAAAAAATCAATCACAATAGCAGTGTAGCGGAGAAAGCCTTATACATGGGTTAAGCGTCGGTTGGTTAAACGTAGGTCGGTTAAGCGAAGCGCCACCCGACAAATTAATCCGACGTACGGCCGTCAGCGAAAAATACACAAAAGTGTTCATAGTTTTCAAATAGCTTATAGATGGTGTGGACTCCCTTATTCGCTTCAGTCAAATCAGCATGAAATACACATGAAAACTGATCAAACAAAAGTACATCTGTGTTATTAAATGTTGACAAATCAAGCTGGACAGCATCTCTATTGTTAAAAGGCCTTTCAACATATACAACTAATAGTGAATATCGCTTTAACGCTTCCTCTATAGCACCTTCACATATCCGCCTATTTAAACCATTTACGTCCTCCAAAGAAAACAACATATCACCATAAGGTTCGAAAAAACTTATGCTATCCATTCTTTTTTACCCTTCTGAAACTCATTAATAGCGTTCAACTCTTACGTTTGGTGTGCTTATTATGCTGTATATCTGATTAAGGATATAAAGAACACTCATACAGTAGCAATAACAACACAAAATTAATGCGGTTTTTCCTACTCAGGGCGATTAACAATAATTATGCTGTAGAGATGTACTTAGATAAGTTTAAGATAATGTTATTTTGTATGCCCGTTTTACATAAAAACGCAGTATTGTAGACTGCACGCTTTTACGCAATCATTTAGTTTATCTAAACCCAAATGGTTCAGTGGCTTGTCGCCTTGATGTATTTTTCAATTGCTATAATTTCAATTGCTCTGGGTGCAGTTTCCCGAAACCTTTGCTAGTAAGTTAAGGCCACCCTAGCTTATTGAAAAGCTAAAATAATTCAACATCTTGACCTGCATCGCTTGAACCTGATGTGCTTGGTTTTGCTATTTTTTCTCGCTCTTCTATTTGAAGGCTTTCAGCTGCCAGTTGTAATTTGTCGCGTAGGTCATAAAACACTTTGCTGTCTTCATCATTATCGGTGAGGGACTTTTCTAACAGGTCATTGAAAAATGCTTCTTGAACTTCCGTTAACTCTAATTGGTGAAACGATAAGCTAACTTCGCTCACTATTTTATTTAGCATTTCTCTTTTCGATTCTTGCATGTAGGCAACTTTAACTTTTACATCATCAATAAGTTCAACTATCGATGCTTGCGCTGCTTTAATTCGCCTTTCGTTAATTAGCCCAACAAACCTCGCTTCCAGTGCTTCTATTAACACCGCTATGATGTCGATAAATATGCCGTAGTCCGCATGTTCCTCTGGCATCATGTTTTTAATAAGTAACGACACATGCTTGTCGTTTACCATCATTCGATTACCAAATTTAAACAGTCTGCCTTTAGATGCGGTTAACTCAAAGACCTGTTGTTCTATAGGACTACAATACGTATTTTTAGAGTCGAAATACACTTGCTGGTCGCCCGAGTTGAACATGATGGCGCTTGCTAGCCCACTACTTTTTAAATATTGGAATACTAGCCTGCCTAACTCCGCTTCATCGTCAGACAAGTTCATTGATTTTACTAAATTAAGGGCAGCGCCATAATTGGCTGCTTGTTTGAATGAGGTGTCAACTAGAGAGGTGAGCTCGTCTTCGCTGCTTTTTAATTTCCAAACTAACGATTGATGAACAGAGAGCACTTCAATCTTTTTCACAAATTTTGCTAAATCGAAGGGTTTTGCAATAAAGTCATCTGCCCCAACCTCAAAACATTTTAAAATGGTTTCTTCGTTATCGTCAGCGGAAATAAAGATGATAGCAGGTGGATGTGTCTCGCTTTCATTTTCTTTTAACTTTACGCACACCTCTTTACCATTCATACCACCGTCTAAATTTATGTCTAGCAATATAACTAATGGGTTTAGCGTATTAACCATTTCAAGTGCTTTTTCGCCTGTCTCCGCTTCGTGAATTGTAAACTGACCACTTAACGAGATACTGATAAGCTCTCTAATTGTTTTATCATCATCAACTACAAGTACGTCACTCTTAGGCTTATTCATGCACACTCCCTACTGTTTATTACTTAAACTGGCTGTACCCAATTATTTCTTCCGCACTCTGTAATCATAGCCCATCAATTTGAAAGCGCATGTATGGATGCTAATTATTTCAAACGAACCAGTTACTTGAGTCTTTTGCTTGGTTTTAAATGTTATCAACCTTTATTTTAGGCTGGTAATAACAAACGTCTATATTCGACGATCCCGGATAGACATAAAATTCATGCTTTAAGGATTTTGCGTCTTGAAGCCGCTGCTGGAATGGCGTTGCAGCTACATTTTGTACTGCCAGTGTTAATTGCTGTGTATTAGGCAGCTCATCACCTAATTTAGCCCATTTAATTTTCGTTTGTTTTGCTTTGTCACTAATAACCCCACCTTGTGACACCACACTCGTTAAAGAGGCGCGTTTAATTTTTTGAACATGCTCCATGCCATAAACTACACGTCCAAAAATGCTCATATTTCTATCTAGGTGGCGTGGTGCTTGGCCAATAACTATATAAAAGTCAGACGTTGCGCTATTCGGAGCTGTGCCTCTTGCCATGGCTAGCGCCCCCGGGCAGTGAATTAACCATTCTTCTTTCGTTTCATTATCTTTGCCTGCCGCAAACGCATTAATGAACCCTGCTTCATCAGCAAAAAATGCGGGGGATTGCACTGAAATAAAGTCTGACTTGGTTGGAATAGTACGAGTAAACTCTGGCGGCAATGTAGGCACATCCGATTTTTCTTCGGCTTTACCCGCTTGAGCTACAAATCCATCAATTACACGATAGAACGAGCTATTATCGTAAAATCTACTTTTAACTAAACTGGAAAACTGCGCAACGTGTTTTGGCGCAACACTTTGGCTTAAATGAATAACAACCAAGCCTGTATCTAATTGCATATAGACTAGTTCTGACTGAGGCAGGCTCGTCCAGTCTGACTGCTTTGCTTGAGCCGCTGCGGCTTGAATCATTGGCATACTGAGCACTAACACCAACCAAAAAATTTTCACATATATTTCCTTCTTTCATACTTATTATTTTGGATAACCGATATGGAAGCTATTATTTAATTTATACTTTACCTAAGTTAACCAGTTAAGGGTTGTGGTTTATTATGATTGAATTGTATTATTTTCCCACCCCAAATGGGCATAAAATAACCATCATGTTAGAAGAGTGTGGGCTTGCCTATAAAATCATACCTATCAATATATTAGAGGGTGATCAGTTTAATGAACATTTTCTAAAAATATCACCTAATAATAAAATTCCTGCCATTGTAGATTTAGATTCAGCGTATGCCAGCCATCCAATTAATATTTTTGAATCTGCTGCCATCCTAATGTATTTAGGGGTGAAAACAGGTAATTTCTTTCCTTCTGAGCCGCTTAAACGTATTCAAGTAACTGAATGGCTAATGTGGCAAATGGGCGGTTTTGGGCCAATGCTAGGACAAAACCATCACTTTGTTGAATATGCCACGGAAGATATTCCCTACGCAAAACATCGGTATATTGAAGAAGCTAAACGTTTGTATCGTGTGTTAGATAACAGGCTAAAAGGGCGAGACTATTTGTGCGATGAATATTCTATCGCAGATATGGCGGCATTTCCGTGGGCGTTGAATTGGGAAGGACAGCAAATAAACATCAATAATTACCCTCATGTACAGCAATGGATTGACTCTATAAGCACTAGAGCTGCTGTAAAGCGCGCGCTTGCCATTGAAGATCAGTTTGAGAAAGTAGACGCAATGACCGACAAACAAAAAAGTATTTTATTTAAAACCCCAAACCAGTCCAATTAGTGATACCTAAAGTAGCAGAACTGTAGACACCATATTTGCACTATAATTAATACTAATGTTCACGTAGTCGAATGCCGTGGAAAATGTATCATGAAAGCGAATAACGACGAACCTACTAAAAAAACGGCAAGTGAAGATGTACCCCTAAAGACCCCTCCCAAGCAAAATAGACGAAAAGACGATCACCCCAATAGCCAAGGCAGTATTGAACAAAATGAAGAAAAAGAAAGGGTTGCTCATCTTGAAGAAGTGATAGAACGACTTAAGTCAGACATTGAAGAGTCGTACTATCGCGTTCCTAAGCAAGAGTTTGAAAATATTACTGTAAAAAAAATATCTAGCGATGTATCACATGAATTAAATCAAAAATTACAATCATTACGTAATTGGGTGGCAGTCATTATATTAATTCTATCTTTTATGGGGATTACCCAATTTACCAATGTCACTCAAAATATTCACGACCAAACCACTCGAACTATTGATGAAAAATTTATAAAACTAAATGAAACCATGGATTCAAACTTTGAAAAAGAATTAGCAAAGTTTGAAGCGAACTTTAATCGAATTGCGCAAGAAGCCGCTCAGCAAGAAACCAAAAAACAAATTCAAACCATACGAGATGACATTCGCCTTGCGCAGCTTACAGCCTTTCAAACTAAGCTGGATGATATAAAAAAAGAATTACGACAAGACAGAAATTATAAAAGTGCATTAATTAAATTAAATTTGATACTACCCAAGGCACTCGCTTTAGGTGACAAGTCGTTAAGCCAAGCATACTTGGATGAACTATTTGGTTTAAATTTTGACCTGTTTAAATATGAAGAATTAGATAAATTGCGTGTTCAATATGAACATGATTATGAGCTTTCGTACCTTACATGGACACACGTTGCCATTGCCGATATGTTTTTATATGAAGAGTTTTATTCAACTGCCTACAAACATAGAGCGATTGAAGCAATCGACCGTGCATTAGATTTGTTCCCCAGCTATGGCGTACCTTCTATTGTTCATGTCATGCTTTTAATGATTGATCTGGAAAGAGAAGGCGGTGAATTAGCGCCAAACTTAACTAGTCAAATAAATAGAATCTTAAAGCGCCTTAGCTCAGGCTCCAGAACTGACTCCGCATATGAAGCTTATAACTATTTACAAAAACTAAAAAACGACAAAACTATGTCTATTTTTTACATGGCTTTGTATAAAAAATTCCCTAATGATATGAGTATATTAAAAGAGCGCTATCAAGCGCATGTCGATGCGCGTGCAGCAGCTAGCTTACCTAACTAACTAACTGACTAAATAACTAACTAGATGTGCCATCCACAATGCTATCCCTAAAAGAGAAACAGGTATAAATTACATTTATTTTCACTATATTAACCTTTTAGTAACTACGGGCATCTATACATCTTTCTTTACGAAACAATGTTGTATAGATTTTACTCAGCAGTATTGAGGACATTGGTTTAGATACACAGAATATCTTGCCAAAACACGGATGGTACTAGGAGGGTGTTAAACAGCTTCAGGCCGCTGATTACTGCAGTCCCAATCATGACCTGCTTAAAAAAATAATAAAATTAGCATGATAAAAATAACAAAAATTGCAGTAGCCACCATGTTCGCATCAGTAGGATTAGCTTCTATTGGTATTTCAAATCAAGCTCACGCAGGCAGCGTAAATGACTTTAAAAACAGTTGGGAAGGCAAAGCATTAGCCTTACAACGTTTAGTCGATCTTGATGCCCCTATCGCCGACAATAATATTCCAGGCACCCATAACAGTTATAACTCAGAAGTGTATCGGAGTTGTAATTTCTCTGTGGGTTGCCGCTATCTTGATCCTCAACAAAAGTACAGCATTCATGACCAATTGAGGCTTGGCGCACGCTTTATAGAAATTGACGTGCATTGGACAACAAAAATGGAAAGTCTTTTTTCATACCCTAAGCGTTTACTAATGTGCCACGGTGTGTGCAGCATTAATGACAAGTATTTTACTGAAGGTTTGAACGAAGTACGAGACTGGTTAAATAGCAGCGACAGCGAAAACCAAGTACTTATTTTATATGTAGAAGATCATATGAGCGGACGCCATGACAAAGCCTATGATCAAATTAATGACAAAATTGGCCAGTGGATATACAGAAGTAACGGCTGTGGCGCAATTCCTTCAACCTTAACAAAAGCACAAGTACTTGCCCAAGGGAAAAAAGTTATTCTGTGGGGTGACGGTGGCTGTGTTAATAATACCAACTGGAAAACGACCGCATTTACAGGTTTAGGCGAGATTGGCCGAATCTGGGAAGACAGAACAACAGTAGGCGGTATTGCTGATGTATTTACTGGTGGTAGCGCCGACCTAATCAATGCAAGTGATGTAACTCGCTTTTTTAAAGAAGGCGCAAACATTGTAAACCTTGACGATATGTCTCCTAACGACGGTCGCTTAGCCGCAGGTATCTGGAGCTGGGATAATCAAGAGCCTAATAACGCTGGCGATCAAGATTGTGCCGTTCAATGGGGCAATGGCCGTTGGGACGACCAGCAGTGCGGCTACACCTATCTACATGCGTGTGAAAACGCATCTTCTGGAGCTTGGTCAATATCACCTCAAACGGGCACTTGGAATGAAGGAGAACAAATGTGCCAAATGCTAGGTAACAACTGGCACTTTAGTGTTCCTACTAATAGTCGTGACAACCAGTCTCTTAAAGCGGAAAAAGATGCAGCTGGGCATAGTACTGTGTGGTTAAACCATACTGATCAACAACAAGAAGGAACTTGGCACTAATCGATAATCTTGAATCGAATTAGTTATTAGGGCTGAGTTTTATCAGCCCTAATTGTATTGGCAGTAAGCCACACAAACTAGGTATGATCTAATTCAATGTCAATTGAATAATGTCACCCTTGCTAGGCTGACGTTGTACGTAAAGAATATAATCGCCGTTGGCCTTATTATTTTCCATCTTCACGTCATACTGATGAACAAAGTTAGGCGTGTGCTTAAGCACTTGATCTTCCTGCTTATTAATTAAATTGTAGCGCCAAATACCTTGTTCAGGTTTGTAGTAAAAAACATCATTCTCAATGATGCGCCAATTTAACCAGTTAACGATATCAAAGTCTTCAATCAGCATTTCTTCTTCTTTTTCACCAAGGGGTTTAATATAGAGCCCGGGCTGATTAAATTTACTGAACACTAATTTATCGTTAAATATCCGTCCACTGTAGCCGCCACGTTGGGTAAGTTGAGTATGCTGCGAATTTGCTAAGTCTAATGACCAGAGTTGCCACTGCCCACTTTTAGTACTGCTATAAATAATGTGTTGCTTGTCTTCAATCTGATCAGTAAAGTTTGCTACATAAGCCTGCGCACTGTTATCTGCTATTTCCTTTAAGGTTTCAGTTTGGGTGTCTATCAAATACATTGCACCGTCATTGGCCAATAATAGCGTGGTATTATCTGACGACCACTCATATCGAACAAAGTGCAATTCAAATGGCCATGTAATAGTTAAAGGTTCAGCTTGATTATTGTGCTCAATCCAAATTTGCAACTCGCCATTGCGGTTAGATAAAAACGCTTTCTTTGTTCCGTCAGGGCTAACTCTTGGCATGAGTTCAAGTTGCGAGCTTCGCTGCCATACATGAGAGATATCTTCACTAAATTTCTGCGTAAGAATATGACTATTTGTATGAATATTGCTAAACCATAAATGCAGTTTGTCTACGCCATTTTTAACTACAGAGAAAGACTGAATTGCCTCCCCTACAAATAAAAAGTCGCTTAGTTGATGTTTGTTAATGTCGTAGCTCAGAAGTTTTTCGCCTTCACTCATTAATATTTGCTCACCATTGGGGTGCCATTGCACGTGTGAAGGTTTATGCGGCAGTAATTGCTGGTGAATAGCACTAAGCGTATTTAAATCTATTAAGTTAAGTTCTACTTCCTTTGCGTCTATATATCTTACAAACGCTAATGTTTCATTATTGGGGTGAATAGCAAATGCATAATCTCCCTGTGTATTGGTATTGTCGTTAGGTAATGTAAGTTGCCGAGTTTGTTTGGTTTCAAGGTGATAGCTGAAAATAGCATAAGGCTTTGTTTTATTTTGCCGTTGCCTGTATATCAGCAATGGCTGAGTAGGATGCCATTGAAAAGTAGTTACGTTATCCATTGGGCAATCAAATAAGGTTTGTCGAGCATTAGAGATCAAGTCTAGCAATATTACACGACAAGTATCATTAGTGACTTTTTTGAAAACGACTTGCTCACCATTTGGACTAATTTTACCGCTTGTTGCTGATTCATTTTCATGAGTAATCGCTTCACTGTTTGAACTACCCGCATTAAATAACCAAAGCTGAGCATATCCTGTTATTTCGTCATACCTTTCAAACAGCAACTTATCGGCATTTGTAGTAGTACTAATATTATATTCAATGTCGCTGAAGCTAACGCGAGTGCGCTTATCAATAGACTCCGTTTTTTGCGGTTGCTCCATGGTCAATAGTGAAAATAGCGCCAACAGCACGGCCATCATTAAAATACTTAATAAAGTAATACGTGCGGCTTTACTTACAACAAATTGCTTATTCGTTATTTGAGTACAAATTTCCAATTCAGGTACTTGTGCCGCTTTTTGTTGTGCTGCTTCTGAACAGGGCTGCTCGTTATTATTAGCTAATTTGTGTGAAGTACCCTCACCCGCAGTGGCTTTATTCTGTTCTGCTGAAGTAAAAGTGACTGAAGCGTTAAGCTGGTATCCAACTCTTTGCCGAGTCTCAATAAACTGTTTTTCTTGATTAAAAAAACCTAAATGCCGCCGTAACAATAATACAGCTCGATTTATTGCACTATCAGATACAACTCGCCCATGCCAAACTCGTTCAATAAGTTGGTCTCGGGTAACTAAGTTGCCTTCTGCACTTAGCAGTACGTCGAGTAACGCTTTTACTTTTGGCTCAAGTACGCGGGTTTCATTTCCCCGCTTCAGCATTAAATTATCTGAATCAAACTCAATATCATCGATTAAACACTTATTTACAACCACACTACTCACAAATCAACCTATTGTTTTTATTATGTATTTTAATAAGTAATAAATAAATCATGTATACATCATGATTAGAACACATAACAGACTTCGCTTCTAAAAATGTTTGTTATTTACTAGAAAAAAAAGGAGGCGCTATGCTTAATCTACCAATCTGTAAAATAACAAACTTAGTCAAAAAAATTGCAGCAATATCTAGTGTACTGTTGATAACTGCCTGTAATCAATCATCGTCTAACAATAATGTTAGTAACGAAACTCATGAATTAACATTAGGAGATAGAAGTTATATTTTAAGTTTGCCCAATAATTACTCACCCACTAATCAATACAAATTACTTTTTGCTTTTCATGGCTCTGGCGGTAATGGCGGCGAAATGCAAAATATGAGTCGTTTTGAACAGCTATCTAGCGAGTACATTGTTGCTTACCCAAATGCAAAAGAAACTGAATGGAACGAAGGGTGTAACTGCAATAAACCTCATCGATTAGGTGTTGATGACTTAGCCTTTGTTGATGACTTAATCGACAACATTAGTCATGAATACTCAATAAAAGAAGGTGAAATTTACGCTGCTGGATTTTCACAAGGTGGCTTATTTATTCAAAACTTACTATGTAATCGCAGTCATAAGTTTAAGGCTTTAGCTTCTGTAGGTTCACCCATGTCAGTGCAACTATCAGAGTCATGCAATATTGAACAGCCAACATCCTATATGATGGTGCACGCAAAACAAGATAATGTGTTGCCCTACCAAGGCTTAGCGCACCCAAATTTTGGACTAATTTCATCACCTGATGCAATTAATTTATTAGCGCAAAAAAATGGTTCTCTAGCCAATCCATTAGAAAAAAACATAAACCAAGGTACAAGCCTAACAGCATACTGGAGCGGGAATGTAAAAACTAATCTGTATTCTATTCTGCATGGTGATCATCGGTGGCAGTTTTCAGTATTTGACACATCAAATGAGATCTTATCCTTTTTTGAATCAGCCGAACAACCTGCGCTACCTGAGCACTCTGAGCTAATAAAAGTAGGTGAAAATACATTACATATCAGAACCATGGGCGACAGTTCTGAAAAACCAACTATTGTTTTACTGTCTGGCCCCAACAAGAACTATCACAGTGACAGTGCGTGGTTTTCATTACTACAGCCAATATTAGCTGAAGACTACAAAGTTATTGCGATTGACCGCCCAGGAAATGCGTGGAGCACTTTTAACGAATCAACCTCATATACACACTTCACCGACGTGCTGCATCAAACGCTCACACAGTTGAATGAGAATAATGTGATATTAGTCGCATTTTCCAGTGCCAATATTACTGCAAGCCTGTTTGAACAAAAATACGGCCAAGATGATGCTATCAATCTAGCCGGTATGTTATGGATTGACCCTGACATCTTTCTTCCGCACTCCATCGCAATGTACCAAGATTTTCCAGTCACTTACTACCGAGAAATGCTTAACGACCTATTGCCATACTTAGCAGAAGGTGGATGGACTGAGCGCACACAAAATAAAATCATTGCCGAACGTACTGAAGTAGAAAGTTTGCTTGATGAAGGAAGCAGCGCATTAATGGACTGGTCATATTTTGATGCAGTATCGCAACAACGTATTTTGGTTGACCGACAACAAACCCGAGCATTAGAAATTGCCAACTATCATGATGACTTGAACCTAGTTGCCAATCTTCCACTTATTACCAGCATACCTGTGAGCGTTATTGACAGCGACTTTGAACAACAAAGCATTGATGATAATCCAGACTATGAAGAAGTTTTAACACAATGGATGGAAGAAGGTACGGAGTGGAGCAAACAAGTAGTGAATAGCGCTGGAGGCCAATATATTCCCATAGAGTCAGGCCATCACTTAGTGCCCTTACAGCACCCACAATTGATAAAGGATGCTATTGATTGGCTTTCTAGCTTAGAGTTAAGTAACAAATAAACAATACTAAACATATCAGCATTAACTAATCGCGTAACCTTATCGCCTTTTAATAAGACGGCAAGAGTTATCGTTAACTTGAAGTAAACAAAAACCAAACTACAATATTACTTCTTTTAAGCAACAGTTAAAGCATTAACTGTTGCTATTTCATTTAAGAGGTAAGAGAGGATGATGTTTAATAATAAAAAATATGTTGCTTTCGCTTATGCATGTTTATTGACAACAACTGCACATTCACAAACCATCGAGCTAAATAAAATAAATGTTAACTCTGACCCCCAAACCATTAGTGTTAGCTCTTTTACTAATCCCGTTATTATTGCTGGTGTTCCAACATATGCAGATGAAGATCCTGGAACAGTTTCAATTAACAAAATTGATAATACCTCATTTGAAATAAAATTTAAGGAATGGCCTTATTTAGACGGCGGGCACAGTTACGAAGATATTCCATATCTAGTTCTAGAAACTGGTCGTTATACTATGCCTGATGGAAGTATTTGGGAGGTGGGAACCATAAATCAAAACCAAGGGAGTTTAGACGTATACTTCAGCGAACCATTCACGAGCAAGCCAGCTATTTTTCTATCAAACCAGACGCAAAACAACAGTTTTGCTTATGCAACAAGAGCCTCCAGCGTAACACGTCACTCTTTTAGAACAACTATTTTCGGTGAAGAAACGAGTGACACTTACCTTCCGGAAATTATTGGTTATGTAGCTATTTATCAACCAGAAAGGGCTGGCTATATAGCTGACCATCTAGTTGGTAACATCTCTTATAGACTGAAATCAGAAATTATTAATAGCTCTGGCCTAGATACTACATTCGGCCACATAATCATGACTGAAGAAACATCATATGATAGTGAAACAAATCATATGCCAGAAGTACTTAACCTTTTAGAGGTTGAGAGTTTTGTCTTTGCACACGACATTACACACTATGATAGGGATCCCATGACCCTTAGATATACCTCATACTACGATAACTTCCCTATAGGCAACACTAATATTGCCTTAATAGGTACTAATAACTTAACTGCTTCAAACTATTCTGCAAGCCTTACTTATTCTTACGATAGCCCTGAAGCAGCTTTCGATGGTTATGTTTTCGGTGGCACTAAAGTTAACGAATATGCAGATACTATGCTAAATAGAGGAACATGGATTTCATATATTGATTATCAACCTTGGCTTCAAGTGGACTTTGAGAAGTTAGCTATCGTAACAGGCTTTAGCATCATAATGAGCTCTACATATCAAGCTAGATCACCTAAAGATGTTATAATTCAAACCTCTACAGATGGCTTCTATTTTACAAATCACGAAACATTATCTTTAACTAAAGGAGGTGGTCAATTTGAGTTGACAACGCCACTAATTACTAAACATATCAGATTAAAAGCTGTCACTGGTCACTCTACCAACCTCGTTCAAATTGATGAACTTGAATACTTTGGAAGCTATACTGAATATACAGGCCCAACTGTACCCGAGGTTGAATCTGGCACTTCATGTAAAGCATTATTAGATAATAACTCTAGCATTCCAAGCGGGATATATACACTTGACCCTGATGCTGCAGGACCTATTGAGGAATTCGAAGCATATTGCGATATGGAAAGTGATGGCGGCGGCTGGACACGCGTTGCCATATTTAATAATCGTAATGAACTAGGTTTATACACACCAACACCCGAACAAACTACTAGCGCTTTATCAAATGGATGGCATGTGTCTTTTGGTACTGTTACTGGAACAGAAATAAAAATTGGTGACATTCGACAAACTCTCCCTGTAGCCAACCAAACTTTAGCTTACAACTTAGAATCTTCTCCTGTTAATACAGTTATAGGAAATGGCCAACTTTACAAAGATACGATATATATAAACACAGAAGTAAGAAGTACTTGCGATGGAACCGATAGCTTAGAAGATCCTGGTCCTACAAGTTTACACAAAAACGACTTTGTGAAACTTGGCATTATGAAACATGACTCTACTTTAACAGGCAGTCTATGCTACGACTATTTTGCCTATGGTGATACTTGGGGGAGAGCTGATTCATTACTAAACTTTACTAATGGGGTAGACAATATGACAATTGGTGAATACAACAACTGGCAGAGTGTAATTTGGATCAGATAAAAGTCTAAATTAAATCATCTATAAAGGTAGCCAAGCAATTGAGTAGCTACCTTTGAATATGCTAGTTTAAAACTTCCCATCAATAGATAATTGGTAAAGGTGCTTCGGATTAAAGCCATGAGTGGCAACATCGTACAAATGGGCTAGAACCTTTTGCGTTTGCATTGGGTGGGCACGCATATCCGGCATACCGTCTGTACTATTGTCCCAAATTAAACAGCTCACATCAGACACAACGCCTTCGCCAACTTTATCTAATTCAGGAATTTTTGGTGCAGCAGCAACATGCTCATATAAAAGGTAATCATCTGCATTTAATGCTTTTACTTTACCTTTTAAAGTGTCAAGTTCAGTCACAGCAGTGTTAAACTCCGTCATATCAGACTTTTTCAGTGTATTTACCACAACATTTGGCAATGAATAACGCGATAAAAACGATTCCATCATAGGTATAACATCGTCTACTGTGGAGTAAACCGTAAAATTTTGCTTTAAGTTATCAATAACTACCTGCGCATCATGATACTCATGATCCTGTGATTCGTATAGATAAGCTTTGGGGTGTAACTGTTTACACATAGTATTTGTATTTTCACTGCGCGAAAAATATTCAACAAAGCCGACTTCACTAACTTCTTGACTAGACTTTTTGCACTCTGAAATATAGCGTGACACTAAAAGCTCAAAAGGCTCTCTAATAATGGTGTACAGTTCACATGGAATTCTATCCATGAGTTTGTGCGAGCCGTAAGGCAATACTCCGCTATACATAATAAATGGTTGATTATGCAACGCTAAGCTCTCTAATTGTGCCATGCCAGCTACACGCATAACTTTTGGTAGCGTTACTTTTTTCTCCTGTTCCTTTTCAAGAACAATTTCCATACCTAATACAGCCGAGCTGACTGAAATTTCGAATGTGGTACCTGCACACCTAGGAATATGATAAAAAAATGCAGGCTTGGAAGGAGAACTCCCTTTACATTTATGACTTGAGATGAATCGCATATCTGGATTTATTTTTTCTGCCAACTCATTGACTATGATTTTTTCAGCCAAATTTCCACCTATAATGTTATTTGAACTTTATACTTATTTACTTTTATAAAAACTAAAATGCTGGCTTATCTGGATAAGCATTTTCAATACTTTTGTACAGCAAATTAATACTTATACGTTCATCCGGTTGTACCCTCAAAGCTAATCCACTGTGACTAGTAATATTTGACGATAATAGTGTATAGGCAGGGTTCCAACTAAATAATTTGCTGTAATCCATTTTATAGCTGTATATATTATCGCAATGTGAATATTTATTTTTATATGCAAAGGGTGTGTGAAAATCTTGAATGACGACATATCCACCATCCTTCAGCACTCTATCGACCTCAGCTGCAATACGAAATAAGTCTTTTCGATCACAAAGGTACAAACAAAAACCAATTATTACTAAATCGAATTGCTCATCATTAAAGGCTAGCTTATCAGCAGATCCTACTTGTAAATCAATCGTAGGGTAATTAACTTTACCCGCGTTAATTGCTTCTGTAGAAACATCAATTCCGCTACATGTGGTATTAAATTTTTTATTAAAAATACTTAATCTTCGTCCGTCACTACAGCCAATTTCAAGCACATGCTCAGGAGAAATCTCCTGAGCAGCTATAAATTCTGCAATAAGATCTTGGTCATCAGCTAGCTTTTCAAAACTAGCCTTATTTCTCTGGTACCAAGCATCTCCTTCAGATGCTAAAAATATTTCTTTTTGCATTATTTCCCCTTAGTGCATGTTCACCTGATTAAGAGGCGCCAATTAATCAGACTTTGTTTCGTCTGTTGATCGTTCAATATTAAATGCGTCTTCTGGCAATTCTTTGAAAGGACCAAACTGATTAATAAACATTTCTTTTAATTCAGTCATATAAGCCATGTACACTTTTAAGGCAGCTTTAATAAAAATGCGTCGTTCTTGCTCTGTTTTAATACAGTAAATTAACCCCAAAATACAGGTCTGCATATAAGTCATACTGCCCTTAAGCAAACGTAGAGTAAAAATCTCTTTAGTTCCATTATAACTAAAGAGCTTTTTATGCTGCTCTGACAAAATGTCGATAATCTGATTGGAATCAAAGTCTGCTTCCATATAACGTTTATCGAATAAGTCATCAAACATTTTCACAGAAAATGCGCCCCGTATTGCAAGCGACTCGTTCCATTTTTCAATATCGAACGGGTTTTCCACACACATTGATTTCAGCTCGTCTTTTATTGCAGCCTTATCCAGTACATTCTCTAAAACAATCTCCTCAGCGTGCAAAGGTTCTGCTCCATTAATTTTTGCACCATCTGAACAGTTAAAAACCTGTTTCTCTTCTCTAAGATGATTACGTAACCTAAACTCAATGGCTGAACGAGCCCAATCAAACGTATGATTACTGTAAACTTTGTCCTCTCCAAAGTTTGCATCACGTGTTACGGATGTATCAAAATCTTCGAACAAGTCTTTAAACTTAGAGTAATACCCTGTGTTTTTAGAGTGATGCTTTGACGGGTCTTTATAGCCCATATCTGCACCAAAAAAGTAAGTATCACCACAGCCGATATAATCACTAAAGCCATAGGCACCATTAACTACTGTAGGATTTGTAGAGTATATTTGTGCGATTTTTAATTCATCACCATACGTAACCCTTAGTAGATCAGTCCCCCCATCATTCGGCTTTAGAAAAATAATGTTGTCACCAAATACATCTATTGCTTTTGGAAAAACGGTTTGCATTGCGACCATTGTGATTTTTGATAGATATTCCTTATCATCTATCAGCTTCAACCAATCGTAAACAGGCTCTGTGCGCTCAATTTCAATATGATAGTCAGGAACAATACCGGCCTTGTGTAACGCAGCAAGAGAAGAGCCGCAAGAAAAAACTATCGCTTTATCTTGATTTTCTTTTATAAAATCGATGTCATTATCTAGCGATGGGCCGGCGCCACATATAAAAACAGGAATATCATCACCCAATTTAAGTGTTGCTCCTTCCTGTATATAGTTACGCTTTGCCTTAATGTTTTGAGAAGTATGACTAAGCGAAATAAATTCATCTTCGGTAAATCCAAAACCCCCATATACATAAGAAAGATTCTTAAAATATCTACCTAATGCATCATCCGTTTTTTCACTATCATAGTGCTTATATATAGGTAAAATCCCAGCTTTGAACTGTCCAAACTTATGCAATAACTTTAAAAAACCATCAATATATTTATCAACATTCGGGTTTACTAGAATCGTGACGCTACCTCCACTTTCTTGGAAGTGGCTAACGAAACTTTCATAATCGAATGTATGCATTGATGCAAAAAAGATATCCTCATTAGGCTCATATAAGTACAGATGATCAATGTTCACTCGCATTAATTCAGTAAGGTGATAACCCAGCCCCACACCAATAAGAGACATAAAAGGATAACGTCCTACATGCTCAAACTCACCGTCTGAAGATGTAATCATATGAGCTCGGCCTAATACTGCAACCTCACGCAAATAGTTCATATGAATAAAACCTAAAGGGTTCTGCTCATCAACTTGTTCGGTGGTCAAAGCAGGCAAACGATAAAGGCTGCGTACGGGCTGCTCTAAAAAATCTTTTGCTTGTTGTAAACTCACCTCTTTGGGGTCTTCGCTATACACCCAGCCAGTGGGTCCACCAATATTCAAGGCTCCGCTTTCATCTAGCTCTAACCCAAATTTTTCAGGTCGATAATCTTTAAATTTTTCATAAAAATGAGGAAACTGATCTTTAAAGAAAATAAGGTTTTTCTGAAAGGTAATAGTGAGAATATTCCTTAGAATATTCTTATTTACTTCGTTACTCATTTAAGCTCCCACATTGTTTAAATCAACAATGGTTATAATTATTTTAAATATAGATCAATTTGTTACACAACCAATACTTTCATGCAAGTCTTCCACCTAAAATATAGGGCAAAAAAGTGACATACGGAAATGTTGAGTAAAATTCTTGCAAAATTACGCTTCATATTGGCAGTAATCACTAATTATTTTAAAAGCAAAAATCACGCCAGAAATAACTCTAGTTTTGGTAACAAAGAGAGAATTGACGAGTATAGCTTACTCGTCAAATATTATAGAAAAGAGGTTATTGATTTATTTTTTAGAGCTAACACCTGCAAGCGCATCTAACTGGGCCTTTAGATAGTCACCCGTTGAATTAAGTTGAGCGACGAGTAAGTCCATTGAGCTAAATTGCTGTAATAAGCGCTGCTCATACTTAATCATTTTTTGGTCAAAAGATGTTTTTTCTTCATCTAAACGCTTAATTGAATTGTTTATCGAGTCGGTTTTAGTATCTAAGATACCTTCCGTGGTTTCATAATCATTAACGATACTGTGTAAACTCTTACCTAGGCCATTTTCTCCAGCAAACAACTCACCAAATTTGTCAAAATTTGCCGATATTTGATTATCTAACTTTTCTTGATCAAGCTTTAATGAACCGTCTTTTTGCGTTTCAATACCGAGCATTGAAAGTGAGAGAAATTGCTGAGGAGCGACTTCTACAGATTCACTTAGCCGATTTCTAAAATGACTCATCATAGTTCGAAGGGTGCTATCACCTACAAGTGGGCCTGCACTGTCAACCTGACCAGTTGAAACCGTCAACTCATTGACAACATCCACCACCCCGTTAAATTTTTCAACAAACTCGACCAGCTTTTCTTTTATTGTTTCTTCGTCTAGCTCTACTTTTATTGCATCAGATTCACCCGCATCGTGAACCTTAGTTGCAACAATTTCGACACCTTTTATCGCGTCAGCAAAAACATTTGATGAGCTTGTCACCGCAATACCACCGTTAATGGTGATTTGTGCATTTGATGCAGCTTGGTTCTCAGAATAATTAGTTGGAGAATAATCATGCGCTAAACGTGACAAACCATTACCGTCAGTAATATCACCGTCGTCATCCGTATCAATCGTCATTGAGATTTGGTGATCACCATAGGCTTTGCCAGTGTCCAATACCAATTTAAAACCACCAACCCCATCATCTTCTAAACTAGCCGTTACATCTAAGCCAGATGCATTAATCTTGTCACGCATATCTTCAATGGTATCAGTGGCTGTCACGGCAATCGCAGCACTATCACTACCCACGTTCAACGTAATTTGACCGTTAGAGTTCATCGTTTCGCCAGCTGTAAAGCCTGTTTGCACCGTTGTTTGAGTAGATGAGAAGCCTAAACGCGATAAGCCTGCACCATCATGATTAAGTCCATCATCATCAGCAATGACTATTTGCATTACACTATCATCGCCAAATTTTTCAGAATTAAATACTAAATGAGTACCATTGTCACCAGTAACCATTGTAGCGGTAATGCCCAACTTAGCAGTTTCTGATGCCTCATTAATTTTCGACTGAATCTCGGCTAAGGTGTCAGTATCAGATATTGAAAGGGTGACATTATCACCGTTCGCATAACCAATCGTAATATCGCCTTTTCCAAAAGCGACTGATGGGTCGAATGCTTGGGTAGTAATTTTTTGTGACTTTGCAATTCTATCCACTCTTACATCATAATCTGCTGGCAGGGCCGCAGAACCTGCTGTAGCAGTAAAATTTGTAGAATCTGAAGTTACTTTACGCTTGCTAAAAGTCGTCGACAATTTTAAATCAAACAGATTCGCTTCTAAGTCCGAAGTTGCGCTCTTAAGCTTGCCAATGCCAGAAATTTGCTCGGTGAATTTGACTTGGCTAGCTTCATAACGATCGTCAAACCCTTTACGCTCAGCCTCAACCAGCTGCGTAACAGTTCCACTTACGTCGAACCCAGTGCCAACACCGGGAGAAGATAAAGAAGCCATAGTTCACCTCGCTTGTTAAATACTCGTATCTAAAAACTTACCTGTAGCATTAGATAAGTTATTAACTACGCGTAATACTTCTTCAGATGGTATCTGGCGAATTAGTTCACCTGAATTTTTATCAACAACCTTAATAATGTCTCTGCCAGATTCTTCATCAACAACAAAATTAAGAGATTTATTTAAACTACCCACAAACTCCTGCAATTGTTGAGCCACAACTTCTAACTTTTCAGGTTCAATCAATGATTTATCAGTAGATTGACTCTGGCTAACGTCTTGTTGTTTCGCTGACTTAATATCACTTACCTTATTAGCTTTATCAGCTTCTTGAGCACTGACCGAAGTCTTAGCTTGTGAAGCATCCTTTGAGCTATTAAGGTCTGTTGATAACTCCCTATTTTCATTAAATTTTAAAGTGTCTATGTTCATAACGCCTCCGACAATTTAAACGGCAAAAGGGACCTACAAAGAGTCCCTTTAATTGCCAATTGTTTTTTCGCTTTCCTTGTTAACCAAGCAAACTTAATGCTGCTTGTGGTAACTGGTTGGCCTGTGCCAAGATTGACGTACTTGCCTGAGTAAGAATCTGCGACTTAGTAAGTTTAGCAGTTTCCGCAGCAAAGTCAGTGTCACGAATTCGGCCACGTGATGCTGTTGCGTTCTCAACTACGTTCTCTAAGTTAGAGATTGTAGATGATAAACGGTTCTGTACCGCACCTAGACCAGCACGTTGACTGTCAATGTACTTCAATGCGCCATCGATAACATCGATTGCTTTTTGTGCACCTTGAGCTGTACCGATATCAATTTCATCTAGACCATCTTTGTTAGAAATTGAAGATAGCGCTTCATGTGTACCTTGCATAATACCCGCACAATCGAACGCTGATTGCAATGTAACTTTAAATGCTTCGTTCGCTTTCATGTTTACAGAGCCACCAAACTCGGCATATATAGCTGCCGTGTCAGACATTGCAGATTCAACTTTACCTGTAAGTAAGAAGCCATCTGAAACTACGTTATCACGCTTAGTTACATCACCTTCGTAGTTATACGTGTTAGCACGGATAACTGCTTGCGATGTATTTTGACCTGATACCTGTAGGTTTTCGATACGGATGTTATCACCGTTTTCATTAACCATTACAAGTCGGCCGTCACCTGTTACAGATGCTGCAATACCAGTTTCACTCGCCACTTGGTTAATCGCGTTAACCGCTGCACTTAACTCTTCTGTGTTCGTTAATGTAAATGATACTTTCGATGCCGGAATATCACTTTGTGCGTCATTTTGACCACGTAATTCAAACGAGAACGTTAATTCTGTTACTGGTGAAGTTGTCGAGTTAGAATCTATGAATACACCCACATCATTGGTAATTTCATCAGTACCACCTTTATAGAAGTCTAATGAAATTGTTGTACGCGCATCTGCTCTGACACCAGTTTGCGAAGCAACATTATTAATTGAGTCTGCAACACTTGCTGCGCTACCATCTCGGTTTTCCAGCGTAGTAATTGATTTACCTAACTCACCTTCAACTTCAATATTCAGCGTATTATCGCTATTAGCCCCTAGTGCCATACCTAATGCACCAATATGCACATCAGTAATTTCAGAGTCAGACATCGCACTCACGATTGACATACCACCAAGACCAATAGCAGCACCTATACCAAACTCCGACGCACTTTCAGCACCAAATGAAATATCTAAGCTTGTGTCGTTAAAGTTAACTTGTCTTGAGCTCACATCAAAGCTAGAGTCAAGCTGAACAAGCTCGTACGAGTTTGATCCCATATCAGTTGTTTTAAATGAGCCAACACTCACATTAATTGTTTCATAGGCATTCGCGCCCACTTGGAAACTTTCCGTACCAAATGAACCATCTAATAGCTTTCTATCACCAAAAGTTGTTGCATTAGCAATACGGTCAAGCTCATTTTTAAGTTGCACAACTTCTTCTTGTAGTGCTTCACGGTCACTGTTTGAGTATGTACCGTTGGCAGCCTGTACCGAAAGGTCACGCATACGTTGTAAGATATTTGTACTTTCTTGTAGTGCACCCTCAGCGGTTTGTGCCATTGAAATACCATCATTTGCATTTCGTGCAGCTACATTTAAGCCGTTAATTTGTGATGTTAATCGGCTTGAAATTTGAAGACCCGCAGCATCATCTTTCGCACTATTGATACGTAAGCCAGATGACAAACGTTCCATCGATGTTGTTTGCGAGTTATGCGCTTTACTCAAGTTACGTTGAGCGTTTAGCGATGTAGGATTCGATTTTACTGTAATAGCCATAATGACTCACCTCTCGTAGAAATAATTTTCTTACACTAATTCGTTAATGATTATTTAACGGCAGTTTTTTAACCAACTTTAGAAAAAATTTTAAGAATTTACTTTTTTCTAAAGTTTATGCGGTTAAAAAACAACTTAACCTTCAACTAAAACAAGCCACTATGGCTTTACACGACAAATTAAAAAATGATGCATTTTTCAGTTCTAATCCAACATTTAATTTTATTTGCTACAAGAGTTATAACGGCGCTTAATCGATAAACTTGAATAAAAAATTCAAAAAAGAGAAAAGGAAATAGAAAGGGAGTCAAAAACAAATTTGCAGATGGTATTCAATACGAGGTAAGCAAAAATGTGGAGTGTTAATTAATGTAAGAGCTATATTCTTCTAGTGCTCGTAACGCGTACCCTTTATAAAGCGGTACCCCCATAAATGAAATGAGGGTGCCAAAGGAGATAAAATAAACGAAAGCGACGTTTTAGCCACCAAGAAGCGAAAGTGCTGCTTGTGGTAATTGGTTAGCTTGCGCCAATACTGACGTACCCGCTTGTTGTAAAATTTGATTTTTAGTTAAACGTGCTGTTTCTAACGCAAAGTCTGTATCACGAATACGACTTCTTGACGCTGACGCATTCTCAACGACATTTTCTAAGTTAGAAATTGTTGATGATAGACGGTTTTGCACTGCACCTAAGCCTGCTCGTTGGCTATCAATATAGTCTATCGCGCCATCAATGACGTCAATTGCTTTTTGAGCACCTAGTGCAGTACCAATATCGATTTCATCAATCGTGTTTTGTCTTGATAACTGACTTAGATTTTCATGAGTACCTTGCAGTAACCCTGCCGAATCATAAGCAGACTGCAAAGCAACTTTAAAGCCGTCCGTTGACTTCATATTTACTGTGCCTACGAATTCAGCATAAATACCCGCAGTATCAGACATCGCCGATGCCACTTTACCAGACAACAAGAAACCATCTGAAATTACACTACCACGGTCTGTTACATCACCATCATAATCGTAAGTATTCGCACGTATGACTGCTTGTGAAGTATTTCGGCCTGATACTTGCAAGTTTTCAATACGTATATTGTCGCCCTGCTCACTGATCATCACAACACGACCATCGCCTGTCATTGTTGCTGATATACCAGTTTCACTTGCTACTTGGTTTATCGCATTTACCGCAGCACTTAATTCTTCAGTATTTGTAAGGGTAAATGATACTTTTGATGCAGGTACACCACCTTGTGCGTCATTATTTCCACGTAACTCAAATGAGAATGTTAATTCTGTCACAGGTGACGTTGTCGAATCTGAATCGATAAATACACCTACATCATTTAGTGCTTCAGACGTACCACCTTTATAAAAATCTAAAGAAATAACGTTTCTCGCATCAGCTTTAACACCCGTTTGAGAGGTTGTCGCGTTAATTGTTTCTTCAACCTTAAAGGCACTACCATCCCTATTTTCTAGTGTGGTAATCGACTTACCTAGTTCGCCTTCAATTTCAATATTTAAAGTAGCATCACTATTTGCTGCTAATGGAATACCCAACGCACCAACGTGAATCTCTGAAATTGCGGTATCTGACAAAGCGCTTGTAATCGCCATACGCCCAAGCCCAATTGCAACACTGGAGTCAAATTCGCTATGCGACTGAGTACCAACAGATATATTTAAACTAGTGTCATTGTAATCAACTTGGCGAGAAGAAAGGTTAAAGTTTGAGTCTAAGTCCATTAACTCATAACTTTCATTACCTATCGCATCTGTCTGGAATGAACCCACACTCACATTAATCGTCTCAAACGCATTCGCACCGACTTGGAAAGATTCGGTGCCGAATGTACCGTCCAACAATTTACGATCACCAAACGTCGTGGTCGTTGCAATTCGGTCTAGTTCATTTTGAAGTTGAACGATTTCTTCTTGAAGTGCATTACGGTCAGCGTCTGAATATGTACCATTCGCCGCTTGTACCGCAAGGTCACGCATACGTTGCAAAATATTGGTACTTTCTTGAAGTGCACCTTCTGCCGTTTGTGCCATCGATATACCGTCGTTTGCATTTCTAACCGCTACGTTCAAACCGTTGATTTGTGACGTTAGCTTATTAGATATTTGCATACCCGCAGCATCATCTTTTGCGCTGTTAATGCGTAAACCCGATGAAAGTCGTTCCATCGATGTTGTTAAGCTTTCTGTAGAACCATTCAAATTCCGCTGCGCGTTTAAGGACGCCACATTGGTATTAATGAACATACCCATAATTTATCTCCTCAATGACAAAATCATGTCGCTGTATATTTTATCTCAGTACACTTAATGCACAATTTATGCCAAGTGATTTAAATAAAGTCGAATAATGATAAGTTTTGTATTTTCGCAAATGACTGCTGCGCGGCTTGTAAACCCGTTCGAGAAAGCTCCATATTCTTTATGGCTTCGTAGATATCTATCTCTTCTAATTCCGCAAGCGTCTCTTTCACATTTTCTTGAAAGCGTTGAATAGCTTGGTCTTCGTTAGCAATAGCATTGAGCCGCGCCCCTACATCTGAACGCACATTGTCGATGTTCGTCATGCCGTTTTTAAGATCGCCTATCAGGCTGCCGATAAGGTCATTTCTACGCGTATTTTCAGGCCTATCAAGACGGAGCGTATCGCCAACAATCTCCACTCCTGTAACTCTGATCTCAATACCGTTAAACCTTAAATCAGTGCCTAGCGGATCATAAGGCTGACTGGTAGCAGGTGGAGCTGGTAAGTGTGTTTTAATCACCGTGGCAGGAATCGTAGAACGATCCACTTCATCAATTTGAATCTCACCCGGTGCAGGAAAAGATATTTCAAAATCTGCAAGATTATGATCATCAGGCGACACTATGTTGCCACCTGTGACATTTATTGCCGAACCTACATTTGCCTGTGCAGTGTAGTTAGTGCCACTGACTGACAAAGCATCAACTGCTTGTTGCATGATCCAAAGAATATTCGTGGTTTGATCATTATTTTTTTCTTGAATATTAAAAGTGTCACCTGCCACTGGCGAAGCGAGTGGATCAGTTTTAACCGTAATACCTTGAAAGGTAATGTCATCACCAGGTGCATATGAATAAGGACCTGCTACTATATCTGTGCCAGGGTTAGGCACTGCTACGCCTGTAGAGTCAAACTGGACTACTTGCCACTCTAGCCCCGTACCAGGATCAGAAAATTGAATTTGAAAGTTGTCGTATGGGGCAACCGGTCGTGAGTGTTCTGTGATATCCGTTACAAACCCAGTAGATACTAGCGCCCCACTAGCAGCAGGCCCAACAGGCTCATATACAGGCGAGTATGCTTCAACATTATCAATAAAATTAGATCCCGGATCATTGACGCCTACTAAATAGCTAGCTGCAATCAATACATCTCTTTGCCCATCATCACCTTGATATTGGTGATAACCAAAACCGTCTTTTTGATAAGGCTCTGTGCGTGTTTGAAAGCCTGAGAACATATAATCGCCATTGGCGTTCTTCTCATTTGCTAAGCCTTCAAATTCGCGCATTCGAGAGGATAACTCTAGCTGCAAAGCTAATCTTGCATCTTCATCTAGCGCACCATTTATTGACTGGGTCATCAACTCTTGTACACGCCACAAAATATTGGTCATCGAAATAAGCGCCGTTTCTTCACCGTTATTAAATCGGGTAGCCGCATCCTGTGCTTTCAAATAACGGTCACTTGTTTCAATTTCACGTTTTAATTTAATGATGCTATTTGACGCTACCGGATCATCCGAAGGATTAATGACTTTCTTACCTGAAGCGAGCTCTTCTTGAGCACGGTCTAAGTCAAACTGACGTTCTTGCAATTGCGACACATTTCGTTCGAAAAAATTAGCTGTTCCTATTCTCATGATTTACCTACCTAACAGCCTGTAATAAGGTTTCAAAAATATCTCGACCAGTAGAAATAATGCGAGATGAGGCTGAATACGCTTGTTGAAATTTAATTAAGTTAGCCGCCTCTTCATCAAGATTTACTCCTGAAATAGCAGCATTTCGTTCGGTAGCACTTTCAAGTAACGTTTCGAATGAATCTGTAGATATTTTGCGGGTTTGGGTTTCTACACCAACGAACGTGACTAGTTCTGCGTAGCTTTCAGAAAACGTATTACTTTGACCATCTAACGTTTTCGTGTTTTGCAGATTTAGCATGGCTAATGCATTGGTATTATCACCAGGACCAAACGGTTTAGTATTTGCGTCATCATTGGCATCGTTATCTGCACGACGCACGGTGAAACTGGCATTTGCAGTTATATCGCCATCAATTCTGAAGCGTAATCCCGGCCCTTCAAGAATCTTGTCAGCAGGTATCGCGATAGGCCCACCAATTAAAGACGCGCCTAAAGGGTCGGTAATGTCATACGTATTCGCACCTGCATCTATATTTATACGTATTGATTGATCAGGTAATGCAGATGGAGGACCATTCACAGGCCCTGGAAATGCAGGGTTTAACTCATTAGAAATTTCATATAAATCTAAACTTAAATTGTCTGGATTTAGCGTGGCATTGGTTTCAAGGTAATTATCAGCCGCCGCTATTTTCTTAGGATCAGTAATTACGCTTTCAATATCACGCGCGCCATTGTAGGTTGGACGAATTAAAAATTCGTCACCGTCATTTGCAGGTGACGCTAAATTAGTTTGAAACTCAATATCAATACCAATTTCAGGAATTGATAGTCGGGTGCCCGCCCCCGGAAAAGCAACAGGTGTGCCTGAAACCGTATTACCTTCACTATCTTTGATCGTGATATTACCAGCATCATACTTCATGGTGTAGTTTTCACCTGTGAGCGATGATGCATCCCGAATATACACTTCTACATTGGTTTGAACACTATTCTGGTTAGAGTTAAATACGCGATCCAACACTACTTGAGGATCATTAACGTCTTTAAACATGTTTTGACCAATATCGCCGTTAAAATCACGCCCCATAGACTGTTGTCGATTGAATGCATCAGCGTAAGCGATTGCAATTTTGCCAACTTCACGGATGGCAGGTAATAGCACTTCATCACGTATATCAAATAACCCTGTTAACGAGCCACCTTTAAGTTCTTGGGTAATAATTGATTTAGTTTTAGCGCCAGGAGTTGCAGAAACACCAATTTCTAATTTAGATGCATCAAATTCATTGCGAACAACAGACAGCGGCACAGAAATATTTCCGGCAATTAACGTAATACCGGTGCCTATGGTCATATTCATAGAACCATCAGGTAAATCGATAATATTTACCGATATTTTTTCGCTTAATTCTTTAATTAATAAATCACGTTTATCCAATAAGTCATTAGGAGGAAAGCCTTCGCCGCCAATGCTGTTAGCCACGGTAATTTCGTTATTTAATTCAGCAATTCTGGTGGTAATTTCATTAATGGTTTCAACTGTCGTCTCTATTTCTTCATTAATGTTTCCTAAATGCTGTTGCTCCATTTCCGTTTGCAGATTATTAAAGCGTTTTGCTAAGGATTCAGCCGTACTAATACCTACATTTCGAGCTGAAATAATAGTCGGTTCTTCAGTAATGCCGTTAACCGCATCAAACATTTCTTCAATGTTTTTGGTGATACCTGTATCCGAGTCAGCTAATAAATCATCTATCCTTGCGGCATTAGATCGCATCGTTTCATGGTAGTTATATTGAGACTCGTTATAGAGAACTTCACGATAGTTAAATTCGTTATAAGCGCGAGTGATTGATTTTAATCTTGCGCCATTACCTAATAACGTGCCCGCAAATGGTAAACCAATGGTAGATTCTTGCTCGGTGCGCTGCCTGTTATACCCTTCGGTGTTCACATTTGTGATATTGTGACCCGTGGTACTTAATCCATGCTGAGCAACTCTTAATCCAGAAACGCCAATATCTAGTAAACTCATTTCTTAGCTCCCTGTATTGTGTTAGAGGCCGATTCACCAACCACGCCATTGAGCATTTTGCTGAAGGTATCACTTTTTAAGATGCCAATAATTTTTGACGCATAATTGGGATCGGTGGCGTATCCTGCACTTTGCAGTTCGGTTAGATAAGTGACTTCATCTTGGGTGTTGTTGAGTGCTTTTTGGTAACGACTCTTAGAAGAAATTAGATTTACAAAGTCGTCAAAACTTTGCTCAATAGAGTCGTACGCTCTAAATGCAGCAAATTTTTTAACAGGTAAGCCCTGTTCAAACTCTAATGTGGTTTTATGCGCTTTATCGCCTTGCCAACTATTATTGGCTTTTATATTGAAAAAGTTAAAAGAACTTTCGCCATTTAACTTATTGATTACGTGCCGTCCCCAACCTGTTTCTAGCGCGGCTTGAGCAAGCATAACAGCAGGATTTAAGCCTATTTTATCAGCCGCTTTTTTAGCACTATCCCATAGTCCTTCAACAAACTCGGCGGTTGTTTCGAATACTGAGCCAGTCGTTTCAGTCGGTTTTCTCACCACATCATTACTGGCGTTGTTTGCATTTAGCTTTTCCGAGTTACGCTCAAATTGATTTTCAGACTTACTGTCAGTAATTAAAAAACTAGCATTTTGTTGAAGTGATTTAGGCTCGGTTGCATCATCAGTCGAAGTTCTTGGCAAAAAATCGCCGTTTCGAAGTACATTCCCCGGCATATATTTACCTTTTTCTGGGGAAAGCTGTTGCACAATAATATCTGCTAAACCTAACGAACCAGATTGAGAAATTTCCAGCGCTAACTGCTGGTCATGCATATCTCTAAAATATTTTACGCTACTTGCATTAAACGGGTTGTTACTGTCTTCAAACGCAGCATTGGCTTTGCGCATGCTTTTAAACATCATTTGAGTAAAAATCGACTCAAATTGTTTTGCCGCTTGCTTTAGTGCCTCACGATCATCATCACCACTAAGCGCCGCTTTTCTTAATTCATCTAAGCCACTTAGGTCATGATAATTTTGACTGCTAGAAAGTTTATTCATAGTTTGCGCGTAAATTTATTGACAGATTTATGGTTACATAATCATCAAAATGCAAAATATGCGCCAACTAACAAATTTATAGTGCTAAGCCATGAGAGGGGAAGCTAGCTGGCAAGCAAATAGTAGGTTTAATGTGAAGGCTAACTTAGTAATGCTTCTGTAGAATTTGTCATTTAAATCCTAGCGTTAAGTCACATACAATAGCATTGTCAACAAGGATGAAGTCACTAATAATAACTGTCGCAATGATGAATTTAAAAATGAAAAGGGATGTTCAAGAAAGCACGTTGGGCTAGCAACTTAATACTAACCCGAACGACTCAATAATTAGGCTTGTGCATCTTAAATAACAACAAGCTCACCACTAATTGCGCCTGCCTCTTTAAGCGCTTCTAATATTGCCATTAAATCGCCAGGAGCAGCGCCAACTTCATTAATCGCTCTGACTAAATCATCTAAACTGGCGCCCGGATCAAATACAAAAGCACGCGTATCATCACGCGCAATGTCTAAAATAGACTGTGTGGTAACAACCGTTTCAGCGGTATCAGGGGCAAAGGCTCCTGGCTGCTCCGCAACCTGCTGCTCAGCAATCGTTACTGTTAATCCACCATGAGTAATGGCTGCTGGTTTAAGCTTCACATTTTTACCAATCACTATTGTGCCGGTGCGTGAATTAACAATAATCCTTGCAGCGCTGTCAGCAGGTTTAAATTCTAAGTTCTCTAATGCTGATAAATAAGCAACTCGTTGAGATACATTACGTGGCGCAGTAACTTCGACAGAGGCGGCATCAAGTGGCAAAGCCGTATTTGGACCAACTAAAGTGTTAATGGTTTCCGCTAATCTTTTTGCCGTCGTAAAGTCTGGGCGATTTAAGTTAAAAACAATATGATCACCTTGTGAGAATGGGTTAGCAACGGCTCGTTCAACTATGCCTCCGTTTGGCACTCTTCCTACAGTGGGTGTATTTACTAAAATACGAGAACCATCTGCCCCTTCAGCACCTAAGCCACTCACTACCATGCTACCTTGAGCTATCGCATAAACTTGCCCATCTATGCCTTTTAAAAAGGTTTGTAATAATGTTCCACCGCGTAAACTACCAGCACTACCTATCGAAGAAACTGTCACATCAATCGTTTGCCCCGGTTTTAAAAATGGTGGCAGTTCAGCATGCACCGCAACAGCGGCAACGTTTTTAATTTTAGGTTTTAAATCAGCGGGTAAGGAAATGCCAAAATTGTTCAACATGGCTTTGAAGCTTTGTTCAGTAAACTTACTTTGCTCACCCGTGCCCGGTAAACCTACTACCAAACCATAACCAATCAACTGGTTAGAGCGAACTCCTTGTACTTGCGCTACATCTTTGATGCGTTCCGCATTCGATAGTGGTGAGTAGCATGTAGTTAGCAACACCGCTGTTAATAGCATTAATTTTGTTAAAATATTCATTTTACACCTCTAATGCGGCATTAATTATGTGGTTACGAGAACATGAGCAAATTAATGTAATGATAAAAGTAGAATTCATCATCTTAGAATGGCCACCATGTACTGGTAAAAAATCTGGCCAACCATCCAGGTGTTTGTGCATTTGCGATATCACCTTTACCACTGTATTCGATTCGTGCATTAGCAACGCGCGTTGATTCAATGGTGTTATCCGCTGTAATATCTTGCGGCCGAATTAAGCCTGTAACACGAATGAACTCTTCACCTGTGTTAAGCGTGAGCCACTTTTCACCTCGGATCACTAAATTCCCATTAGGCAGTACCTGAAGAATATTAACGGAAATGTTGCCACTTAAGCTATTGCTTTGGTTAGATTTCGCATCACCTTTGAACGAGTTGTCTGAATCTAAACCTAATTGAATTGCATCACCTTTAAATGCCACATTTTGTCCGCCAAATCCCACTATAGGATCTAGGCTTGCCGATGTGGTTTTCTTATTTTCAGTTTTAGCTGTTTTTGAGGCTTGCGTGCTTTCTTCAAGCACTACCGTGATAATGTCACCTACCCGATGTGCCTTTCTATCAGAATATAGGCCATTGTTTGTGTCAGGATTAAACAGCGAACCGTTAGCAACTATTTTATCTACAGGTGCTTCTGGTGCTACTGGCATAAAGTAAGGATCATCTCGTTCTACAGTCGTTTGCGTACTTACGCATCCTGTAGTCAACAAACCAACTATTAATGTGATATAAAGTTTCATAATACAACTCACTCTAAATAGGTTTCATGCAAGCAGCTAAGTAAAAATAAGGCTATTAAAGCTGCTGATTTAAATTTTGCATCATTTGATCAACGGCAGAAATTACCTTCGAGTTCATTTCATAAACTCGCTGAGTTTCAATCAAATTAACGAGCTCTTCAGTCACGTTTACATTGGATGTTTCTAAAGACCCTTGAACAATTACACCAAGCCCTTCAACGCCGGGGTTGCCTTGTACTGGCGCACCGCTGACTGCGGTTTCTAAGTACAAGTTTTGTCCCATTGGTTCTAAGCCCGTTGGGTTAATAAAATCAGAAATGGTAATCTGGCCAATAACTTGGTTTTCAGCCTGACCACGCACCCGCACTGACACTTCGCCTTCTTGTGACACTGTGATTGATTGTGCGTCCTGAGGAATAATAATTTCTGGCTGTAACGGATAACCAGCTCCTGGCGTAACAATTCGACCATTTTCGTCAGATGTAAATTGACCATTACGGGTATAAGACAACGTACCGTCAGGTAACAACACCTCAAAAAAACCTTGTCCTTGGATCATCAAATCCATCGCGTTTTCAGTTGTGATCATATTGCCTTGCGAAAAGGTTTTTTGCGTTGCAACGACTTTTGCTCCCGCTCCCACCATTAAGCCAGATGGTAACTCGGTATCTGCCGATGAACGGCCACCAGGTTGATTGATGTTTTGATAAAGCAAATCTTCAAATACCGCTCGACTCTTTTTAAAACCTATCGTACTGGCGTTCGCTAAATTATTTGAAATAACCGAGGTATCGGTTTGTTGGGCATCTAATCCCGTTTTACTTATCCAAAGTGCCGGATGCATAATCCTTCTCCTCTGTGTTCGTTTCAGCAATCAGTGTTGTTAAGCGTTGCAGTAAAACACAACTCAACAATTGCTAATTAATACTGTTATTAGGTAATTCTCAATAAGTTGTTGTGACGTTCGTCATTCTCTTCGGCTTTACTCATCATTTTGACTTGCATTTCAAATTGCCTATGATGAGAGATCATCGCCACCATTTCTTCAACAGGGTTCACATTGCTCATTTCAAGTGCACCGCTAATAATACGTACGTTTGGAGATGCGTCACAAAAGCCACAATCATCTCCCACTAAATCGCCTTTAGGTCTGAACAACCCATCGTTCATCTTCGTCATGTTGCGGTTGTCATCGGCTTCAATCAGCTTAATACGGTCAACCGTTTCCAAAAAATTGGCGGGGGCGCCTTGAGGCCTAACGACAACAGAACCATCACTGCCAATTTCAACTTTTTCAATTGGAATAGGTAAAATAATCGGGCCACCCTCTCCAATAACCGGGTTTCCTCGCGACGTAATTAGCTCACCATTCGCCGTAATTTTAAGGTTACCGCTTTTAGTGTACGCCTCTTCACCTTTGCTATCCTGAACTGAAATCCAACCTTTGCCCGTTACAGCAATGTCTAAGTCACGGTCTGTTGTTTGTATTGCCCCCATTTGCATTCTTGAGCCTGGTCTTTCTTCCATTGCAAATACACGAGTTGGCAACCCTTCGCCAAACGCTTGCATGGTTCTAGCTTGTTCAAAGTCAGCTTTAAATCCAACGGTTTTTACATTCGCCAAATTATTGGCATTCATTGAAATACCGACTAAATTCTGTTTCGCACCAGACATGGCAACATACAATAACTTATCCATGACTCACCTTATTGACGATAAATAACACTTATATTGATTAAAGCAAGGATAGTGCCAGTCTATTATATGAGCATGTTTAAATGAGATTTGAAGATAAAAAAAGGCTGCCGAAGCAGCCTAGAGGGTGGTATAAAAACACTACAAAACCATTATCTAATTTGCAAAATGGTTTGCGTGATAGTTGAGTTAACTTCTAGTGCACGTGAGTTTGCTTGGTAGTTACGTTGTGCTGTGATTAAGTCTACCAATTCTGCGGTTAGGTTTACGTTAGATTGCTCAAGTGTGCCCGAACGAATAGAGCCAAAAGTGCCTGAGTCTGCCTCACCTGCTAATGGTTCACCTGACGTTTGGCTTTCAACCCAAGAAGTGTTACCCACCTGTGTTAAGCCTTGATCATTCGCAAAGCGCACTAACGCCACTTTTGAGATAGGCTGCGAATCACCATTTGAATATTTCGCTTCAATTAAGCCGTCTGTACCTATTGAGATCCCCGTTAAACGACCAACTGTTTGCCCATCTTGCGATAGTGATGTGATTTCAAACGGCGAGGAAAACTGCGTTAGATTCGTCATCGAAATATTAAAACGTTGATCTCCTTCGGCACCATTAGTAATAGCGCCAGCACCTAAATATGGCGCACCGTTGAACGGAGCAGGTAGTGGTGTAGGTGTCGCTGCCGCATCACCTAACGGTTCACCTGTTGGCGTTGGAAAGGTTTCAGTTACAGGCGTACCCGATGAATCAAATTGCAGAAGTAAACCACGCTGCTGCTGAACAGGTAATGCTGGGTTTCCATTATCGGCAGACTGGAAAGTATAGCCCTGTGAGCCTGGAGGGCTCAGAACTGGATCATCCGCTAAATCCACAGGAATCACTTCCCCTGCATCATTAGTCACCGTTGCAAACATTAACCAGCTATTTGCATTTGCCTGATTGGCCGCAGACATACCGCCTAAACCTTGTGTGGTTAACGGTGCAGCAGGGTCATAAAAGCCTGCTGCAAATGGTGCTGCGCCACCCGGAGCACCCGCTTGAACTGTTGCAGGATCATTGACTTTTACATAATAAATTGACGCTATTCTACTGTTACCTAACGAGTCATAGATAACCGTTGAAGTAGATGCAGTAAACGTATTGGTGTCAGTCGGATCAAAAGGTGTCGCGTAAGGGTCAATTGGCAGTGCAGTACTATCTAAGTTGAAACTCATATCAATGTTTTCAGTGGCTTTTGGCGAGCCAGCTGTATCAGGAATTTCAATTGCGTTAGTGGTACTTAAACTCACGGATTTTACAGAGCCGTCAGTATTAACTGGGAAGCCTTGCAAGAAGTTACCGTTCGAATCAACAATATAGTTATTCTCGTTCAGCTTAAATGCACCTGCACGAGTATATGTAAAGTCACGAGATAACAAGTTGTCTGTCATCGGGAAGAAACCATTCCCGGTGATCGCCATATCTAACGAATTTGACGTAAATTGCAACGAGCCCTGATGGAATTGCTGTGCAACATCATTTGTTAGCACCCCTTCACCATTTTGAGTCTTGGCATTTGAAAACAATGAGGTTGAATATACGTCAGCAAACTCTGCGCGAGACTCTTTAAAACCTATTGTATTAACGTTAGCGATGTTATTCGCCGTTACATCCAAATCTTTTTGGGCGGCTTTTAAGCCACTTAGTGCGATATTAAATGACATAGTGAAACTCTCCTATGCGAAAATCTATTAGTCTGATAGCGCTAGCACATCATCTAGCGATATTGAATTCATGCCTTCTAGGTTAAGTGACATATTTTGTCCTCCTGAACCTAACGTAACGCTATTTACTCGGGCATAGTTTTGTGTTGGCAACTCCACACTTTCTCCGGCAACCAGCCCTGTTGCCTTCACTTTATAAATACCATCAAGCACTGGCTGTTCATTTTCAGCAATACCATCCCACTCGAATGGTATTTTTCCTGCGGGATGGGCACCAAGAGGGATACTTTTCATCAATTGACCTTTACTGTCTTCAATACGAAGTATCACATCTGTCGCACCGCTTGGCGCATCAAGTTCACCCTTTAACCCTTCACCACCCGACTTAAAACCATAAGGCGTGCTAATTAAAACTCGTTGACCCACTAAGCTTGATGCTTGTAGTGCTTTATTAGAATTAGACGACTCAACAAACTCATCAAATTTATCGCTCATGTTTGATATACCTTCTGCCATAGAGAAGTTCGTCATTTGAGCAATCATTTGATCATTATCAGTTGGCTTCATCGGATCTTGCTGCGCCAGTTGTGTTGTCAAAAGTTTGAAGAAATCTTCTTGAGTAAGCGTTTGGCTACGTTCTTCTTCAGCAACCTTTTTTTCTTCCCATCGTAAGCCATCGGCATAATTGCTGGTGTTATTGGATACACTATTCACGATGCTCTCCTATCAGTTAATTAGCGTTGGCCCATCAAAAGGGTTTTACTTAGCATTTGCTTTGCAGCATCTGCAATTTGAACATTAGTTTGATAATTGCGCGTTGCAGAAATCATATTAGCCATTTCTTCAACCACATTTACATTCGGTTTATAAATAAAGCCGTCTTTGTCAGCCATTGGATGATTAGGCGAAAACTCCCTTTGCAGTGGCGCATCACTTTCAACAATGCCGAGAACCTTAACTCCTACAGATTCTCCTTCTTGATGCACTCCGGCAGCTTTTGTCATTTCAGCGGCAAAAACCGGATGTCTAGCGCGATATGTTTGATCAATGCTACTACTAACCGAGTTCGCATTTGCCATATTACTTGCAGTGGTATTTAGTCGCACAGACTGTGCGCTCATGCCTGTTCCTGCTATATCAAATACATTATAAAGACTCATAATTTCCTACCTTATTTGCCACCGCCGCCAGTGAGCGCTTTCTTTAAACCACTTATTTTGCCATTAAGAAAACGCAAACTAGCTTGGTATTCCATTGCATTTTCAACAAATTTGTTTCGTTCCATTTGTACATCAACCGAGTTGCCGTCACCTGTATCTGGCTGATGTGCCACACGGTACTTAACTTCAGGTTGATGAGATGACTTCAAGTCAAAATGCTTGTGATGAGTAGCAGTCATCTTAGTCGAATAGTTGGATTTGGCTTGTTCAAGGGCTTGTTGAAAGTCGAGATCTTTCGCTTTATAACCAGGAGTATCGGCATTAGCGATATTGCTGGATAATAGCTCTGCTCGGCGTGAACGCGCTAGAAGCGCATCGGGATGAATGCCAAAAGCTTTGTCGAAACTGATTGCCATAACTGCTCCAAACTATCGGTTTGATAAATCGTTTGGATTAATTAATGCAATCAGTACGCCAGCTTTTAAGGTATTTTAAAAATTTATGTTTTCTTGCGGTAAATAATGCCTGGATTACAGCGCACCATGTCAAAATCATCACTGAGCCCAGTCATTGACTCAGAAGCACCTAAGAATAAGTACCCCTTAGGGTTCAATGATTTAGCGAACTGACCAATGATTCTAGACTTTACTTCTGGCGAGAAATAAATAAGCACATTGCGGCAAAAAATAATATCGAACTTACCTAATAACGTGTAATTATCAAGCAAGTTTAGGTGCCTAAAAGTGATCGCACGGCGAATATTGTCTTTAACTTGCAGCAAACCATTGCCGCAGTCTTGGAAGTATTTTGACTTTCTTTCAGTTGACAACCCTCGCGCAATAGCAAGTGAGTCATACTTAGCACTTTTACAATGCTCAAGCATGCTATTAGAAATATCTGTACCAACAATACTCGCTTTTACCGATTTTGTGCCAGGATTTTGACTATTATACTCATCAACCGTCATCGCTATTGAGTAAGGTTCCTGACCAGATGAAGATGCAGCCGACCATATTTTTACAGACTTTTTCCCTTCGGCAGCAAATTCTGGCAATAGTCTATTTTTAAGTAAATCAAAGGGGTATGTATCTCGGAACCATAATGTCTCATTTGTTGTCATTGCGTCAACAACGGTGGCCCGTAACTCCCTTTCATGCGCTTTTAAAGTGCGATTAACCAGCTCTGAGAGTGTTTCTACTCCAAACTGGCTCATTAAAGGGGCAAGTCGACTTTTTACTAAATACTGTTTATTTTGCCCCAATACGATACCGCATTGTTGCTCTAAAAAGTCGCTGAACATTTTATATTCTTGATCTGCAAGAGTCTTATTTGGCACTGTTACTTAGCCTCATTGAAATAATTCATTGTAAATATGTGCGTAAAATTAGTGAACAATATAAAAGCTAGTCTGCTTTCACCCATTTATTTACTGCCGTTGCCAGTTCGTCTGGGTTAAATTTTGCAATAAAATCGTCAGCCCCAACCTTCTCCACCATCGCATGATTAAAAACACCACTCAGTGAGGTATGAAGTATTACATGCAAAGGTGCTAAATTAGGTCTTGCTTTCACTTCCGCCGTTAAGGTGTAACCATCCATCTCTGGCATTTCAACATCAGATATCAGTAACGCTACTTTTTCACGAATATCCGTTTCACATTGCTCACCTAACTCAATTAAACGCTCTAGGGCCTCTTTGCCGTTTTTACACAACTCCATATCTAAGCCTAGCGTTTCAAGAGATCGTTTAATTTGATTACGCGCCACTGCAGAGTCATCTGCAATGAGTACAATTTTTTCACCCACATGACTTTGCAGGTCATCATCAGTGATCACACCTTCACTGATCTCAGTTGCAATCGGAGAGATTTCATCAAGAATTTTTTCAACATCAAGGATCTCAACAAGCTCTTTATCTACCTCTGTAACTGCAGTTAAATAACTATATCTGCCAGTACCTTGAGGTGGTGGCATAATTGATTCCCAGTTAATATTAATTATTCGTTCTACTGAATTAACTAAGAAACCTTGTACTGAGCGGTTATATTCAGCAATGATGACAAAACAATTAGTAATGTCTTCAATTGGTTTGCCGCCTGTAGCCATACTTAAGTCAATCACTGAGATAGTTTGACCACGAATATGGGCGACACCGCGAATATATTGATTACGTTTCGGAAGTGAGGTTAATGGCGGACATTGCAGTACTTCACGCACTTTAAATACATTAATGCCAAAACGTTGTCGCCCTGCGAGCTTGAATAACAGTAGCTCTAAACGGTTTTGGCCAACCAGTTGAGTTCGCTGGTTTACGGAATCTAAAAGCCCTGCCATGTTTTGCTCCTACATTTATATACGGTATAAAAATTGCTTGATGGTAAACACTAATAAATTAGACGCCTTATCAAGTACAATTTTAGTACCTGTATTGTGTTAAGCTTCAGTTTATATTTTTTTTCAAACTAAAGCATAGTAAATTCGCCGCGAAAATGTTTAATAAACGAGAGAAATATTTGAATTTTATTAAAAATACACTGCTTATTATAGCGCTATTAAGCGTATTGAAGGTAACGGCAGCAACGCCAGAAAGTTTAGCAATTAATGATGCCAGCGATGCAAAGTTAACGCGAGTTAGCCTTCAGCAAATGGCTGAAAACTATGTAAAAGAGTTAATTTCACCTTCTGATGAACAACTCATCTCCTTTACTGCGGTACCACTCGACACGCGTATAGAACCTAAGCAGTGCAACGCTCCTGTCGAGTTATCTGTTCCCGCTAATTCATCTTTCAGACGTTATGCTATGGTTAGTGTAAAGTGCGCAGATATCCCAGGATGGAGCTTATATATTCAAGTCAAAATCCAACGATTAATTAATGTTGTTGTCGCGTCAATGAATATCCCTAAAGGAAAAGTAATAACTAAATCAGACGTTAAGCTCATTGCAAAAGAAAAAACTTATGTTCGCAACAAATTTGTCGATAACCCGGTTGCATTAATCGGTTCTAAAGCAAAGCGATTTATTTCGCAGCATCAAATTATTGACTTAGGAGCACTTTGTTTTGTGTGTAAAGGTGATGCCGTAACGATTCTTGCTAAATCGAGTAGTTTAGCCGTCAAAACATCGGGTGTTGCTCTGCAAGACGGTTCTTTAGGTGCATTAATTAGAGTTAAAAATACTAGCTCAAACAAACAGATAAAAGCGACTGTAACTTCTGTAGGTAAAGTTCAAGTAAATTTTTAGAAATTATGTTAAAGTTTTCTTTAGTCACGCCGATATATATGACAGGTAGAAAAACGGGTGGTGAATATCATGGTTAATGAAGTAAACAGAGGCAATAACGCCAAGGTTGATTACACAAGTAATCAGCAATCATCGAAGAAGGTCGATGCAGAGCAAAAGGCGACTCAAACCGCTGTTCAACAAACGCAGTCTAATAAAGCAACTAGCGATGCTGTTACTCTTACACCGCAAGCGCAGCAGCTTAAAGAGTTACAGAAAAAAGTTGAAAATTCGAGCGGGTTTGATCAACAGAAAGTACAAAAAGTGAAAAAAGCTATTTCTGAAGGGCATTATCAAGTTGATGTTGACAAACTTGCCGATAAAATAGCTAGTCATGAAATTGACTTGTTTGGTCGTTAGTAGCCATTGTGCTTATTAGGCAGAGTTTAATAAATAATATTGGTATGAGGTATTAATTTAATGTCGCTTGAATTATTAATTCAACAAGAAAGTTGCTTAGAGCAATTGTTAGAAGTGATGAAAAAAGAGCTGACAGCAATTGCTGAACGTGATCATCAAGCACTAACTGATCTTGTTGCATTAAAAGAAGAGCTGCTTAAACAAATTACTAATATTGACAATACGTTAGCACAAACCAACCTATCAGCCGAGCGTAAAGAAAATCCAGTGTTAGATAAAAAAATTAACACGATTAAAGAACTATTAGAACAATGCAAAGCACAAAATGAAGCTAACTTCTTAGCTGCAAATCAAAGTCAAATTGCCGTCAATAAATTAAGAACTATTCTATTTGGTGCTAGTGGAACAACAACTTACGGCAAAAAAGGCACAGCCTATAGCTCGTCTCCTACATTAGGAAAAGGCATTAAAGCATAACGCCCCTCCCCGTTTCGCGCATTTAATAAAATGAAACCTTCTTAACTCTGCGAGTTTTATTAGAAACTCGATAAAGCTCATATACCTGTTTCATATCTAACTCTAATTCTGTGGCATAGGTATCACCCACAGCGTAAGTTTTTATGACTTTTGCCCCTTTAATCAATCCATTAACCTTAGTTTTCAGATTATCATTACGACTGACTAAATTTTGCATACTTGAACTAGATGATATTTGCTGGCCGTATACTTGCTCAGCTAATTCTCTATACGCATCTAATTTTGAGGCTCTAATCGCCATTAACACTTTTAATTGTTGCGACTCTCCTTTTTGAAGGCTTATAGGCGCGAAGCCCACAGCTCTAATAATTGGAAAGTTTTTTGGCTCTTCATATTCCCACTCAATATGTTTATCAAAAAATTGAGCACAACCGCTTAAGCCAACTGTTAACACAACCGCCGTTAATACTTTTGCTGTGGCACCATTCCACCTACATAACCGCTCTTTAGTAGGAAACATAGACAGCAGCCTGTTTTTAAATAACAACATATTAAAACCTTCACTTTATAACTAGGGCACAGTGTAATAATGTTTATAAAAGCAAAAGCTATACCAGCTCGCAAATATTAGGCCCGCACTCATTATTTAATTTCAAGCAGGCATGATTCATGCTTATATTAGACTAGTATTCTTATAAACACTGATGACGAGAATTGCAGTATGACACACAACGTTTTGTTTGGCTTACTATTAGCCACAGGCCTACTCATTAGCACTAGCGTGTCTGCCGAGTGGTATGAAGCCGTAGGACAAGCAGAAATTAGAAGAGGTGACAAAGACAATGCGCAACAGCGTGCAATTCAAGACGCAGTTAAACATGCTTTGTTGTTTTCAGGCGCCACAGTGAATAGTATTCAAGAAGTCAGTGACGGTGTTTTGACGAATAACGCAATGAAAATTATGTCTAGCGGCTCTGTTCAGTCTATCGAGCTGATTAATGAAACGCATACAGCCAACTCTGTGATGGTTACCATACGATTAGATATCACTTCAGAGCAGAATCAATGCACAACCTCTGACTTTAAAAAAAGCATCGCAATTACGCAGTTTAACTTATCAGATCAAGCACAAGCGAAAATTGGTGGCTTATATTATCTAGGAAAAGATTTTGCTAAAAAATTAACGCAAAATATTGAACGCGATAGTTTTAAGTTAGTTGCTCGCCCTTGGTATCAAAAAAAGCTAAATTTAGATGCCTTTCGCAGCGAATATTTTTCCGCAGATGATGCACTAATAGAGCAAATTTCAGCACGTAGTGATAGCCAATTCGTTTTATTTGGCACCTTAACCGATGTATCCATGGGTGACAAAGTCAGCAGCGACTTAACCTTTTGGCGTGATGATGTATATGATCGTTATTTTGCTGTCGAATACATTATTTTTGACGCTTTTACTAAAGAACTCATTGATCGTAACCAAATAACGCTAAGTGCAGATTGGACTTTTAACCTGAAAGAAAGCATCAATACCAACAGCTCAAAATTTTGGCATTCCACTTACGGTCAAGCAATTGAGCGCGTAGCTAGCCAGTTACAAATCAATATTGAAGAACAGTTAGCATGCCAGCAACTTGAGGGTAAAATTTTAAAGGTAATTGACAATCAAGTAGTTGTAAATTTAGGTAAAGAAAATGGCGTTGAGCCGGGACAAACGTTTATTGTGGCACACCGCACCAATGGTAAAGGACCTTCATCTAAAACGTTACCAGCCTACACCGTAACTCAATATAAAATCCGTATCGAGCAAAGCCATCAGCACTCCGCCATCGGCTCGTCAATCGACGACATGTTGCTAGGTAACGTACAGGAAGATGATGTGATCTTACTTGCGCCGATTAATGAGTTTGATTAGTCTTTTTTGGAGCTTCATCCAAGCTTGTGCTTTGTGGTAATTGGTTAATGGCTTCAAGTATAAATGATTGCGGTTGCTCTGGTTTTATCTCGTACAAAGGTAACGACTGATTTTCAAGCGCCTTAATGTAAAACTCAATTGGCCACAAATGCGGCGACGCATCATATTCATAATGTTGATTTACCGCAGTCACATCATGTGAATAGCTTAATGGAAAAGCTTGATTGCTGCCGTAAACACTGTCTCTAGTATCATAATAGGTGTCACTGACATCCGCACAACTGCCAAACGCCTTAACACCATAGTCCCAAAATACTCCGCCATAAATAGTAACGGGATCTAAATACGTTGTTTTAATATAGATATCTTTATTTATTGCTTTTACCGCTAAACACGTTCCGTAATTAACAAATGCACCGCAACTATGCCCTATTAAATGCATTTTCGTAAGTTGAGTATTGGATAAAGCCAAACGCGCTATTACACCACCAATGCGCATCGCATTTATTGAGCATGTAAGCGGATTAGTAGCGTGGCTGCGCCAATCTAATGCAAATATCGCAGCATTTGGAAACTTATTCTTTAGTATTGTTGTCAGCCGACGATCCCAATCCGAGCCCAGATCATTTAAGCCGTGGGATACCATCACCCAATGGCTGGCTTGCTGAAATTCAGCTTTGTTATACGTATCAAAATACGTATCAAAATTTCGTGGCCAAAAAATAAAAGTAATGATAAGCAGTGAAACAATTAAAAATGAGACAACAGGAAGGGTAATAGATAAATGAATAAACCACTTTACCAATGGATGACTACTTCTATATTTGTTTATTAACAAAAAACTGCCTTAACATTGTTTTGTATTGGATTTATTTAGCTTATTTAGCCAAATAACTAAGTGTTACCTGCTGCTCTATCGTGTCTTGTGGCTCCTTAATCGCCACACTTAAAATATAACTCTCATTAGCGTCTTTACATACAAATTTGCAGCTGTACGCCTTTAAGTTATGAATATTAATGAACTTGATTATATCTTTTGATAATAGCTCACTTAATGGCTTGTTTAATGCCTTCGCTACTGCTTCTTTTAATGTCCACTTTTGATAAAACACATCTTCTTTTGTTTTAATACCATGATTATTGAAACTATCATTTAACGCTAGGCTCCATTCATGTTCATGAAAAAAAGAAGTGCTAATCTTTTGTACGTCTCTTTTGCTATTAATCTTTTCAATATCAACACCAATAACAGGCTGGCAATGGTTAATACCCAGCATTAGCATTTTTCCTGAGTGACTCAATGAGAACACATCAGTAAATACATGTACTTTAGAATCTTTACGGTGCCATTTAACTTGAAGTACGTTTTGCTCTGAATTAAAAAACACTTCTAAACACTTCAGGTCTAAAACGTGATATTGATTCATAATAAATGTTTTAATTAAGAAACGGCTCATTCTGAAGTGAGATTTAGCGAGTTCAGCTTTACGGGCATCTAAAACCTTTAACTCATTTTCCGTCAACCAGTCTTGATGCTGTAAAAGCAATGTATCATTAATAACCCTGCACAAAACAACCTGTTGAGTATTAGCTATTATTGTTTCTAAGGTACAAGAATTTGAAAGCAGATTAATAAATTTCATCAATAGCATGCTCAACTACCTAAAATAGATTTACCTTAGGTAGTTAAAGTACTCTGCTGGCAATTAAGAGTCGACTTTTATCAAAGTGCCCTTCAACGTTACACCCGCCATAATGTTACCCGCTCCGCATTCATACTCTGATTCACTAACAAACTCTCTTTTTTTGTAGAAAGATTGAATATTAGTTACCGCATTCATTCCTTCTCTTTTTGCTCTTTCTTGCAATGCTTTTAACGCCGAGAGCATTACCCACTCACATGCTTCTCGGTCAGATTTCATAAATGCATTAGTCTTTTTATTTGTCATCACTTCACCATACTGCTCTATTGGTTTTGGGTATGTTTGTGTGCCAAAATAAAGTGAAACGTCTGACAATAAAGCCTCTTTGGCTTTGCTTGACGCGAGTAATGACTCTACAGGATAGGTATTAATTGAGTCTCGAGCGATTGCTTGACTGGTTACCATTGAACCAAGTAAAGCCAATAAAATTGCTGATTTATTCTTCATAGTTATTATTCCTTTTTGAGTAAAAAATCCACATTGCACCAATACCAATAGTCCAGTTATGATTTTGAGCCATTAATGGGCTATCGATTTGTTTAGAGCCAGAAAAATTGTAATACTTTACAAAGCCGCCAAGCCATAGTTTTTTATTTTTATACACTAATCCTGTTGATACGTCGCTGCCTGCATACCCAGCTTCAGCCTGATAACATGGCCTGAAAGGCAGTCGCTGTTGCGGGGTAACACCGTAAAAGTAATTCAAATACTGTTTGTCAGCAAAATTGATGTTTACTCTCGTCGCCCAGCTTATATTTGGTTGGTTTAAAACCGTAATAGGCTGTTGAAGGTACCAATTTAGCCCTCCTCGCCAACCTTCATCATCTAGATATGTAAAATCAGTAGCAATAACTTTATGAGCAAATAAAGCCATAAAATGCTGCTTATTCAAGTTTTTCTGATTATTGATAAAGTACTTTAAAGAAACACCACCCTCAAATGTCCAATCGAGATCTGGCATCCCTTTTCGAAGCTGATTATCGTCACTGTTAACTGGAACACCAGCAGAAGCCGACAAGTCCAACCTCCAATTGTCACTTTGCCAAAGCTCTCCCGTAAAACCATTACGATCAATTTTTACATTTTCATCTTTATAATAAAAATACGGTAGGGGTAATAAGTAACTTTCAGATTGATCTGATCCAAGATAATCGGGCATTGATAATGCGAATGCCCCCATCCCTAAATCTAATTGATAAGCAACTGCATTGGGCGTTAATGTTAGCAAGCTAACAAAAAGTCCTATAGTTAGTGCTGTTAACTGACGCTGAAAAAAGTTAAATAGTACTTTCATTTCATACTTAATGATTAGACGACCAACGCTTAAAAATCAGAGAGGTATTAATACCACCAAACGCAAAATTATTACTCATTACATAATCAGTTGAAAGAGGCCGTCCTTCCCCACTTATATAATCTAATGGTGCACATTCCTCATCCACGTTTTCTAAATTTGCCGTTGGCGCAAACCAGTTGTCTTGCATCATATTGATACAAGCCCACGCTTCAATAGAACCACAAGCACCCAAGGTATGCCCTAAATAGCTTTTCAATGAACTAATTGGTTTTGTGCCTAGTATGTCATAGGTTGCCTGAGATTCTGCTATATCGCCTTTATCCGTTGCAGTACCGTGAGCATTAACGTAGCCAATTTGGCTCGCATCTAAATTTGCATCTTCTAGTGCCAACTGCAAGGCGGCTCTCATCGTTTCAGAGGTGGGCTGAGTAACATGTACGCCGTCGGCATTCGTTCCAAAACCTACTAATTCAGCTAGAATTGTTGCCCCACGAGCTTGAGCATGCTCTAACTCTTCCAAGATCAAAGTACAAGACCCCTCTCCAATGACGAGTCCATCTCTGTCTTTATCAAAAGGCCGTGGCGTTTGCTCGGGTGTCTCATTTTTAGTGCTGGTGGCATATAACGTATCAAATACTGCGGCTTCCGAAATACAAAGCTCTTCAGCACCACCAGCTACCATCACTTTTTGTTTACCAAACTTTATTGCTTCGTACGCGTAACCTATTCCTTGCGAACCAGACGTACAAGCAGAGCTAGTGGTAATTGTTCGTCCCTTTAAGCCAAAATAAACCCCTACATTAACAGGTGCTGTATGTGCCATCATCTGGATATAGCTAGTAGCGGTTACGCCTGCCATGGCGCCTGTTTCCATCATTTTTCCAAATGGAATTATCGGCCCTGTAGAACCAATAGATGAACCGAAAGATATGCCTGTATTGCCATTCGTTAAACTTGGATGATCAATTAACCCTGCTTGTTCTAATGCGAGTTCAGTCGTACGGGTTGCCATCAATGACACCCGCCCCATGGAGCGAACTTTCTTTCGTTTATAATGCGCAGGCTTTTCAAAATGCGTTACTGGTGCAGCCAAACGCGTATTCATTCCTTCCACGTAGTCCCAGTTATCCATGTGAACAACAGCATTTTTGCCACTTTCTAAAGCGGCTCTAAAAGTTTGCCAGTCATCCCCTAAGGCGGTAATTGCTGACATTCCTGTTACGACAACCCGTTTCATCACACTAATCCACCATTTACTGAAATGACTTGCCTAGTTATGTATGCTGCATCTTCAGACATCAAAAATGAAACGGTTCCAGCAACTTCAGTTACCGACCCCATTCTACGCAAAGGCACCATTTTTAAAATATCATCAATTGGTAAGTCATCGGTCATTTCTGTTTCAATCAATCCTGGAGCAACGCAATTAACCGTTATTTTTCGTTTCGCAAGCTCTAATGATAACGCCTTAGTTGCACCAATAATTCCCGCTTTTGCAGCACTGTAGTTAACTTGCCCTCTATTTCCTGCTAAACCAGAAACCGATGCCATAGTTACTATGCGACCTCCTTTTCTAGCCTGAACCATAGGCATAACCACAGGGTGTACAACATTGTAGAAACCTTCTAATCCCGTTTTTACTACTGTATCCCAATCGTCACCAGTCATCGCAGGAAACGCCATGTCGCGGGTTACACCTGCATTACAAACAACGCCGTAATACACACCGTGTTCTGCTATGTCATTTTCAATTTGCGATTTAGCTGTTTCTCTGTCACACACATCAAACTGCAAAAGTGTCGCCTTTTGGCCAACAGACTCTATTTGTTGAATTGTTTCTTTTGCTTGCGCGAGACCCGAACGGCAATGCACAGCAATATCATAGCCTTGTTCTGCTAGTTTAAGCGCAATCCCTTTGCCAATACCACGACTAGATCCTGTAACTAAAATACGCTTACTCATTGCTGTTCCTTTATAAATTTTTCTGGAGATTCTGGCTGAAAAACATTTATTTTTGCGCTTGCAAGCAAGGTTTGCTCTTGCTCAATCGTGCATTCAAATACACTTAACCCTGACTCTTCTTGATAAAGTTCTTCCACTTTAATCACTAATTTTTGATGTAATTTGAATATACTGGTATGCGTTTCAAATTTGCGAGTACCAAGCAGAAAGCCAATTTTTACATGCTCATTGTTATCAAGGGCATTTGCACCGGCATAGGCCGCAATGGCTTGAGCCATATATTCGATTCCAATATAACTTGGTACACCAGATAACGATGATTGGTAAAATGGCGATTCCGGGCAAATAGCTACCCAACACTCCGCACTTTTCTGAGTGTAAGACGCCATCCCATCAATTAAAATCATAGGCTCTCTATGAGAGATAACCTGTTCAATATTATATTGATTCACTGAGTTTTTCCGAGAAGTAAACTAATATTATTGCCGCCAAAAGCAAACGAGTTAGTCATACAGTATACAAGCTTATCTAGCTTCTGGCCTTGGCTTAGGTTTATTGGGGACAACGATTTATCACGGGATAAATCACACTTATTTACAGGAATGGCATTATCTTTATTTAAAGTACTTAATAGTAACCAAGTTAACCCTGCCTCAATGGCACCGGCAGCACCCAGAGTATGACCAGTAAATCGCTTAGTTGAACTTACTGGAACTCGTTGACCAAATAACCTATAAATGGCCTTTGCTTCCATATCGTCATTTTTTATTGTGCCCGTGCCATGTAGATTAACGTAATCGATGTCATTCTTAGTGATACCGCTAATATTTAGAGCTGTTTCCATCGCAGCGTAGGCTCCCTCCCCTTCTGGAGAAGGCGATGAAACATGGTAAGCGTCTGATGTTTCTCCTGCGGCGATCAGTGCAACGCCTGACGTTTGCTTGCTCATAACAAATAGTGCAGCACCTTCACCTATATTGATGCCATCGCGATCTTCGCAAAACGGATTACAATACGCCTCTGCTGTCGACTCTAAAGCTTTAAAACCATTTATGGGCAAGCGACTTAATGTATCAACCCCGCCGCAGATAACGATATCGGCTAAGTCGCTTTCAATCAGTGCTTTAGCGCTGACGAGTGCCTTAGCACTAGAACTACATGCGGTAGAAATGCTGTAGACAGGACCTTCAGCTTGCATTACGTGAGCTATAAACTCTGCGGGCGCGCCCATCTCTTGAGTCGCATAGTGATATTCGTCTGGCATTTTTTGTGAATTAGCCAGTACTGAGCGAGCTTGCTCTCCTTCTAAAATACCTGAGGTGCTGGTACCTATAACAACAGCAATACGAGAATTAGGCACGTTTTTAGATAAGCGTGTAACCGAATCTTTTATTTGCTCATATGCGTTAAGCAACAATTGATTATTGCGGCTTTGTAAATGTTTAGGTAAATGACTCAGTTGAGGCAAGCTTACTTTTACCTGCCCTGTATAAAAGGTTTGCTCGCCAATACCAATATGCTCGTCTGGCAACAGGTATTCTTTTTCAGGGTGGTTGATCAATGAATCAAATACCGCTGTTTTTCCTTCACCGAGAGCGCAAACAATCCCTAAGTCATTTAAATTTATTGCCATTGACTATTTCTCATATTTCAACATTAATACAACATTACTGGTATTAGTCATCGTGTTCATTTAATTGGTGTAATCGTGAACGTATAACCACGCTCAAGATGTTCAAAATTTATGTGATGCTTATTGTACTTAATTCTTATCACTGTTTTACTGTCTTGGATAATAACTCGTTCGTTTCCATTGTGCTTTTCTTCAATCTTGCCACCATTTAAGTGCTTGTTCAGTAACTCTACAGGCCAATGAACAAGCTGAAAGTCAGCCATTATATACTCTGGTCGAAGATCATCTAGGGGTATATAGCGTTGTAATTGTATTTGTTGTTCTTTTATAAAATTTAATGAAAACAACGGAATGCCTTGTGGAGACATTGCAACCATCTTGATTCCTGATAGATCATACTCAGTATTTACCAATATGCTTCTATTATGGTTGTTACTTTTAAATGTGATCAGCTGCTGTTGGCTTTCTTTAAGGCTTGTTAATTGAGACATTTGTGGCATGGATAAAGACAAATTAACATCCGATGCAACACTTACTGACTGCGTATTAGTTGGTATTTTTGACGCGCAGCCAGTAATCAATATCAAGCAAAAAACAATGGCTATTCTGTACGGCATATATCTACCAATACTTTAAAGCGTCTTTCACTTTGTGCCACATAAGGATTTTCTTCATCCCATGCGTACCCAGCCAAAATAGAGCAAATCATTTCTCTTATTTTTTCATCTTGATCCTGATAGAAAATAATATCTTGAAAGCCACCTTCGTACCATGCTGTCACGAACGTCTTAAAACAATTAACACCTTTTTTTAATGGCGTTGAATAGTCAGCTTCAAAATCTACTTGCTCACCGTCCAAATACTTATCTACTAATGGCGCAATTAACGAAGCAGATTTTAACGCAATAGTCACCCCTGAAGAAAACACCGGGTCAAGAAACTCGCCTGCGTTTCCTAACAGTGCAAAGTTACCACCTTGCAAGCGCTTCACGTTGGCTGAATAGCCTTTTATTGTGCGTACAGGGTTTATCAGTGTTGCATTTGCAAGGAGTTTTTCTAAATTAGGTGATTGACGTAAAAAGGCGTTTAATAACTCATCGTTTGAGCCGTAATCGTCATTAAACTGTTCTGGCTCACCTACCACACCAACACTTGCCGTACCATCGTCAAATGGTATCAACCAATACCAAATATCAGAATGTTTTGGGTGAACGGTAATAAGTATTTTATTTCTATCGAAGCTTGGGTCATCAATATTGTCTTTAATGTGCGTAAAATAAGATTGCCTAATAGGGAAGTTTGAAGGCGTTTCTAGATCCAGTAGTCGAGGAAGAACACGACCAAAGCCACTCGCATCAAGTAAAAACTTACACTCAACTTGATAAGCTACTCCGTCTTCATTTTCCACGGTGAGTATAGGTTGTTGCACTTTTACATCAACATCATTCACCTGATGTCCATAACGTATTTCTGCTCCTGCCTTTTCTGCGCCATCCGCTAGTAATTTATCAAAATCAGCTCGCTTAACTTGAAACGTTGTGCCACGTCCTTTAGAGAATTTTTTTGTGAAATCGAACTCAGTATATGCTCCACTTTTGTAAAAAGCAGCGCCGTCTTTATATTGAAAGGCAAGTGATGCAGCGTGTTGATCAACCGTACCCTCCAAGCCCGCTTCACGTAAAAACTCCATGCACTGTGGTAATAAACTTTCACCAATAGAAAAGCGCGGAAAATGCATTTTTTCTAATATGAGTACTTTTCTTCCCTTACGCACCAACATTGCGGCAGCAACAGCGCCAGCAGGTCCAGCACCAATTACTACAACATCATATTGTTCTTTTTTCATAACCTTGCTCTTTTACTACCCTATTATACTTGCCAATACTGCCAACAATGAAAACCAAGGCTTATTTGCCTTGTTCAACCGCCAAAGGCGATAGTAAGTAAATGCCTATTACACCCAACATTACCGTCAATCCAAAACTAAAAACGGCAGGTGTCTGACTAAATATCAACATACCAAAAACTAATATTGACGAAATGGCCGATAATGTAATGGCAACAACATTCGACAGCTTTAAACGCCTAGATTGTATAAACACTAAATAGTCTATTGCTAACGCTATAATTAAAATAATACCTAGTATGTTAAATACGTTTAGATGACCTTGAATAAACAAAGATACCTGAAGTGCAGATACTATCGTAATGCCTAATATCAACACACTAATTACGCCCGCCTTCAAAGAAAACTTAATACTTAAAATGGTCAGAACCACTAAACTCGCAATGAGCGTCCACGCTAATAACTGAGTTCTAAACACCTGCATTGCTTGAGATAGCCCTTCTGACTTGTTCAGTAAGTAGCTATATTTCTGATGCTGAAGCAGTACACTCTTAACTTCCTGTACTCCAACATGATTAATCGTTAATAATGAAACGTAGCCGTTATCTTGTTGGTATAAGCGGTCTTGAATAAGCGCCTTAGCTGACGAGTTTAAAAAAGTCTCAGGTGAAAGAGGGTTAACCTGTTCAAAATGAATGTTTACGCCTAATGCCTCATTAACATCTTGAAACCTTCCCGCTTGATAAGCAGTTAACAATAACTCACTGTTTAGTTTCTGCTGTTTAAATGAAGGTAACCACTGACTTACACCTAACACTTCCGCACTATTAGCGTTTGTTTTCAAATCGTGAATAAATGCTTCTTCTCTTTGCAGTAGCGCTTCAATGGTTGATGCTTCAATGAACACACGAATACTCTGATCTTGATGCATTAACTTACGGTGTTTAACTTCAGCCTCTAATAACTGACTGCTGCTCGAGCTTAGTAACGAAATATCGTCATTAAAGGTTAATGAACTCAGTGCGTTTATGCCTGCCAGTCCCACTGTCATTACTAATAATATTATTTTCCTATTTTTGGCTAATTGGGTGGCGTAAGTCGAAAAATGTATAACATAGTCATGCACAATATTCGGAAAAGCAGGCTTATTTTCAACGCTTGATTTTTTACGTAATGGCATTGTCGCTGGTAAAAGGAATAATGTTGTTATTAGTGCTCCTATTAAACCTGCAACTACAAATACTGCAACTTGCGACATTACATCTAAAGGCGACCCAATTAATACTAAATAGCCAACTGAAGTTGTTAAAAAACCTATAATTAATGAGTTACGCACGTTCGTATTTAGCACATGTTTATTTGGATTCGGTGAAATGCGGTTTTTTAAATCTGTTAAGCCATGAAAACAATAGTCTATTGCAATGCCAATTAACGTTACGCCAAATACAAAACTAAGCACATGTGTACTGTTAAAACTCCAAACCAATGCTGTAAAACCACACAAAATAGCATTGCTGATAGTAAAAATAACCGCAAATAAAGGATAGCCAGAACGAAAAACCAATAGCACAATCAATATCATAGCGGTAACGCTGATACCGCCAAACACCGCCATCTCGTATTTTGCTTTAGTAACATTCTCCGCCGTATGAAAAGTCATCCCAGAATAAAAAATCTGAGCATTAGGAAACTTAATATTGGTCATGTTTAAAGTATCAAGCACTTCTGTAGCAAACTGATGTGCTTTATTAATTTGTGAGGCGTTTGCTGGCAAAAGCAAAAACAACAGGTATACCTGTTCGTCGCCACTGTTTGTTACAACCCAATCTCTTTCTGGCTGCATTGGTGGTAGCATTGAAATGTTATGTTCAATAAAGTCGGCTGTTAATAAACTAGGATCAGTATCAAAGGTCGCGGCCACAAAAGGGTTAGCCGCTTGAGACAGCTTTTGCATTACCAAAGGTAACAAGCTGTCATTATTGTTGAGTAACAAACGATAATTAGGTGAAAGTACTGCGGCTTGATGGTTTGCGTAAAATAACGCTAACGTATTAAGATCAAAAGCATTAGTGCGGGGTGCTATCCACTCTTTTTGTTTAAAGTGTTTAGCAAGCTCTGCGACTGCACTTTCGCCTTGCTCCCCTCGCACCGATATGATAACTCGCGACTTAGCTTGTTCAAAAAAGTACTGTTCAGCGTGATTAACTAATGCTGAATATTTTGTTTCAAGTAATAAATCTAGAATATTCGCCTGAAATTTCACCTTGCCGATCACAATGGCTAATAGTAATAATGTCGCTACAACAATAAACTGGCCAATTCCCAGCCAAAAACGATAATCCTTTAACATCACTGCTCATTAATTTTGGTTGTTTCAGAAGGAGTTAAATAACTTAGCTGTATGTCTGTTCGGTTATTATAGGGATCGGTCCAAGATAGCGTGTTTATTTGCCCTTTTCCACACAATACAAATTGAGTAATGCCTTGCTTTAAGCTCTCTATTAATGGAAGCATTACAACACAAGCATCATCCGTGTTTTTTTCATTCGTGTTTTTTCCATCCGTGTCTAACGGTGTTTTAATTTCATAAAACTCAAACTGCTTTGTTAATTTTATAAAGTTCCCTGAAATCGCATTTTGTAAAATACTCGTCATGTTAGCCGCATTTTTAACAACGGAGAGTTCACCATCTGCAACCTGTTCCCACAATTGATTATTTTTAAAAATTAATGCTGACTTAACGGGTTGTAGTGTTTTCCATGTAAAAGCAGTATCAGTTAAGTAAAACTCTCCTGAAGCAATAATGGGCTTTTTGAGAATTGGAAAATATTTGCTTTGTACAAATGTTCCGCGGCTGGCTGTTGTCGTGTTCACTAATGCCAATTTTTTACTTGCTTGTGCGGCTGAAATCGCCTGCGATTGATTAAGATCAACCACTAACGATGCTGCAACAGCAATATTGCAATTCATTACTAACAATACAATTAAAAACAAGCAGTTACGAAACGAATTAAACAGCACGCGGCTCTCCATTCATTGCTCGCTGAACTTTATCAAGTACAATTTGCGGGCTAGCAAACAGCATTTCCTTCGTTTTTTGATCAACCGCAACCTGAATCGTATATGCTTTTGTCATTACCTTGTTCGACTCAGCGTCGCTAATTATGTAATCCACTTTTAGTCGTGTTTCATATTCCTTTAAATAAGCATCAATGCGGATTTTTTGAGTAAAAACTGCCGAGCCAACATACTTAATTCGCATATCAACTATTGGCCATAAATAGCCTGACTCATTCATATCTAAGTAATCGTATTGAAATTTTCGTAATAATTCACATCGAGCAACTTCAAGATACCTAGCGTAATTACCGTGCCACACAATATTCATTGGATCACAGTCATGAAACGGTATCTCAATGATGGCACTGGCCGATAAAAGGGAATTTTTACTATTCATAAATAGTCCAACGCTTGTTTTGAATATGTGCAATAGTTTGCCTAAGTACACCCTCAAGCGGCCTATCTTCCACTAAGTCATCAAAATATCCCGTAATATCATCGTACATTTCTTGAATATTGTCTGATAACGTATCGTGGTCTAACTCATTGTTCGCGATTCTAATCCTTACGCCTTGTACTGCAGCTAACAGCGTGCTGGCTAATACTTGCTCGGTGAGTTCAAGCACTCGTAACGCATCGCGAGAGGCGATGGTTCCCATACTTACTTTGTCTTGGTTGTGACATTCTGTTGAACGAGAAAACACGCTGGCTGGCATTGTATGTTTGAGCGCTTCCGCCGTGTAAGCTGACGCACCTATTTGTACTGCTTTTAATCCATGATTAATATAGCGACGTTGATCACAACTGCTCGACAAGTTTGATGGCAACCCATTGTTATAACGAGTATCTACCAAAGATGCTATTTGACGGTCGGCTAAATCTGCTAAATTTGCCACAGCCGTTTTCATGCTATCCATAACCATAGCGATATGACCACCATAGAAGTGTCCACCGTGCAGTACATGCTCACCAATACCATCGATGATTGGATTGTCATTGGCTGAATTTAGCTCATTTTCAATGGTGGTTCTGTAGAATGGCAGGCTGTCTTGTAATACACCAATCACATGAGGTGCACACCTTACAGAATATCGGTCTTGTAATCGATCTGCATTACGCGGGTGCTCATAGTGATTCAAATCGTGACGGATCCACGATGCAACTTGCTGTTGGCCTTTATGTGGCTTTACTGAAAATAAAATTTCATCAAAGTGATGGCTATTCCCTTGTAGCGCTAAACTGGTTAACGCTGTGATTCTACTAGCAAGCTGCCCTAAATAAGCTGCACGGTCATAGGCCATACATGCCATCGCTGTCATTACTGCCGTGCCATTCATCACCGCAAGCCCTTCCTTAGGGCGAAGTGTAAGTGGCGTTAATTCAAGCTCTTGCATTACGTCAGCACTACTTCTAACTTGGTCTTTATAGTAAACATCTCGCTCACCTACCATAGCGCCAGCAACATAAGACAAAGGCGTTAAATCACCGCTCGCACCAACCGACCCCTCTTCAGGAATAACAGGAACAATATCCTTGTTTATAAAGTCAGTTAATAAGTTGAGCAATTCCCAGCTTACGCCTGAATACCCCTGCGTCAATGACGCTAAGCGTGTAGCTAAAATGGCACGACCCGCTATTGGAGAAAAGTTAGCGCCTAGACCACAACCATGAAAACGAGTTAAATGTAATGGCAGCTCTTTGACTAATTCTAACGGAATATCAACTGTTACTGAGTCACCGTAGCCAGTAGTAACACCATATATAACGCCGTCTTCTTCTAGTAACGTATCAAGAAAGTTAATCGCTGAGTCGATTTTCTCTTTAAACTCGGCGTCTTTGGTTAATTCAACCTGCGTGTTTTGTTTGGCAATGCTTACTATTGACTCAATGGTAAGCTGTTGACTACCAAATAAAACTGTTTTTTGCTGACTCACTTACTACTCCAATTACTTTCTTGAAACACGATCATCTTTGTGCCAAAAATCAAAAAAATTAAACCACTGATAGGGATACTGACTAGCATAGTAGCTTAATCGACTTGCATATTGCTCCACCACATTTTGTAACGCTTTAGCACGCTCTTTACGTGGTAATACCAACTTGTCGGCGACATGCTCAAATATCACTTTAAAACGGCCTTTATGTTTTAAACAAAACAACCAATATACCGGGCAATCTAACAAAGACGCTAAAATAAAAGGCCCCTGAGAGAACGGTGCTTCTTCGCCTAAAAAGGGAGCATAAACAACTCTTCCACCCGTTGTAATACTAGTTCTATCACCAACGATAACAACTATTTCCCCTTGGTCGACTTTATCTTTCAGCGTCATCGCTAAGCCAGGACCAATATCATTAACCTGTATTAAATTTAATGAAACCGAGGGGTTAACACTTTCCAATATTTGATTAAACTTTACCGCGTTCTGAGTAAACACAAGCACATTAAGTGTTGTTGCATAACGGCCTTGACTTAATGCTCTGCAGACTTCTAAGTTACCTAAATGAGAGCCTATAAATACAGCACCTTGCTTTTTTTCTAATAGCGATAAAAATAAATTAGAATTATTGTAGTCAATATCCGTTAACTTAATACGCCCTAACCATGCGTCAATTTTATCAAAGGCAGAATCTGCAAAACGACAAAAGTGTTTTAAGCTATCTAAATAGCTTGCTGTTTTGTTACTTCCCCGAACGCGGTTAACGGTAGACAAAAACGTGACCGATGCTTGACGAGCGGATGAACCTGTAGCATGTAAATACAGCACCACAGGAAATAAAAAAATCCATAACACCTTACGCCCTAACAAACGGTAGATTGAAAATAAAATTTTCATACCGATCACAGAGCCACGCTCTTCAAGTTTAGACCAATGTTGCTTTTGCTTTACTTCAGACATGATTTAATATTTCGCCCGATCAACATAGGAGAGCGCCACAACATGCCAAAAAACAAGCGAGTATGCATCCAAGAAATACGAACATTGTCTTCAAGCGCTTTAAAGTGTGAAATGCCGTTTTCAGGGTAAATAACTTTTGTTGAAATAAAGCGAATAGACACACCGCGCCAATATAAGCGCACAAGAACCTCTATATCAAAGTCCATGCGTTTACCTAAATTAATATCGTTAAACAATTCAACACAAGGCTTTACCGGATAGACTCTAAAACCGCACATAGTATCAGCAAGCTTAAGTGATAGCGTTTCAACCATTACCCAGAAATGCGTGATATAACGAGCCCAATAACGGTGCTTAGGCACACTTTCATCGTATACCGGCTTACCACTAATAAGCGTATTAGGATGCTTTTTGGATTCACTCAATAAACGGTGAATGTCATCTAAGCAGTGCTGGCCATCTGCATCTACCTGTATGGCATAATCAAAACCTTTTTCATGAGCATAAAATAAACCCGTTTGAACAGCACCGCCTTTGCCTTGGTTTTCTTTATGATGAATAACCGTCAAACGTTGATATTTATTCTCAAGTGAATTAAACAATTGCGTTGCTTCGTTTGAACTTGCGTCATTAACCATCACAATTGGAAAATTAAATTCAGCTAACTCATTGATCACTTGATCAATACAGTGCACATGGTTGTAATTGGGGATAATAAAACAATACGACATATTTATGCTTCTAGTACAACGCGACCTGATGCATGCACACCTTTTTCTGATTCATACTTAAAAGTAAATTTGAAATCTGACTTTCGAGTAAAAGAAAGCGTCACATTCAAACCCGGCGTAATAACTACCTGAAACTTGAGTACTTCTAAGTTTTTAACTGTTGATGCCGGCATATTTAACGACTCGATACCGTATTTTACCGCCCAATCAAGTTGAACGACGCCAGCCAAAATAGGGGCATTAGGAAAATGACCATTAAAATAGTCTAAATCTTCAGGGATCATTAACCTTAATTGAGCGTTATCACCTTCTAGTGATTTACCAATAATCTGTGGCTCAACTTTCGTTAGCTTAGTCAAACATTTTCTCCAAATCTGAATAAGGTAATTTGCCTTGACTATTGTAAGGCATTTCAGAGACATACCGCCATTTCCTTGGCAAACAAACTCTTTCAAATTTATCTAATAAATGTGCTTTAAATACATTATTGAATGCACGGGGCTCAGCTTTTTCTTTTTCAACGGTTGCATCATCTACAAGCTCAATCACCGCTGCAAGAATATTGCGCCTGCCTGTTAACTGAATAATTTTAGTCGTTTTTACCCAATCATGCTCATTGCACCAACGCTCCATTTGAGTGAGGTTGACTCTTTTCTCTTCTAATTTCACCGTTCTATCGGCTCGACCAAGCAGTACCAGTTGGTTTGAATCTGTTATTTCTCCCCTATCCTCTAAAAGCATATCGTTAATGCTAATATAGGGAGAATTTAATATTAGTTGCTGATTTTGAGCTGAAATACCTACTTCTATTCCTTTAAATAACGTCCAGTCAACTTCGGCTACGTTTGATAGCGAACGATATGCAATCCCACCTGTTTCAGTACTACCGTAAACTTGGGTTACCCCTATCGAAAGTTGATCGTAAAGCGCTAATGCAACTGGATCTGCAAGCGGGCCACCAGAAGAATAAATCTGCTGTAAACAGCCTTGATGAGTGCGCAATACATTATCTTGAGCTAAACGAGTTAAAAATGCAGGGCTAGAAATTAGTACAACTTCAGCAGCATCAATCAGGTAATTAATTGCGTGTTCAGGGTAAGTTATTGTTGGGGCAATTTTGGCTGCTACCGATAAAGGCCAAAGTAACCGAAATAAAAGTCCGTATATGTGTTGATGAGAAACTGTAGCTAAAAATAACGTATTTTGTACGGCTTCACTTTTTGACATCAAAAAAGTACTGGTTAAAGTAATGAGCTCTTTATTAAGCTCACTCCAATCTTTTTCAATTAGTTTTGACGTTCCTGTAGATCCTGACGTGGCGAATATTATTTTGCTGGACTCGGGCCAAGCAAAGTTACTATTCGGTTGCTGTAGCGGTCTATGATGGGTAACAGATTTACTATTGAAGTCATCAAAATATTGCGTTGAAGCCAGTTCAGCGTGCGATAACTCATCAAATGTACCTACCAAAAAGTCAACCTGCCCAGACAACTCTAGAATTGTTTTGGCTTGCCCGTTTGGCGGCAAAATAATAGTCACGTTAAGATGTGAAAGTGCAAATAACTTTACAGCAAATTGGTACAAGTCAGGTTCAAAAAGCAAAGCTTTAAGAGGACTGCTTAAGTGACTATGGATAATCTTGTCTTTAACTTTTTGTTGATATTGAAAAATATCATTTGCAAACGTTGAAGCTGTATAGTGCTTATCTTCGCAAATAAATAGTGGCTTATCTTCTAAAAGCAAATTGGTAAGTGCTTGGCCTAAATTAACCATGAGTTTCACTTACACCTTGTTTTGATCTAATTACGTGTTCGCTTGCAGCATTTGCATTGCGCTTACGTACAACTTGGCGCACTATCCACTCAACGCCCATCATCAGCCCCATTGCAATATAAGCAATCAAGCCATTATATAACGTCCATACTTCTAAGCTGTAATACATCGCAGTAATCGCAGCTATACCACCGTTAACGCTAAAAAATAAACACCATACTTTTGTTACTTTTTCAGTGTATTTGACCCCATTTTCATCCAAATCAGGCTCAGACAACCTAGCAAGCGTTTCAACTACAGTTGGCTTTTTAATAAGTGAATAACCAAATACCGCCAGCATAGCGCAGTTAATTAACACTGGGTAAAAGAGTATGCCTTTAGCAGACTGTTCAAAAATAGAAAATATCAAGCATGCTATCCCTACCACACTCGTTAATTTTAACCATGGTAGTTTTTTCAAAAGTGCTTTTTGACTAAATAATTTCAGTGTCACAATGATTAACATCACCAATGCAACATATACGGGTTCAAAATATTGCATGCCCGCAAAAACCATTACAGGGTACAGCAAAGTCGCGATACCCAACGAAACACCAAAAAACACTTTTAACAACTTACGTAACCTTTCAGTAAATACTTCTACGCTGCTAACTTCTCTAACTCGTTAACAACATCATTCACAGTTCTTACTTGCTTGAAGGCTTCAGGTTCGATTTTCTTACCCGTTATTTCTCGCAATTTAACAACAAGATCAACTGCATCAATACTATCTAAGTCAAGATCTTCATAGAGATTTGCTTCTAACGATAAGTCTTCAGACTCGATCTCAAAGTCATTAATTAATATGTTTGATAACGTATTGTAAATTTCGTCTCTAGTTTGCATGATGTCTTCCAAATACTACTTGTTGTTTTCTATAAATGCGGCTAACGTATTAACTGATTCAAAATGCTTTTTAGTTTCATCTGAATTTGCATCAATTTTTACGTCATATGCTTTTTTGATGGCAAGCCCTAATTCGAGGGCGTCGATACTGTCTAGCCCTAATCCGTCAATGAATAATGCTTCATCATCAGCAATATCTGCCGCTGTCACATCTTCCAGATCAAGAGTTTCGATAATTAACTGCTTAAGCTCTGCCTTCAATTCGCTCATATTTTGTCTAACTCCTCGTTAAAATAAGCTTCTAATTCGCGGGTATAGCTTCGAGATTGCTTACTAAACACCTCGCTGTTAGCTTGGATTGGCGCGGGTGTTGTTTCCGCTATTTGTAAATTAAACTCAAAACGCTTCTCTGGAATTTGATACCACTTTTCCATTTTAGTCAGCGTTGTTGGGTGCACTTTTATCAGTAAAGAAGTCAGTTTAGCGTTACACCTTAAGGCAATATTGGCCGCGCCACGTTGAAAACGCATTTCTTCACCTGGGGTTGTTCTTGTACCTTCAGGGAAAATAATTAAGTTATTGCCAGCTTCAAGGGATGCCTTACAGTCAGCCAACAACCCTTCTGGATCTGCATTACTGATATAACCTGTATTTTTGATCACACCACGCATAAATGGGTTCTTAAATAAGTGCGCTTTAACCACACAATCCGCATTAGGAATGATGGAAATCAGCACGACAACATCTATTAACGATGGATGATTTGCCATAACTAAATGGCCATCGAGTTGTTGCAAATATTCTTTTCTTTCAATAATAAAGTTAGATACGCCAGTTAGTTGCATTAACCCTATGAAGAATTTAAACGAATAATGCACGGTTTTACGCGCTAACGCCTTTCGGTCATGGTCATGACGACACAGCAAGCGCTGAACCGGAAAAACAAATAGCGTCAAAAATAAACCACCTATCCCGAAAACACTAAAACACAGTCCTGTTGCGAATACTCGCCAAACATAATTTATCTTTTGCATCATTTACTTAACTTCCATGTTGTTTTGTGTGTATGTATTTCCAATTCACCTTGTTCAGCTTCCAACCAATTTAAAAACTGTAACGATTGAGGTAATGAATTTCCGTTGTCAGGCTCTGGTAATGCCACTGATTCATTAAATTTACCAGTCAATTTTTCTAATTTTATCGAAGCATCGCAATGTTGTGATAACCGCATTTTAAATGCTATCGCGTGATCTATTTGTAATTCGTCTGCGTAATCCGTATAGACCTCAGGCAGCACTTGGTCACAGTGAACAAATAAAATTTCGTTAATATTGTTTGCTTTAAGTCGTGCATATGCGTCAACAATCGCCATAAAGAATGAGTTACTACCAGCAGAAATGGTACTTGACGCATTCGTGTTGTTTGTCAGAATCGTAAATAAACCTGCTACAGCATTATGGACAGATAAGCTAAATGCGGTCGGTGACGGACTTAGCTCATTGGCAATATCATCTAGTATTGCAGACGTTTTATGAAGATCACCATGACGAGAAGAAAAAATGGTGTCTAACGTTTTATTTGCGTCTTCATCCATGACTGACTTATGCGCACAAAACAATGCCATTTTGGCAAATGAGCTGAGCCTACGTCTTTGCATAGGCGCAACCCAATCTAATTTTGGTAGTGTATTTTTATCAAATTGTGTTGTATCAGTTCCGCAACCTTGTTCTTGGTTAAGTTTATCTGCTCTTAAATAAACAAGGTTCTCGATCGAAAAACAAATTTCCATTTACTACACTACTCACTCAAACGAATCACTAAAACTAAAAATTTAACTTAACTGCACAGACTTGTTTCATCCAAAGTAGACTGCAAAGCTTTATTTTTATTCTTAATTAGCGAATGCGTGGCAGAACGGACACTATCAAAATTCGTACAACTAAATTCAGGGCGCGTATTAAACTAAAATTTGAGCAAAAACTCAATATATAAAGCAAAAAAAGTTGATTGTTTTTTAACCTAAAATACTTCCCTTGCCTTCTCGCGATTCACCATTAGAGTATGTATTTACAGTAATTTGACTGTTTAGTTTACTTGCTTTTTGAGTAGTATTAGATTGAGGCAATAACGTTATAATAAAGCCCAGTAAAACCATTGAAAAAGTAGAAATACACTCCATTTATAACCGATAATAGATTTTTTAAACCTAACGAATTCTGGTCAACTAACCAAATAATAACTAATAGGCAGCATTTTCATGGCTCAGTTTATTTATACTATGTCTCGGGTGAGCAAAGTTGTTCCACCTAAGAGAACCATTCTTAAAGACATTTCTCTTTCATTTTTTCCTGGCGCTAAAATTGGCGTATTAGGTTTAAATGGCGCGGGTAAGTCTACACTTCTTCGCATTATGGCAGGAATTGATACTGATATAGAGGGTGAGGCACGCCCTATGCCAGGTATTAAAATTGGCTACCTTCCTCAAGAACCTAAACTCGATAATAGTAAAACAGTGCGTGAAACGGTTGAAGAAGCGGTTTCCGATGTAAAGCATGCGCTTACTCGCCTTGATGAAGTATATGCAGCTTATGCTGATGAAAATGCCGATTTTGACGCTCTTTCTAAAGAACAGGGTGAATTAGAAGCGATTATTCAAGCTAAAGATGGTCATAACCTAGATAATGCCCTAGAACGTGCAGCCGACGCACTAAGACTGCCTGCTTGGGAAGAAAAAATAGAACATTTATCTGGTGGTGAGCGTCGTCGTGTTGCGATTTGTCGCTTATTATTAGAAAAGCCTGACATGCTGCTACTTGATGAACCAACAAACCATTTAGATGCTGAGTCAGTAGCATGGTTAGAGCGCTTCCTTCACGACTACGAAGGCACCGTTGTGGCCATTACCCACGATAGATATTTCTTAGATAATGTTGCAGGCTGGATCTTAGAGCTTGACCGAGGCCATGGTATTCCATGGGAAGGTAATTACTCTTCATGGTTAGAACAAAAAGAAGCCCGTTTAGAGCAAGAAGAGAAGTCAGAAAAAGCCTTACAACGCTCAATTAAACAAGAATTAGAGTGGGTACGTACTAACCCTAAAGGCCGCCAAGCTAAAAGTAAAGCCCGTATGGCTCGCTTTGAAGAGCTGCAAAATAGTGACTATCAAAAACGCAATGAAACCAATGAGTTATTCATTCCACCAGGGCCTCGTTTAGGTGATAGAGTGGTTGAAGTTAATGAAATCTCAAAAGCATTCGGTGAGCGTGTATTAATTGACAATTTAAGTTTTTCAGTACCAAAAGGCGCAATTGTAGGTATTATCGGCCCTAATGGTGCAGGTAAATCGACACTATTTAAAATGATGTCTGGCCAAGAATCTCCTGACTCAGGCAATGTTGAGCTAGGCGAAACAGTTGAACTTGCCAGTGTTGATCAATTTAGAGACAGCATGGACGACAACAACACGGTTTTCCAAGAAATCTCTGAAGGCTCTGATATTCTTTCGATTGGCAACTTTGAAATTCCTAGCCGAGCGTATGTAAGTCGTTTTAACTTCAAAGGCACAGATCAACAAAAGCGCATTGGTGAGTTATCAGGGGGTGAACGTAACCGTGTTCATCTGGCTAAATTATTAAAAGCCGGTGGTAACTTAATTCTTCTCGATGAGCCAACCAATGACTTAGACGTTGAGACATTGCGCGCCCTTGAAAATGCACTGCTTGAATTCCCGGGTTCTGCAATGGTAATTTCGCATGACCGTTGGTTCTTAGACAGAATTGCAACGCATATTCTAGATTATCGTGATGAAGGGCAAATAAACTTCTTCGAGGGTAACTATTCAGATTATGAAGAGTGGTTAAAGAAAACATTTGGTGCTGCGGCAGCGGAACCACACCGCATAAAATACAAGCGTATTGTTAAATAACCATGTAATGAATAAAAAGGCGGTGAACATCACTGCCTTTTTTATTTTTACCAACTATTATAAGTACATCAGGTGTCATTTATAAAAATAAATAAGGTTAAACAATGGAAAACAAGCGACATTTCACACGAGTAGTTTTTTCAACGCCAGCTAAGCTAAAAGGTGATAGTGAAGCTTGGGATACCAGCTTAATTGATTTATGCTTCCAAGGTGCACTCATTGCCAAACCTGATGATTGGTCGTCAGAATATGAACACAAAAAGTATCAGCTCACTTTTAAACTGGCAGGCTCTGATATTGATATCTCTATGTATACCAAGTTAGCGCATATAGAAGATGAGCATTTAGGTTTAGCGTGCGAACTGATGGATATAGACAGCGCAACCCACTTAAGAAAGCTCATTGCATTAAACAGCGGTGATGAAGATATGCTACATCGTGAACTGGCTCATCTTGCTCACCCAGAATAATTAATACCCTAACCAAACTTATAACGCAATATTCAGCTCTTTATTGCGTTTCCCCAAGGAGAAGGTGTAGCAAATGTATCAATATACAAACTTTCTACTTTGTCTCTTGCCCATTGTGTTTTACGCAAAAACTTTAGCGATGATTTAATTGATGGGTCACTTTTAAAACAGTTGATATTAATACGCTGTGCTAAACCGTCCCAACCGTAATATTCAACTAATTGGGTAACCACTTTCTCTAATGTAACCCCATGTAATGGATTATTGGCTTGTGTTCCAGCCATTCCGTACTCCTCTTTGACCGCTAATAATGTAGTCGCTAAATTCTATCTCTATAGCTAACTATTTGCATGCGTATTTGAATATATTTAATCAGCTGTTATGCTCTGACTTGTTAGTTTATGGTTAAAGTTAAGGTTAAGGTTAAGGTTAAGGCAAAAATGAAATTCTTAGGAAGCTGTCACTGTCAGGCTGTCAAATTCGAAATCGAGGCACCAAATACCGTAGAGGTTGAAGATTGTAACTGTTCAATTTGCAACAAGGCTGGATACCTTCACCTCATCCTTCCCTTATCAAAATTTAATTTGTTACAGGGACGAGAAAGTCTAAGCACTTATACCTTTAATAGCGGAATTGCAAAACATACATTTTGTAAAGTCTGTGGAATAAAGCCATTCTACACACCGAGATCGAACCCAGATGGTATTGATATAAACGTACGTTGTTTAGATACCAAGCCAGCTAACATTAAAATTGTGAAGTTTGACGGTCAACATTGGGAGGCCAATGCGCAAGCATTGGCACATAAGAGTAAAGAACAAGGCTAGCTGTTCTTATTCAATTTATTAAAAGCCTTGGCCGCATTATTAACGCTTAATCAGCGGCATTAACGGATTAATCGCGAGCGGCTTCCTGAATTTCTTCTCCTGCACTCTCAACATCTTTACCTACACCTTCCATTGTTGCGCAGCCAGAAAAAACCATTAGCACAGCTGAAACTAACACCAGCCGAAACACTAGCATATTATTTTTCAATTTTTGCATGATACGTCTCTCTTCTAAATTAAAAGTAATAGTACTGAAAACCTTACTCATTTTGTTATTAAGTGCTTTCATCAGCATCAGCAGCCCAAACCACTATTTTGCTAACGTTATACAGTATAGCTGGGAATTAATAAGTCGCTATTTTAAAAATAATTAATGATTTGAAAGAATTAAGGCTACATGTGAAGACTATTACTAATAAATAGTGGTGTATACATGATTGATTATTTCATCATTCCAAGAACGAAATATAGAAATTAAGCTGAAGCACAATACCAAAGTGGGCGGAACTTAACTTGTCCTCAACATAACCTGCTACACACGTTATAAACTATCAATTGCACGAGATTTCATTGAGTATTTGGTTTATATTCGTAAATGAACCAAAAAGATCAGTGTTTACCGAATTAAAAGTAACATCCCTTCAACTTTATTAGCTATAGCCCTCATCACAATAATTTATAATTGTAGGCGCTTTAACGTCCACATAAGAAAACCATAAGAAAGTATTTGAACAAAAAACAGTAAATTTATAAAGTCATTTACAGTGGTTATATTACAAATAGCTTTCTCAAGTTGAGCGTGTTCTAAACCATTTAGTCACAACATATTTATCGCCACTAATTACTGGCATTGCATGATGTAAAGTGGCAGGGTTGCACGCTCCCTCGGGAAGTAAATTATTCCATATTAATGCCATTCCTTTTTTCGGTTTTATTGTTACACCTAAATTCGGAAAGTATGTTTCTCCACCTTTAATTGTCGTATTTAGATAAACCATAAAACTCCATGCCCTCTGTCCCATGGCGCTTGCATGCTTCTGATACTCAAGAGTGCCTGGCTCAAAATAATCAGTATGAGCTTTAAATTCTTGCCCAACATTATACTTTTGCCCTTGTATACTTTCTGAATTATTTACGGAAATACCAAGTTGCGCTGAAATACGCTGATCTAAATCATCTATGAATGGCTGTTGTTGATCACCCAAGTCACATGTAAAACTAGTACGAAATTTATCATCGCCATTAGAAACTGTAACTTTAGACGGATAAAGCGTGTTTTGCATTACTTTGATAATACGTTTACACTCATCACTAGATTAAAAAATTTTCAAGTGTATATATTTGTGCTTTATCAGTTTTTATTTGTTCAGCCTTAGAGTTATGCACAATGTCAGCATTCGAAATCTTTTTAAAATCTATGTATGCTGGGTACATGCATCCCATCTCAGACTTTATGATTTGTAAACCAAAGCCATTCCCGCATAGGATCTGAACCAACTCTTCATTGCAACATCCTCGGCGTAAATTTTGCTGCAACCAAGCACTCCACTTTTCAGGTAACTTTTCTTTCTTCATATTATTTTATTCTGCTAACTACAGAGAATATTAAAGCCAAAGTCATCTTTGTATCAATCAAAAATGTAACGCTCAAATAAACTTGAGGACTTCTTTAGGTACTGACAAACTCACCGTCAGTGACTTTTGTCCTACTCGGTCGTGTTCATGACGAATGCTATTTGCCCAGTTAATGCCACTCCAAGCTTAGTTAGCTTTTCCTGTGGTATCGGCAAACAGGCAACCGTGGTATTCCTGCCACGCGTTGCATCTGAGTGAGTCGAATACGTTTGGCGCACCGTATCTAAATACCCTATTGCGGTATAGCTAAGTTGCTGTGCCGTTAACCCTTTATCATTGATGATAAAATTGGCACGCCCTGCTGTGTCATACTCAAAGTATTGGCCATGTTGGCTGATACCTATCGTGCCATCTTCTCCCCTATTATCGTCATCAATCACAACAGCCGTGAGCGATATTATTAACCGCTCACCTTGTTGTGATTACATACCTAGTCATTCAATATGTCGGAAGGCGCCTCTGGCTTTTCCAACCTACAGCAAGTGTAAGTCGGTTAAGCGCAGCGACACCCGACAAATTAATCCGACGTACGGCCGTAATTAAACATGATAAGTAAGTTAAAAAAGTGCAGCTACGCGATAACCATCTAAATTATTATCACGTAGGCAGTGGCTATATTTATCATCACTATCCAATCTTTTAGCGTTTTTAAATATGTTACCGAAGAACTCATACTTAAGAGGATCTTCGAATTTGATATTTAAAGAGCTAATACGACTTTCAAATTCTTCTTTGGATAAAAAGCTAGTAACCTTGGTTTCGTCCAACTTCAAAATAAAGTAAGTTGGTTGATCTATCAAAGCTCTCACCAATCCCCCACGGCACTCAATATCATGGGCTGGCAACCTAATGCCAATCAAATATCCATTATCGAGTCGTGTATCCAAAATTTTATGCTCTACTACAACCTTGCCATGACGTGTAATTCTATCATTTACTTCAAAGTCATACCCCAGCCCAAACCGAAGATCTTCCTCATAAACTAAAAAGGCTGTAAAAAACAAAAACATAATAATAAATAACTTCTTCATTGCTTGGCCTTATTGATTCAAATATGACGCATAAGGTCGAGCATAAGATGGATCTATATCAGGCTTCCAAGGAGCAAAATTATTCCTACCATAAATTAGATCGTTATCTGTATATGTAAACTGAATTTTGTATGGACTTCCTGTGGGAGAGTGCTGTGGATAGGCAATATGATTTAGCTTATTTCTGCTGTAAATAATTGCTTTTTGAATAAAATCCCTATTAGGGTCAATATACTGATCTAGCGTTCCAGTTGCACCATCAATAAAGTCATAGCTATCATCAAATATTTTTATTCCATCAGGACTCCTGACGCTACCATAAACTTTTAAGTCATCCACAGGCCAAGGCATTGCCATAGTTAGCCCACTCCCTACTGGCTTTACAACTCTGCCATCAACACGAAGAATAAAGTCATTTAATCCTCGACCGTAAATTTCATTTGCCATTCGATAGGATAAGTTTTCGCCTTTAGGTAAGTAGCCTTGCTTTATTACCTGATCAGTTCTTGCTTCTAAGTCGAATATTGCTCCCGGATCTGTAACTAAAGTAGTAGCATCAACTAAGCCTGTTACTATTTTATCCCCAATCCAAAACGCACCTTCGGCATGTTTATCTAGAGCTTGATACCCAATATTTGCAAGGTTATCAGGATCAAGTGCATGACTTACTACCTGCTTCGTATAGTCCCAGCCATTTCTAATCGCGGCAGCTCTAGCCTTACCAGCTCCCCACATAGCATTATCAGCTGCTAGGTGAGCTTCTAGGTTGAACTCTACCCCCATTTGAGGGCGTGCTCTAACACCTGCGTCGTACATAGCTTCACCACGTCTTACAGCTGCATCCCAAGAAGCATCTAGTCGTTGGTGCATTGCCTTAATCTGATTATCGTGGTGTGTTTGAGTACGGCCAATTATTTGACTTGTCGCAGAGCCAAGCATCATGCCCATATTAGGAGTGCCACGGAGGTGATCACTCAGGTAGCCAATCATGTCATAGCCATCTTGAACGGTACTCACTGACGATAAATCAAAGTGACCTGTTTGGCCTTCAGCATTGGTAACGCTGTAGTCCGTGCCATTACCCAGTGACTTACCACCCATGCTGACAGTACCACCCGAAATGCTTCCACCATTTTCAGAGGCTATTTTTTGAGCTACTTGCTGTACGGCTTGCTGTGGTGTTGCACCATTCTCTACAGCTTTAGCGACCGTTTCTTTTACTTCATTGGTCTTAGCTTGCTCTCGCTGCATTCCTGCTGCAATACTATTCCCAATCGCATTGCCAAAGGCATCTGCAACTACCTGTTTACCATTCCACGAACCTTCATTATTTACTAGTTTCTTTGTGGCATATGCAACACCTGAACCTGCAATATTTTTAACAACATCTGTCATGATGTTTGTTTGCTCTCCATAGCGAGACGGTGGAGGCATAACTGCACTACTAGCGGCGCTTGCTGCCATATTAGCCCAGCTAAATGAAGATGGTTCACCTACCATTTTACTTGCTATGTGTTGTGTTCCATATTCCACTGCGCCTCGTAATGCTCGCTCTCCTATCAGCTTTGCTGTATAGCCTGCCTCCGTCCCCAAGTCACCCACAAGACCATTTGTCACTCCAGCACTTAGTCCAGCTACCGCGACTTGTCCCCAACTAAACTCCTCCTGAACACCTAATGCCATTCCTGTTAATTGACCTGCTACGCTCCCTGCTGCTGCCGCTAACCCTGCTCCAACCGCTGAAAACGAGCCTCCCGCTCCCAATGCAGTCCCCGCCATCGCTAAACCTGCTCCTGCGGTCGCAATGGCCGTAACAACCATGACAATTATCATGGCCACCATATTACACGCAGCCTCTGGCGGTGGCGGCACAAACGGTAAGCTTGGCGTGGTATCACCTATCTGCTCTGCCACATTATACGCGGTAAAGGTATCAAACCGGTTGGCGTTATTTGCTTGCTCTGGGATGGTGAGTGTTTGTCCTGCCACTAACGGCTCGCCTGCTTCTAGCGAAATACCATTCACATCGGCAATGATATACCAATAGTCTGGATTACCGTAGTACGCGACCGCGATGCTTTGTAAGGTTTCACCCGTGGTGACTTGGTGGCGCATAGCACTACCCGGTGCTTTTGCTGATATCCCTGCAAAGTGTGCCTGCTTAACTGTGACCTCGCCGTTTTCTTTCATTTCACCGAGGTAATTACCACCTGCATGCAGATAGTGACTGGTGGTCGAACGCATTTCTTTTTCACCGTCTTCCCAATGCGTACTTTTGCTTTCTGTAAACCTAATGGTATGTGCTACAGTTGGCCGTTCTTCCGGTAATCCCGGTACGTTGGTTGGCGGATTATTTGGGAAGGTGATTGGGGTCTCTTCACCATTTGGTTTTGTTGTACCACCACCGTTAATCGGCCCTTCAACCGGTACTGATGGCAATGCGCCTAAGTGTGTTCTGTTTTGTGTACCCGATACTTTCTTTACTAACTTACCATCTGCTGATGTATCAAAGTAACGCGCACTGATTTTACTACCTTCTATTGTTGACTTTTCTTCTATTGCATAACGATTACCGCTTGCGTCATAGAAGCTGGTAGTAGTTGTCGGTTTATATCCTTCGGTGTTACTTGACCCACTCACTCTACTTTCTAAATACTGCTGACGACCTGTATAAGTATAACTAAAGGTGTGCATGTACTGGCTTGGCGTTGTATGGTCACTGGTATCTGTTCTTTTATGGTTATTGTATTTCATCCTTTCCATACGACCTGCGTCGTCGTAGAAATAAGTTGATGTATTTAATCCATGGCTAGTACTCTCTGATAATAAACCAGTTAAGTTGGCATCAATAACCTGATGCGTACCTTGAGCTGTGAACTGCGCTTTTAATACATCTTCTAACGATGCTTGCACCCAGCCACTCTGGCTAACTTTGTCAAAGTTACCATCAACCGTATACTCAAATCGCTGTATTGACTTTTCTTCGCCCGATAAGTCAAAAGTGACGTCGTAGCTCCAGTCGCCATCTCTTACTTCCAAGGTTCTCGTCGATGTCGGAGCAAAATAGTTAAGCGTTAACTCCTTCTGGCCTAAGATATTGTATTCGTGACGCACTTGGCGCGACCACGCAATATCATTCCAACTTCGATTATAACGCTCGGCGAACAAGTCTACTTCTAAGTTACGGCCATATTGGTGCTCAGCAGTAGTCGAGTACGTTTGGCGCATACTTGCTAAGTGACCCTGTGCGGTATAGCTGAGCGCTTGTGCGGTAAACCCTTTATCGTTGATAATGAAATCTGCACGCCCTGCGGCGTCATACTCAAAGTATTGGCCGTGTTGGCTTATGCCTAGAGTGCCATTTTCTTCCCTATTACCTCTGTAAACAACAACAGCCGTGAGCGATATTATTAACCGCTCACATTGTTGTGATTACATACCTAGTCATTCAATATGTCGGAAGGCGCCTCCGGCTTTTCCAACCTACACCCCATAAACGTTAAGCGTAGGTCGGTTAAGCGTAGCGCCACCCGACAAATTAACCCGACGTACGGCCGTCTAAGTCCCTGTGTAGTCGTTGATACGATCGTACATGAGTAATAAAACAAACATTAATAAATCCGTCTTAGTTTCGTTCACTTTTTCAACTTGTAACAAATACTCTTCTTTAAACGGCCAAATTGACGTTTTCAAAATTAAAATTGCAACTATTTTTTCTTGAATAGAAATTGTCCAACGCAATTTATTCCATTGAGGCTTATCAATTTCAATATCGCTAAAGCCAGGAATTTTTACTATCAAAGGGTACTCTTTAACAGCACCACAGGTCTTAATACTACATGGTTTAGCTTTGTAATAAGGATAAATGGAACCTTTTTGATAAGAGTATAAAAACTCATTTTCATTTTTTAAAAAAGATCCATTGTTAAATCCTATTTCATAACTTTCATTTAAGCTCGTATCAAAAGATACCCTATCTTTTCTAAATAGCTTTTTGTTTACAGTTATTGAAACTTCAACATTCATAGTGCATGTTACTTCAGTCATTTAAGGCTTACCTCGCCATTCAGCAGATAGTGTTATTCCCATAAATTCCCAACCAGCATTTATTGCTGGTACAGTCATCCCATTTGTTGTTCTAGCACCAACACTACCTTTGAATTTTCCAAACCTAGTCTTAAATAAATCACTTTTAAGTGCATCAGTTTCATAAATTTGGCTAAATTCACCCGTATCTAGATCGTACCTACCAGCAAAGTTAAGGTTATCACTTTTGAATGTCTTAGAACTATAACCAACATCTCCAGAAATGGATGCAGTAAATGCTTTACCTAAATTTGGTAGTTTACCCTGAACAAACGATGCTTCGTCATTGTAAATTCCAAAAACATACTTTCCTTCAATAGTTTTGTCGAAAGCGCTAATTGCTACAGAACCTCTTACCAGCCCTCCTTGATCAACTAGTCTTACCGCAGTGCTCAATAGTACACTTGTCTGATTAGCATACCCCCAACCTTTATTAGCGTACACCGAAGCGGCTGATCCATCACTCATTAACCCGTGCATAGAATCACCTATTACACTCACACCTGCTCCAGATAAATTATACCCACCGTAGATATATGACGAACCAGAAGCAATAGAACCAGCTCCATAGCCAGAAATTAGTACTCCTTTAAAAGTATTTCTAACGCCTTGAAACGCAACTTTTGCACCAAGTCCAACTACGCCAACACCCGTGGTGAGAAGGGCGATATCCGCTGCGTAATCTGCACCAACTCTAACAGCTTCAGCAAACTCATCAGTCTGGTTACTAGCCCAAGCCCAACGAGTAGCATCATCATTCATATCAACGAGCCAACCTTGCGTTGTCCCTGCAGTGAACTTCGCCATATCCATACGTGCTATTGTATCGCCTTGTGCATATCTACCAAGATTAGCGTTTAAGAATTGTTGACCGCGAACACGCTCAGCAGCACCTAATTGTTGACCATGGTTAATTGCAGCATTTGTGACAGAAGCAATATTACTCTTCGTAGCTAGCGAGCTAACCGCAACTGATGAACGGACATTTGCATCATAATCAATGGAGTAATTACTATAGGTATTATGAAGGTCTTCCATACCTTGCGTAATAGCATTAGTTTGAGAAGTTAGGTTTTCAGCCACTTGATTAGCAGCTTTTGATCTTGATATACGCAAACTATTTTCAACATTCTTATTAACAGTTGCACTTGAATTTTGGAACAGCTCTTGTCCCATTTTATCCAATTTTTCCTGACGCTCAAGGTCTGCTATACGTTGTGACTTAATAATTGACTGGGCAATACTGTTCCCAATCGCATTGCCAAAGGCATCCGCAAGCACTTCCTTGCCATTCCAACTTCTGTCACCACCAAACGCGCGATTCACACCATAACCCACGGCACTTCCTACAACATTGTTAACAACATCTGTTGCAATATTACCTGAGCCATTTGAACCTACTATGCGCCCTCCAAATGCAGCCGATGCTGCTGACGCTGCGACATTCGCCCAACTAAACCCTGATGGTTTACCCACCATAGCATTACCTGCCGCTGTGGCAACACTGCTTGCTGCACCTGCGATTGCACGCCCTACTGGTGTTAATACCGCTTTGCCTTTGTCTAGTACTGTAAACATGCCCTCTGATGTACCACCTGCTCCCATGCCTTGCGCTGCTGCACCACCAACACCACCTGCAAAGGCGGCAACCGCTACTTGCCCCCAATCAAAACCTTGTTGTTGACCCAGTGCAATAGCAGTGCCCTGAGAAGCAACACTGCCCGCAGCACCCGCCGCGGCGCCAGCTTGCCATGCGGCCATCCCCATTTGTGTTGCTGCACCATATGTCACCACTGACACTACAATGGCCACTATCACAACAATAATCGTTGCCACCATATTACACGCAGCCTCTGGCGGTGGCGGCACAAACGGTAAGCTTGGCGTGGTGTCACCTATCTGCTCCGCCACATTATACGCGGTAAAGGTATCAAACCGGTTGGCGTTATTTGCTTGCTCTGGGATGGTGAGTGTTTGTCCTGCCACTAACGGCTCGCCTGCTTCTAGCGAAATACCATTCACATCGGCAATGATATACCAATAGTCTGGATTACCGTAGTACGCGACCGCGATGCTTTGTAAGGTTTCACCCGTGGTGACTTGGTGGCGCATAGCACTACCCGGTGCTTTTGCTGATATCCCTTCAAAGTGTGCCTGCTTAACTGTGACCTCGCCGTTTTCTTTCATTTCACCGAGGTAATTACCACCTGCATGCAGATAGTGACTGGTGGTCGAACGCATTTCTTTTTCACCGCCTTCCCAATGCGTACTTTTGCTTTCTGTAAACCTAATGGTATGTGCTACAGTTGGCCGTTCTTCCGGTAATCCCGGTACGTTGGTTGGCGGATTATTTGGGAAGGTGATTGGGGTCTCTTCACCATTTGGTTTTGTTGTACCACCACCGTTAATCGGCCCTTCAACCGGTACTGATGGCAATGCGCCTAAGTGTGTTCTGTTTTGTGTACCCGATACTTTCTTTACTAACTTACCATCCGCTGATGTATCAAAGTAACGCGCACTGATTTTACTACCTTCTATTGTTGATTTTTCTTCTATTGCATAACGATTACCGCTTGCGTCATAGAAGCTGGTAGTAGTTGTCGGTTTATATCCTTCGGTGTTACTTGACCCACTCACTCTACTTTCTAAATACTGCTGACGACCTGTATAAGTATAACTAAAGGTGTGCATGTACTGGCTTGGCGTTGTATGGTCACTGGTATCTGTTCTTTTATAGTTATTGTATTTCATCCTGTCCATACGGCCTGCGTCGTCGTAGAAATAAGTTGATGTATTTAACCCATGACTAGTACTCTCTGATAATAAACCAGTTAAGTTGGCATCAATAACCTGATGCGTACCTTGAGCTGTGAACTGCGCTTTTAATACATCTTCTAACGATGCTTGCACCCAGCCACTCTGGCTAACTTTGTCAAAGTTACCATCAACCGTATACTCAAATCGCTGTATTGACTTTTCTTCGCCCGATAAGTCAAAAGTGACGTCATAGCTCCAGTCGCCATCTCTCACTTCCAAGGTTCTCGTCGATGTCGGAGCAAAATAGTTAAGCGTTAACGCCTTCTGGCCTAAGATATTGTATTCGTGACGCACTTGGCGCGACCACGCAATATCATTCCAACTTCGATTATAACGCTCGGCGAACAAGTCTACTTCTAAGTTACGGCCATATTGGTGCTCAGCAGTAGTCGAGTACGTTTGGCGCATACTTGCTAAGTGACCCTGTGCGGTATAGCTGAGCGCTTGTGCGGTAAACCCTTTATCGTTGATAATGAAATCTGCACGTCCTGCGGCGTCATACTCGAAGTATTGGCCATGTTGGCTTATGCCTATAGTGCCATTTTCTTTCATGTTGCCACCGTCAATCACTACGCGATTGGCAGTATCATAAGTAAACCAGTAGGTGTCTTGTGTGGCTTTCTCATCAATCTGAATTTCACCTTTCGATTCCAATGCCACATCACCATCTTTAGCGATAAAGGTAATTTTTAACTTATCTGCAAAGTCCTGTGACGGCCTTCCACTTAATAACCCTGTTTCACTATCAAAATGTAACCAATTTAGTGATTCAGGAATGACGATTTCTGGCGCATCATCACTTGAACTGGCGGCTGCCATTAACATAGAGGAAGGCATTGCCATACTATGCATCATCGAGTTAGTTGCCGCATTTGGCGTAACTTCTTCAGGAACATTTGCCTCTGGCAGTTCAATCACTACGCCATAGCGAGCAGCATCACCTAAACCACTGAAGTATTGTTTTACATCAATACTTATCATTTCCGCTTTAACTGCTTCTATCACACCTGCATCTTTGGCCTGCGGCCCAGTAACTCGTATTCGAAATTCACCTTGCTGTGTTTGGCCATTAGGATTTGTAGCGGTAATTTGAATATACTGCCCTGCCGTTACGTCTGCTTGTGAAGGAGTGCCACTAATGATGCCATCATGGCTAATACTTAGCCAACTTTCCGCAGGTAAAGGTTGATATGTGCCATTGGCAGTGCGTATTTGTGCTTCATAGGCAATATCCTGCCCCAACGCTGAAAATGCATTGGCTACGTTATAATTAAAAGCTTTACCGTAGTCTGTTTGTTGGTGTGTTAATGCCACGGTTTCAATAGGTGTTACCGCTAACGCATTTACTGCTAGGGTTATTTGCGCACTGGCTTGCTCACCACTTGGGTCTGTCGCACGTAAATTAATCACAATATTTTCCGTTGGTGCATTCAACGGGGCAAAACCGTATATTTCTTGTGTGCTAACGCCATGAGTAAGCCAATCTGGTAATGCGCTTACATCGTAATCTAATACGTCATTATTGGCATCTACGAAGGTTACTGGTATGCGCACAAAGTCACCTGCTGTGACTGTAGCAGTATGCATTCCCTCATAAGTAGGTGCTACATTTGGATCGAACACCGTCAGCATAAACTGCTGCGCAGTCGTCTCTATGCCATCTGACGCTTTAATTTGTATAGTGTAATCGCCAGGCGTCGCAACAGTTCCATTTAGACGCCCAGTACTTGCATCGAAAGTTAACCCTGTAGGTAGCTCTGTTATCGTCCATCCTGTTTGGTCATTTCCTATTAACGCTGCAGCGCTTAAAGTTAATGCATCGTTGTTTGCATCATCAAAATGCGCACCTACTTCATAGTCAATAGGAGTGTTCATGGCTTTAACCAAATCAGCAATTGGTCTAGCTGATGGGGCAAAGTTATTAGGCATCGCATCAAAAGAGTTAGCTAAGTCTCTCCCTCGGTGACGGCTGCCATCTGCAAAGTGGATGAAGTCCATCATATGTTGAACATCACTAAACCAATCACTTACTCGCAATATGTTGTTCGTGCTATTAACAAATAACACGGCATCATCACCATCACGGTAGTAGGTTATTTCATCAGCATTGATATCGTCAAAGTAAATGGCATTACCAGACCCACTATCAATAATAGTGTCGTTGCCATCGCCCTTAGCGTAGTAGTATCGGTCATGGTATAACGCACCTGTGAGTGTATCGTTACCCAGTCCTCCTCGATGCCCTAAATACATTGAAGCACTCATACCTTCTTGGTTAAAGCTCCATGTGTCATCTCCTGCAGTGCCTTCAATAACTAACTGCTGTCCAATATGATGGCGATTCCAATGAGTTCCATCTGCAAACTCGATATTTTCAATGCGTATATCTGTCGCACCATCAACAAACCAGTCTTTTATCGTAATTATGGCGCCGTCAGGTAAGCCAATATACATATCCCCTACAGGACCACCTTTGGCATAAATACGAATATTGTCAGCTGTAATTCCAGTGCCAAATATGATGGTGTCATTGTCTCTAATATCATTAATGATGTCGTTACCATCACCTAAATCATAATAATAGCGGTCAGCAAAGCTCCCCCCGATAATGGTATCGTCGCCTAACCCACCTCGGTACCCTAATTCATTATATGCACCACTGTGATCCAATATATCGTTACCATCTGTTCCTACACGTTGCAATTCACGACCAATATCACGGCGATCCATGCTAGTGCCATCACTGAACACTATGCTTTCCAACGTGATGTACTTGCCATCAAACCAGTTAGCGAACGCTATTGTTTCACCATCAGGCAAGTTTATATATAAATGGCTATCATCCGCTGTAAAGTTAATGTTGTCTTGCGTAATTCCTGCTCCAAAGATAATACTGTCATTGCCTGCTGTATCTGTGATCAAATCACTGCCGTCGCCTAAGTTATAGTAATAGCGATCGTCAAATACACCGCCGCCTAATTCATCATCACCTTTGCCTCCACGATGTCCAAGCTCATTAAACGCCGCTGTATAGTCCCATACATCCTTTTCTTCTGTTCCCTCAATGGTTAATACACGACCAATATCACGGTGAGTCCACTGTGTATTATCAGAAAATACTATGTACTCTAATGCAATGTTTTTACCTGTAAGCCAGTTTTTATAGGTTAATTTTTCACCGGTTGATAAAGTAATATACAAATTTTCATTATCTGCTGTAACAGCTATATTGCCTGGTGTAATACCATTTCCTAGCGTTAATGTATCAGTACCGTCAGCATCATCAATAATTACATCACCATCACCTAATTTATAGGTAAAGTTATCTGTGCCTGAACTACCTGTTATCACAGTTTCAGAAGCTTGTGTATTGGCTAGCTGTGCACTTGTTATGCTGCTTGGTGTAGATTCTATCACTGATCGAGCGCTAACCGTCACAGGGGCATTCATAGAAAGCATCTTTGGATTAAGGCCACCGTCACGATCCCAACCTATAAGCTCAAATTCAAATCTTAGAGTAGGAGAATCATTACCTTTACTATCAATAGCCTTTACATATGCATGGTGCTTTTTCGTATACCTTTCGTTATTAACAATCTCCAGATAAGAGCCAAAAACCTTCCCTTTTGAACCGCTCAAGTATTCATAAGATAAATAATCTTCAGGATCATTATCTTCAAAGTACGCGCTAAGATTTATGGCTCTCTCTACTCCACTAGCAATAGTTTCTAAACTAGGATATTTCTTCACTGTTGGCGCATTATTGATGGGTTCAGGATTCGTCGGCGGTTCCGGATTAGTCGGCTCCTCCGGATTAGTAGGTTCCTCCGGATTAGTCGGTGGCTCTGGATTAGTCGGTGGCTCTGGATTAGTCGGCTCCTCCGGATTAGTAGGTTCCTCCGGATTAGTCGGTGGCTCTGGATTAGTCGGTGGCTCTGGATTAGTCGGTGGCTCTGGATTAGTCGGTGGCTCTGGATTAGTCGGTGGCTCTGGATTAGTCGGTGGCGCTGGCTTTCTTCCCACATTTATCGTCAGTGTATTGATAACTTCGGAGTTTATACCATCTGATGCAAAAATATCGATTACGTACACACCAACTTGCGCGTTCCCGCCACCAGAAAACGTTACTTTACTTCTTTTAGCCTTACCTACAGGCTTAGTAGGATTATCATAAGTGAAAGATTCATTAACGTTTAACCATGTGAGTTTCTGTTCTAACTGAGACTCCGTTAGCTTTTCTCCATTATTCACAGTATAGGTAAATGTTAAGGTATCAAGATGATTAATGTCTGTATACAAAAAGTACTTTGTCGGCATTCCATAACCAGTATAAAAGCCTACTGTTTGTTCACTACCTATTGCGTTCGGCTTTTCATTATATTTAATCGTAATCTCATGTTCTGTTGGCGCATCATTGCCTTGCTGCACCATTAATGTGAACCTTCCCTCCTCATAATTATTATTCACATTGATTGAGTCGTCATCATGTAGTGTAAACCAGTCGTTTGCCCGCTCTTCTCTTTCATCCCAGCTTCCTTCGCTGTTCCTCCAGTCTACCATGCCATATACTGAGTTTTCCTTCACCCAAACCGACGAATAATTACCTCCTGTTACTAAACTAGATAACGCAACATTCTCACCACCTTTAACTGTAATTGATGACTTAACACTTATAGGCTCAACAACATTAATAGCGATGTTTGCACGTACTTTCGCATTCTTACCATCTGATGCAAATACAGCAAAATTATAAACACCTACAGGGGCACTGCTTATTTTAGAAAATCGTACTTCACCCAGCTTTGACGAACCCTGACCTGCACCGCCAACACTAGGTGCAACCACACTCTCTGACTCACTAATACTCAGCCAATCAATACTATTTTCAAGTTGTGACTTTGTTAGTTCTGGCCCATTATTTAGCCTATATGTATAAGTTAGCGTATCAAGTTCATTAATATCCTTAAACGCTACTTTCATGCCGTACTTCGTTTTATTTTTATCTACAAAAACTGACCCGCCACTTGTTCCATCTGGCTTTTCATTATACGCAATATTAACTTTGTGCTCCGTCGGTGCATTATTTCCTTGCTGCACCATTAATGTAAATTCACCTCTTTCGTAACTGTTGTTTGCAGTTATTGAGTCGTCATCGTGCAATGTAAGCCAGTTTGTCACTCGCGTCTGTCTCGAGTCCCAACTTCCATTATAAAAATACTCTTCTGCATATACTGAGTTTTCCTTCACCCAAACCGACGAATAATTACCTCCTGTTACTAAACTAGATAACGCAACATTCTCACCACTTTTAACTGTAATTGATGACTTAACACTTATAGGCTCAACAACATTAATAGCGATGTTTGCACGTACTTTCGCATTCTTACCATCTGATGCAAATACAGCAAAATTATAAACACCTACAGGGGCACTGCTTATTTTAGAAAATCGTACTTCACCCAGCTTTGACGAACCCTGACCTGCACCGCCAACACTAGGTGCAACCACACTCTCTGACTCACTAATACTCAGCCAATCAATACTATTTTCAAGTTGTGACTTTGTTAGTTCTGGCCCATTATTTAGCCTATATGTATAAGTTAGCGTATCAAGTTCATTAATATCCTTAAACGCTACTTTCATGCCGTACTTCGTTTTATTTTTATCTACAAAAACTGACCCGCCACTTGTTCCATCTGGCTTTTCATTATACGCAATATTAACTTTGTGCTCCGTCGGTGCATTATTTCCTTGCTGCACCATTAATGTAAATTCACCTCTTTCGTAACTGTTGTTTGCAGTTATTGAGTCGTCATCGTGCAATGTAAGCCAGTTTGTCACTCGCGTCTGTCTCGAGTCCCAACTTCCATTATAAAAATACTCTTCTGCATATACTGAGTTTTCCTTCACCCAAACCGACGAATAATTACCTCCTGTTACTAAACTAGATAACGCAACATTCTCACCACCTTTAACTGTAATTGATGACTTAACACTTATAGGCTCAACAACATTAATAGCGATGTTTGCACGTACTTTCGCATTCTTACCATCTGATGCAAATACAGCAAAATTATAAACACCTACAGGGGCACTGCTTATTTTAGAAAATCGTACTTCACCCAGCTTTGACGAACCCTGACCTGCACCGCCAACACTAGGTGCAACCACACTCTCTGACTCACTAATACTCAGCCAATCAATACTATTTTCAAGTTGTGACTTTGTTAGTTCTGGCCCATTATTTAGCCTATATGTATAAGTTAGCGTATCAAGTTCATTAATATCCTTAAACGCTACTTTCATGCCGTACTTCGTTTTATTTTTATCTACAAAAACTGACCCGCCACTTGTTCCATCTGGCTTTTCATTATACGCAATATTAACTTTGTGCTCCGTCGGTGCATTATTTCCTTGCTGCACCATTAATGTAAATTCACCTCTTTCGTAACTGTTGTTTGCAGTTATTGAGTCGTCATCGTGCAATGTAAGCCAGTTTGTCACTCGCGTCTGTCTCGAGTCCCAACTTCCATTATAAAAATACTCTTCTGCATATACTGAGTTTTCCTTCACCCAAACCGACGAATAATTACCTCCTGTTACTAAACTAGATAACGCAACATTCTCACCACTTTTAACTGTAATTGATGAGACCACAATAGGTTTGTCACTTTTCTCAACAACAAATTCAAATTCTTTGACAAGGGGGACTGGACTATACAAGTCAGATACTGTAACAATAACATTACTCACTTCCACAGTCGTCGGTGAACCACTGATTGTCAAAACATAAGGAGGCTTAAACGTCCCACCACTGCTTTCATCATCGAGGTCATCTAGCGATATACGTTCAAATGAGTACTCCAAACCATTTGGAAGTCCTACTACTTCGGCAGTTAAATTATCGAATTCAACATCTGTAAAATAATGTTCTAAAATAAACTCCTCGCCGACCATACCTTTTTGAGGAGAAATATCACTCGCTTCAGGCGGGTGATTATATGTTTTGCTATACTCAATTTCGAGTGAGCTATACATATTAGCATTACCACTCTGTGTTGCAGTGATCAATAGCTTGCCCTGCCTAGAGAGTTTATCTGCTCCTGTATATGAGACTAAATAAGTATTCGTTTCTGGTTGATACACCCCTATATTAAAAGCCGCCCCTTGAACCTCTGGCTCTGCTATAATGCTATATATTAATTCATCCCCATTGTGGTCTGTGAACGCTGGTAGGCTAAACTCTCCGTCTCCATACCCCGATAGCTTTACATGACTAAATACAGGTGGTTGCGGCTTCGCATCAATTAATATCGTCGTCGGAATCGAATGCTCTGGCTGTGAATTGTTATCACGATATATATTGATAAGCACTTCTCGCTCAACATCGGTTACTATTGCTCCCTCTGTGATACTTAACAAGTTGAAGCTAGGCTCTCCTGATTGACTAATCTTGCTGCTTCCAACCTCTTTGTCCTTTACCTCAAACCTAATGCCATCAGTGATACCGTCTAAATACTGCATTAAGTCAAGCGTAAAGCCATCATATTGTTGTAACTTAATTCCCTCTTCTGGCAGGGTAAAAGTGGAGGCTGGCCCCGCAATACCTAAATTAAACGGCGTACTTTTAACACCATCGCTTGCACTAATCGTTACATCAAGTTGTGTGCCTAGCATACTTTCTGGAACAACTGCCCCTGCTTTCGTGGCTAATGTTAAACGACCGTTTTTATCTACCTTAAACTCAAACCATTCTGATAACGCAGTTTTTTCTGAATCGGTATAGCCCTCACTCCAATCCGCACTAAACGTTAAGGCTTGCTTTTCGGGATCTTCAATATATGTGTTCAAATCTAGCGTGTGCGGTCCATACGGTTGACTAATAGTAAAATCAGGCACCGCATCAAAGTTTTTACCTTCTTTAAAGCGTGGCCCTAAATTAGCAATTACTGGCAAACTAATTGGTAATAATACAAAGTGATCGCTCGGCCCATCAATGACACTAGCTCGTATACTAAAGGTGTAGGTGCCAGCACTGTTAGCAGTTTTACCTGGCTTGATACGTAACACAATACGTGGAGGCTGCTCGGCTAATGCTGCTGAGTCAAGCTCTATCCAGTCAGGGACTGGGTAGTTGACGTCAGGATTTGCAGGATCTACAAACGGGACAAGGTCGTATTGTAACGCGTCACCTTCAGCATCATAAAAAATATGCTCTGCCAGCCCTATTTCTTCACTATAGGTACTGCTTCCAACGGACACTGGAGGGTATGCTACTCCTTCAAAGTCAGGGTTATACATCGGTGCACCATCACCTATTAAGGTAACATTTCCTGTGTAACCATTAACCACGTTCATGCTGCGTCGGTTACCCATTGCGTCGTATGTATAGTCAATCACTGCAACCGTTTCATCTTGCAGCGCATCAGTCACTATCACGCGTTTAACACGGCCATTACTGTCGTATTTTAATGTGGTAACTTCATGGTTTTGCTCACTGATGGCATTTTCAGTATAACGGTCTTCTTCAATTGTTTTTCCAGTTTGATCATACTTAAACTTGGTGATAGATCCTGTGTCATCATCATGAATACTTTTCACCATTCCATTGTCATAATAGGTGTATGTCACTGTTTGATCATTAATGCCGTTACCACCTAAATCAACAGTACGCGTGCGTAATTGACCATTGATGTAATTATGCTTGACCTTATTGCCACCTAAGTCGTTTAGGTTATCGATTTGTCCAAAATAGTTATACAGCCAAACATTACGGTGCTTGTCACTATTACTATTTAGCACCAAACCATCGTAACTCTCTAAAACTCTATTACCACGACTATCATATTCATAGGACATCTCAACTCCGCCTGGGGTACGTGAATATGTCATTTGTCCTAAGGTATTGTATAGGTATATATATTCGTTTCCTGCTGCATCCCAGTATGAGGTTTTATGTCCCAATTCGTTATATTGATAACGGTTTAACGACGTATAAACCTGTTGTCCTTGTTCATTAATTCTAATATCACCCGTCTCAATCACTTTACCTAGTTTATTCAGCTTGTTTGTGGTGATATAACCAATTCCGTTTTGACTTGCTGTTTGCTCTCCAAAAGCGTTGTAACCTACGCGAGTTATATTGTCTGTTTCGTCTTTGCTCGCTGCCAATTGTCCACTTTGCGTATATTGATTAAGGCGATAGCTTAAAACATTCGTCTGCTTTGAATCATTTTGATTCGCATCTAAACGCCCTATTAGACGTCCGTTTTTGTCAAAAAAGTTAGTGAATGTAGGACGTACTACATATTCGTTTCCGTGTTCACTCATCACGCTGACTAATGGACGTTTTTCTTCAATTAATTTATTTGCGTGGTTATACACATAGTTAGTCGTATTATTATTAGCGTCAATAAACTGCGTTGTGTTGCCCCAGCGATCATACGATTGACGGATTGATGGCTTCACCGTTACGCCATCAACCGCAAACGTTGCCATATACTGCTGTTTAGCTCGACCAAGTTTATCGTATAAGGTTACTGTTGCACCTGACTCTGGGTGCGATTGATAAACAAGGTTTCCTTGCAGGTCATAACGATAGACTTTTTTCACTCCATCACCACCATTACCTGACGTTAGATTGCCAACGCTGTTGTAAGTATACTTTTCTTGTAATGGTTGTTGATCTGATGGAGTAAATAGCGGGTCTTGTGGATCACCTTTAGCAACAACTTCGCCAAATGCGTTATATTGCATTGCTTGAAAGCGCTCAATCCTGTCGTCTTTACCCTGAACTTCACGTAAATGTGTGATGGCAACTTGCTGCCCTAAGTCGTCATACTGGTATTGCACAGTGGCATAATCAGTGGTTTTATCTTGCGGGGCATAATGCCATTGTCCCTCAGGTCTTATGCTCACCTCTTCATTAATGTTAGCTTTCACGGCAAAGCGTTCTTGATACAACGTTTTTAAATATTCATCCTGTACTTCAACTACAACAGTAAAATCAACCTGATTGGGCGCTGTACCTTCTAAATAGCCAGTGTCTTTGTTAAGTGTCAACCATGACGGCAAGTCATGATATCTGTATTCATCGTGTTGGCTATATCTACCGGAGCGCTCAGTTTCAACTTGTGCTTTGTAATGATATTGCTGCTCTGCTACTTCAAATCCGACGGCTTGCTCTATTATCTTATCAGCATGATCGTAAACATAGGTTGTCGTAGCGCCTTCAGCGTCCACACTACGAATAACTTGGTCTTTATTATTATAGACATTGCTTGTTATGCGATTTTTCTCGGTATGAAGCAGCTGGCCATCATTGTCAACATCTGTACCCGAAATTGACAGCACTACATTACCAAACGCATCATAGTAATATTGCGATTGCAAGACTGTATTCTGACTTTGCCACTCTGATGTAAGCTTATCAACATCGATTACTGTTGCCTGCTGTTGCACGCCTACAGCACGTCCTAATTCATCATATTCTGTAAGCGTTGCAACCCCATTTTGAATAAGCTGCTCAACGTTGCCTAATGCATCGTATTTTGTCTCAATAACACTCTTTGCAGTATTTCCTTCATGCTTAACTACTTTTTTTGCTTGCGCGATATCTTCATTGTCTAGAGTGTGGTAGACGATGTTTGTTTGAATATCATGTGTCTTACGCCCTAAATTATCATAGCGGTATTCCCATGTTCGGTTTTGGGCTTGGGCAGCAGACGGCTTCGCTGGATTCGGGATCACTTGCTTATCTATCGAGGTAACGGGTTGAGCATACTCTGTATATTTATCTACTTCACCAAACTCATTGTAAGACCACTTACTAACATAACCTTCTGCATCAACAGTATGTGTGCGCTGCCCTAAATCATTATAATAATGCGTGGTAGCAGCACTCTCTCGGCTATTAATACGTGTACTTTCAACAACCACATCGCCAAACGCGTTATATTCATATTTGGTTTCTGGCTGTCCAGTTTTTGCAACCACGCTCCCTGTACTGGTGACTTCCCAATACGTAATACTCGGCTGTTTAACACTGGTTTTTTGATTTAATGTATTGTATTCAGTATGAATTGTTCTGACGTCAGTACTGCTTAATTGTGACAACTGCCCTTCAATTTGCGCTAACGTTATTGCGCTACCAGCAGACCATGGCTCAGCTTGCTCACCTCCTGTCTGCGTAAAGCTAGTAGTCTCTAAACGCTGTCCATAACGAGTTAAGTGCGTTTGATTGCCTTGAGCATCATATTGATAACCTGTTACATACCCTTCAGCATCAACATCATAAGCAACTTGTCCAACTGCGTTGTAAACTTTGTAAGTATAGATATGCTTGTCGTTGCCTTCACTATCCTGAGTAGTGATCAGGTTAACGACTGCTTGACCAAGTGCATTATATGTAACTGTTGAGTGTACAGGCGCAGCGCTTGATGCATTAGGCTCAATAATGCCACTCTGGCGACCACTAGCATCATATTTGAATTCAGTTGTGCGGATACCAGTGAGTATAGCTTGCGACCAACTTTGAGTAGTATCGTCAACTTGTGTTGTATATCCTTGATGACGTAATTTAACGTTTCCAGTACTGTCATACACAAACTCCGTGACTTGGCGAGCTAAATGCGGCTCAGCACTGTTAACTGTAACTCCGGCCCAATAAGCCGTGACTTGTGGTGAAATTTCACGTGTTAAACGACCACCATCATCGTATGTATAGTGCCACGTTTGATTCTTTTTATTGGTGTAACTTTTCTTCAAACCATTGTCGAAGTATGTCCATGACTCAATATGTCCTTGAGCATCAATGATCTTTTCAACTTGACCAGCAGCAGTGTAAAAGGTGTAGGTTTCGCGCGATGCTTCGGCAACCGTAGCATTAGTGTATAAGGTTTCCAAACGGCTGTAACTTAGGTTAGGATCGTAGGCCAATGCCGAGGCATGGGCAATCATCGCGCTTTCTTGCCCTGCTAAGTTATAACGATGCTCTATTACACCGCCTTGGTCATCTATAGTGAACCTTAAGCGGCCTGCGTTGTCGTAAAATAGTTCCGTTATACGGTTATCAGTATTGTTATGCAGTTCTTTTAATACGCTCTTAATTGCTTCTGAACTATAATTATTTTTGTACTCAATAGGGCCATCAAAAGCACGTGTTTTAATCAGGCGTCCAGCTGCATCATACTCACTTTGTTTTACATAAGCCTGACCATTAGCTAACTTTTGTAAACTATACAGTGCTTGGCCATTACCATCATATATCGTAGCCGTTATTTGATCAGTATCAGTATCAGTCGTTGGACGTAACGCGGCTAATTCACTATCGCTCAAGTTACCCACTAATAATGCCGTAACTTGCTCATCTGTTAAGACCTTCGTTGTTGCATAACGAATTCGTTCAGTTACCAAGCCACGAGCATTGTACACATTTTCAACTACTCCACCTTGCGCATCAATACTAAAACGCAAGCGCCCTGCGTCATCATAGCTATTATACGAAGTAAGCTTATCTCCTTTACTCCATGCATCTATATCAGAAATAGTCATAGAAACAGTGGCTTTATCACCTGTAAACACATCGCTTATGTTAGATATATAGCGCGTACTGGCCACACGGCGCCCAGCTGTATCGTAATGAGATTGAACTAAACTATTATCTGGATTCAATTGGTATACTAAACGACCTAAGCCATCATGTGCATAGCGAGTGACCTGTCCTTTAGCATCTGTTTTGCTAATAACATTACCATTAGCGTCATATAGATAATCGGTATTTGAATTAATACCACCTTCATCTACAATGCGTGATTTTAAACGGTTATTGTCATCGTATTTGAAGGTAGTAGTGATACTTTGCTCACTACCAAATCCTTTAACTTCAGTTAACTTATTGCCATTCTTATCATAACTATAATGGATATGCTCATCAGTACTGGTTAACGTGTTGTCAACCACTTCACCTTTTATAATATCCGTTAATTCGCCATGTTCGTTGTAAATAAACTTTGTGCCGTTGCCAGCACCATTAACTATTAACTTTTTACGTTTTGTATCATCGTATTCAGTTGTAGTAGTACGTTGTGAAGCATCCGTAACACTAACAGTTCGCCCAAATACATCCACTTCAATTTTTTCGGTCACTACACCATTTGCTGTCGTATATGATGTAACCGTTTGGCCTGCGTTATCATCATAGATATAGGTTGTACTATTGTTATTGCGATCCGTGCTAGACTCTATTCTGCCAAACGCATCAAAAGTAACACCAGTAGTCAGCGCATCTCCTTCTTTATCTGTTAACGTGCTAGTATGTAAACCACGCTTATCATAGCCAAAGGTGTCGAGGCGCGTTGTTGTGTCTGTTAATTGGGTGGTTAAAGTAACTGTTTCACCAAATGCGTTATAATCACGGTTTACATAACTACCCGCACTATCTGTCGTAATATCAAGTTGCCCGCGGTGTGTGTATGTGTTGTTTATTACATTGTCATGCGTGCTGGAAAGCGATGTAAGCACCGAATCAATGTCACTTATATTACCACCTGATAACGTATTTAACGCATTGACTGGTGTGACATAGTTACGCACACTTGTTTGCTCACCAAACGCATTGTATGTTATGCGCTGTGTATTACCTGAACCATCAATCGTAGCTGCCAGCTCGCCGCGCATAGTGTAATAAAAATACGTTATCTGCCCCTCATTATCTGATGAGCTTACTAAACGCCCTTGACTGTCGTATACATTGTCTCGCCCTACTAACGTCGCTAACGTCTCAGCTATCGCCGTTGCGGTTTTTTCCACACCATCACTACGCTCACCGTCAAGTCGGCCTATCTCACGTCCCAACTCATCAAGTTTAATAAGCGTGGTGCGTGCTGAAGCGAAATCATTAGTATCAACAGTCGTAGTGCCGATTAACTGACCTTGTTCATTATAGGTGTAGTCAATACGAATATTCTGAGGAGCAAGTGTTTTGCTGTGTAGTTGTCCACGGTCATTGTAAGTATGGGAAGTAACATGATCATTTACAGTGATATTTGTCGGCAGTGTGACTTTACCACCTATAGATATTGATACATGACGCTCTGCATACTCAATAACTTTATCAACTTGACCATCATTGTGATAGGAAGTTCGTGTTAGTTTACCTTCAGGGTTCACAGTAGCGATTAGCTGTCCACGGCCGTCATAACGGTAATGCGACACTCTATCTTTTGAGAAGTTTCTGCTGGGTTGCAACTCTGACCAACTTTGCTCAATAATATTACGAGAAGTTAAATTCTGCTTTCTATTTGCATACGCCAGTACCGCCGTTTGCTGACCTGCTTTATCGTAGATAAACTCTGTAACATAGCCTTCACCATCTATCGTGGCCCATAATTGACCATCAGGCGTATAAATATTGCGTGATACACGCGCGCTCATATCAGCACCTGGTGCTACTTGAGGCGTGCCATTTTCATTCACCACTACATCCTGAGGGCGGTGATATTCAATAGTATGGGTTAAGCGGTGCGCTCCGTCATAGCGATATTCTGTTGCGTATCCATCTGCATCGACGGTAAAGGTTTTACGTCCACTATCATCGTAATAACTAGCCAATGTTCTGTCTTGCAATGTGTCACGCTGACTATCACTTATGTGTGCTACTATATCCGTAACCGCAGTTATATTTCCGTTAGCTTCTGTTAGCGAATTACCAGATAGCCAACCACTTGTAGTAATCAGGTTGGCATACGCTGTAGTAGTCGTAAGTTGATTCGCTTCATTATAGGTGTACTCAGTAATTGCTCCTGCTCGGTCTACACTGTATTTTAGTCGCCCTGCATTATCATATAACGTGTAGCTAACTGCACCATTAGCGTGGCGTTGCGCCACTTGTTGTTGCTGCGCATTAAAAATATATTCTACTTGATTGAATGCGACTGTATCAGATGCAGTGCCCGCTGATACCTCTATTGCACGTCCTGCTTTGTCGTAACTGGTTGTAGTAACCAAACCATTATTTTGTGTTACCGTAATTTTTTGGGTCGCGTCGTCATATACATAACTTTCTAACGCCGTTCTCTCCTCCATTGCTGTACTTGCCAATACAGTATCAAACTTCTGCGTTATACGACCAAGTCCATCATAATTAAGTACTGACTGGCGTAATTCAGGTGTAGTTTCTGTAAGTAAGCGACCGTACATATCATAGGTAAAGGTCTTAGTACTTGCTGTACTTGTAACACCAATACCACTTTCATCAACTTCCGTGTAATGAGTTTGTGTATGTAATTGCCCTCTAAAATCGTAGGTATACCCAATAAGCTGCACATCATACTCACCAAATAAGCCAAGCTCTCCCAACCACTCTATAAGATCTGACTCAGCTAGCACTTGCTCATACACTAACCCGTTCGTATTATAGTTATCTTGGGTATATACATGCTGTGAAACACGCTGACCGAACGTGTTATAACGGTACTCTGTCACCTGACCACTTGGCGTTAACATAAAGCGTAACTGATGGTTGTCATTATAAACAAAGCGAGTTGATGCTGGTAAACTAGCTGTTTCATCGCCATTACCATCTGGATCTGGCTTAGCAAATACCGTTTCGATGATTAATTGGTTATGAATATTAAATTTTCGCTCAACACGATTTCCTTGCGCGTCTTGCTGACTTATTTGATTACCCATTGCGTCATAACCAAACGTTACCGTATTGTCCAGTCCGTCAGTAATAGTCTCTAGGTTATCACTCGCGTCATAGCTGTACTTTGTTGTAACTTCTTGTCCATTAACAGTTGCCGTACGTGAAAGCAGCTTTCCTTCATCATCGTAACCTAGTTTTATTTCTGTACCGTCAACAGTGATAGTAGAGCTATTATCAGAATAACGGTAAGTCGTTGTATGGTTCTCACCATCAGTCACTTTATGAATTTTACCGCTATTGTAGTATTGAAAGGTTAGCGTGGTACCATCTGACTGCGTTAAGGTTTTTAATTGGTCTGATGTGTTGCTGGTGTAGGTGTAGCTTGTAACATATTCTTTTTGGTCTGTTGCATTATCTGGTGTTAAGTCAACTCGTACATGCTCTAGGCGACCTTGTGTATCATATTCATACTTGTATACTGCCTGAGTCGTCGCATCATCACTATTAAGTGTTATCGATTCCAGCTGCTGTGCGGCATTATAATTAAACGTCGTGGTCGTTTGTCCGTTCGTATTATCTGTCAGTACTTTTGCTAGGCGACCATTGGCATACACAAAGTGTTGCCCTTTGCCATTTTTATCAACAATACTCTTAAGCTTGCCATCAGCGGCATATCGCATTGAGGCAAGACTTGTTCCTTCTGTGTATACCCAGTCTGCACCATCTCGTACCATTTTGTCGTGTGCACCACGACCATCGGTACTGATGTACGCGCCCTCAATGGCGTTATAAGTAAAGGTTTGCACCGCGCCGTCAGCCGTCACACGCTTTACTGAACTACCAGTGTAGTCAGTCACTGAACTTAAGAAACCAAGACGCCAGTTATCGTCACCATTGTTATCATTGATGCTACCCAAGCTATTGTATGTACGTAATACACCAAAGTCTGCACCTAGTGCTGATAATTTATCATCTCGCCCTTGAACAATTAAGTTACCTGTCATGGCATTAATAAAGACTTGTTCATTGGCTTGACCAATGCCTGCTTGACCTACCGCCCCTTGTTGGCCGAGTGATGATATTGATGAATTAAATAGACCTGCTGCGTCACCTGAAACAATTGCAACCACGTTTTCGTTCCTTCCGTATAATTATTATTCTATTAGCACCCAACGATGCTGTTATATTTAATAAGTCCAAGGAATACGAAAAATGTTTAGCTATTTTTTAATTTTTTTGAATTTTTATGCAGACCAATGGGATTTATATCATAAACTTACAGTTATTCTTTTTTTCTGGGCAACTAGCACTTATGAAAAAGTAATAATTGAGCCATGTTCTTTATGTGCGCTCTAACCTCCTTTAACAATGCACTTAACTGTAATATATTCACACTGTGTCTACCCATCTTGCTGGGAATAACCAACTATCAAGAATCCAACTTAGTATAGGCGTATTAAAGCTATTAGATTTCGCTATACTTATCCGTAAACCATTCTATGCCCATTTCCCTTCACATCATCGTCACACCACTTCTCCATGACGAAATAAAATAGACTCGCCTGAGTTCATTTTTTGCCACTCTTCGTCGTTAGTTAAGGGCCGTGTCGCGATTACTGTAACAATGTCGTTGGGGGTTGTTTCTTGTTGAAAGTCGACCATCATTTCTGCATCGATTAACGTTGCTTTGCCGAACGGTGCTTTGCGAGTTATCCAATGCAAATTATTTGAACAATATGCTAGCACGTACACGCCGTCAGTCAGTAACATATTGAAAACACCCATTGCTTGTAATTGACTGCACAGCTTTGCAATATAACGAAATGCAGACTTCATATTTTTAGGTTTTGTAGGGTACTTTTCTTTGACTTCACTTAATAGCCAGCAAAAAGCCAACTCGCTGTCGGTGTTACCAATTGGGTGGAAGTGTTTGGTTGTTAATGATTTATAACCTGTTAATTGACCATTATGCGCATAGGTAAAACTTCTTCCCCACAATTCTCGAGTAAAGGGATGGGTATTTTCTAAACATACTCGTCCTCTATTCGCTTGCCGAATATGGCTAATTACAGCGCAACTTTTGATCGGATAAGACTTCACAAGTTTTGCAATTTCAGACTCAAAACTAGGAAGTGGATCTTTAAATGAGCGGCATCCCTTTCCTTCATAAAAGGTAATTCCCCACCCATCTTTATGTGGGCCAGTATTACCACCACGTTCAAGCAAGCCTGAAAAGCTAAAACAAATATCTGTTGGCACATTGGCCGACATTCCTAACAATTCACACATCTTTTTTTCCTAACTGAACGTATTAATAATACTTAGGTGTGTTCTTTAAACTCAAGTTGAGCAAATAAAAAGCAACCCGTAAGAACATTTTATTTTAATTCGTTAAACCTATAGTACAAATGATTATTTAGCTTGAAAGTTTACAGAATTCATTCTACTCTATTACTAGTGGTCTGACCTCTAAAAACTGGAGAAATTATGATAACAGCAATTTGGTTTCTGTCTTTCATCCTTATTTGTGGATATTTGGCATATAACCGTTCTAACCTAACGACATTTACAATTTGTACTGCCATCTTAATGATTGTAGGCACCGTATTTGACGTTGTTTCCATCATTGGCTGGTTAGTGTATTTAGCGATAATGGTACCTTTTAACCTGACAAATATTCGTCAGCAATACATGACTAAGCCATTACTTAAAATGTATCGCAAAATCATGCCTGAGATGTCTCAAACAGAGCAAGAAGCACTAGATGCTGGGACAACTTGGTGGGAAGCCGACTTATTTAGAGGCAACCCAGATTGGCAGAAAATGCACAATTACACAGCACCTCGTTTATCTTCTGAAGAGCAAGCTTTCCTAGACGGCCCTGTTGAAGAGTTATGTGGCATGCTAGACGAGTGGGAAATCACTCATGAACATGCGGATCTTCCTGATCACATCTGGCAGTACCTCAAAGACAATAAATTCTTTGCGATGATTATCAAAAAAGAGTTTGGTGGCCTTGAATTTTCTGCTTATGCACAGTCACAAGTATTACAAAAAATTACGAGTAAAAGCACCGTTGCAGCAAGTGTTGTAGGTGTACCAAACTCTTTAGGCCCTGGTGAGCTACTTCAGCACTATGGTACCAAAGAACAACAAGATCATTACTTACCACGCCTTGCCCAAGGTAAAGAAATTCCTTGTTTTGCATTAACCAGCCCAGAAGCAGGTTCAGATGCTGGCGCAATACCTGACTTTGGTATTGTATGTAAAGGTGAATGGGAAGGTAAAGAAGTACTTGGTATGAAGCTTACATGGAACAAGCGTTATATAACACTTGCCCCTGTAGCAACTGTACTTGGTCTTGCATTTAAACTATACGACCCTGAAAAGCTAATTGGTGATGAAGAAGATTTAGGCATTACTTGTGCTCTAATCCCTACTGACACAAAAGGCGTAAAAATTGGCCGTCGTCACTTCCCGCTTAACGTACCGTTCCAAAATGGTCCTACTCAAGGTGAAGAAATCTTTGTGCCTCTTGATTACATCATTGGTGGTACAGAAATGGCAGGTCAAGGCTGGCGTATGCTAGTTGAATGTTTGTCGGTTGGTCGTGCAATTACATTGCCTTCAAACAGTACTGGTGGCATTAAAGCAATGGCATTAGCAACAGGTGCATACAGCCGCATTCGTCGCCAATTCAAACTTCCAATTGGTAAAATGGAAGGTATTGAAGAACCAATCGCACGCATTGGCGGGTATGCCTACCTTGCAGATGCAGCAACAACAATGGGTACAGCAGCAATAGACGCTGGTGAAAAACCATCTGTTATTTCAGCTATTGTAAAATATCACATGACTGAGCGCATGCGTGAAACCATGATCGACGCGATGGACGTTCACGGCGGTAAAGGTATTTGTATGGGCCCAAATAACTATTTAGCTCGTGGCTACCAAGGTGCGCCAGTTGCTATTACGGTTGAAGGTGCGAATATTCTTACCAGAAATATGATTATTTATGGTCAAGGTGCTATTCGTTGTCATCCATATGTATTAGCTGAATTAGACGCAGCTAAAATTAAAGATGATCGTGAAGCGGTTAAAGCCTTTGATCGTGCGTTATTTGGTCATATTGGATTTAGCATCAGTAACTTCTTCCGTTCATTCTGGTTGTCGCTTACAAACGCTAAGTTCATTGGTGCGCCTTATAACGACTCAACTAAACGTTATTATCAACAAGCATCACGTTTTAGTTCAGCACTTGCATTTACATCTGACATTGCAATGGCAACGTTAGGTGGCAACCTTAAGCGTAAAGAGCGTGTATCTGCACGTTTAGGCGATATTTTAAGTGCACTTTACTTAACATCTGCAACACTTAAGCGCTTTAATGATGAAGGCCGCCAAGCTGAGCACAAGGTGCTTATGCAATGGGCAGCTGAAGATAGCTTATATAAAGCACAAGATGCCTTGTATGAACTAACAGAAAACTTCCCTAATCGCTTAGTTGGTAAGTTCCTTAAATTAGTGTTATTCCCATTAGGTAAAACACTGCAAAAGCCTGCTGATACGTTAGATCACAAAGTAGCTAGATTCTTGCAAACGCCTTCTGAAGCGCGTACAGCGTTAGCACGCAATATCTACCTAACGCGTGAAGATAACAACGCAATTGGTATGCAAGAACAAGCGTTAGACGACATTATCGCGTCAGAGCCAATTTTCGACAAAATCTGTCTGGGCCTTGGTGAGAAGCTACCTTTCTACCGTCTTGGTGAAGTAGCCGATAAAGGTTTAGCTGCTGGTATCATTACCGACAAAGAAGCTGCACTTCTTCACAGAGCTGAAGAAGGACGTTTACGCTCTATTAATGTAGACGACTTTGAGTCTGACTACTTAAAAGGCGGTCAAGTTGGTAAAGACAAGAAAAAGAGCAGCAAGTCTGACTCTAAAGCAGCGTAATAGCCTTAACTAAATAGTCTATTAGGTTTCCAACCAACGTAAAAAGCACTTCATTTTTGAAGTGCTTTTTTTTATAAACATAAGCCTTTAGCCTACTTCCCTACGACATCTAACTTTCTTAGCTATACTAACCTTTCCTCATTCATTCTTAACAACACGTTTTAATTTCATAAGGCGAACGATATTGAATAGTAATGCAAGCTGGATCACCTTCGTGGCGCGAGCAGGGTATGGCGCTAAGTGTGTTGTTTATAGCATTTTAGGATTATTCACCATTCTGGCTGCCTACGGTTCGGCAAGCACTGAGGATGTGTCAAAAGAGAATGTATTTAAAGAAATTTTAAGCCAACCTTTTGGAAGGTTACTTCTTACTATTTTAGCAACGTGCTTATTTTGTTACACATCATGGCGCTGGATACAAGGACTGTTAAATCCAGAAGGTTTAGAAAATAATAAACCTAAAGCTATTTTTACACGGGCTTTCTATTTCATCTCTGGGTTACTTTATGCCTCAATCGGTATATTGGCGGTAAACATGTTGCTGGGTAGCAATGATAAAAATTCGAGTACTAGCCAATCTATGGCAGGAAGATTAATGCAAGAAGCTTGGGGACAGTGGCTAGTGGCCGCACTTGGTGGAGTGATAGTGATATTTGCACTTTTACAATGTAAACATGCCTTTAAAGTCGACTTTATGGATAAATTTGTGACTGATGACATGAGTAGTCACGAAAAAAATATCACTCGAAAAGTAGGCATATTAGGCTTTGGCGCGAGAGGTTTGGTGTACTGCATTGTGGGTGGCTTCTTTATACAAGCTGCCATTTTGCATGATCCAAACCATGCAGGTGGCTTAAAAGAGGCGCTTGATACATTATTAGCACAACCCTACGGTATATGGTTGTTAGGTTTAACAGGTTCAGGACTGCTTGCGTTTGGTATTTTTTGTGGTTTTGAAGCGCGTTATCGCAAAACTTAATTCGACAACTTAACTGAGCACAGCATTTACCCTGAAACTTTGCTATTATGCAGCCTGCAATTTTCATCACACCCTCATTTATATGGGTAACGAATTAAGCTTACGCTAATTATCTTCAGGAACCATAGTGAACAATAACGATATATTACGCCGCCTTCGATTTAGCTTCGAATTTAATGACAAAAAAATGATTGCTTTATTTGCCTCTGCTGGGCGAGATGTCACTCAGCAACAATTAAAAAGTTGGCTAAAAAAAGAAGACGACCCTGAGTTTGTTAATTGCACTGATAATCAGCTGGCTTACTTTTTAACTGGCTTAATACACGAAAAGCGTGGAAAACAAGATGGTGAGCAACGTCCTGTAGAAAAAAAACTAACGAATAATATCATTCTTAATAAACTTAAGATTGCACTCAATTTAAAAGCAGAAGATATTGTCGCCATGCTTTCCTCAGTCAATTTCTCAATGAGCAAAGCTGAATTAACTGCGTTTTTTCGTAAACCAGATCATAAACATTATCGTGACTGCAAAGATCAGGTGTTAAGAAACTTCTTACAAGCGATTCAGCATAAATACCGCAAATCTCCTTTGCCTAAGTCTCGTGAGCAAGCTGAAGATGAAGCTGCACAATCTGCGTACCAGCAATTTAAAGCTAAACCTGCTAAAAATACTGATGAAAACCAGCAAGCTGAGCAAGTTAGAAAAACACAGTCAAAACCCTCAAAGATGTATGTAAACCCTAATGCAAAAAAGAAGCAGAAGTCAGACAGAAACGTTCTTAAATTGAAGTCTTCTGATAAATAATGATGCGATGAGGTTTTGTTGACGCTTGTTTTCGACAACCTCATCACATTTTTGTAGTGTTACCCTTAATGCTAACGTAGCTAAGACGTTATGATTATTTCCAAAGGTCAACAAGCGATATGAGCGTGAACACTACAACCTATTTTTCAACGATTGTTTGAGAATACTACTTTAATTAACTATTTAATATTGTTAGATTATCTATAGTAGTAACAAAGGATGTATGAATAAATGGAAATAATTACAATCAGCAACGCTAAACAACTTCAATTTTACTTATCCCCACTTAGCAACTTATTATTTGATTGTGTTACTACAGGAGCCTCTATTGGCTTTACCCTTCCCTTTAGTTTAGAAGACGCAATGAAATATTGGCAAAGCATTGCCAATGATCTCGAGCAACGTAATAAAATTTTATTAGTTGCCATTATCGATAATCAGTTGGTTGGTTCGGTACAATTAAGTCTTTGCATTAAAGATAATGCGCGACACCGAGCAGAAGTTGAAAAACTGATGGTTTTATCAACCGCAAGAGGAAAAGGGGTTGCTAAGGCTCTGATGATAGAGCTTGAGTCATACGCACAACGCTCAAACAGGTATTTATTAGTATTGGATACGCGTGTGGGTGACATTGCGTCAATTCTCTATCAAAAAATTGGCTATATAGCCGCAGGGACAATTCCTAACTTCACCGTAGACTCTAATAATAACCACGAAGATACGTGTTATTTTTATAAAAACATAAACTACTCATAACGTTAGTGCTTTTAACGTTTTAAAATTTCGATGACAATTTAAAATCACGATGACAAGGTCGAACAAACCTAACTTAGCGTTATTCGACTTCGACGGTACGCTAACAACAACTGACACGTACTCAACATTTATTAAGCGCATACTTAATAGCAGTCCATATACTGCCAAAACCATTTGGCGAAAACTATGTGTTATACCTGTTTTATTTTGCTACAAGTTAGGGTTAATATCTGCCACTCACGCACGCGTAAAAAGCTCCTTTATCGTACTTAAAGGGCTATCAACAAGTACTGTGGAAGAAACCGCATTACAATATGTTGATGACTTATTTCCACACATTATTAGGCCAGAAATTTACGAGTGCCTGCAGCTACACAAACAGCAAAACGATACTGTAGTTATTGTATCTGCTTCACTCGATGTGTACCTAAAAGTATGGTGTAAACGCAATAACCTAAAACTACTGTGTTCGCAGCTAGAAACCGCACACTTAAACACGAACGATGAAATTTATACAGGAGAGTATTTAGGCGCCGACTGCTGTGGTGAAGAAAAAGCTCGAAGAATACAACAACACTTCCCTCTTCATCAATACAACACAATTTATGCCTATGGCGATACGCCTGAAGATTATCCCATGCTATCTCTTGCGCACCATCACGTTTATCAAGGCAACAATTTAAATCGCATAAAATCGTTAATTTCATCCAAATTAAGTTAAAATAGCTGAGTTCAAAAATTATTTAATGCGAGAAGGTCTCAAGCATGCAATCTATTGTGTTAGCCACTGGCAACAAAGGTAAAGTAAAAGAATTAGGCGAAATGCTTTTCTCTTTAAATATCAACGTTATTCCACAAAGTGATTTTGATGTACCTGAAGTTCCAGAAACGGGCACTACTTTCGTTGAGAATGCCATTATTAAAGCACGTCATGCTGCGAAGATAACTAGATTACCCGCTATTGCAGATGACTCTGGTATCGAGGTTGATGCACTAAATGGCGCACCTGGCATTTACTCTGCGCGTTATGCAGGCAGTAATGCGAGTGATCAAGATAACATCGAAAAACTCCTTGAACAGCTTAAAAATAACGAAAACAGATCTGCACGTTTTCAATGTGTGTTGGTTTATATGCGCCACGCCGACGATCCAACCCCAATAATCTGTCAGGGCACATGGGAAGGCACAATTACTCAAGCTCCTAGTGGTTTAAGTGGATTTGGTTATGATCCTGTATTCTGGGTAGAAGACCAACAATGTACGTCTGCTGAATTAGCGCCTGAAGTTAAAAATGGCCTTAGCCACAGAGGTCAAGCCCTAAAACTATTACTTAATAAGCTGCGTGCACAAACAGCAGCACTTGCTAAAGAAAGTAATTAGCAAATGCCTGCTATGTTAACGCTTCCTCCGCTTAGTCTTTATATCCATATTCCGTGGTGTGTTCAAAAATGTCCTTATTGCGACTTTAATTCACATGGTTTAAAAAATAAGGGTACCCAGAGCATTCCTGAATCAGCGTATATTCAGCATGTTTTGGATGACTTAAAGCAAGATCTAAAATATGTACAAAACAGAAAGCTGTATTCCATTTTTATTGGTGGAGGAACGCCCTCATTACTTAGCCAAGCAGCAATGAAAACGTTACTTGATGGGGTTCAAGCATTGATCCCTTTTGAGTCAGATATTGAAATAACCATGGAAGCTAACCCTGGCACATTGGAAACAGAAAAGTTTCAAGGATTTCAACAAGCCGGTATCACTCGCATGTCGTTGGGAGTTCAAAGTTTTCAAGAACAAAAGTTGTCTGCGCTAGGTAGAATTCATGATAAGCAGCAAGCCATTGATGCGGCTAAGTGGGTGAATCAAATTGGGCTTAACAGCTTTAACCTTGACTTAATGCACGGCTTGCCAAACCAATCTATTGATGATGCGCTATCTGACTTGCAACACGCAATAGATTTAGCGCCACCGCATTTGTCTTGGTATCAACTTACGCTAGAACCAAATACGCTGTTTTATTCTCAGCCCCCCGTGTTACCAAAAGACGACACCTTATGGGACATTCAAGAACGTGGCCACGCTTTATTGCTCGCCAATGGTTATGAGCAGTATGAAGTGTCGGCATACAGTAAGCCAGATTACCAGTGTAAGCATAATTTAAACTACTGGCAGTTTGGTGATTATCTTGGAATTGGATGTGGCGCGCATGGCAAAATAACCCTGCCGCAACAAAATAAAATCATCCGTACGAGCAAAGTTAAGCACCCAAAAGGCTATATGGATTTAACTAAGCCTTATTTGTATGAACAGCAAGAAATTGCAGAAAGTGATCGTCCATTTGAGTTTTTCTTAAATCGTTTTAGATTATTTTCACCTTGTGATCTTAATCAATTTGAGCAATATACAGGCCTTCCTTCTAGCCATGTTTCTTCTATACTGGAACAAGCTCAAACCAAACAGTTAATCACAGTTAACAACAACATAGTGACCTTAACACAACAAGGCCGCTGGCATTTAAACACGCTTTTAGCGCTATTTATGTAAAACTTTACTGCAACATCGCTTTTTTATAAGAAAACTTACATTCTTTTAATTCATATAGTGGCTTTGGTCAGATAGTATGTTGCAGTGTTCAAAATAATAATTATTAGATTGTATGGAGTAAATCATGTCTACCAAATTAAGCCTTGCTGCACTAGCTGTATCTGCTGCACTGTTAAGTGGTTGTGGCGACGAGACGGTTGATAACACATCAACGTCAGCGCAAACAGCCCAAGCTACTGAAGCTAAAGCATCAAAAGAAAATGTGAAGCAATCAGAGTCAGAAAAAGCCAATGCGTTATTCGAACAGCTTTTTAACGAAACTGTTATGCGTAGCCCAATGTATCAATCTTACCTAGGCATTAAAGATGACTATGATAAGTGGGACGATCTTTCAGAAGAAAACGAGAAAAAAGAACACCAAATCGCGATTGAAAATTTAGAAAGAGTTAATCAAATTGATGAATCTAAATTAGATGCTCAAACAAAAGTAAGCTTGACGCTAATGAAGCAGCAGCTTAAGAATGACATTGCTGACTTCAAATGGCGCGATTACGATTACCCGCTAAATCAAATGTTTGGTTATCATTCACAAATTCCATCAATGCTAATTAACCAGCATGGTATTGAAGAAGTTAAAGACGCGGAAGCCTACATTGCCCGTTTAAATGCCATCCCTACGCTTTTTGATCAAGTTATTGATGGTCTAGAGCGTCGTGCCAACGTTGGCATTATTGCGCCAAAATTTGTTTACCCGTATGTTATTAGCGATAGCCAAAATATTATTACAGGTGCGCCATTTACTAAAGGTGAAGCAAGCACACTACTAGCTGATTTCAGCAGCAAAGTAAATAAGCTTGAAATTGACCAAGCGAAAAAAGATGAGCTGATTAACCAAGCCAAAAAAGCGTTAGTAGATAGCGTTAAACCTGCTTACGAAAAACTCATTGCTAGTGTTCAGAATATTGAGAAAAAAGCTGACAATAAAGACGGTGCATGGAAGTTTCCTGAAGGCGATGCGTTCTATAACAATGCCCTTGCAAGAACAACCACAACAGAGTTAACTGCAAAAGAAATTCATGACATTGGCTTGAAAGAAGTTGCGCGTATTCATAATGAAATGCGCCAAATAATGAAAAAAGTAGACTTTAAAGGCGACCTGCAAGCATTTTTCGAGTTCATGCGTACCGACTCACAGTTCTACTACCCTGAAAACGAAGAAGGTAAAGCACGTTACTTGCGTGAAGCCACTGCGATGATTGACAATATGAAAGCCCGTTCAGACGAACTTTTTATTGTTAAACCAAAAGCCGATTTAACGGTTAAAGCAGTAGAAGCGTTCCGTGAAAAGTCAGCAGGTAAAGCCTTTTATCAGTCGCCTTCAATGGACGGCAGCCGTCCTGGTATTTATTATGCCAACCTGTATCGCATGAGCGACATGCCAACCTATCAAATGGAAGCACTTGCTTACCACGAAGGTATTCCAGGACATCATATGCAGTTAGCTATTGCTCAAGAGTTGGAAGGCATTCCTAAGTTTAGAAAGTTTGGTGGTTACACGGCATACATTGAAGGCTGGGGCTTATACAGTGAGCTTGTGCCTAAAGAAATTGGCTTATATGAAGACCCATACTCAGACTTTGGTAGACTAGCAATGGAACTATGGCGCGCGTGCCGCTTAGTGGTTGATACTGGTATCCACGCTATGAAATGGACACGTGAAGAAGGCATTGATTATTACGTAAATAATACGCCTAATCCAAAGCCAGATGCAGTGAAAATGGTTGAGCGTCACATTGTAATGCCTTCGCAAGCAACCGCTTATAAAATTGGTATGCTGAAGATTTTAGAGCTGCGTGAAAATGCGAAAAAGCAAATGGGCGACAAGTTTGATATTCGTGAATTCCACGACGTTATCTTGAAAAACGGGGCATTACCATTAAATGTACTTGAAGACTTTGTTGACGAGTATATTGCAAGCAAATAACATGTAAATTGACTTATGCCCTTACTTATTCATCTAGTAAGGGCATTTTTACATTCAACTAGCTCTACAACTCGTTTAACAATCAACTCTACATCCAGCAACCAGCTAATTAGGTATAGGCCTTATATGTCGAACATCGTTTACATTGCCACTAGCCTTGATGGCTACATAGCCGACAAAAACAACCAAATTGATTGGCTACATGACTTTCCAAACCCTGATGGTTCAGACTTCGGTTTTAGCCAATTTATGGCTGAAATAGATGCATTAGTGATGGGAAGAAACACATTCGAAATGATTTTAAGCTTTGATTGCGATTGGCCATACTCAAAACCCGTTTTTGTACTGAGCAATAGCCTTTCATCAGTGCCTGAAGCTTACCAAGATAAAGTATCATTACTTAAGGGTGAACCGAATAACATCGTTAAAACGCTAAATGAAAAAGGCTTTAATAATCTTTACATTGATGGTGGCGCAACTATTCAGCACTTTTTAAAAGCAGACATGATTGATAAACTTATCATCACGACTATTCCAGTAGTGCTTGGTGGCGGTATACCTTTGTTTTCAGAATTGTCGGCCCCCATAAAGTTTAGGCATGTTAAATCTGAAAGGTATCTAGATTACCTTGTAAAAAATCATTTTATTCGAGAAAAATAAACTTAATGCTAAATCTAAAAAAACAAAGAACAAATCGTAGAGTTAAATTAGTGCTGATGATTCTTTCCTTACCGTTTGCACTAAGGCTAATAGAATATTTTGAAACGTTAATAGACGAGCTAACCGGTCATGAAATACCATTTCCAATCATGATATTTTTTATTAGTGCCATACTTACCGTTGCAATTTGGATGTCTGTTTTTAGGATTGTAAACAAACTGACACCAGCAAGTTGTGAAAGAGAGGGTTGCCAAGGTAGCGCCGATTTAATTATGACAGGAAGGTTTAAACCAGACTTATTTAAGTGCCGAACCTGCAACCTTGAAACTGAAGCCAGATGAATACATCAAGCGTTGATAACCTCACAAAACTAGCCGATTAACGCTAGCAGTTATACGGCTTAATATGGCTAGTTTTCATGCTCTCTGCAAATTAGTGATATGTCATTTAACGTTAAAGGCACTTTTACCAAATTACAATAATAACTGCCGTCCTCAAGCTTTCTATTGTGTTTACAGCTATGGCAAACACCAAACGTTTTCATATTATTTGTTTGAATGATTGCTTTCAGCAATGTATTAAGAGCCTGTGAAATCTGCTCTTTATTACTTTCTGAGAGCTGATCACACGCATTTACAAATAACTCACTTGGAATAACTTCACCAAGTAGCGCTATTCCAGTAGCCGTCACTGCTAAATGCGTGGTTCGTTTATCATTCTCATCTGCAATCTTCTCAACTAAACCTTTTAAAACCAATGTTTTTATAGATTGTGAAACCGTTCCTTTCGTTTGCCCCAAATACTCAGTCACCGCCATCGGCGTGTCAGAGTATTTATTACATGTAGAAAGATAATGCAAAATCTCTAACTGAACAGGTTGCAAACCATGTTCAGCTCCTGCTTTTCTTGCTCCTACTTTAAGCAACTCACTAAGTCGCTCAACGGATTTGTATAACTTGATCGTATTCATAAACAAATAGTATCGACTAAGAACAAGCTTGACAACCCTAAAATAATAAGATTAATATGGTTTCGACTCAAAACAATATTAAGGAGAAAACAATGTTTGTTACTACAATACGTGCGGTCAGTGCCAGCGTTTTAATTGCGTTATTAGGCGCTTGTAATAACAGCCCTTCAAATTCATTTACAGGCCATAATAATGTTATGCAGCCTCCTGTAAGCTTGCCAGGCGATAACTATATCAGCCCGTCATTTGAAATACGTTCAGCAGCAGTAAAATACGAGCCAGTATTAGACTCTTTTTTGTTTACCATTGAAGCGATGGATAACGTAGCATCGGTAGTTCCTACTCCCGCGGGTCAAGTAAATGGAGCCCCCGTACTTGGTTATGTATTCACGACTAACCTTTCACCTGCAGATATTGGCTATCAACATGTTGAAGGTACTGTCGCACTAGCTATAACTAGCCACCCAGACTTTGACGACACACCGCTTTGGGACGAAAACAATAACCAAGCTTACGACGATGACGGCGTGCTCTATCACTCTCACTGGGTCGTACTTGAGCAAAATGAACTTGCTACTGAAAAGCTAGCTGTTGTGCAGGCAAAAGATACAGATGTATTAACACCAACCTCACCGATGCCGATGTACCTAGACTCCCCCGGTTTTACTATTTTAGAAAAAACAGAAAAGTTACATGTCATTGTGCCCGCTAATGCAATAAATCGCCGTAATAGTTTTACTGCAAATGCGTTAACGGCATATTTAGAAGTGGATGCGAATGGTGAGGCGCCATTACTAAAAGTTGAAAGAATATATGATAGCTTTTCAAGCATACTAGAAGTTACAGGCACTGAAACTATGCCTCAGAGCAATTGGCCTGATATAACCGTAGCTGGTGATGAAGGTACGTTAAAGCTTAATGATGCATCAGTAGATTATGTAGCAGAAATCGACAGCTTAATATTTTCTATTTATACGCAGGGTAATGCCGCCACAAAAACGGTAACATCGAATGGGCAAGTCGACGGTGCATCTGTACTGGGCTATGTATTTCCAACCACCCTTTCACCAGAGCAAGTTGGTTTTAAGAATATTTCAGGTGCTACTCTTGCCTTGGCAGTGACAACACATCCTGACTTTGACGACACACCGCTTTGGGACGAGAATAATAACAATAATTACGGAGATGACGGTAAGGTTTATCATACTCACTGGGTTGCTCTTGTATCTGATGAAGAATCTCAGGCGGGCTTATCAGTTCCTTCTGCAAATACCGCAAACTTGCCCCCAACGTCGCCAATGCCCATGTATATCGACTCACCTAACTTTCATGCGTTTGCACAAGATAATTTATTACGGATTATTGTACCTACTCAAAGGGTAAATAATATAACGACATTTAACTTTGACAGTGTTACTGCGGGAATGAATGTGGATTTATCAGGCGTTGGCCCTGTACTACGGGTGAATACCGTTCACGATATTTTATCTGGTGATTTAAGTTTGCCTTACTCAGTGACACCTAAGCAATTAACTGACTATTAAGATGTAATCGCCCCCTTGCATCACAATAAAGGGGGCAAACTACTTACTGAGAAATTTTATAAGCGCTCTGAACTCGCACCCAATGTGTGCACTTGCTTAATATTTTCAACATTCACTTTAAATTTTTCTCGAGAGCCTGAAAAAGCCAACATGAGGCAACTAATCTAGAATCACGGTGATTTTAGTTAACTACCCTCAACCGCTCTTTTGGCAACTTTATAGTAAACTGGGTTTTCATGTTTTTTGAATTCGCAGAAGCATGTGTATGTGAGCTTAATGACATGAGAGTCGTCTGATAATATCGCTTTATTAATTAATGGCTGAAAGTCCACTTTCTCTTTCATCGGTTTTATTTCAGGCAGATCATAACTCAGCCCTGTGCTTAAATACGCAACCAATATTCCTTTCCATAACTCGCGTATGGCCAATTCTTCATTGTCTAAATATGGCAAAAGCATAGACAATGCGTGACACCCCGTAACCGTGTGCAAAAGAGTGAAGTCATCTTGGGCGCAAAAGGTATTTAATGCAAACGTTCTTACCGTAGCAAGATCAATGCGCTCAGGCTGGATCACAATGTTTTGCTGGTTCAACAACTCACCAATTTCATTCATTCTGTCTACAATTATTCCCGGCGAAAACGCATGGTTTACACCTATTGGAGCAACTCTTAAAAGTATCTCTTCCAAGGTTTCAGTCGTAAATGATTCATTTAAAGCGAAGGGCTGATATTCAGCACACCAATAGGCGAGTGCTATCGCCGCTTCACTTTCATTACTTGCTTCTACGGCATAAGCTAAACGAATAAGTGAGTGAAAAGCTGACGCTGAAAGACCACGAATTAAAACTGGCAATGACTGAGTTAATACGGCGTTCATTCCTTTTAACGCTAGTTCGTTTTTGAAATACCTAAGATAGCTTTTAAATTGTTTGCTACTACCTAAGTAATTGGAGATATCTTTAACAGGCGTTATATTTTCTAAACTACCGATACGATCAAGCCCATGAATACTACTTGAAAAAGTGCGTGCTAATTTAGCATCCGAAGCATTTAAACGGTTTAACGCTATTAATACCATCGGCAAATGGGTGGCAAGTCCTTTACCATATAAAGGGTGAAACTGACCGGCCTCATCAAGTAAGCTACTAAGGTTATTAGATTTATTCATGAACATCCCTATTAGTATAATAAATTATTAAGATCTAAATGACGGTACAATAACTGGCTTTCTACCTTACATAACTTCTTCTTTGTTAGCACGCTAATTCTTGTCGGGTGACGCTGAGTAAAGCCAACGGAAAAACTTATGGAAGATATAAAAACTGACGGAAAAAGTTAATCCCCGTACAGCCAGCAGAACTAGATCTGTTTCACCAACAAAATAAGTGGTATTTATTTCAAGCCCAAACAACAAATAAGTGGTAAGCACACTTGCAAACAAACTTGATACTGAACTAGCTAAACTTGATTGAGATTTACCTTGTCCTTTTGGCATATATAGTCCCTTAATACGGTTAACTGTAACTAAGTAATGTTAATTTCGGTTGGAATTGATGACGGCTCTACCAGTAAATGCATGTGACAGCGTAGTACCGTCTACATATTCTAATTCACCACCTACAGGTACACCATGAGCAATACGAGTGGCTTGAATATCATATTTAGCGCATATTTCAGCAATATAATGAGCGGTTGCCTCACCTTCAACGGTTGGGTTTGTTGCTAAGATGACTTCTTTAATATGATCACTGGCAAGTTGATGCTCTAACTCGTCTAGCCCTACTTCTTTAGGGCCAATGCCATCTAACGGAGATAACCTGCCCATAAGCACAAAGTAACGACCCGTAAACTGGCCTGTTTGCTCTATGGCAACAACATCAGCAGGTGACTCTACTACACATAATGTCGCATTATCTAAGCGACGCTGATTTTGGCAAATACTACATATCGCTTCCTCTGAAAAGGTTCGGCATTTTTCACAATGACCAACGTTTTCCATTGCAGATAATAATGCACTTCCTAACTTTTCTCCGCCCAACCGATTTCTTTCAAGAAGATGGAAAGCAATACGTTGAGCAGATTTTGGCCCTACACCCGGCAAACATTTTAGTGACTCTACTAACTCTGAAACTAATGGGCTAAATTTCATCTTATTACCTACTCAACTGAAATTTGAAATATTTTCTGCTATTTATATCACTTGAACACAACAAAAAGAAAGCCACCCTTTTATGCTTAGGGTGGCTTTCAATAATTGCTTGAGTTAATACCTCAAAAAGGCATTTAGAATGGCATTTTCATACCCGGTGGTAAATTCATGCCACCCGTTACTTCTGCCATTTTTTCTTTATTAGTTTGTTCTACACGGCGGACAGCGTCGTTAACTGCTGCGGCTAATAGATCTTCAATCATGTCTTTATCGTCTTCCATTAGACTTTCATCTAATTCAACACGGCGAACATTGTGATTACCCAACATTGTTACTTTAACCATGCCAGCGCCCGCTTCACCAACTACTTCTAGTTTTGCGATATCTTCTTGGGCTTTTTGCATTTGCTCTTGCATTTTTTGGGCTTGTTTCATGATGTTGCCCATGCCACCTTTAAACATAATCTTACTCTCTTTAATAATGCTAAATAAATCGATTAATAGCCTCAAGATATGGGCAGTTAACCTAAATTACAAGACCTAATTTAGCGGTCTAATGCTATCTTCATTTACCTGTGCGTCAAACTCTTGTTGCATAAACTGAACAACAGGATCAGAAAAAATAATTTCTTTGGCGCGACGTAACCTATATTGATCAATCTCTATTTGAATATTATAGGGGGTTTTTAGTAATTCTTGCGTATTTTCAATTTGCAGTATGACATTTTGTTGCAATGTATTTTGTAGTGCGGCTAATAGTTGATTATACGAATTTTCAGTTACTAAGTGGCTTTGCTCATTGGCGAGTGTAAGCTTAAATGTATCATCAATTTGCTCACAAACAGAGTGCAGTGCAATTTGGCGAACCCGCCCAGTCACACCAGTTCTATCTACTAAATTAGCCCACTGATCGACTTGTGAGGCGATTCTTACTTGGTCGGTGTACCCCTGCTCAGATAAAGCAATTAATTGAGGAGCTTCAGGCGGTGCTACGGGCGTTGTTTGCGCTTCCAGTTCACTACTATTTTCATCTGCGCTTTTTTCTACGGCAGTGTTATTTTCATCTGATGGACTAACTCCAGTAAGGTTTGCATTATCAATTTGCTCAATGCCTGCAGACCGTGAAGGCTGACCAAAAGGCTGTTCAACAGAGTGCTGAATGGATGATGCATTTGCAACCTCTGCGGTTTGCACAGGGCTTTGCTGTTGAGCTTGCTCTAAAGTTGAATAGGGTGATTCATCCGTTTGCTGATAGTTCGTGACAGTCGCTTGCGGTGCAGCTTCAGCATTGTTTGTTGCCTCAGGCGGCTTACTTAACTTTTTTTCACTATCCGCCTGCGTAAACGCACGTTCATTAGAATTTGTTCTAGTTGCTAGTATGGCGGCGAGTGGATCACTGTGTTCAATTGTGTTTGCCGTCAATGGCGCAGGCTGTGCAGACACCGCAGAATGGGCTTCTTGTTCAGGTAACAGGTTGGCGTCTGTTGGATTGCTGCTGAATGAGTCTTTTTCTAATGAATCGTTTCCTAATGAATCGCTACCTAATAAATCGTTATCTAGTGAGTGCCCCTTCATTGACTCGGCTTGCTGCATAATTTCAGCTTGCTGCTGCGCTAAGTTTTGACTACTTTCATCTTGATCACTGGCAGTGTGCTGTACTGTCACCGATGCTTCAACAGCCGATGTTTCAGCAACCGATGCTTCAGAAACTGGCGGCACTGATATTTCAGGAGCGCTCTTCTCAGAATAATTTGTTGATTGGCCACCAGCTTGATGAGTAGTTTGCACCGTTGCAGCTTGCGCTTGCTGCCTAGCACCACTAACAGGCTTGAATGACAAAATCCGCAGCATGACCATTTCAAAGCCAGCTTTATTGTCAGCACTAAAAGGCAAGTCGCGCTTACCATTGAGCACAATTTGATAATAAAGTTGGATATCTTCCGCCGTTACCGTATCAGCTGCATGCTTAACAAACGCCTCGTATTCTTCTTCAAGTTCAGCTGCACTAGGTAGTACTTGCGTTAAAGCAATTAAGTGCAACAAATTCAAAATATCATCAAGAATACTTTCGTAATCTGGCGCCAATAGTTCCATATCACTTTTGTATTGAAACAATTGCGCGACTTGCTGTTCAAAAATAGCTTGTAGTAATTTTACAGCCCATGAAACGTCTAATGTACCTAACATTTGATGAACTTGATCATCAGTTAACGATGCATTGGATTGCGCAATTGCTTGGTCGGTTAACGACAGCGCATCTCGCATGCTTCCTTTCGCAGCTTTTGCTAATAACTGCAGTGCACTTGCTTGTGCAGTAATATTTTCTTGCTCAAGAATAAAGGTAAGCTGTGCTGCAATTTGCGAGCGCGTTAATGACTTTAAATTAAATTGCAAACAGCGCGATAAAATAGTGATTGGGAGTTTTTGAGGATCGGTTGTGGCCAATAAAAACTTAACGTGTTGCGGGGGCTCTTCTAACGTTTTTAGTAACGCATTAAAACTGTGTTTAGACAACATGTGCACTTCATCAATAAGGTAAACTTTATATCTACCCTGCGTAGGTGCATATTGAACGTTATCTAAAATTTCTCTGGTATCTTCTACTTTGGTGCGCGAGGCCGCGTCAATTTCAATTAAATCAACAAAGCGACCTCGCTCTACATCACTGCATACATTGCATTGTCCGCAAGGTGTTGCAGTAATGCCTTTTTCACAGTTCAGGCTTTTAGCAAGAATACGGGCTATAGTTGTTTTACCAACACCTCTGGTCCCAGTGAACAAGTAAGCATGATGTAATCTTTCTTGTTCTAGCGCATTGGTCAACGCCATTTTTACATGGTCTTGACCAACTAATTCAGAAAAATTTGCAGGACGCCACTTTCTTGCTAAAACCTGATAGCTCATCGTTAGTCGCCTTCGTACTCAACTATCGCATGAACATCTATATTTAAGTTTTTAAGTCTTGCCTCGCCACCTAAATCTGGCAACGATACAACAAATGCAGCATGTTCAGCTTTTGCACCCAGTCGCTCTGCTAATTTAGCGGTAGCTTCAATTGTGCCACCCGTTGCTAATAGGTCATCAACTAAAAGTACTTTATCACCTGCTTCAAGTGCATCAGTGTGAATTTCTAGTGTATCTGTACCGTATTCAAGTGCATAGCTTTCTGCAATTGTTTCTCTTGGTAATTTACCTGGCTTGCGAACAGGCACAAATGAAACGCCCATTGCGTATGCTAACGGTGCACCGAAAATAAAGCCACGCGCCTCAGTTCCAATGATTTTAGTAAACCCTTGGTCCTGATATTTTTCTTTAAAATGATTGATCACTAACGAGAAAGCTTCAGGATCTTGCATTAGACTTGTCACGTCTCTAAACATGATACCTGGCTTTGGATAGTCAGCTACGGCTTTAATACTGGCTTTAATTAATTCAAGTTGTTCATTACTCATGATAAGGATCTCGAGTGGTGTATTTCGTAAAAACGCGCATTATGACAAAGATCACTCGCCGATACCATTAGGAAGTGAAATTGCGAGCAAACTTCCTTGTCATGTTGTTTGAAAATTTACTTGAAACACACTACCCAATGTCTTATTAAGCAATTTTATCGTTAAGACCTTCGCCAATAACCGATAATAACAAACTTGACGAGATAGGCTTTTCTAAGACCACTTGAACATTATATTTTTTTGCTTGATTGATCAGTTGTTCATTTTTTTCTGTGGTCATTATATAAATGGGAGTATGTTTATATTTAGCGAGTTTACGAAGATTTTTACAAAGTATCACTCCATCCATAATTGGCATTTTGTAATCAATTAAACAACAATCTACGTCATATTGATTTGCTTTTTTTAATCCATCTAAGCCGTCACTGGCTTCTATAACTAAATAGTCCATCTTGGTTAGTTCAGACAACAAGTTACTACGAACTTTTATATTGTCATCAACCAACAAAATACGTTGATTCATGTGTTTCACCTTAACATTACCTGTACCCGCAATAACCTGCTTAACAGGATTATCGCATTACAACTTTTCAAGCTAACTACATAAAAATCGACTGCATATGATTTTTCAGCCTAAATCCAACTATAAATTACACTACACTTGAGACAATACAAATGCATATTGCGCTCTGTTTTGTAACAGAATCTAACTCATAACTATAGCTGAGCTTTAATAATTGTGAAGCTTAATATTAGAAGATCAGAGCAGTCGAGTTAATCGCTGAAATAGCACTGAATGATCATTTATTCGTCTGCTTTTTGTCGAATAATTCTTTTGTCGGCTAGCTGTCGTAAAACGGTCAGCGCCCCTGCTTCAATTTGCTGCTTCGTTAATTGCTCAAACATTGCATCAATTCTGGTGACAAGTTCAGCAAATCGGATCCCTGGCTGCTGCTGAATAAAACTAAGTAACACTGCAGTAATACCATTAATTTGTAAAAACTGAACTTCATCACCTACATCGCGGTATACAACCAAGTAAATAGGTTCATCTAACGGTTCAGTTGGGATGAAGTCAATGGATATTTGATGAACTGGGAAATGATAACTTAATGAGTAAGCCAAAGAAGATAGCGCTAATGGAGTGTGTTCTACATTCCCTTCAATCGGCAATGAAACATCATCTTCTGCGGTCGCTAATGCTAGCTCTATCCACTCATAATGCGCAAGCTCTTGGATAAATGGAAACTCAGCGTTCTCTGGGGCTCTTTCCTCAAGTATATAATCTAAAAACTCTTTCGAGATATGTAAAAAATAAGGCGATTTACAATCATGAGAAATAAAAAACGCTCTAACCAAGCTCAACCACTCATCTTCTTTGTACAAACTTTTTAGCACCGGAAAGCCTGATGAAACAAACCCTTCAATATTATTGAAGAATAACTCTCGGTAAATATTTAAACGTCTATCCTCTATATCATCCAATGGCGCTATATTTTCAGGATCCCGAATGTGTGCCATAAATGTTGCTTGAACGTCTTTAAACGATGTTTCAGCCATAACATACCTTCGGATTACTCATTGCTTCACTTTGTTGCTTTTTAATTAATTTCACTTCTTTAGCCAGCTCCGAGAGTGGCGGAATATTAAAGTCTCTTTCCAATAACGTAGGGAAAACACCATGAATTTCATAGGCTTTTTGTAATAGCTGCCAAACGGGCGTGATCACATCTGCACCGTGTGTATCAACAATAAGATCAACATCTTCATTATAATGACCTGCTATATGTCCATATCGAATTCGATGGGTTGGTAGTGCCGCCAAAAAAGTTTCAGCATCATATCCATGATTAATCGAGTTGACATAGATGTTATTTACATCGAGTAATAGCTCGCAGTCAGCCCCTTCAAGTACCGCATTGGTAAATTCGATTTCTGAAAGCTGTTGTCCTGGCGCTGCATAATAAGATACATTTTCAAGTACCAATGGCCTTTCAATTATGTCTTGTACGGTTTTAACTCTGCTGACAACGTGCGCTACCGCATCTTCGGTGAACGGTATCGGCATCAAATCATACATGTGCCCTTCACCTGAGCAGTAACTTAAATGCTCACTGTAAACACTAATATTGTGCAAATCTAAAAATGCTTTCACTTGTTTTACAAAGTCAACATCTAACGCGGCGGGGCTACCAATCGATAAGCTTAAACCATGAGTGGTAAAACTATGTTGCTCGGTTAGCTGTCTAAATTTCTTTGCGTACTTCCCCCCAAGTGGTATCCAGTTTTCTGGTGCCACTTCATAAAAAGAGACGACATCTGGCGAATGTGACAACACCTCATCAAGCATTTCTCTTCGTAACCCCAGACCAGCGCCATGAAGTGTCTGTTCTTTATCCATAAACACCTTCTAACATTCTTTTACTCATTTAAGACAGGTAAACCTAACCTAAATACTTAACGCACTAGCATTTAGGTTAGGTAAAATAAAAGCCAGTTAAACGATTACATTAACTGGCTTTTATTACGTGAGTTAGTTAACTAAACCAACACACTACAACTTAATACTTTGGGATAAAGGCTGTTAACTATGCAGCACCACCGCATTTGCCTTCACCACATTTACCTTCTTTTTTGGCTTTTTTATCGCCGCCGCATTTACCTTCACCGCACTTGCCTTCGCCACATTTACCTTCTTTTTTGGCTTTTTTGTCGCCGCCGCATTTACCTTCACCGCACTTGCCTTCGCCACATTTACCTTCTTTTTTGGCTTTTTTGTCGCCGCCGCATTTACCTTCACCGCATTTGCCTTCGCCACATTTACCTTCTTTCTTGGCTTTTTTGTCGCCGCCGCATTTACCTTCACCGCACTTGCCTTCGCCACATTTGCCTTCTTTCTTGGCTTTTTTGCCTTCGCCGCATTTACCTTCACCACATTTGCCTTCACCAGCATCTAACTGGTAACCCGCAACAAGTTCATTTACTTCAAATGGATTTGCATTAGCATTAACAGAAGTTAACGCAACTGTACTTACTGCAACTGCACCAACCGCTGCCGCGATGCTTGTTTGTTTAATCGTTTTCATGTTGTTTCCTTTTATGGATTGCCTTTTGTAACTTAAGACCCCAGCTGCAATAAATTTCTTTCAAAAAATTTTATAATTCGCTCAAAAAATTAAAAAAGTATATTTAAAATAAAGAACGTGAACTTTCAACAGCACTGTTTATACAAACATTCACATTAGTGTGTATTGGCCTAGTGAACGGTAAACACACCCTAGAATAATAACCTCTTAATTATCAGATAATAAATTATAGTATATCTATTTGTGTGTCTATTCAGACTAGCGGTGATTTTCTTTAATCATGTGCCACTTTTAAACAATATTGCGTTGCTATTGACCAAGCACTTTACTTTTAGGGCGTGTTGGCCTTTCGAGGTCATTTATACAAGGCAGAGCAGGTAAAGTGTGGATATGTGCGATAACGCAGTATAAATGACAGACAAGCGCTGCCTTTGGGTTCATCTAAACGTTTCTCGCTCTTTTTTGTGACGCGCTTAAAAAAACGTTTAGATTGAACAAGATTCGACCAATAAAGATTAACACACGTCCTAGTCACCTGATTTTTATTAGAAATAAATAAAACATAAATTAAGGGAATTTTTTCACCTTTTATGGGGTCTTAGTAGAGGTAGTATAAATTAGTCATCCCTTTTTATATCATGTGCCTGGCTCTCAGCCAGTGCTACTATGATGACAGCCAGCTCCCCGCTGGCTTTTTTTTGCTTAAATATTTAGTAATATACGGGTAGACTTCAGTAAACCTTATTTATTTTAGGTAAAAACATAAACAATGCATGCGCAATATTCAGATCAATTAGACCTTCCTAGTGTTCCATATAATGCTCCAACCTTAACTTACGAAAAGCCAGAGCTTGGAATTAACTATTGGATTTGTGACGACTTTTTTCCACAAAAAACAGCGATTGAAATTGCTAATAGGTGTTTTAACAAAAGTAAGTGGAAGCTTGGTAAGCCATATACAAATGAGTTATGGCCAGGCATGCGTTCAAAAAACGCATTAAAGAAAAAGGAACTTGCCCAAGTTGAAGAATGGGCAAAACAGCAGCTCAAAAAATCTAAACTCTGGGTAGCTGAATCTAACGATGTTGTGGTGGATAGTAACACTGCTATTTTAGTTGGGTCTGAGGAGGGGGATGCTCGTCCACATGTTGATAACCGAAAACTATGCGAATACGGCGCAGTATTATATCTAAGCAAAAATCCTGCTCCCAAGTCTGGTACTTCATTTTATCGCATGAGATATTCAAATGGTGCGGCTGGTGGAAACTTAGTTCAGCATCCTTACCATAATCTTGTAGACGCTTTAAAAACCACCAGCTTGCCACCTGATTCATGGTATGAAGATCACCAAATTGAAAACCAGTTTAACCGCCTGATCTTATTTAAAGGAAATATGGTTCACAGTGCCAGTGGTTATTTTGGTAAAGACAAGCGTGACAAACGCCTTGCTATTACCTTTTTCTGGATGACCGAAGAGTAGTAATTCCAAGAAAGTCATCCAAATAAAAACAGCGCTAAATTATACTAGCGCTGTTTTGGTAAGCGGAATATTATTTATTTGAAGAATGGATCAATTCTTGATTGTGCCAATGGGTGGTAGCCCGGCCTTGCCTTCTTGTATACCTCGTGTGCCCATGCTCTTTTTTCACCTTCGGATAAACGCTTATAAAGAGGAACAATAAGTTTTCCACGTCCAATACTAGACAAGTATTGATCTAACTTCGGGTTAATAGCTTGATACCCATTTTCAATTGCTAAATTGAACCAAGCAAATGCAATTTCAGCATTTTTTGAATTGGTTAAATTAAATGATTGATCAAGTTGCAGCATGTGCTCTTCAGATAAATTTCTCGGCAATTCATTAATAAAATATAACCACTCGTGAACGGTCCACTTTTCAGTAGATAAACTGGATAATTCTGCTTTCCCTTCTAACCAAGCATGTTGGCTCTGTTTAACTTTTTTGAAGGCATCTGACTTAGGTTGAGGGGCATCAGCAGGTAAACCTGTTCCAAAAATCCATTCTTGTAGCTTTTCGTCACTCACTATTCCCGGATATTTATGCGTTAAATGTTTTTTAACATACTTGACGAAGTCTTTAGTAGTTAACGATAAAAAAGCATAATCATCAAAGTATTGTTTAACAAATGGGTCGAATTTATCACGGCCAAACTTCTGTTCTAAGTATATTAGAAATAGCTGCCCTTTTACGTAAGGTATTTCACTAAATGAAACATCTGGATCGCGACCGTTTAGCGATAACTTTAAACGTGTATCATCTTTATCTAATGACGCTAAATCACCATTTAAACTGTCGGCAGCTAATGCTTGCTCCATTACTGCGCGGTCTTCACCAAATACTTCTTCCATAATTCTATTTTCAACATAGCTGGTAAATCCTTCGTTCAGCCAAAGATCTTCCCACGTAGCATTCGTTACTAAATTACCTGACCAAGAATGTGCTAACTCATGTGCAATTAAATTTACAAGGCTTTTATCACCAGCGATGACCGTAGGGGTAATAAAGGAAAGACGTGGGTTCTCCATTCCACCAAACGGAAAGCTAGGTGGCAAAACAAGTAAGTCATAACGACCCCAAGCATAATCGCCATATATATTAGTTGTTTGATCCATCATTTCTTGAGTGTCATTAAACTCTGCCACAGCATCATCTAAAATATATGATTCGGCATAAATTGCAGTTTGCTTAGACATGGCTTTATATTCTAAATCACCTACCCCAATAGCAATTAAATAAGGCGGGATGGCTTGAGGCATTGAGAAATGGTAATCGCCATCTTTTTCTGTGTTTGCACTATTGTCAGCACTCATTACCGCTAATAGGGGCTTTGGCGTAGCGATACGTGCGCTATAAGTAACACGCATTGCAGGTGTATCTTGTACAGGTATCCAGCTACGCGCATGAATGGCTTGAGATTGGCTAAACATAAATGGATATTGCTTCCCCGCCGTTTGCGCTTTTGTCAGCCATTGTAAACCAGACGCTTTTGGCGTGGAGTGGTAATGAATGCGTACTTTTTCAGCTGCGCCGGGCAAGTAAATGGTTAACGGAGCACCTTTAACAGGATGCACCTTGCCTAACTCAAATTTAGCACTTCGCCATTGTCCGTTAAGTAGTGCATAAGTACTTTTTATTACTAGGTCTCTTGTATCAACAACAAGTTTTGGCTTTGCTTTATCGCTCCATTCCAGCGTATGTTCAACAAAACCTTCTAACCTTTTCTCGTCAAAGTTAACAAATAGATCAAGGTATAAGTGAGTAGACTCAACTTGTTCCAGATTCGCATCGGTATAGCTATCTTCTGCATTAGTTACATAACTAGTGGTTAAGCACAGTAGCGAAGCAAGCGTAAACAGCGCTGCTTTTGCATGATTTAACATAGTAATTTTATTCCGTTTTTATTATTTAACGGAATGAGTATACCCAAAGATACTAGTACGTGCTGACCTTTTCTATCCATTTTACCGCAGCAACAAATGCTAACTCACTGAAACACCACAAGCTGCAACGTTGTGCTGTGAAGCAGGCGCTATTGCCAATAAAAAACCTCGCTGATTTGTCACAAGCTCTATCGCTTGCCCGGCTCTCATATTCAATATGCTTTTATCTGAGTTAAGTTGTTTAATAATGGCTTCTGCAACCTTTAACGTACCTAAATCGCACACTTCAATAACCCAGTCGTCGTTAGTTTGCTTCAACAAACCTTTGTATTTAAGAGTATCTTGGTGGGCATATTTTGCAGTATTTAAACGTGATATAAGTTGATCGTGTTGCGCCTCTAGTAGCACACGTACTTCCTTGTTTCGTTTCTCAATATGAGAAGCGATTTGAGAATCGCCACTAGGCGGTTGCTGTGAGAGGTCGTTATATAACTCCACTTGGTGATAGTAAGTAACATGATCGTTATTATCTTGGCTGTGGCTAATCACATAAACTTTGTTTGCATCAATGACGACGTCAGGCGGTGTTTCCCGCAATATCAGCACTGCCAATAATGAAGCTGCACAGACACTTGCCATGCTTAAATGCCAATTAATTCGTTGCCACCAACTACTTTGTTGGTTTTTAGCTTGTTGCTTAACTTGATTTTTTACACTATTTGGCAATTGATAAGATGACTTTCGTTGTTGATATAACTGCTCAATTGACAAGTTTCGTTTGCTATCTTGCATCTTACAACTCCTTTAAATCCAATGATGTTAATTGCTTTTTCAATTGACCTTTGGCATAGCGTAAACGGCTTTTCACCGTTTCCATTTCAGCACTGGTTATTTTTGCTATATCACGCAAACTAAAGCCTTCTTGCTGCAAAATAAATGCTTCGCGTTGTAAAAATGGCAGCGTTTCTAACGCCTTGTTGAATGCCGCTTGAATGCTTTTGCTCTCATTTACGTTAATTTCAACGCTTAATAACGCCTGCTGCTCAGTAATATGTTCATTTAACTCTTCCATATGCCAACGACGCTGCCTGCGCATTTCATCAATTAGTAAATACCTTGAAATTTGAAAGAGCCATGCTTTGAATGAGCCTGACTGGCTGTAAATCGAACGATTATCAATCACTTTTAACCAAGTTAATTGGCAAATATCTTTTGCCATATCACGATCTGTCTGGCTGGTAATAAAGTGAAATAAATCATCGCCACAACGCTCAACTAGCTGCTCAAGCCATTTTACTTCACCCGTTTCTGAGTACTTACCCATTAACTGCTCATTTGACGCCTCGGGTAAGAGCCACTGTTTTAAACCTAACGATATTGCCATAAGCGTCCTTATTACTTCTTAATGCTTATTCGAGAATACTGAACTTTTTTAGGATTAATACAATTTCTCCTCATTGACTCATTTCTCAATTGTATAGCTATTTGTAGCATACATCCTTGTGTAATACTTTCCCTTAACCTTGCTTACAATTATTACTACCATTTTTTATTTAATAATTTAAAGAGAACTCTAATCGAATTCTTTGATTAGGTAATGCTACAGACTTACCATCAACCGTTTTAGGTTTATATTTCCACTTTCTTAATGCACGAATTGCCTCACGATTAAACATTCTATCTGGTAATGCTTCTATTACTTTTACATTTTCAACCGTACCTGCCCCCGAAATGGTGAAGCTTAACTCTACCCACCCTTCTATGCCTTCACGAGCAGCCGCAATGGGATATTTAGGATCAATTCTAACAATAGGCATCGCTTCATTATCAGCACCAGCGCTTAAGTCATTTGATAGTTTCAAGTCGGTACCTATATCTAAATCAAAACCATCAAACGCAAAACTCGGCGACGTTGCTTCTGATACTGTCGACTGTTCAATTTGCGGTGGCATTTCAGGTATTTCCGGAGGTGACGGCAACTTTCTTACATTTTCATCAACCGGTGTATCCTCTACTTGATTAAAAATTTCTACTTCTGGGTACTCTATTACTTGCGGATCGTGAGACTGCGGCCCACTAATCAAGTAACTCATAAATGCAAATAAACCAAAAGTTGTCGCACTGCCAATAACTAATGAACCTAACAACTTTATTGGCTTTGATGCGTTTATTTCACGAAATGGCATTGCGTAATTTACGGATGCGGTATGTTCCATATCTGTCCCCTTATTCTGGCTTTACTGATGCTGTTTTGGCATCACTAAACCTACAACTGTTATTATTTTTCAAGGATGTGAGCATCAGATTCACTGCACAACTTGAGTGATAAAAGGTGACAAGCGCTTGATTGACCTTCACTAATATAACGAGTAGAAAATAAAGATGGGGTTAAAGAAAATAAAAAAGCCGCAAATTTTTTATTGCGGCCGATTTATTGTGCAAAATTCAAACTATTTGGAAACATTAAAATCAAGGCGTTACTATATAGCCTCAAGCGCCTCTGCAAGTGTTTTAACGCCTATAATTTTCATACCTTCAATGCCTTCTTTCGGCGCATTAGCAATCGGTACAATGGCGCGTTTAAAACCATGTTTAACCGCTTCTTTAAGTCGTTCTTGTCCACTTGGTACAGGACGGATTTCGCCAGATAGTCCAACCTCGCCGAATACAACCAAATCCTGCTCTAAGGCTTGATTTTTGAAACTTGAAACCAGTGCTAAAAGTAGTGCTAAATCGGCACTGGTTTCGGCTACTTTTACTCCGCCAACAACATTAACAAAGACATCTTGATCTCCCATTTGTAAGCCACCATGACGATGTAACACCGCTAATAGCATTGCTAACCTATTTTGTTCTAACCCAACGGCAACACGCCTAGGGTTAGCAAGTTGGGAATAATCAACCAGCGCTTGTATTTCAACAAGTAAAGGACGCGTCCCTTCCCAAATTACCATCACCACGGAGCCTGATGACATTTCTTCAGCACGGTTTAAAAAAATAGCAGAAGGGTTGCTTACTTCTTTTAGGCCATGGCCTGTCATACCAAAAACACCCAACTCATTTACTGCACCGAAACGATTTTTAGTACCTCGTAACGTTCTAAAGCGGCTATCAGTACTACCTTCAAGCATGATGGAACAATCGATGCAGTGCTCTAGCACTTTTGGTCCTGCTAATGTGCCATCTTTAGTTACATGACCTACCATAAAAATGGCAACATGATGTTGCTTGGCAAAGCGCGTTAAATACGCAGCTGTTTCACGAACTTGAGACACACTTCCAGGTGCTGACTGCACATCAGCAACATGCATTACTTGGATCGAATCAATAACCATAATGCCAGGCTTTTCTTGTTGCGCTAACGAACAAATCGTTTCAACACTGGTTTCCGCTAACATACGTAGTCTATCTGTTGGCAAACCAAGTCGCTTGGCTCGCATAGCAACTTGCTGAAGTGATTCTTCACCTGTAATGTACAAGGCATTCATTTGGTTAGCCAGTAAGCACATGGTTTGTAATAACAGGGTACTTTTACCCGCCCCTGGTGAACCACCAATCAAAATTGCCGAGCCTGGTACAATGCCACCACCGAGTACGCGATCAAACTCTTTAAATCCACTAGAAAAGCGAGGTACATCTTGCAAATCAATTTTATCCAGCGTTTGTACCTGCGCTTGAACGGCTCCCGCATATCCTGCATTTCTTGCCGAACGACTATTCGAAGGTGCGGTTATTTTAAATTCAGATATGGTATTCCACGCCCCACACTCAGTGCACTGCCCTTGCCAACGAGGAAATTCAGCACCACAATCGTTGCATACATACGCAGTTTTAGTTTTTGCCATGTTTAGTCCATGAGTTACAGTCAAAATTTTGTTTTAAATCAGGCATAAAAGTTGCTTTTATCTTCAAACATGCTATTAAAAATGCAATAAATACAGCTTTGTAAAACAAAATCATTAAATTTGATAGATAAGGTGTATTGTTATCGAATTTTGTATTTTAATACAGAGTACTAACTAGATAAAAATAAAAACGCATCTGGTAAACTAACTATTTATATGATTACGCCTGATTTAGAACCGTATAGCGACTTAATTGAAGAGTTGAAGCCTAGCTTAAAGCTGGCCGATTTTGATAATCGCTTTAAAAAAGCGACAAATAAATTAGCGAAACCGAAAGCCTTACTTGTAAAGATGGAGCTTAAGCGGTTAGCCCAGCCTTGCAGCCGTTTTATTGACTTACGCGGTAAAGTTGACGGAGAAGTAATCACATACGAACACAATGATCGTATGCATTTTATGGATGATATCGCAATTGATGCATTTGAAAGTGCATTAAAGCTTTATGGCGGATACACCATGGGTGTTTATGAAGAAGTCATGAATACCGACAATAATTTCCGTGTAATGCAAAAGAGCGACAGCACTGGTGCAGGCCCCAAAAGTTCAGGAAAAGGACAAGGCTCTAGTAATTACCCCGCCCAACAAATTGTTTTTGCCAGTTACGGCTCTCGCTCTGAAGAGCGCATGAATTATACCATTTCAATCGACGTAAAACTTGATGAAAAAAATACGATTTCAGCTAAAAGCGTCGATTTATCTGTTACCGGTTGCAAACTGAAAATTCTAAAGAAATACGCGGTAGAGCTTGGTCAACAGGTCGTCTTATACTTTGTGGGTTTAAAGCAAGAGTTTTCGCTTAGTTTAAAAGAAGATATTCATTACAAAATTGTTGGCATTGAGCCCGACGGTGAACATCAGTATGTGCGTCTTTCTCGGCTAGAGACCTCTAATCAAGCAGAACTAGACACTTTTTTAGAAAACTTTATTCGTGGTAACAAGCGCCGTTATCGCATTAATTTAGATAACACACTCAATGCGGTTTTAACTAAGGGTTACGAACAGTTCTATTTTCCTCGAACTGTTTCGATGGCTGCGGTGATTACAGCTAAAAATGAACAGTTAACCCTTTCAAGCGTTTTATGTACGGAAAATTGCACTGATATACTGCGTTATTTTACCAATGAAGATCAGAATAACATTCTAAGGCAAATATTAACGCCACAACGCATCGAAGATATTCTTGCCCAAAAAGGTAACTTATCTGCCACTACACTGTACTGTTTTACGCATACGCAAAATAGTAAAATTCATCATTACTCAGCCACTGCTTTAGAGCTGCTTGCTGAGCCTGAATTAAAACCTGTATTTTTGGGCTTTGGCTCCCATAAAAAAGGTTGGCGAGTGTTTAACATTCAAGTACACGTGGTTTCACCTGATGATGCGCATATTCCATTGTCGCTTCCTGATACCACTAGCGAAGAAATTAAGCGTCTTAACAAACCACCTTCACCTCGGGTACAAGCTTATATAAAAGACGCTAAATATCTTGTTGTTATCTCTGATCTAACTACTGAAGCTAGCCAGCAACAATATGGCGCAATCAGTTATGATAAAAAACAAGTGAGTAAACTAAATAGATGGCACCATAAAAAGCTAAAAAGTTACACTCACTTTGAAGTTACGCATGCACAATATATTAATTTGCGAACAGAGTTTAGATATTTATACAAAACGAAAATTCTTTTGCAGAACCAACCTGAGGGTGATATTTCAGGCACAACCCGAGACTTTTCTGTTAACGGCTTACAAATAGAACTTGATCGCCCTACCCAACTTAAAAAAGGTGACATGGTTTTAGTTGCCCTACCGGAGATGCAAGGCATAACCAGTGAGTTAAAGCTCACGCGCATCCCTTATGAAGTGGTAGCGGTAAGTAAAGCAGGAAATATTGTTAATTTACGTGCTTATGTGATTACCAAAGATCATGCCGGTAAGCTCTTTTTCCAAAAAGTGATTCGCCATAATCATAAAAAGCTGGTTAAAGCAGAACATGAACCTAAGGTGCCGGGTTTATCAGATGCAATTCGTAACATCCGAGCAAAGAACTTTGCTAACCTTACCTTTTTCATAAATCGTAAAGGTATAAGGTACACGTTAAAAGCGTTAGGTGAAGGAGAGTACCCAACATACGCACATAAAATTCTATCGCGTTTTAAAACAGCTGATGACGAATATAATACCTACCCATTTCAAAAAAATGACGTTATCAATACACGGTTAAGTGATGATTTAAAGGCCATGTCTCGTGGCGATAAACCAGCAACATACGATGTGTATGTGCGCTTTAGGCCGCACTTGCGAACATTTGATGAAGCAATTTTAGCTTATTATGATTGTGACTTTGAAGATAAAGCAAGCCGCGAAAAGTTTATTAAAAATACAATAGAGTCGGATATATTTTTCTGCTTTAGGATTTTTATTTCTCGAACTGGTCGCCCTGATACCGACTATATTGCCAATGAACTGCAATACGTGAGTCAATACGCTATCCATAAAGCAAAAGTATTAGAGCAAGATCTTTGGGGCGTTATCGCTGTTGGCGAAGGCATCGATATTTCTGAAGAAACCATGATACGCTCTGGTATTAGTAACGAAAAAATAATTCAACAACTTAAACAAAGGCGCTTAATTAAGTGATAATTCATTTATACAACTTATAAGCCTTGAAAGTGATGAGATTAAGATTTAATAGTTGCCAATATTCTGTCTAGATGATTTGCAAACTGCTGTTTGTCGGCTTGGCTGAGTGGTGGTGGCCCACCCATTTCCACGCCAGATGAACGCATAGTATCCATAAAATCGCGAATGTTTAACCTAGCTTTAATGTTCTCTTTCGTAAACAGCTCGCCTCTTACACTTAGTGCTAGCGCTCCTTTATCAATTGCATCAGAGGCTAAGGGTATGTCGCTCGTAATGACTAAATCACCCTCACCGACTCTAGCCACAATTGCATCATCTGCTTTATCAAATCCAGACTCAACTTGTACAAATCGAATATATGGAGAGCTTGGCACACGCATACTATGGTTAGCAATTAACGTAACCATGACTGCCTTTCTTGATGCAGCCCGAAATAATATTTCTTTAATTGCAACTGGACAGGCGTCTGCATCTACCCATATTTTCATGTTTCTTTCCTTTGTATCGTTATTCTAATCGAAAGCTACTTTCTCGTCTTAGCCCGATTTGCTATGCCCACTAGTTTAACTGGTTTCTAAATGAAAATAACGAAATGCATTTTTACCAGCCACTTTAGCTTGATACATTGCCGTGTCAGCATACTTTAATAGTTCAGAACGGCTCTTGCCTTGTTCAGGATACATCGCAATTCCCATGCTAGGTGAAATAACAATAGGGTAACCGTCAATATCTTTAATTTTCGCCATGCTTTCAAAAATCACACCTGCGATACGTTCAATATCATGCTGCGACTGCATATCTTCAAGAATAAGAACAAACTCATCCCCTCCCAGTCTAGCGACGGTATCTTGCTCTCGAACAGCTAGCTTTAAAAGTTTAGCGACCTTCACCAATAATCCATCACCAATTCCATGCCCATGTTCGTCATTAACCTTTTTAAAACCGTCAAGATCTATAAAACATACTGCAAATGAACGTTGGCTACGATTAGTTCTTGCCATTGCATGATCCAACCTGTCCATCAATAACGCTCGATTAGGTAAACCTGTTAATGGATCATAATTAGCTAATTTTCTAAGTTTTTCTTCTGCCAACTTCTGCTCTTCAAGTGCTAGCTTTAGTTTGGCTTCATTTAGTGCAAGCTGCTTAGCTTGTTTAATCGCTTTTTTTCTCGACTTTCTTAACCAGTTTATTAATAACACAAGTGAAATGAATATAACGGAATACGCTAAATAAGCCATCACCGTAAAATATGGTGGCGGATTGACGTTAAATTTAATTGATGCCGGAGCAGATACTTTTCCTGTTTCATAGTTTATCGCACTAACATAAAAGGTCCATTCTCCTTGCTCCCACTTAGGTAATGCCACCTCGCTCTTAGACGTAATGATAGGTGCAACAGTAGTGGGGCCATCAACCCAATATTTGTATTTTATATTTTTTGCGTTTTTAAAATGTAAAGCCGAAAACTGAATGGTTAAACCGGAGTCTTGATGTTCAAGATCAATGACGGGTGTGTTGATGATCCCTAATAGCTCGGTGTCAAACAGTTGACGTGAAAGCAATGAAACATGAGTAATATAACTTTTTAGCTGTGTATCTTCACTTTCAAGGTACGACTCAACAAAATCATCTGGATGAAAGCGTACTACTCCACGAATAGTACCTAATGCAAATTCTCCTGTGCGACTAACGGCTCCTGCATCACCATTAAATTCATTGGTCATTAAGCCATCTTGAATGCGAAATACCCGCACATGGAAGTTATCTTTATTAATACGTGCAAGCCCGTTGTTTGTTGGCACCCAAACAAAACCATGTTTATCGTGATACAAATTATGCGGTGAATTATCTGGTAAACCATGTTTACGAGTAATTTGCGTTATTTCTTTACCTGTTTGCTTATCTAACACATAAATACCAAAACCACTATAAGAAACCCAGATATGATTTTCAGTAAAAATCATATCTGTAGGAAATGTGCTAACATCATCCGATTCAGGTAGTTGATGAAAGACTGTCAGTTCGTCCTGCACAATGTCGTACCTAACTATTTGACTTAGCTTAGATAAATAAACTGTACCGTTACGTTCAGGATCATGTGTTATATAGCTAATTAATTTATTATTTGACTGAACTAACGATTTATTTACCTCACTTTTTTTCAAGCGCTGTGTTCGAGTGTCATAAAAAAACAAACCATTTCTAGTCACAATACCAAGCTGATTGTCGGACATTTTGAAAAGATCGCCTAAATCATTATTTGCATTAAATAACGTATGCTCATTTATTTTAGAGTATCGCTTTTTACCTGTTTCAACATCCCACTCAAATATTCCTTCTAAGGTTTTAATCCATAGGGTATTTTTCACTTCCTCTAAATCAAGTATAAAGTTATCACTACGATGAGGCTCTTTATTAACTTCAAACTGGCTGACTGTTCCTGTTTTTATATCTACTAAATTGAATCCATTTACAGTACCCACCCAGTAGTTTCCAGAAGCGCTTTCTGTAATTGCTGTTACAACATTATGGCTTAATGACTGACGCGCATTTGAAGTAATAAAGTGAGTTGTGAATAACGATTTTTCTGTATTCCATCTAAAAATCCCATCATCTTCACTGCCTAACCAAATATTACCCAACTTATCTTTTAATATATTGGCTATACGATTGTTGGTAGCCACGCCATAGCGATCTGAATATGCGAAAAGCTTTTGACTCTCTCCATGATTAATTAATTGAAATAAACCGTCGTCTGTAGCCAATAAGTAGTGTTGTGGCTTTAACTCCATGACTTGCCATACATTTTGATTCGGTTCAAGCACCTTGCTTTTAACCCTAATCGGCGGTTCAGCAGGAAAATTAACATAAACCTCTTTTCTAGCTGCAGGCGGAGAAACAGCGTCTTTCCCGTAATGATGACGAACGTTAGCTTTTGTCATTTCATCAAGCGGGATTTTATACAGCCCCATAACGGTACTTAGAATCATACCGCTATGTTTTGTAATATGTATCCCTTTCACATTCTTTCTAAGCGGGAATGTTTTATTCACATCTTCCGTTTCAGCGAGGTTCAAAGCTGATAAAAAGTCAATTTCTCTAACTTGCTTAGTTTGAAGGTTTATCTTCAAGAGTCCAGCAGAAGTACCAACAAGCAAATCGTTATCAACTTGCTTAATAGTTCTAATGATATGCCCGCCAACTAAAAAATGTCGAAGATTTAAAAATGAATGTACTTTATTTGACACTACATCAGATTGAAAAATTGCTTCAGAAGTGGCAATCCAAAGTGCTTCCTTCAACACATTTTTCTGAGGAGTAATTGCTAAAAATGATATATCAGAAGGGTTATAATCTGGAGGGTGAATGATTTCAACTTCTTCAATTGTGCCTTTGCCCTTGTCGATAATAAAATTCCGATTCGGGGTACTTCCCACCCAAATTCGATCATGCCCATCTTGATACAGTGTATCTATTTGCCTAATTTCTAGAGCATTTAACGGACCACTAATTTTACGTATTTCATGCCCGTCATATAAGTTAAGCCCATTTTGCGTTCCGATCCATAAGAAGCCTTCATGATCCTGTAACATAGAAGTTATCTTGCCTTGACTCAGGCCATGCTCTACTGATAAACGCTGAAGATAAGGAATGTGGCTGGCAGCAGTGGCTGATGAGAAAACAATGAACAAAAAGGCAACATATAACACGCGCATGGTTCTTCCTTAAACTACTACGAAGCAAGTTGGCCAATATTCTTATTGACACTTTATTTTTATTATTAAGCTTTGTTTTATATTTCAGCAATGACGCTATTTTGCGGTAGCTATTTGATGCTACTGCACTTTTCGGCCGCGTATATTACTATTCTTTGACCAAAAGCGGCGACATTCTAGCCCATATCTTTTTTTTTCGCCACTGTTTAAAGAAGCAACAGTCTTTGCCTATTACTGTCAATTTATTGCCGCTTTTTATTTTAAAAATGATCGTTGTCACTTAAAAGAAAATATTAGCACTTACCTAAAAACCTATTTACATGCCCAAACGCTGTGAAGTTAGAATGTTTGACTCGCTATCCCAAGTAACAATGTCAATTAATTAAATAATTATTCATTCAGCTGTTATTTTTGGCACACAACCTGCTTTCATATTGGCATCACGCAATTAAGTAAACATCTAATGTCATTTAAGTGCGTAGTAAATAAATTATGAATTTGAAGTAAGAGGTAAATTCACATGAAAACATTAACAAAGTTAACGATTACAACTGTATTATTAGCATCAACTATTGCCATTTCTTTTTCTGCAGCATCAGCGCCTTCGCGTAACCATTGTAACCGTGTAGCAGATGCCACAGCTCAAAGCGTAGTGAATATTAATGAACAGTCGGCAGAAGTTATTTTGTGTCGTCCAGAAAGATAAGACGTTTATTGCCATCACTATAGTTAGTCTCGCCTTTTCATTTTTGAAAAACGCTACGAGAGCATTGGTTCAACATGGAAGTGATGGCCCTAGATAAGCTGGAAAACAACAGATAAGCTCATTGAATAATTAATCAAATTGCTACTACGGGCTTATGCTAATCTCTAAAATTATCAAATTGAAACGGTTGACCAAACTCACCTTCTTTAACTAAACGCATCACTGCTTGCAAATCATCTCTTTTTTTACCCGTTACACGTAGCTTTTCACCCTGAATTGCAACTTGCACTTTTATTTTAGAGTCTTTTACGGCTTTAACGATCTTTTTAGAAATCGTTTGATCAATTCCTTGTTTAAACGTAACTTCCTGTGAAAATGTTTTGCCTACATGAGCAGTATCTTTTAACTCTAATGCCGTAGGGTCAATATTACGCTTCATTGCCGTGGCACGCAGTATTTCAATCATTTGCTGAACCTGAAAATCTGATTCCGACTCTACCTGTACAGTACCGTCTTTTAATTTAAATTCTGCATGAACACCTTTAAAGTCAAAACGCTTTGTCAGTTCTCGGTTAGCATTATCTACTGCGTTTTTTACTTCTGTCATTTCTACTTCAGATACGATATCAAAAGATGGCATATTTAATTTCCTATAAATTGATGAAAACCAGTTCAAAATTTCAAGATAAAGAATTATAACGACTTATTTGCTACAATCCATGCCGTTTGAATTTATATAGATGTAATTTTGTGAATATTAATTTTTTTCGCGGGTGCTTTATACTCTTTTTGATTATTGCGACTTACGCCTTTTTTATGAAAGGAGAGCCTGGAGAAGCACTGTTTCCGCATATTGATAAAATCGGCCACCTTTGCACGTTCGCAATATTAACGTTCTTATTTGCTAAGAGCTTTGCTGTTAGTAAACAAGTAACAATCTTAGTATTGATTAGTTATGGTGCGCTGATTGAAGTTTTACAAGGGATGACAGCATATAGACAAGCAAGCTTGGCTGACTTGATAGCGGACGCGATAGGTGTTGCGGTTGGTTTATTGCTGGTCTATCTTACGCAACGGAAAAACATCCGTCCTTCTAATACACCATAGAAAACTCAAAAGAGCACCAAACAGCATCATGACTTACCAATTAGATGATAAAAACCACAATAGTTGGCACATTATAGGAAATGGCGCTGTTGGCAATCTATGGGCTTACCACTTACATCAAGCTGGCGCAAAGGTTCACCTACTCACAAAAAAAGTTCTGGAAGGAAGCCAATTTCAGTTTATCGACTTAAAAAACCAGCATCATGAATTTTCAATCAAAAACTTAGCCATTCCATCACTCAAAAAAGGCGCTGATGATTTAATACAAAACCTTATCATACCGACTAAGGCCTACGATGCTGTTAATGCCTTTATGCTAGTTCAACCTTGGTTAAGCGCAAATTCAACCATAGTATTAAGCCACAATGGCATGGGTACCGTAGAAAAAATATCAAAACTAATATCCAACAAGCAAACTTTGTTAATCGCGTCTACCAGTCACGGCGCATTAAAGCCATCCCCCCACTGTATTCAACATACCGGATTAGGCACAACCTTTATAGGCTGTGCGCACTTAACTTCTTATCACAAAAGTCGAGCACAGCTAATTACCCATTGCTTAAACGATGCTATGCCGACAGTGCATTTTGAAGAAGATTTAGCGTGTATTTTATGGCGAAAGCTGGCCATTAACGCCGTCATTAATCCATTAACAGCAATTAATGATATAAAAAATGGTGAACTTGAACATGAATCTTTTTCAACAATAAAATCAGCGATAATTGATGAGTGGTATCAGGCTGCATCCGCTGAAGGCGTAACCATTTCACTAAAAGAGACTAGAGCGGCTGTAGAAGAGGTGATAAAGCTTACTGCTGCAAATTCATCGTCAATGCGACAAGATATTAAACTGCAACGTAACACGGAAATTGCATTTATTAATGGCTATATCGTTTCAATGGGAAAAAAGCACGGTATTCATACGCCAACCAACCAGTACCTTCTTGATGAAGTTTTAAAGTTGTCTCGACAGAATTAATTAGCCAATACATCTAAGCGATGAATAATAGCCAAGCTCTAAATTCTCATTGTTAAAAGCTTGGCTAAAGTTGGAAAATTAAGGTCGGTAAACTTTTACGTTAGCGTAACCGTTTTCATGTAAAAGGAGCGCTTGTAATTTGCTCATAACACCTCTATCACAATAAAGGAAGTACTCCTTATCCTGTGGTAAGTCACCAAATTGAGTCGCAAGTTTATAGAATGGAATATGAACAACTTTAATAGGATCTAACTCCAGTGGGCTTTCATCTTCTTCTTCTGGCGAACGAATATCAACGACCACACTATCAGAAGATAAAGCAGAAGCCATTTCCACTTCTTTTACTTCTTGCTGCGCTTCTTCTTCAATCTTTCTGATATCCATAATGCGAGCGTTTTCAACAACATTATCTAAAATATCAAAGTTAAAATTCGCTTCTTCTTTTTCAATTTTAGAAAGTACTGCTTTTACTGTTGGCTTTTTAGAAATAACACCACAATATTCAGGCATCGTTTTAGCAAAATCTTCAGTCCCTATTTCACGCGCAGTATCAATAATTTCCTGCTTATCCATGTGAATTAACGGACGTAAAATCAACTGCTCAGTGACACGGTCAATAACGTTTAAATTCGCTAGTGTCTGGCTAGACACCTGCCCTAAGCTTTCACCTGTAACCAATGCTTGAATACCTAATTTATCAGCAACTTGTGCAGCAGCTCGCATCATCATTCGCTTTAAAATAACGCCCATTTGGCCGTTTTCTACATTTTCTAGAATTTCAGCTACCACGGGTTCAAAATCGACAGCAATAAACTTTACTTTATGAGTTCGGCTGTATTTATTCCATAAATAATAAGAAACTTGCTTAACACCAATTTCATGTGCGGCACCGCCCAAATTGAAAAAACAATAATGAGTTCTGGCACCTTTTCTGATCATTAAATAAGTTGAAACGCCTGAATCAAAACCACCTGACATCAACGATAACACATCTTCCTGCGTAGGAATTGGAAAGCCGCCCATCGCTTTATGAAGTGCTTTAACAACAAAGATCTTGTCATCTTTTATTTCAGCCATTACCGTAATATCTGGCTTAGTTAATTGCACCTTTGCTGAGGCAATATTTTGGTTTAAACCACCGCCCACATAACGTTCAGCGTCATTTGATGTAAAGTCATGTTTACCTGAGCGCTTAAAGCGAACCGCAAACGTTTTACCTTCTAACTGTTCATGGTAAACATCATAAACGTGCTGATAGATATCATGTAAATCTTTGAAATCACGTTGTTGAACTTCAAGAAACTGTACAATCCCGGGCACACGCTTTAACGAGTCAATAAAAGCTAAACGAGACTCTTCATCAATTAGCTCACTTGATACCGAAAGCTTATCCCATTGGTTCACTACCTTTACATCAGGATCAATTAACCTAAGTACGATTTGAATATTGGACTCAAGTAACTTAGTAAACCTCTTTCTTACAGGCTTACTTTTAATACTAATCTCTGGGTGTAATTTAACAATAAACTTCATGAATACTCGCTAAAAACGGGGGCAAAAAACTGCGGCGATTATACCTGAGCTAATAACTAGATAATATAGCCTAGATTAATAAAAAAGCCGCATTTGCGGCCTTTCAAAAAAGTGGTTCGATACAACTCTTAGTTTGTAGCATCAATAGGATCAGCTTCTTTCGCTTTACCTTGCATAATGGATATTTCAACTCTTCGATTTTTACGTCGGTTCGCAGCGCTGTCGTTCGGTACCAAAGGACGACTGTCACCATGCGCCATAATGACCACCCTATCTCCATCAAAGTTTGGCGCTTGTTCCATTTCAGTAGCGACAGTAACCGCACGTTGGGCTGACAAGTCCCAATTATTAGAATATAACTCTGATGAAATTTGTTGATCGTCAGTATGACCAGACACTTTGATCTCGCCTGGTACATCATTCAGCAGCGTTGCAATTTTTTGTACTATTGGCTTAAATTGCGGCTGTAGGAATGCAGAACCTGATGGAAAAGAACCGTTTTCACGAATGCGAATAATGATTTGTTGACCCAAAGACTCCAGCTCAATCGCACCGTCAATAATCTGCTGCTCTAATTGCTGAGCAATTTTCTTAACCATTTCATTTACTTGTTCTTGTGGTGTGGCGTTTGGTGATTCTTGCGCGTCTTCCTCTGCGGTACTTTGAGACTGTCCTCCACGCTCTTCCTGTCGTTGTTCTTGTCGCCCTCCCGCAGAGTCTTCTTCACCGGCAGTAAATTCAAGCATTTGCTGAGTCATTTCTACTGTTTGCTGTTGAATAATCTCGATGGGAGTTGGATCGGGTTTACCAGGACGAAACTCTTGCGCAATAATGCTCGTGCCCTTAGGGATGTCTTTAACTTCTAACTTATTTTGCACACCAAACGCAAACTTCATTGAGCCTGCAATTTGTTTAAATTTAAGCACGTCCATTTCAGACATGGCTAATAGCAATACAAAAAAGCACATCAACAATGACATTAAGTCCGCGAAAGTCCCCATCCATGCGGGTAACCCCTCGGGGGGACATTTGCACTCTTCTTCCATACCGTTTCCTCGCTATTCCGCTTCGCCAGTTGCGCGCTTAGACTCGGCCAAATAGTTTTTCAAAACACCTTCTATGACTTTAGGGTTTTGACCATCTTGAATGCCTAAAATTGCATCTAATATCAATTGCTGGTTTAACTTTTCTTCGACAACACGTACATTTAATTTTGCAGAAATCGGCAGTGCGATAACATTAGCCAAAAACGCACCGTATAACGTGGTTAATAGCGCCACTGCCATAGCAGGGCCAATCGCTTTTGGGTCGTCCATATTAGATAGCATCGCCACCAAGCCGATCAACGTACCAATCATTCCCATTGCGGGCGCTACGTCACCAAGCGATTTAAAGAATCCTGCTCCAGCTTCATGACGTGCGGTTGTTAGCCCAATATCTTTTTCAAGCGTAGCACGCACCACCTCTCCATCATGCCCGTCGACCAGCATGTCGACTCCTTTTTGCATAAAGTCGTTAGGGATTTCAGCCTCTTCAAGGGCTAAAAATCCTCCCTTCCTAGCCGCATCAGCTAACTCTACTGCTTTTTCGATAAGCTCTTCAGGTGTTTCAATTTTAAACATAAATGCCTTACCAGCAACCTTACCTGCACCAATAAATTGGCCTAGAGTAAAGTTTGATAAAACAACAAATAATGAACCAACGAACACAATTAACACTGATGGTACATCGACAAACATGCCGAGCTCACCACCCATTAACATCGCCATGACAATAAAGCCGATGGCGCCTAGCATACCTATTAACGTAGCTAAATCCACAATTCCTCCTACGTGCAAATTGTGTATATTTTCTTATACAACTATCTTAACTAACAATAGTAGATCGGCAAACCTTTAGTTTTCTTAAGCTTAAGGATAATACTTATTCAAATAAAATAAATGCAGATTTAAATAATCAGCGAAATTTTTATGTTCTTCCTCGGCATTTTCGTTGATACTTTTACGCGCTTAAGGTAACGTTGCCGCTCACAATATGAGATACAATTCATGGCTACAAAAAAACCGCAAAACATGTCATTTGAAGATGCAATTTCTGAGTTATCAGACATCGTTAATCAAATGGAACAAAATCAATTAAGCTTAGATGCGTCTTTAAAACAATTTGAGCGTGGTATTCAGCTTGCCCAAGCTAGCCAATCTAAATTAACTGATGCCGAACAAAAGGTCAGCATCTTATTAGAGAAAAATGGCGATGAGCAACTTCAACCTTTTGAAAATGAAAGCAGCGAGTCATCGTAAGTGCCATTAAGTAAAGCGTTGAAAAATTACCAGTCCCGCATCGAAAACGTGTTGAGTGAACAACTTAAGCTCCTCAACGTGAATGACGAGCAGCTTTTAGCCGCAATGCGTTATAGCTCAACAAATGGCGGTAAGCGTATTCGTCCATTTCTGGTGTACGAAGTAGGCCAAATGTTGGGCGCATCTTTGAATGATCTTGATGCGCCAGCCGCCGCTATTGAGCTAATCCATTGCTATTCATTAATTCATGATGATTTGCCTTCAATGGATGACGATGACTTACGTCGTGGTCGCCCTACCTGTCATAAAGCATTTGACGAAGCTACCGCCATTTTGGCAGGTGATAGTATACAGAGTCTCTCTTTTGACATTATTTCATCGAAGCATTATCAAGCTGTTCCTTCAAAAAAAGTTGTACAAATGATACAGGTTCTTGCTCAGTCTGCTGGGTACGCTGGTATGTGCGGTGGACAAGCCATGGACTTGAATGCGACCGATTGCGATATATCGTTAGCTAAACTTGAACAAATACACCAATTAAAAACGGGCGCATTAATTTCTGCGGCCGTTCATTTAGGTTATTTGTGTAGCCCAATTGATAACCCTGAAATAGTTAACGCCTTAAAGATTTATAGCAACAATATTGGTTTAGCGTTTCAAGTGCAGGATGACATTTTGGATATTATTGGTTCAACTGCTGAACTCGGTAAACCACAAGGCTCTGACATAAATGCAGCTAAATCGACCTACCCTGCACTGCTTGGCTTAGAGGGCGCAAAACAGAAAGCACATTTATTAATTGATGAAGCACTACACGCTTTATCAACTTTACCGTACAATACCGCAATTCTGCGTGATTTCGCGCACTACATTATTGAAAGAAAGTTTTAAACTATTATGACAATCGTAAACCTGGAAGACTTTTCACTACTTAAGCATATTAATGTTCCAGAAGATCTTAGGCTTCGTCCACAAGAGCAACTACAAGATGTATGTAACGAATTAAGAAGTTATTTGCTCAAGTCTGTTAGCCAAACTAGTGGCCACTTTGCCTCGGGATTAGGTACAGTTGAACTTACGGTTGCTCTTCATTACGTATATAACACGCCGTTTGACCGCGTAGTGTGGGATGTTGGCCACCAAGCTTATCCGCATAAATTATTAACTGGTAGACGTGATAAAATGCACACTATTCGTCAAAAGGATGGATTACATCCTTTCCCTTTTCGCGACGAAAGTGAATATGACACGTTTAGTGTTGGTCACTCTAGCACATCAATCAGCGCAGCACTTGCAATGGCAATGGCGGCAGAGCGAGAAGGAAAGTCACGTAAAGTGGCGGCTGTCATCGGAGATGGCGCAATGACAGCAGGCATGGCATTTGAAGCGATGAATCACGCGGGTGATATAAACCCAAATATGTTGGTGATTTTAAACGATAATGAAATGTCTATTTCTGAAAACGTAGGCGCATTAAACAAACATTTCGCCCGTATTTTATCTGGCAGCTTTTATACTGGTATGCGTGAAGGCGGTAAAAAGTTACTTAGCGGATTACCACCGATTAAAGAGCTCGCCAGCCGAATGGAAGAACATATCAAAGGCATGGTTGTTCCAGGCACTTTCTTTGAGGAATTAGGTTTCAACTATATAGGTCCAATTGACGGACACGATGTTGATGGCCTAGTCGACACCTTGAGAAATATGCGTGGCTTACCTGGCCCTCAGTTACTTCATATAGTGACGAAAAAAGGAAAAGGTTACGAGCCTGCAGAAAAAGATCCTATTGGTTACCATGCGGTACCTAAGTTTAACCCTGATATTATCCCACTACCGAAGTCAGCGCCAACTTCACCAACCTACTCGCAAGTATTTGGAGATTGGCTGTGTGACATTGCCGAGCAAGATGACAAGGTAATCGGCATCACACCAGCTATGCGCGAAGGGTCAGGCATGGTTAAGTTCTCTAAAGCTTTTCCTAAGCAATATGTTGATGTTGCAATCGCAGAGCAACATGCAGTCACGCTTGCAGCAGGCTTAGCTTGTGAGGGTTTGAAGCCAGTTGTGGCAATATATTCTTCATTTCTACAGCGTGGGTATGATCAGCTCATCCATGATGTCGCATTACAAAATTTGCCTGTTATATTTGCTATTGACAGAGCGGGTGTTGTGGGTGCAGATGGTCCTACCCATCAAGGCTCATTTGATCTCAGCTTTATGCGCTGCATCCCTAATATGGTAATAATGTGTCCATCCAATGAAAATGAATGCCGCCAAATGCTTTATACCGGCTACACATTAAATCAACCTTCTGCTATTCGCTACCCCCGTGGTAAGGGTACAGGTGCAAGCATTAGTTCTCAAATGCAAGCTTTACCTGTCGGTAAAGGCAATCTTATTAAAGAGTCAAGTTTAACTAACGCCTCTACCCAAATTGCTATCTTGAATTTTGGAACATTTATCAGTGCTTCCCTCGAAGCCGCTGATAGATTAGATGCGACCGTTGCAGATATGCGCTTTGTAAAACCAATTGACGAAGAACTCATTTCACAGCTTGCTAACAAGCATAATGTAATAGTTACAGTCGAAGACAACGCCATAATGGGTGGTGCTGGTAGTGCAGTAAACGAGTTTATACTTAAACATGGGCTTGCTGTTAAAGTATTGAATATTGGTTTGCCTGATGTATTTATTAAGCACGGAACTCAGGAAGAGATTTACCAAGAGCTGGGTTTAGATGCTGAAGGTATACACGCTCAGATAGAAGCGTTTATCAATCCATAGTTCACCTTTTAGAATTATTACCTTATCAAATATACTTACTTTGAAAATATGGTCTCTAGCGATAGTTAGAGGCCACAATCTAAAACTAACTTTACAACTTTTCACCGCAAAAACTCTGCCAGTTTAAATTTTTAGTGTTTTTACTCTATTGTATGTCTTTTTGAAAACACACATACTTGCTTTCTTGTACTTACTCACGTTTACTATTCCAACTCGTATTAAATAAAAATAAAGTGACATGAAAAACACATACCGTTTAACTATTTCTTGCCCAGATCAGGTCGGCCTTGTATCAGTGGTCAGTCAATTCTTATCAGATAGAGATGCCTCAATCGTTGAAGCTAGTCATCATACAGATTTAGAAAATAACTGGTTCTTTATGCGTCATGAGCTATGCGCAAACTCGATCAGCACTGATTTAGTATCCTTGCAAACAGACTTTAAAACACTGGCTGACAAATATGATATGAAGTGGAGCCTTAATTGCTCTTCAGTAAAACAAAAAGTACTGTTATTAGCGAGTAAAGAAGATCATTGTATAGCGGATCTACTGCATCGGTGGCACTGTAATGAACTTGATTGCGAAATCGTCGGCTTGGTTGCCAACCATAAGGAAGTTGAGAAGTTCGCACAATGGTACAACATCCCTTTTCATTTCGTAGACTTTAATGTAGCTGATAAAAGCCAATCTTTTGAGCAAGTTGAAAGCTTGATTGAACAATACAAAGCCGACACGATTGTGCTAGCCCGTTTTATGCAAATAATTCCAAATGATTTTTGTGCGCGTTATAGTGGCCGAATTATTAATATTCATCATAGTTTTCTCCCCTCGTTTATAGGTGCTAAACCTTATCATCAAGCGTATAATCGTGGCGTTAAGCTAATTGGTGCTACCTGCCATTATGTTACCGCAGAGCTCGATGCTGGGCCTATTATCGAACAAGAGGTTATGCGCATTACGCACAGTGATAGTGTGCACGACATGGTGCGTAAAGGAAAAGACTGTGAAAAAGCGGCATTATCGAGAGGGCTACGTAATCACTTGCAAGATAGAGTGATTATTCATCAGAACAAAACTGTCGTATTTGATTAAGCGTTGCGTATTTGATTAAGGGTTGATGCAAATAAGGGAGACTTGAAAAGCTTCATAAAGCGAAAAAGCGAATCGTTAATAGGTGTTCTTCCTTTATCCTAGCTCTTCTACAAAGCTTGCATCTTAGCTATTACAGATAATAAATCAGACACAAAAAAGCCTTGCTATATGCAAGGCTTTCAAATTTAATGCCTGACGGTGTGCTACTCTCACATGGGATCTCCCACACTACCATCGCCGCTGTTGTGTTTCACTTCTGAGTTCGAAATGGAGTCAGGTGGTTCCACAACGCTATTGCCATCAGGCGAATACTTTAAAATATTTTTTAATTATGCGCTTATAAAAAACGTACATAGTTAAAATAATATTTTTAATATCTTCTTTTACTATCTTTAGCAAAAAACCCGCTCACAGTGTGAACGGGTTTCTTTAATAAGGAGCCTGGTGATGTGCTACTCTCACATGGGATCTCCCACACTACCATCGCCGCTGTTGCGTTTCACTTCTGAGTTCGAAATGGAGTCAGGTGGTTCCACAACGCTATTGTCACCAGGCAAAATTTTGTTTGGAACAAAATTTAACGCACTTTAGTGCGGCCCGTTAGGGTCAACTACATGGATGTAGTTGATAAATTCATCCCACAATACTGGAAAAGCAAGGCCTCCATGAATGAAGGTCATACTGGAAATTGTCATAACAATTCCAGTGATAATTAAATCAGTGTCACTCAATTGATGTCTATCAATCAATCTCGTTAGCGCTTCACACAACTTTGGTGTTGTATGGTTAAGCCTCACGGGCAATTAGTACAAGTTAGCTTAACGCCTCACAGCGCTTCCACACCTTGCCTATCAACGTTGTAGTCTTCAACAACCCTTTAGAGAACTTAAAGTTCTAGGGATGACTCATCTCGAGGCTCGCTTCCCGCTTAGATGCTTTCAGCGGTTATCGATTCCGAACATAGCTACCGGGCAATGCCACTGGCGTGACAACCCGAACACCAGAGGTTCGTCCACTCCGGTCCTCTCGTACTAGGAGCAGCCCCTCTCAATCATCCAACGCCCACGGCAGATAGGGACCGAACTGTCTCACGACGTTCTAAACCCAGCTCGCGTACCACTTTAAATGGCGAACAGCCATACCCTTGGGACCGACTTCAGCCCCAGGATGTGATGAGCCGACATCGAGGTGCCAAACACCGCCGTCGATATGAACTCTTGGGCGGTATCAGCCTGTTATCCCCGGAGTACCTTTTATCCGTTGAGCGATGGCCCTTCCATTCAGAACCACCGGATCACTATGACCTACTTTCGTACCTGCTCGACGTGTCTGTCTCGCAGTTAAGCTGGCTTCTACCATTACACTAACCGTACGATGTCCGACCGTACTTAGCCAACCTTCGTGCTCCTCCGTTACTCTTTGGGAGGAGACCGCCCCAGTCAAACTACCCACCAGACACTGTCCACACTCCAGATAATGGAGCAATGTTAGAACATCAAACATACAAGGGTGGTATTTCAAGATTGGCTCCACCATATCTGGCGACATGGTTTCAAAGCCTCCCACCTATCCTACACATGTAGGCTCAATGTTCAGTGTCAAGCTGTAGTAAAGGTTCACGGGGTCTTTCCGTCTAGCCGCGGGTACACTGCATCTTCACAGCGATTTCAATTTCACTGAGTCTCGGGTGGAGACAGCGTGGCCATCATTACACCATTCGTGCAGGTCGGAACTTACCCGACAAGGAATTTCGCTACCTTAGGACCGTTATAGTTACGGCCGCCGTTTACCGGGGCTTCGATCATGAGCTTCGCTTACGCTAACCCAATCAATTAACCTTCCGGCACCGGGCAGGTGTCACACCGTATACGTCATCTTTCGATTTAGCACAGTGCTGTGTTTTTAATAAACAGTTGCAGCCACCAATTTTCTGCGACCGCCGTCAGCTTATGGAGCAAGTCCAATCACCGACAGCGGCGTACCTTCTCCCGAAGTTACGGTACCATTTTGCCTAGTTCCTTCACCCGAGTTCTCTCAAGCGCCTGAGTATTCTCTACCTGACCACCTGTGTCGGTTTGGGGTACGATTCGTTATTATCTGAAGCTTAGAAGCTTTTCCTGGAAGCAGGGCATCAATGACTTCCACTCCGTAGAGTGTCGTCTCGTGTCTCAGCCTAGTGTCAGTCCGGATTTACCTAAACCGACAGCCTACTCACTTTCACGTGGACAACCAACGCCACGCTCACCTAGCCTTCTCCGTCCCTCCGTCGCAATAATAACAAGTACAGGAATATTAACCTGTTTCCCATCGACTACGCCTCTCGGCCTCGCCTTAGGGGTCGACTCACCCTACCCTGATTAACATGGGATAGGAACCCTTGGTCTTCCGGCGTGGGGGTTTTTCACCCCCATTATCGTTACTCATGTCAGCATTCGCACTTCTGATACGTCCAGCAAGCCTTACGACTCACCTTCAACCGCTTACAGAACGCTCCCCTACCACTCACCTAAAAGGTGAATCCGCAGCTTCGGTGGCATGTTTAGCCCCGTTACATCTTCCGCGCAGACCGACTCGACCAGTGAGCTATTACGCTTTCTTTAAAGGATGGCTGCTTCTAAGCCAACCTCCTGGCTGTCTGAGCCTTTCCACATCGTTTCCCACTTAACATACACTTTGGGACCTTAGCTGGCGGTCTGGGTTGTTTCCCTCTTCACGACGGACGTTAGCACCCGCCGTGTGTCTCCCGAGTATCACTTTACGGTATTCGGAGTTTGCATGGGGTTGGTAAGTCGGGATGACCCCCTAGCCCAAACAGTGCTCTACCCCCGTAAGTGTCCGCTCGAGGCACTACCTAAATAGTTTTCGGGGAGAACCAGCTATCTCCCGGTTTGATTAGCCTTTCACTCCTAGCCACAGGTCATCCCCTAACTTTTCAACGTTAGTGGGTTCGGTCCTCCAGTGCATGTTACTGCACCCTCAACCTGCCCATGGCTAGATCACCGGGTTTCGGGTCTATACCTTGCAACTCGACGCCCAGTTAAGACTCGGTTTCCCTACGGCTCCCCTAATCGGTTAACCTTGCTACAAAATATAAGTCGCTGACCCATTATACAAAAGGTACGCAGTCACCGAACAAGTCGGCTCCCACTGCTTGTACGTACACGGTTTCAGGTTCTATTTCACTCCCCTCACAGGGGTTCTTTTCGCCTTTCCCTCACGGTACTGGTTCACTATCGGTCAATTGGGAGTATTTAGCCTTGGAGGATGGTCCCCCCATATTCAGTCAAGATATCACGTGTCCCGACCTACTCGATTTCACAACAAATTCGTCTTCGTGTACGGGGCTATCACCCTGTATCGCTGTGCTTTCCAGCACATTCCACTGACTTGTAAGCTGCTTAAGGGCTAATTCGCGTTCGCTCGCCGCTACTAGCGAAATCTCGGTTGATTTCTTTTCCTCCGGGTACTTAGATGTTTCAGTTCTCCGGGTTTGCCTCTTATAGCTATGTATTCACTATAAGATACCTGCAAGCAGGTGGGTTTCCCCATTCGGAAATCGTGGTCTATAACGGTTTTTATCACCTTAACCACGCTTATCGCAGATTAACACGTCCTTCATCGCCTCCAATTGCCTAGGCATCCACCGTGTACGCTTAGTCACTTAACCATACAACCCAAAATTGTTTGACCAACTTTGTGTTAGTATGCGCTAGTTTTGTCCAAAGATGGACAATGTCGTTATGATTAATAACGACGCTCTATGAGTAATTGATTGATAATCGCAATTGCGACACCACCAAATAGAGTGACATTTACGTCATTAGCGTATGAATCAACAGTTGCCTGTTGCTCAGTTATTCATACGCTGGATTTAATTATCAGCTTTTCCACATTGTTAAAGAGCAGTTTTGAGCAGAAGCTCAAAAGTAAAGATTCTTGATAAGAACATTTACTTTTGAATTAGTGCGATTCAATAGAATAGTTGGTAGGCCTGGGCAGACTTGAACTGCCGACCTCACCCTTATCAGGGGTGCGCTCTAACCAGCTGAGCTACAGGCCTATTTTACCCATTCCGATAAGGAGGGATTGTTCTTTGCTCTGATTTTGTAATCTAATCATCTGTGTGAACACTCGACAATAGCGTCGAATCTTTTGGTAAGGAGGTGATCCAGCCCCAGGTTCCCCTAGGGCTACCTTGTTACGACTTCACCCCAGTCATGAATCACTCCGTGGTGATCGCCCTCCCGAAGGTTAGGCTAACCACTTCTGGAGCAACCCACTCCCATGGTGTGACGGGCGGTGTGTACAAGGCCCGGGAACGTATTCACCGTAGCATTCTGATCTACGATTACTAGCGATTCCGACTTCATGGAGTCGAGTTGCAGACTCCAATCCGGACTACGATAGACTTTATGGGATTCGCTCCACCTCGCGGTCTTGCTGCCCTTTGTATCTACCATTGTAGCACGTGTGTAGCCCATCCCGTAAGGGCCATGATGACTTGACGTCGTCCCCACCTTCCTCCGGTTTATCACCGGCAGTCTCCTTAGAGTTCTCAGCATTACCTGCTAGCAACTAAGGATAGGGGTTGCGCTCGTTGCGGGACTTAACCCAACATCTCACAACACGAGCTGACGACAGCCATGCAGCACCTGTCTCAGAGTTCCCGAAGGCACCAAACTATCTCTAGTAAGTTCTCTGGATGTCAAGGGATGGTAAGGTTCTTCGCGTTGCATCGAATTAAACCACATGCTCCACCGCTTGTGCGGGCCCCCGTCAATTCATTTGAGTTTTAACCTTGCGGCCGTACTCCCCAGGCGGTCTACTTAATGCGTTAGCTGCGCAAAACAGTTCTTGACGAACCGAGCTGCTAGTAGACATCGTTTACGGCGTGGACTACCAGGGTATCTAATCCTGTTTGCTCCCCACGCTTTCGCACATGAGCGTCAGTATCGAGCCAGAAAGCTGCCTTCGCCATCGGTATTCCTTCAGATCTCTACGCATTTCACCGCTACACCTGAAATTCTACTTTCCTCTCTCGTACTCTAGTTAACCAGTTTCAAATGCAGTTCCCGGGTTGAGCCCGGGGCTTTCACATCTGACTTAATTAACCGCCTGCGTGCCCTTTACGCCCAGTAATTCCGATTAACGCTCGCACCCTCCGTATTACCGCGGCTGCTGGCACGGAGTTAGCCGGTGCTTCTTCTGCGAGTAACGTCACAGCTGACAGCTATTAACTGACAACCTTTCCTCCTCGCTGAAAGTGCTTTACAACCCGAAGGCCTTCTTCACACACGCGGCATGGCTGGATCAGGCTTGCGCCCATTGTCCAATATTCCCCACTGCTGCCTCCCGTAGGAGTCTGGACCGTGTCTCAGTTCCAGTGTGGCTGATCATCCTCTCAGACCAGCTAGGGATCGTTGCCTTGGTGAGCCATTACCTCACCAACAAGCTAATCCCACTTGGGCTAATCTTAAGGCGTGAGGCCCGAAGGTCCCCCACTTTGGTCCGTAGACATTATGCGGTATTAGCAGTCGTTTCCAACTGTTGTCCCCCACCTTAAGGCATATACCCAAGCATTACTCACCCGTCCGCCGCTCGTCATCTTCTAGCAAGCTAGAAATGTTACCGCTCGACTTGCATGTGTTAGGCCTGCCGCCAGCGTTCAATCTGAGCCATGATCAAACTCTTCAATTAAAAGTTTTGTTGAAACCGAAGTTTCAGCTCAATGAATTCTGTATATATTGACTGTTGAGTCACTCTACAAAACTATTGAGATTTAAGTATCGTATTGAGCCGAAGCTCTTAGATTCTAATCTCTATTGTGAGTGCTCACACAGATGATTGATTACAAATTGTTAAAGAACAGTGCTTGGTGCTGGTTGGTAACTTGTTACCGTTTAGCTCGAAGCGGGATGCGCATTTTACGCTTTCCGTTTTCAAAGTCAAGCAGTTAATCTAATTTATTTTTTGAAGAGTTTTTTAAAACTTAGCTCTTTCAAATTCGATTAACTGGTTAACCTTGACACCTGATTTAACGTTTGAATTTACTTCTTGTTAAACCGTTTGGTTTGGCTAATGCTGCTTGCTTCCCCGTTGGTGTGGAGGCGCATTATAGGGAGATTTAAAAACAGCGCAAGTACTTTTTTATCTTTTTTGTTTGTTCGGTTATTTGTTATACAAAACAACCTGTAAGTTGTTGATTTATAATTTTGATGGCTTTTAAAGTCGTCTGCTACCAATGAATAGATTGATGATTCCAATCCAGATAACTCGCTTCTCCGTCTGGAGACAGTTGTGATAGTAAATCTAATAGTCGCTCTGCTACATAACTGGTCGTAAATAATTTATCTTTTGGTACGTTGGATTGAAATGGTTTGGAAAGTTGAGTGTCAGTCGTGCCAGGATGAAATGCCACCAACTTCACATTTCTTGCTTTGCGGGCATATTCAATCGCAGCAGTTTTAATACACATATTTAATGCTGCTTTTGATGCTCGATAACTGTACCAACCGCCAAGCCGATTATCACTTATACTGCCAACCCTTGCACTAAGTATTGCCAGCATGCACGGCCAATCACCTTTCAATAATTGAATAAGATGTTTTAACCACAGTGTAGGAGTCACGGAGTTTACATCAAAGTTAGCCAACATAGCGTCGCGCTCAACCTCTTCCAGTGACTTTTCAGGGCATTGAGCCACACTCCCCTTTGCTGTTATTACATTATGCAGAATGCCATTACATATTATGATGCGCTGCCAATTTACATTTATTTCTTTTAACTCCTGAATACTCTTAGCCATTGCAGCGTCTGAGTAATCGCATATTAAACACTTAACAGTGTTATTCACATTACTGTTGATTTGTAGGGTTGTAATAAAATTTGAAATATCTGACTGGCTAATACAAATAATGACGTTATATTCGTGGCCTGTGATTAATTTTGAAATAACTGCTTTTGCAATACCGCTGGAGGCGCCAATAATAATAGCGCCTTTACTCACACTGACTGTGCTTTTTGTTTCATTATCCGTTTTTTGGATTGGTAATTGAATGGGTGTTGGCATTTCATTTTCTTTAAATACGAATCAAGTAGTATCAGTACGTATAAGAAAAGATAGTAGATGTTGAAAAAGCATCACGCTATTTTAACAGCCCTTATTTATCGGCTAAGTGATGCTTTACATTCCCTTCCCTAGAAATCTAGCTAAAACTTGTTTACCTAATCGCTGTAATGCAGTTTATTCTTTACCCGGCAACTTTTTCCATGTAACAGTATCACGCACATAAACTGGCTGAGCGTCTTCGGCAGAGACAATATTACCATTTGCGAATTCTTGCTCAATAATCGGTAACATATACTCTGCATTAGGAAACTCTACCTCTGAGAGGGTGGATATATGAATATCTTGAGATAATATTTCTCCATATGGCGCCCAACCGCTTCCAACACCTACCAGTTTAATATCACTTTGCTTAGGCGCATCACCAGCTTGAACATGTGTTGCTTGCTTTATAAACTCTGCCGCTTGCTCGGGTTTTAATACTCGCTCCTCGCCTTTCAATTGTGCTAGGCCATTTTGAGTTTGATATATGGCTATGTAAACCTCTCCCATGCGAGCATCAATAACACTAATAATATAAGCGCTATCTGCAACTTCTTCTGGGTGGCGTGCAATAGCAGCTTGCGCCATGGCATGTAAATTAGAGATCCCTGCAACCGGTAAGTCTGCACCGAACGCAAGACCTTGAGCAACACTTACGCCGATGCGAACACCTGTGAAACTGCCCGGTCCTCTACCAAAACCAAGCACATCTAGCTCGTTTAAGGTTACGTTTGCTTCAGCAAGAACACTATCAACCATAGGCAGTAACTTTTGACTATGTTGCTGTGGACATACTTCGTAACGAGTAAAAGTATTTTCACCAATACGTAATGCAACCGAACAGGCCTCAGTAGCAGCATCTATAACCAATAGTTTATTTGTCATTGTTCACTCTTATATTAAATCTGTTTTAAAAACGCGAGTACTTTTTCTAAGTCCCGTGTTCTTTGCATTTCAGGCAAGCTTGCAATAAATTGCTGTCCATATTGTCGTGTAACTAATCTGTTGTCGCAAATAATTAGCGCCCCTTTATCGGTCACATCTCTAATTAATCTGCCAACCCCCTGCTTTAGTGCAATGACGGCTTGTGGCACTTGTACCTCAGAAAATGGTTCGCCACCTTTTAAACGACAATCCTCAACCCGAGCTTGTAATAATGGTTCATCAGGTGCAGCGAAAGGCAATTTGTCGATAATTACACAGCTTAAAGCGTCACCGCGCACATCAACCCCTTCCCAAAAACTGGCGGTAGCCAACAAAACCGCATTTTTCAGTTGGCAAAATTGCTCCAACAATACACGTTTACTGGTAGTGCCTTGTACCAACATTGGAAAGCTGATCTCAGTTTCAAGCGCGGCTGCAATTTTATTCATCATCCGATGACTAGTAAATAGAAAAAAGCACCGACCTTTAGACGCAGCAATCACCTTTCTGGCTAAATTGATTAATGCTTGCTCCATTTGAAACTGATTTGGCTCGGGTAAATAACGCGGCACACACAGCATTGCTTGTTCATGGTAATTAAAAGGACTGTTAAGAATTAATCGTTCGGCGCTATTAATACCTAAGTTTGAAGTGTAATGTGAAAAAGAGTTGTCAACCGACAAAGTAGCCGAGGTAAACACCCACGTAGAGTCAGATGCCGTAACAAAACCGCCAAACTTTTCAGCAATACTCAAAGGCGTGATATGCAATCCAACATTTCGTTTAGTAGTTTCATACCAATATGAAAAACCAAGTGCTTCAGTATCTAGCAGCTTTGTAAGCTGTGTTTTAATTTGTAATACACGCTCAAAACAATTGTCGATAACTTCACTTCTCGACAAGTTCATTTTTAATACATCGTAAACAAAGTCTAAATCTGACTGTAATCGGCTAATAATAGTTTGGATATTATGTTGATGAATTAATTCTCGCCAATTTCCTCGAGAAGGATCGGCTGGAAAACATAACCTAAAATCCATCGCTGTTTGCGCTAATCGATCACTAGCTAACATTAACTGCCGTGCATCGTTAAGGTTTGTTCTAAACTCTACTTCAATGTCACGGCAAAGATCAGAAATGATTCGCGTGGTCAGTGACTCACCAAAATACTCACTCGCAATTTCTGGGATCTGGTGCGCCTCATCAAAAATGACCACATCAGCATTAGGAATTAATTCGCCAAAACCAGTATCTTTCAGCGCCATGTCTGCAAAAAATAGATGATGATTTACAACAACAACATCCGCATCCATTGCTGTTTTTCGCGCCTTCACTAAATAACACTCTTCAATATAAGGGCAATCTTTTCCTAAACAGTTGTCTGCCGTACTGGTGATAAAGGGAAAAACTTGGGCATCCTCAGGAATACTGGTTAACTCTCCGATATCTCCCTGTTCGGTTTCGGCCGACCACAACTTCACTTTTTGAAGATCGGATATCAATTCAGGATCCGGAAATGGCACATGAGCAGAATGTTGCTCAAGTCGATACTCGCACAGATAATTGGCACGACCTTTTAACAGCGCTAACTGTTTTGACGATTTAAGCGCTTTCTTAATAGTGGGTAAATCGCGGTGAAAAAGCTGCTCTTGCAAGTTCTTCGTTCCCGTAGAAACGATCACTTTTTTATCACTTATTAATGCAGGCACCAAATAGGCAAATGTTTTCCCCGTTCCAGTGCCCGCCTCTACTACCAACGTTTGTTTGTTAGCAATAACGCCTTCAACAGCACTCGCCATAGAGATTTGCTGTTCTCGAGGTAAGAAGCCATCAATTTCAGCAGCCAAACAGCCATCTTTTGCGAACGCGCTACGCACACTAACCATAAATGAATTAAGCACCTAATATAATGAAGACGCGAATTATCCTCTATCTCAGCAAAAATAACGAGTGTAGATTTTAACTACGCTCGTTCAGCCATTAATGAAGCACAAAATATTGGTGTGTATGCGGTTGAAATTATTATTTTTATCAGATTACTTTTTAGTATTTTCAAAAAAAGCATCTATTATTTGTTTTAGTACTCAACGTAAACATAAAAGACTAATAAATATGAGTAATTTTGAACGCGTTTCTGATGTTTTAGAGCACCATATTCAGTTTCATCACAGAGTTCACGACCTTTATAAAGATATGCTCACTAATGCTGAAAACGAAAAAGTAAAAATGTTAATTCAAACTCTTCGTAATCATGAGCAGCAACATGCACAGCATATAAAGGATTACATAGAGCAAGCGCCTGAAAATACGTTAGAAACCTATTTTCAATATAGTCATGACGAAGATGAACAAGACATGTTCGATAATATTTCTACGCCCGCAACGGTAACTGTTGATCATGTTCATGATGTTGCGACTTTGTGTGATAACTATTTAGAACAGTTTTATGAAGAAATGATGGAAGCGGCAGATATTCCAGAAGTAAAAGAACTTTTCGAAAATTTAAAAGAAAACATTCTTCAAGAAAAAATGAAACTAACAGTAGATGTTACTTCACTGTTAGACATGTAACTGGCACAAAAGAATTTGACGAAACAACAATTATAGACAAGGTTTAAACTAACACATTAAGTAGATAAACATGCGCGCATACCTAAAACAACAGAAGAAACGTTTTCATCTATAACAGGTATCAAACTAATAATTATAAAAGCACAACCCACCTCAGCCAAAGAACACACTGATTAGTGAGCGGGTTGTTTAGTTGCTAACTTGCTTATGCAGTAACTAGCTAGTTGTCAGCGGTTTATTGATTTAGGGAAACATTATGTTAGACCAATCACTTCACCAGCTATGGCCAATTGCAATTTATTTTATTTCCGTAACCGGTTTATTAATCGGCGTCATGGTGGCGTCGCACTATATTGGTCCAAAAACCAAAGGCCGAGAAACAGATACCCCCTACGAGTCTGGCATCGTGTCTTTAGGCTCTGCACGTGTTAAATTTTCTAATCACTTTTTTTTATACGCCATCTTTTTTGTTATTTTCGATTTAGAAACCGTTTTCTTATTTGCCTGGGTCATTGCATTTCAAGAAGCCGGGATCTTGGGATTAATCGAAGCATTCATTTTTATCGCAATATTATTAGCAGCCTTGGTTTATTTATGGAAAATTGGCGCGCTCGACGTTAATCGCAGACACAGTAAAGGACATGTACCTTATCTTACTGCATCTCAACAACCACACACTGCGTCCAAACATCAAGCGCAGCAACAAACACCACAAAGCCCCCTATCGTCATTAGCCACGCCTTCTAACAACATTGAAAAACCATAAAGGAATTCGAATGGACTGGAATCTAACCCCTGCTCAACCAAACACACAAGCTACAAACGCAGATGACGGTTTAGCAACGTTTTCTCCTGAAGAACGAGAGCATATTAAGAAAAACGTGATTTTTACTAAGCTTAACGACTTAGTGAATTGGGGGCGTAAAAATTCTATTTGGCCATTTAACTTTGGGTTGTCGTGTTGCTACGTGGAAATGGCAACCAGCTTTACCAGCCGCCACGATATTGCACGATTTGGCGCTGAAGTGATTAGAGCAACGCCCCGTGAAGCCGACTTAATTGTCATTTCTGGCACTGTATTTAGAAAAATGGCACCTGTAGTACGTCGTTTATACGACCAATTATTAGAGCCTAAATGGGTTATTTCAATGGGCAGCTGTGCTAACTCTGGCGGCATGTACGACATCTACAGCGTGGTGCAAGGAGTCGATAAAATTCTCCCTGTTGATGTGTATGTACCGGGGTGCCCTCCTCGTCCAGAGGTACTACTAGAAGGGCTGCTACTACTGCAACAAAAAATCGGCAATGAACAGCGACCACTAAGCTGGGTGGTAGGTGAAGACCATGTTGAAGTAATAAAAACAGCCAGCCAGCGAGATATAAAAAATGCCGAGCGGATGCGGGCTCAGTTACTTACACCGCCAGATCAAATTTAACAAGGACAGATTAAGGATCAAATGAATGACACCACCAAATGCGCCAATTTCTAAAAAAGAATCTGAAATGATCAATAGCGCAAGTGCGTCATACATATCACCTGAACAACAGTCTATTTCGCCTGAAATTCAAGCGCTAGCTCCCACAATACTACTTCACCCACAAATTACCGCAGATAATATAGAAACATTATGGATTGAACGTTCAGACTTAAAAACATTATGCCAATTACTCAAATACAAACTGTCGCTGGGTTTTGATTTTTTGTTCGACCTTACCGCCATAGATGAAACCAGACGCGTACATGGCACTAACCAGCCACGTAAAGACTTCACCATGGTTTATCAACTTCGCAGCTATGGCAGAAATAAAGATATCAGATTAAAAGTCGCACTCGAAAGCGACAACAAAACACTGCCAACCATTAGCGACATTTGGGCAAATGCCAATTGGTATGAGCGTGAAGTGTGGGACTTATTTGGCATTACGTTCGAAGGTCACCCTTGCCTTCACCGCATTATGATGCCACCAACTTGGCAAGGACACCCCTTATGCAAAGACCATCCTGCTCGAGCAACAGAAATGACCCCTTTCAGTTTGCCCGACGCGGTGCAAGATGAAGAACAAGCCGCCTTAAAGTTTAATCCCAAAGCCTGGGGACTAACACCTAGATCTGACAATGAAAATGAATTTATGTGGTTGAATCTGGGTCCGAATCACCCGAGTGTGCACGGTGTATTTCGGGTAATGTTGCAACTGGATGGAGAAGAAATTGTCAATGCCATTCCTGATATTGGCTACCACCATCGCGGCGCAGAAAAAATGGCCGAACGACAAAACTGGCATAGCTATATTCCTTACACCGATCGCATCGACTACCTCGGCGGCGTAATGAACAACCTGCCTTATGTTATGGCGGTAGAACAGTTAGCAGGCATAAAAGTCCCCGAACGGGTTAAAGTTATTCGCATTATGATGGCCGAAATATTCCGCATTCTTAGCCACCTTTTGTTTTACGGCACCTTTGCACAAGACGTAGGTGCACTGTCTCCCATTTTTTACATGTTTGTCGATCGGGAAAAACTGTTTGGCATTGTCGAAGCCATCACAGGAGCAAGAATGCACCCAAGCTGGTTCCGTATTGGCGGCGTAGCACAAGACTTACCAAAAGGCTGGGACAAACTCATTTTAGAGTATGTCGATTACTTACCGCCTCGCCTTGATGAATACGAAAAAATGGTCATGCAAAACGAAATCTTAAAATGCCGCACTGTTGGCATTGGTGCATACAACACAGAACAAGCAATAAAATGGGGAGTGACAGGTCCCGGCCTACGCGCCACAGGGCTTGATTGGGATTTAAGAAAAAAGCGTCCATACGGCGGATACGATCAATTCGAGTTTGATATTCCTACAGGACAAAATGGCGACTGCTACGATCGCTGCAAAGTGCGCGTAGAAGAAATGCGACAGAGCTTACGTATTATCAAACAATGTGCGCTAAACATGCCGGAAGGGGATTATAAGGCAGACCATCCACTGACTACGCCCCCGCCAAAACATAGAACCATGCAAGACATCGACACCTTAATTCCTCATTTTCTGGGCGTCACTTGGGGACCAGTGATTCCTGAAGGTGAAGGAATGGTGGAAGTAGAAGCAACCAAAGGTATCAATTCTTATTTTTTAATTAGCGATAAATCGAATATGTCTTATCGAACACGTATTCGTACGCCTTCATTTGCACATTTACAAATGATCCCAGAACTTGCCAAAGGACAAATGGTCGCCGACTTAATAGCCACCATTGCCAGCATCGACTTTGTAATGGCCGATGTAGATAGATAACCCAAAGTGGTATGAGAGATTGAATCGTAAAAAATGATAATAAACAGGGAGCTGATACTATATGAACCAAACAATTGATGTGGTTAATATTAGTTACGCACACTATTTAACAGCGCAAGAAATAGCAGAAATAGAGCATGAGTGCTCGTTATATGAATTGCGCTCGGCTGCCGCAATTGATGCCTTGCAAATAGTGCAAAAGCAACGTCGCTGGATAAGCGATGATACCCTGTTTGCTATTGCTGACTTACTCAAAATCTCACCTGCCCAGCTCGACAGCGTCGCCACCTTTTATAACCACATTTATCGCAAACCAGTCGGAAAATACGTTATTCATGTATGCGATAGCATCGCTTGCTGGTTAGCGGATTACCACGCACTTATTCTGCACATTAAGCAACAACTCAAGATTGAATTTGGCGAAACAACCCCTGACGAGCAATTTACGTTACTGACAAACGTGTGTTTGGGTAGTTGCGACAAACCACCAGCCATCATGATTAACGGGGAAATAATGGAATACGTCACACCACAAAAGTTTGACGACATCCTCACAAATTTGCGCCAAGGAGAAAATCATGACCTCTAACCATGGCGCAAACTCATCTACCACTGCTTCATCTAATACTCAGCCGCTTACCGAACATATTAATGTAAAGGCACCTCAAACGATTTTGCAATATCAACAAGTAGGAGGCTATCGCGGTTTTGAGCGAGCACTTAATACCATGTCACCACAAGAAGTACAGCAACTGGTAAAAGATTCGCAACTAAAAGGCCGTGGTGGAGCGGGCTTTCCTACTGGCGTGAAGTGGAGCTTTGTGCCATTTAATGACGCTGTAGCTAAAGCGAATAAATATTTCATCTGTAATGCCGATGAAATGGAGCCAGGCACATTTAAAGACAGGTTACTTATGGAAGGCGCGCCGCACCAATTAATTGAAGGACTGATGATTGGCGCCTACGCCATTGGCGCGAATAAAGCCTTTATTTTTCTGCGTGGCGAGTACACGTTAGCAACTAAGCGACTACAACACGCCATCCAAGAAGCCTATGAAGCGGGTTTACTAGGCAAAAAAATTAAAGGCACTGACTACAGCTTAGATATGCACCTTCATACCAGCGCAGGCAGATATATTTGTGGCGAAGAAACCGCACTGATTAACGCATTAGAAGGCAAACGCGCCAATCCCAGAGCCAAGCCGCCTTTCCCCCAAGTTGTTGGACTTTTTGGCCGCCCTACCATTGTGAACAATTGCGAGACACTGTGTAATTTACCGCATATTTTAAAGCACGGCGCACAATGGTTTATCGACTTAAGCCAGAGTGAAGACGCGGGCACCAAAATATACGGCGCTTGCGGCCGTGTAACACAGCCCGGACTATGGGAATTACCTATGGGACCAACTATTCGCGACGTACTTTATGAACACGCTGGCGGCATGCAAGAAGGTCTCAAATTAAAAGGTTTATTACCCGGCGGCGCATCTACCGACTTTTTATTACCCGAACACTTAGACACCCCAATGACCTATAACGCGATTTCTAAAGCTGGCAGTCGCCTTGGCACTGGGGGATTAATTGTTCTGGATGATCAGCAATGCCCTGTAGGAATGGTAAGAAATCTGCTGCAATTTTTTGCGCAAGAATCTTGTGGCTGGTGTACGCCATGTCGAGATGGATTGCCTTGGGCTGTAGAAATACTAACGCGATTAGAATTGGGTTTTGGTCATTATGACGATTTAGACCAACTGAAAAAAATGTGCGACTTTATGTGGATTGGTAAAACCTTTTGCGCACTGGCTCCCGGTGCCGTGGAACCGTTACAAAGCGCCCTCAAGTATTTTGAAGATGACTTTACCGCACATATAGATAAAAAGTGCTGCCCTTATTGCCCAAATGGGCATCCTGAAGCACATCTTTATTCTCATTTACAGCCACATCTACAAAGCATTCAAGCCAACCGCCTTTCAGGTAATCAGGCTTCCGCATGCGCAGATATAAATGCAGGAGGCCAATAGCGTGATCACCATTACCATTGATGATAAGCAGTACAACATTGAAGAAGGACAAAACCTGCTTCAAGCGGTGTTATCCCTGAAAATGGATTTACCCTATTTTTGTTGGCATCCCAAACTTGGCTCTGTCGGTGCTTGCCGTCAATGCGCCATGACCCAATATCACGACAAAGTAAATGATGAAGGTGAACAAGTAAAAGACACTAAAGGCAGATTAATTGTGGCTTGCATGACGCCAGTTGAAAACAACATGCGAGTATCATTAAGCGCAAAACCTGAGTCAGAATTTCGTGAGCAGGTTATTGCCAGTTTAATGACCAATCACCCACACGACTGCCCTGTATGCAGTGAAGGCGGCGAATGCCATTTACAAGATATGACCGTCATGACAGGTCATACTCAACGCAACTACCAAGGCTTCAAACGCACCTTTAATAACCAATATTTAGGCCCACTAATTAAACACGAAATGAATCGATGCATTACTTGTTATCGCTGTGTTCGCTTTTATCAAGATTACGCGGGAGGGAGTGACTTAGCCGCATTTGGTTCAAAAAATCATGTCTATTTTGGTCGTGTTGATACACAAAAAGTCATTATTGATAACGATGGGATTATGGCTAATCCGCTACAAGAGGGTGCCTTAACCAATATATTTGCTGGTAACTTAGCCGAAGTTTGCCCAACAGGGGTGTTTACCGACAAACCGTTTACCGAGCACTATTCAAGAAAATGGGATTTACAGTCTGCCCCTTCTGTTTGCACCTTATGTAGCGTAGGCTGCAATACCAGCATTGCCGAACGATATGGTGCTTTGCGACGGATAACTAATCGATACAACCCAAGTATTAATCATTACTTTATATGCGACAAAGGGCGCTTTGGGTTTGGCTTTGTTAATCATCCAAAACGCATAAAACAAATTCACGTACAAGGGCAAGCAATCAGCATAAACAACCAGCCTCTTACATGGCATGATCACCAGTTACAGCTTAAAGTAAAACAAGCCGCACAATACAGGTATACTGGTATAGGTTCATCACGCGCGAGTTTAGAAAGTAATTTTGCGCTGAAAAAACTAGTAGGCAGTAAGAATTTTTGCAGCGGCCTACCTCAAGTTACACACCAATTACTCGTGCAGCATATGGCTATTTGCCAACAATACCCTCAAGCCTCTATTGAAGAAATTGAACAGGCTGATGCAGTCTTAATTCTATCGGAAGACATTCTTAATACCGCGCCACGTATTTACCTAGCCGTAAGACAAGCACTCAACACAAAAGCTGAAGAAGCGGCACAAGCACTTAATTTACCAACATGGCAGGATGCCGCCGTCAAACAAATTAAACACTACAACCAAACGCCATTATTTATTACTGGCAGTGGCGAGCAACCGCTTGTTGAAGCTTCTACAGAAGCTGCATATATAGTAACGACTACAGAGCAAAGCGAGCAAATAGCCAACGCCATTGCTCAACGCATAAATCCAGAAGTTGGTGAAGCTAACGGTGATAATCAGCCGCAAGCATCCAGCCATCAATCTTTTATCAAACGTGCAATTAACGCACTTAAAGAAGCATCGCGACCATTAATCATTACTGGCTGGAGTTCACAAAGCGCCGAGCTATTAAAAGCTACAAGCCATATTCTTGAGCAGTTGGGTGATAAAGCACTGAGCTGTATTATTCCTGAACAAGCCAATAGTTTAGGGGTCGGACTTTTAATTGATGAGCACACATTGTGTTTAGAACAAATAACAAATACTCCTATTAGCTCTGATAATAAAGTAGAGCCAACAGGACTTATTGTTCTAGAAAACGATTTAAATGAATTACCTTTAGCGTCTCAATTACTGGAAAAATCTCCCACAACCATTTTGATCGATCACAACAATGCTCATTTACTTCCCCATAGCCATTTAGCATTACCTGCAACCACATTTGCTGAATCGCAAGGCCACCTAGTTAATTACCAAGGAGCCGTACAGCCATTTTATCCTGTTTGTCAGCCGCAAAACCAAGTTAATGAAAGCTGGAAGTGGCTTGTAAATATTGCAAATAGCTGGCAAACCTCCAACCTTCAAAACGTCTCAAATGTGACTGAATTACAACAACTTATTGAAGAAGAATTTCCACGTTTAGCGGGTATTTCAAATGCCTCTCACCCACATCGCACAGCAAGACAAACTGCACGGGCCAGCGGCCGAACCGCCATGTTAGCAAATACAACTGTTCAAGAGCCTAAGCCTGTTCAAGATAAAACTTCACCTTTTACTTTTTCCATGGAAGGTTTAACGCCCGAGCAGCTTATTAAGTTACAAGCCTCAGACATTAAAATGCCTTATACGTGGGCTGCAGGCTGGAACTCTAATCAGTCTGTACATAAGTTTGTGAACGATATAGATGCCGAACACATTAATATTTTTTCACCTTCAAACAATAAGCCATGGCAAGAAAACAGCCTAGTTAAAGCGCTATCGTCACAAGCTGAGCGACCATCTGTTGAACCCAGCACGCCTACCTCAGAGCAAGTACGATTAATACCCACATCACGTGCAATAGGCAGTAACACGTTAAGTATGTACACGCCAGAATTAGCTAGCCTCGCGCTTCCAAGAACGCTTTGGCTACCAAAGGCTCAGTGCGAACAATACATTTCAGACGCTGCCCCACACTATATTACGATCTCTCAAGATGAAGTCACCTTTACTTGTCGGCTAGCATTCTGTGAACATATACCTACGCATCACGCATTGCTGTTTCTACCTCACTATCTTACTGTTTACTCCCATCTGCCGAGTAACCTTTCCAGACTCATAAACTGGCAGTACCCTGCGGCTTTAACAATGGCAACGTCTGACCAAGTCAGCGAATTTGAAAAAGAGTTGCAGACTATCAACCAAAGCATTGCCGATGATAAAACCGTTATGCTTGCTCAATTACAGCAACAAGATGAACACATTCCGATTCACTTTTTTGGTGAGATACAACCCGACTTAAGAAGTGAAAATGCAGCACTCAAAGCAAAAATGCTCAATGCGGTTGCTCCTCATCAAGCTGGAGATAATAAAAATGTGGGAGATAATCAATGATCGACTTATCTCTGTTACTGTTTATTGGTGTTTTGCTCGCCATACTTATTCCCACTGCCGCCATGTTAGTGTGGGTGGAAAGACGCATGTTAGGTATTTGGCAAGACCGACTTGGACCAAACCGTGTGGGGCCATTTGGCATTTTACAATCGGTTGCCGACTTAATAAAAATTCTTACCAAGCACGATTGGATCCCTTCATTTGCTGACAAACCCGTTTTTGTTATAGCACCTCTCGTCATTGCCGTTACTGTGTTAATGAGCTTTGCAGTGATTCCTTTTTCTCCTTCGCTTGTTATTTCTGATCTTAATGTAGGGTTACTCTTTTTTATCGCCATGACCTCACTTTCAGTGTACGCCGTTATTTTGGCTGGCTGGGCATCAAATAATAAGTACGCCATGTTAGGCGCAATGCGTGCAGCCGCTCAAACAATTAGCTATGAAGTATTTTTAGGCATTTCGTTAATGGGTGTGGTGTTACTGGCTGGTAGTTTTAATTTAAGCGATATCGTTGAAGCGCAACGCGACGGCTGGTTCGTATTCTCACAATTTTTTGGCTTTATTATTTTTTTAATTGCAGGCATCGCTGAAAGCCACCGCCTGCCGTTCGACTTACCCGAGGCGGAAACAGAATTGACCGCAGGGTTTCATACCGAATATTCAGGTATTAAGTTTGCCCTGTTCTTTTTAGGTGAATACCTCTCATTACTATTGTTATCTGTTATCACGGTGGTGCTGTTTTTGGGCGGCTGGTCTGGCCCGTTTTTACCGCCACTGGTGTGGTTTATTCTAAAAACAGTGTTTCTTATTTTATTTATTATTTTAATCCGTGCAGCGCTGCCTAGACCTCGATTTGATCAGCTAATGGCGTTTGGCTGGAAAGTGTTACTCCCTATCGCCTTACTTAACTTAATGATCACAGCGCTGATCGCCATGGAGTATTAGGAGAAAAGATGAGACACCTTAAGTTTGTTTTCAACATATTTTTTTCTCAGTTCCGCACGTTGTGGCTAGTGCTAAAGCATACGTTTGTAAACGCTGACACCGTAGAATACCCCGAAAAAAAGCCTTATTTAGCGCCACGTTACAGAGGGCGAATTGTGTTAACCCGCGATCCCGATGGCGAAGAACGCTGCGTAGCCTGTAATCTATGTGCAGCCGCTTGTCCTGTTGACTGTATCGCACTGCAAAAAACCGAAGATGAAAATGGCCGATGGCGCGCAGAGTTTTTTAGAATTAATTTCTCGCGCTGTATTTTGTGCGGCATGTGCGAAGAAGCATGTCCTACCTATGCCATTCAGCTAACCCCCGATGTTGAAATAAGCGAATATGACCGTTCAAATTTAGTGTATGAAAAAGAACACTTACTAATAGACGGACCAGGAAAATATCACGATTACAATTTTTATCATAAATCTGGGATCACCATCGCCAATAAAGCCAAAGGCCAAGCAGACCAAGAAAAGCAACCCGTCGATATTAAGGATTTAATGCCATGATCCAAATATTGTTTTACTTAACTGCAACCATTGCCATTTTCTCGAGTGTAATGGTTATAACCCGCGCCAACGCCATTCATGCCATGTTGTATTTAATTACGATGCTATTAGCACTCGCATTTGCGTTTTATTTATTGGGCGCGCCTTTTGCTGCTGCATTAGAAGTCATTGTTTATGCGGGGGCGATTATGGTGCTATTTGTGTTTGCCGTGATGATGTTTAACTTCACAAAAGAAGATATTGAGCATGAGCAACAATCAATTCATGCCGCCAGCTGGTTTGGGCCAGCCATTTTAGCCAGCATCATTTTGTTTGAGCTGGTATATGTGATCAGTTCTTCTCAAACCAATATTGCACTTACCCGACATTTAATCGATGCCAAAATGGTTGGTATAGCGTTATTTGGCCCTTACGTCTTGGCGGTAGAAATTGCCTCGTTTGTATTATTAGCGGGCTTGGTTGGCGCATACCACTTAGCTAAACCGGTACAAGTAAATACGGTGACTAATATGGAAGAGAATGCCATCAAAAAAGAGCAATCTTCCCAACCGCCGACCGCGATACACGCTGATAACAATCAGCAAAAATCAGCCACTAAAAAATTTGCGAACAATTAGGAGCTAAGCATGATGCCAATTCCAATCGAGCAAGGCTTATTACTTTCAGTCGTACTATTTTCAGTGGGGCTAATCGGTATTATCGCTAGGCGCAATGTACTGTTTATGCTTATGGCATTAGAAATAATGCTTAATGGTGCGGCACTGGCTTTTATCGTGGCTGGCAGCTATTGGCAAAGTGTCGACGGACAAGTGATGTTTATTATGATTATCACATTAGCCGCAGCAGAAGTTGGGATTGCGCTTGCCCTCCTCATTCAACTACACAAACGCTCCACGCGTTTAGATATAGATGAATTGGCACAAATGAAAGGATAAAGGTACAAGGTTATGCTCACAAATGGGATTGATAACACCGTGCTAGAAAACACTTGGTTAAATTGGATTTACCTTGTACCACTCATGCCTCTATTGGGAGCACTGATACTGACTTTAATGGGTCGATATTTGACAAAACCTATTATTTCCTTAGTAGGTGTTGGCTCGGTTGGAACTGCTGCGTTAATAACCTTGCTGATTGGATTAGAATTTACCGCGTCTTTTTCATCCAACTTTACTCTAAATTTAGGTGGTTGGATCCCGTTAGAAAATACCTCCATTGATTTTGCTCTTTACCTTGATGCGTTCTCAATGTTGATGACGTCTATCGTCACGGGCGTGGGCTTTGTTATTCACTGGTACGCCGCTGCTTATATGTATAACGATAAAAGCTTGTCGCGCTTTTTTGTTTATATGAACCTGTTTGTATTCGCGATGCTTATTTTAGTGCTGAGCAATAATTTAGTGCTGCTTTATTTAGGGTGGGAAGGCGTTGGTATTTGTAGCTTCTTATTAATCGGCTTTTGGTATCAGAAACCAGCTAACGCCAAAGCTGCAACCAAAGCATTTGTGGTTACTCGTATAGGCGATACTGCGCTACTAATCGGTTTATTGTTGTTATTTAAAGAAGTACAAACACTCAATATTAACGACATTATTCAACTTGCTGATCAACGCTGGCAAACAGGCGATACCACGCTTGGTTGGATTTGCGCGTTAATACTGTTTGGCGCAGCGGGTAAATCGGCACAACTGCCACTACAAACATGGCTGCCTGATGCCATGGCAGGCCCAACGCCAGTTAGCGCATTAATCCATGCGGCCACAATGGTAACGGCGGGTGTATATTTGATCGCTCGTATGCATCCACTTTATGAACTGTCTCCTTTTGCCATGATGCTAGTGAGTTGGGTAGGTGTATTAACCTTACTTATTGCAGGGCTAGCCGCAATTGCGCAGTCTGATATTAAGCGTATTCTAGCCTATTCAACAGTGAGTCAAATTGGTTATATGTTTGTCGGGCTAGGTGCTGGTGGTTGGGCAAGCTCAGCGTTTCATTTAATGACACATGCGTTTTTTAAGGCGCTACTATTCTTAGTTGCAGGCAGCATTATTTTGGCGCTGCATCACGAACAAAACATTCATAAAATGGGCGGGCTTGTAAAGCGCCTGCCACTTACTAGCACCTTATTATTTGTTGGACTGATTGCATTAACTGCAGTTCCCGGTACGTCTGGATTTTTTAGTAAAGAAGCCATCTTAGATGTAGTTTGGCATGCCGAAACAGCTGGGCCAACAATATGGTGGCTTGCCGTTATTGGTGCAATGCTAACGGGTATTTATAGCTTTAGGTTATTTTTCATTGTGGGATTTGGCCAACCTTATGTTGATGAAAGTCAACCAAAGCGGCCGCTAACGCTAAAAGAAAAAATGGCGAAAAAGCACGGTAATGAACACGATGAAGCCAGCAACGAACAAGAGCAGCCGGAAGATTTTTCAGTTCTGAGCCATTTTCAGTTGCCACTGTTTCCGTTAGCGGCATTGGCCGTTTTTGGTGGGCTTATTCCTCTTAATTTAGCCTCTACTTTTGGCTTGCCTGAAGCCGCCACCTCACCTAGCTGGCTACACATTACCGCCATCGCTTTTTCATTAGTTGGCATTGTTATCGCCTATGTCATGTATTTTCCACGAAAAAAATCGAACGCCTCTGGTGTAACAGAACATAAGCCATTCGTCGTCAATGCAAACGTAAAATCATTTTTTACCAACGGATTAGGGTTCGATTGGCTTTATTCTTACCTATTTGTAAAACCCTTTCATTTCCTTTCAAGTAAAAATAAAAACGACATAGTAGATCAAATTTATACGTTCAACGCTTGGTTTGCTATCACGTGGCATGAATTACTCGTACTCACTCAATCAGGTCGGATGCGTTGGTATATTGCCAGTATGGCGGGTGGGTTTGCTTTATTATTAGGAGTGGTGCTATGGATTCTGTAAATACATTAGCGAACAACACCGTCGAGATAAGTTCAGTAGCCATGATTGTTCTCATTGCATTGCCCATGCTAGGCGGTGCGTTAGCGTGGGCGCTGAATAATTACCACCAGCATGCTGCCAAAATGGTAGCGGGCACCACCACATTACTGTCGTTACTTGTTCTCGTTATTTGTTATCAGCCACTCACCAGTCCACCGCTTGAAACATCGATGCAATGGTTTCCTCGGTTCAACATTCATTTCTCTTTAATGTTAGACGGTCTTAGCTATCTACTTATCTTACTCACTTTATTACTCACCCTGTTGTGTGTATTTATTTCAAGTAAACAAATTAAAGAAAAACAGGGGTTCTATTATTTTAATTTGCTGTTTAGTTTAAGCGGCATCGTAGGGGTATTTTTGGCCTCAGATTTATTCTTATTTTTCTTTTTTTGGGAAGTGATGCTACTGCCCATTACGGCGTTAATTTTAGTATGGGGATATGAGAACAGGCGCTATGCCGCCATTAAGTTTTTCATTTTTACACAAGCAAGTAGCTTACTTATGCTAATTGCCATTATTGCGCTCGCTATCATCCATTTTCAGCAAACAAGTCAATACAGCTTTAACTTTACCGAACTACAGCAAGTAAGCCTTACGGCCAACACCGAAATGTGGTTGTTACTAGGCTTTTTTGTCGCCTTTGCCGTTAAATTGCCTGCTGTCCCTTTCCATACTTGGCTGCCCGATGCGCATACCCAAGCCCCCACTGCGGGCAGTGTATTACTTGCAGGTATTCTATTAAAAACAGGTGCGTATGGATTATTACGCTTAGTACTGCCTTTATTTCCTGAGGCTGCACAAATTTTTGCCCCCTACGCGGTCACGATGGGAGTGGTAAGCATTATTTATGGTGCCGTGATGGCGTTTGCACAAACCGATTTTAAACGGTTAGTCGCCTATTCTAGTATTAGCCACATGGGATTTATTCTGTTAGCGGTATTTAGCTTTAATAAAGTTGCGCTAGATGGTGCCCTTTTCATCATGGTGGCACATGGTGTAAGTAGTGCGGCGTTGTTTTCAATGGCGGGCGCTATTCAACATCGGCTTCACACCCGAGAATTATTTTCAATGGGCGGCATGTGGCATTCGGCACCAAAAATGGGGGTCATGCTGTTAATTTTTATGGCTGCTGCGGTTGGCCTGCCCGGCCTTGCTAACTTTGTTGGTGAATTTATGGCGCTGGTCGGTAGCTTTAGTGCATACCCTGTTGCGACCTCAATTGCTGCATTGGGCGTGATCGGCTCGGCAATTTATGGATTAAAGCTTTTTCAGCGCGCATTCCAAGGAAAGCCAAATGTCATTATTCCCGATCTTGGCAAAACCGAAATGGGCTACTTCTCCTGTTTAGTCATTTTATTGTTTGTGCTTGGCGTTTTTCCTCAGATCATTTTTAATGTAACTGAAGCCAGTATGCAGAAAATACATTATGCAATAAATAACAAATCAAAAACGCATGACGATAACCTGTTACTCGCTAAACAACAAATCAACAATGCCACCAGTCAAACTAATAACTCAACGCCCTCAACAATTGCAAACACGCAACATAACCTAATGAAAAAAGAGATAAGCCAACATGACGATTAATGAACTCTTCCTTTTTTCTCCACATATTTTTCTGGGGATCGCCGCTGTTTTTGTCATGCTACAAATTGCGTTTAAGCGTTCTCATCATATTACCTATACAGCTACCATCGTCGTATTGCTCATTACTTCTTTGCTAACATTCTTTGTTTGGCCACAATCTCCCAAGTTTGTTACAGGTATTTTTGTAATGGACACCTTTGCTGCCTTTTTTATTCAGCTTATTCTTATTGCCAGTATCTCCGTTGTTATTTTTCACAAGCGCTATGCCGACGCCCCCCAACATAACAACGAAGTCAGCGTTCATCGTGAAGTAAATGAAGAGTTTTATTTGTTATTATTGCTGGCTTCACTTGGCGGTTGCTTATTGGTGAGTGCGAATCATGCCGTATCATTTTTTCTGGGTATTGAGCTGGTTAGTATCGCCGCCTTAGCAATGCTAGGTTATGCCCGACAACGTTCGCTAGCACTGGAGTCGGCATTCAAATATTTAATTATGTCGGGTGTTGGCACTGCTTTTATGCTTATGGGCTTAGCCCTGCTGTTTGCTCGCTCAGGTTCTTTACAACTTACCACAATGCTAACAGCGCAAAGTGACTATATGGTCGCCATTGGCATGCTATTAATTTTAGTAGGTGTTGGCTTTAAATTATCTTTAGTGCCCTTTCATTGGTGGACACCCGACGTATATCAAGGTGCGCCTGCCACGGCTACGATGTACATTGCCACCGTATCAAAAACGGCCGTTTTCGCCGCGCTGCTTCGTATTATAGTTAGCGTAGATACAGCAACCGTGCTTTTTTCTATACTCAGCGTCATCGCCGTATTAAGTATGGTGATAGGTAACTTATTAGCGCTCAAACAGTCTAATTTAAAACGGCTGTTAGCATATTCTGCTATTGCGCACATGGGCTATGTGCTGGTGGCAGCCATTTTGGCCATTAACTTAAACAGCTACCTAACTGTTGAAGCGTCGAGCTATTACTTATTGGCATATTTAGCGTCGAGCATTATCGCCTTTAGTGTTATGACAGCACTTTCTTCCATGCATCATCAGCAAGACGTTGAGTCACTCTCGCAATATCAAGGACTATTTTGGCATTCGCCATGGCTGGCTATTGCTTTAGTGTTAGCATTTTTATCGATGGCGGGTATGCCACTAACTATTGGATTTATTGGTAAGTTTTATTTGTTAAATATTGCTATTAATCAAATGGCTTGGTGGTTAGTCAGTGCAATGGTGTTAGGCAGTATTATTGGTCTTTATTATTATTTGCGAGTGATCTTCAGCTTATTCGCCGAAGCGCCTGAAACACAAACTGTTACCAACCCTCCCAGTGGTATATCGCTATTGTCTGGCGTTTGGTTAACATCTGTAACAGTTGCACTTGTACTGTTTGGCGTACTGCCTGAAATAATTGCTAAACCGATTGCTAGCCTGATCCTTGGCTAGCGTTGGCCTTACCGCTAACTTTATTTTAATTCGGTGAGTTTTATTTCAAGTGCACTAATAGGCTGAGGAGTGCTTTCCTTTAGCCAATCTAAAAACAGCTGTACCTCATTAAATTTATTTTTATGTTTTACATATAATTCATTAAGCATAAAAAGTGTCGAGATAGGTGCACTATTTACTGCGGGTAGTGCATAAATATCGCTCGATTGATATGCACGAATACCCGTTAGCTTTGTGTTCGAGCCGGTCAACATTTGTTGCTTACTAAACAAAGCCACTTGTTTACTCGACCACCCCAAATGATGCATACCTGTATCAATCACAAGTGCAGCTAACCAGCGCTGATAGGTAATAAGCGCTGGTATTTCACAGCTATTCATCAGCTGTTCTTCATTGTGTTTAAACTGTTCCACACACATCATTGCAGGTAACATTTTTACTGCAAGCGTTTGAGCACACGTTAACTCTTCAGGAATAATACTTGATGCTTCTTTCGGCTTGTTTTCATTAATTGCGTGGCAGTCTCGATACAATGCCAACGCGTCTGTTGGTCTGCTGCCAAGATTAGAAATTTTATTAAATTGTTGCACTGGCTTTTGTAAAATACTTAATTGCGACAATGCAAATTGATGTAACTTCGCAATATCAACCGCTCCACCCGCGTACGTATTTAATTTATGTTGATACCACAATTTGCCATTAGGTAAATGCCATAACCCATCGTGCGCTCTGCTTTTTGCTAAATACTCTTGCTCAAGAAATAGGTTTAACTCATTCAATGCGTTATTTATGCTATCCGACTGCGCACAGCCAACATTTTGTTCTGTTACCCACGCTACTTGCTTAAGTATATTTTTTACTTGATGAGCGCTTAAATAAATACTGTTAAATTGACCTTCTTTAAGTCGCGTAATGGTGTGCTTAATTAACTGCGGTACCAGTGCATATTTTTTAGATAACGTATTGCAAGTATATACTTCCTCACCCTCTAACTTAAGCGCTGCCGCAAACTCTGAAATGACCCCAGAATATTCATCAATGGGTAAAAACCGAGACGGAAAACGTTCAGAAATTAACTCCATATCTGTTCGCCACCGAAGTGATAAGTAATCAGTTTTTTGCTGAACAGGTAATGACTCCACATCAACACTATTTAACACGGCCTGCGTATCCACATTTAACGCATGTTTATTTTTTAAATAGTGATCAGAGTATTTATCTGTCAGTAGCCACTCATAATTTGACGGCTGACTAAAATCAGCATTTAAAACGTTTAAAGCTGCCACTGGTGAATGAAAACGAGTATGGGTATGAATGCGCGACAAATAATCAGTTTTCACGCTCTTTATTTGTGCAGAAGCAGACGCCTCAGCAGCCGTTTTTTGCTCAATGTGTGATGCTGAATTATTTACGTCATCGTTATTTTTCTTCCCACATCCGCCTAATAAAATTAATAGCGAGAGCGATAATATTTTTTTCATATTCAATTTTAGTAATATCAGTGAGTTAGCCTATACTTATTTTACCAGTACTTTGAGCGGCATGCTTATGATTTATTCATTTCAAAATTCAGCTTTTAGAGACAGCCTAACCGGACTTTACAACGAAGCCTATTTCATGGAAATTTTTAATCGTGAGTGGCACCGATTAATGCGCGAACAAGATGCGTTGTCATTCGTCATTGTTAATCCGCATATCAAAACGTTGGATGAAAATAGCAAAGTGGGGTTTCAAATTGTCGCAAAAGTATTAGAAAAAAGCGTGTTACGTGCCACCGATTTATTATCTCGGTTTCATGATAACGAATTTGCTGTAGGCCTATTTAATTTAAATGAAAATGGAACTAATACCATTATTCAACGCATATACGACAACTTAGACTCCATTTCTGACGAGCTTTATAAACTCAATATCCATGTCTCTATTGGTGCGCTTAACGTGCTGCCAAATAACGATATTGACTTAATGAACATTATTCGTTCGGCAAAAGAACTGGCAGAAGCCGCTTACAAAGAAAATAAACAAGGTTACAAGTTAGAATATTACCAATGTCATTAGGGCTTGTTGACCTCAAATACTCATTCATCTTGAGCGTGTTTAATCGCACGTTCAGACTCTTGTTTTAACGATTCAAATTTGTTGAAAGCTGAAGACACTTTATTTTGATCTTCCCGTGACAAAGAAATTGATACATTGCATGCTTCATTTGTACAGCTAAAACTTGAGCCTGACAGCAACAACTGAGAATCAAAAATAATAGGCATACCACAGCCCGGACAGTTAATTGTGGAAGTAAAAGACATAAACACTCCTTATTCAATGCTTGTTAATGTGCTTAGTGGGCATCGGAGCAATGCCTTTGGTAAATACATCAATAATTGCCGTAATCCCTTTAGGCAGCGGAAGCTGTCCAGCCTCTATACTTACTTCGTACTTTGCTGAACTACTGGTACTTGAGTTGCTCGCTATTGTACCGTGTAACTCCGACGTAAATTGTTGTCCTTTATAGTCATTAGCGACTTTTTGATTTGCCGCTTTTTTTATATCTTCAGACGACTCCGAGTTACATTGGGTCGAACTTTTTACCTCCATCTCAAACGCCACATTTAGCTTTTCAACTGCTAACGAATTAATGGGAATTAACGTCATTAAAGGCACCGTAAAATTCATCGCCACACTATCACTTGGCTGACCACTTTCATCGACAACCTGTCTTTCCATTTTGAACTTAACCATCACAGGAGAAAGAATATCAGGCTCCTCATCGGATTGATTAAAGCATGTACTTAAAACAAACTGTGTTTGCGACCTTGCCATCATTCCATTTGCATCAGCAGTTGCTTTTAATGGGGCTCCTATTAACGCCTTTAAAGGCAATCCACTAAACTGCCTAGCAATAGGTGACTTATCATTATCGTTTTCCATGGCGTTCCTTAAGTATTAAGACCCTAACTAACCGGGTATTTGCGCTCGAATTGCACGTTCATATCCTTCTATTACCTTCTGCAACCCTTCGGGCGGTTCTGCCCCGGTTAATGTAATTTCGATTTTGGTATTTTCATTAGTTTCATCTTTATGTTTACCAAACAAGCCGCCTTTTTTATTCGTTGGAAAAGCAACATACACTTCATCATTTTCGTCGGTGGTGACTTCTAAATGCGCCGTAAATTTCACTTCCGTAATTTTTTGCGTACTAATGGGGGATAAGGTTATTAGCGGAATATTGGCAACGACCGTTTCAATACCGTCGGGAGTTCTACTTGGAAATTCCATCGCCACCATTTTGGGGCGGTGGGTTATTCTATTTCCATTACTGTCGTGTTCCTCGTGCTCTATTTCATCAAAATAATCATCTAAATGTTTTCTGCCCTCATCTTCAACAGCCTGAGAAGCACTGTGTATACTTTCTTGAATTGCCTGCATAAGCGCTTGAAACTTAATCATTACTAACCTTCTTTTTACTTATTGATATTTAGTTAGGTGCAAGCACCAACGGCACTTGCACATTGCTTCAATAAACTATCGTGGCAAACAATAAACCCACCACAAAATGAGCAGGTTATTACTTATCACTTCCTGTAGGCTTAAGCATAATAGGATCAATATTTTTAGTGAATGCATCAATAATTGTTGTCACACCTTTTGGCAGCGGTAACTGTCCAGCATGCACATCAATCACATACTTAGCCTGATTTGACGACTCATAATGCTGACTTTCTTTAGATGTTGACTCACTTTCGCTGGAAACCGAACCATGCACTTCAACAGAAAAAAAACCTGCATTATATTTAGCTGTTATTTCTGCACTTGCAGAAGTTTTTTGCTGCTCTGATGTTTCAGTATCGTGAGAATTAGAACTTTTCACTTCCATTTCAAAATGCACTGTTACATCATCAACCGCTAAAGAGTTGAGTGGAATTATCGTCATTAACGGGACTGTAAACGAGGTATTTACTGGATCGGCTTGCCCACCATCGGCGGTAACCACTGCTCGCTGCATATTAAACGTGATCATCTTAGGTGTAAGATTTGAATTATCTTCACCTTCAAAACACGTACTTAACAAAAATTGTGTTTGCGTTCTTGCCATCATTCCATTGGCATCGGCTGATGCTTTTAAAGGTGCACCAATAAGCGACTTAATGGGTAGTCCACTAAATTGCTGCGCCATAGACACTAAACCGGTCATAATATAAATCCTTATATTGTTAGTTAATAAATTGATTCAATTTCAAAACTAACTGACAATCCATCTGTCTGCTATGCATTCACAATTTATGCCTGCACAATTTGTCGGTAAGTTATTTGAAGCCTAATCATTACACTGCAAATTACTTCCAAGTAGCAACTTAGCTTGTTCGCACCTGTGCGCTAATATAGCTACGTTAATAATATATAGGGCACAAATTAACCATGGTCAATTTTCAACCACTCATTCAAGGTTATCGCATTCACCCTAACAGGGAACGGCGAGTCATTAGATACAAAGTGAAGGGAAGATATTTAGTATGGATATTTTAAGAAGCTAGTGTAGCTAAACGCTTAAGTACACCATTGAAGTAGTTAACTGCCTACCTCTTAGCGAACGCCAAAACGATAGGCAGTGTAGCAGTACATTGAGTTTAAAAACTTACGCTAATCGCGCATTTAGCTTTCACGAATAATATGATCAAATGCTGATAATGCTGCCTTTGATCCTTCACCCATTGCAATCACAATTTGCTTGTATGGCACAGTGGTTACATCGCCAGCGGCAAAAATACCAGGCTCAGTTGTATTACAGCGTTCGTCCACAATTATTTCGCCATGTTTAGTGCGCTCAACTACGCCATTTAAAAATTCGCTGTTTGGCACTAAACCGATTTGCACAAAAATACCCGAAAGACTTTGCTGCTTTACTTCGCCTGTGTTTCTATCTTCGTAAGCGATACCCACAACCTTACCGTTTTCTGCAATCACTTCTTTGGTTGCAGCGCTTTTAATAATCGTGATTTTGTCGTGCGCTTCTGCTTTATCAACCAGCACTTTGTCGGCTTTTAATTCAGATAAAAATTCAAATACGGTTACATGATTAACCATTCCCGCTAAATCAAGCGCAGCCTCTATACCCGAGTTACCACCTCCCACTACGGCAACATCTTTGCCTTTGAAGAATGGACCATCACAGTGTGGGCAATATGCCACGCCAGAGCCAATATTTTCTCTTTCGCCCGGCACACCTAGCTCACGCCATTTGGCACCTGTCGCAATGATAACCGTTTTAGATTCTATTACTTCACCACTCGATAAATGCAGCTTCTTTGGCGCTGCAGCTTTGTTAGCATCTTTCTCTATTTTTTCGACACGTAAAAATTCTTTAATCGTAATATCGTAATCACTCAAATGAGCCTGCATATTGCCAGTTAACTCTGTGCCCGTTGTTTTAGGTACTGAAATTAAGTTTTCAATGCCTACCGTGTCTTTCACTTGACCACCAATTCGATCGGCAATCATAGTGACATTTAAGCCTTTTCGCGCAGCATAAATTGCCGAGGCAACACCTGCAGGCCCCGCGCCTATCACCGTAACGTCTTGCAGAGGTAACTGCTCTTGTTCATCACTGCCTAAAATATAGGGAAAACGCGCCACTAATTTATCTACAAGTTGCGCGGTGTCGATTTTACCGTTCGCAAACAATTCGCCATTTAAATAAACACTAGGCACACCTTGAATGTTACGGTCTTCAATTAAGTCTTGAAATAAACCACCGTCAATCATTTCACTGCTAATTTTGTCGTTCAGTAATGCGAACTGATTTAATGACTGAACCACATCAGGGCAGTTATGACAGCTTAATGAGATAAACACTTCAAAATGTAAATCTTCTTGAATTTTCTGTACCATTTTCGTCAAGGTATTATCCAGTTTTAGCTGCGTACCCGACGACTGTAAAATCGCTAAAATTAATGAATTGAATTCATGGCCACTGGGTATACCTGAAAAATGAATACCGTTGTTGTTACCGTCTACTTCTAAGAAAAATGTAATTGGATTTCTTAGTCCTTCATCACGTTCAACTAGTTCAAGGTTGTCAGATACCGAGCAAATTTGGGTTAAAAACGTGGTTAACTCTGTTCGTTTATCATGCTCACCAGTCTGTAAAACTAATGAGACCTTGTTAGTCATATTTTCGGTGTAAGTTTTTAATGCATTTAAAATATCGTTGCTTAACATAGGGCTACCTTTTTTACGTCAAAAAGCTAATACAGTGATTACTGGTGAATAATGGGCGGATACCAGTTTGGCTAGGTTCCGCCCTATTACTAAGAGAAGTACTTAGTTAACTTAGATTTTGCCTACAAGATCTAAGCTTGGTGTTAACGTTGCTTCACCTTGTTCCCATGCTGCAGGACATACTTCGCCATCGTTTTCACGTACATACTGTGCCGCTTTTACGTTACGAACCATGTCTTTAGCGCTACGACCAATACCACCAGCATGAATGTGTGCAACTTGAATGATGCCGTCAGGGTCCGCTAAAAAAGTACCACGATGTGCCATATGATCTTCTTCAATCATTACGTCGAAGCCACGTGTAATTGTGCCAGTTTGGTCACCAAGCATTGGAAATTTAATTTTTCCGATAGCGTCTGAAGAGTCGTGCCATGCTTTGTGCGAAAAGTGTGTGTCCGTTGATACTGCATATACTTCAACACCTAACTTTTGTAATTCTTCATATTGGTTTGCCATGTCTTCTAATTCTGTTGGACATACAAACGTAAAGTCAGCTGGGTAAAATAAAAAGATTGACCACTTACCTTTCACACTCTCAGACGTTACTTCAACAAACTCGCCGTTGTGGAATGCTTGTGCTTTAAATTCTGGGATTGATTTGCCAATTTGAGCCATGTTAATTTCCTCACTTGTTTAAAAAATGTTGTGTTATATACCCAATGCAATTGAAGATGCCGCTAGGCAATAAGTTTCTCAGTCCCCATAAGCTTAAAGCTCAGTGATTGGGGTGAAGTGCGCTATCAACAACGCTACACCTTCAAGTGAAACGGGTAAGAAAGCGTGTTTGCTTTCGATGGGTGTATATTAGAGGTAAGACGTTTATTGGTAAATTTGATTAAATTGATGTTGATATTCTAAAAAACTGAATCATAAGATTCACTATAACTAATAAAAAACAGAAAGATGATGCCGAGCGTTATTGAGGTATAGATAATTAACTATTTTTAATTAGAATATAAAATACGTTCAATAAAACTGATTAATAGCATGATCTCAATAAAGCAACTCCACTACGCACTTGCCATTGAAAAAACGCTCCACTTTAAAAAAGCGGCTGAAGCATGCAACGTCTCGCAATCTGCCCTTAGTACCGCAATTAATGAACTGGAAAAGCAATTGGGCGTCACTATTTTTGAACGTAATAACAAACAAGTGCTAATCACCAATGACGGTCAGCTCATCCTCAACAAAGCTAAAAGAGTGAAGCTAGAGCTAGACGAGCTGTTACAAATTTCACAGTCAAACCAACAACCCTTTGCCACGCCAATGACAATAGGCGTAATTCCCACCATCGGCCCTTATTTATTGCCAAAAGTATTGCCTGAAGTAAGAAAGCAGTTTCCAACCTTCAAATTAAGAATTATTGAAGAACAGTCACACGTACTGGTTGAAAAAGTAAGAAATGGCGAAATTGACGCCGCCATACTCGCACTGCCTTACCCCATTGATGGCTTAATGAGCTTTAACTTTTGGCAGGAAGACTTTTATTGGGTATGCCATAAAGACGAATGCCCTAAAAAAGCACAAGAAATTACCAGCGAAGAATTAGAAATTGAAAAGCTAATGCTATTAAAAGATGGCCACTGTTTAAAAGACCACGCATTAGCGGCCTGTAAACTACAAAACCAAAAGCAAGATACCGACTTTGACTCAGCCAGCTTACATACGCTAATTCAAATGGTAGCAGGAAAACTAGGCACAACATTAGTACCGCAAATGGCGCTTGATCAGTTAATTCATAACGAATCTGAATTAACCGCCGTACACCTTAACGAGCCGGGACCACATCGAACCATCGCACTTATTATTAGGCCAAATTACGTAAGAACTAAAGAGTTAACTTTGCTACAAAATATTTTTACCGAACAACTTACTAAAAAGTGTAAATAACTTACTTCGGGATAGGCTAAGTGTTCTATTTTGTTGAATGATGTTATCGACACAATCAAATTTACTGAATGTTAAAACGCAGTCATTATCTTACTCCAAAGTAACAGCACCTATAATTAGGAGAACGATATGACTACACTTTTTAGCAATATAAAATCTATGTTCAGCTCAGTACACAACAAGCCAGAAAAACAAGTTTGTAATTATTCAAACAACTATTATGGTGATCAATGCTGTTTAGCAAGCTCTGAAATAACTTCATGACTCATGAAGAAGGGCTAGTGTTAGCAAGGGTGCTAGGGCGTGTGAGAATCAGGGCGTATGAGAGTCGCTGCCTCTGCGAACTTGACTAGGAGTAGCGCCCGCAATACTGCGGAATTCTCTTGTCATATGCGCTTGATCGCTAAAACCAAATTGAACCGCTACATCGGCCAAATCTGCCTGCTTATTCGTACGTAAAAACTGAATAGTTTTCTTTATTCTTAAAACTCGCTGAAAATGTTTTGGCGTCATGCCTAGGCGGGTTTTAATCACTCTTTCAATTTGTCTTTGGCTCAGGTTACTCTGTTGACCAATTAGTCCCAACTTTGTTTCCTGTCCAATGCTTGAAAACACTTTTTCCAACGCAACGGGCATCACATCTGTAAAATTCATATTAAACGCTAACCAGTGGCGCAATGCTGCAATGCGACTGTGATTGTTATTCCGCTGTCTTAACGTTTCCAATAATGAATAAAAAGCAAAAGAAGTATCGTCCTTTTTTTGCAACAGCGCAGGCTGGTCATAGCATTTGCCAAGCACGCCAAACCCTATGCCGGGATGAAATCGAATACCTGCCAATTTAGCGCCCGGTGGTAAACTGATGACGTCAGCTTGTTTTCTTACAGGCAGCATTATCACGCCTTCAGAAAACAGCGTTTGTCCCATCATGATATTGCCATTTAAATTAAATATCACGCCGCTACCTGCATCTGAATATAATGGTTTAACAACAGGGTTAGGCAAACTTTCTGCAACCGTCACCGACCACACTCCCTGCACAAAAGCAGAGTGCGGCTGTTCAGGATGGAACAGCTGCAAATCAAAACCTTGCTGAATAATATTATTGTGAATAGCTACCTACCTCTGGTTTAAACGTTTTAGCAATCCGGTTCCAACTATTTATAGCATTAATTGCAATAGTTAAGTCGATAACTGCCTCCTCTCCTAGCACATCTACAATAGACTCGTAAGTAGCGTCATCCACTGGTTTACCTGCAGTGATATGTTCAGCCCAACCTAACGCGGCTCGTTCTATCTTGGAATATAAAGGCGTATCTTGCCATGCTGAAACTCCAAGAAGCCGCTCAATTGTTTCACCTCGGCTTAGCGCCTCTTTACTATGCATATCAACACAAAATGCACACTGGTTCAGTTGCGAAATCCTGAGTTTCACTAACTCCCATATTGGCAGGGTAATAATGCTAGCCTCAGAAAATCTATTTCGCAAATACGTCTCTTGCGTCATTAAAATGTTCATCGCATCGGGTGCAAGCTTAAAATATTCGGCTCGTTGTTTCATCTCTTATCTCCTTGTTAATTGATAACAGAAAGATAAAGGAGAGCAGTCAATAATTATTGAATATTTTCGACATCCAATACAGAAAGGCATGCTCACTGTAAAAGGCCAGTACGTCCAAGCTTAACACCTGTATTTTATTACAACCGCTTGACTGATAGAATAGCGCCTATTAATCATCAAGATCTAAAAACAATGAGCGATACACTACCAAATTGCCCCAAATGCCAATCAGAATATGTTTACCAAGAACTGTCTCAATTAATATGCCCAGAATGCGCTTATGAATGGAATCCTGCAGATGCAGACGACGACACCATTAACGTTAAAGACGCGAATGGCGCACTGCTTACCGACGGCGATAAAGTAACCGTGATAAAAGATTTAAAAATTAAAGGCAGCTCGCAGGTTATTAAAATTGGCACTAAAGCACTAGTTAGACGAGTGTTTGATAAAAAAGATCACGAGCTTGACTGCAAAGTTGATGGCATTGGCGAAATGATGGTAACCGCCAAATTTGTGAAAAAAGCTTAAGCTGGCTAAAAATTTACATATCTACATAAAAAATAGGCTGGAAAGCGCTCAGGTTTTCCAGCCTATTTTTATAACATCAGTGCAATCACTCAATGCGATTTAACTTGCCGCTTTTTTAACTTTTTTTAACGCCATTTTTTGCTTCAAAGGTGAAAGGTAATCAATAAATAATTTACCTTTTAAATGATCGATTTCGTGCTGCATCACAATAGCAAGAAAACTGTCGTCTTCAATCAACACCTCGTTACCATCCCTATCTAACCCTTTAACAACCACACTGGTAAAGCGCTCGACGTCGGCATAATACCCAGGAACAGAGAGGCAACCTTCCTGTCCTTTTTCAATATTTTCCCCGCTAACCACTTCAGGGTTAATAAGGATTAACGGATTATCTCTTGTATCAGAAATATCAATAATGATAATGGCTTCGCTTCTACCAACTTGCGTGGCGGCCAAACCAATACCACTTTCAGTGCTATACATAGTGTCTAACATATCGTCGATTAGAGATTGTACCGACGCCACATCCGTCACTTTTTTCGCAGTCACTCTGAGTTTTTCGTTTGGTGCTTTTAAAATGTCTAATACAGCCATTCTTCTTTACTACTTTTATAACTTATTGAACATCACTTATCTAACATCACGTTGCGTGATTACTTACAGTAAAAGTAATCACGCCCTAATACAGCGTTGTTATTTAAACTTAACCCGTTACTGGAATAATTTTTAACTCAACACGGCGGTTTTGGCTGCGCCCTTCTGCCGTTTGGTTTGACGCAATAGGCTGATGTTCACCATTCGCTTCAGTCGCTAAACGCTTAGGATGAATATTTTGTGTTTGTAAGTAGCTAGCAATGCTGTCTGCACGCTTTTGCGACAGGGTCATATTGTATTCAGCAGCGCCCACGCTATCCGTGTTACCTTCAACCACCAAATAGGTTTTTTCATATCTGTTTAAAACAAGCGCCACGTCATTCAGAATTGGATAAAAGTTACCAGATATTTGCGTACTATTACTCTTAAACGTAATATTGCCCGGCATTTGCAGCGTTAATACATCGCCATCACGCACTACTTTTACACCTGAGTCCGCTAAATCACGGTTAAACTCTTCTTCTTGTTTGTCCATATAATTACCAATTGCACCACCAGCAATTGCACCCACTACCGCACCCCACGCGTAACGACTTTTATCATGATCACCCGTTGCTTTTCCAAGCACGGCACCAACAACAGCACCAATCCCTGCTCCTTTTTGCGTATTGCTCGCATTACTCGCACAACCTGTTACAGCAATTGATGCAGCTAAAATAAGTGCTTTTGGTAAATGATTCATAAACGTGTTCTCCCCTTAAAAAGTACTTTGTAAGACTAGGCGTGTTAGGCATGTTGACCTTTTGAGGTCAAATTTTGTTCAATCTAAACGTTTTTTGATCGCGGCGTGACAAGTGTAGCTTGGTTATTCCAAGTGAGCGCGTCACAACAAAGAGCAAGAAACGTTTAGATGAACCCAAAGGCAGCGCTTGTTTGTCATTTATACTGCGTTATCGCATGTGCGTGTGGAATAACCACACTTTACATGCTCTGCCTTGTCTTAATGACAAACAAACTGCTGCAAAAGTGAACTCGAAAGGTCAACACGCCCTAATTGAATTAAAACGAAGTTAAAAGATATAAAGTACTGAAGGTGAGGCTAAAAAAATAAAATTCAATGCTAGTGGCCAGATATTTATTCTGGCGCAGAATATAGCAGCGCTAAAAAACAAAGTGGTTAATCAGTTATTTTGAACTCAGTTCGATTTCATTTGACTCAGACCATTTTCGAAGCGCCTCTAAAATAGATAAGGCCGACTTACCAAAATCCGTTAGCTCATAAGTTACTGCAATAGGCCGATCGCTAATAACCTTCCTTATTACCATTCCCTCTTCTTCTAGCTCTTTCAGCCGTTGGTCTACCATTTTCTTAGTTGCACCACCCAGCATACGCGTTAAATCATTAAACCTAACAGGCTCATCTTTCAAATGGTAAATGATTGATCCTTTCCACTTTCCACCAATAAGGCGCATGCCTTTTTCTATAGCGCATGGTTCCATACAGGCGTTATAAACTTTTTTCCTGCCTTTACTATCTGTTTTTATTAAACTTTCCAAAAAGACCGCCTCATTTAAACTAGGTTACTAAAAGTATACTAATTGAATATCAATATAAGGTACCTAAAATATACCACCAATTAGTAACCAAAATAAATTCTTTCTACGGAGACATATCAATGAGCAATATTTTAATTATCAATGGTCACCAATATTACCCCTTCTCTGAAGGCAAACTTAACGCAACATTAGTCGATAAAGCAGCAAGCTTATTAGCAGCAAAAGGACATAGCACACGCATTGTCACTATGTTAGACGATATTAATGTTGAAGAAGAACTAGCAAACCACCAGTGGGCAGACATTGTGATCTTGCAAACCCCTGTTAACTGGATGGGAATACCATGGTCATTCAAAAAATACATGGATGAGGTCTATACTGCTGGTATGGCTGGCGCATTATGTGATGGAGACGGACGGAATGAGTCTGCACCTAAAAAGAACTATGGCATGGGCGGCACATTAACCAATACTAAATATATGATTTCGTTAACATTCAACGCACCAGAAGAAGCATTTAACGATGAACACGAGTTCTTTAACGGCAAATCAGTTGACGATTTACTGTTTCCAATGCACATGAACTTCAAGTTCTTTGGCATGAAACCTTTAGAGACATTTGCATGCTTTGACGTCATGAAAAATGCAGATATTGAAAACGACTTTAAACGTTTTGAAGCGCACATTAACAAACACTTTTAAGAGGAAGTAAAATGAGTACTGAGTATACGAATAAACTGCATGCTGGGGCAGACTTTCCTGAAATTGAAGCAAAGCTGCTAAACGGCGATATTAAAAATTTACCCCAGCCTGAACACGGCCTAGACTGGAAAATGATAGTAGTTTACAGAGGGCAACATTGCCCTTTATGTACGCGATACCTAAACCAACTACAAGATGTAAAACAGAAACTTGCTGAAACAGGGGTTGATTTAATTGCTATTTCAGGTGATAGCAAAGAGCAACTTGAAAGCCATTTAGCGCGCTTAGATACCAACTTCCCTATAGCCTATGGCTTAACGATTAAGCAAATGAAAATGCTCGGCCTTTATATTTCCGACCCAAGATCACCCAAAGAAACTGACCACCCTTTCCCTGAGCCAGGGCTATTTGCAGCAAGGTGCGATTTCTCATATACGCTTTCTAGCTCAGGGTTGATTACATGGGTATAGACCATTGTGCTCGATATGTCGGCATGGCCTAAATATACTTGGATTTGACGAATACCAGCTCCGCTTTCAAGTATGTGAGTGGTTGCACTATGACGAGATTCGAATAGAAACGACATACATCTGGATCATTGTATCGTGCCTACATATAAATTATGTACGAACTACGATCCTACATACTTCCACTTAATACATTGACTAGCTTCTTATAGATATTCTTTAATATTGAAGTCCTTCAATGGGTTTAAAGTATTAACGGTTGCCTTAGGCCAAAGTTTCTTAGCAGCATCTTCATTTGGATACGGGTCGATCAACAAGACCTGTGTTATATTTTCACCACTTTCTTTCAAAAAATTTAGAAGTGCATAATCATAAGCATTAAATGCGAAACCAAATAGTATAATTCTTTTACTATCTGATAATATTTGATCTCCTAAGGCCCATACGTTTGCTAACTCTGGTGGTGGTGTTTTCTCTGGTGCAGGTGGAACAATAAGAGCCTTGCCTGCTCTACCGGGTTTGCCACTTGTATACTTGATATCTGAATCCCAAGAAAGTGAGCCGTGCAGTTTAGCAAAAGGTATATTACCTGTTACATTTACATGTGCATTTTGCCAAGGAAATTGAGGATTTAAGCCTCTACCAAATAGTTGCTCTCCTTTAACTCCATAATTAAAGCCTTTAGTTCCTAAAGCACACTCGACCAGTGTATCGTAATTACAAGTTAGTATTCCTCTTAATCCGAAGCTAGCGATAGAATTAATAAAACCCTTAATCTTAATTATTTGTTCATTTTCTCTAACAACTCGCTCATCGAACATAGCTGAAGTATACGAACCTTGGATTCTAGTCATGAATGGTTCTGTTAAACGTCTATTCACATACCAAATAATTCTGCTACGCCTGTGTGATGACTTGTGCAAACACCAATAGATAAATTGCTCTTCCGTAGCAGTGAGATTTTCGTTTTTCCATTTGCTCCAGTCACTTTGCAATAATTCTAGCTTTCTATTTTCCGTTTCATTTGTTGGTTCAATATCAAAATCAAACAGTTGGTTGACTAGTGGTAGATCAAATGCCCATTTAGAAAATCCTGCCCCCAAAAATAATGTAATCACTAGCTTTTCACTCTTTTTGATGGCAATGATTTTTCTAGCCAATTGGGGTGAGTTAAGTTCTTCAAAAACCAATCAATAAATGACTCTGAATATCTAGGTCTATCTGTATGATCGAAAAAAGTCGGTTTACTCTTAACTTTGTGCTTTTTCACTACCGCTCTAAACGAATAACTAGTAATACAATGAGTCGATTGCGCATCATTTATTCTTTGAATTGCAGCTTTCTCATAAAAAGGGTGTGTTAATTTAAGGTTTTTGGGTCGATCCACAAAAACAGTATGAGTCCCATCTGGGCCAGCACCAAAAGTTAAGTCACCATCTCCCGGCTTTTTAGTCAAGGCAAGCTTATATTCAATGTTAATTGCGAAGCGATTAGAGTCATGCTCTTGCTCAAGTTTGGTGAATTTCTTCAAAAACTTTATTACTTCATCAGTAGTTCTTTTACCGTATTCATCCTTTAAAATAGCCATATCTGGTTCTGGACCATCAATCACTAAACTCAACATGCCTACACTTTGATCAGAAAGAGGAGCATACCCCTCTTGATGAGCAAACTCTTCTTGATACAACAAAACTGATGTTTGAAATAGCCTAGACAATTGCGGCTGTATTTCTGGTAAAAGTAAATGAACTGCATCGTTTCTTAATGAAACTAGTTGATTTAGATTATCCTTATCTGCACTTTTACTTGGATATCGAAAGTCTATTGCTTGTCCAACAGGGATGCTTCTTCCATTTTCTTCAAATAGTGAATCAAACCCTTGTGCCTTTAGTATTTGCGCTTTAAGCAAAAGCTCCCAAGCATTAGTCATCATAATAGCAAAGGCTTCAACTCTATTTTCTAAGCTTGGTCGGTTATAAACCTCCAAAGCAACTGTAAAGGCGTTTAGGCTTCTTTTGATTAGTTTTTGGTATAGCTTTTCATCATCACTAAGAACCTTAGCTTGTGTGCTTTGAGAAGTTATTCTGAAGAAATCATCATCACTTAAGGAAAGTAACCCTTGGCTGTACCAATAGGGCCTTTTGTTTTGAAATATGTACTTTCCCTTGAGGTTCTCACTAACAAATTTGCTGATGGAGTCAGATTTGTATCCAGTTTCAGCAGCAGCTTCTGCATACGTGAAATGTGTTTTATTTTTCTCTTTTTCACGAAAAAAATTTAACAGTTCACTTCTCTTATCTTTCTTTGTCACACTCACCCGTCCTTGTTATTTTGCTACTACTCACTTTAATGTTACATAATAATTAAGTGCATAATAATATACAATAAATCAAGCGATAATTATCTGATTAAAACAACCCACTACCACCTTCGGCAGACGGATGAGTTGCTTCATAAACCTCAGATAACTTCTTACGGCTAACATGAGTGTAAAGTTGCGTAGTGAGGATACTGGCATGGCCTAGTATTTCTTGGATATGGCGAAGGTCAGCACCATTGTCTAACATCGGTGTTGTAGCGGTATAAATGACACGCGCCAGTATGATCAACCCATGCTAACTTCACATACTGTGTGGCCATATCAGACAATTTACCCGGCACATAGCGTTTGCCATTGTTAGCTAGGAATAGAGCCTTTCCAGAACCAATGAATGCAAACATAGGTCTGATCTTACCAATATAGAATGCTAGCCATTCAAATCCTCGCAAACTGATTAGCACCAATTTTTCCTTCTTACCTTTGTCATGAACGCGAATCAACTACATTGAGGTAAAGAATAATATATCTAATAGTCAAAACAAAAAAGGTGAGCAAAATGCTCACCTTTTGAAAAGTTGTGTTAACCCACTTAATTACATGATCACAACAACACCCTACTCGTCCCTATAGCTCTCCACCGCTGGGCATGAGCATATTAGGTTTCTGTCGCCGTATACGTCGTCGATGCGGCTTACGGTTGGCCAGAACTTGTCGTTGGCGACGGATGCCACTGGGAATGCAGCATATTGTCTGTCGTATGCGCGGTTCCATTCAGGATCTAGTACGTCTTGCTGGGTGTGTGGTGCAAAATGTAGTGGATTGTTGTCTAGTGTCCACTCGCCCGACTCTACTTTTGCAATTTCACCACGAATAGCAACCATGGCTTCAATAAATCTGTCGATTTCAAATTTAGATTCACTTTCTGTTGGCTCTATCATTAGTGTGCCCGCTACTGGGAACGACATGGTTGGTGCGTGGAAGCCGTAGTCCATTAAGCGTTTTGCTACGTCCATTTCTGTGATGCCTGTGGCTTCTTTAAGCGGTCTTAGGTCAACTATACATTCGTGTGCTATGCGGCCATTTCTACCTGTGTATAAAATTGGGTAGTGTTGGCTTAGTTGATTAGCTAAGTAGTTGGCGTTAAGAATGGCGTATTCCGTTGCTTGTTTTAGGCCGTCGTCGCCCATCATGGCAATGTATGCCCATGAAATTGGCAGTATGCCTGCGCTACCAAATTGTGCGGCTGACACTGCACCGTTGTTTTCGCCTGTGCCTTCAAGCTTCATAACAGGGTGGTTTGGTAAAAATGGCGCTAGGTGCGATTTAACACCTATTGGCCCCATACCCGGGCCACCACCACCATGTGGAATGCAGAATGTTTTATGTAGATTTAAGTGTGATACGTCAGAGCCAATAAAGCCCGGTGACGTAATACCCACTTGTGCATTCATGTTGGCTCCGTCCATATACACTTGGCCGCCATTTTCATGCACGATGTCACAAATTTGCTGAATAGTTTCTTCATATACACCATGCGTAGATGGGTACGTAACCATTAAGCACGAAAGCTGATCTTTTAGCTCGGTTGCTTTTGCGGTTAAGTCGGCAATGTCGATATTCCCTTTTTTATCGCACTCTACCACGACCACTTTCATGCTTGCCATTTGTGCTGAGGCTGGGTTAGTTCCGTGTGCAGAACTAGGAATTAAGCAAATATTACGGTGCGAGTCGCCACGGCTTTCATGGTACTTTTGAATTGCGATTAGGCCTGCATATTCCCCTTGCGCACCTGAATTAGGCTGCATAGAAAGTGCATCATACCCTGTGATGTCGATTAACCAGTCAGACAGTTCGTTTATCATTTTGTGATAACCTTTTGCCTGCTCGTTAGGGCAGAAAGGATGCATATTGGCAAACTCTGGCCATGTAATTGGGATCATCTCTGCGGTTGCATTTAGCTTCATGGTGCATGAGCCTAGCGAGATCATTGAGTGATTTAACGCTAAATCTTTATTCTCAAGACGCTTAATATAGCGCAGCATGTCTGTTTCAGAGTGATAGCTGTTGAAGTTTGCATGGGTTAGTACTGCGTCTTGTCTTACAAACTCTTCTGGTATGGCATTAGTACCATTTGCCATTACTTCGTCGTCAAGTTGTTCTACGTCTAAACCGTGCTGTTTGTTTAAGATAATATCGAATAGCTCAGCAATGTCTTGGCGTGTGGTTGCTTCGCTTAAAGAAATAGAGATGGCACCGTCTATGTCGCTGCGCAGGTTCACTTGATGCTGCTCTGCACGTGCAATGATGTCGGCTTTATGATCCGTTTTAAACGTAATGGTATCAAACCATGTGTCGTGCATAAGTTGCACGCCACTTTTTTGTAAGCCTGACGCTAAAATATCGGTTAAACGGTGAATGCGCTGTGCAATGGTTTTAAGGCCAACTGGTCCGTGGTATACCGCGTAAAACGATGCCATGTTAGCGAGTAATACTTGCGCTGTACAAATGTTAGAGTTGGCTTTTTCGCGGCGAATATGTTGCTCGCGCGTTTGCATTGCCATGCGTAATGCTGGATTGCCACGGCGATCTTTTGAAACACCAATAATGCGACCTGGTAATGAGCGTTTGTGTTTGTCTTTCGTGGCAAAAAATGCTGCATGAGGGCCACCGTAACACATTGGTACACCAAAGCGCTGGGCTGAACCTAGTACCACATCTGCCCCCATTGAGCCCGGCGATTTTAATAACATTAAGCTCATAATATCAGCCGCAATAGCAACTACGGCTTTGTTGGCTTGTGCTGCAGCTATAATGGGTTCGATATTGTTAATTTCGCCCGAAGTTGATGTGTATTGTAGTAAGGCACCAAATATATCTTCACGGTCGGCAATTTCATTTTTATTGCCAACGACTATGTCAAACCCAAACATTTCTGCACGCATTCTTACTACGTCGATGGTTTGTGGGTGCACGTCGTCAGCAATAAAGTAGGTATTTGCTTTTTTGTTTTTTGATACACGCTTAGCTAACGCCATGGCTTCGGCCGCCGCAGTGGCTTCGTCTAGTAACGACGCACTGGCTAGCTCCATGCCGGTTAAATCTAATGTGATTTGTTGAAAGTTTAATAACGCTTCTAAACGACCTTGTGCAATTTCTGGCTGATACGGTGTGTATGCCGTGTACCAACCTGGATTTTCTAATACGTTTCTTAAAATTACATTAGGCGTTAATGTTGGGTGATACCCGTTACCAATGTATGACTTAAAGACTTTGTTTTCTTTTGCGATACTTTTTAAATAATTAAGTGCGTCTACTTCTGTTCGGCTGTCGCCAATGTTAAGTGACTGAGGTAATTTGATTGACTCTGGAACAGTTTGTGAAATCAATTCATCCATACTGTTAAGCCCCATGCTATTTAACATGGCTTCTGTTTGCACAGCATCAGGGCCTATGTGGCGCTGTATAAAATCTTGTTTTTGTTCAAGATGCTCTAGTGAATTGACTGTAGTATTAGTCATTAGTTTTGATACCTCTTACACAAATAGGATACAAATTTTATTAATCATTAGCGCCACGATGACTCAGCTTTGAAAGGTTAACACGCCTAATTATTGGTAGCTTAAGTTCGGTTCGCAGCGGTTTCGTATTACTCCCACACCATAATAAATCGGCATGAGATAAAAAGTAGTCACGCAATAAAAAATAAAGCCTCGACTATTGCGAGGCTTAAAAAGTAACAACTAAAAATTAGTCTTCGTCGATGCTGTTTTGGTAACCTTCAGCATCCAGTAAGTTAGATAGCTCAGAGTCATCCGATGCTTTAACTTTGAATAACCAGCCATCGCCGTATGGGTCTGAGTTTACCGTTTCTGGTGAATCTTCTAGATCGCCATTCACTGCAACTATTTCACCGCTAAGTGGTGAATAAATATCAGACGCTGCTTTTACTGACTCTGCCACTGCACAGTCATCGCCAGCATCAACATCATCACCAACTTCAGGAAGCTCAACAAATACCATATCACCAAGCAACTCTTGTGCGTGCTCAGTAATACCTACTGTAAACGTACCGTCGCCTTCATTACGAACCCATTCGTGTGACGTAGCATATTTTAAATCTTCAGGAATATTACTCATTATTCTTTTTCCTTAACTTTTATAGTTGAAGCTATAGTTGAAGCCATTTATGTTGAGCTTTTTAATTATTGGTCTTATCAGTTTAGATAGTTTTTTGCTTCAGTAGTTAATGAGAATTAAATACGCAAAAACAGATGAAACACGTTTATCCACTACTATATTAGAATACTTTTTTACCTTGGCGAACAAAACTTGGTTTAATCACTTTTACTGTGACCAATTTTTTACGCATTTCAACTTGCGCTGTGTCACCCACACTTGCAGGCACACGCGCCATTGCAATGCTGTGACCCAAGGTTGGTGAAAATGTGCCTGATGTGATCACGCCTTCGCCACCGTCTACAATGACTTTTAATCCGCTACGCAGTACGCCTTTTTCTTCTAGCACTAAGCCGACTAGTTTGTCTGTGCCCTGCGCTTTTTGCTGTTCAAGTGCAGTGCGGCCAATGAAGTCGCGCTCTTCCGGTTGCCATGCAATTGTCCAGCCCATGTTAGCTGCTAACGGTGATACGGTTTCATCCATATCCAAACCGTACAAGTTCATGCCGGCTTCCAGCCTTAAAGTGTCACGAGCGCCCAAACCTGCTGGTGCTACGCCTGCATCTAATAGCTTTTGCCAGAAATTAGCGGTGTCGGCTTCAGGGATAATAATTTCGTAACCGTCTTCGCCAGTATAACCTGTGGTAGCAATAAATAAGTCGCCCGTCTGAACACCAAAAAACGGCTTCATTTCGGCAACTGCTTGCTGCTGTTCTTCAGTTAAAACCTTTGCTACTTTTGCTTTAGCGTTAGGCCCTTGCACTGCAATCATGCCAAAGTCTGAACGCTCAGAAATGACAACGTCAAAGTCAGCACTTTGCTTTGTTAGCCAAGCTAAATCTTTTTCACGCGTGGCAGAGTTAACAACAATACGGTAATTTTGTTCATCAAAGTGGTAAACGATTAAGTCATCAATTACACCGCCGTCATCATTAAGCATGCCTGTGTATAGCGCTTTGCCACTTGTTTTAAGTTTTTCAACATCGTTTGCCAGTAGACGGCGTAGGAAAGGTTTGGCTTGAGTGCCTTGAATATCAACGATGGTCATGTGCGATACGTCAAACATACCTGCGTCTTGCCTAACAGCGTGGTGCTCTTCTATTTGAGAGCCGTAGTTGATTGGCATTTCCCAACCATGAAAGTCGACCATTTTAGCGCCGGCTTCCAAATGTTTAGCATGTAACACGGTTTGATTTGTCATCGCACACCTTCAGAATTATTTTTTCAATACTCTTTCAGTACTACTCTTATTATTTTTGAGATTCAGCACTTTGAAAAAGATACAAAGAGGAATAATGGTGCAGGATTATACATTATGTGATCGGGATGTCACACCCATATCACATTAGTTTTACTAATATCAAAACATCTAATAAGTGAGCTAAGCAAATAATTCCTACTGGTATAACCAGTTAAAAATATCATTAACGCCTAAACAACATTACCATTACTTATCTGAATGATAAAAATGACGAATAAAGCGGAAGTAAGCGTTCAACTGCTAGGGCCTGTTGGCCCTAATGTACATCCTGATTATCGTGAGACAGCCTTGTAAGGGGCTTTGCTAAATCAGGTAAGTCGCCCTTCAAGCCCATTGCATTCTGAATAATTTGATGTTTTACGGGGGTTAACTTATCTGTTGCAGAAAGCCCAACACTTCGAACAAACTTTAACAATGGGTTAGTTCCGGTAAATAAACGCTTTAACCCTTCCATTGCAGCTATAACTGTTTGCGCTTCCGCTTTTCGCCAACGCTCGTAACTGCGTAAAGCGCTTACGTCACCAATGTCTTTTGATGCGGCTAATTGGCTTATGATGGTTTGCGCTAATGCAGCGGCATCCATTAAACCTAAATTCATACCCAACCCAGCTAATGGGTGTATGGTATGAGCAGCATCTCCCATTAATGCTACACGCGGTTTAATCCAATCTTGGCTATAACGCATGCGCAGTGGAATTGCAGTTCTGGCAGAAATAACGTTACACAATCCTAGCTGATTATTAAACGCAGCAGTTAATGCTTTGTTGAATTCTCTCTCTTCCATTGCGGTTAGTGCTTGCGCATGTTCATGCGAAGTCGACCACACAATAGAGCAAAGATGTGGCGCTGAATGGGATTCAGACTGTGCTTCAGGTTGTGCCTCATATTCTGCGTCATTCAGTGGTAAAAATGCCAATGGTCCAGTTGGCAAAAATATTTGCCGAGCAATCGACTGGTGCGGTAATTCAGTAGCAACGGTGGCAACTATTGCGGTGTGATCGTAGTCCCAAAATGTAAGCGGAAAATCAAACTGTTTTCTTACAAACGAATTTGCCCCATCCGCCGCTACAATTAATTTGCCAATAATCGGCGAACCGTTTTGAAGCGCAACCATGGCTTCACGCTCACCCACATTAATACTGTTACATTGCTGCTCAAACATTACGGTGACACTGTTGAGTGACGCTAAACGTGTTAGTAACGCTCTGCGAATGACGTTATTTTCTATAATATGACCGAGCCGTGGCTGGTGAATGCTTTGTGCTGAGAATTCGATAGCCCCAAAGCTATCTTGCTCGCATACGCTCATGCCCTGATAAGGTTGTAGCCGTTGCGATTCAATTAGCGGCCACACACCTAAGCGCTTAAAGATTGCTTCACTTGCCGCGCTTATTGCACTAACTCTGGTGTCTGGCAGTTTAGGTAAATCGTTCGGGAGCGGTTGGGCATCTATCACAACACAATTGATTTGCTTTTCACCTAGTGCAGCCGCCAACGTTAGTCCTACGCATCCGCCACCAACAATTATTACATCGGTTGAAATCAAAATTTATCCTCGTCACTGCCTGTGGTGTGATTCCATCCCATCGCTTGATGCGCAATAGGACGCTTTAAACAACTTAACATTTGCATACTGAATAAGCCTAGCGTACGACCAAAGGCAAGCGTTTTATAACTATTGGAAAATAAGCGAACCAGACCATCGGTTAACTGTATTACGCGCGTAATGTCTTTTTGTCTTTGCTGGCTGTAACATCTTATGAATGCGTAGTCGCCAAGTTCAGCCGAATGCTGTGTAGCCTGAGTAACCAATTCTGTTAGCGTAGTAATATCGCGTAGGCCTAAGTTGAACCCCTGTCCTGCTATAGGATGAACCGTATGCGATGCATTACCTAAAAACACGGTGCGATGAACCGCTGTCGTCTCTGCTTTTACTAACTGAAGAGGATAAGCACTTCGTTTGCCTACCTTAGTTAATTGTCCTGCGCGGTAGCCAAACACCTTATGCAATTCAGCTAGAAAGGTAGTTTCATCGCAATCAAGCAAATACTGATGGGCGCTTGGGGTAGTGGCATCAATGGTCCAGACTAATGAGTATCGATTATCGGTCAGCGGTAATAACGCAATAGGTCCAGACGCAGTAAATCGTTCATACGCTTTATTATGATGACCACCCGCCACTTCGATATTAGCGATGATAGCCGTTTGCTGGTAGTCCTCTACTTGGGTATTCACACCTAGCAGTTGCCGTACATTCGACTGAGCACCGTCAGCGGCAACAAGTAATTGAGTACGTACAACATCGCCTGACCTTAATGTAAGTACTTGCTCTTGCTGGGATGACGCTATTGCTTCAATTGAGTCTGGGCATTGCCATGTAATATTTGGTTGGCTTGCTGCTAATTGAGGGAATAGTAGTCCAAGTTGATTAACTTCGATAACGTAACCTAGGGCATCAATATTAAACTCGGCAGCAGATAAATAGGTTTTTCCGATATGGCCTTTGTCGGATATATGTATATGCTCGATGGGCTGAGCGTATTTTTTCAATTCGCGCCATACATCCAGTTGTTTAAAAGTGTTTACCGTTTCGTCGGCTAGCGCTAGCGCTCTGTTGTCAAAACTTGGATGGCGTTGCTCAGTTTCGGTAGTGGCAGGTTTAACAGCCTCAATAACCATTATATTCAACTGTGGACAAGACCGCGCAATAGCATAAGCTTGCAGCGCCCCTACCATTCCACCACCTGCAATAACGAGATCATATTTCATTGCTAACTGTTAAACCGTTTTATATTTATTAATATGCTGAGTTAATTATATGGTACGAACAAATCCATAAAAGGCTGTTAATATTAATCAACCTTTTTCATCAAGGCCTCTATTTCAGCGATAGTTTTTGGTACTGCCTGAGTGAGGTTGTCGTACCCGTGTTCTGTAATAAGGATATTGTCTTCTATACGGATCCCAATTCCTTTCCACTTGTCGTCAACCGCTTCGCTTTGGCTAATGTAGATACCAGGTTCAATGGTTAACACCATGCCCGGTTCGAACGGTCGCTCTACATCATTAATTTTGTATTCACCAACATCGTGTACATCTAGCCCCAGCCAATGCCCTAACCCATGCATATAAAACCGTTTATGCTGAGCTTGTTCGATTAATGCTTCAACATCGCCTTGCAAAATACCCAAAGACACCAAGCCTTGCGTAATAATGCGATTAACAACGTCTGCGGCTTGCTTGAGTGTACCGCCCGGCTTTGTATATTCTAGCGCGGCTAATTGTGCATCTAGCACGATTTGATATAACGCAGCTTGCTCTTTACTAAATTGACCATTAACCGGATACGTTCTGGTGATGTCGGCGGCATAACCTGCTAATTCGCACCCTGAATCAACTAACAGTAAGTCGCCGTCATGAAGCTCGGCGTTATTTTCGGTGTAATGCAGTATGCATGCGTTGTCACCACTACCCGCAATAGTGCCATAAGCCGGATAACGTGCTCCGTTCATTGCATAGTGATGATGTAATTCCGCTTCAATTTGAAACTCTGTAGCGCCTGGCTGCACAAATTGCATGGCGCGTTTATGTGCTTCACAAGAGATGGCTCCGGCCTGTCTCATTACCGCTATTTCAGCGTCCGATTTAAATAGTCGCATTTCGTGAACGATATGTCTGACATCGGTAATTTGCTGAGGCGCTTTCCAACCTTTTTTAGGATTACTACGTAATTTACTCAGTAAATCGAATATAAACGTATCAAATGCAGCGTAACTGCCTTGGCTAAAGTAAATATGCTGAACGCCATTTAAAATATCGATGAGTTGCCTTTCAGCTTCATCAAGGGAATAGGCTTGGTCGAACAGGAAGTTTTGTGCGGCTTGTTCTTGGCCGAAGCGTCTTCCCTGCCATATTTCTGCAACCGGATCTTTTGGCAAACAAAATAGCATAGACTGATTTTGGCTATTCGGAGTATTGTTGTCTGCTTTTATCAATACCAATATGGCGTCTGGCTCAGGGAATCCTGTTAAGTAATGGAAGTCACTGTCTTGACGAAAAGGAAATTCAGTATCACGACTACGGGTAACTTCAGAGGCTGCCGGAAACAATGCAACCGCGCCTGCTTCCATTTGCGCTAATACACGTTCACGACGCGCTTTAAATTCTGTTATCGCAATTGATGACATCATGGGACTGCTCATATTAATGCAAGGTAGGTTTTTTAGCTTTTATTGACTTCATTTGCTGATGAAATTCGGTGAAGCATAGTAAGGCCGATACACGCACATACTCAACAATTTCAAAGTAGGCTTCTTCTGCTTCTTCCTCTTCAGACATATCCGTATCCATTCGAGTGATTTCAGCAAAGTCATTAAGTGCCTCTTGCACATCATCAGAGGCATCTTTTAAATCTGTTTTACGTACGCCAAAGCCAACTAAGAAGCCTTGAATCCAACCAATTAAACTTTCGATGCGGTCTGAAAGTGGCTCGTCATCGTCGGGAAGTAATGGCATAAACTGGAGATCGGTATCTGATAAACCATCTTTAGTTTCCAGATACATTGAATATAAAGGTTGCTTTAATGCTTTCGCAAAATTTTGACCATCATTAATTAAGTCGCTTAATAATGTAAGTACGTCGTCCTGCTCTGTTTCTTCTACTTCACCCGACACCATGCCAGTAACAATGCCATGCACTTCATAAGGGGTGGCGTAAATATCAAACTGATCGAATAAACTTTGAAGATTTTTTATGTTGATATAAATGTCATCAGACATGGATTCTACGCTCTTTTTAAATTCATTAGTTTGATCCTATCACTAGGTTTCGCACTATACCAGTTAACACACTCTAATATTATAAATCACTAAAAGTACAACGATTATAAAAGCGCCAAACAAAAGTTAATAAATAAATTATCAGTATATTTTTATATTACGACTTGTTTTTATGGCATTGACCCTCACTAAAAATGAATACGTTAAATTCAACCGCCTTTTATTTAATGATTTTGCTGCTTTATGCATTGAATATCTCTTGAATACTGGTGGCGCTAACGTTATAGTGCGCATCCTTTTTTTGGTGGACTTTCAGGGACTTATAAAGTGCATGTTAAAGAGGTGAATTTTTAGCTTTTCTATTACAGTTAAGCCAGTAAACAACTAAATGGAATTTAGAGTTAAGGCGGTATAATGCAAAATAAACAAGTAGTTATTACTCTTTTAGAAAAACAATATACCTTTCGTTGTCCCGAAGGCAAAGAACATGAGCTGTTTAAAACAGCAAGTAAGCTTGAAGAAAGATTGCTTGATGCTAAAAAGCACTCTAAGCTTCAAGGAAACGAAAACGCCTTAGTATTAACCGCTTTTAATATTTGTCATGAACTGCTTGAACTTCAGTCTAAATATGACTCGCTTAGTCAAACCGTTGAGAAACAAGCAGTAGAAATAGCAGATAAGTCTGAAAAACTCGATGCGTTGGCTCATATGACGCAAAGCATTGAAGAACAATTGGCTGAAGTTAAAAGTGCGAGCACGCAGTTGAATGCGGATATCAATACCAACATCAACATTCAAGACGGTGAATCAATTAACGAGCCAAATGAAGCTATCGCGGTTGAAGCGACCGCTACAGAACAGCAAAAAAATAACCAAAGCGTGCCACAGGCATCCCATAAAAGTGCCAACTCAATGCAGTTTATGGATGAAGACCACTACATGAACAACAGCTTGGCTCAGGCTGTGAGACTTAATCAAAATAGTGGCAAAAACAACTTAAGTAGCTTTATGGTTGAAAATCCTGATACCGGCACAGTTGCAACCAATGGCACAAATAGCTCAACAAATAAAAGCGCTGAACCTAAACAGTCTGATTCTAAAAAGCCTGAAGCTAAAAAGCATTTTGATTACAAGGCAAAAGGAAAGCGAAAGAAGCGTAGATAATGTATATTTAAATGTAACTTTTTAAGTGCTTTGTGTGATTTAAAAAAGTTATCATTTAAATACGTATTATGTTCCCTGGGGTGTTTGCAATTTAGCAGCGAGTCCCTAGCCGATAAACTTACAACAGGGATTTATATTCTTTGCTATTGTGCAAGCCTGGCATGTACCGGGAAGCCTACGGCTTAGATGTAAGTTCCGCCTTGAACCTACGGTTCAAGGGCAACTGCTTCATGCGGCACACTCGGGGAACACCATTTTTTATTAGTGCAATGCACTACTACACCTCTTTTTAGCTCTGTTCACTGATACCTTGCTCAGGCCTAACCCCAAACGTGTTTGAATTAAAATGTAACAATAAAAATACGCTTTCTTGCTTTGTTTAAAGCTTCTCCAAATAAATTTCTACTATCTTTTAATAACCCATCAACAAACACACTTACGCTTGGGGAGCACTGACTAAAAGAGTTAAGTTGGTGCTAAAGCACACTGCAAAGGAAGATACGTTATGAAAATCTTAAATACTGCAATTGTAGCTGCTACGCTAGTATTCGCTGCGCATTCTAATGCCGCAATATATGAGTTTATTCCGACCGATAATAGCGACGATACGAAGTTGTGCGTTAATGCTGCTAAAGATAAAAAAAGTAAATTAATGCGCCAAATAAGTAAACTAAACTTAACCAGAGTCTATGTGGCGAATACCGTTGAATGTAATGATAAAAACATTACTTTATTTGCCGAGCAATATGGCGCTACTAAAGTGTTTTCTTTTTTAAATAAATATAAACGCATCCCTCAAGGCTCTGTCACCATCAAAGAAATATCTGAAAAGCCGGAATAACAAAACGGAGCGGTCTTCAATCTATCTTAGCCATCAGCTAGCTTTCGTTGATGGCTTGGTTCAACGCTATTGCTTGTCTTTATCTGGATGATTTTCAGCAGCAGGGATTAATTCTTCAATAATTTTTCTAGCGGTTATTAATTCTCTGCCGTGAGCAAACCTTATTGTTGTTTGCTCGTTAATTCCTGTGATCCCCGTAAACGTCTCTCCCCAGCCGAACTCTTCACTGAACACAAGTGTACTTGGAGGAATAGATAAGATTTGCTCGTTATCATCTTTTGACATTAGGTTTCCTTAAGTTGTAAAACTCGTTTACTTATGTGGTGTTAAGACTGCCGAATTATACTCGTGTGGTTATAAGTTGCACCTCATAATAATAATTGCAGCACATAATCACTCTAATTGTGTGATGAAAGTCCGGTTGTTAGCATTTTAGCGGTAATTTTAGCCATTGCTGATAACCCGTGGGATTGCTCATATACGCCATCGTTAAGTAAGCGACTTAAACCATGTAACGTTGCCCAACAGACTTGTGCCATCCGCAAAGCGGACTCTTCACTAGCGAGTACGTTTGCTTTTTGTAAGTCCCCTATCCACTGAACCCACGATTGAAAGCTTTGTTTAGAAATATGTTTCAACGCATCACTAGGTTGACCAAGCTTCCAAATTTCTTTACCAAACATTAAGTCATAAGTAGCAGAGTTTTTGTTGGCAAATTCTATATACGCCATCACATATTCTTCAAACACAGCCTTATTATTTTGTTGGTTATTGCTGTCACTGGCACTGCTGTCAGTATCATCAGTTTTTGTATACCGTTTTAACAACGCTATTTGTTTATTAAAACCCGCCGCTGCAATAGCGCAAAGCAAAGCATTTTTATCTTTAAAGTGATGATATGGCGCTGTACGCGAGACACCCACCTTATCAGCTAGCTTTCGCATAGACAGTGAGTCAACACCGTTTTCTTTAATGATTTGAGTTGCAGCTTCTAACAACGATTTATTTAAATCACCATGATGGTATTTAGCTTTTACCACAATTTCTTTACTACCACATTTTCTAACTTAAGATTCATCGACAATCTAGCAAAGCATCTTGACAGTGTCAAAATACAACGTTATTTTAGAACTAGACAGCGTCTAGATTAACATCAAAAATAATAAAACGTCTGGATCACATTTAAATTTCAACTAGGTACCGTTATGAGCCAAGCACATTCTAAATATCCGCATTTGTTTGAACCGTTAGATCTTGGATTTACACAATTAAAAAACCGAGCCATGATGGGGTCTATGCACTTAGGACTTGAAGAAGTGCCTAATGGCTTTGCCCGTATTGCTGAATTTTACCGACAACGCGCAGAAGGCGGCGTAGGTTTAATTGTAACCGGAGGAATTAGCCCTAATGAGGAAGGCGCTGGCTTTGTAGGCGCGGCGTGTATGCAAACGACTAAAGATGTAGAAAACCATAGATTAATTACTGACGCCGTTCACCAGTACGACTGCAAAATTTGTATGCAAATACTTCATACCGGACGTTACGCATACAACCCTAAAGCAGTCGCGCCATCAGCTATTCAAGCACCGATTAACCAAATAAAGCCTAAAGCACTTTCTGAAGAAGAAATTAATCAACAAATAAATGATTTTGTACACAGCGCTTCGCTTGCCAAAGAAGCAGGTTACGATGGCGTTGAGATTATGGGTTCAGAAGGTTATTTCATTAACCAGTTTATTGCTAAGCGCACTAACCACCGTGACGATGGCTGGGGTGGCGAGTATGAGAACCGCACTCGATTAGCCGTTGAAATTGTTAACCAAGTACGTGAAGCGGTTGGTGAACACTTTATCATTATTTTCCGCTTATCTATGCTTGATTTGGTTGAGCAAGGGAGTTCATACGAAGAAGTTGTCTCACTTGGTACAGCAATTGAAAAAGCAGGCGCAACCATTATCAACACGGGCATTGGGTGGCATGAAGCGCGAATTCCGACCATTATCACAAAAGTGCCACGTGCAGCATTCACTTGGGTAACGGCAAAAATGCGTGAAGCACTTACAGTGCCGCTAGTTACCTCTAACCGTATTAATATGCCAGAAGTAGCAGAAGAGGTACTTGCTCGAGGTGACGCAGATATGATTTCAATGGCTCGCCCGTTTTTAGCAGATCCGCACCTTGTAAACAAAGCCCTTGCAGAAAAAAGTGACGAAATTAATACCTGTATAGGCTGTAACCAAGCTTGTTTAGATCATGTATTTGAAGGAAAGCTAACTAGTTGCTTAGTTAACCCATACGCTTGCCATGAAACTGAATTAACGCTTACGCAAGCAAGTCACTCTAAGCGCGTTGCGATAATTGGTGCAGGCCCTGCTGGCTTAGCAAGCGCGGTCACCGCGGCACAACGCGGACACAGTGTTACATTATTCGATAGTGCATCAGAGATAGGTGGACAATTTAATATTGCTAAACGCATACCGGGCAAAGAAGAATTCTACGAAACGCTTCGTTACTTTGCACGCCAGCTAGAAATTCATAACATTGACGTGAAACTGAACACCACAGTTAATGCCGACACGTTTAAAGATAATGAGTTTGATGAAGTCATCTACGCCACTGGTATTACTCCTCGTACACCTGAAATTGAAGGTGTTAACCATGAAAAAGTATTGTCGTACATTGATGTGATGAATGGCGCAACCGTAGGTAAAAAAGTGGCTGTGATTGGCGCTGGTGGTATCGGTTTTGATATATGTGAATATCTTGCCCATGAAGGGCAGTCAGCCAGCCAACACATTCCTACCTTTATGAACGAATGGGGTATTGATATGACCATGCAAGCGCGCGGTGGTGTAGAAGGTATGAAACCAACATTTAGCCGCAGTGCCCGTCAACTTTATCTACTACAGCGTAAAACCACTAAAGTAGGCGCAAACCTTGGTAAAACCTCAGGTTGGGCACATAAAGCAGGCTTATTAAAACGTGGTGTGCAGATGCTGGCAGGTTGTGAATATTTAAAAATTGATGACGCTGGATTACATGTGAACGTGAACGGGGAGTATCAGTTATTAGACGTTGATAACGTCATTATATGTGCTGGCCAAGAGCCAAATAGAACCTTAGCCGAACAAATTAATCACCCTTCAGGCCACTTAATTGGTGGTGCTGATGTTGCCTCTGAACTAGATGCAAAACGTGCGATTAAACAAGGTACAGAATTGGCGTTAGCTTTATAGTCTGACTTGTAAAACCATTCATGGCTGGTGCAATCTAGCCAGTTACAATTTGGATAATGCGATAACGTATTTCCCTAAGTTATCGCATTTTTACCCAAATTCTTACTGAGTTTAGTGGTTAAAAACTTATCCCCTACTTCAACTTTCTACTTCAACTTCCTACTTTCTTCATTGTAAATCTGTTGCCCTGTTTTAATGGCGTCTTCTTCCGATGGGAAGTAACTTTCACTGTAAAAGTGGATATTTTGCAGATGATTATTATCAACAATGTCGAATGTAATATCGATAGTCCATCCTTGATCGGTTTGGTTAGTATGTAATTGGTAAAAACTTCCTTCTTTACCTTTGCAAGTGTACTTGTTCATAACGGTCACCCAAGGTAGATACCTTTATTAGAAAAATAGCATGGATTAACCACTCTGCAATGAAGTGCGTTACTAATGTTGCAAAACTGACTTAGCTAAGCATTTAGCTGAAATTAGTCGTTAATTCTAAGTATTCCCTATGCTAGAATTTAGTGAATAAAATCAGATAAATTAGTTGAACGTGATTAGACAAGATATTAGAAAATCAATTCGCGCTAGGCGACAACAACTATCTAAAGAAGCGCAAATCCAAGCTGCAAACCAGCTTGTTGAGCAAGTAAATTGTATAGATTTGTTTACTACTGCTAAGAATATCGCTATTTACACCGCTAATGATGGTGAGCTAGATACACTCCCTCTTATTCAGGCATTATGGCAACAACATAAGCACGTCTACTTACCCATTCTCCATCCTTTTAGCAAAGGTCATCTGATTTTTCAGCAATATACTCCAACTACACCAATGACCCACAATCGATTTGGTATTGCAGAGCCTGCTCTTGATTGCCGCTATATTCTTCCTATTCATCACTTCGATATTATTTTTACGCCTTTGGTCGCATTCGACCAACAAGGCAACCGTTTAGGAATGGGCGGTGGATTTTATGATAGAACGCTATCAGCATTAACACAGGTAAACGGTACAAGCCAAAACACCCACGTAATTGGTTTAGCACACGACTGCCAAGAAATAGATCATGTTCCAACTGAAAGTTGGGATATACCTATTTCACAAATACTTACACCGACTCGGCATTTAATTTTTAAAAATAGAGTAATTACTTAAATTAAGCATTTCGCTATATTCACATTTCGTTATAATCGAAAAAACGAGTGCAAATTTAAACATAGCTATATACATAATTAGGGCATGCCCTAAACTCAAACAACAATCAAAAATAAGGTCGCAAACATGACGCAAGATGAAATGAAAAAAGCAGCAGCTTGGGCAGCATTAGAATATGTAGAAGACGACAGCATTGTTGGTGTAGGTACTGGTTCCACCGTTAATCATTTTATCGATGCGTTAGGCACCATTAAAGACAAAATAGCGGGCGCTGTTTCAAGCTCTGAAGCTTCAACTGAAAAATTGAAAGCCCTTGGTATAGAAGTTTTTGATTTAAATAGCGTGTCAGATCTCTCTATTTATGTGGACGGTGCAGACGAAATAAACCCAAATAATGAAATGATAAAAGGCGGCGGAGCTGCACTAACACGAGAAAAAATTGTTGCCGCCGTAGCTAAAAAGTTTATTTGTATTGTTGATCAAAGCAAAGAAGTTGACGTATTAGGTAACTTTCCTCTTCCTGTGGAAGTTATTCCAATGGCGCGCAGTTATGTTGCGCGTCAAATCGTTAAACTTGAAGGCGACCCAGTATACCGTGAAGGCGTAGTCACTGATAACGGTAATGTTATTTTAGACGTGCATAATATGTCGATTCATCGCACGCTTCACCTTGAAACCGAATTAAACAACGTTGTTGGCGTTGTATGCAATGGTTTGTTTGCGCACCGTAGAGCAGACGTGGTGATTGTTGGTACACCAAATGGGCCTCAAACACGCTCATAATGAGCAGTATTATCACTAAAAGCAGCCTTAGTATGAGCTATTCATACTAAACCTGCTTACATAATACACAGCTAACAACGTCGTTAGTTAACATAATAAAAATGACAACCCTACTCACTGTGCTATTTAGGAAGTAAAATGAGCGTTATCTCTCTAGCGAAAGAAAAAATAAAAATACTATTACTTGAAGGCGTTCATCACAGCGCAATTGAAGTAATAAAAGCCAATGGTTACAGCAACATTGAATATATAAAAACCTCTTTACCTGAAGATGAACTGATTGAAAAAATTAAAGATGTTCACTTTCTTGGTATCCGCTCAAGAACTCAAATCACCGAAAATGTGATTGCTGCCGCAGAGAAATTAGTTGCGGTTGGTTGTTTCTGTATCGGCACCAATCAAGTAGATCTCGAGGCCACGCAAATTCGTGGTATTCCCGTATTCAATGCGCCGTTTTCCAATACCCGCTCTGTAGCCGAACTGGTATTAGGCGAAATTTTATTATTGTTTAGAGGCATTCCTGAAAAAAATGCAATGGCACATCGAGGCGAGTGGCAAAAGTCAGCAGCGGGATCATTTGAAGCTCGTAACAAAACGTTAGGTATTATTGGTTATGGCCATATTGGCACTCAGCTTGGCATTATGGCTGAAAATATTGGCATGAACGTGCTGTTTTATGACATTGAAACTAAATTACCACTTGGCAATGCCAACCAACTGTCAACCATGACTGAGCTTTTGAAAAAAAGTGATGTTATTACTCTGCATGTGCCAGAAACGCCGCAAACTAAGAATATGATTGGTGAAGCTGAATTGGCTTTAATGAAGCAAGGTGCAATTCTTATTAATGCATCGCGCGGCACTGTGATTGATATAGACGCATTAGCTAACGCACTGCGCGATAAGCGCCTATCTGGCGCAGCCATTGATGTATTCCCAGTAGAGCCGAAATCAAATACAGAAGAATTTATTTCGCCTTTACGAGAGTTTGATAATGTAATTTTAACACCTCATGTTGGTGGCTCTACCCAAGAAGCACAAGAAAATATTGGTATTGAGGTGGCGGGTAAACTTGCTAAATATAGTGATAATGGCTCCACTTTATCTGCGGTTAATTTCCCAGAAGTATCGTTACCCGAACAAGCAGGCCGTAGTCGCATTCTGCATATTCATGAAAATAAACCAGGCATTCTTACTAAAATTAATGAAGCGTTTACTGCACACGGTATAAACATCGCCGCGCAGTACCTTCAAACCAGTGAACACATTGGTTATGTGGTTATTGATTTAGACGCTGAGAAAAGTGCAATTGCCCTGCAAGAACTGAAAAACATTGAAGGCACAATTCGCGCTCGCATTCTTCACTAACATCCAATCTGCCTTTACTTATTTATGTGAGTAAAGGCATTTTCTTATTCTGCCCTTATCAAACGCGCTTTATTGTAACTTGAAACTCCAACTTACGCGTTTACGTCTATACTCTTCTAAAGACTGCTGTACCAAATTTATTCAAATGTTTAGGGCAAAACATGGACTTAGTAAACTTCAAAGTAGGCAATAAATACGTTGCGTTTGATATTCTCGATATTCTGTTAACCGAACGATATAACAGCGACCTTACTAATATTCCTTCTCCTGATAACAGCTTTTTGGGAGTGAAAGATTTCATGGATATTCCTACTCCGGTATTCGATTTAGGAATTATTATGAATAACTGCTCGACTAAAGAAACAAATGAAGCACTATTTGAAAAATTCCGTTCGTTCGAACACGAACATATTGATTGGTTAAACGCGCTAGAAAACTCAATTAAAAACGACCTGCCCTTTAATCATGCTATTAACCCGAAACAAACAGAGTTTATGAAATGGAAGGACAGCTTTGACGTTGATAACGAAGACTTACAATCAATTTTAGAGCGCTTTGAAGAACCGTTTCAAAACTTATTTGCAGTATTAACCCCTGCGCTTAATCATAAAAAAAATGTAGAAATACAACCTGCCCTTGATGACATTAACCGTGTAAGAGCCACCTACGCTACTCAAATAAACCGCTTGTTTGACTCAGCCAAAGAGCAGGTGGAACAAAGCTATAAGCCAATTATTGTTTTCACTACTAAAGATGGCAGAACGCCATATATTGGTTTGTTGGTGGATAAAGTGGAAGATAGCGTGACGATTAATAATAACGAAATAAAGTCGCTTAATGAGCTAATGAATACGGGGTTCGAGCTGAACGAAGTCACAAAGAAAATGTTACGTGGTATGGTAAAAATAGGCAATGCCCACAGCCTCATTATTAATCCTACTGCGATTTTCAGGCCTGAAATAGCCGAGTCAGCTTAACCGTTATTGCACCTCTTATTGTTAAATCACTTCAATTTAGCGTTACATCTATAACCTAATGTAACGCTAACAGTGTCTTATCTATATTCAGTTACAAATATTTATTTTCTACAAATTGCACTTAGCTAATTATATCGATAATCTAAAATTGGATTATCACAAAGCAAAGGACATTTATTATGCGCTGTCATGAAATTGATTACGATATTATTGGCCATTCAATGCAAATGGTAGAAATAGAGCTCGACCCTGCTGAAACGGTTATTGCTGAAGCAGGTGCTATGAACTATATGGAAGATGGCATCAGTTATGAAGCCAAAATGGGAGATGGTTCAGACGTTAACCAAGGCTTTATGAGCAAACTGTTCTCTGCTGGCAAACGTATGATCACCGGCGAATCATTATTTATGACTCATTTTACCAACCAAGGCATGGGTAAGAAACGAGTTGCATTTGCCGCCCCCTTTCCGGGGTCTATCGTCCCAATTAACATGGCTACCATTGGCGAAGAAATCACTTGTCAAAAAGATTCTTTTTTATGTGCAGCATTGGGCACTAAAATAGATATCGCATTTAATCGTAAACTTGGCAGCGGATTTTTTGGCGGCGAAGGTTTTATTTTAGAGCACTTACAAGGCGATGGCATGGCTTTCCTTCATGCTGGTGGCACAGTCATTGAAAAAGAGCTTAACGGTGAAACACTTAGGTTAGACACTGGGTGCTTAGTCGCATTCACGGCAGGCATTGATTACGATATTGAGCGCGTTAAAGGACTCCGAAGCATGTTCTTTGGTGGCGAAGGCTTATTTATGGCCACCCTTCGCGGGCATGGGAAAGTGTGGGTACAAAGCTTACCATTTTCTCGTTTGGCTGACAGAATTCTAGAACACGCACCTAAAGCTGGCGGCAGCCGACAAGGAGAAGGAAGTGTATTAGGTGGTATCGGCGATATGATTGGCGGTGACTAACAACCAAGCCTGACGTAGCTTTAAATACTCAGTAACTTCAAATACGCAATGACTTTATAACAGCTCACTCATGTTAAAAATAAGAAGGGGTCACTCCCCTTCTTGTTTCAAGGCAATTAATATTTGTCTCTACGCTATTTGCATTACCGCTAAATAAAATCGAAAATAACGCTAAATACTATTAAATAGAATTACACTAATGACGTTATGCCCTTGCTGCTCGGAAAAACCATTTGAAAATTGCTGCGGCCCAATCATAGAGGGAAAAAGCAAAGCTCACTCCCCTGAACAATTAATGCGATCTCGGTTTACAGCCTATACCCTGTGCAACAGCAATTATATTTTTCAAACCTACTCAAAGCAAAGCCAGCTTGATAACACTGTTGATGACATTGATGCATGGGCAAAACAAGTAGAGTTCATCAAACTCGACATTACTAACAGTGATGATATAGCGCTAAATAACCATGCCACTGGCCAAGTTGAATTTATCGCTCATTATCTTTACGGTAATGAGTACCATCAGTTGCATGAGTTATCAGATTTTATTGTTGAAAATAACGAATGGAAATATCATTCGGGAACAATTTTTGAACGCCCAAGCAAAATATTAGGTAGAAATGATATTTGCCCATGCGGCAGCGAGAAAAAGTTTAAAAAGTGCCACGGCAAGTAACCCTCATTAAAGGTAACGCTAATTAAAAGCAACGCTAATTAAAAATAGCGGTAAGTAAAAATAAGCAAGTAATAACGCACGTTGTGAATGTAGGAATACCCTTAGATATTTGATAAAAAAGCATGCGTTATTTCAATTATCATGAGTACTAACTATTTATGGGCAATTGGCTTATCTGTATATAAATAGTCTTTCATTTCTTCACTTAGTTTACTGTCGCGACGACGGATCCATTCCAGCACCATGGCGGCATGCTCTTTTTCTTCATCTCGGTTATGAATTAAGATCTGTTTTAACTCGTCGTCTTTGCAAGCGTCTACACGTTGGTTATACCAATCAACCGCTTCTAGTTCTTCCATTAACGAAATGATAGCGCGATGCATGTCACGCGTTTCATCAGACAGCTCTTCAACTGGTTCATGGTAGCCTTCGTTTGCCATTACTATGTTCCTCTATTAATTGATAAAAATTACTTTTCAAGTATAGAATAACTATAGCGGTTAAAATATAAACTCCCAAATTAATGACGATAAACAACAGGTAAGAATATTAAGGTGCATTGAATTTAGGTCTAGCTTGAGATAACGGCCTTAATCGGTTTGTATTAAACGCGGTAACTGGAACCGCGTTTTCTGATGCGTAAAAAATAAGTTGTTTAGGCTTAGTTGTAATATCTACTTTTAACCAAGATGGACTTTTTTGCAGTTTAAATTGATTGTCACCAAGCGGCTCTAAAACTCTTTTCGGTCCGTTGTTATAAACATAATACAATTTATTACCTGCCGGAATAAGCCGATATGCGTCACCATTCGGCCCTAAGTATTCTCCAGCCACTAAGCTCCATTCAACATTAATCTTTTCATTATCAAATGCGCTATTTGCGTAGACAGTGATTGATATACCAATAGCCACGGTTAACGCTATCAGTGTTTTTAAATTGATTGTAAATGCGTTCATTTTGTACCCATTTCTTTTCGCAGAAATACGTTAATGAGATAACTGTAGCATCCATTTTGCTATCTGTGGAAAATGATCTTGTTCACATTTCGGGTGAGTAAGCATGGTTATATGATCATAATCAGCCAAATTACCTTGCGCCTTTCCTAATAAAGTATACTTTCCATGTTCTTGCTGCGCTTCACGCTGAAAACGTTTAACATCGACTGGGTGACCAAGCACATGGTCATCTACCGCAGCAAAATGCCATACCGGAATGTTAGACAATCTGTCTTGGTGTGCTATTGCCGCTTGCTCGTAATCAAACCCATCTACGACATCTTTCCAAGGTTTACCATTTACCCAAGGTCTTGACTCTTTTAAGTAGTCATACGTTTCATTATCACTACCTAACTGTAATTGCTTTGCAGGTAAATACCCCATAACTTTACTTAATAAAGGTGCAACGCCATTCCACAGCACATCGATCATTAAACGTTTTTTTAAATGGCTTACCGAAATACTTCTCTTGGTGCCAAAAAACAATTTCGTACTTACCATGTTAGCCAGGTCTGGATAGCGCACTAATGTAGAAGTGAGCATAATGCCACCCCAAGAGTGCCCAACTAGGTGTATAGGGTTTGAGTTCAGCTGATGGATATAATTCATGGCGATTGGAATTTGCTGCGCGATTGAATTGAATTGACCATGTTTATTGCTACTTGAGATGGCTGGGGTTGATTGCCCCCGTCCCCTCAAGTCAAGAACATATACGTCAAAACCTTGCCTTGCCAGAAAACAGCCCACCCCTTTACCTTTATGGGTGTAAAAAATTTTGCCGTTTTCTATCGCGCCATGCACCATGAGTACAGGTGAACTAGCTTTTCCTTCGGGTGCAATATGCCTTAAATGCAATTGATATGACTGCTGATGATCATCACAACAATCAATAAATAAGGAGCGTTGTTTTATCATGACGACAAAACATAGAGTAGTTGATCAAGCCCACCGTCATGAAAAGCAATATCTGCTTTTTCAACCACCGCAGGTTTAGCATGAAATGCCACGCCAAGCTGTGCTGCACTCATCATGACTAAGTCGTTGGCACCATCTCCCATTGCTACCGTTTGACTTTGTGGAATACCATGTTGCTGAGCGAGTTGCTTTATTGTTTGCGCCTTTACGTTTGCGTCAACAATCTGCCCCGTTACTTTTCCTGTTAAAACGCCATTTATTATTTCTAACTCATTCGCAATCGCCGCATCTAAGCCTAACTGGTGTTTTAAATCATTGGCAAAAAAAGTAAACCCACCTGATGCGATTGCCACTTTCCAACCGTTTGCCTTCAAAGTATTGACTAACGACTTCACCCCTTCCATAAGTGGCATGTTAGTTAATACCTGCTGTAACACGTGTTGCTCTGTTCCTTTAAGCGTTGCTACTCGTTGGATTAAGCTTTGTGCAAAGTCTAGTTCTCCGCGCATTGCACTGGCTGTCACCTTTGATACTTGTTCACCCACTCCCGCCAATACAGCAATTTCATCGATACATTCTATATCAATTGCGGTGCTATCCATGTCCATTACTAATAAACCGGGCTTTTTCAGTCTCGGTGCTGATGCATAGCAAATAACTTCTACATCATTAATGCTGTTGGTCAGCTTTTCAAAGATGTTGTTTAGTGTCGCTTCATTTTCATCGGCTCGTAAATAAAAGCAGAATGCGGCTTCTAACGTGTCAGTGGGCTTAATTGACGAAAAATAAAAAGAGGTGACAGAAGGAAATAAGCATACCGTTAAACACGTTTGTAGCTCTTCAGCATTTAATGCTCGGCCAAATAAGCAAATTTTGTGATACTCAGTAGGGATTTCACCCCTACTGGAAGTATGGCTAAATTTTTCATTGCTAAAAAATGCAGCCTGCTGCTGTACTGCAAGCTCATCCATTAACGCTGTTAACGCTACGGTGTTCGTTACATCTACCTGAAATGCTGTGGCGCTCATTAATATTCTTCTCTTTATTATCGATTAAGCATTAGGACGACTCCTAATGGCCTATACAAGTTATCAAAATCCGTTAATACTTATAGAACTTAGCTATTGCATTCTACGTTAGAAACTCGCAAACTTTTAGCCCATTAACTCTTTAATTTTGGAACTATTATTAACGCAATTAGAACTACATCCATTTATCGTAAATTAGCGCAATTAGGGTTTTCAATTTGTATTTTAATTGTCTTATTAAATTTATGGTTAAATGCGAAAGTTGAAGGTATTAATAATTATCAACATATTGCGGTTAATGCTGCGCGCTCAATGGCTACTCAAGCGGCAGACATGGCTGCGTATTTCATTAGTAATGAAGATAAGAAAGCAATCGTGCATTTAGTGAAAAAGCTTGCTGACAATCCCTTTATTGAAGATGTTATGATCTACGGCAAACATGGTGATATTCTCTATCGTTCTGAAAACAGTATAACCGCGAAAAAGCGCTATCACGATGACGACAGTTATCAAGATTTTACCTTTAA